>NZ_RCHN01000019.1 GCF_003671495.1 Ketobacter sp. | reverse complement strand
GCGGGTCTTACGCTTCTTGTGATTGTATTCTGCCTCTGAGAAACTGAGTTGATCCATATTGTCCACCATTCATGTGATTCCTGGATTATGCCATACGGGTGGACTTAATCAGAGCATCCCTAATTGTTTTAAAACTCTATTGTTGTTTTAGTACTGACTGAGACGCTCACATCATCCAGTGGAGTTCCGTCGCCCTGGCTGAAGTCTCTGATCAAGCCTATGCGGGTAGCCACTACTGCCCTTTCAGGCTGGAATGTGTAGCAACTGGCCGGCATTTTTGTGGCATCCGACTGCTTCTCAAGTGGGATGATGCGACCGTTGGCAAGCATGTTTCCCCACTGTAACAGGCGCGCCGGCTCTTGCAGCTCCGGCGCCAGGGTGTCTATCCAAACCCGTAGTTTGTCGAGCCTGATTCCCGCAGCACCCTTTGGCTCCACAATGTGAAAGCCTGATTCTTTCCAGCACAACAATGATCGTTGATTGCGCTTTATTTCCGCTTGCCGATGTTCATTCACCGGATCTGACACCTGAATGTCGTAGATCGTCGGTGTGTCATCACCGGCATGGCGGGCGGCGAGTAACGCCAGGTCATACAGGTGGGTACAGTGTGTGTGCTTCTGCCCCACCGTAGGGAACTCGCTCAGAGCCTGCCCTTTAAACGTTTTGACCAGCTCCGCTGGCGCTCCGGGGCACGTGCTCCAGGGGGCCCGCTGTAGATCCGCAATGACGTCCGTTGCCTTGCCCTGCTCGTGGTGGAGGAGCACCGTCATACAGTGGAAGTCATCTTCCACATCCGCTTGAATCACCCCCGGCGCCGGAGTCAGGCGGATACGACGCCAAAATCCCTGGGCAGACACTGCGCGTCAATCCCGCGCCAGTAACAACGCCGTTGCCAATGGACCGCCACCGGAGGTGGCCACCGCCACTTTGGGGTCGCCCTTGATCTGGCGATCACCACCCAGGCCTCGCAGTTGTACCACCGCCTCATGAGCAAACCCGAATCCATGCAGGCGGCCACCACCAATCTGTCCACCAAAAGTGTTGAGAGGAAGCTCGCCATCCAGGGCGATGCGCTTGCCACCTTCGATAAAGCGACCGCCTTCTCCCACTTCGCAGAAGCCCAGCCCTTCAAGCCAGGTGAGGGTGAGAAAGCTGAAGCCATCGTAGAGTTGTGCAGTGTCCACATCCGCCGGGGTGTAGTCGGTACGCTGCCACAGGTCCCGACCGGTGGCGTAAGATGCCATCCACTCCGCCTGATCCCAACTGTGACGATCTACACTGCCGGCCATCGCTACAATGCGAATGGGTGTGCAGGTCACTTCGTCGAGGGCATCGCCTGCTGACACAATCAGTACGGTTGAAGCATCTGTGAAACGGTCACAGTCGTACAGGCAGATGGGATCGGCCACCATGCGGGCGGACATATATTCGTCCAGGCTCAGCGGTTTCTTCACCAGTGCCCGGGGGTTCAACAGGGCGTTGGCCCGGTCGGTCAGCGCGATCTGTGCCAGTTGTTCCCGGGTCAGGCCATATTTTTTCACATGGCGCATGGCGTATTGGGCAAACCAGGTGGCTGGGGACAAGGCGTTGAACGGGGCCGTCCATTGAGCGCTGCCCTCTACCCGGTCGCGGCGCGGCATGGGGTACTCATCGGGCCGGGCCATGGCAGCGGCTTCATAAACAGTGCGGTAGCAAATAACATGACGGGCCTGGCCGGAACGTATAGCGCCAACCGCAGCCACCACCGCGCCCAACTGGGATGAGATTTCGCCACCGCCTGCATACCAGGTCGCCTTGATGCCCAGCGCATCAATCAGCTCGTCGGCGCCAATGGGCGAAAAGCCCAGCATTTGCGGCACACGACCTGGATAGGTGGAGACCCCATCAATCTGGTGGATGCTCAACCCCGCTTCAGCCAAGGCTTCTTTTACCGCATCCACCGTCAACAGCAGCGGATGCCGTTGCAGGTTCTGCCCGATTTCGGACTGCCCTATTCCGGTGATGTATGCTTCATTGGTTTTCGTCATCAGGATATCTTTTCGAACAGCGGCAGATAAACATCGTCCTGGCGCTCAAAGGTTACTTTCACGCGGTCACCGAACTCCACCTCGTCAACGCCACAACCGATGATGTTGGTGGTGAGGTACACGCCCGGGGCACCATCCAGTGCTACTCTCGCTACGATAAACGGCACTTCCATTTTCGGGTGCCAGGCCTGGTGGTTCACGGTGTAGGTGTCCACCACACCGGTGCCCTCAACCGCCTTGGCAGCGACATTGTCCGACAGGCAGTGACGGCACACCGGACGCGGTGGATGGATAAACGCATCGCAGTCATTGCAGTACATAATCCGCAGTTCGTTGTGCTCACCACCGGTCCAGAAGTCGCGGTTGAAGGCGTCGAGTTTGGGTAGAGGCCGCATTCGCTTACATTCCTTAATGTACACCACTGGTGATTACTATAAAGCATGGCGAGGCCATAGTCTATGCACATTTCCCTGACTGCAAATTGCCTGAATTTTCAATCAGATCCAGAGCCAGATTAGATGCATATGCGGCGCCAGAACCGCTCAATTGCTCGCTCAGTAAAGCCCTTTTCAAAAATAAATGGCAGGGATGCTCATCCGCCATGCCAATGCCACCATGCAACTGCAGGCAGTCTTCGGCCACCTGGGTAAACATGGTGGTGGCAAACATTTTGACACCCCTGGCTTTGATGCCGAATTGCGGGTTGTCCAGATCCCCTTCCAGCCTGCGCAACGCGTCAAACAGCATGGCCTCGGCGGCGACAATGGACGCTTTCATATCCGCACAGCGATGCTTCAGCGCCTGGAACAGGGCCAGCGGGCGTTTGAACTGAACTCGGGTCTGCAGATGCTCGATGGTCATCTCAAGCATGGTTTGGGCGCCCCCGATGGCATCCGCCGCCAGGTAGAAGTCCCGCAACGCCGCCAAGCGTTGAATCATAACCCGCGCTGACTCACCTTCGGCCACAATATGATGTTCACTGAGCGGTACCTGATCCAGCTCCACGTCAAAGAGCCGCCGGGTCAGATCCCAGGTAGGTTTCGCGGTGATGGCCACCCCGGGCTTGCGCAGATCCACCAGCACCACCAGGTCATTACTGTCGGTCCACAGGAGCACGTGCTGAGCGCTGTCTGCGGATTGCACGCCTGTGGCGCTGCCATCCAGACGTGAGTCGCTAACGTGGAGGCTGCACTCCGCCAGGCAGGTGGTGATGAGACCACCTGCGAAGACCTGTTCCAGCCAGGTATCACGCTCCGATTGCTCGGACCCACAGATAGCATCCAGCGCCAGCATGGCGGGCAGGTAAGGTGCCCGCGCGAGGCCGCGGCCCAGTTCACAGTGCATGGTGCAGGCGCCCTGTACTCCGGCCTCAAGACCACCGAGACTCTCTGGCACCGTCACCATCAACCAGCCCAGTTCAGTAAGCTGCGACCACAGCTCTGATTCGTCGGCTGCGATTCCGGCGGCGTCTATGACCCTGCGCGTGGAATCCTGTAGCTCCTTCAACTCAAAGCTCATGCTTTACCCTCCGCCAACTGCCAGCTTTTCGGTTCCCGCGGCATGCCGAGCATACGCTCGGAGATAATGTTGCGCTGCACTTCGTTGCTGCCACCGGCAATGGACCAGTTGTAGGAATTCATAAAATCCAAGGTCCAGTGTCCGGTTTCCTGGGTGGCTCCCCGCATAAAGCCGGAATAATATTGGGCCTGCAGTCCACCGATTCGGACACCCAGCGCGGCAAACTCGCGCAGGGTCTTGGCATAGAAGAGTTTGACGATCGACGCATCACCCACCTGCTCATCACCCATGATTCGCTTCATCAGGTATTGGTCTGCCAGGGCGCAGGCGGCATCTACATTAGCGATCAGCTTACCCAGGTCACGATGCACCACCGGATCATGTTCGCAGCCGTTTTGGCGCATGGATTGAACCAGCATGGGTAAGGCATACCGCATGCGTTGGGTCAACTCCACCAGCGTCAGCCCGCGCTCAGATGCCAGGGTGGCCTGAGCCACGGCCCAACCCGCGCCTTCCTCCCCTACCCGGTCTTCAACTGCAACTTCCACGTCATCAAAGAAGATCTCGGCGAATTCGTCATCCCCCGTGATCTGGGAAATCGGTCGTACCGAAACGCCTTTGGTTTTCATGTCCAGGAGCAGATAAGTCAAGCCAGCCTGTGGTGGCCCGGAGTTATCTGTTCTCACCAGCAACAGGCAATAGTCGGCGTACTGGGCCATGGTGGACCATATTTTCTGACCGTTGATGACATAACGGTCACCACGTCGTTCTGCCTTGGTACGCAGGGATGCAAGGTCGGAGCCTGCATTAGGCTCAGAAAAGCCCTGACACCAGATTTTGCCTTGCAGAATGCCATCCAGATACTTTTCCCGCTGCTGGTCTGTGCCACATTCAAACAATGTACAGGCCGCGTGGTACAAGGCGACAAAATACAAAATCAACCGCGGCGCATCTGCGCGCGCCACTTCCTCAAATATGACTTTTTGTTCCGCCAGGCTACGGCCGCCACCCAGCCAGCCCTGGGGCCAGTGCGGAGTGGCGTAACCGGCAGTGGACAGTTTCACGAACCAGTCTCGCTGTGCGGCAACAAAGGCATCCTGCTCAACGTTGGTCATTGCCTCACGCCAGCCGGTGGGCACATTGCTTTCAAGCCAGGCGCGAACCTCTTGGCGTAATGCTTCAATACGGTTTTCTGTAGTCATGATGAAACCTTGTAATACCCTGGCTGTCAGCAGCCGGACTCCAGGCTGTTGGATTTGGTCTCCAGGTCCGCGAGGTAACTCACGCCGGTCAAAGATTCTGATATGGCCCAAATGCGCTTGCCAAACTCCACGTTCTTTGCCAATGGATTGATCCGCGCCGGACCGGGTTTGCCTTTGATTTCGAACCAGCCAGTAGGCCCGTAATAGTCACCGCCTTCCACGCCGTTTTCACTGGCCGCATACAGAATCGGCTGTGCCGCCTGATTGGGAGGCCCCACTATCCAGGCTTCCATTTTGTTCTGGTACCACTGACCGAACCTGGTGCTGGGGGTAGTGGCACCGGTTTTGCGCCCCATGTCGGTGGCTGCGAAACCGGGATGGGCCCCCAATGCTATGGTGTCACTGCCGGTCAATTGCAGGCGCCGGTTCAGCTCCTGGGTGAAACTGGCGGTTGCGATCTTGCTTTGCGCATACGCTTTCCAGTGATTGAACTTACGCTGATTCCAGTTAGGATCGTTGAAATCAAACTTGCCGAAACGGTGTGCCAGGCTGCCCACATTGACAATGCGGGTCTGCCGGCTCGATTTAAAAAAAGGCAGCAGCAGCCCTGTGACCGCAAAGGCACCCAGATAGTTGGTGGCCAAGTGCAATTCGTAACCCAGGCTGTTACGGTGCAGGTGTGGTGTCACGATCCCGGCATTATTAATCAGAATATCCAGCTCTCCGATCTCATCGGCAAACTGCCGGGCGAACTCATTGATGGAGGAAAGCTCTGATACATCCAGTGGAAGAATGTCAATGTTGCCTGCGGGAACCTGTTCCAGCAATTCGCTACGTGCCTGCTCCGCCTTGTCTTTACTTCTGCAGGCCATTACCACGCGGGCACCCTGCTGGCAAAACGCCAGGGCAACCTGATAGCCGATCCCTGCATTTGCCCCGGTAATTACCACTGTCTTCTCTTTACCACTCATCCCGGTCTCGCTTTTGCTCCACGCCCTCGGCGGGCTTTTATATTTATTTTACGTTGAGGCTCATGTGAATCAGGCCCTAGACCTGCTCTCCCCCACTCGCATCTGGGCGTTCGTCACCAGCATTGATTGTTGCAGTTGGTTACTGCTATTGGGTTCCGTAAATGCGTGCGTTATTCAGACGCTGCAATGGCTTGTGAAAGCCCTTCAAATGATTCTCACTGACACTCAGAAACTTAGACAGCTTTTGTGCCACAAATTGCGTTAATAAACAACCCTGTTGACCAATAAATGTGTTGGGTGCTAGCATAGTTCAGGTTAAAAATGAGTACCTGCCCGCCCTGCCAAACGTGCTAAGTGATGGCGCCTGATGCGAAAATTTCCTTCATGGAATCAGCAATATAGCATCACAAAAAAAGATTAGGGCAAGCTCTTTGAGGCATCGAACACATTCTGCTGTGTCACGTGATCAACTTCACCAGCAATCAGGCACCAGCAATCATGGCGATCTCTTTAATAGGGATATAAAGATAAAAATAAGGGCGCTCCTGTTTTGGGCCAGCCGGACACCGCAAGCGAGCATGTCGGCTTAACTTCATTACAGGCCGCTCCTCCAAAATCAGATTACGGAGTTGTCCTACATGAATTTACACCTCTCAGATGATCAGCGAATGATGCGCGAAAACTTTGCGCGCTTTCTCACGGAAGAAAGCAGCATGCAGAGAGTCCGCGCAGCGCAGCCCAAAGGTTTTGATCCGGCGCTGTGGCAAGGCCTGGCCGAGATGGGTGCGTTCTCAATGCGGGTGCCGGAAGAAGCCGGCGGCCTGGGACTGGGTGTACTGGACGCTGTGGTTTTGATGGAAGAAGTCGGCAGAACCCTGGCTTCTGGTCCGATTGCGGAAACCCTGGTGGCAACCCGGCTGTTGGCGCTGTTGGGCACGGAAGCCAATGGCGCTGTGCTGGATAAGTCGGTGCAGGGTCAGGCCGTGATTACACTTGCCTATCACGACCTGGCTGAGGCACCGGTGCAATGGGTGGCCGGCGGCGCGGTGGCCCATTACGTAATTGCCCGCCAGGGGGATATGGTGGTGCTGGTGGACGTGGCCGGTATCGACGCTCGGGAAGAAGACAATCTGGCATCAACCCCCATTGCTGAGCTCAATCTGGCGGCCGCGCCCAAGACGCCACTGGCAGAAGACGGCCACGGCATTACATTGTTCAACCAGGCCATTGAAGAATGGAAATTATTGGTGGCTGCAGCACTGTCGGGCTTATCCCGCGAGGCGGTGCAGTTGGCATCCGCCTATGCCTGTGAGCGGGAAGCCTTTGGGCAACCCATTGGTACCTATCAGGCGCTGTCACACCCATTGGCCGACCGCATTACGGATATTGATGGCGGCAAGTATTTCATCTGGAAGGCCATTCACGACATCGCCCACGGCGAATCAGACGCCGCCGCCCAGGTTTCATTAGCGGCCTGGTGGAGCGCCAGGACTGCCGGTAAAGCCGTGCTGCACGCCTTGCACGTGTTTGGGGGCTATGGCCTGACCACGGAGTACGATATTTATTTGTACAACCTGCGCGCTAAAGACTGGTCGTTGATTCTGGGTGATCCGGAACGTCTGTTGGAAGAAGGTGGTCGTCGGCTGTATGCCGGAGAGACCGCGGAGTTACCGGATGTGGGTGAAGTGTCCATTGATTTTGACCTGGGTGAGCAGGCCCACCAGATGGCGGCAGAGCTGGACGACTTTTTCACCAAAACACTGACCCCTGAATTGAAAGCCAAAGCCCACTATTCGTTTGACGGATTTGATGCCGGGGTACACAAAAAGCTGGCGGAAGCCAAGCTGTTGTTCCCGGACTGGCCGGTTGAATGGGGCGGTCGTGCAGCACCTCCCTATTCCATGAGCGCACTTTCCCATATTTGGGAGAAGCACGGCTGGAGCCATCATGCGGTGGGAACCACCTCCATGGTGGGAACCATGATCCGCCGTTTTGGCAGTGATGAATTGAAGCGGGATGTGCTGAGTAAAATCGTCAGCGGCGACGTGATCTGCAGCCT
This sequence comes from Ketobacter sp., assembly GCF_003671495.1. GTDB lineage: Bacteria > Pseudomonadota > Gammaproteobacteria > Pseudomonadales > Ketobacteraceae > Ketobacter. The sequence goes on along the minus strand of NZ_RCHN01000019.1, from coordinate 191,386 downwards.
GGGTTACTCCGAACCCCATGCCGGTTCTGATGTGTTCGCGGCTAAAACCCGAGCCACCCGTGATGGAGATGGCTGGCGCATCGACGGTTCAAAGATGTTCACCAGCGGGGCCAATATCGCACAATATGTATTGATGCTGACCCGCACCAACACCGAAGTGGCCAAGCACAAAGGTCTCACCATGTTTGTCGTGCCGCTGGATGCGCCGGGCGTGGAAGTGCAACCGGTATACACCTTCCAGGAAGAGCGTACCAATATCACCTATTACGAAGGGGTGAAGATCCCGGACAGCTATCGCCTGGGTGATGTGGACGCCGGTTTGAAAGTCATGGCCGCCGGCCTGGAGCTGGAACACGGTGGTGGCAGTTTTGCCGGACACCAACGGGCAATGGTGGATGCGGCTGCTGAACTCTGCCGTGACATCACCTATGGCGGACGGCCGTTGATTGAAGATCCCCATGCCCTCAAACGGTTGGCCAAATCCATGGCGCATTTCTACCTCACCGAAATGATCGCACGCCGCTCCCTGTGGTCAGCGGTGGAGAAGCTGCCCAATCTGGGATATGGGCCGATGGCCAAGATGTTCTCCTCGGAAAAATTCCTGGAAGACGCAGCCGATTTACTGGATCTCACGGCGCCCTACTCATTGGCGAATCGCGAAGGGCCTGCCGGGGAATTGAATCTGTGTTATCGGCACGCCCAGGGCACCACCATTTATGGCGGAACCAGTGAAATTCATCGCAGCATGATCGCGGAACGGGCGCTTGGCCTGCCCCGCAGCCGCGCCAAATAGCCTGGAACAGGATTGATGTAGAATGGAATTTTCCTGGAATCAACAACAGACAGAATTTCGCGCTACGGTGCGTGATTTTCTGGCGCAAAACCTGCCAGACAATTGGGAAAGCATTGCTCACGGGCCCGGTTCAGCCTCGCAAAGCGAGTTTTCCAAGCAGTTCTGCGCCCGCCTAGCGGATGCCGGACTACTGGTGCCCCATTGGCCCCGGCAATGGGGCGGACGGGAAGCGGATGCCTGGTCCTCTTTCATTTTGGCGGAAGAAATGTGGGCGGCCGGTGAGCCTCGTGGCGGCCAGTACATGAATGTAAACTGGATTGGTCCCACGTTGATGCGCTTTGGTACAGAAGCTCAGCAACAACGTTATATCCCGCCGATGGCACAGGGCGAGACCATCTGGTGCCAGGGCTTTTCCGAGCCTGAAGCCGGATCAGACCTGGCGTCCCTGCGAACGAAAGCCGAAAAACAAGGCGACCACTATTGCATTAACGGCCAGAAAATCTGGACCTCCTATGCGGGGGAAGCGGAGACCTGTTTTCTGCTGGCCAGAACGGGTTCCGGCAAGAAAGGCATCTCCATATTTCTGCTGCCCATGGACACGCCGGGCATCATTGTTGTGGAAATCCCCAGCCTGATCGGTGAAGGGGACATCCACGAAGTATTTTTCGAAAATGTCATGGTACCGGCGACGGCCATGTTGGGCGAGGAAGGTCAGGCCTGGGATATCGTGCGCACCGCATTATCGCTGGAGCGTGTGGGTATCCCCCGCTTTGCCCTGGCATCCAGAATGTTGCAGCGGGCAGTGGATTTTCTCAAACAACGGGATCGCTTTCACTCTGGTGCTGCTGAACAAGCGGCTCGGGCGAAGGCTGCCTGTGAGGCCACGCGCCTGTTCAGCTATGAAATTATCGATCAACGACAAAAAGGCATTACGGCCGGGGCGGAAGCCAGCGTGGCGCGGGTTGCCACCGTCAATTGCGAACGTCTGGTGGCGGAATTTGTGGTTGAGCATCTGCCGGAGACGCTGGCCAGCGGCGATCCATTGTTGTTAGCCCACCACCAACGGGGGATTGTCGCCGGCATCGCATCCGGTGCCGCTGAAATCCAGTTGAATCTGATTGCCACCCAATTATTGCAGTTGCCCAGGGAGCCCCGCTGATGGATTTTGCATTGAATTCGGATCAAATCACGCTAAGCAGCGCCCTGGACAAACTGGTTTCCCGCTACTTAAGCCCACCAACGGACTTCCGTGGATTCTGCCTGACCAGTGATACCTTGGAACAGGAATTGGAACAGGGCGGATTCTTTGAAGCGGCCCAGATTCCGGAGCTGGGCCCGGTCGCGGCTGCCGCTATGGTAGAGCGCCTGGCACGGCTGCCCTATACCGTTGAAGCTGCTCTCTCCATGCTGCTGTCTGCGCAACTGGAAGGCGACTGGCCTCGACCTTTTGCGGTGATTGAGCACGGTCGCCCCGGTCGTTTTGTGGCGCAGGCAGGTACCCTGATCATTCTGGATGGCAATCAGGTTGGTATTACCCGGGCGTCCCCTGATTTGGTCGAGAGCATGGATTCCCTGTATGGGTATCCTATGGGGCGTTTGAAAAGCAGTGCGGTTTACACTCCCCTGTCGGCAGCCGACGCAGCCAATGTTCACAAGTGGTTACGGGTTGCCTTGGCGGCGGAAGCCGCTGGCCTGCTGCAGGCCGCATTGGATACCGTCATTGAGCACTTGAGTGTGCGTAAGCAATTCGGTCGCCCCCTGGGCAGCTTCCAGGCAGTTCAACACCGCATGGCTGAATCTACGGTACTTGCCCGCGGAGTACGCCTGCTGGCCTTGAAAGCCGCCTGGTCGGAAGACGCCGGCGATGCTGCACTGGCGGCACTGCACGCGCAGGAAAGCGCGACCCGGGTGGTGTATGATCTTCATCAATTCATGGGTGCCATGGGCATGACCCTTGAATTTCCATTACATCTGTGGAGCTACCGCTTGAAAGCACTGCTCTCGGAACTGGACGGCCGGGCTGGCCAGGCAAAGGCCGTTGCAGCATTGTGCTTTAACTGAAATCGTAGTGGAACCGAACAAGAGTATTCTTATGAGCGAACAAATTGCACCGCCGGAGTATCAATATCTGCTTCTTGAGCGGTCGGCCCGCCTGCTGACTATCACCCTGAATCGGCCGGAACTGTTGAACGCCGTGAACCTGAAGATGCTGCAGGAACTGTCGGAAGTGTTTACTTTTGCTGCTGCGGATCCAGGCTCTGATGTGGTGGTGCTGACCGGGGCTGAACGTGCCTTTTCCGCCGGCGGTGATCTGGACCACATTGCCGGTAATGCTGCTAACCCGGAGCAGTTTGAATACGAAGCACAACTGGCAAAACGTATTGTGTTTTCCATGCTCGACCTGGAAAAGCCACTTATCTGTCGACTGAATGGACATGCGGTGGGCCTGGGGGCCACCCTGGCCTTGATGTGTGACATCATCTTTGCGGTGGATACGGCAAAGATCGGTGATCCTCATGTTGCGTTAGGCCTGGTAGCGGGTGACGGTGGTGCCGCCATTTGGCCCCAGCGAATCGGCTTTGGGCGCGCCAAGGAGTTCCTGTTAACCGGTGAATTGTTGACAGCACCCCGTGCCGCCGAGATCGGCCTGATCAATTACAGTATTCCCGCCCAGGAACTGGATGCTGCAGTGGAGGCCCTGTGCAATCGCCTGCTAAACGGTGCTACCAAGGCCATTCGCTGGACCAAAGTGTTGATCAATCTGGAATTGAAGCGCATTGTGCATGCCTTGATGGACACCGGGTTGGCGTATGAAGCCCTAAGCGCCAACTCCGCTGACCATCGTGAGGGTGTGCAGGCGTTAATTGAAAAGCGCAAGCCTGTGTTCGGTAAGAAAGACTAAGGCGCCAGAAACGATTTTATAGCGTCGCCCACGGCTTGGTAACTCTCTGCTTCCAGATGCAGATGATGATTGCCGGGAAGACTGACAACCCGGCAATCCGCTACATGACTGGCCCGCTCCTGCAAGGTATTGGTACGAGCCACAAAGCTCTGTTCACCACGAAGCAACAATACCGGCATATCCAACGCTACCAGAAATGCCTCCACCAGTTCCTCTGTCATGCGAAATATGGAAGACATCGTCAGACGGGAATCGGAGCGCCAGGTAAAGCCGTTTTCCACGTGTTCCAGACCACGGCTGCATAAGATCGTTGAAGCATCGACACTGATGCCACCGATGGCCTGGGCCCGGGCCTCGATGGCTTCTTCACGTGCTTCATAAATGGGTTTGCGTTTGGCCCCGGCCCGCTTCATTTCATCCACTGATGTCCTCAGTACTTTGGGGGCCTCCAACGGTGGTGTAACCATAGTACCTATACCTTCGATCAAGACCAGTTTGGTGATTCGGTCACGGAAGCTGGCGGCGGTATAAGTGGCGATTCCGGCACCCATGGAGTGGCCCATCAGCATAAACTGCTCGAGACCCAGTGCATCCGCCAAGCCAATCACATCATCCACGTTGTCCAACATATGGTAACGCACTCCGTTGGGCCGGTAACCGCTGTAGCCATGACCGGCAAAATCCAGTGCGATTACCCGGTAATCTGCAAGGTACGGTGCCAACCGGTCATAGCTGGCGGCGTTATCCAGCCAGCCATGCAGGGCGATAATTGCAGGTTTGTCGGCACTTCCCCACTGCTTTGCAGCCAATTCGACCCCGGCAACTTCGATACGGATATCTTCGGTTAACATGCTGATTCAACTCCCCCGGTACAGGTTTGCATTAACGCTTTAGATCGGACCATCAGTTTACATTGTTTACTCCATGGTGACACAATTCAATAGAGTAAATTTGCCTGCGATTGCTGTATGATGGAGATCAAAGCAGTCATAGAAACCAGAATAAGAATGAAATCAAAAAACACCCTTTGCTTGCACCGACATTTTCCTGTTTCACTCGCTCTCATCTGTTCCGGCTTGTCACCAGGCCAGACGTTACTCGCAGCAGAGCCCACCGTTTCTGATCTGGCCCCATTGGATACCATCACGGTTACCGCCAATCGTATTGAAGAACCCATTGCGGTGCAGAGCAGCAGTCTGAGTGTGGTGACTGAGGACGAGATCGAATTGGTTTCTGCGGTTCACATCACTGAATTGCTCAACCGGGTGCCGGGTGTGTGGATCACCCGCGGTAATGGGCAGGAACACCTCACTGCCATTCGCTCCCCCGTGTTGACCGGTGCCGGCAGCTGCGGTTCGTTCTACGCCGCAGAGGATGGTGTGTCTGTGCGCCCCATCGGTTTCTGCAATGTGAACCAGCTGTTTGATCTCAATTCAGAACAAGCCGGTAGAGTGGAAGTGTTGAGAGGGCCGGGAACCTCCTTTCATCATTCGGATGCGGTGCATGGCGTAATCAATGTCATTAGCCTGGCGCCCGCGCAAAGTTCGGAATCATCGGTGGCGTTGGAAGCCGGCCCCTACGACTATGGGCGTGTGAAATTCACCACGTCGGATAGCAGTGGCCGCTTGGGATATCGGGTCAGTGTCAACGGTGCATCCGATGGGGGTTACCAGGATGACTCCGGTTACGACCAACAGAAATTTACCGCCCGCTTCGATTATCATGGCGCAAACTGGTTCAGCAAGACGCTGCTCAGCGGCAGCAATCTAAACCAGGAGACCGCAGGCTACGTAGTAGGAACTGATGCCTATAAAGACGAAGACCTGCGCACCACCAACCCCAATCCGGAAGCCTACAGGGACAGTCAGGCAGTGCGTTGGCAGACCCATTTTGAACGGTCGTTTTCAGATGACCGTACACTGGTGATCACACCCTATGCCCGTTACTCTGACATGGCGTTCCTGATGCATTTTCTGCCGGGACAACCTACCGAAGAAAATGGACAGCGTAGTGCAGGATTGCAATCCAGCTACCGTTTACCCTTGTCTTCTGAGTTGACCTTGACCCAAGGCATCGACCTGGAACTGACCGATGCCTACCTGAAGCAAACCCAGGGGGAGGATTTCAATTGGTCCATACCGGCGGGCAAGCAGTATGATTACCAGGTGGATGCCCGCATGGTGGCTGCATTTATGACGGTGGATTACCAGGCAACCGAGCGGCTGAGTTTCACCGCTGGCGGTCGCTATGAAACCCTTGCCTACGACTACGACAACCGAATGGTAAGCGGCAACACCGATGAAAATGGCGCGCCCTGTGTCAACGTTGGCTCAGGAGCAACCGGCTGCCGCTATACCCGCCCGGAAGACAGAAAGGATGACTTTGAGAATATTTCCGTCAACCTGGGAGCGGTTTATCATCTGAGTGATGCGTTCATTACCTCAGGCCGCCTGACACAGGGATTCAGGCCACCCCAGGCCACCGAACTTTACCGATTACAGTCCGGGCAACTGATCGCCAATCTGGATTCAGAACAGGTCGACAGTGCTGAGCTGGCGTTCAAAGGTACAGTAGGTGACGTCAGTTACGATGTGGTGGCCTATTACATGGAAAAGTCCAACGTCATTTTTCAGTCCTCCCAGCGGGAAAACCTGGATAACGGCGAAACCCGTCATTACGGTATCGAATATCAGTTTTTCTGGAATTTTGCCGACGCATGGGAACTGACCGCCGGTGGTGCCTTGGTTCGGCATCAATACACCAATGATGTGACGGCACCGGGGAGCAGCGAGCTGTTGCATACCGATGGCAAGGATATGGTGTCTGCCCCCAGACGCATGGGTTCAGTGCAGTTGAATTGGGAACCTGGTTCGGCCACCCGGGTGGAGCTGCAATGGGTTTCGATGGGTCAGTATTATACCGACCTGGAGAATCTGCACCGTTACGATGGGCATAATCTTCTGCACTTACGGTTGGCGCACCAAATCAGCGACTCCATTGGAGTGGGCCTGCGTGCGACCAACCTGACAGATGAATACTATGCAGAGAGAGCGGACTACAGCGGGTTTGCGGGGGACCGTTACTTCGTTGGTCTGCCCCGCTCCGTGTTTGGTGATGTGCAATTCAATTTCTAAACAGCGACGCTCATGCTTACATGGCGTTGTGCCCCTTCCCGCCTCCGCCGGCGAAATCCCGGATCATGGTGTGAATGGCAAATGAGGCCAGCAGGCGACCATCGATGGCGAATATTTTCCCTTGGCTTTGGGCCTGCCCCTTTCCGGAATAGACCACGTCATTCACGTACAACATCCATTCACTGACGTCCACATCGTCATGAAACGAAATATCCGCCTTCAACGGGCCTGTGGACAACGATACATGGGCCAGGGCCTGGCTGAGACCGGGGTGCGGCCTTAGCGCTGCTGCGATGGTCCAATGGGTGGTGGCCTGGGTCATCAGGGCTGCGTTCAGGTACTGCTCCTTGGGCGCGTCGCGAAATCGTATCCAGGCGTATAACTCCGGCGGGCCGACATGATCAAGATCATTGGTGTAAGCCCCATCCACAATACGGATCTCGCGGCCAGTCACTTTCATATCCAGGGGCATTGCCGCGTCCGGTCCTGCGACCTCTGGCATAGCGATGGCCTGCTTGATACGATCCCCCGGCGAAGCATCCATAAGCAGTAAACCCGTGGAGCGCATCTGATCCTGCTGCAGGGTTTTGACTTCCACTGTTGAAAAACTACGGCCACGCCGCAGCACGTCGACTTTTACATCCAAAGGCTCTTCGAAGCTTGCGGCCTTGCTGAAAATCATGGAGGCGGAGGTGACCCGTTGCTCTGGAATGGTTTTGGAGGCAGCAACGATCGCCTGGCTGAGCTGGTGCCCACCTTCGACCACGCTGCGCCGACGTTTCTCTTTCAGGGATTCAATGAAGGTGCCGATGGGTGGATTTGGGTAAGGCTGGCTACGATAACAAGCTTGGGGTGAGCCGGTGTCGGATGGACAGCTATCGGACGCACACTTATCCGACACAGGCTGTACATCCAGCAGAGACAGTAGATCTTGGGCATCACCCCAGATGGGGAAACGGGTGCTGACAGCATGCTCTGGTTCGCCGGACCAGTTTTGTATCAGCTCCACCTGTAGTTGCTCCGTATCAAACGACACATACCCGCTCAATCCCGCCACCTGCGGCAGCGGATCCCGATAGGTCCAGATGACGTTATCAACGGTGTCGTCCGCAACCGCTAACGACCAATAACTGGCGTCCCCTTTGAACGGGCAATGGGTCTGATGATCGCTGGCGGAGAAGTGCTCCCATAACACATCAGCCTCGGGGAAATACAGGCGTGCATCGTGATCGGATTCCTGCACCAGCAAGCAGGCCTTACTTTGGGCCAAGGTGACACCATTGCGGGTGACTTTGCCAAGGGAATGAGAGGGAACAAGATCAATCCGGTAGCCAGGGTAGCGGCTCCACGCGGAACTATCTGAACTCATGGGTTAACTCCAGGGGTGACGATTAACATTTGTTTTGTTGTTGTATCCAGGGCCCTGGTAACAAATGCCTGATCGAACCCCATGGCCAACCCATGGGCTGGGCGATGTCTGCTGTTACAGGGGCGTTGGGGATTTCACAGCAAGGAAGCCGTTGAGCGTGAGCCGCAAAACTTCGTTGCCAAAACGCTGTGCCATCTGTTTGCGCATCTTTTTTGACTTGGCATGGGAATCCACCCACACCGGCCACAAGAAGAAGCCCGACAACATCAGCACGGCGAGCGCTTCAACATCGATGTCCGGTGCACTTACGTCACTGGCGGCCAGGCGCTCGATGGCTTGCAAAAAACGCTTGTAGAACACGTCTTCCTTGGGGTCCTTTTTGGACAGCAGATCGAACAGCCAGATCCGACTGATATCCGGGTTATCCACCGTGTACAACGCCATTCGCATGGTAAAGCCGGCCATGCGCTTGATCATATCCGGAAGATGCTGAAGATCCGGCTCCAACTCATCTTCAATGGGATAGACGCTGCCTTCCTTTTCTTCGAACACCGCCTCCAATAACTGATGGCTCACCCGCGACATGGTGGCTTCGATCAAATCCTCTTTGGCCAGGAAGTGCTGGTAAGCCGTGCCCCGGTTGACGCCCGCCAGATTGGCGACCCGGGAAACGCTGAGAGCTTCGGCGCCGTCTTCCGCCAGAATGGTCTGAGCCGCGTCCAGGATGGCAATGCGTGTTCCTTCCGGGTCTCGTTTACGGCGCTCTCGGGGTTTGGTTTGTGGCATATCAGGATCCAATGTCAGAAAGTTGAAATATCAAAAATTTGCAATCGCTAAAGTGTATCCAGTTGGCAATTTAAGCCTTAAATTGTAACACGCAGCACACTACATTTCACCGAGTTGAATGCAGATGGTCTGCTCTGCTTGTTGTCGTCTTTGCCACGAACCCCGTTGCTTACGCGATGACGGAACTCATTTATGGCGCCCTCTTACGGATCTCTGTTTTTACCCCTATGGCGCATTTACTCAGTACAAACCAACCCCGAATGGTGTTGACCAAGCGTTCAATGCGACCCCGGGCCTGTCTTGGCCCACACGCTTTTCCCGCTTTGCACCGGGATCACTGCAGGCCTGATTGCGGGTATAACTGCAAAAGACGGTTGAACCGTCGCTCCATTAAAGGGCATAATAAACAACATTGTTGTCCTATACAATAGCATTAAATGGCACATTGCGCCCAATCGCAGTCATTTTCGGCTAAATCGCTAAAAACAAACAGAACAAGGTAGCTATGATACTGACAAGCACCCAGCAGGCCATTGCCGATGCCGTACGGGATTTTTCCCAAAACAGACTTCGCCCCCAGAGCTTTCAGTTTGAGGCGAATGGCGGCTACCCACCTGAACTGTTCGAGGAGCTGGCCGGCCTGGGGTTGATGGGTATGACCGCTCCGGAAGCGTTCGGCGGCGCGGGTGCGGATTATGTTTCCTATGCCCTGGCGCTGATGGAAATCGCCGCCGCTGACGGAGCCCTCTCCACCATCCTGTCGATCCAGAACAGTCTGATCGTCTCCGCACTGTTAAAAGATGGAACAGACCCGCAGCGGCAACGGTTCCTGCCGGATCTGATCGGCGGACGTAAAATTGGGGCCTTCGCGCTCACCGAAACCGACGCCGGTTCGGATGCCTCTGCCATCCGCACCCGAGCTACTAAAGAGGGCGAGAACTATGTTCTTAATGGGGCCAAGCAATTCATCACTTCCGGCAAAATTGCCGGCCTCGCCATCGTGTTTGCGGTGACTGACCCGGCGGCAGGCAAAAAAGGCATCACCGGATTTCTGGTCCCAACAGATCGCCCCGGATATTTTGTTGATAAGGTAGAACACAAGCTCGGGCAGGGTGCGTCGGATACCTGTGCCCTGCGCTTTGAGAATTTGGTGCTGGAACCGGATCTGGTATTGGGGGCTGAAGGCCAGGGCTACCGTATTGCATTGTCAAACCTGGAGTTCGGACGCATCGGCATTGCCTCGCAATGTATAGGAATGGCCCAGGCCGCTCTGGACATTGCCGTGGCTTATGCGAAAGATCGTAATTCCATGGGTAAGCCCATCATCGATCACCAGGCCGTTGGGTTTCGACTGGCGGATCTGGCGGCCCGACTGGAGGCTGCCCGGCAACTGGTGTTGCACGCGGCCAGCATAAAAGACACCGGCACCCCCTGCCTGAAAGAGGCCTCCATGGCGAAGCTGGTGGCCTCGGAAACCGCGGAAGCCGTGTGCTCCGGTGCCATTCAGACCCTCGGCGGATACGGTTATCTGGAGGAGTTCGGGCTGGCCAAAATCTATCGTGATGTGAGGGTGTGCCAGATCTATGAGGGCACCTCGGATATACAGCGAATGGTCATCGCCCGTTCCCTGTAAACCTGTTGTTATTTACCGTTTCAAAGGAGTTCTGCTATGTCGACTGATCCCGTCGTGATTGCCTCTTACGCCCGTACACCCATGGGCGGTTTGCTGGGAAGTTTTGCCACCGTCAAATCCACAGAGCTGGGCGCAGCGGCCGTCAGGGCGGCGGTGGAGCGCGCCGGCATCGCTGGTGAGGCCATTGATCGCATTTACATGGGTTGTGTGTTGCCGGCGGGATTGGGCCAGGCCCCCGCCCGCCAGGCTGCGCTGGGTGCCGGGCTGCCCCGCTCCGTGCAGGCTACCACGGTCAATAAAATGTGTGGTTCCGGTATGCAGGCCGCTATTATGGCCACGGAGTCATTGCTGGCTGGAACCGCCGATGTGGTGGTGGCCGGAGGTATGGAATCCATGACCAATGCGCCTTACCTGTTGCATAAGCACCGTGCCGGCAGCCGCATTGGCCATGACACCATGAAAGACGCCATGTACCTCGATGGCCTGGAAGACGCCTACGAGGAAGGCACACTGATGGGCGTGTTCGCGGAAAACAACGCACGCAAATTCGGCTTCACCCGGGATGACCAGGATGCCTATGCCCTGGAAGGTCTGGCGCGGGCACAACGTGCCATAGCAGAAGGCTTGTTTGAGGACGAAATTGTGCCGGTGGAGGTCACCACCCGTGCGGGGTCCCACTGGGTGTCCATTGACGAGCAACCCGGGAAAGCGAAAGCTGACAAAATCCCAACTCTGAAACCGGCGTTTGCCAAAGATGGAACCGTCACCGCGGCTAATTCCTCGTCCATTTCTGATGGCGCGGCAGCCCTGGTGTTGACCCGTGCCAGCGTGGCAGAGCGGCTGGGCATGACCGTCTGCGCCAAAGTGGTAGCCACGGGATGTCACGCCCATGAGCCCGGTGACTTCCCCAGTGCGCCCGTGCCTGCTATGCGTAACGTTTTGAGCCAGGCCGGTTGGAGCGTGCAGGACGTGGATTTGTTTGAGGTTAATGAAGCCTTCGCTGTGGTGGCCATGATCGCCATGAAAGAACTGGATATTCCTCACGAGCGCATCAATGTGAACGGCGGCGCCTGTGCGTTGGGACACCCTATAGGCGCCTCTGGTGCGCGGATCATCGCAACCCTGCTGGCTGCCTTGAAGCAACGGGGATTGAAGCGCGGCGTGGCAGGGATCTGCTTAGGGGGCGGTGAAGCAACAGCCATGGCGCTCGAATTGCTGTAACCGGAAACTCGTATGAAGAGGAACAAACATGAAGGACATTAACGGTTTAGCCGCCATCGTTACCGGCGGCGCATCAGGCTTGGGAGCGGCCACCGCTGAAATGCTGGCCCAGTGCGGAGCCAAGGTCACGATATTTGATATGAATGAGGAAGCCGGTGCAGCGCACGCTGACAAAATCGGCGGCGACTTTATCAAAGTGGATGTGACCAACGAAGAGAATGTAGCGCAGGCACTTGCGACGGCTGAAGCCAACCATGGTGTGGCACGCATTTTGGTGAACTGTGCCGGCATCGCCACCGGGGCCAAAACCGTGGGCAAAGAGAACCGCCCTCATCCATTGGCCCAGTTTCGTAAAACTATTGAGATCAACCTCATTGGTACTTTCACGGTGATCACGCACTTTGCATCACGACTCGCCGCCGCAGAACCCATTGGCGAAGAGCGTGGCGTGATTGTTAACACTGCCAGTGTGGCAGCGTTCGAGGGGCAAATGGGTCAGGCCGCCTATTCCGCATCAAAGGGCGGTGTGGTTGGGATGAATCTTCCCATCGCTCGGGATCTGGCCCAGTACGGTATCCGCGTGATGGCGATTGCACCCGGGATTTTCTACACCCCGATGATGGCCGGTATGCCACAGAACGTGCAGGATGCATTAGGCAAACAAGTTCCGTTTCCCAGCCGTTTGGGCCAACCTGAAGAGTACGCAAATATGGTACAAAGCATCATTGGCAACTCAATGTTGAATGGTGAGGTTATTCGATTGGATGGTGCCATTCGTATGCAACCCCGTTGATGCTGGCAAACCCCATGGCAATCAATTTAAATCCAAACCAGAACTGAAACCGAATTTGGAACAAAAAAATGACGCTCAAGACCCGGATTACTGAACTGTTAGGCATTGAATACCCCATTGTACAGGGGGGCATGATGTGGGTGGGACGCGCCGAGCTGGCCGCTGCAGTATCCAATGCCGGTGGCCTCGGTATATTGACCGCGTTGACCCAGCCCTCGCCGGATGATTTGCGCAAAGAGATCGACCGTTGCCGATCCATGACGGACAAGCCGTTCGGCGTCAACCTCACCATTCTCCCTTCAGTTACCCCGCCCCCTTACGCGGAATACCGTAAGGCCATTATTGAAAGCGGTGTCAAAATTGTGGAAACCGCTGGTCACAATCCCAGGGAGCACGTTGAGGATTTCAAAGCCAACGGAGTCATTGTCATCCATAAATGCACAGCCGTGCGCCACGCATTGTCTGCTGAGCGTATGGGGGTTGACGCTATCTCGATTGATGGCTTTGAATGCGCCGGGCACCCCGGTGAAGATGACATTCCCGGCTTGATTCTGATACCCGCTGCCGCGGATAAAGTGAAGATTCCCATGCTGGCATCCGGCGGTTTCGGTGACGGCCGCGGCCTGGTGGCAGCGCTGGCGCTGGGAGCCGAAGGAATCAATATGGGCACACGCTTTTGTGCCACGGTAGAAGCACCGATTCATGAGCGCGTAAAACAGTTTCTAGTGGACAACGATGAGCGCGCAACCAACCTGATTTTCCGCTCACTGCGCAACACTGGTCGCGTCAGCAAGAACAGCGTTTCGGACCAGGTAGTAGAGATTCTCAAAGATCCTGACGCCAAGTTCGAGAACATTCATCATCTGGTGAAAGGGGCAGACGGTCGCAAAGCCCTGGAAACCGGAGACCTCGACGCGGGTCTGATCTGGGCGGGCCAGGTACAGGGCCTGATCAATGACATCCCTACGGTAGAGGTGTTGATGAAACGCATCGTGTCTGATGCAAAGGATATTATCCAATCGAGGCTAGCCGGTCTCGTTTAACGGTTTTTCCCTCTCGCCCACTGGAGGTCAATGATCCTCCTCCAGTTGGGCATTTTTTTTAATCCGTGTCGTTACCTGTTCATCCATGTCGTGGCGGGTTCTCCGCATACCAGGCGACGGCGTCCCTGACGGTTTCCGCAATTGGGCGTGGGTTCCAATGTAAATCTGTTTTGGCCAGCGAGTGGTCCATGCGCTGAAACACGTTGGACAGATACACGGCGTCAGTGCTGACAAGATAGTCTTTTTTGTTCAATAATTTCAACACGCGTTCAATACACCAGGCCAGGCTATAAGCCAATGAGCGGGGAATGATCCGAATGGGCTTTTGACCGCCGGCCTGTGCTGCCAGGTTGTAGAAATCCCGGTTACTGATGAATTCATTGGCGATGATATAACGCTGCCCTACCCGACCGTGCTGTTCGGCCAATAAAGCCGCCGCAGCCACATCGCGGATGTCCACAGTAGGGGCGCCCGCATTGATGGCGAACCGAACCTTACCGCTGGCAACCTCCCACAGCATGTTGCCATGGGGCGTGGGCTGGTAGTCCTGTGGCCCATAGGTATTGGCAACACACAGGGCAACCCCAGGCAGTTGTCGGGTGCGGCAATAATCCAGGAATGTTTCTTCTGCTTTCAGGCGCGCCAATATATAAGCCGGTGCCTTATCATGCCAGTTAAACGGGATATCTTCAGTCACCGGTCCGTGTGGATTGATACCCAAGGTACCCATGGTGCTGGTAAACACAAAGCGTGCCACACCACAGTCCAGAGCTGCCTCCATGGAGTGAACCAAACCGTCCACATTATTGCGATAAATGGGTGTCGGGTCGGTTAACCAGAAGCGGGGGTCCACGACACTGTGGAACACCGTTTCGCAGCCCTGCATGGCGCTTACCAGGGATGCTGGATCCAGAACATCCCCATAAACGATGTCCACCGGTAAGCCCTGTAACGCCTGCTGGCTGCTGGTTTTTCTCAGCAGTACCCGAACCCTGCGACCTTGCTCGGTCAACTGTCTAGCAATGTGACTGCCAACAAAGCCACTGGCCCCAGTTACCAAAACTGGTTTGTTGTTATCGATTATGTGGATGGCGGACATGGTCTATACCTGCAGAACTTCAAGATCCTTAAAGTACCGGAGCGAGTCCGGATTCGCCAGGGATTCAACGTTTTTTACCGGTCGTCCGTGAACCACGTTACGCACTGCCAGTTCTGTGATCTTGCCGGAGTGTGTGCGGGGTATGTCCGCTACCGCAATGATTTTCGCGGGTACGTGACGGGGTGTGGCATTGGAGCGAATTTCGGCACGGATACGCCGTTCCAGCTCCTCCGTCAAACTGACATCGGGTTTCAATACCACAAACAGAATGACCCGAACATCGTTATCCCAATCCTGCCCTATGACCACCGACTCCAATACCTCATCGATATTTTCAACCTGCCGGTAGATCTCGGACGTTCCAATACGGACGCCACCGGGGTTCAAGGTTGCATCGGAACGGCCGAAAAAAATCATCCCCTGCTCTGGCGTCAATTCCACCCAATCGCTGTGGCACCAGGCATGTTCGTATTTTGCGAAATATTCATTGAAATAACGTTGCCGGTCCGGATCATTGAGGAACCCAATGGGCATGGCCGGGTGCGGTGACAGGCATACCAGTTCTCCCGCTACCCCCTGAACGGGTTGCCCGTTCTCATCGAATACCTGCACATCCATACCCAGGTGGCGCTTCTGGGATTGCCCGGCATAGACCGGACCTATAGGGTTGCCACCAACAAAACAACCGATGATGTCGGTGCCGCCGGAAATTGAAGAGAGGCACAGATCACTTTTCCAGGAATCGTAAACGTACTGAAACCCCTCTTTCGACAATGGTGATCCGGTGGAAAACATTGTGCGTAGTTCACTGAAATCATGATTGGCCTTGGGCGTCAGGCCTTTCTTGTTGCAGGCATCCAGATACTTGGCTGAGGTGCCGAAGTGGGTCACGGCCTCGGCAGCGACAATAGCCGGCAGCGCATCGGCATCCGGATAGAAAGGCGAGCCTTCATATAACACCAGGCTGGCGCCGGAAGCGAGCGCACTGACCTGCCAGTTCCACATGGCCCAGCCACAGGTCGTGAAATACAGCAGGCGGTCGCCCGGTTGGATATCACATTGCAATTGGTGTTCTTTCAGATGGTGCAACAGCGTGCCACCAACGGAGTGTACAAAGCATTTAGGCAGGCCCGTGGTTCCGGAAGAAAACAGTATAAACAGGGGGGCTCTGAAATCTACCCGGGTAAACTGGAGTTCGCGGGGGGAATAACAGTCGGCCAGATCCTGATAGTGATGACCTTTTCCGCCCAGGAAATCGATGTCCGGATGCTCCGATATAAATGGGATGACCACACAGTGCTGAATGCTTTCTATCTCATGCGCCAGACCGGCCACCACATCCAGGGAATCGAAGGTCTTACCGTTGTAGGTATAGCCGTCTGCGGTAAACAACACTTTGGGTTCTATCTGGCCGAACCGATCCATCAAACCGTTAAGGCCAAAATCCGGAGAGCAGGATGACCAGACTGCTCCAAGAGAAGTGGTCGCCAGCATGGCCACCGCGGTCTGAGGAAGATTGGGCAGGAACCCAGCAACCCGGTCACCTTCCTTAACACCCATACTCTCCAGTGCCTGCTGCAGTACCGATACCTGATCGTACAGATCAGCATAGGATAATGCGGTGCGGCGCCCGGATTCATGATGGAAGATCAAGGCAGGCTTGTCCCCCCTGGAGAACCGTAACAGATGTTCAGCATAGTTCAGCTTGGCACCCGGGAAAAACTCACAGTTAAACGGGTCACCCGGATTCCGCACAACCTCCTGTTCACGGTGGCCGATTACATCAAAGAATGTCCACAACGAATCCCAAAACGTATCCAACTCGGAAACCGACCATTGCCAAAGGTCATCATAGTCTCGAAACTCTGTACCCAGTTTGAGATTAATGAACTGCATATAGCGACTGAGTAACGTGCTTTCAATTCTGGCGGAAGATGGTTCCCAAAGTGCTTTAGTCATTGATTGACGCCATTAAGATCTGAATCGTTGTAGTGTCATAGAGTGTCGGTAGCGGGACGCCGGGTGGGTATTGATGGTTACCTGCAGCACACCGCCATCGGAAACCTTGTAGGTACGCCGGATTTCCAGGGCGGCGGAATTCTCATCCACATGGAGTTCCGATGCCAACTTCTTGTTTATCAGTGTTGCTGAAATCTGTTGCTGAACCTCGCTGACGCTTTGCCCAAACATATCTTCGATCAACGGGAAAATCGGGCCCTGATGCCGCATCAGAATACGCCCCACGGCAGCAAATCCGCGATTTATGTAGTATTCGGATTTGCCCACCGGCTGGTCCGCATCCTCCGTTCGCCTTGAGCCCAGCACCTGCAGCCACTCTGAACCTTCCGGCAGGCCGGCGCGTTGTGCCAGTTTCTTATCCAGCACCACCATCTGGATGGACTCAATGGCAAAATGCGTATCCGTCCCGAACGCCAGTAGATCGTTGACGCTCATGACCTGGTGAATGTCGTTATCCCGCGTCCGCGAGGGCACTACTGTGGTACCCGCACCCCGCCGCGACATCACCAGCCCCTCCTCCCGCAGAACCCGAAGGGCCTCCCTGACGGTATAACGACTTACATCGAACCGTCTGCAGAGCTCATCTTCAGTAGGCAGCAACGTACCCACCGGATAAATGCCTTCGACCACTTCCTTCTTCAGTATGTGGGCAACCTGGAGGTACAACGGCTGCTTGGGGTCGCGCTCTAGCGTCACTTTTGCCTTGGCTGTGCTTTTATTCATCGTATCCCAACCACCTCACTTTTCGAACAGAAATCTTATATTTGTCCGTACATCTGTGTCAAATATTAATCTGATCTGCGTAATATATAGTTTTGAATATTGGAATATGGCAGTATTTATGTCCGGACATATGAAAACAAGCTGAACAGTGGCGGATCTGGTCCGGTTTGCATGCCAGGCCGGAATCAAACCAGTAAACGGAGCAGACGATGACCGACAAAATAACAATGACAGAGATGTTGTCCGAACCGGTGACTATCCCGGTGGACGCCTACGTCTCACGGGACTACGCGCTTAAAGAACGCGATTTGCTGTGGCGCAAAGTCTGGCTGCAGGCCGGCCGGGTCGAAGAAATCCCTGACAACGGCAACTTCATCACATTCGAGATTCTGGATGATTCTGTGATCCTCACCCGCTCCGAGGGGGAGATCCGCGCCTTCCATAACGTGTGCCCCCATCGCGGCCGAAGGCTCATTGATATTCCGGCTCAAAGTCGTAACGCCCAGGGACAGAAAACCCAATTCTTTTGTGGCTACCACGGCTGGCGTTTTGATCTGAACGGCCAAAACACCCACATCCCCCACCAGGATGACTGGCAGGGTGCCCTGGATGGCAATTGCAAAAACCTGAGCCCGGTACGGGTTGACACCTGGGGCGGATGGATCTGGATTAACCTGGACCCCAATTGTGAACCCCTGCAGGACTACCTGGACCCGGTGACCAGTATGCTGGACCCGTTCCAACTGCAGAATATGCGTTTCCGTTGGCGCAAATGGGGCATTTTTGATTGCAACTGGAAGGTCGCCCTGGAAGCCTTCAACGAGACCTACCACGTGCAAACCACTCACCCGGAGTTCAACACCTACGGTTCCTTCCGGGGCTGGGCCAAAGCGCACGGCAAGCACAGTAATATCGGCTACGAGCGCCCTAAAGACATGGATGAAAACCAATCCGCCAAGCTCCGGGTGGGCACCAACAATGATCCCCGCATCTCCACTGCCGAAATGCAGAAGTACACCTGGGAAAAGGCCAATACCAACACCACACAAACGCTGGTGGATGCCGCCCAACGCCTGGTGGACGAATTACCCGAAGGCACCCCGGCCGACCAGGTCTTGAAACACTGGATTGAGTCTGCCCGCCGTGCGGACGAAGCCCGCGGTGTGGTGTGGCCGGTGGTGGACCCGGCCCATGTGGCAAAAAGTGGTACCGCCTGGCAGGTGTTCCCCAATTTCCAGATCGGCCATGCGGTCAATAATGCACTGTGCTACAGCGCCCGTCCCTACGGTTATGACCCGGATAAATGTGTTTTTGAAGCAGCGGTATTCGAACTGTTTCCCGCCGGCCAGGAACCCAAAACCGAATGGGAGTTCTGCCCTCCCACAGAGGAGGACTGGTGTTACGTATTGTCCCAGGATTTCTCCAATATGGCGGCTGTACAGCAAGGCATGAAATCCGCCGGGTTTAGCGGTCCGCGCCCCAACCCCTACATGGAACGGAGCACCGCCAACTTCCATCGCAACTTGGCGCAGTACATGGGTATCGGCCAACCGGAGCCGATGAAAAATGGAAATAAATAGAGCATTGACGAAGTAGATACCATGAAAAATAACGACAATAAAACCACACGCAGCGGCCCCCTTGCCGGGGTACGGGTAATCGATCTGACCGCTATGGTAATGGGGCCCTATTGCACTCAAATGATGGCCGATATGGGCGCTGAAGTGATAAAAATTGAACCCCCTGGCGGGGATGGCACCCGCTTTATTTCACCGGGGCCCATTCCGGCCATGGGTGGGGTTTTTGTCAATGTTAACCGTGGCAAACGCAGCGTCGTCCTCGACCTGAGAAAGGAGGAGGACAAGGAAGTGGTGCGCGAGCTGATCAAAACGGCGGATGTTTTTATTCACTCCATGCGGGCCAAAGCCATCAACAAGCTGGGATTCAGCTACGAAGCGGTCGCTGCGTTGCAGCCTAACATCATTTACACCAACTGCTATGGTTACAGCCGTCGGGGCCCGGATGCTGACCTGCCGGCCTACGATGATACCATCCAGGCGGAGTGTGGGATTCCCATTGTCCAAAAAATGCTGACCGGTGACGCCAACTATGTGGGCACCATCATGGCCGATAAAATCGCGGGTATGACGGCACTTTACGCTACCGTCATGGCACTGTATCACCGTGAGCGTACCGGCGAGGGCCAGGAAGTGGAGATTGGAATGTTCGAGGCTATGGCTTCCTTTATGCTGGTGGAGCACGCCAATGGCATGTTGTTTGATCCACCGCTGGGCCCGGCCAATTATCATCGGGCGGTGGCACCGAATCGCCGTCCTTATGAAACCAAGGACGGTTATATATCTGCGCTGGTGTACAACGACAAACAATGGGGCCTGTTCATGGATGCGGTCAAGCCCCATTGGCAAAGCGAAGAGTTCGCTACCCTGGAACAACGGGCCAAGCAGATCAACAGGCTCTATGGGCTGCTGGGGGAAACGTTCAAGGAGCGCACCACGGACGAATGGTTGAGCCTGTTGCGTGAATTGGGGATTCCTTCTGCGCCACTGCGTACCCCTGATGAGCTGTTCGACAACCCACATTTGAATGCCGTTGAATTCTTCCAGGAGGTGGAATCGCCCTATGGAAAAATCCGCTATCCCGGTGTTCCCACCTGGTTCTCAAAGAGTCCCGGCACCATTGCCGCCCCCACTCCCATTGTTGGGGCTGACACCGATGCCGTGCGTGAAGAGCTCGGATTGAATATTCCTGCTGCAGAAGCCAATTGAGGATCGAACCGTGAACTTTTCATTTACCGATGACCAACAGAAAATTCGGGACGCTGTACTCAAACAGTGCAGCGAATTCAGCGACGATTACTGGCTGGAGCGGGATCGGGAGGGTGTGTTTCCCCATGATTTTCACCAGACCATGGCCAAGGCTGGCTGGCTGGGCATTGCCATGCCGGAATCCGTGGGCGGGTCTGGGCTGGGCATCACCGAAGCCGCCATCATGATGCAGGCCGTAGCGGAATCCGGTGGCGGTATGACGGCCGCATCCAGCATCCACGGACCTGTGTTCACCATGAAGCCTGTAGAGCTGTTCGGTACAGAGGAACAAAAACAGCGTATGGTGCCGCCGGTGATCAATGGCGATGACTTAATTTGTTTTGCCGTGACGGAACCCAACACCGGACTGGACACCACCAAACTTAAAACGCGCGCCGTAAAGCAAGACGGCGGGTATCGGGTGAATGGTGAGAAAATCTGGATTTCGGTTGCCAAGGTGGCAAAAAAAGTCATGTTGTTGGCCCGCACCACACCGCTGGAAGAAGTCAAACGCAAAACCGACGGACTCACCCTCTTCTTCACTGACATCGACCCGGAAAAAATGGAAGTGCGTACCATCCACAAGATGGGTCGGCATGCCGTGGATTCCAACATGCTGTTCATCAACGATCTCTGGATACCGGAAGAAGACCGCATTGGTGCCGAAGGAGACGGATTCAAGATCATCCTGCACGGTTTGAATCCGGAGCGGGTGTTACTGGCGGCAGAAGCCGTTGGACTGGGCCGGGCAGCATTGAATAAAGCCGCCCGCTATGCCAATGAGCGCGTAGTATTCGATCGACCGATTGGGATGAACCAGGGAATCCAGCACCCACTGGCAAAATGCTGGGCTCAGTTGGAAGCGGCCAACCTGATGGTGATGAAGGCCGCCACACTATTCGATCAAGGCCTGGATTGTGGCATCGAAGCAAATGCCGGCAAATACCTGGCGGCAGAAGCCGGGTTCGAAGCATGTCACACCGCCATGTTGACTTTGGGGGGGATGGGGTATGCGCAGGAGTATCACGTGGAGCGCTACCTGCGTGAGATCCTGATTCCCAGAACCGCCCCGGTCAGCCCCCACATGATTCTGAATTTTCTGGCAGAGAAAGCCCTGGGCTTGCCGAAATCCTATTAAGGTTGAGGAACCCCCATGAACGACGCCGTATTGTTTGAAACCCGAAGTGACGGGATCGCCGTCATTACCTTGAACCGACCAGAAACCCGCAATGCTTTAAGTCAGGAAATACGCCAGGGATTATTCGAAGCCTGGGATCGTTTTGAACACGATACCAGTTTGCGGATCGCCATCCTCACCGGCGCTGGGGAAAAAGCCTTTTGCGCTGGTGGCGATTTAAAAGAAATGGTGGACCGAGGCCTTAAAGTACCCCCCAGGGATATGTTCCCGGTGCCTTATGATTCGGTGGAACTGTCAAAGCCAACCATTGCTGCTGTCAACGGCGTTGCCTTTGCCGGTGGCTGGATGATCGCGCAGGCCTGTGACCTGTGTGTCGCCAGCACCCAGGCCCGGTTTGCTGTGACCGAGGTAAAAGTAGGTCGAAGCTCGCCCTGGGCTGCCCCCCTGATCCATATGATTCCGCAACGGATCATGATGGAAATTTTGCTCACCGGTAAGCCCATCACCGCACAACGCGCCTACGAGATCGGCCTGGTGAATCGTCTGGCAGAGCCTGCAGCGGTGTTGGATACCGCGCTGGAATTGGCCGCTGAGATTCTGGATGGCGCCCCCCTGTCGGTGAAGGCCGCCCGGGAAACCGTTATGCTGTCAACCGAGATGGGGCGCTCAGCTTCACTTGAAGCCGCCCGCTTCGCATCTGAATATTGTTACAACAGTGATGATGCCCAGGAAGGCCCCCGTGCGTTCGCCGAGAAGCGCAAGCCGCAGTGGAAGGGATGTTAACGTTTCAGTTTTGAATGTAAATGGGTGACCCCAGGTTGGTGCCACCATCCACCGGCAGTATGGTTCCCGTTACCTGCGCAGACAGGTCACTGGCAAAATACAGCGCCGCATTGGCCACGTCCTGGGGCGTTCCCTGCCGTTGCAATGGCTGCGTTTTTTTGATCCGTTCCGAGATATCATAGAACGTCATACCCGCGGGTATGTGTCCTGGGGCGATACAATTTACCCGAATGCCATGCACCCCAAGCTCCCGGGCAATACACTGGGTCACTTGCATCACCCCGGCCTTGGCAGCCCGGTAGGTAATCAAAGGCAACCCCGGTTTCAGGGCAGCCAAGGATGACGTGTTGATAATAGAACCGCCGCCATTCCGGGACATATAACGGGCAGCGACCTGACAACCCACCATGGTGCCAAACAGATTGACCGACATCACCCGCTCAAAATCCGCCAGATCATCTTCCAGAAAACTCTGATGAATCGCACCACTGATGCCGGCATTGTTGTACATCACATCCAAGCCACCGAAGCGTGCAACGGTAAAATCCACTAGCGCCTGAACCTGATCAGCACAGGCAATATCCACGGCTCTGAACGCCGCCGAATCACCAAGTGATTGGGCCAGGGATTGGCCCTGCTCCTCATTCACGTCGGCGATCACCACCCTGGACCCATGTTCTATGAACAGCTCTGCGGTGGCACGCCCCAGTCCACTGGCAGCGCCGGTAATAATGGCCACTTTACCGGACAGTAATTCACTCATGAATAAACGACTCTTGCATGAAGGTTAGTGTGGGAATATCAGGGAATCTGGCTGGACATGGCTTCGACCAACGGCCATAAGACCTCATCCGCGGTTTTGGTACAGAAATATTCATTGACTTGTTTGATTTTTCCGCCAGCCAATGTGAATACCATGCAGTACTGGTTGTGATAGGGCTTGCCGTCACAGGTTTCAGCATTGCCTTCAAACTCTACCACCACTCTGTCACCTTCTGCGGTGAAGCTCACGAACTCCGGCCGTAAGCCGGTGGGTAACAGCGTATTGAATGCGTCGATGGTGCCGACAATGGTGTCGTATTCGCGCACTCCGGCAAACTGTCCAAAACCCTTCGCCAGGGTAAACGCATCCTCTGCCAGACAGGCTGAGGCCGTCTTGCCATCACTGCGTCCCATAGCCTGGATGAATTCTTTTACGACGTGTTTATTGATTTCGGTCGTGCTCTGCTCAGGCGGTTGGCTCATCACGCACCCTCTCCCTGCTTGTTTTTGTGTGCTTTGGGCTTTATTCCAAACAACCCCTTGAACCAGGTAGCGCACACCAACCAGGTGGACCTCACCATACCCTTGAACATGGGCCAGGCGAAACCGGTATCGGCTGCACTTTCCGTTCCCACGCCGGCAGCCAGCTCGATCTCCGCCTTCAACTTATGCGCAAACGTTTTGACGAACTCAGGGAGCATGGGTGTACCCACCGCCTCCCACATGGGCGCCATTGGGCCGCTACCAATGATACACACCTTCAGGGTGACCTGAGTTTGATTCTGCCCCACTGCGGCTGCCTTGTAACTGCCATTGCCCTCAACGGGAAGATCATCCACTTTGAAAACGAAATCCACCTGCTGCGGCTTATCCCATTTTTCCACATGCACCTGAACCCTGTCGGTGCGGGTGACACCGGCGGCACTGACTTTGATTGTCCACTGGGAATCGTCTGCATTGATCAGTTTGCAATCCTGGTGACCGGGGAAGATGGCCGCCCAGCCTGGAATGTTCTCAACATACTCCCAGACGTCATCAACGGACGTCTCCACCAGAAAACTGTGTTCATTTTCGATCATGTTTCTCCCCTATATTCCGGTGTTCAGAGCTCAAATTGCCGCAGGGCCTTATCCAGTTCATCGCTGGGCTTACCCGCGGCGTGGCGGCCTGCCAGATAGCCATGGGTGAGACCGCGGGCGTTGGTGATTCCGCTCTGCATGAAGGCACCGTTGTCCAGGCGCGCCTGCGAGTTGCCGGCCACATACAACCCTTCCACCGGTTTGTCGTTCCAACCCATGACCCGGCAATGCTGATCCGCCATAATACCGGTTGACGCAATACCACCACCGGCAAGACGGTGCAGGCGCACCGCATAGTATGGACCCTTCTCCAGCGGCCCCAGGTTACCGTTGGGTTTGCGGGTCTGGTCACCACACATCAGGGCACCCCAGGGGTGAGTGCCCCGCTGGAAGTCCTCATCCACACCGGTTGCACAAAAGCCGTTGAAGCGTGCGACCGTGGCTTCCAGGGCAGCCTGATCCACTCCGATCTTCTGCGCCAGCTCAGCCAGGGTGTCTGCGCTGGTCCCCAACGCTTCTGGCATTTCCTGCATGGGCATAAGCGATCCAAAGGGATACTTCTCCCGCGCCTGGCGATCGAACACCGCCCAGCACGGAAAGTTGGCATGAGTTTGTGTGTTGCCATCAATGACATCGGTGGCGTAATAGATGGAACGATAGAACCCTTCATTGGCAAAGCGCTTACCGGCTTTGTTAACCACTATGGTGTGAGGTAAACCCAGGAATGGTAGCGCACCGCGCCACAATGGCAGGCCGTTTTCCTGCTCCTCACCCGGCACGTGGAAACCCAGTAAGGTGACATCCGGAACCCGTGCAATGCGCCCGCCCACCTGCCCTGCCAGCCGTAAGTGGGCGCCATCCACTGTCGGCATCACCATGGATTGAACTTCCAGTTGATGACCCAGTGTTTTGGCGTAACTGGCATTGCGTTCATAGCTGCTCACCGCCAGCACCACACCGCGATGGGCTCTCACATGGATGGTCTTGCCGTCCCGAGTGGCGCGCACACCGATGATTCGCTCCCCGTCGCTGATGAGTTCTTCGGCGTGAACGCCGGTATGAATCGGTATCTCTAGGTCCAGCGCACCTTTAACAAAATAGGCGGCCAAACCCGGGCCCGTGGTGCGTTCATCGTGGGTCAGGCGCTTTGCCATCACCTCATAATCCCAACCCGCCATATTGGCCATACCACCACCGCGGAAAATGTCCTCGTGCGTCAGGCTGTAAGGCACGTGGGGGGAAACCCGAGTCTTGCTTTGCCACTCCCCCAACGCGCTGGCGGGAAAGGGAACCGCTTCCAGATAACGACCTTCAGGCAAACCATCCTCGGAGTACGGGTAGTAGTAATCCGGCAGATCCCGAATCACAGACATCTTAAGGCCGATGGTGTCTTCAAAGTATTTGAGGGCAATGGGGCCATGCACTGACTGGTTCAGGATTGCCAGGGGCTCGCCGTAACCCATGGACAGGTTTTTTACGTAGCGGTAGCCCTTTTCGATGGAATCCTCGATGCCCGCGCCGGGTGCCAGATGATTCCCGGGTATCCACACTTCACCCATCGAATAGGCCGTCACCCCGCCGACCTGGTCGCTGCTTTCCAGTACCAGAGCACTGATACCATGATCGACGGCGGTAATCGCGCTGGTCAATCCAGCTCCGCCGGAACCAACGGCTACCAAATCCGCTTCCAGATCCCAGTGCGTGGGTAGGTTGATCGTCATATCCCTGCTCCTTCGAATTATTGTTGTAATGCGCTCAAGCTCTTCAGTGGTCGAGGTTCAGGCGAAAGGTTCTTCGCCCAGCAGTGTGCTCCGGTTCATTACCCTTCCGCAATCCAATGGATAAGGCTCCACGCGATGGATAACGCCAGTGTTGTCCCAGATCACCAGATCCCCTGGCGTCCAATGGTGGCGGTACACAAACTCCGGCCGGGTCGCCCATTCCAGGAGTTCAGCCAGCAGTACATCACTCTCCGACTTGTCCATACCTTCAATGTGTGACGCATGACAGCCGATTACCAGGGATTTTCTGCCCGACTTGTGGGTCCACACCAGGTTATGGGTTTTGCTGGGAAAGCTGCGCCAATATTCGAGGTTTTCTTCTGTTCTGGAAATACCTGCCCGGGTCATGGAGACTTCCACGCTATGAACCACCTTTAATCCGTCGATCCTTTTTTTCATATGCGGAGAGAGCGCTTCGTAGGCAGCATAGGAATTGGCAAACTCTGTTTGTCCGCCCTCTTCCGACAGGGTGATCCCCGTCAGCAAGGTCGCAAAAGGCGGTACATTGTCATGGGTGCCGTCGATATGCCAAAGGAAGGAGCCTTTGAGGAACTCTGCATGGGCGTTGGATTTCTTATCCAGCGTGATTTTATAGATGCCCTTGCCCAGCTCTTCCCGCAGACTGCCCAGGTGTCGAGCCAAGGCCATTTGCTGCACCTCATCCAGATGCTGCTCCCTGAGCACCAGCACACCACGGTCAAGCAATAAAGATCGCAGTTCGGACGCCACTTCCGGACGACTCAATGCCTCTGTGGTGACACGAATTTCAGATCCTATGTGCTCGTTCAGCGGATGCACTTCAAATACCATGTTACCGATCCCCCCGATCTGGGCTGTGAGCGTTACGTACCGGTGAGTATCCGCAGGGTTTTAATGGTACGGATACGTATCATATTTCATATGATACGTTTGAGTACTAATAAAGGTCAAGGCCGTTTCAGTAAGTTATTTTGATTTCGCTACCATTGCGCCCGTGCAACCAGCAAAGTATGAACGGCACGATCCACCCAACGCTTGCGTTCTGCTGCAGTAACCGTTTGATTGGTCAACATGAGGTTGGTGTACCAGCCGCGAATCATGAAAATAAACACTTCCGCCACCGCTTTGGGGTCCTGACATGGGATTCCGTCCTCTATGGCACAATCTGCAATAAAGGCCTGTATGCGGGCGACCCCCAACTGGGTACGCTCCGCCGCCGCAAGACCCAGCTCGGGAAAGCGACTGGCCTCGCTGTTGATGAGCCGGTTTACCTCCAGCATCTCGGGCTTGAGACTGAATTCCAACATATTATTGGCGTAGGATTTCAAGCCGTTTTCGAGGTCGTGGGAGGTGGAGTGAAGTTTGGACTTAAACTTGGGATTGCTATTTAACTGGAGATTGCTTTTTAAATAGGAGCCAGGATCGATGCGACTGATCTGCTGCGACACGACCGCACGAAACAGGTCCTCTTTGCATGGGTAACGGGAATACAGCGTGGTTTTAGAAACAGATGCATTCTTCACGATTCTTTCAAGAGACGCGTTGCCATAACCCCGCTCCAGAAACTCTGCCAGTGCCACTGCCAGCAAATGATTTTCCAGCTCCGCAGCCTGCTCCGGTGTGGGCCTGCCGGCACTACGATTTCTTTTGTTATTTGTTTGGGATGTTTTGGCCATCGGTCACCCTGGATGCGCTTAGATCTGTTAATCGTTACGCCTATTATAGGGTCACCGCACGGAAATAAAAAAAGGCTGCCGAAAAGACCCGGCAGCCTGATTCAAGGTTTGGAACGGGAAATGTTTACTGAGCACCCTCCGCATACCAGGTGCGGAATTCGTCGTAATTGGGCGTATCCTTGTTTTCATTGCCACCATGATTGGCTACGGGGTCAATGGGAACGTGAATCACCACCGGCTTGCCCATGGCAAATGCTTCCTGGATCGCAGGGCCTAATTCCTCGGGTTTTTCCACGTACATCCCGACGCAGCCCAGGCCGTCTGCGATTTTGTCGAAGCGCACGTTCTTGCCCCAATGTACCCCGGGTTCATTGGTATTGCCGTGACCAAAGGTGCGCTTGTATACACCCACCTCAAGCCCCCACTGATTGTCCACGGCCACCACGGTGACGATGGGCAGGTTGAATCGGGCAGCGGTTTCCAGCTCACCAATATGGAAGAGGAATGCCGAATCGCTGGTGGTGAACAATACCGGTCGTTTTCCACCATCAGCGATGGACGCACCAATCGCATAAGGTAAGCCTGTGCCAAGATGACCGAAATTCTGGTTCCAGATCACGTCATGGGGCTTGCACTGCAGGTATGTCCAGGTGAAGATGACCGAACCGCCCCCATCCCGGACATGAATACCGTTTTCCGGAAAGGCTTTTGTGGCCTCGGTTACCCAGCGGGCAGTGTGCATTTTGCCGCTGTCCGTGGTTTTGCTCTCGGCTTCTGCTGCCAGATCGATTAAGCGCTGACGATCTTCCTCGATCCAACGGGCCAGATCGGCGCTGGGCTTGCGGGGGCTGTCTTTAAGCGCTGCAGAAAGTTGCGGCACCACTGTACGCAAATCACCGACCAACGGCACATCGATGGGACGGTTTTGGCCAATGGCCTCATCGTCCAGCTCTACATAAATCCACTTGCGACTGTCTTTGTTGTTTTCCCAGTGACGCCAGCGACCATAGTGAACCGGCTCACCCAGCTCCGTGCCTATAGCAAGACAGAGATCCGATTGGGATACCGCTTCATTGGCAATTTTGGAGAAACCGTAGGGGAAGGTTCGATCTTCCATACCGGGGATGAACGCAGTACCGCCGGAGGTCTGGACAATGGGGCAACCCATCAGCTGCGCCAGCTCTTTCACCTGCTCACCACCGCGGGAGGTCTGGACCCCGTGGCCAACCAGTAAGATCGGATTGCTCGCAGCTTTGATCAGCTCAGCCGCCTTCGCCACCATGTTGCCGTCCGCACCGGGTTTCACCAGACGATAGACTTCCGGCGCAACCGGCTCCGGTACATCCAGCTCTTCCTGAATGATGTGGGAGGGATATTCAATGTAACAAGGGCCAGGAGTCCCGGACTGGGCCACTCGCAATGCGTGGCGGATGATCTCGTCGGTCTGGTCCGCGTATTCAATGCTGGCGCTGTATTTTACCGAGTTTTCAAACAGCGGAGCCTGCTTTACAAACTGGATACGGCCTCTTCGTACACGTTGCTCTGTAACCCGAGCCCGTTGTCCACCCAAAAAGATAATGGGTGAATTCTCAACCTTGGCGCACATCATGGCACCGGCGGCGTTGGCAATACCCGGCCCCAGTGTAGCAATACACAGCGCCGGTGTGCCTTTCATGCGGGCGTAACCTTCAGCCATAAAGCCCACGGCCAGCTCATGATGGGGTGCGACCACATTCCAGCCACGCTTTTCCGCGGCGACAAACATGTGCACGAAATTGGGATCCGGTATGCCGAACAGCGTGTTGATCCCTTCGGCCTCAAAGAGCTCCAGAATTCGTTCGTATACTTTTACTGCCATCGTCACTATCCCTTTAATTGTTGTTGGTATTAATACGCGTCTTCAGCTTCAGCGCCGTATCCCGCTTTAAAATCTGTATACCAGGATTTGAATTCTTCGTAGTTCGGTGCGTCCATTGCATTGGCGTCCGCATCAATGGGTACCTGGATCACGGCCGGTTTACCGCTGGCAATGGCCCGCTCCACCGCCGCGGCGATATCCTGCTCCCGCTCCACATATTCACCGTGGGCACCAAACCCTTGGGCGATCTGGTCGAACCGAACCCAGTTGCCCCAATGGGCTTCGGTCTCGGGAGAGTCGGGCCCGACCTGCTTGCGCCAGCAGCCCACTTCCAGGCCCCAGGAATAATCGCAACCGACCACACAGATCACCGGCAGCTTTTTGCGTACTGCGGTCTCCAGTTCGGCAATGTGAAACATAAACGACGAGTCACCGGTGACCAGTACCACTGGGCGTTTCCCATCCGCTGCGATGGCCGCGCCGATTGCATAGGGTAAGCCGGTGCCAAGGTGGCCCGTGTTCTGGTTCCATACCAAATCACGGGGCTGGTACTGGCTATAGGTCCAGCCAAAGATCGTCACAGAACCACCGTCTGCCGCATAAATCGCATCCTGTGGAATGGCTTTGGTGGCTTCCACAATGAATCGCGCCGGATGCACCGGGTCAGTGCCGGAAGGAACGGATTCCAACAGCTGCGCTTTCCACTCGGTTTGCTGTTGTTTCCAGGACTGGAATTCGCTGGAAGCGGACCGGGGCGTCGCTTTCAGGGCATCGATCAGCTGCGGCACGATGTCACGAATATCCCCCACTAACGGCACATCAATGGGCCGATTCACGTTCATGGCCATTGAGTCCCGCTCAATATGAATCCATTTACGCTGTGCGTCGTTCTTTTCCCAGTGGCGACCAATCCCCATATGCACCGGTTCACCCAGCTCGGTCCCAATTGCTATGCATAAATCTGAGGCATCGGCAGCAGCGCGACCGGCCGGCGAAAATCCATATGCGAAGGTGCGATCCTCCATGCCTTCGATCACCATGGCACAGCCGGAAGTCTGCAGAATGGGGCAATCCATCAAGGTGGCCAGTTCGCCCACCACCTGATGGGAGCGGGAGGTAAACATGCCCTGCCCCACCAACAACACTGGATTTTTTGCCTGCTGAATCAGCGCCACGGCGCGCGCAATCATCGGCGCACTGGCTGCCTGCTCCACCAGACGATATTGGCTGGGTGCCATCAACGGTGGCCAGTTATAGGTTTCGTGGATCACACTTAAAGGCAACTCCACATAAGCTGGACCCGGTTTTCCTGACGTGACCTGGCGAATGGCCTCGCGAATAATTTCATCGCACTGATCCGGCTCTTCTACAATTCCCACATACTTCATCATCGGTTTGAAATTGGAGACCTGATCAATAAATTGAATTCGGCCTTTGCGCGCGCGCTGATAAGCTACCCGCGAACGTTGCCCGCCGAAAAAGATGGTGGGAGCATTTTCCTTGGCGGCCACAATCATGGCGGCGGCCAGGTTTGAGATGCCTGGCCCCTGGGTGCCGAAACAGGCGCCGGGTTTACCGGTCATTCTGGACCAGGCGTCGGCCATAAAACCACCGGCTTGCTCATGATGGGGTGCAACCACATTCCAACCACGGCGTTCGGCCGTCATCGCCATATGGATGAAGCCGGGGTCAGGAATCCCAAACAGCGAATTGATTCCCTCTTGTTCCAGCAGGTCCAGGATGCGTTCGTAAACCGGTACAGCCATGTGTGAAAATCTCGTTGCAGTTATGGTTTAAGCTTAACTCCGGCCACGTTTTCATGGCAACCGGAGACAACGTATATTTGTACGGACATCATTAATATAATTAGCAATTAGCTTATGTATTCCGCACCTATATTGAATCTATTTGTCCGTATATATTGCTCTTTGCGTTCTCCATCAGAAAAAAAGCCCGACATTTGCCGGGCAAACTTCCTGACTAGAGACAAAACTCTGTTAACCCTTGGACGCCATTTCAAAACTGTACCGGAGGTGGTCCAAGTGCCCGGTAGGCACCGGTGGAAATACCAGGGAATTTTCCGGGTCGCGAATGGCTGCGATCTGCTCGGCCACCTGTTCAATGGTCCAGGCGGGTTTAAAGACCCCTTTGGTTTCAGCGGCATAGGCACGGGCAATTCGACCCGCTATCGACACCAGCATTTCGCCGGTGATTGAGCAACTTTCATGGGCCATCCAGGCTACTGCAGGTGCCACCAACTCCGGGTCCATTGGCGGATACTTGCTGGTGTCCAACCCCTCAGCCATCCGCGTCACCGCACCGGGTAGAATAATATTGCTTTTGACGCCGTACGCTTCCCCTTCGATCGCCGCCACATTCGACAACCCAATCAGACCCGCCTTCGCCACGCTGTAATTTACGACACCGGCATTGCCATACAGGCCGTTGATTGAACCCGTTAATACGATGCGTCCGTATCCAGCATCACACATATGGGGAAACGCTGCTCGCACAACGTGAAAACCACCCCGCAGATGCACATCCAGCACGGTTTCGAAGTCTTCAAAGGAAATATCTTTGAGGGCGGCCCGACGGACAATGCCCGCGTTATGAATGACAATGTCAATGCGCCCGAAATTATCCAGAGCGGATTTGATGATTGACTCACCGCCTTCTGCGGTGGCCACGGAATCCACGTTGGCGACAGCCTCGCCTCCTGAGGCGAAAATCTCTTCCACCACCTGTTGAGCGGGGCCGACATCATTGCCGTCCCCCGACATGCTGACGCCGGGATCATTCACCACCACCTTGGCACCGCGGGAAGCCAGTAGCTTTGCATAGGCTGCACCCAACCCTCTGCCAGCACCCGTTATCACCGCGACCCGACCATCAAATCTCAACTCTTCCATTGGGCTATACCTAACATTGTTATTCGTTATTCTTGGAAATGTTCTTCTGTCTTGGGATTTACCACATCTGAACGATGGTCAGACAGCTTCCCGGGGCAACCAGCAGTGACTATTCCAGCCTGGCTGCATTACTGCCATCCATATATGTCCGGTCACATTGTAATTCCATTAAGCATATCCTACCCATCCATGCCGGGCTCAGTAAACTACTATCGCATAGATGTCCGGACAAAAACTGAGATTCGGCCGGCCAACCAAAACAAACATTCGATATGCTGAACAAGCTTGAATAATAACTGATGATTCGTTAGTTTTATCACCAGATACTAACGCAGTTCTCACCGAATAGGAATGCTCAATCCCAATGGCCACCCCATTGCTACCGTTGATGCGCAGCGCCGATCGCGCGCTCGAGGAGCTAAAGCAGTTAGCCGGAATAACGCGTGGGCCTCTTACCGGTGGGAGGCTCCTGTATGAGCGCGCGCACATGCTCGCTTTGGCGCGCAATGCGGACACGCCCTATCAGCACATACCGGCCTGTCGCTTGATCCAATGTGCAGACGGCCTGCTGGCGGTGAATTTGCCCAGAGATTCTGACTGGGAGCTGATACCGGCATGGCTCGGCCCCTCAACCCAGCGTGACATCAAAACCCCAGGTTCGGCTGAGATTGAAACGGGTGATTGGGAATCTCTAACGAACCTGTGTTTGTCTGCGCCTTCGAGCGAATTGCTCAGTCAGGCCATGCCCCTGGGGCTGGCGGTGTCAAGGGCAGATGATCTGCCCCCTGCTCCCCTCCTGCCCTGGGAGAGTCGTGCGTTCACTGCGAAGAACCCGAGCCCAAGCACTGAACCGGGTAACAGAAGACGTCCACTGGTGGTGGACCTGTCTTCGCTTTGGGCTGGCCCCTTGTGCGGCCACCTCCTTTTGGAATCAGGCTGCCATGTGATCAAGGTGGAGAGTACAGACCGGCCCGATGGCGCGCGCCGGGGATTGCCCGAGTTCTATCAGTTACTCAATCAAGGGAAGGCATCCGTGACTCTGGACTTCAAATCCCCACGCGAGGTTGAGCACCTGAAGCGCTTAGTCGCCATGGCAGACATCGTGATTGAAAGTTCACGCCCACGCGCCCTGAGAAACCTGGGCATTGTGGCGGAGGACCTGCTCGCGCAGGGGAAAGGTCAGGTTTGGGTCAGTATCACTGCCCATGGCAGGGAGGGTGAAGCCGCAATGCGGGTTGGGTTCGGAGATGATGCGGCGGCAGCAGCCGGGCTCAGCCGGGCCCTGTATGAGGCGACCGGCGAGTATGGATTGGTAGGCGATGCCATCGCGGACCCGCTGTCGGGGATCTTCGCGGCCCTCGCCGCCTGGAAGAGTCTGATGAGTGGTGGAAACGAACTGCTCTCGATCTCGCTCCGTCAGGCCGTGAGTTATTGCTTACAGCGTGAATTGCACGAAGATCGAAACCAGGTTCACAACAGCTTGCGTCAATGGCTTGCCCTGCAGAATAATCTGGAGCCGCTTTACCCTCAGGGCCCACGGTTACCAATCCGGGATACCGCTGCGCCCGGCCAGCATAACGCACAGATTCTCAATAGCTTAGACGCTGTTTCCGCTGCCACTGAGCAGCATCAGCCACAGTTCCTTCATCGCATTGTTGAGCTTTTTGCGACTGATCCGGGTCTGGCCGATCGCCCGGTAGTTGACCCCCGCCAAACGCTCCATGGAGGTGAACAAAACCAATGCGAGCGATAGGGGGTTGTCCGTATCTGGCCGTGCCTGTGCCACCTTTTGCTCCAGGCTTTCGATGATATCCCGCGTGGATTCAAGGCGATACTGCAGAAAACGCGGGTTTCCCTGGTCTGCCTCCTGATTGCGCACACGCAGCTCCACCGAGTGTTTCTTCCAGATTTTCATGTAGGCATCAACGAACTCCGAAACCTTTTCCGCCCTATTTTCAGCGCACCAATCCTGGCTCAGCACGTCCATGATCTGATTGAGATCCTGATCGGCTTCCTCAACACAGGCGAACAAAACATCTTCTATATCAGAGAAATAGACATAGAACGTGGAGGTGGAAGTGGATGCTTCCGAGGCGACCTCTGCCACGGTCAGATCCTTGTACGACGCATCGCGAATCAAACCCAAGGCCGCATCCATGATGCGTTTGCGCATGATCAGTCCCTTGCGCCCCATCTTCTGTCCGTGCTTGTTCAGCAGCTCACGTTCCACCCCAATCCTCCAGAAACCAGTGGATGACCTTAAAAATTCCGGCCCATAAAAAACTGATGATTATTCACTTTTATGATAGATTCGTAAATGCTTGTCTGGTGATAGACCCCGTAGCCAAGGCCCAGTGATAACATGACATCAAAACATCTTGCTGCCGATTTACATTCTGTTAACTTGCCGTTTCCGTTGACCTGCGGGATCGTCTCTGTCTTATGCTGATCCGCAACGCAGAACTCTATCAGGGCGGACAGACTCAAGGCGAGTTGAGTGATCTGTATGACCTTCGCATCCGCGACGGCGTGATCCAGCAGATTGGCACCCTGATGCCGATTCCGGGTGAGCCGGTGATAGAGGCTGGTGGCGCCGCGTTGTTGCCAGGGCTCAATGATCACCACATCCACTTCCTCAGTTACGCGGCATCCCTCAACTCAATCGATTGCAGCCCCGGCAATGTGCCCTCCGCCCATGACCTGGCAAACCTCCTTACGATACAATCGCCTGCAGCGGACTGGTTGCGAGGGGTTGGTTACCATGAGAGTGTCGCCGGGGCAATTGATCGGCACTGGCTTGATCAATTTTGTCCACATCGACCCCTGCGGATTCAGCACCGCACCGGGCGGCTTTGGATATTCAACTCATTGGGCGTCGAGCGGCTGATCCAATCCAATCAGAACCTGCCAACCCCATTGCCCCTGTGCCGTGACAGTGTCCGTTCCGGGCGCTTTCTTGACGTAACTTCGGTTATTTCAACACTGGTGGGTCGGTCACTGCCACCGGTACATCAGGCCAGCAAAAACCTGGCGCGCCTGGGTGTCACCGGTTTTGCGGATATGACCCCCAGCAATGATTCTGCAACGTTTGATCTGTTCAGTGAGCTGGCACGCAACAACACACTGCTGCAGCGTGTGCACCTGGCCCGCAACCAGGCTTTCTCCCCCCCCTTGCCGGCAGAGGGGGGCAGAATCAGCGCGGGCCCCGTCAAAATACATCTGCATGAAACCCGCCTGCCCCCACTGGAGGAATTGGTTGCACGCATCACCGCCAGTCACCATTTCGGTGTGGCGGTGGCGATTCACTGCGTGACGGAAATTGAAATGCTGTTCAGTCTCCAGGCCCTGGAGGAAGCAGGTCCACTCATGGGCGATCGTATCGAACACGCCTCGATGACACCAGACTACCTGCTGGAGCGCATAAAGGCCTTGGGAGTGACCGTGGTGACCCAGCCCCACTTCATCGCACGTAAAGGCGACACCTATCTCCAGGACATCGATCCCAGCGAACATAACCACCTGTATCGGGCGCGCTCCTTCCTGGATCTGCGAATTCCACTGGCAGCAAGCTCCGATGCCCCCTTCGGCGACGTGGATCCCTGGGCCGCCATGCGAGCAGCCATTTCCCGCCGCACGCAGCAAAATGCCGTGTTGGGCGCGGGTGAAGCGTTGAGCCCGGAGCAGGCTCTCGCCCTTTTCCTGGGGGCACTGCACAGGCCCGGAGAGGCCCGCACACTCATCGAAGGCGCGCCGGCAGATCTGTGCCTGCTGAGCTTGCCCTGGGCCGCTGCCAGAACCCGCCTGCTGCAGGAGGATGTGCGCCTGGTTCTCGCTCATGGACAGACAATTTACGAGGCAATGGGCAAGCTGGCATCAACGTCCTCACCCTACTCCGCAATGGCGTCGATCAACCCCCAACGCAACGCGGTTTGAGCATCAATTTTTTTATTCAACAAGACCATGTAAGCGGTTCTACGACGCCCGATGCGCTTGGAAATACTGACACAACCCCCGGCTCCCGGGATCAATCCCATGGATAATTCGGGCAGCCAGAACAGGGTCTTTGGTGAGGCGGTAACGTACCCACCACAGGCAGGTAATTCTATTCCACTGCCAATGCAGGCCTTGTGCACATGAAAGTGGAATTTATCAGGGGAGGACAGAATCAACCTGGCCGGAAAAGCCCTGGATCGGATCTGATGGGCAAAGGCCGGGTCGCTCACCGTGCCGAATTCTGATAGCGCTCCCCCGCTGCTGAAGCAACGTCCGTTGGCGGAAATCCGGGCCCGCCGGATATCCTGATCCATCAACACCACATTCAGTGCTTCAAACAGCGCGTCCCGCAATTCAACGGTGTAGGCATTGTCATTCCCAGGACGGTTTAACACCAGGTCCAGTTGGTCTCCTCGGCGCGTCACCAGGATCGGTGGCCCGGCGTCGGCATCAACCGCTTGCGCCGGTTGCCCTCCCTGCTTTGCCAGCCAGCCTTTGAATTCCGAGCCCGACTGCAAGGTGGCATAGCCCAGGGATTCCACCACCAAACCGTCCACTGGTGAAAGGTTTTCCAGGGTGCGCAGCACTTGCACCAACACCGTGGCGGCCTGGGGGAATTGCTCAATGTTTTTCAGCAGGCGCGTCAGCTCCGATTCCTGCTCGATCACCACGTCAACGCAGTCTGCGGCCAATTCGGTGTCAGCACCAAGCCCTATCACCGGGCAAGGTTGCCGTTGACACCAATTCCCAAACCGTTTCAGTTCCGCCTCGGGCAATGTTGACAGGTCTTTCAGGTGGAGGATCAAGGCAGGCTGGCCGCTCTGCTCCAGCAGATCAGCGATGGATTGCAACATTGCTGAACGATAGCAGGTAGCGTCCAACGCCATGTGGGCCGCACTCATCTGGGTTCAATCGCTATCTGAAACCGGTCCAGGAGCTCATTGACCGGGTCGACCACGTAATGTTTGTTCTGCCGGTAGTCATCGTGTACCACCTCACCATCCCACACGATGATATCCAGATCAATACAACGGGGGCCGGACTTGATGGGCCCTTTCACGCGACCCAGGCGCTTCTCAACATCTTTCAAATATTGATTAAACGCCTCGTATGTCAGTTCGGTGCCAACATAATAGGCACCATTCAAAAAATCCGGTTGCAACTGATAGCCATCCGGCGCAGTCTGGATCACCTTCGCTTCACCCAGCAGGGTCATTTCAGCCTGCAAAATCGCTCGGGATTTCTGCAGGTTGATTTCCGGCTCAATGTTGGTGCCAACCGAAACAATGGCATAGTGCGAACACTTCTGAGGACTGGGCTGGGAACTCATTCCGATCCACCCGGATAGTTTTCGTGATTCCTGCCCACTTGGTTAATGGACTCACCACCATCCACGGTGAGGATCTGGCCGGTAACAAATTCATTTTCCAGCAGATAACCCAGAGCGGCCATCAGCTCCTTGTCCTGACCCTGGCGCTGCAGTGGGATGCCTTCCAACCGCCATTGAACGTAGTCATCCGTACGGGTTTCACCGGGCAGGGTCACGCCAGGGGATATCCCGTTCACCCGTAAGAAAGGGGCAAATTCCAGGGCGGCCAGTCGGGTGTATTCCGCCAGGGATTTTTTGGAAAGCAGATAGGCGGCATACTGATACTGGTGATACCCAATCTTGTTATCAAGAATGTGAATCACCTGTGGTATTGGAGCATTGTGGTCTTCTGATGAGTTCGCATGCTCGCTGGCGATCTGATTTGCAAAACTGGCGGTCATCAGAAAGGGTGTCACCAGGTTCACACGAAACTGCGTCTCCAGTAAGGTGCGATCAGTTTTGGCTGACGGGGCCGCGGCATAGGCAGAAGCATTGTTCAGCAGGCAGCGCAAGTTGGGAAAGACACGCCTTACGCTTGCAAGGTAGGCATCCGTATCAAAGGGTTGGGTAAAATCCTGAGGAAAAACCTCGGCTGCGCACCCCAGCGCCTGTAACTCCGCCGCCAGCGTCCGGGCCGGCTCCAGTGAACTGTTACAATGAATGGCGACGTCATAACCCAATGAGGCCATGTGGCGGGCGAACAGTTTACCCAGGCGGGTTCCCGCGCCACTGATCAGTACTGCAGAAGACTTCACTCTATTCTCTCGTTCAATATCAGGGTTACTCGTTTCTCGTCATGGTTGCCAGTTCGGCTACAAAAGGTTCACTGCGGCCAGGCCTGTAACGAGTCATTTTTTGTTCTTATCCCAGATCGCCGATTTCAAGTCAACCGGCCACACGGGGCGACACACTCTGCGCCAGGCCGGTCCAGCAAGGTAACTCATCAGGCCCCGCTGAACATTCCATATACTCCGGCAGGGATTAAGGTATGCTCCAGCCCGCCCCTGTGGCGACCTCCTATCCCCCTGATATTTATGGATATGTGCATCATTCAATATAGAAAACAGGGGCTTTTGAGGCGCAGCAAGTCACATAATGGGCCTTCCTTCCCGCGCTCAATAAACTTAATTCATACGCATTGCAGATAAAATTTTCCCACGCCATAATACTAACCATCAATGTTGTTCATTAAACCGATGCCGTGCCAGTGTTGGTAGCAATTGAGACTTGGCGGCAAGTGGTTACAATTGAGGGTTCTGGGGAACCCGGAATTCGCCTGATCCAGGCAACGATAATAAAAAAACAAATAACAAGAAGGAACGGATTTCAATGATCAATACACTCCGGTTGAATACCGCACTCGCGGTGCTTTTCTCCCTTTGCATCAGTGGGTGTTCGGTACGGGACATGGCAGCCAGTGGCATGGTGTCCTTTGGCAACGAATATATGAGTCCCTGGTTTATGGCCTCCAACGATACTGACATCATGTGCGCTATGGGTGAAGGCATGGCGGCCATGACCTACCCCATGGGTCCCAATATCGATCCGCTGATTCCCATGGTTACCCTCGCTTCCGGTATGTGTGCCGACGAGAAGGCCAAGCAGGAGGAGCTGAGGTTTCTGCGCGCCATGAACAAAAACGACGTACCCACCGCTCAGGATGCTCGCACGCTGCAAAAGCGCTGGACTCGCCTGGCGGCCCAACGGCAATACTTTGGCTATCAAGCCGCCGTTCGTTATTTTGGTGAACCCGGGGAAGAGTGCCCCGACTTCCATGATGACAATGAAGAAATGGCCTACATGTTCGGCATGTTCGGGGGCATGCAAGCGGTGCAGATGGACCTGGCCGTAGGTGGTGCCGCTGGCGTGCCACTGGACGTGCTGCCCAGGGCCATGGACGGACTGAAGTGCGTGGACAGCGATAAATTCTGGGGCATCCCCAACGCCGTGGCGGCCGTTGTCGATATCACCAAAGCCCGTTTGGATGATGACAAAGCGGCCATTCAATTAGGTATGGATCGGCTGAATCTGGCCGCACGGACCGGTGAAGCTGAAGGTGTGCGTATGGTTCACTTGATTGAAGCCGCTATGTACATGACTCAGGGCGATGAAAATGGCATTAAAAACGTCATTCGCAAACATGTTAAGATGAAGGAAGAATATCCTGCCAATCCCAAACTGAATCTGTTGGACGAAATGGCCACCCGTGGCTTGGTACTGATTTCCGACAAACTCTGGACTGAGCACACTGGACAGCGCACTCCTTTTGGTAAATTTGGCACCTTCTGGGATGACCAGCTTATTCCCGCTGACACATTGGATATCGACGATCTTTTGTAAAAGAACACTGAGGGAAAAATAATGAAAACAAAAATGAAGAAAGCTTTCTCTGGTCTGTTAACTGCACTCGGCGCCACTCTCATTATGGGCAACGCTCAGGCAGAGCCCGTCCCCGTCAAAATGTGCGCATTCATGTTCATGGGCGAAGGTGGCCCCGAGCATCAAGCACTCATGGATTATCAGGCTGCCGCCCTGAACTGGGGTGCAAAAATCGAATTGAAATCCTATGTGCACGATAAGATTGTGGTTGAAGAGCTTAAGTCCGGTGCCTGTGACATGGCAAACATGCCCAGCCTGCAGGCCCGCAACTTCAACAAGTTCACCGGCACGCTGGATGCCCCGGCTGCAATGCCAACCTATGAACACTTACGCACAGTGATGCAGACCCTGGCAAAACCTTCTGCCGCCAAGTACATGCGCAACGGCGACTACGAAGTCATTGGCATCCAGCCTGCTGGTGCGGTGTTCATATTCACCAACGACAACAGCATCAAAAGCATCTCGGATCTGGCAGGCAAGCGTATGGCGGTGCTCGACACCATGCCCGAAATGCGCCAGCTGGTTGTGGATCTTGGCATGACGCCGGTTTCCTCCACCCTGACCAACATCTTTCAGAAATTCAACAACAACGCCATTGATATCACCGGTGGCCCTGCCATCGTCTATAAAATGATGGAGTTGGACAAAGGCCTGCGTCCCAACGGCGGCATCCTCGAGAACCCCGTTATGCAGGGCAATATGCAGTTCGTGGCCCGCTGGAGCAAATTGCCAGATGGCTTCGCCCAGAAATCCCGCGAGTTCTTTGTGAAAAATTTCGATCAGACTTTGAAGACCGTGCGCGAAGCAGAAGAAGACATTCCCAAGGATCTCTGGATTCCGCTGGAGGGACAAGGACGCGAGGAATACCATACCCAAACTCGACAGATTCGGCTTGCCTTCCGCGAACAGAATGTCTATGACGCCAAAATGCTGACCCTGTTGCGCAAAATCCGATGCAACAAAGAGCCTACGTTAGCTGAATGTACCGATCCCAACGCCGAATAATAAAAGCCGAAAACGGTAATCGCTGTGAATGAGTTGATCATGCAAGGTAGTAGTGAATCCAAGTCCAATTTCTTTGAGCGATTACCGGTTATCGCCATCCTGTGTTTGCTGATTTTTATCATTTTTGCCCGCACTGGCGAAAGCATGCATGGTCAGCTCACACAACTGGGGGCCTATGTTTGGGACGATTATTTCGTACTGCGGTCAGAGATCAACGATCCCAGCTGTGACCCCAACATCAACGTTCAGCAACGTCTGGATGAGCTGGAAGCCCAGGCGACGGGTTCCTCAGATGATTTTGATCTGTTCGATGAAGGCTTTGATCGGGATGCCGCCAGGACCTCCCTCGAAAATCAGGTTCGCCAGTGCATACAGGAGCATGCCCTGGTGGACCAGCTCAAGGCCAAGGTGACCCCGTCGCTTGAGCTGTTCAGCTCAGTGGAACACAAATTCTCAGAGATCAGCATCTTTTCCACCGACAAGCAACAGATCCTGCTGTTAACCCTGTTATTTATGGCTGCGGCGGTGGCCACATTACAACGCCATCACATCGGCTTTCGCCCGATGGTATCCCGGCTGGATTTCAAAGTATCCCTTTCTCTGCAATTGATTGCCAATACAGCGCTGGCGGCATCGGC
The DNA here is from genome assembly GCF_003671495.1 of Ketobacter sp. Lineage (GTDB taxonomy): Bacteria > Pseudomonadota > Gammaproteobacteria > Pseudomonadales > Ketobacteraceae > Ketobacter. Next base: position 149,697 of record NZ_RCHN01000019.1, on the reverse strand, counting down.
CTGGAAATTCCGTTTCAATATGATGGATTCGCAAATCCAGTCATCAAATCCGGAACTGGTGACCGGTATGGTCGTCGGCACCACGGTGTTGGCGCTGCTATCTTTAAAAGACCTCTTCAGCATCCCGAAGGATGCCCCCACCGGTGGCACCCTGGGCCGCGCTTTGCTGTCAGTTCCGCTCTATACCATGGTTATGCTGCCATTTGCGTTTATCGTGATCATCAACCAGGGCAACCTGGCTGGCCTGTCCCTTTATTTCAGCGCCTTCTTCGATCAGTCCGGAACCTATATGGATGTCGCACTTTATCTATGGTGTGGAATGCTGTTGAAGCAGACCCAGGTTGGGGAACGTATTTTCAGTTTGTTTACCCCGTGGCGGCTGCCACCGGAGATTCTTGCCTTCGTTGCCATCGCCGTTATGGCGCTGCCAACAGCTTACACTGGTGCATCTTCGATTATTATCCTGGCGATGGGTGCAGTGGTGTATCGGGAGCTGAGAAAAGTGGGCACCCGACGCCAGCTGGCGCTGGCCGCCACCGCCATGAGTGGAAGCTCAGGCATTGTGCTCAAGCCCTGCCTGATCGTGATCATCGTGTCTATCCTGAATAAAGAAGTGGTCACAGACGATCTGTTTTATTGGGGGGTACGGGTATTCCTGCTCACCGCCCTTGTCTTCTTTATCTATGCCATGATCGTGCGGAAAGATCCCCTGCGGATCGCATCCATCAACGAAGCCTTGCCGGTATCGCTGAGTCGAGCACGCCCTATTTTGCCTTATGTTGTTATTTTCCTGCTGGTGACGTTGGCGTATTTTTGGGTTCTGGACGCCCGCCTGGATCAATTCTCCGCTCCGGTTATTCTGCCGGTGATCATATTCTGGATCATTGTATTTGAGCGCTCCTTGAGTAAAGACGAGCCATTGTATGATGAACCTGAACGCATCAACACATTGCCCGGCGCACTGACCAAGTCAATGAACGATGCATCGATCCATATTGGTGGGATGCTGATGTTGATGTCCACCTTTATGATCATGACCAGCCTGGGTGGAAAGACCGTTGCCGCCACCTTCCTCTACGACATCGATAACCCCTATCTGATTATGGGGGCACTGATGTTGATGTTCGTGTTGATCGGGATGTTTATGGAATCCATGGCGGCTGTGGGGCTGGTGTCCCTGGCCATCGCGCCCATTGCCTACCAACAAGGTATAGATCCTGTGCATTTCTGGATGACCTGTCTGGTGGCACTGGAATTGGGCTATCTCAGCCCGCCCGTGGCTCTGAGTCATATATTCACACGCCAGGTGGTGGGTGAGGAAGAAGCGTTAGCCGCTTCACAAGAAGGTGACAACTTTTACTATCGCCATGAGCGCCTGCTGCTTCCGTTGATGGTAATGGGCACCACGCTGATACTGGTGGGGTTTGGTCCGCTACTGTACGGCATTAACGGCTAATCACCCCCTGAGCCCAACCATTCACCATGGGCCAGCGGGACCAGTTCGCCCTCCTCATTCTGCACGGCAATGAGTTTCACCGGGTTTTTCTCCACCGCCTCAAAACGGTTCCAGTGGGTGTGTTCCCGTTGTACCACCAGATTGCAGGTATTGCCGGATTCTGAGTACTCCACCGAATCCAGATACTGCTCCACTTCTTCACACAAATAGAAATTACAGACGTCAGAGCGAAACTCCCTCGGAACGCTGCACCCTTCTCGAGTCTGGTTGATGCAGGCGCCTACCACGGAGCGCTGGGGAATCTTCTCTCGATAGTACGCCAGTAGTGACTCTGCGCTCATGCCCTGATGTTCCATCAAGCGACGCATGGTGATGGGTTGAAGGTAGCCGTGATTCCCTCCGGCGGAGCAGCAACCCCCTTTACACAGACCGCACATCTGTTGCACGCCCTGCGCCAGCGCCGGATTGTCTTCCAAACGTTGATCCTGATTGATCAGGCTTTCGTGCAGTACCGAATGTTGGCCATCCAGAAGTGATTCAAAGCTCTCCGCCGCCTCCGCCTGGGAGATAACATCCTGCAGATGTTCACAATACGCGTCAATGCGGTCTGGCTCGGGTGGTGCCGTCTCGGCCAGCCCGCTGGGCAGTTGAGTCACTCTGATCTCCTGATGAGCGAAACCCGCCACATACGCCTTGAGAGCCGCCGCGATCCGCTCGTTCTCCGCATGTTCTGTCTGTTTTAAACGCTCAATGTGTTTTTGCTTTTCCACCTCAACATGGCGTTTTTGAAGAATCAACTGCTGCTGCCTGGCGAAATGCTGTTTATAAAGGGCCGGGCTCATGCTGTGTTGCTGCTTGAACAAGGTTTGGCACTGCACGTTACCGCAAATCCTGGGTTGATCGCGGTGTAACGGGTTGATCACGATCGGTGCATCGCACACCGTACATCGGTTGGGTTGAGATCTGTGCTTGTGTTGATTGCTAAAGTCCATGACTTCGTCTTTTGGATGAGTTAAGTGCGCCAATAACCCTGTCTGGATCAATGCTTTGCCCGCATCGAATCAATAAAATTCGTTTAAGTGTACCACCTTGACAGTATTGAGTGGACCCATCATGGACAACCAAATACAGCGATTAAGCGAGTATCCGTTCAGAATATTCTTTGTTTCCACTGCTGCCTGGGCGCTGTTGGCGATACCGCTGTGGATATTGACGCTCCAGGGAAGCCTGTCCCATGCCCCTACCCTTGATCTGCTGGTGTGGCATCGTCACGAAATGCTCTTCGGCATGGTGAACACCGGAATTGCTGGCTTTCTGATGACGGCCGCCTGTGTCTGGACCCAGAGCGATCGCCTGCACGGACTGCCCTTGGTCTTGCTGTGGTCCGTATGGGGGGCCGGCCGTGTGCTCAGCTATATGGATTTTGGGGTACCTCAGGCGTTAGTGGTGGCTGTTAACCTGATGTTTCTGCCACTGGTGCTGCTCGATACCGGCATACGGATCTGGAAGGCCCGTCAGCGGCGCCAATATATTCTGCTGTTGTTACTGGCCCTGTTGTGGGTCACTGAGGCGGGCGTGCTGCTCGATCCTCAAGGTCCCTGGCATGAGACGGCCATCCTGGTTCTGTTCACCCTCATGGCAGTGGTGGGCGGCCGCATCACTCCAGCATTCTCTTCCTCATGGTTAACCGGTCAGGGTCGCAAGGGACAACAGGTCCATACCAATGCAAAGCTGGATCTGGTCGCCATCGTTCTGCTGCTTTTAGTGGGCTGCAGCCTGCTGACCCGGCTCGACACGCTTACGATTTGGCTCTCCATGGGGACCGCTGCCGTACACTTGTTCCGCCTGGTGCTGTGGCGCGGATGGCTGGTCCGCGCTGAACCATTGTTGTGGGTTCTGCACCTGTCCATGCTGTGGATTCCGCTCTCTCTGATACTGCTCGCAACTGGCCGCATGGGTTTGACCGGTATTCAAATTTGGGTGCACGCCGCAGGTGTAGGGGCAGTTGCTTCACTGATACTGGGGGTCATGGCTAGGGTGTCCCTGGGGCATACAGGGCGCCCCCTGATTCTGCCACACCACATGGGTGTGGCGTTCGTTTTGATTCAGGTCTGCGCCGTAATCCGCGTGGCCACCGCAGCGGCTCTGCTGCCCTGGCAACTGGGCATATTCCTCAGCGGGGCTATCTGGGTGATCTGTTTCGGACTGTTTCTATGGCGCTATTCCCCAATATTGACTGCCCCCCGTGCGGACGGAAAACCCGGCTAGCACAAGCGCTTCATTTGATCGTGGTCAACCCGGCACTCAGAGGGTTTGTCTATACTGAATGCTCTACATCGGGAGAGTAAATATGACTGCAGATCTAACCCAAAAACACGCAGAATTAACCCAAAAACGCGACGAGTTGCTGCAACGGCTGGATGCCATCAAGCAGGATTACCGCAGCGGATTATCAGCAGATTCCGAGGAGCAGGCAATTCAGCTGGAAAACGCAGAGGTACTAGAGGAAATCAGCCGGGTAACCAATGAGGAACTGCAAAAAGTCACTCAAGCCCTACAACGAATTGAACGCGAGATTCAGCAAGGTTAAGCCTGCTACTGCGAACCCACCTTGAAGCCCAGTAAATTCACTTCGGATGCCTTGTCGATAGAAGTGCCGATGCCTATTTTTCCAACCCCCTGCAAAGTGGTTTCCCGGCGGTGTAAGCGAAGGGAAACCCCATCGCTTTCCCGTTTACCTTTCTGAGCTTCCACAAAGGTTCCATTGGTGCTGTGATCGATCAGCACCACCTCCCCCCAACGGAACTCGATTTTTGCATGGGCCCGGGATGCCAGGTTGCTGTCAATAATCAGGTCACATTGACTGCCCCGGCCGATGACAAACGCCGCCTGGCCCGCCATCAGATCATAGACTTTGCCAAGGTAGTAAAGCTGTACCTGCAGTGGAGCACTGTCGATCTGGGTCAGCTGGGTCATCTGGGTGGCATTGACCAGTGAAGTGGCATCCTCCCTGTCCCAGATCACTTCACGTACGCGAATGGGGCGGGATTTACCCTTCACCCGGGCGGTTTGATAAGGACGCAACTGGAACTCGGTGGCATCCAGATCTGTGACCGTGGCATCGGTGGCAATGATCCGACCGGCTTCACACAGGGATGCAACCCGTGCAGCAACGTTGACGGTATCACCAAAGGGGTGCCCCTCGTCGTACTCAATGGGGCCAAAATGATAACCAATGCGGATTTTCATGAAATGCCCGTTGTGTACGGGGCTGGAAAAGAAGTGTTTCTGCATATCCACTGCAGCTAACGTCGCATCTTCGACCCTGGCAAACATCAGCATGGCCTCGTCGCCGATGGTTTCCACCAGATGCCCCTGGTGTCGTTGGGCGTGCTGCACAATACGCTGCAAAGATTGGGAGATACACTCATGAGCATCCGTATCACCCAAGCGCTCGTACAGCTGAGTACTTCCGGATACGTCTGCAAACATAATTACGATATGATCAGGGTAGTCGATCCGCCCTTGACCCGGCACCTGTTCCGACAAGATATTGGCCCGTGAGGTTGAGTGTGCGTTATTATGGTTAGTATACAAAACTATTTGAAACTGTAAAAAATCATGAATCAATTTAAGGCGAATGAACGCAAACCCCAGGGTTTTACTGTGCCCTTGGAAGAGATGCTGGGCTCCATCAAGTTCAACGAACAGGGTTTGGTGCCGGCCATTGCACAGCAGCACGACACCCGGGAAGTGCTCATGATGGCGTGGATGAATCTGGATGCTCTCAAGGAAACGCTCGCCACAGGGCAGGTATGCTATTGGTCCCGTTCCCGCAAGGGCTTGTGGCGTAAGGGGGAAAGCAGCGGGCAGGTTCAGAAACTGATTAGCTTGGCATTGGACTGCGATGGCGACACTGTGCTGCTGCAGGTGGACCAGACCGGTCCCGCCTGTCATACCGGTAGACGCCATTGCTTCTTTTACGAAGTGGCAGAGGATCAGGTGCAGATCCAGGGAGAGGTGCTTATTTCCCCCGAAGACTTGTATAAGAAATAAGCAGGCCAACATCAACGCCTGGTCAGCAGGGACAAAAAAGGGGAGCAATGGCTCCCCTTCCCACAAGTGGTACTTCTACGTGTCCAACATTCGTTACATCGCTCTCACGGCGCGGAACACCTCAGAGCATCAAGTGTGGTTTTCAGCCAGATAGAACCAGGTATCCAGAACCGAATCCGGATTCAGGGACACACTGTGAATGCCAACGTCCATCAACCAGCGCGCCAAATCCGGATGATCTGAGGGGCCCTGCCCGCAAATGCCCACGTACTTGTCCGCTTTGATGCAGGCTTCGATGGCCTTCTTCAGCAGGGCTTTCACCGCCGGATCGCGCTCATCGAACAGGTGGGAAACAATCCCGGAATCACGATCCAGACCCAGGGTTAACTGAGTGAGATCATTGGAGCCAATGGAGAAGCCATCAAAGTGCTCGAGGAACTCGTCGGCCAACAAGGCATTGGTGGGCAATTCGCACATCATGATCACCCGCAGACCGTTTTCACCACGTTTCAAACCGTTGGCTTCCAACAGCTTGATGACCTGCTCCGCTTCGCCAACGGTACGCACGAAAGGCACCATCAGTTCCACGTTATCCAGGCCCATCTCTTCACGCACCTTTTTCATCGCCCGGCATTCCAGCTCGAAGCAGTCACGGAAGCTCTCAGAGATGTAACGGGATGCACCGCGGAAGCCCAGCATCGGGTTCTCTTCTTCCGGCTCGTAGAGTTTACCCCCGATCAGATTGGCGTATTCATTGGATTTGAAATCCGACAATCGCACGATCACCTTCTTGGGATAGAAGGAAGCAGCCAAGGTAGAGACACCTTCCACCAGCTTCTCAATATAGAACTCAACAGGACCGGGATAGCCGGAGATTCGGCGTTGTACCGCCTGCTTCACATCCTTGGGCAGGGTTTCAAAATTCAACAGCGCCTTTGGATGTACCCCGATCATGCGGTTGATGATGAATTCCAGGCGGGCCAGACCGATCCCCTCATTGGGCAGGGCCTGGAAATCAAAAGCACGATCCGGGTTGCCGACGTTCATCATGATCTTGAACGGCAGATCCGGCATGGACTCAATGGAATTCTTCTGTACGTCAAATACCAGTTTGCCATCATAGACCAGCCCGGTATCCCCTTCTGCGCAGGACACGGTGACTTCCTGGCCTTCCTTCAGAATGTCGGTGGCATCACCACAGCCCACGACTGCCGGGATTCCCAGTTCACGGGCGATGATGGCCGCGTGGCAGGTACGTCCACCCCGATTGGTAACAATCGCAGAAGCCCGCTTCATGATGGGCTCCCAGTCCGGGTCGGTCATGTCGGTGACCAGCACATCGCCGGCCTGCACTTTATCCATCTCACGTAAACTGGTGACCAGCTTGACGGCACCGCTGCCGATACGGTGGCCAATGGAACGGCCTTCCACCAACACCTTGCCCTTCTCCTTGAGCAGGTACCGCTCCATCACATTGGTCTGACGGCTTTTTACGGTTTCCGGACGGGCCTGCACGATATAGAGCTTGCCGTCATCCCCATCCCGGGCCCACTCCACATCAACGGGGTGGTTATAGTGCTTCTCGATGATCATACACTGCTTGGCCAGGGCCTGAACTTCTTCGTCCGTGATTGAGAAACGTTGACGGTCTTCTTTATCCACGTCGATGGTTTCAACGGACTTACCGGCAGTGGCTGCACTGCCATACACCATCTTGACCGCTTTGCTGCCCAGGTTACGGCGCAGAATGGCCGGACGCCCTGCTTCCAGGGTGGGCTTGTGCACATAAAACTCGTCGGGATTCACCTGACCTTGAACCACGGTTTCACCCAGGCCATAGGCCGCCGTGATGAACACGACATCGCGGAAGCCGGATTCTGTATCCAGAGAGAACATCACCCCACTGGAGCCGGTTTCACTGCGCACCATGCGCTGGATTCCTGCGGACAATGCCACGTGACGATGCTCGAAACCCTGATGCACGCGGTAGGAGATGGCGCGATCATTGAACAGGGAGGCAAACACTTCTTTGACGGCGTGGAGAACGTTTTCTACGCCATGGATATTCAGGAAAGTTTCCTGCTGACCGGCGAAGGAGGCATCCGGCAGGTCTTCCGCAGTCGCTGAGGAGCGCACAGCAACGGACATGTTCTCATTGCCATCCTGCAATTTTGCATAAGCATCCCGGATGGCTTTATCAAGCGCTGGCTGCAGCGGCGTCTTGATGATGGATTCCCGGATTTCTTTCCCCACCTCAGCCAGCTGGTTCACGTCATTGATATCGAGCTTGTCCAACTGATCGTGGATTTTCTTATCCAAACCACTTTGTTCGAGGAATTCACGATAAGCCTGGGCGGTGGTGGCAAAGCCACCGGGTACGGAAACTTCTGCACCGGAAAGGTTACTGATCATTTCGCCGAGCGAGGCGTTCTTGCCACCCACAGTCTCAACGTCATGTTTAGTCAGATCCTGGAACCAAATTACATAATTGCTCAAGGTCGTTCTCCCTACCTTGTAAAAATGTGGAATCTAGGCACTTGTGGTGCCCGGCCAAAAACGTGTACAGGATAGTACCCGTTTCCTGTGCCATGGCTGACGGTTCGCTGCCGAATATGAGCAGGAATAATGCGATGCAAGGGGTGCTTTCATCCATTAGCAGCCACGCGGCATTTCTTTTTAAGACGCAAGATTCTACTAAAAAAGTCAATAAATTACTCGTTCTAAATGGGCATTCAAGTTAAATTATTGCGACAGTTTTACCCCGACTGGGAAGCACTCATGAAGCGTACGGTTTTTTTCATATCCGATGGTACAGGCATCACCGCCGAGACCTTGGGACACTCACTTTTGGCCCAATTTGATACCGTGGATTTCGATCAGGTCACCATTCCCTACGTGACGGATGAGGCCAAGCTGCGCCAGGCCGTCTCCAGGATCAACAAGGCGGCAATGGAAGACGAGTTACCACCCCTGGTGTTCAGTACCGTCATCAACGACGAAATCCGCTCTCAACTGGGTCAGAGCAAAGCCTTCATGCTGGACATTTTTTCCAGCTTCCTGAAACCCCTGGAAGGCGCGCTGGGGGCTGAGTCCTCCTATTCTGTCGGCAAGTCCCACTCCATCGTGGACGATAAAAGTTACCAGGTACGGATCGATTCCGTTCACTATGCCCTGGATAATGATGACGGTGCCCGCACCCGCCATTATGATCTGGCCGACGTCATCCTGATCGGCGTATCCCGCAGTGGCAAGACCCCCACCTGTCTCTACCTTGCCCTGCAGTTTGGCATCAAGGCCGCCAATTATCCGCTCACTGAGGATGACCTGGATGACCTGAATTTACCCCGAGCCCTGCGGGACCATCGCAGCAAGTTGTTTGGCTTGAGCATTGAACCTGAGCGTCTCGCCGCGATCCGCACTGAGCGCAAACCCAACAGTCGCTATGCCTCCATCAACCAGTGTGAGAGTGAAGTGCGTGGCGCCGAAGCCATCTTCAATCGCTTCGGGATTCCCTTCGTCAACAGCACCCATGCCTCCATTGAGGAGATCTCAACCAAGGTTATTGAAGCGGCTGGAATCAAGCGAAGACTTGCTTAAAAACCAGATAGTTATCAATCATAATTAAAGTCAAATCTATCCAGTCCGGATGATGAATCTGATATCACAATCACTGCCGTACCAACCCAGCAGCCTGGAAATATACTCCCGCGTGCGTCATCTGGGTCACGGGCTGTTGCTGGACAGCGGCACCGGTTATACGGATCAACTGGATGTCATCACGGCAGCCCCCATCAATACAGTGGAACTGCAGGAGAGTAGCGGTTTTGCGGCGGCTCTCAGCACCGTTCGAGCGCAACTGCAGGCGCACCAATGTGCGGGTGTGGATATACCCATCGCCCCGGGTTGGTTCGGGGTGTGGAGCTACCGTCTTGGCGAAGTCACCGAGTCGGTCAGGCTGAAGCCTGGCCAGCTACCCTATCTCTGGATGGGCTTCTACCCCGCCATCATACTGAATGATCACTCAAGTCAAGCAACGCGGCTGGTGTACCTGGCTGGATTTGAGCAGGAGGCCCTCAGGCTGCGATCAGCATTGAGATGCAGCCCCGAATCCGTTGAGGCGTTTAATCTGGAGGGCCCATTCAGCGGTAACCTGTCCCTGCCAGACTACGAGCGGCGATTCCGCCAGGTTCAGCACTACATCCGTCAAGGCGATAGCTATCAGATCAACCTTTCCCGGGAATTCAGCGCCCCCTATTCCGGTTCCCCATGGCAGGCCTACCGCTTGCTGCGCTCCGAACATTCAGCCCCTATGGGGGGCTACCTGGAGACACCGGATTGGGCATTGCTCAGTCTCTCCCCCGAGCGATTTATTCAATCGAGTGGCAGCCAAGTGGAGACCAAACCCATTAAAGGTACTCGCCCCCGCAGTGACGATCCACAGGTGGATAGGGATCACCGCGCCGACCTTGCCAGCAGCAGCAAAGATCGTGCAGAAAACCTCATGATCGTTGACCTGCTGCGCAACGACCTGGGACGGAGTTGCGTGCCAGGCTCCGTCAAAGTGGATCAGCTGTTTGCTGTCGAAACCTTCAGCTCGGTGCATCATTTAGTGTCCACCGTAACCGGCGTTCTCATGAGCGGTGTGGATCCTCTGGATTTGTTGTCCGGCGCATTCCCCGGCGGCTCTGTGACCGGCGCCCCCAAGCGCCGCTCAATGGAAATTATTGAAGAACTGGAACCCCATAGCCGGGATTTTTACTGCGGTAGCCTGCTGTACCTGGATGTGTGCGGACGACTGGACTCGAGTATTCTGATCCGCAGCTTGGTGGCACAGGATGGCAACCTGCGTTGCTGGGGTGGAGGTGGAATCGTTGCCGATTCCACCTGTGAAGCGGAGTATCAGGAAATCAATGACAAAATTGGAAAGCTTCTCAAAACCTTGCAATAACCTATTGATTTAATAGGTTTACTTGGGTTTTTCTGTTTAGAGTGTCAGATCCCGGATGGATGCTTTCAGGAATTCCTGCTTGAGCTCTTCATAGGTATTCACTGCAGGGAACTGCGGAAACTCCTCAATCACATTCTGGGGAGCCTTGAAAAGAATGCCGGCCTCCGCTTCGCTCAGCATGGTGGTGTCGTTATAGGAATCACCGGCCGCAATACAGCGATAGTTCAGGGAATGAAACGCTTTCACCGAAGAGCGCTTCGGGTCCTTCTGGCGTAGCTTATAGTCCACTATCCGGCCATCATCGGCCACTTCCAGACGGTGGCAAAACAAGGTGGGCCAACGTAACTGGCGCATCAGCGGCTGGGCAAACTCGTAGAAGGTGTCCGACAGAATCACCACCTGAAAACGCTCGCGCAACCAATCCACAAATTCCAATGCGCCGTCCATCGGCCCCAGGGAATCGATCACTTCCTGGATTTCATTGAGGCCCAACTTATGCTGATTGAGAATCGACAAACGTTGTTTCATCAACACATCGTAATCGGGAATGTCACGGGTGGTGGCCTTCAGTTCTTCGATGCCGGTTTTTTCAGCAAAATTGATCCAGATTTCGGGAACCAGAACGCCTTCCAGGTCAAGACATGCAATTTCCACAACATTCTCCGCTTATAAAGTGATTCGAAAGCCTTTTGCTGCGCAACTCTATCGGTATTCTCAACCAGTTGCAATCCACAGCCCTGATGGCTGTCCTGATGCCTAAGTGTGATTTCAAATCAAGCAGTTATTCCTTGCGGTTATATTTGGCGTCGATTCTTGTATTTCGGTCCCCTGGTCATGTCTGCTAGAATACGCGCCCTCTGAGAGGTTTGAAGCACATTTGCAGTGAGTAGAGAGGCGAGCATGAGTTTAACCCAAGCAGACGCGCAGGCGTGGAACAGCGAACTGGAATCCAAATCACCCCAGGACATTCTGGCGGCCGCACTGGATAAATACGACAACCTGGCGATCTCGTTCAGTGGCGCTGAGGATGTTGTGCTGGTGGATATGGCCGCCAAACTGGGTAAATCGTTCCGGGTGTTCACCCTGGATACCGGCCGCCTGCACCCGGAAACCTACCGCTTCCTGGAAAAAGTCCGCACCCATTATGGTATTAAAATCGAAGCCACCTTCCCGGAAGTGGCGCAGGTAGAAGCTATGGTGAACGAGAAAGGTATGTTCAGCTTCTACCAGGACGACCATAAAGAGTGCTGCGCCGTCCGCAAAGTGGGCCCGCTGCGTCGCAAATTGTCCACCCTGAGCGCCTGGGTTACCGGGCAGCGCAAGGATCAAAGCCCCGGAACCCGTGTGGACATTCCGGTAGTGCAGATCGACGGCGCCTTCTCCACCGAATCCAACCAGTTGATAAAATTCAATCCTCTGGCAAACTGGAGTTCCCAGCAGGTTTGGGCCTACATCCGCAGTAACGAGGTGCCCTATAACGAGCTGCACGAGAAAGGGTTCATCAGTATCGGTTGCGAGCCTTGTACACGTCCGGTGCTTCCCAACCAGCATGAACGCGAAGGTCGTTGGTGGTGGGAGGAAGCCACAGCCAAAGAATGCGGCCTGCACGCCATTAACGTTGATAAAAAATAGCGAGAAGTTGCAATGAAAATCACTTTGGTTAAGAAAATTCTGGCTGACGGGTCACCCTGTAAAAAGTGCGGTGATGTCATCGCGCGGCTGGAGGATTCTGGCCAAATGTCGCGCATTGACGAGATCCTGGTGGCCGACGAGCGCGACCCCACCAGTGCCGGCATGCTGATGGCAGCTGAACTGAATGTGGATCGGGCGCCCTTCTTCGTCGTGGATTATGATGATGGGCGCCAGAGTGTCTATACGGTCTACTTCAAATTCGTAAAGGAAGTTCTGGAGCAGGAAACCGAAGAGAAGGACGAGTTGAAGGAAATTCTGCACAACAACCCGGACCTGGATTTCCTCTGAGGCTTGCCTGACAGTCAACGTAATACCGCAACAGACGCAACACAAAAAAAGCCCCCGGCTACCTAAGTAACCGGGGGCTTTTTTTGCTGAGGAAACTGGATTAAAGCACGGGTAACTGTATATGGCTGAACAGCTCGTCCAGTTCAGAGCGGGTATGACGATCCACGGCCTCGTTCACCACCTCTTTGGTCAGGTGGGGAGCAAACAACTCGATGAATTCATACATAAAGCCACGCAGGAAAGTGCCCCGCCGAAAGCCTATCTTCGTGACGCTGGGCTCGAACAAATGGGACGCGTCCAAGGCCACCAGGTCCGGATCATTATCATCGCAGGCCATTTTGGCCACGATTCCCACACCAAGCCCCAACTTCACATAGGTTTTGATGACATCTGCATCGGCGGCAGTGAACACCACCTTGGGCGAAAGACCTTTGTCCAGAAAGGCATCATCCAACTTGGAACGCCCGGTGAATCCGAAGGTATAGGTAACAATCGGTTGGCGGGCCACTTCCTCCAGGGTCACTTTGGAGGACTGCGCCAAAGGATGATTGCGTGGAACGATGATCGCCCGGTTCCAGCTATAACAGGGCATCATGATCAGATCACCAAACAGCTCAAGAGCTTCGGTCGCTATGGCGAAGTCTACGGTGCCGTCTGCGGCCATCTCTGAAATCTGGATGGGTGTACCCTGGTGCATGTGCAGTGATACTTCAGGATACTTATCGATGAAGGTTTCGATCACGCTGGGAAGCGCATAGCGGGCCTGGGTGTGAGTGGTCGCCAGCGAAAGACTGCCCTTCGACTCATCGCTGAATTCCTGGGCCACCTGCTTGATGCTATCCACCTTGCGGAGAATCTCTCCGGAGATTTTGAGGATGGCTTCCCCTGCGGGCGTCACCCGGGTCAGGTGTTTGCCGCTGCGGGAGAAAATCTCGACCCCCAGCTCATCCTCCAGGAGACGAATTTGTTTGCTGATTCCAGGTTGCGATGTATAGAGGCTTTGTGCGGTGACTGAGACATTCAGATCGTGTCGCGCCACTTCCCAGATGTAACGCAATTGCTGAAGCTTCATGGATCTCCCTCCCCCTGCTTTTTATAGTTGGCTCTCGGGGTTATAACAATATGAAAATATATTCCTTTGCAGAATAGGCCAGAATCTATAAATTTACCAACCACAAAACTTCAGATTGTTAAATTTTTTTCTGTTATTTCTATTTTAACTTAGAAGAGATTGCCGGCGGCGTCTATGGATTTTGCAGTATACATATTGGCTGGGGCAGCCGTCGGCTTTGCTGTGGGCGTTACCGGTGTCGGTGGCGGCTCATTAATGACCCCCCTGCTCCTTCTGTTCGGCTTCCCCCCCCATATCGCTGTGGGCACTGACTTGCTCTATGCCTCCATAACCAAGGCCGGTGGTGTTTTCGTCCATAAACGTCAGGGCACCATACGTTGGAACATCGTATTTTATCTGTTTGCCGGCAGCCTGCCTGCCAGTTTGGCCACCATCTATGTCCTGCATAACTATTTTCCCGACGCGGATTCCTATTCCGGAATCCTGACGTCCATGCTGGGGGTTATGCTCATTGTCACCTCCATCGTGCTGCTGCTGCGCAAAAAAATCATGGCCGAGAGCCATGAGCAGAACAAAACCGGTTTTCTGGCCCATATCCAGGCGCACTCACCACGCTATACCTGGATGATGGGTATTGTGCTCGGTGTAATGGTGACTTTGTCATCGGTGGGGGCCGGGGCCTTCGGTGCTGCGGTCTTACTGATGCTCTACCCCAGACTGCCGGCCATTAATGTGGTAGGTACCGATCTGGCCCACGCCGTTCCCTTAACCCTGGTGGCAGGCACAGGTCACTTCTTTCTCGGGAATGTGGATTTCATGTTGCTGGGCGCCCTGCTGATCGGATCACTGCCGGCCATTTACGTGGGCACCAAGCTGGCCACGCGCCTGCCCGAGAAGTTGCTGCAACCCATGCTGGCCAGCATGCTGTTGGCACTGGGCGTTAAATACGCGTTTTTCTGAGTGGCTGCGGGATGCTGCGAGCCCCCGCGGCCAGAGTCGGTACCAGATAGATAGGAATGTGAGACAGCTGCAGCACCTTGGACGCCACTGAACCAATGGCAGTATTGTGGTCTGAATGCCCCCCGTGGCTCCCCATGACAATGATGTCCGCATCTATGCTGCGCGCGGTTTCCAGGATCACTTCACCGGCTTCCCCGTCCAGCACCAACACATCCTGTATACAGTCCCGCGACGCCCTCATATCGATGAAGTCCTCTTCAAACGCCTGCCGGACCCGAGCCCGGATCGTCGTCATCACCGCCTCGTAACCATGCAGCTTCAGCGCTGCCTTATCCTCTTTGGGAACATAGGTTTCCAACAGCGCACCCGCAAACACGCTCACAGGCTCCACCGCATGAATGACCGTCACCCGGGCATTATGCTTGGTGGCAAGCTCGCAAACGTGCTCAAGGATAAAAGGACCGAAGAGCCCCAGATCTGTGGCATACAAGATATTTTTTAACATTAATTAACAGAACTTCCACAGCGAAAAGTACAATCTTTGACCATTTTTAAATCATAGCAGGATGCGCGGTAATTGCCCGGAAAGATTCGCGTAAATCACTGGCACACAAGAAGTAAATTCAGTTAGGCCAGCAGCCGCTTGCCGCAGGCCGATAAAATGCCAAAATCGCGAAACACACCACATTACGGGCATTACTAATTGGTTTAATTCGAGGATGCTGACTATTTTTTGATTAACAAAACATGTCCGATTTCAAAAACGTATTTGGGTAGTCGTTGCTGTATGAAATCCATTAGCCTTTGGAAAACATTATTTGCCGGTGCTGGGTGTATGACGATCCTGGCCAGCTCCGGATTGAAAGCGGCAGAGACCGATTTCCTGAATGTTTCCCTGACGGAGGAGCAAAGTCGTCTCCTCAATGGCTACCACCAGCCCACCCACGGCAATTACAACATTCACAGCCTCTCCCAACAGGGAACCGCCATCGCGCTGGTCAGCCTTAAGTTCACCGCTGAAACCAACCTGATGAAAGGGAACACTATTGAATTGGGCGCCAAGTACAACGCCTGGACCATTGATCCGCTCTCCGCAGAAATCGATGTGAGCTCTATTGGCACCACCTTCTCAGTGCAAGCCCCCTTCCAGAAAGCCCTGGATTTCTCCAAAGCCATCCGCGACAAAGTGGAACTCTGCCCGGAAAAAATCATCGACAAAATGGTGATCGACGGCGCCGTCGGCTTCAATTACAACTGGTAGAACGTTCAACGCCCCTGATTGGCAACTCCGTGAACCACGTGTCCAGCCGCCACATGCTCGCTGGCGGAAACGCAGTGGCCTTCCTGATCATCGAAGAACACATCCGCACCAAAGGCTTTAAGAAAAGCGCCTTTGTCCAATCCGCCCAGAAATATCGACTCGTCAATCCGGATATTCCAGTTACGCAGGGTCCGCACCACGCGCTCGTGGGCCGGCGCAGAACGCGCAGTGACCAGAGCAGTCCGAATGGGGCAGTTCTCCTCTTCGAATTGAGATTGAAGGTTATGCAGCGCCTGGAGGAAAGGCTTGAACGGCCCGCCCCGCATGGGGGTTTTGGCGGCGGCGCGCTCCGACGCGGTAAATGCCTCCAACCCCTGGCTCTGAAAGATCTGCTCGGATTCATCCGAAAACAGCACGGCGTCACCATCAAATGCAATTTTCAGCTCTGCCGCGAGATTCTTGGTGGGGGATTTGCTGGGGGAGATGATGCTGGCGGCTGCATAACCCAGCTCCAGCGCGTTGCGAACATCCTCGGGATTGGTGGAAAGAAACAGGTGAGCGCCGAAGGCCTCAACGTAGCGATAGGGGCTTTTGCCGCCGGAAAACGCCGCCCGGGTGATGGGCAGATTCCAATGTTCGATGGCGTTAAACACGCGTAAGCCGGTATCGGCCGAGTTGCGGGACAGCAGAATCACTTCAACACCACCGCCTCCGCCCACCAGGTCGTTGATGGCCAGCAGCTTTTTCACCAGCGGGTAGGCCTCGCCCGGCTCCAGCGCCGTATCTTCGTTATCGATCTGGTATTGACGATAGGCTTCCAGCCCCTCCTCCCTGAAAATACGGTGGCTTTCGGACAGGTCGAACAAGGCACTGGAGGACGTAGCAATGACCAGTTTACCGTCAAACGTAATGGGCATGAATCCTCTCCCGACGTACTCATTATGGAAAAACTATCAGATTAATGAAGATATTTTGCTGTTTATAGGGGCCCATGTGTGCAACTGTAACTCCGATTGGGCTAGAATCGATGCCTTGCCCATGATACACAAAAGCCAGTTTAAATAGGATTCAAATACAATGTCACAAAACAGCGTCGACAACTTGAATGTTGCCTCGCAGGAGTTGCTGGTTACCCCTAACCAGTTGAAACAGGAGATTCCCCTCACCGACAAGGCCCGTGAAGTGGTACTGAAAGGTCGGGAGGATGTGCGCAACATTCTTGACAGAAAAGATCACCGTTTGTTTTTGGTGGTTGGCCCCTGTTCCATTCACGACGTTGAAGCCGCGAAAGATTACGCCCAGCGCCTGCAGAAATTAGCCGAGGAAGTGTCCGATACCCTGTTACTGGTGATGCGAGTGTACTTCGAAAAACCCCGCACCACCGTAGGCTGGAAAGGCTTGATCAATGACCCCTACCTGAATGACACGTTCAAAATTCAGGATGGCTTGCACATTGCCCGCAAACTGTTGGTGGATTTGTCCGAAATCGGCCTGCCCCTGGCCACCGAGGCGCTGGACCCCATCTCCCCCCAGTATCTGCAGGATTTGATCAGCTGGTCCGCCATTGGCGCCCGTACCACCGAATCCCAGACCCATCGGGAAATGTCCAGTGGCCTGTCGTCTGCAGTGGGCTTCAAAAACGGTACTGATGGCTCCCTCACCGTGGCGGTGAATGCATTGCATTCCGTATCCAGCCCTCACAGTTTTCTGGGCATCAATCAGGAAGGCCAGGTGGCCATCATCAACACCCGTGGTAATGCCTATGGACATGTGGTGTTGCGGGGTGGCGGTGGCAAACCCAACTACGATTCAGTGAGTGTTGCCCTGGCGGAGAAGGAACTGGCCAAAGAACAGCTCTCCCAGAACATCATGGTGGACTGCAGCCACGCCAATTCCAACAAAGACCCAGGGCTTCAGCCTTTAGTGATGGAGAACGTGACCAACCAGATTCTGGAAGGCAACAAGTCCATCGTGGGCCTTATGATTGAAAGCCATCTTCATTGGGGTAGCCAGAAAATCACCGAGGATCACAGCCAGATGCAGTATGGGGTCTCTGTGACCGATGCCTGTATCGATTGGGAAACCACCGAGAAGAGCATCCGGGAAATGCGGGATAAGCTGAAAACTGTACTGCCTGCCCGTTAATGAAGTAGCAGCCTGAGAATCAACTCAACAAAAGAAAGACCCATAAAAAAGCCCCAACGAAAGGGGCTTTTTTATGGCCTGAGTTTTATGGCCTGAATGACCAGACCCTACTTGAAATACGCGTTCTCAGTAACGCTGTGGTCTGTTTCGTCAGTCACCCGCTTTAGCTGGGGGACCTTTTCCAGCAGGGTTTTCTCGATGCCTTCCTTCAGGGTAACGTCTACCATGCCGCACCCCTGGCATCCGCCACCAAACTTCAACACCGCGACGGTGTCGTCTTCAACCAACCCGATCAGTTGGACATTACCGCCGTGGGACGCGAGCTGAGGGTTGATCTCGCTGTACAGGATATAGTTGACCTTCTGCTCAACGGTTGCGTTGTCATCGATTTGGGGTACCTTGGATTTGGGCGCACGGAACGTCAGCTGCCCACCCATGCGGTCCTTGGCATAATCGATCACGGCGTCTTCCAAAAAAGGAATGCTGGCCCCGTCAATGAAAGCATTAAACCCTTCCAGCTCCAGTTTGGTGTCGGTGGGCTCTTCCTCCCCGCGGGAACAATAGGCCATGCAGCACTCCGCATGGGGGGTGCCCGGGCGCTCAACAAAAATACGAACACCCATGCCTTCGTTATCCTGCTTGGCCAACAGATCCAGCAGGTATTCCTGGGCAGATTGCGTAACGGTAATAAAGCTCTTTGCCATGGTTCAACCTTCAATTCGTGGCGCATCGACAAGGATACCGGGTCTTCCCCCTAAAACCAAGTACAGCGCTCGGGTATTGGTCAGAAATTGAATTATTCAGAGACCAACATGAAAATTAATCAATATCGTGATGTCGGTGATGGCCGCGCAGTCTGTTACAATTGCGCCCATCCGCCACATACGAAATATTCTAAGAGTCTGATTTTAAGATGAAAACCCTAGAAGATCGCCTGTCCAGCCTGCAATCCGCCCTCTCCCAACGAATTCTGATACTGGATGGCGCCATGGGGACCATGATACAGGGCTACCAGCTGCAGGAACAGGACTATCGGGGGGATATCCTGGCAGACCACCACCAGGACCTGAAGGGAAACAATGATTTACTGTCGTTGACCCGCCCTGATGTAATTGCCGCCATACACAAGGCTTACCTGGATGTGGGGGCGGACATCATTGAGACCAACACCTTCAACTCCACTGCGGTTTCCCAGGCGGATTACGACCTGGAGTCCTGGGTGTATGAGTTGAATCGGAAAGGTGCCGAACTGGCGCGTGAGGTGTGTGATGCCAAGACGGCTGAAACTCCGGACCGCCCGCGCTTTGTGGCCGGGGTGCTGGGCCCCACCAGCCGTACCTGTTCTATTTCACCGGATGTGAACCGCCCCGAGTTCCGAAATGTCACCTTTGATGAACTGGTTGAGAACTACACAGAAGCCACCCGGGGCCTGGTGGATGGTGGCAGCGACATCATTCTGATTGAGACCGTTTTCGACACGCTGAATTGCCGGGCTGCCATCTTCGCCGTACGCCGCTTTTTCCGGGAGCAAGGTGTTGAACTACCCATCATGATCTCGGGCACCATCACCGATGCCAGCGGGCGGACACTGTCGGGTCAAACCACTGAGGCGTTCTATAACTCCATCATTCACGCCAAGCCCCTCAGCATCGGCTTGAACTGTGCGCTGGGAGCTGAGCAGCTGCGCCCCTATGTAGAGGAACTGTCCCGGGTGGCCAGTTGCCGGGTCAGTGCGCACCCCAATGCGGGCCTGCCCAACGAATTCGGTGCCTATGACCAGACTGCTGAGGAAATGGCCGAGATCGTTAAGGAGTTTGCCACCAGCGGGTTTGTCAACATCATCGGCGGCTGCTGCGGAACCTCCCCCCAGCACATCGAGGCCATCGCCAACGCCATGGAGGGAATCGCGCCCCGCATTATCCCCGAGATCAAGCCCGCCTTGCGCCTGTCCGGCCTTGAGCCCTTCAACGTGGACGAAACGTCGCTGTTTGTGAACGTCGGTGAACGCACTAATGTCACAGGTTCAGCCAAGTTCCGCCGCCTGATCAAAGAAGAGAATTTCGAAGAGGCGTTGCAGGTAGCTCGGGATCAGGTAGAGAACGGCGCCCAGATCATCGACATCAACATGGATGAAGGCATGCTGGATTCCGAGCAGGCCATGATCACTTTCCTTAATCTGGTGGGCTCAGAACCCGAAATCAGCCGAGTCCCCATCATGCTGGATTCCTCAAAATGGGAAATCATTGAAGCCGGACTCAAACGTATCCAGGGCAAAGGGGTGGTGAATTCCATCAGTCTGAAGGAAGGCGAGCAGGAGTTTCTGGAGAAAGCGCATCTGTGCATGGAGTACGGTGCCGCCATTGTGGTGATGGCTTTCGATGAATCCGGCCAGGCCGACACCGCCGCCCGTAAGCAGGAGATCGTCAAACGCTCTTACGACCTGTTGATGACCATCGGCTTCCCGCCCCAGGACATCATCTTCGACCCCAATGTGTTCGCGGTGGCCACGGGGATCGATGAACACAACAACTATGCAGTGGATTTCATCGAAGCCTGTGCCTACATCAAACAGCACCTGCCCTATGCGTTGACGTCCGGTGGTATCAGTAACGTCTCATTTTCGTTCCGTGGCAATGACCCGGTGCGGGAAGCCATTCATGCCGTCTTCTTGTATCACGCCATCAAAGCCGGCCTCACCATGGGGATCGTCAACGCCGGGCAGTTGGCGATCTATGAGGAAATACCGGCGGAACTGCGGCAGCGGGTGGAAGACGTCATTCTTAATCGCCGCGACGACGCCACCGACCGCCTGCTGGAAATTGCCGAGCAGTACCGTGGTGAAGGTGGACAACGCCCCAAGGAAGACGACGCCTGGCGTGAGATGCCAGTGACCAAACGACTTGAGCATGCCCTGGTGAAGGGTATCACCACCTACATCATTGACGATACCGAAGAGGCCCGCCTGCAAGCCAAGCGCCCCATCGAGGTCATCGAAGGGCCATTGATGGATGGCATGAACGTGGTGGGCGATCTGTTCGGCCAAGGTAAGATGTTCCTGCCGCAGGTGGTGAAGAGCGCCCGGGTCATGAAGCAATCCGTCGCGCACCTGATCCCCTTTATCGAAGCCGAAAAGGACGAAAAAACCAACGCCAAAGGTAAGATCCTGATGGCAACCGTTAAGGGCGATGTGCACGACATCGGTAAGAACATCGTCGGCGTGGTGCTGCAGTGCAATAATTTCGAAGTGGTGGATTTGGGTGTAATGGTGCCCTGCGAAAAAATCCTCGCGGAAGCCAAAAAGCACGAAGTGGACATCATTGGCTTGAGCGGCCTGATCACCCCATCCCTGGATGAGATGGTGCACGTCGCCAAGGAAATGCAGCGCCTGGACATCA
Source organism: Ketobacter sp. (assembly GCF_003671495.1). Taxonomy (GTDB): domain Bacteria; phylum Pseudomonadota; class Gammaproteobacteria; order Pseudomonadales; family Ketobacteraceae; genus Ketobacter. Next base: position 128,424 of record NZ_RCHN01000019.1, on the reverse strand, counting down.
ATCTGCCACTTTTGATTGGCGGGGCAACCACGTCCAAAGCGCACACGGCCGTGAAAATCGATCCCCAGTTTGACAAGGCACCCGTGGTATATGTTGCAGACGCTTCCCGCAGTGTGAATATTGCGGCCAACCTGCTCAACGCCACCCAACGGGAGGCGTTGCAGGCCCAGGTCAGTGCTGAATATGAGGTTATCCGGGAACGTAATGCCAATCGGGGCAATCGCACCCGGTTGCTCAGTTACGCCGATGCACAGGCCAATGCCGCGCAGACGGATTGGTCCAGCTACACTCCCCCCCAGCCCACCTTCACCGGGGTTAAGGTTTTCTCCGACTACCCTTTGGAAGAACTGGTGGAACGCATCGACTGGACACCATTCTTCATTTCCTGGGAACTCTCCGGCAAATACCCGGCCATTCTGGAGGATAAGATTGTGGGCGCCGAAGCGTCCAAATTGTTTGCCGATGCCCAGGCGATGCTGCGTAACATCATTGACGAGAAGTGGCTGCAGGCGCGAGCGGTAATAGGCTTCTGGCCTGCCCAGCGTATCGGCAGCGATGATATTGCCCTGCTCAACGACGATGGCTCGGAGTTGGCGTCACTCCATCACCTGCGCCAACAGACCGACAAAGCCAACGATCAACCGAATTATTGCCTGGCCGACTATGTGGCACCGGCCGGCAGCAAACGGGACTATGTCGGTGGCTTTGTGGTTACTGCCGGACATGGAGTGGACGAAAAAGTCGCGGAGTTCGAAGCAAACCATGATGATTACAATGCCATTCTGCTGAAATCCCTGGCCGACCGACTGGCGGAAGCCCTGGCTGAGCGCATGCACGAACGGGTGCGCAAGGAATTCTGGGGATATGCCGGTGACGAGACCCTGAGCAACGAGGAACTCATCAAGGAACGTTACTCCGGCATCCGTCCTGCACCGGGATACCCCGCCTGTCCGGATCACACCGAAAAGGCCACCCTGTTCGAGCTGTTGGATGGAACAGAAAACACCGGAGTGGAACTGACTGAGCATTTTGCCATGTATCCCACCGCAGCCGTCAGTGGCTGGTATTTCTCTCACCCTGAATCACGGTATTTTGCGATCGGCAAAATCAACCGCGATCAGGTGGAAGACTATGCGGCGCGCAAGGATATCAGCGTGGAGGAAGCCGAACGCTGGCTGAGCCCCAACCTGGCTTACGAGCCCTGATGGAATAGAGCAACCATGACCCACTTTTGGCCTACCGGGCCGCGCCTGCAACAGATCATGACACTGGCGCTGCCCATCATGGCCGGCATGCTGTCCCAAAGCATTCTCAATATAGTAGATACCTGGATGGTATCCCATTTGGGCAGCGATGCGCTGGCGGCGGTGGGCATGGCCAGCAACACCAACTATCTGGCGTCCGCGGCGGTCATTGGACTGGGCGCAGGCGTCCAAGCTATGGTGGCCAGGCGGCGGGGTGAGAATAACACCGGCCAGATGGCGCTGCCCCTCAACACCGGTCTCTGTATCGCCATCGTCATGGCGCTGCCCCTGTTCCTGATTTTCTATAACGGTGCGGCTCCCATCATGGCGTTCCTGATCGATGATCCTGCCGTATCGCCCATGGCGGCAGATTACTTCGCCATACGCATTGTGGGCTTGTTTGCCCTGGGCATGAACTTCAGCTTTCGAGGCTATTGGAACGGGATCAATCGCTCGACGGTGTACATGCGCACCTTGATCATCATGCACGTTGCTAACGTATTTCTCAGCTATGGGCTGATCTTTGGCGCATTCGGACTGCCGGAATTGGGGGTAGTGGGAGCGGGCCTGGGAACCACCCTCGCCCTTTACCTGGCCAGTCTGTTGTACGCAGTTCAATGCTGGATGATGGCCCGTGATCATGGATTTCTTCGAGCCCTGCCCAGCTGGCCCCAGGTCAGGGATACCCTCAAACTGGCGCTGCCCAACTCCATCCAACAGGTCTTCTTTGCCGGGGGCCTGACCATGCTGTTCTGGATCATTGCCCAGGTGGGCACTCATGAGCTCGCAGTCGGCCATGTTCTCATTACCCTCATTCTGTTTTTGATACTGCCGGCTATGGGCCTGGGAATGGCGGCCACCTCCCTGGTCAGTCAGGCCCTGGGGCGGGCCGACCCAGAGGACGCACATCGCTGGGGCCTGAATATCACCCTGCTGGGGATGGCATTCCTGTGGGTAATCGCATTGCCTCTGATTGTGGTGCCTGAGTGGGTTCTCGGGGTATTCTTTCAAGAGCCGGAGCTAATTGAATTAGGCCGTCTTCCGGTTCAGATCACAGGGCTCTTTATTGGGCTGGACGCCTGCGGCATTATCCTGTCACAGGCGCTGTTGGGAGCAGGAGCAAGCCGGGCAGTCATGAAGATCAGCATTGTGCTGCAATGGGCCTTTTTTATCCCGGCGGCCTTTCTGGTTGGCCCCGTTTTGGGATACGGTTTGCTGGGAATCTGGATATTCCAGTTGCTGCAACGCCTGCTACAGGCGGTGATCATGGCGGCGCAATGGCGCGCACGGCGCTGGGCAGACATCAAAATCTGAGCACACAGGATAGCTAGCAGGATAGGTAAATGACTGAACAGCAAGAGTCTTTGGAAAAGAAAGAGGGCAAGAAAAAGGGGCGTGGCATCCTGGGGCTCCTGCAAAGCACCGTTGCCGCTATCTTTGGCATACAAAGCGATAAGAACCGGGAGCAGGACTTTAAACAGGGGGATGCGTCCCAGTTCATTGCGATGGGAATCATTGCCGTCATCGCGCTGGTCATCACCATGATTGTGGTGGTAAACAATGTGCTGGATGCCGCCGCAAAATAGTCCGTCTGCTTGATCACGTAGTGCACAGAATAATGATTGATATTCATAAATCAATATATTGATATTTCAAAATATTCCTTTTATGAATAAAGCCATACTGGTACCCTGCTCGCCTCAAAATCGCACGATCCTCTGTATTAACCGCCCAAACCCCTAGTTTTCATAGGGTTACGGGCCGTCAAACGCAGTAAACGAACTGAAGTTATGTACGCATATACCGAATACGATCAGCAACTGCTGAATGAGCGGGTAGCTCAATACCGTAACCAGACCGAGCGTTTTCTGGACGGTAAGCTGTCTGATGAAGAATTCCTGGCCCTGAGGCTACAGAACGGGCTCTACGTTCAACGCCATGCCCCCATGTTGCGGGTGGCCATCCCCTACGGCATGCTGAACAGCACCCAGGTGCGAATGCTGGCTGAGATCTCCCGTGATTTCGACAAGGGCTACGCACATTTCAGCACCCGGCAGAACATCCAGTACAACTGGCCCGCCCTGGAGCAGGTGCCAGATATTCTGGAAAAGCTGGCCTCAGTGCAGATGCACGCCATCCAGACCAGCGGCAACTGTATCCGCAACGTGACCACCGACCAATTTGCCGGCGTCGCCACCGATGAGCTGGAAGACCCACGCCCATGGTGCGAGATCATTCGGCAATGGAGTACGTTCCATCCGGAGTTCGCCTATCTGCCCCGTAAATTCAAGATCGCGGTCAACGCATCCGCATCCGACCGGGCGGCCATCAAATTCCACGACATTGGTGTCGAAATCGTACAGGATGCCACGGGTGCCACTGCCTTTGACATCTGGGTGGGCGGTGGCCTGGGCCGAACGCCGATTGTGGCAGAAAAAGTGACCGAAGCCCTGCCACCCAAATATCTGCTGTCTTATCTCGAAGCCATCCTGCGGGTGTATAACCGCTATGGGCGCCGGGACAACAAGTACAAGGCCCGCATCAAGATTCTGGTCAAAGCCCTCGGTGTGGAAGCCTTCCGTGAGAAAGTGGAAGCGGAATGGCAGTACATGAAAGACTCAGAAATGGATCTGCCCGAGGCAGAGATCCAGCGTATGCGGAGCTTCTTCCCCCTGCCCGCTTATGACACTCTGGCGGATAATCCCGCTGAGCTGGTGGCGAAGCGTGCAGAAAATCCCGGTTTTGATGCCTGGATTAAACGCAATTGCACCGCGCATAAGCAGCCGGGCTATATGGCTGTGACGCTGTCCCTGAAAGCAACCGCAGTGGCTCCTGGGGATGTGACCACTGAGGAGCTGTATGCTATTGCCGATCTGGCGGATCGCTACAGTTTCGGTGAAATACGCAGTACCCACAAACAGAACGTGGTGCTGGCGGACGTGCGGCAGGATCAGTTGTTTGCCCTTTGGAGTGAACTCAAACCGTTGGGCTTTGCAACCGCTAATATCGGTTGCCTGACTGACGTCATCTGCTGTCCGGGTGGGGATTTCTGCTCCCTGGCAAACGCCAAATCCATACCCATCGCAGAACAGATCCAGCGCCAGTTTGACGATCTGGATTACCTCTATGATCTGGGTGAGATTGAACTCAATATATCCGGTTGCATGAACGCGTGCGGACACCATCACATCGGCAACATCGGCATTTTGGGCGTCGACAAGAAAGGTGAAGAGTACTACCAGGTGTCCTTGGGTGGTTGCTCCGGCCGTGATGCCAAGGTGGGTAAAATCATCGGCCCGTCGTTCTTTGAAAATGACATCGCCGGCGTCATCACCAAAATCATTGATGTGTACGTGGAAAAACGCATTGAAGGTGAATCTTTCCTATCCACTTATGAGCGAGTTGGAATGGCCCCATTCAAGGAGCGTGTCTATGCCGCGTAAAATCATCAAAGATCGGGCCATCGTCGACGACTCTTATACACAGGTTACCGATGTCAGTCAGATGCCTGCCAGTGGAGACATTCTGGTGGCGCTTGACCTGCTACTTGAAAACCCATCCGTTCTGCCTGCCCAGGGCGGCGCGTGGGACGGAAAAATCGGCATTAAAGTGACCGGAGACGTGGAGCCCGAGGCTCTAGTGGAGTACCTGGATAAAGTCGACCTCATCGCCATCGAATTCCCGGTGTTCCGGGATGGTCGCGGCTATTCCCTGGCGCGCATCCTGCGGGACCGCCTGGGCTTCCAGGGTGAATTGCGAGCCTGTGGCGATGTGTTGCGGGATCAGATGTTCTACATGCAGCGCTGCGGTTTCAACAGTTTTGAGCCCCGTGATGATCGCAGCATCGAGGAAGCGTTGAACGGGCTGTCCGATTTTACCGTCACCTATCAGGCGGACGCGGTGGAGAAACGGCCTATTTACCTGCGCCGCCCATGAAACACGGGTTCCACACCTAAAATTGCAAAAGCCGCCATCGTGCGGCTTTTCTTTTGCTTCCGAATACACAAAAATGCAGGTTAACCTCATTCATATTGCAGATCTTCAATCTGCGGACCCATCGGACTGGAGTCATTCCATGCACGAGCAAGTACAAGATTATTACGGTAAGACCCTTCAAAGCAGCCAGGATTTGCAGACCAATGCCTGTTGCACCGATGCCAGCCTGCCGGACTATCTGAAGCCCATCCTATCCAAGATTCACGACGAGGTCATGACCCGCTACTACGGTTGCGGGCTGATCGCACCAGATCTGCTGGCCGGCATGCGCATCCTGGATTTGGGCAGCGGGTCCGGTCGCGACTGTTATGCCCTGTCGGCGCTGGTGGGTGAAACCGGATTTGTGGTGGGCGTCGATATGACCGACGAGCAGCTGGCCGTAGCCAACGCTCATCTGAACTACCATGCGGATCAATTTGGCTTCAAGGCACCCAATGTACAGTTCCTGAAAGGCTACATCGAAAAGCTGGATCAACTGGACCTGCCGGACAACAGCTTTGACATCATCGTTTCCAATTGCGTCATCAACCTGTCACCGGATAAGGAAGCGGTATTAAAGCAGGCCCACCGTTTGTTGAAGCCCGGTGGAGAGATGTATTTTTCCGATGTTTATTCCAGCAAGCGGGTACCGCAGGCACTGGTATCCGATCCCCTGTTGTACGGTGAGTGCCTGAGCGGTGCCCTGTACTGGAATGATTTTGTCAACCTGGCCAAGCGCTGCGGATTCGCAGATCCGAGGCTGGTGGAAGACCGGCCACTCACCATCGACAACCCTGCCATTGAAGCCAGAATCGGCCACATTGAGTTTTTCAGTGCCACTTATCGTCTGTTCAAGATTGAGGGACTGGAACCCGCCTGCGAGGATTACGGCCAGGCGGTGATCTATAAAGGCACCATTCCGCACAACCCTCATCACCTTGTTCTGGACAAGCATCACTTTATTGAAACCGGTAAAGTGTTCCCGGTGTGTGGCAACACCTACCGCATGCTCAATGAAACCCGCTACAAAGACCATTTTGAATTCGTTGGCAACTGGGATACCCATTTCGGGATTTTCGAAGGCTGCGGTACGTCCCTGCCCTTTGACCGCATGCTACTGGCAACCAGCAATGAAAGTGGAGGTTGCTGCTAATCAACCCGCTCTGGTTAAACCAATTTTGCTACACTGAAATCAACGTATTCGGGGTTGATGTTTAATGGGTTCTGAGTCCATCGTTTTTTCGATCTTTCTGATTTTCAGTGGTGCGGCGGTCATCTCTTCGTTTGCCCTGTTCACCCGCCAACCGCTGATTATCGGCTACATCGTATTGGGCGGTCTGTTCGGCCCCTATGGATTGGATCTGGTATCCGACAGCAAGACCCTGGAGCAGATCAGCCACATCGGAATCGTCTTCCTGCTGTTCCTGCTTGGGCTGGATCTGCAACCCCGTAATTTCGGTAAGCTGATCGGTCGCAGTGCCCTGGTGACCGTCACCAGCGGGGTTATTCTGTGTCTGCTGGGCACTTTCATCTGCCACCTGTTTGGATTCAGTTGGATGGAATCCGGGGTGGTGGGTGTTTCGCTGATGTTTTCCAGCACCATTATCGGCATAAAGCTGCTGCCCACTACCATGCTGCACCACAAGCACACCGGTGAAGTACTGATCGCCATTCTGCTGATCCAGGACATCCTGGCCATCATTATCTTGATTCTGTTGTCAGGCACCGGCCATATCGGCGATGTTGGGGCCTGGTTGGGAGTGGGCATTGCGCTGCCCGGACTGTTATTGGGTGCACGTTATTTTGTGCGCTGGATCATTCTGCCCTTACTAATGAAGTTTGACCGCTTCCACGAATACATCTTTCTGCTGGCCATCGGTTGGTGTCTGGGGGTTGCTGAATTAGCGGAAGCTTTGGGGCTGTCATTAGAAATCGGTGCGTTCATTGCGGGTATCAGCCTTGCCAACAGCCCCATTGCCCAATACATAGCCACCAACCTGAAGCCGTTGCGGGATTTTTTCCTGATACTGTTTTTCTTCTCGATCGGCGCCGGCTTTAACCTGGGACTGGTGGGGGAAATCTGGCTACCCAGCCTGTTGATTACCGCCCTGGTGTTGGTATTGAAGCCCGTCTTCCACGCCAAACTACTGCAGGCAGTGGGCGAATCCAAGCACCTGTCCTGGGAGGCGGGCTTCCGCCTGGGTCAAACCAGTGAGTTTTCGCTGCTGATCGCATTCATCGCCAGCGCGCAGGGGCTGATTGGCGTGGTTGCAGCCCATGTCATCCAGGCAACAGCCATTCTCACGTTCCTGATGTCTACCTATATCGTGGTCTTTCGCTTCCCGACCCCGATTGCCATTTCAGATCGGTTGCGCAGGGACTGACGTTAGCGAGTACGCCTGAGGGTGTACATAACCACTCCGGATATGGCCAACAAGAGCAACAAGAGACCACCCAGATCCATCAAAACCCAACCCCAACCGCCGAACCAGCGACCGGCGTGTACGTCCAGGATGAAGCGCTCCCAAGTGAGATCTTTTACCCGAAACTGCTCCTGAATGCTTTCACTGATGGACTGAGGGACCGGTACCAGAGTAGAGACCTCATTCCGAACGCCATCCACGGGTACTATTTCGAGTGAATCTGGGTCTAGGGTATAGCGCTGGGTTGGATACTCAAGAATCAACACATCTTCCCCCCTCTTCTTGCCCAACGACTTCAGGCCCGGCTGGGGCAGAACGCTGATGGTTTCCAACAGATCACCCTCCCCAGTGAACAACATGACCTGCTCCAGACACGCCGCTGCAACCATCTCGGATAGCTCAACCACACTGTGCAGAGGAGTATTGCAGGAGGCGATCGGCGTTTGATCCAAAAACAACTGATAGCCTGAAATAATCCAGTATGAACCGCCGTGTTGAATACCTTCATACTCTGATGGTCCTTCAAACCCATAGCTATGCAGAATCCACTGCGTTGAAATCGGGTCTCGATCCCATCCCAACTGACTACTGTGGTTCAACAGGATGCCGGTAACCGACAATATCAAGAGGATCACACAAGCCACCAAGCCCAAACGCCGGTGCCAGTGCCACAAGGTACGAATTAATGTAGCGCGTTTCATTCTAAAATCTGCTTATGAAGATAGAGAGCCCATTTGGTTACATTGGTCACCGCATTGACCGAAAGCGTAGCACCACTGATTCCATCAATGTTACGATCCAAGTCAATGTTATCGATCAGTTGAGCCCCTTCAAATTGCTTCTTGAAAAAGTCATGTCTGACTTCCCCCCCTCTGGATTCCCGGTACACGAGGATTTCAACGCCTTCCACTTTGGCATCTTCCACAATGACACCGATGGTGATGGGTTGCTCTTTGCCGATCTTATCCAGTATCCAGGCACTGCGCCCGTTTAAAGACCAGTATCGTATTCGCAGCTCTGAAGGGGAATGGCCTAAAAGTTCTTCTGCATCGAGCTTTCTTTGTGAAGTCAGCCAAACCACTCCGGTGTTCGGTTGTCCGCCCGGGAAAGCCATGGCCAGGAATGAATCTTTGGTGTGATAAACCTGCTCAGGCAATCCAGGCCCGGCCCAGCATAGCAGGTAGGTTACGAGAATTAATTTGAAGAATTTCATATACGCAAAAGCCCTGGCCGTTAAGCCAGGGCTAATTTGATTGATGAACTGGATTCGATCAGAAGCTCCAACCGATACCCAAGTTAAAGCCTTCTTTTGTGTTGCCCGGTTCATTGGTCTTCTGTACATCCGCTTTCAATGCGACCGTATCCACCAACCAATAGTTGATCCCCACATCCATTTGCTCGTAGTTGGAATCTACATCATCGTCAGCCGCTTGGTTGTCCCACTGGCTATAGCGGGCAAACACTCCCACTTTTTCAGAGAACTTGTAGGACGGCTCAACATACCAACCGGTTTGTTCGCTGGCGCCAGCCGCGATATCGTCCAACGCACTGTCGATATCCCAAGTGGCATAAAGTGCGCGCAGTCCGATAGGTCCTTTTCGTAAATCAACATGAGTTTCAAGAAGCAAAGCGTCTACATCTTTTACCGAGCCGACCACATCGCCTTGCAGTAAATCCGTGTTGTATTGACCGGTAAAGCCGACTTGCACCCCGGGCATACCATTCCAGACGATCCTGGCGGTATACGCCATATCGGTTGCGTTGGCCTCACTGGCTTTCTGGCGTCCATCGCGAACCTTGAAATCGCCGTCCGCAGCATCCAGATACAAACCAGAACTGACCGACGCATCATAACTTACGCCTGTGAACATTTCGCCCGACGCCATCACGCCGCCTTCCCACCAGGTGGTTGGAATGATGTTCTTCTCAACATTGTTGCGCTCAACACCATAGAACGTGTCAGGTTCATGCACCTCGTTCAAAATGCCCACTGGAACCAGGAACACACCCGCTTTTGCGCTGTGATTGTCTGCGTATTGGTATTTGATAAACGCTTGCTCGACTTCAACTTCTCCGTTTTTGCCTTCACCGGCAACCGTATGCTCCACCTCTAATTCGGAGAAGAAGCTGACTTTGTCATTGAAGCGATGTCCAAAGAACAGAACAAAACGGTGCAGATCGAGCTCCACCGTGTCTTTCGAAGATTGCTGGCTATTGATGTTGTTGTAATGTAATTCGGCGTACCCACCGAAACTGGTATCGGCCCACCACCCATCTGAGCCGGAATTACGATTGCTCTCTAAAGCGTCAGTCAACGCATCCAATTGCGCTTGCTGCTGCTCCAGCTGTTGTTTTAGAGCCTGAATTTCATCTTGTGTGGCGTTGGCGACATTGGCGAGCACGGTTGCTGCAACCGCAGCGGCAATGGCAGTTCTATTCAATTCCAATTTTACGATCCCCCTCTCTTTTTATGACGCTTTTGTTACGGGGGCAGAATTTAAACCATCACGCACCAATAATGCAAATCTATATTATTTAGATTTGGGTTGAGAGATCACAATCTGACTACAAAACGACCGCAATGTTGGCCCTCAAGCACCATTTGAAGACACTCTGAAAGTGAATCCATTCCAATGACGCGGGTGGTCGAATCTTTAAAATGGTTGAAATCGGGATACATCCAATGCTTCCCAATCATTTCCCAGATGTCTTGTTTCACGTCCAATGGTAGCTCAACAGAGTCCACGCCCAGGAGGTTGATGCCACGCAGAATGAAGGGAAAAATACTGGTATTGATCTCAGTTCCGGCCACCATGCCACAGCACGCGACACTGCCACCGTATTGGATGGACTTAAGCACATTACTGAGAACAGGGCCGCCTACCGTATCGACCGCTGCTGCCCACTGCGGTTTATTCATGGGTCGTTTTTGGCCTTCAACCAGGGTTTCACGATCGACAATGCTGCTGGCGCCAACGTGTTTTAGTAAATCATCCTGATTGGATTTTCCGGTAGACGCAACCACCTCAAATCCCATATTGCGCAATAGCCAAATGGCGATGATGCCAACCCCCCCAGTGGCCCCGGTTACCAACACAGGGCCCTGCTCCGGAGCAATACCCACCTGCAGGAGCGTATCCACACTCATGGCTGCGGTAAAGCCTGCTGTACCAAACACCATGGCATCTTCGGCACTTAAACGCTGTGGGCGGTGGATTACCCAACCCGCGGGAACCCGGATTTTCTCGGCGAATCCACCGGCAGTATTCATCCCCAGGTCATAGCCCATCACAATTACCGGGTCCCCTGGCTGGAAGTGGGGATCGGTGGATGAAACAACCGTGCCGGCAGCATCAATACCCGGTGTGTGAGGAAAATTACGGGTTACTCCCCGATTGCCAGAGGCAGAAAGCGCATCTTTGTAATTGATGGAGGAGCACTCAACGTTAACGACGACGTCCCCAGGAGGCAAATCATCCAAAGCACGCTCGATGACACTGTGTCGAAACCCGTCGCTTGTCTCCTCAACCCAAAATGCCCTGAACGTCTCCGCCATGTGATTTCTCCTTAAATCAGATTTTTTCCGCGCAATTGAGAAGTGCCCAGGACTCGAGATACAGCACGGGTGAGCGCCCCCTCCATCGCAAACCCAAGGCGATCCGCCATGCTGCGTTTCACCTCGAAGGACACCTCAAAAATCTCACACTCTCGGCTGATTTCATAGAGGTAGTCTTCGCTGGTCTGGATGCCGTCGATCAATCCTTTCTCCAGGCACTGTTGCCCATACCAGTGTTCACCCGTTGCCACTGCATCCACATCCAGGCTCGGCCGATTGCGCTTGATCAGGTCTTTGAACAGGACGTGGGTTTCTTCGATTTCCTCAACGAATTTCTTTTTGCCCTCATCGGTGTTCTCCCCCAGCATGGTGACCGTGCGCTTGAACTCACCGGCGGTATAGATATCGTAATCCACGTCGTATTTGCGCAGAATCCGGTTGAAGTTAGGCAGCTCTGCCACCACTCCGATCGAGCCCAGAATGGCGAAAGGCGCAGCCAGGATTTTGTTGGCGGTGCAGGCCATCATATAGCCGCCACTGGCGGCCACTTTGTCCACGCACACCGTCAAGGGAATTTCCTTCTGCCGGAAGCGCTCCAACTGAGAGGACGCCAAACCATAGGAATGCACCTGTCCCCCTGGACTTTCCAGTCTGAGGACGACCTCGTCCTGCTTTTCAGCCATGGTGAGCACAGCGGTAATCTCGTTGGCGAACTGCTCTACCCCACTGGCTTTCACGTCACCATCGAAGTCCAACACAAATACCCGTTTCTTGCGTGGTTCCTCTTTGTGCTTCTTTTTGGACTTCTCTTCTTTTTTGCGGTCCTTTTCGATCTGCTTCAATTGATCTTTGTCCAGCACACTGTGTTGCAGGGCGTCCCGCAGTTCCTCGTAAAAATCGTTCAGGGGGGTGACGATGATGTCACCTTTATGGTCCCGACGTTGACGGGATTGCGCGGTGGCAGCCACTACGGACACGATCATGAGAATGGCAATAACAATGGTCACGGCCTTGGCAAGAAACAGGCCGTACTCAGACAGAAATTCGATCACAAATGAACCTCGGGTTAGAAATCCTGATGATTATACGAGGCCATAAGATAACGCAAAGGGGCCGGGAATCCCACCTATTCCCATTGGCGGATGGCGATGATGGCACGGTCGTTTTCCGGTCGCGCAATCAGTCCGTTGCTGGTCAGCTGGATAGTAAACAAGGCACCGTCAGCCATAGGCAGGAAGGTGGCGCTGCCGTACTCGGCGTCAAACCAGTGCACATGACGCGAGAGTGAATCAATCGCACTCCACAGGTCGAAGCCGATGTCAGGGTTGCTAAGCGCGTACACGCTGCGGGGTTTGGAACGCTCATCCTCCAGGGTAAAATAGCGCCCCTGAATACGGTCAAGCTTGTATCCAGGCCGCCCGCCCAGGCTGGCCAACAGACCCTTCCACTTGATCACCCGGGCGTCCACCTGCCACAGGTCACCGGTGATCTCGAATGGCATCTCGGAACCACCGGCCGACATCACCACATTGGCCTTGTAAACCTGCTCATCCAGCTTATCGAAGCTGATGGTGGCCACGGTGACTTCTTTGTCGACCGGCCGATAGGCATTGACGTTAAGGGCGGTCAACCCCATCAGGATGGCCAAAATCAGAAAAACAAAGCCGACAGTGCCCTTTACCCAGCCCAGGAACCAGTCCTTGCGCAGCAACATGAACAAGGCGATCGCCAGGAAAATCAATCCGACGATGGCAATTGGGGCTGTGATCCATTGATATTGCATAGCCTGGGTCCGTTATGAAATTCCGTGCGCCGTCATTTTCTTCACGTAGCCTGAGATCAGCTCGTGGGATATGGAACCTTTGGGGGGAATCATGGGCAGTTGATCTATGGGCCACCAGCCCGCTTCGTCAATTTCTTCGTCTTCGAGGACGATGTCGCCACCGGCATACTCGGCATAGAAGCCAATCATCAATGAATGGGGGAACGGCCAGGGCTGACTCCCCATGTATTCCAGATTACGAACCCTTACCCCTACCTCTTCCTGAATCTCACGATGCACCGCCATTTCCAGGGTTTCCCCGGGCTCAACAAAACCGGCCAGAGTGGAAAACATGTTAGGCGGAAAGCTGCTGGAACGGGCCAACAGCACTTCATGACCTTTGGTCACCAGGGTGATGATGCAAGGGGAAATACGGGGATATTGCGTGTGTCCGCACTCCGGACAGAGCTTGGCTCGATCCCGGTCATGGGGCACTGTGCGTGTACCACAACGCCCACAAAACTGGTGATTACGGTCCCAGTCCAGAACCTGGCGTGCTTTGCCGGCCACCATGAACAGAAACGGGTCCACCATCATGGCCACACGACGCAGGTCATGAAGCATGTAATTGGGGGGCAGCGGCGCTTCCTCTTTCAGGTTCACAGCGAAACAATGGTTGTTTTGCAGCGACCCCAGATAATGGGGCTCCTCATGGGCGATACCCAGCAGGGAAAACTTGTCGATCTGCGGCACCATCAGCCCATACTGATCCTGAACCATCAGCAGCTTGCCCTGATAGAACGCAAACCATATATGGTCCCCCTGCAATTCTTCTGGCGCTATTACCCCGGGTACGAATTCCATCATTACCTACCGTCTAAGCTGCTTTGACCGGAAAGCCCAACTCCTGCATGCTTTCCTCTGCCACTTCCATTATCCCCTCACCAATGGGCTTGTCGTCTTCCATGCCTTCCAGGTAGTAATCCACACTGGTGATCGCATCCGCCAGCGTTTCCATCAACCCGGCGGTGGGCGTTTCGCTGCGATCTTTGATCAGTTTGTTTTCGATAAACGCTTCGCAGGCTTCCACGACGGCTGCCGCGCGACGCAACTGCAGGAAGATCAGTCCACCCCACACGGATTTCAAAGTGACCGGCACATTATTGAGGTGCATGCCATCCCAGTTGGAATCCATAAACGAGGTAATGGCGCGTTTGGCCAGGGACAACCCGGCACGGGCTTCGCCCACCACCACGCGGCGGGCGTCATCCAGCTGGGTTACCGAGATGCCGTCATTGATGGCTTCTTCGGCCTTGCTACTGTACAGGTTGCTGTCCGGTCCCCGGCGGGGTGAGAGCGTGGCGATGCTGTTCTCCACATACAACAACGCATCGGCGACCTTGTTGAATTCATCTGAGTCCGCATCGATGTCTTGGGGCGTCCAACTTCGCACGATATCGGATTTTTCCTTGAATACACCGGCCGCCTTGCTCAATCCCAGCATGATCAGCGTGTTGGACACCTTACGCATGGAGTCTGCGATCGGCTCAAAGCCTTCATCATCACCGGATGCACCACGTGCGCCCAAATCCAGGGCGTCCTTGATATGGTTGAGTTCTTCCGCCAAGGCCTCTGCCACTGAGCGGATGACCGTGCCACCAGGACCCCGCAGAATTTCACGCTCATGGCGCAGGCTGGCATCAGTCAGGCCACCGGTCTCCAGCTTGAACAGTTGGGTGACCTCCCGCAGGTGATCGCCCACCGGACCGGCCAGGGAGGCAATATACACGCACTCCTGCACAGTCGCCTTGGAAGGTTCCTTGTTAAGGGCACTTTCACCCATGTTCACCACGTTCTTGATCTGGCGGTCCACCATACCCAGCAGGGATTTGCGTGCCACATTCAGCTCCACAGCCTCCTGGGCAATGGCCTCCAGAACGGCTTCAGTGAGCCACCACAGTTTGCTGATGGGGGCATTCCCACAGAGCGCATCAATGCGGGAAACCGCCCGGGACATCATTTTGGCATTGGCGGAAACGCTCTCATTGCGCAGAATACCCAGCAACCCCACCTGATACATGTGACGCAGGCGACGTCCGGAATTTTGCAGCTGCTCCATGTCCACCTGATGACTGCCTTCTTTGGGCGGACGTGCGGGGTTTTCACCCAAATCAAAAAACACGCTCTCGGTGATCAGGGAGCGGTTCAAAAAGAAACGCACTTCGTTAATGGTGGGGATCAGCAGCACAGGCAACGCCTGCTTTTTGACCTCAACATATTCCAGGTAATGAATCAGCACCATGATGGCGTTGCTGATCGCAGCCAGCTCACGCTCATTGTTTTTATCATGGTGGGCAAGAATTTTATGACCCAGCAGCTCCAGTTCTTCGGACAGCATGGCCGCGCCAGGTAGATTGATCAGCTTGAACACCCCTTTGATCAGGGCGAACTGCTCTATGGCTGCTTTCAACCGGGATTCGTTCTCCGGTTCCTCAACGAATTGCTCCAGATTGGATTCTGCAATTGCCAGAGATTCGTCGATCTGCTCTTTGACCAGATTAAGAGAGGCAGAACCTTCAATTGTTAGCATGCTGACACCGTTCTTGTTCTATGGAAGCGGACTTCTCGTGGTTGTCTTTTGGTCAAGCCAATGAATTGCCCAACCTAACCTAAGAATGTTTATGCAGGGCGTCTTCTCATTATAGATTCTTTTTCTCGTTTTACTTCAATGAGATAACTCTTGCCCTGGCCGCAGGTTATGGAAACTCATTAGTCATTGGTTTAGGAACCAGCCATAACCCATTGTTTAACTGTATCTTTTAAATCAAAATTCGACAACTTAAACTATTGAACCACTGCACAGAACCGACATTTTGTCAGTGCTTTAACCAAATACAGTTCCCCCCGCTGGACTTGTCGATGCCCTGCAGGCGCTCCTCATGCAGTACGACTTCCTCAGGGGTGGCTGCCAAGACCTTGAGCCGAGGGCGCTCAGCCCCCAAACGGCGGATGGCGGCCCCGGTGACACCGCCCTCCTCCTCATCGCCGCTGGTCAGGCTCAGGTTGGTCTGGCCACCGGTCATGCCCAGATACACATCCGCCAGGATCTCAGCATCCAGCAATGCGCCATGAAGCTCTCGATGGGAATTGTCGATCTCGTAGCGTTTACACAGGGCATCCAGGCTGTTGCGCTGACCGGGGTGCATCTTTCTGGCCAGTAGCAGCGTATCCAGCACTGAACAGTGGTCTTCGGTTTTCCCCATTCCGGGGCCCAACAGACTGAACTCGTGATTGATGAAGCCCACGTCGAATGCCGCGTTATGGATCACCAGCTGGGCACCTTTGATGTATTCCAGGAACTCATCGGCAATATCACGGAACCGGGGTTTGTCCGCCAGGAACTCATTGGTAATACCGTGCACCTCAATGGCACCGTCATCAATTTCACGGTCCGGCTGCAGATAACGGTGAAAGTTATTGCCGGTGAGCCGACGGTTCACCATTTCCACGCACCCGATTTCGATGATCCGGTGCCCTTCTGACGGCTCCAGACCCGTGGTTTCTGTATCCAGTACGATTTGTCGCATGTTTATCTCCCTAACATTTCATCAATGGCCTGATTGGCCAATTGGTCCACGATTTCGTTTTCCCGGTGCCCACTGTGACCTTTAACCCAATGCCATTCCACATCGTGCTGCTCCCGGGCGGCGTCCAGGGCCTGCCACAGGTCCGCATTTTTGACCGGTTGTTTGCTGGCGTTCTTCCAGCCCTTTTTCTTCCAGCCGTGGATCCACTCTGTGATGCCTTTGCGGACATACTGGGAATCGGTGGTCAGGCTTACCTTGCAGGGTCGCTTCAGGCTTTGCAGCGCCATCACCGCTGCGGTCAGCTCCATACGGTTATTGGTGGTCTGGGGTTCCGCCCCTTTCAGGCTTTTTTCATGGCCTTTAAAGCGCAATAACACACCCCAGCCGCCTGGCCCAGGATTCCCCTTACAGGCGCCGTCGGTAAATATTTCTACAAAATCCATTATGACTCCGAACCGCCTCCGGGACTGAAAGGCTTGCGGGTGGAAGGTTTGGCAATACCGGTGATCGGAATGTTCACCAATGAGTCGGCAACCCGTCTGAAGCGGGGTTTTATCGGGGTCAAGGTGGAAACCTGCTTAACCGCCACCAGCACGTAGACGCCTCCCCGCTGTTGCCAGATTCGCTGGCCCAGATAAGCCAGCCAGTTAAAGAAGTTGCGGGTACGCTTGTTCGCGGTGGGCAGACCAAAGGCGGTGCTTTCGTAGCCTTCCACCTGAAAATCCAGCAGTTTGAGCCAGTCAGACAAACGGTAAGGGCTGAGAAAATTACCACTCCAGGGCATGGCAGTGGTGTGCATCAGGAAGAAGCGGGCAATGCCCCACAGACTCCAGGGATTGAAGCCGACGATGACGATGTGGCCGCCGGGGATAATGGCCCGGGACATCTCCCGCAGCGCGCGGTGGGGTGAGCTGTCGAAATCCAGGCTGTGATGGAGGATCGCCACATCAATACTTTCGGTGGCCAGGGAGAGCTCATCCAGGCGGCTGCACACGCAGCGGTACTGGTTCGATTGCTGGGGTTGCTCACTCAGGTAAAGCTTGTTGTGAATGGTGCTGGATTCCGCCAGCCACTGTGGTTCGCCTATCCCGGTCTGCACCAGGTGGTAGCCAAATATAGAAGGCAGAACGCGGCTGAGGATGTCTTTCTCCTGCTTCAGGAGCTCCTGCCCCAACTCTGTTTGAAACCAGGTGCTCAACAGTGGGTGAACAGAAGCGCCATGCACTTGTTGAAAGGGTTTAAACAGTCTGGGTAAACTCATAGTACGCGGGCTATCCCCATCAGGCTCAACACAAAACGTCCATTCAGGTTATCATATTCCATGCTGACTCTACATCCCATACCCGCTTTCACCGACAACTACATTTGGTGTATACACGACAACCAGTCCGCCTACGTAGTGGACCCTGGACAGGCTGAGCCGGTACTCGATTACCTGCAGGACCGCTCACTCACACTAAAAGGAATTCTGATCACCCACCATCACTGGGACCATGTGTCCGGCATCGAGCCCCTGCTGCAGGCCTTCAGCGGAATTCCGGTCTGGGGCCCCGCCAACGAAACCATCCCGGGCAGAACCCACGGCTTGCATCAGGGTGATGCGTTGAGCCTGAATTGGGGGCTGGAGTTTCGAGTACTGGAGGTGCCAGGCCATACTTCGGGTCATATTGCCTTCTATTCCGAACACACCCCTCTTGGGCCGCTGCTGTTCTGTGGCGACACGCTTTTTTCCTCCGGATGTGGACGCCTGTTCGAAGGCACTCCGGAACAGATGCATCACTCGCTCCAGGCGCTGGCCGCCCTGCCTGGCACCACCCAGGTGTGCTGTACCCATGAATACACCACCGCCAACCTGGCATTTGCCAAAGCCGTGGAACCCGGGAACCAGGCAATTCAGGAACGGGCCGAAACGGTGGCCCGGCTTAGAGCTCAAAATTTGCCCAGTTTACCCTCTACCATCCAACTCGAGCGCCAGGTGAATCCGTTTCTTCGGGTCAAGGAACCTGCCGTTTTGGAATCTTTACGTCAGAATTGCGGCGGACTTCCGGCCAACGAGGTGGAGAGCTTTGCTACACTTCGGCAATGGAAAGACAATTTCCAATAAATGAACCAAATTGTTCTAGGTTGATCTCATCCCTACAATGAGGCGCCCCATTGCCGGAATGCCGGTGTTTTTATCCAGGATAGAAGTGTTGAAATTGAAGTCGCTTGTCAGTCACGCTGGTTTGTATACCTTTATCTTTCTGCTGGTATCCGCCTGCAGCCTGAACGGTCCGGAACCCTCAGATGTGGTTACCTACGAGTCCAGCCCCAGCCCGGACCTGACCGATTACCCCTCTGCCGAAAATGAGGCCAGCGAAACTGACCCTGACGGCGACTACAGTGGTCCGGATTATTTCATTCCCGGTGTATTCGACGACGTGGCCGACGGCAGCGGCGCGGCTGCGGCCACCCAGGATCTGCCCACCATGTGGGACGTCTATCGAAAGCACACCCTGCTGGACCTGTCGGCCGACAATAAACGCATCAAAGAGCAACGGGATTGGTACGCCAAACACCAAGCGTATCTGGATCGGGTGACGCGACGGGCTGAGCCCTATCTTTACTACATCATTGAGGAATCCGTGAAGCGCGGCCTGCCCAGCGAGCTGGCTCTGCTGCCGGTGGTGGAAAGCGCCTACGATCCGTTTGCTTATTCCCATGGCCGCGCTGCCGGAATCTGGCAATTCATTCCAGGTACCGGTCGCGCCTTTGGTCTGAAACAAACCTGGTGGTACGAAGGCCGGCGGGACATCGTGGCCGCCACCGACGCAGCCATGAACTACCTGGAGTCCCTTAACCGGCAATTCGACGGCGACTGGATGCTGGCCTTGGCATCTTATAATTCCGGCGCCGGTACCGTGCGCAATGCCATCAAGCGTAACGAGGCTCGGGGCAAGCCCACGGATTTCTGGTCCCTGGACCTGCCCAAGGAAACCCGGGCCTATGTACCCAAACTGATCGCCATTTCCCAGTTGTATGCCCATCCGGAAAAGTACGGCATCACCCTGATCGATTACCCTTATCAGCCCTTCTTTGAAGCGATCGATATTGGTGGGCAACTGGATCTGGCCATGGCGGCGAAGATGGCCGGCATCAACATCGAAGAGCTTTACCGTTTGAATCCGGCCTTTAACCGCTGGGCCACAGACCCCGGCGGCCCGCATCGAATTCTGGTTCCTCTTGATCGGGCTGAGCTGATGCGGTCCGAGTTGGCCAAACTGCCGCCGGAGAAACGGGTGGCCTGGGGGCGCTACACCATAGAAAAAGGGGATTCCATTTTATCCATTTCCCGCAAGCACAACATCACTCCGGAATTGCTGAAACAGATCAACCACCTTTCCAGCAACACCATTCGGGCCGGCAAAACCCTGTTAATACCCCAATCCTCGGAGCCCCTGGATCACTACAGCCTCAGTGCCGAACAGCGACTCGCCACGAAACAGAATCGCAACGTGAGCGGCAAACAGAAAGTGGTGCACAAGGTTAAGAGTGGAGAAACTTTCTGGTCCATCTCCAGACGTTACGGTGTCAGCCACAGGTCACTGGCCAAATGGAACAGCATGGCCCCCACCGATACCTTGTCGGTGGGTAAAACCCTGGTGGTGTGGACCGGGCAGACCCAGCCCAATAGCGAGATGCAGAGCCAGCGGATGCGCAAGATACGCTATCGGGCGCGCTCCGGGGATTCCTACGCCGGTATCGCCAACAAGTTCAATGTTTCGCTGGGCCAATTGAAAAGTTGGAATGACATCGACATCCGCAAATACCTGCAGCCGGGCGACATGCTGACATTGTATGTAGACGTCGCCAACGCGCCCTGATGACAGCATAATCCATCAACTCTGGTTGGCGGTCAGCGCCAGCCCAACCTGTTGCGCCAGCATGGTAAAGCCCGCGTATTGCTGATCGTTCAACGGACGCCTGGAAACCGCCTGATCCCCATAGAAAATACCGATGGGCCGACGGGATACAATGATCGGCGCGACAAAGTATTCGGAATACCCCAACACCTCATCCAGATGGGCGGTATGCAGATAAGCACGACCGGCCATCATTTTTGATCCCATCCAGAACTGTTGCGACTGCCGGATCGCGTTGGAGAACGTGTTTTCCTCCAGCAGGTTGATTTTTAGGCGCTCCTTGAACTCCAGATCCACCTGGCCTTTAAAAAACTTCGGCACCAACACTTTGCGATCTTTGGCTACCAGCGCCATGACGACCCGATCCAGGCCGATGGCGTCGAGCATGCCACCCATCACCAGATTGAACATCTGGTTCACATCCACCCGCTTATCCGCAATGAGGATATTCAGCTGCTGCATAATATCCATCTGCAGCTGAACATCCTGCACCCCTACCTGAACTTGGGTTTCAGTATCCTCGCGATCCAGAACCGGCTGCGGTCGACTGCCACCGGTCAGAGCCATTTCGATCAGATCCTCAATCCCTTCGTCCTCTTCCTGGTGACGGGTCCCAGTCTGAGCCACAGCACTCGTCTCTGGGCCAGACCTGGCTTCTGCGCCGGCGTCTTGGGGTGGCGCTCCCGCCTCTGACTCGGGGGGCATGCCGGATTCCACCTGATTCAGGTTTACAGGTTTCAGGTTCACCGGCTCCTGGACCAGAGCGGGATCCGCCCGGGTATCGGAGTTCGGGATCAAATGCCGCACCTTGGCCGCACCGTAGTGGACCGCCAGATCCTGGGCCATATCGGCCATCTGCTTGGCGTCCTCCATGGCATCCTTAAAGCTGATGTCGCGGAACTTGGCGACGCTCTTAATCACTTTTTTGACCGGGTCCGAATTCCAACCCAGCATGGCCACCTGGCTCAGCTCGTCGCCCAGGATCACCGCCTGCGCCAGTTTACTCGGGTATTTTGGCTTGCTCAGCGCCTCCACCAGAATATCCCCCAGCTCCCACTGTTTGGCCAGCGCTACGGAAATCTGATCAAAGCTGAACCCCAATACCTCCAGGGCCGCATCGTTGGCGGTCATCTCATTCTCCCGCAGCAACAGGTTCAGTTTGCGACTGACCTCATCGTCCCGCGACAGCATCGATAGTTCGGCAAAGTGCAGTAATAATGTGGAAATGAAGATCTCTTCCTGATCCGGCGCTTTCGCAGACCGCAGCATGCTCCGCGCCTGCATGGCGGCATGGAATGAATTGGCGATCTGGCCCATCAGATATTCAGAGGGGTTCTGCTTGAGGATGTTGTCCAGGATCTGCATGGACAACGAAATATCGCGGATGGTGGTAAAGCCGAGCATGACAATCGCCCGGGTAATGGTTTTGATGTTCCCCCCGAGCCCCTTGTAGACCACGCTATTGGAAACCTGCAGCACCCGCGTCGTAAGGCTGGGGTCCTTCAGTATCTGCTCAGTCAGCTGTGAAACCCGGGAGTCGTCGTCCGTGGTGAGCTTGCTTAATTTTTGCACTGTTTCGGCCAGCGCCGGCATGTGCTCCTTCCCCAGGAAATCCACCCAATCATCAACGGAATTCTTTTGATCCACCAACATTCCAACTCGATTTCCAATATCACCCTATAACCTTAAGCATAGTCAGTTTAAACGGGAGTGCTTGTTTTGTTTGAAGTTATGCTTTGAACCGGTTATAAATGTTGGGTGTTCTACTCCAGCCCGAGCAAACCCATAATAAAACCAATAGGTTATCCCTTATATATGCCTGTATATTCAGACGCTTACCGAGTTTGCACTGGCGCTTTCAGCAGGTGTAAAACCCAGTCCAGCGCTCTGTTATCAGGCTGTCTGCTGCTGATGTTGCTGGCGTTGATCAGTCGTCCCAGCCTGGCGGATGTGATGGTCTCCCATGCGCTTGCCCTCTATGATGAGCCGAAATATGCAAAAAATTTCGAGCATTTTGATTACGTTAATCCAAAGGCCCCCAAGGGCGGCAAAATCACACTGCCGGCGCTGGGTTCATTTGACACGTTAAATCCCTACGTACTCAAAGGGATCAGCCCCTCGACCTTCATCTGGCTTTACGGAATTACGGAGCTGAATGAGACCCTGATGGTGGGAACGGGCTTCTATCTGGAATCCGGCGATGAGCCCCAGACCGCCTATTGCCTGGTATGCGAATGGTTGGAATACCCGCCCGATTACAGTTGGGTGATTTTTCAGATCAACCGCGCCGCCCGCTTCCACGACGGAACTCCCATTACCGCCGATGACGTGGTGCACAGCTTCCAGCTGCTGACCAGTAATGAGGCCCACCCCACCTACCTCAACAACATGATCGCCGTGGATTCGGTGGAGGCACTGTCAGACTACCGGGTACGTTTCACCTTTAAAACCACGGGTGAGCGCTCCAATCTGCTGCGGGTGGGTGAGCTGCCGGTCATGTCAAAAAAGCACTGGACCTCTCACACCTTCGGCAGATCTTCCGGAACCCCTCAGCCCTTGAGTGGTCCTTACAAAGTGAAGGACTTTGTATTGGGGAATTATTTAGTGCTGGAACGGGTGCCGGATTTCTGGGCCAAAGATCACCCTGTCTACCAGGGTATGTTCAACTACGATGAGGTGCGCTTTGACTTCTATCGGGATCGCACCGTTGCCTTTGAAGCATTCAAATCCGGTGCCGTGGATCTGTGGATGGAGAATGTATCGAAAAACTGGGCGACCGCCTACGATTTTCCTGGTATCAAAAACGGAACCATCAAAAAGGTCGAACTGCCCCACAGCATCCCCTCCGGCACCCAGGCATTTTTCCTGAACATGAGACGGGATGTATTCAAGGATGTGCGGGTCAGGCAGGCCATCTCACTCATGTTCGATTTTCAGTGGACAAACCGGAATATTTTCAGTGACGCCTACACCCGCAGCCAATCCCACTACCCCAATTCGGTAATGGGCTCCCGCGGCTTACCCTCTGCTGCGGAACTGGCCCTGTTGGAACCCTTTCGCGACCAGTTACCGGCCAAGCTGTTTACCCAGGCATTCACATTCCCGGTGTATGACTCACCGTCAGCGCTGCGCAGCAACATGCGCGTGGCCATGCAGCTACTGAAAGACGCCGGCTGGGTATATCGGGACCAACGCCTGGTACACCCCACAACCGGCAAGCCCCTCAGGTTCGAAATGCTCATCAACAGCCCGTCGTTCCAGCGGGTCCTGCTACCCTACTCCAAAAACCTGGCGAAAATCGGGATCGAAACCGACATCCGCATCGTCGATCGCGCGCAATACAAGGTGCGCCTGGATGACTTCGATTTTGATATGACCGTATTTGTCCTGCCGCAATCGGCCTCACCCGGCCAGGAGCAAAGACTCTATTTTCACAGCAGTCAGGCTGCTGTCAGGGGGTCCAAGAACCTGTCTGGAATCCAGGACCCGGTGGTGGACGCCCTGATCCGGAACATCACTTCCGCCGCCACCCAGGACGATCTGATTGCCGCGGTGCGTGCCCTGGATCGCGTGCTTTTGTGGAACTATTACACGATACCCCACTGGCACCTGAGGTATCATCGCCTTGCCTACAAGAATATTTTCAGCCAACCACCCAACCCTGCCGCGATGTCGCTGGCATTCCAGTCCTGGTGGTTGAGCGATCTGGATAAATAAAGAAACATTAAGGGAAGCTTTGTTGATGCTTGATTTGAAACACCTGTTCATCGCCGCCACCGTCTTTTTGGCCTGCTCCCACGCCACAGCAAGCAACGTGGTCACCAGCCACGGTATCGCCATGCATGGTGATATGAAATACCAGGAAGGCTTCACCCACTTCGAGTACACCAATCCGGAGGCGCCTAAAGGCGGGTCGGTCACCCTGGCGGCCTACGGCACGTTCGATTCTTTTAATCCGGATATCGTAAAAGGGGATGCAGCTGCGTTCATTACCGTTACCTATGACACGCTGATGGTATCCGCCATGGACGAACCCTTCACCGTGTATGGATTGGTAGCAGAAAAAGTGGAATACCCCGAAGACCGCTCCTGGGTGATCTTCCACTTAAACCCCAAGGCCAGATTTCACGACGGACACCCCATCACCGCGGAAGATGTGGTGTTCACCTTCAACACCCTGATTGAGCACGGGCAGCCGTTCTACCGGGCCTATTACGCTGATGTTGTGAATGTGGAGGCGCTAGATGATCAGCGGGTCAAGTTTACCGCCCGGGACAATAAAAATCGCGAGTTGCCGCTGGTCTTGGGGCAGCTCAAGGTGCTGCCCAAGCACTATTGGGAAAACCGGGATTTTTCCGCGGCCAACCTGGAGGTTCCCCTGGGTAGCGGCCCTTACAAGATAACCTCCTTCGATACCGGAAAAAGCATCACATTTGAGCGCGTGAAGGATTACTGGGCGAAAGACCTCCCTGTAATGCGTGGCAGCTACAACTTCGACACGATTAAGGTGGAATACTATCGTGACCAGACGGTGATGCTGGAGGCCTTCAAAGGGGGCTCCTATGACTATCGCGAAGAAAACCAGTCCAAGCGCTGGGCAACCGACTACCATGGCCCCAGGTTCGATAAGGGGGAGATTATCAAGCAGGAAATACCCCACCAGAACCCCACGGGCATGCAGGCGTTCGTCATGAACACCCGCAACGAGTTGTTCCAGGATTCCAGGGTGCGACACGCGCTTAATCTGGCATTCGATTTCGAATGGACCAACAAACAATTGTTCTACGGAGCCTATAACCGCACCCAGAGTTTCTTTTCCAATTCGGACCTCGCCTCTTCAGGGCTACCATCAGAGGCGGAGCTGGCCCTGCTCGAGCCCTTCCGGGAAGACCTCCCGGTTGAAGTCTTCACCCAGGAATACCAGTCCCCCACTACAGATGGCAGTGGCAACAACCGCAAAAACATTCGCAAAGCCATCAGCCTGTTGAAGGAAGCAGGCTGGTCATTCAAGGGAACCGAACTGGTGCACTCCACGACCGGCAAACCCTTCAAGTTCGAAATACTGCTCTACAATAAAGACTTCGAGCGTGTCGTATTGCCCTATATCAAAAACCTCAAGAAACTGGGCATCGAAGCCAGTGCCAGAGTGGTGGATTCAACCAACTACATACGCATTGTGCGTGACTTCGAGTTTGATATGATTATCGGCGGATTCGGTCAATCCAACTCCCCGGGCAATGAACAACGGGACTACTGGTTTTCCAAATTTGCCGATCACAAAGGCAGTCGCAATCTGATCGGAGTTAAAGACCCCGTGGTGGACATACTGATCGAAAAAATCATCAGTGCCCAAAGCCGGGCGGACCTGGTGGCGGCCTGCCGGGCACTGGACCGGGTTTTGCTCTGGAATCACTACGTTGTGCCCCAGTGGTACATCAATAAACACCGGATTGCTTATTGGGACAAGTTCGCACAGCCCGAGATCGCCCCCATCTACGGCGACGTGGGCTTTTTCAACTGGTGGCTGAAACAAGCAGAAGCAAGTGAGCAGTAAACGCCTATGCTGGCATACATAATACGACGTCTATTACTGATCATTCCCACCTTGCTGGGAATACTCACCCTAAATTTCATCATCGTGCAGGCTGCCCCCGGTGGCCCGGTGGAACAGATGATTGCCCAATTGGAGGGCATCGAAGGGGGAGCGGCGTCCCGTATTGGAAGTGGTGCCACATCCGAAGTCCGCACCAGCTCCAGCAGCAATTCCAACTATCGTGGAGCGCAGGGGCTGGATCCCGAGCTGATTGCCAAGATCGAAAAGATGTACGGTTTTGATAAACCGGCCTGGGAACGGTTTGTGGATATGGTCAAGAGTTACTTTACCCTGGATTTTGGGGAAAGTTTCTTTCGGGACAAGAGCGTGGTGGACCTGATTATCGAAAAAATGCCGGTGTCCATTTCCCTTGGTTTATGGTCCACATTGCTGGTCTACCTGATTTCCATTCCACTGGGCATCCGAAAAGCCATCAAGAATGGGGAGAGCTTTGACATCTGGACCAGTACGGTAGTGATCATCGGTAATGCTATCCCCTCTTTCCTGTTCGCCATTTTCCTGATCGTGCTGCTGGCTGGTGGGACCTACCTGAACTGGTTCCCTTTGCGGGGCCTCACCTCCCCTAATTTTGAAGAGCTCTCACTCATGGGTAAGGTTCTGGATTATTTCTGGCACCTTGCCTTACCGATTACCGCGCTGGTGATCGGTAGTTTTGCCACCTTGACCATGCTCACCAAAAACTCGTTTCTGGACGAAATTGGTAAGCAATACGTGGTGACCGCACGGGCCAAAGGCCTGACGGAAAACCAGGTTCTGTATGGCCATGTTTTCCGCAATGCGATGTTGATCATCATCGCTGGCATTCCCGGTGCCCTGGTTTCCATCTTCTTCACTGGCGCTTTCCTGATTGAGGTAATCTTCTCTCTGGACGGTCTGGGCCTGCTGGGTTTTGAATCCATCTTGTCGCGGGATTACCCGGTAATATTCGGTACGCTCTTTATCTTTACCCTCATTTCACTGATAGTGGGGTTGATCAGCGACGTCACGTACACTCTGGTTGATCCCAGAATTGACTTTGAATCCAGGGGGTGACCGTTGTTGAAATTTACCCCCATCAATGAGCGTCGTTTTCAACGTTTCAAAGCCAACAAGCGGGGCTGGTACTCACTGTGGATTTTCCTGCTGGTGTTCTTTGTCAGTCTTTTCGCGGAATTGCTGGCTAACGACAAACCCCTGCTGATCAAGTTCGATGACAAGTTCTATTACCCCATCCTCTATACCTATTCGGAAATAGAGTTCGGTGGTGATCTGCCCACCGAGGCTGATTATCGTGACGAGTTCGTGATCGATCTGATCAACGAAAAAGGTTGGATGATCTATCCCCCGGTTCGCTTCAGTTACGACACCATTAACTACGATCTCAGCACCCCGGCCCCTTCCCCGCCGGATGGCGTTAACCTCCTGGGTACCGATGATCAGGGTCGGGATGTTCTGGCACGGGTCATCTATGGCTTCCGGATTTCGGTGCTGTTCGGGTTGGTACTGACCATATTCAGTTCTGTGGTGGGCATTGCCGCGGGTGCGCTGCAAGGTTATCACGGAGGCAAAGTGGATCTGTTCGGGCAACGCTTTATCGAAATCTGGTCGTCCCTGCCCACCCTTTTCCTGCTGATTATTCTGTCCAGTATCGTCAAACCCAATTTTTGGTGGTTGCTCGGTATCATGCTCCTGTTCAGCTGGATGACCCTGGTGCCCGTGGTTCGTGCCGAGTTTTTGCGTGGCCGTAACCTGGAATACGTCAAGGCAGCCAAAGCCCTGGGGCTTGAGGATTCCAAGATCATGGTTAAACATATTCTGCCAAATGCCATGGTGGCCACCATTACCTTCATGCCATTTATCCTCACAGGATCCATCACCACCCTCACCGCGCTGGACTTTCTCGGCTTTGGTTTACCACCCGGCTCACCCTCGCTGGGAGAACTGGTATCCCAGGGCAAATCCAATCTGCAGGCCCCCTGGTTGGGCATCAGTGCTTTTTTCGTCCTCAGCATCATGCTGACCCTTCTGGTTTTCATCGGAGAGGCCTTCCGTGATGCATTTGATCCAAGGGCCAGTTGATATGAGTGAGACCCCTGCACTGAAAATTGAATCCCTTTCGATCTCGTTTCAACAAGGCTCAAAAGAAACTCATGCGATCAAAGATGTCAGCCTGGAACTGAAACAGGGGGAAATGTTTGCCCTGGTGGGCGAAAGCGGATCGGGCAAATCGGTAACGGCGATGGCCATTACTCAACTTTTGCCACGCTCGATCACCCACTATAACTCCGGGCGCATTCTGTACCAGTCGCAGGACTTGCTGAAACTGTCACAAGAACAAATGAGGACTATACGCGGCAACAAGATCGCGATGATCTTTCAAGAGCCTCTGACCGCGCTCAATCCACTGCACACCGTTCAGAAACAAATTGGCGAGATTCTGAAGATCCATCGTAATTTGACGGGCAAAGCCGCCGTTGCCCGAATTCTGGAACTGCTGACCCTGGTGGGCATCCCCGAGCCGGAGACAAAGCTAAAGTCCTATCCCCATCAACTCTCCGGGGGCCAACGGCAGCGGGTGATGATCGCCATGGCCTTAGCCAACGAACCCGACCTGCTCATCGCAGATGAGCCCACTACGGCCCTGGATGTCACCATTCAGAAGCAGGTGCTTAACCTGCTGAAAGAACTCCAACAGAAACTGAAGATGACGGTACTGTTGATTACCCATGACCTGGGCATTGTAAAACGATACGCTCACCGTGTGGGTGTGATGACCAAGGGCCAACTGGTGGAAGTGAATACCACCGAGCAACTCTTCAATGCCCCACAGCATGAATACACCAAGTCGCTATTGGCAGCAGAGCCCAGTGGCCTACCGGTCCCCCCAAATGACAGTGCCGATCCCATAATGAAAGTTCAGTCCCTGCGGGTCTGGTTCCCCATCAAGCGCGGGGTGTTCAAACATACTGTGGGTCATGTCAAAGCCGTGGACGACATCAGTTTTACCATCAAAAAAGGCCATACACTGGGCATCGTCGGCGAAAGCGGATCAGGTAAGACCACTCTGGTCCAGGCCCTGCTCAAGCTCATCGAGAGTAATGGCAGCATAGAATTCGATGGGCAGGAACTGGAATTGCTGAACTCCCAGCAGGTACGGCCTTTACGTAAAAAAATGCAGATCGTGTTTCAAGATCCATTCAGTAGCCTCTCCCCCAGAATGAGTATTGGCGAAATCGTGGCTGAAGGCCTTAACATTCATCATATCGGCAGTCAGGGTGAACGTGAGGCCAAGGTCATTAAAGCACTGGACGAAGTGGGGCTCGACCCCGAGATGCGCCACCGCTTTCCTCATGAGTTTTCCGGTGGACAACGGCAACGCATTGCTATTGCCAGGGCCCTGATCCTGGAGCCTGAACTCATTGTGCTGGATGAACCAACTTCTGCCCTGGACCGCTCGATTCAATCCCAGCTGATGGATTTACTAAGACACCTCCAACTGAAACATGGCTTTTCCTATTTATTCATCAGCCACGATCTGAAAGTCGTAAAGACCATCGCCCACGATGTACTGGTGCTGAAACAAGGTAAGGCGTTGGAGTGTGGTCCGGCCGATGCAGTCTTCAGTGCACCACAGCACGACTATACGCGGGAGCTGATCAGCTCAGCGTTTGCCCTGTAACGTGAGCGATTGCTGGTTATTCTAGAAAGGGCTCTAACCAGAACGGACGCTAAACAGGGATAATCGAAAGGCGAGTTGAAAAGCGAGTCGAGTTAAAAAATATACCAACCTTAGAAAAAAGCCCCGATCGTTCAGGACCGGGGCTTTTTATGTAGCAACCGAGGGAGTGCGCGCATTAACGCATTTCAATCTCGGCACTATCCCTGAGTGAGGCTACATAATTGTTGAAATCCTGAGAGCCAAATTGCTGTGAGGCTGACGCCTTAGCCTGAACCACCTCAGCCTCAGCCAGATCAAATTCCCCCTCCAACACCTCGGTCAAGACCACGATTTCCTGATTACCACTGGGCAGCGCCACTGTACCAAAACTCGGCTTGTCCGACGCTGGTCTGGGCAATTCAAAGGCCTTGGACAGGATTGCGCGGGAAACCTCGGTGGCGGCCTGGCGTGATACTTCCACATCCTGTGACCACTCCAGACCGAACTCTTCAGCCACAGAGGCCAATGCCTCCCCGGCCTCCAGCTTCTCGATGATCTGAGCTGCTCTTTGCTTCGCCAGCTCTCGCACCTTCTGCTCCGTTAAAGCGGTCTTCACCAGTGTTTCCACTTCCGCCAAGCTTTGATCTCGAGCTGGCTGGTATTCCGCCAAGCGCAATACAGCGACTCTATTGTTGGGTAGCTCTACCACATCACTGTTATGACCTTCCTTCAATACCGCTTCAGAAAACGCAGCGGTGATGAAATCAGGATCTGCCGCCACACCCGCTCCACCTCGTGGAGTAAAGAAGTCGGTCGTCTGGATTGGCTTGTTATAAGATTCTGAGATGAGCTGAAGGTCACCGGACTCGAACGCCTTGCGGCTGATATCATCAACGGCTTCATCCAGCTTCTCACGGGCAAGCTGACGCTTTAGTTCTTGTGCCAGTTGATCCTTGTGTGCCTCAAAAGAGGCCACTTCAGGGGTTTCAATGCCCGTCAGCTTGATGATGTGAAAACCAAACTCTGTCTTCACTATCTCGCTGATATCGCCCTCTTTTGCCAACCCGAAGAGAGCATCTTCAAACGTGGGATCGTACAGGCCCCGTCCGGCATAATCCAGGTCTCCGCCTGCACTGGCGGTCGCGATGTCGTCGGAATAGTCCTGGGCTAACGCTTCGAAGGCTTCACCGGATTGAAGTTTTTGCTGGGCTTCCTGGATTCGAGCCTTGGCTTCATCCTCGTCCCGATCATCGTTCACTTCAACCAGAATATGGGACGCGCGACGCCGCTCCTGGGCAATCAACCCCTTTTTGTATTCGTCGTAAGCGGTGAGCAAATCCGTCTCTTCTACTGTCACATCCGAGGTAAAATCTTCGAGCGCCACACTCACGTAACTGACTTTGACTTTCTCTTCGGTTCTGTATTGTGCTTTGTTCTCATTGAAATAGTTTTCGATCTCTTGTGAAGTCAGTTCAACAGCATCTTTCAGCGGTGCAGCCTGCAGCGTGGCATAGTGGATTTTACGTTTCTGGTCATTGATCTTGACGACGTATTCCAGTTCAGGCGTCGTGATAAAGGCAGTGGCACCAATCCCGGACTGGAGTTGCTCCAGTACCATGCTTTCCTGGACTGCGCTGAACAGGCCCGCCTTGCTGAAATTTGCCTGAACCAGCAACGTCTCCAGTTTATCGTTGGAGAAGCTGCCGGACTCATCCTGAAACTGTGGCAATGAGCGGACATAGGATTTCACCAGGCTACTGGACACCGCCAACCCCTCTTTCTCTGAAGCTTGACGAATCAGCTCTTTCTGGATCAGTCCTTCAACCACCCGCGGGCGCAATAAATCGTCGGTCAGGAAGGAGTCATCAATATTGCCACCCATCTGCTGCTTTAGATTACGGCGCTGATTCTCGATGCCCCGGCTCACTTCGATCTTGGAGATCTCGACACCATTCACAACGAAGGCCACATCCTGACCACTGTTGGAATTGAAGATGCCTTCTATACCGAAAAACGCGAACGGGAGAATGAAAATGATAAGCAGAAGTTTGCCCAGCCATCCTCTGAGCAAGTTACGAAACTGCTGCATGATGTGTGCTCTCCAAAAGAGGGTCCCTGAAAATGAAAAGAGAAGCGTACCATAGATGCGCTTCTCTTCAATCTTACTTTAGGCTTCAGTCACCGAATTCTGTAAACGTCGAGTCTGGCGGAGCGGACGGGGCTCGAACCCGCGACCCCCGGCGTGACAGGCCGGTATTCTAACCAACTGAACTACCGCTCCAGAACTCAGAAAATAATTAAACAATTTAGAATATTTTTTGGCCAAGCCAGGATAATTACGGGCGACCATTGTAAGGTCTATCTAATTATTGTTGTTTACTTCAGTGACGAAACGCGAACAACCATTAATGGGTATTAACCGTTGACCGCATCTTTAAGCGCCTTACCAGGCTTAAAGGTGGGGATTTTGGCAGCTGGGATTTCGATGGGCTGTCCGGTTTGTGGGTTGCGGCCACTGCGGGCAGCTCGGTCTTTAACAGCAAAGGTGCCAAAGCCAACCAGAACCACCTGATCGTTTTGCTGCAGAGCGCCGGTTACGGTATCGATGACAGCGTCCAGTGCGCGACCAGCTTGAGCTTTAGGAATGTCAGCAGAAGCTGCAATGGCGTCGATCAATTCAGATTTATTCACAAGACTCCCCTTTTAAAAGAATTATGTCTGCGGATTTGACCAAGAATCTTGGCTCTATTTAGGTGAAAAACGTTCGGCCTAAGGACCGTGGAGGCCCCGTCTTTCGCGGCGGAGCAACTTTATACCAACTGCCAAAAAGGGCTGTCAAGCGCGCCCCTCTCGCTGCAGATAAATATTTTTTTTCAAGTCATTTTTACGGGATTCTTATCTTATTTTTACGGATGAAGGATGAAATTAATAACCCGTTGCGGGCAGAAAAGCAATCCGGCCCGCATTCAAATCGGGCCGGTTTTTATGCTTAGTGAGTACTTAGTCTATCGCCGTCGTCGTCTTCATTGTCGTCACGTTTTGCCATCTCCACTGGTTCAGGTGCATCAGTTTTGGGGCAAGGTTCCGGCATTGACACCAGCGCCAACTCAAGAACTTCGTCAATCCATTTAACGCAATGGATATCCAAATCTTCCTTTATGTTGTCAGGAATTTCTTTTAAGTCCCGCTCATTTTCCTTTGGAATGATAATCGTGGTGATGCCTCCGCGATGGGCAGCCAGTAATTTCTCTTTCAGCCCACCAATCGGCAAGACCTGCCCCCGCAGAGTGATCTCACCGGTCATCGCAACATCGGACCGTACCGGGATATTAGTCAATACCGACACTAAGGCGGTACACATGCCAATACCCGCACTGGGGCCATCTTTCGGCGTCGCCCCTTCGGGTACGTGGATGTGAATATCATTGCGATCGTGAAACTCCGGGGATATCCCCAGCATGTGAGAACGGCTCCGCACCACCGTAAGAGCCGCCTGGATGGATTCCTGCATCACATCCCCAAGGGAGCCTGTGCGGATCTGGCGACCCTTTCCGGGAACCGCTGCGGCCTCGATGGTGAGGAGTTCTCCACCAACAGAGGTCCAAGCCAGACCGGTAACCTGACCGATTCTGTCTTCATCTTCTTTCTTGCCGTAATTAAACTTGCGCACACCGCTGTAGTCCTCCAGCAACTCCGGGGAGATGGTGATGGGTTCCAATGTGGCACTGAGCACGTTTTCCTTCACATGTTTGCGGCAAACCTTTGCGATCTCCCGTTCCAGTCCACGCACACCGGACTCGCGGGTGTAGTAACGGATAAGATGACGGATTGAGTCGTCACTCATGATCAACTCCTCATCCTTGAGGCCGTTCATTTTTCGTTGTTTGGGAACCAGGTATTGCTGGGCAATATTCAATTTTTCGTCTTCTGTGTAGCCTGGTATGCGAATCACTTCCATCCGGTCCAGCAACGGGGCTGGTATGTTCATGGAGTTTGATGTGCAGATGAACAAAACGTCGGACAAATCATAATCCACTTCCAGATAGTGGTCATTGAACGTATTGTTTTGCTCGGGATCCAGCACCTCCAGCAGAGCGGAGGCCGGGTCGCCCCGCATATCCACACCCATCTTGTCGATTTCATCCAGCAGGAACAGTGGATTCTTCACGCCCACTTTGGAGATTTTCTGTACCAGCTTGCCGGGCATGGAGCCGATGTAGGTGCGGCGGTGACCCCGGATTTCCGCTTCATCCCGCACACCACCCAAGGCCATCCGCACAAACTTACGGTTGGTGGCTTTGGCAATGGACTGACCCAGTGAGGTTTTACCAACCCCGGGTGGCCCCACCAAACACAACACGGGACCCCGAATCTTGTTTACCCGGGCTTGAACGGCCAGATACTCCAGAATGCGTTCCTTGACTTCGTCCAGGCCGTAGTGATCCTGATCAAGAATCTCTTTTGCCTTCTTGAGGTCGTGACGCACCTTGCTTTTCTTCTTCCACGGCAGGTTCACCATCCAATCCAGGTAACTGCGAACCACCGTCGCCTCCGCGGACATGGGAGACATCATTTTCAATTTATTCAACTCGGCGCGGGTTTTCTCCTTCGCCTCTTTCGTCATGCCGGAGGATTCGATTTTCTTTTCGAATTCTTCCAGTTCGTTACCACCCTCTTCCAGGTCACCGAGCTCCTTCTGGATCGCTTTCATCTGCTCGTTGAGGTAGTACTCGCGCTGGCTTTTCTCCATCTGCTTTTTAACGCGACCGCGAATTCGCTTCTCCACCTGCAGCAGGTCAATTTCGCCCTCCATCAGCGCCATAAGGTGATCGATGCGCTCACGAATATCGAAAATCTCAAGAATGCGCTGCTTGTCCTGAATTTTCAGCGCCAGGTGCGCGGCAATCGTATCGGACAGTCGGCCGGGTTCTTCGATGTTGCTCACCGAAGTCAGAATCTCGGATGCCACTTTCTTACTGAGTTTCACATACTGCTCAAACTGTGAAAGCAGTGAGCGGACCAGGACTTCCCCTTCCCGCTCATCAATGTGGGAAAACGGTGTCTCCTTCACTTCTGCTTTCAGGTAACCGTCTTCCAGAGATACATTTTTGGTGAATGCCCGGCTGGCCCCTTCCACCAAAACCTTTACGGTGCCGTCTGGCAGTTTGAGCAACTGCAGAATGGTGGCAACGGTTCCCACCTGATAAAGATCACTCGGTGCCGGGTCATCATCCGAAGCATTGACTTGGGCGACCAGCACTATTTGCTTGTCGCTTTCCATTGACTCCTCCAATGCCTTGATCGATTTCTCACGACCCACGAACAGAGGTATTACCATGTGGGGATACACCACCACATCGCGGAGAGCCAATAACGGGAATTGTTTTGCTTCGCTGGGAAATGCCATTGCCAGTACCTGTTGAAAGAAGGGTGTGACTAGCAGGATTCAATTATCGTGCCGCTCACTGGAATATGTTTCTACAATGGGGCCACCTGGTGAATTAATCAAGGGGCCAGCGCCTCTATTCGAATAAAAAGGGGCCGAAAGGCCCCTTTTTACAACGCATAAATGAGGTTAATCGTCTGGCACCGCTTTTGCCTGATCATTGTTTTCATAGATCATCAACGGCTCAGATTCCCCTTTGATTACTGCACCGTCTATCACGACCTTCACCAGGTTTTTCATGGAGGGCACATCGTACATGGTATCCAATAATACCGACTCGAGAATGGAACGAAGTCCGCGCGCACCGGTCTTGCGCTCCATGGCCTTTTTCGCCACCGCAACCAGGGCATCTTCACGGAAATCCAGATCAACATTATCAAGCTCGAACAACTTGCTGTACTGTTTGGTCAGCGAGTTCTTCGGTTCAGTAAGAATCTGAACCAACGCCTCTTCATCCAACTCTTCCAGTGTTGCAATCACAGGAAGACGACCCACAAACTCAGGGATCAGCCCATAACGAACCAGATCTTCCGGCTCCACCTCTTTCAAAGTTTCACCGACTGTGCGTTTGTCGTCTTTGCTTTTTACTGTTGCGGAGAACCCAATACCGCTCTTCTCAGAGCGATCACTGATCACCTTATCCAGTCCGGCAAACGCACCACCGCAGATGAACAGGATATTGGAGGTATCCACCTGAAGGAATTCCTGCTGAGGATGCTTGCGTCCGCCCTGAGGGGGTACAGAAGCCACCGTGCCCTCGATCAACTTCAACAACGCCTGCTGCACACCTTCGCCGGACACATCACGGGTGATGGACGGGTTATCGGATTTGCGTGAAATTTTATCGATTTCGTCGATGTACACAATGCCCATCTGGGCTTTCTCGACATCATAGTCACATTTCTGCAGCAGTTTCTGGATAATATTCTCTACGTCCTCACCAACATAACCGGCTTCCGTCAGTGTTGTCGCGTCAGCAATGGTGAATGGCACGTTCAGCAGGCGGGCCAGGGTTTCGGCCAACAGGGTCTTACCGCTCCCGGTAGGCCCGATCAGTAGAATATTACTCTTGCCCAACTCCACTTCAGCACTGCTGCCTTTGGCAGATTTGGCAGATCCGGATCGCAGGCGTTTGTAGTGGTTATACACCGCTACAGACAACACTTTCTTCGCCCTTGACTGACCGATGACATAGTCGTCCAGAATGGCTTTGATTTCGGAGGGTGTGGGCAGTTTGTCGGATGTGCTGTCGCTGCTTTCTTCCTGAACCTCTTCACGAATGATGTCGTTGCAGAGATCTACACACTCATCGCAGATAAAAACAGAGGGTCCGGCAATGAGCTTGCGCACTTCGTGTTGGCTTTTGCCACAAAACGAGCAGTAGAGCAGCTTTCCGCTGTCTTCGCCTTTGCCGTCTCTTTCGTCAGTCATTTACTTACCTCATCGAACCTGCATCTTTACCTATAGAAAGATGCAGCGAAAACCCCGTTTTTGCAAGTCCGGGATTCCCGCATATTTCATGTATTATTTAACATAGCAACATAAGTTATTGTTTTTATTATCATCGCTTCTCAAGAACCTGGTCAACCAGACCATATTCTTTTGCATCATAAGCGCTCATGAAGTTATCCCGATCAGTATCCTGTTCAATCTTCTCAATGGGTTGACCGGTATGACTCGCCAGGATTTCGTTAAGGCGCTTTTTCATCTGAATGATCTCGCGGGCGTGAATCTCAATATCCGAGGCCTGGCCCTGGAAGCCACCCAGGGGCTGGTGGATCATGACCCGTGAGTTTGGCAGGCAATAGCGCTTGCCGGATGCGCCGGCGGTCAGCAGCAACGACCCCATGGAACAGGCCTGCCCCACACACATGGTGGACACATCAGGTTTGATGAACTGCATTGTGTCGTAGATGGCCATACCTGCAGTGACCGAACCACCCGGAGAATTGATGTAGAAATGGATGTCCTTGTCTGGATTCTCTGACTCAAGAAACAGGAGTTGCGCCACAATCAGGTTCGCCATGTGGTCTTCCACCTGACCCACCATGAATATCACTCGCTCTTTCAACAAGCGTGAGTAGATGTCGAAGGATCGCTCCCCTCGAGCTGTCTGCTCTATAACCATGGGAACCAGTCCAGTGTTCAGGATGGGATTGCGATCTAACAGTTCTTCATAACGGTGGGACATGTCATGATCCTTACAATTTAAGACAATGGAGGTGGTCTTGTAACAAAGCGCCCAGCACACTAATTAGGTGAGGCCTTTATAAGGGATTTCAATACCTTGGCTCGCTTTTATTTACTATAGCGCCAATATGAATAGGATCACATGCTTTCGGCAAAAAAAAACGCGGCACTGTGGCCGCGTTTTTGTTTTGGCTGTTTTTTACTCAGCTTCTTCCTGAGGCTGTTTAACGGCCTCTTCGTAACTCATTTCCTGATCAGTTACCGTGGCCTGCTCCAGGATCAGGTCCACGACCTGATCTTCCAGCACCATGGCTTCGACCTGCTGCAGCATTTGCTGGTTCTCATAGTACCAGGCAACGACCTGCTCAGGGTTCTCATAGGGTTGTGCCATTTCTTCGATGGTGCTGCGCACGCGGGAGGCGTCCGCCTTGACTTCCTTCTCTTTGATCAGCTCACCCAGCACCAAAGCCAGTTTAACCGCACGGGTAGCCTGGCCTTCAAACAGCTCAGCAGGCAGCATATTCATATCGAAATTCTGACCACCGCCAAATTGCTGCATCATTTGCTGGCGCTGACGGTTGATTTCGGAATCGATCAACGCCTTCGGTACTTCGACGTCGTTGTTTTCCAGCACACCGTCCATTACCGCTTTCTTAACCCGGTTTTTCACCGCGTTTTTCAGCTCGCGTTCCATGTTTTTACGAATCTCGGAGCGGAACTCGTCCAGGCTGGCTTCTTCTTTCTGGGTGAAGTTCTTGATGAACTCCGCATCAACTTCCGGCAGAGTGCGCGCCTGAACCTGATTTACAGTGATTTTGAACTGGACGGGTTGGCCTTTCAGATCTTCAGAGTGATAGTCTTCAGGGAAGGTCACATCAATGACTTTTTCTTCGCCTTTGGACATGCCCACGATACCGTCTTCAAAGCCGGGAATCATACGCCCTGAGCCCAGCACCAGATCCTGGCCCTGCGCCGTACCACCATCGAAAGCAACACCGTCTTTGGTGCCTTCAAAATCAATATTCACCTGGTCGCCCTGCTCTGCAGCACGCTCAACGTCAGCGAAAGTAGCACGCTGTTCGCGCAGGCGCTCAATCATATTATCGATGTCGGCTTCACCGATTTCAGCAATAGGGCGAACCACTGAAATCTTATCCAGGCCCTGCACCTGCACTTCGGGATACACTTCGAAAGTAGCAACGAACTCCAGATCCTTGCCCGGCTCATCGGTGGTACGTTCAATGGACGGGTACCCGGCTGGACTCAGGGACTCTTTAGTGACCGCATCGTAGAAAGAATTGCTGACCACTTCGCCAATGACTTCTTCACGAATGGATTTACCAAAACGGCGACGAACTTCTTTCAAGGGCACTTTGCCGGGGCGAAAACCATCGATGCGAACACGCTTGGCAGCATCTTTGAGTTTTTCATCGACCGCTGTATCAATTTTTTCAGCTGGAACGCCCACGGTCAGTTTACGACCCAGTCCAGAGGTGGTTTCAACGGAAACTTGCATAGTTACGTCACCTTTCGGTTGTGTGCTCTTAAAACAAGAAACCGGCAATATCCCCAGGACATTACCGGTCTCGATTTTGGCCCCTTACGCTGAATTACAGCATTCAGGAATAATGGGGTGGACGATGGGACTTGAACCCACGACGACCGGAATCACAATCCGGGGCTCTACCAACTGAGCTACGCCCACCAGCAAACCGCTGTACAAACCCGGCTACTTTACCGGTTTTGATCGTTCAGATGAAGAGGCTGGCGCGCCCGGCAGGACTCGAACCTGCAACCGCCGGCTTAGAAGGCCGATGCTCTATCCGGTTGAGCTACGAGCGCAATAACCCGAGCACACTGCTAATCATCTGATTTTATTGATCATTCTGGTCGGGGCAGAGGGATTCGAACCCCCGACATCCTGCTCCCAAAGCAGGCGCGCTACCAGACTGCGCTATGCCCCGTTCTCCCACCACACCGGTGAAGAGGGCCGCATGATATACATCCGCCGGGGGCTCGTCAAACACTTTCATAAAATTCAATGAGATCAACCTCTTGATGCCGGATCTTTACCCCAGCACAGGTATAATGAGACAATACCGCGCCTGAGAAAGAGCCCTCGATTTGCACCTAATATTTTGCCTGGAATCTGAACGTAACCTATGACCGCGAACATCATTGATGGCACTGCCATTGCCGCCGGCCTCAAGGCTGAAATCAAACACGCTGTTGCCAAGCGCCTGCAGGATGGCAAACGGGCTCCCGGGCTGGCGGTGATTCTGGTGGGTAATGACGCTGCTTCAGCCGTTTATGTCAATAAAAAACGCCAGTCTTGCGAGGAAGTCGGCTTCCTCTCACGCTCATTTGACCTGCCTGCCGACACCACACAGGAAGCGCTCAACGATCTGGTGGCAACGCTCAACAATGACCCGGAGATTGACGGGATTCTGGTGCAACTGCCCCTCCCTTCTCATCTGGACGACAAGGCAGTCATCAACGCCATTCGCCCCGACAAGGATGTAGATGGCTTTCACCCTTATAATATGGGGCGACTGGTACAACGCATCCCCCTGCTCCGCCCATGCACACCAAAAGGCATCATGCGGCTGATTGAGTCCACCCAGGTGCCGCTTCATGGCCTGGAAGCGGTTATTGTGGGGGCATCCAATATTGTTGGCAGACCGATGACCCTTGAGCTTCTGTTGGCGGGGTGCACGGTCACCACCTGCCACCGCTTCACCAAACACCTTCAGCAACACGTGGCACGGGCCGATTTGCTGGTGGTGGCGGTGGGCAAAGCGGAATTCATCCCGGGAGACTGGATCAAGCCCGGTGCAATCGTTATAGACGTGGGCATTAACCGCTGCGACGATGGCAAACTAAGGGGTGACGTGGAATTTGGCCCCGCTCTGGAACGGGCTGCTTGGATCACCCCGGTTCCCGGTGGAGTTGGTCCACTGACGGTCGCAACCCTATTGGAAAACACGCTGATTGCC
This sequence comes from Ketobacter sp., assembly GCF_003671495.1. GTDB lineage: Bacteria > Pseudomonadota > Gammaproteobacteria > Pseudomonadales > Ketobacteraceae > Ketobacter. The sequence goes on along the minus strand of NZ_RCHN01000019.1, from coordinate 88,092 downwards.
GCACAGGATCTGCACCCTTAACGCACTTTTTTCTTTCAACAAACACAAAACCACAGGACAAACCAATGGAAGCAATTCTCGTTATTCTTCACACCAGCATGGGCGACATCAAACTCGAACTGAATAAAGCAAAAGCGCCCGTTACCGTGGAAAACTTTGTGAGTTATGTGAATGATGGCCATTACAACGGCACGGTCTTCCACCGGGTGATCGATGGATTCATGATTCAGGGCGGCGGCTTTGATAAAGACATGCAACAGAAGCCCACCAAGGACCCCATCAAAAACGAAGCCAATAATGGCCTGAAAAACGATGCAGGCACCATCGCCATGGCCCGCACCCAGGACCCGCACTCTGCATCCGCGCAATTCTTTATCAATGTCAAAGACAATGATTTCCTGAACTTCTCTGGTGAAAGCATGCAGGGGTGGGGATACGCGGTATTCGGCAAGGTCGTGGACGGCATGGACGTAGTAGACCAGATCAAAGCGGTAAAAACCGGCCGTCACGGCTTCCACCAGGACGTCCCCATGGAACCTGTCATCATTGAAACCGCTGAAGTGGTATCAGAGTAAGGATGCGGACTCTACTGATTTCAGATTTACACCTTGAAGATCAGCGCCCGGACATTACCCGGGCGTTTTTCCATCTGCTGGATCGCTTCGAGGGCAAACTGGACCAGCTCTTCATACTGGGGGATTTTTTTGAAATCTGGCTAGGGGACGATGCGCTGACCGCCACCGCAACCGAGGTTGCCAAGAGGCTGCACCAGTTTTCTCAGGCAGGGGCTGCAGTGTACATCATGCACGGGAATCGAGACTTCCTGATCGGCGATCAATATGCCGAAGCCTGTGGAGCGCAATTGATCCATGAGCCCTACTTCACCGACATTGCAGGCCACCCCGCTCTGCTGATGCACGGTGACACGCTGTGCACTGATGACGTCCTGTACATGGACTTCCGCAAGATGGTGCGCAACCCCGAATGGCAGGCGGCATTTTTATCCAAACCGCTGGCTGACCGCATTGCCTTTGGAAAACAGGCCCGCTCGCAAAGCCAGGCTGACGCAAAAGACAAAAGCTATGAGATCCTGGATGTCAATCCGGAGGAAGTTGAACGGGTATGCTCCCACTATCAGGTGCCGCTGTTCATTCATGGCCACACCCATCGGCCTGCTCGGCACCAAGTGGAACTGGAAAACTCCCGCTGTGAACGCGTCGTGTTGGGTGACTGGCACACCAAAGGCTGGTATCTGCTGGCGGAGGAAAACAGACTGGACCTCAGGAGTTTTGATTTTCCCGATCAGCTCACCTGAATATGGGGCCGGGCATCCTGCCTGGCGCTATGAGGGGATTCCGCTGTGAAAACGTAATTCTTGATCCACAGACTCAATCAGCTCGCGTTCGATTTCCCGAAAGGTATTGACCCGCTCATCTATTGTGTCTGGTGAATATTCCCGGGCAAGCGCCAGATAGTCTTCGAAGTGGCGACTTTCTGATTTCAGGAGAAACTGATAGTACTTACCGATGTCCTGAGTTTCCGGATTCTCCAGCAGGCGCGGTGCCAATGCCTCGAACCGCTCGCAGGATCGAGCCTCGATAAAGGCGCCGATGATCAAGGTGTCCACCAGTTTCTGCGGCTCGGTTTGACGAATATGCTTGCGCAGCCCCATGGCATACCGGGAAGGCGAGAGATGATCATACTGCACACCGTGCTTTTCCATCAGTTCCAACACCTGCTCAAAGTGCAGTAACTCTTCTCGGGCCAGCTGTGACAGCTTGGCAAGCAAACTGCGCCGATCCACATAACGGAACAACAGATTTAAAGCCGTAGATGCTGCCTTCTTCTCGCAGTGAGCATGGTCAATGAGCAAAACAGGCAGGTTGGCCAGCGCCGCGTCAATCCATTGGGAGGGCGTTCCACATCCCAGAAACGCCCTCACTTCACTCATTTCAGCCATGTTCACCTATCTCTGGAGCAACAAAAAACGGGATTATACGTACACCATAGTGCGAAATCGATTTTTATCCTATTCTATGGCCCAATGATTTTATCGAGGGCCAGCACTCAGGTGGAAAGACAATCTCAGCCCCAGGCGCCGGGCAGTGACGTGGGTGGTAAGCTTCTGGCCGCTGCCATTATCGTATTGGGCAAGCTACCCCTGTGGTTATTGGGCACAATTGGTGACTTCCTCGGTCGGCTGGCTTGGTACGCCGCCCCCGGTGCCAGAAAGGTCACCCTGGTTAACCTGGAAATGTGCTTTCCGGACAAAAGCCCACAGGAAAGACTTGCTCTCGCCAAACAGTCCATCCGGGAAACTACACGCACCGCTCTGGAAATCGCTGCCACCTGGAGCCAGCCTGCAGACAAGCTGCTACCCCTGATCACCCACGCTGAGAACGAAAAGATCCTCGACGATGCCCTTGCCAGCCATAAAGGCATCGTGTTTATCGTGCCCCATTTTGGTAATTGGGAATTGTCCAACTTCTACATGGCGAGAAAGTGTGATTTGCTGGCCATGTATAAAGCGGTGGAATCCCCTGCCCTCGACCAGCTGATATATCGAGCCCGCTCCCAAAACACTGAGATGGTCACCGCCGATAAGCGGGGGGTGGTCGCCCTGTTCAAGGCTCTTCCGAAAGGCAAGGCGACCGGGGTACTCCCGGATCAGGAGCCAACCCTGAAAAGCGGCGTGTGGGTGCCTTTTTTCGGCGTTACCGCACTCACGCCACGCCTGGTGAGCAAGCTCACTAACGACACTGGCTCCGTGGCAATGGGCTTTGGCTGTCAACGCAATCCGGATGGTAAGACTTTCCATGTGTTCTATGAGCCGGTGGATGCGGATTTCTATTCCGATGATATCGAAGTTTCAGCCGCGGCCATGAACCGATGTGTCGAACGCATCATTTTGCGCGACCCGAAACAGTACCAATGGGAGTACAAACGCTTCAAGCGGCGCCCCGATAATCAACCACGACCATACAAATGACTGGCAGGTCGACCGGCACAACGACTGCAACATTCAATAAATCAATAACTTGCATAAAGATTCTGAATGACCGTGGCACGAATAGGTTACTGTAAACCCGTTTGAAGTTTGGTATAATTCGCGCGCTAAATTTTCGAGATCGCTCGCTCGCCTTACATTGGCGGGCACCCGCTGGCTGGCAAAACCGGCCCACCGCAATCGAAGTCACACTGTAGAGAGGTCATACCGTGCTCGAAGCTTATCGCAAACATGTAGAAGAACGCGCCGCCCAAGGCATCCCCCCCAAGCCCTTGGACGAACAACAGGCTGCAGACCTGGTGGAGTTGCTCAAAAACCCACCAGCAGGCGAAGAGGATTTCCTGGTTGAGCTGCTGACCTATCGAATTCCTGCCGGTGTTGACCAGGCTGCATACGTAAAAGCCGGATTCCTGGCTGCTGTTGCCAAGGGTGAAGCCAGCTCCCCGTTAGTGGACAAGCGCAAAGCCACTGAGCTGCTGGGTACCATGCTGGGAGGCTATAACGTTGAGCCGCTGATTGATTTGCTGGACGACGCGGAAGTGGGTGATCTGGCGGTAGCGGCCCTGTCCAAAACACTGCTGGTGTTTGATGCCTTCCACGACGTGGTGGAGAAGGCCAAGAGTAACGAAAACGCCAAGAAAGTACTGCAATCCTGGGCAGATGGTGAGTGGTTTACCAGCAAGCCTGAGTTGCCGGAAAAGATGACCATCACTGTATTCAAAGTGACGGGCGAGACCAACACCGATGATCTGTCCCCTGCCCAGGACGCATGGTCGCGCCCCGATATTCCACTCCATGCCAACGCCATGCTCAAGAATGAGCGCGACGGAATCACGCCTGAGAAGCCCGGCGAGATCGGCCCCATCAGCCAGATTGAAGCGCTGAAAGCCAAGGGCCACACGGTGGCCTATGTGGGTGATGTGGTTGGTACCGGCTCTTCCCGTAAGTCCGCCACCAACTCCGTATTGTGGTTCACTGGTGACGACATCCCCTACGTGCCCAACAAGCGTCAGGGCGGCATCTGTATCGGAAGCAAGATCGCACCTATCTTCTTCAATACCATGGAAGATGCCGGCGCCCTGCCCTTCGAAGCTGACGTCTCCAACCTGAACATGGGTGACGTGGTCGATATCTTCCCGTATGAGGGCAAGATCAAGAAGCACGGCACCGATGAAGTGATTTCTGAGTTTGAACTGAAATCCGACGTACTGTTGGACGAAGTCCGTGCCGGCGGCCGTATCAACCTGATCATCGGTCGTGGCCTTACCAATCGTGCCCGTGAAGCACTCGGCCTGGGCGCCTCCGAGCTGTTCCGCTCACCGGTGGCCGTGGCGGCCTCCAACAAAGGTTTCACCCTGGCCCAGAAAATGGTTGGCAAAGCCTGCGGCGTAGACGGCGTTCGCCCCGGCCAGTATTGCGAACCCAGAATGACCACTGTTGGCTCTCAGGACACCACTGGTCCGATGACCCGAGACGAGCTGAAAGACCTGGCCTGCCTGGGCTTTTCTGCTGACCTCACCATGCAGTCGTTCTGTCACACCGCGGCATATCCCAAGCCCGTGGACGTTGAGATGCAGCACACCCTGCCCGACTTCATCATGAACCGGGGTGGTGTCTCCCTGCGCCCTGGTGACGGTATCATTCACAGCTGGCTGAACCGAATGTTGCTGCCCGATACCGTGGGTACCGGCGGTGACTCTCACACCCGCTTCCCCATTGGTATTTCCTTCCCGGCGGGCTCCGGTCTGGTGGCCTTTGCCGCTGCCACCGGTGTTATGCCCCTGGATATGCCGGAATCGGTACTGGTGAAATTCACCGGCAAGCGTCAGCCGGGCATCACCCTGCGCGACCTGGTACACGCCATCCCGCTTTATGCCATCAAAGCAGGCCTGCTGACGGTGGAGAAAAAGGGCAAGAAAAACATCTTCTCCGGTCGAGTCCTGGAAATCGAAGGCCTGGAGGATCTGACAGTTGAACAGGCATTCGAGCTGTCCGATGCCTCTGCTGAGCGCTCTGCAGCCGGTTGTACCATTACCTTGTCTGAAGATTCTGTGTCTGAATACCTGCGCTCCAACATTACCCTGCTGAAGTGGATGATTGCCAATGGTTATGGTTCCGCCCGTACCCTGGAGCGCCGCATTCAGGGCATGGAAGAGTGGCTGGCCAACCCGAAACTGATGCGCGCGGATGCCGACGCTGAGTACACCGAAGTCATCGAGATCAACATGGATGACATTAAAGAGCCAATCCTGTGCTGCCCCAACGATCCGGACGACGCCAAGACGCTGTCGGACGTGGCGGGCGACAAGATTGACGAAGTGTTCATCGGTTCCTGCATGACCAACATCGGTCACTTCCGTGCGGCGGGTAAACTCCTGGAGAAAGTACCGGGAGGCTCACTGAGCACCCGCCTGTGGCTGGCCCCGCCCACCAAAATGGACGAGCACCAGTTGATGGAAGAAGGCTACTACAACATCTACGGCCGTGCCGGTGCCCGTACCGAGATGCCCGGTTGCTCCCTGTGCATGGGTAACCAGGCACGGGTTGCTCCCAACACAACGGTGGTATCCACCTCCACCCGAAACTTCCCCAACCGTTTGGGTCAAGGTGCCAATGTGTATCTGGGATCTGCTGAACTGGCGTCAGTGGCAGCCGTTTTGGGCAAGCTGCCGACCGCAGAAGAGTACATGGCCTACGCGAAGGATATCGACAGCATGGCAGCGGATATCTACCGCTACCTGAACTTCGATAAGATGACTGAATACCAGGAAGTCGCTGACAAAGTGAAGATCCAGGTAGCACAGGAAGCGTAAATAGAAAAAGCCCCGCATTGCGGGGCTTTTTTTTTAGCCGTTAAAACGAGTGACGAAGCCCGATACTGAAACCGGTACTGTCCACATCAAATGGCTTTGAGCTGTCGCCCAGAAAATCCAGACGGCGCTTGAATAACAACTCTGAGCTCATACTCCACCCCGGATTCAACTGATAGGTGACACCCACTGCACCATAAAAACCAAACCCATTGTCGCTGGCTGAATCAGAGCCGGCCGGTTTGAGATCGTAGAATGCTTCGTCCAATTCGATCTCCATGTTGTAGACTAAGGCCCCCAGTCGAACGTAGCCGGCAAGCTGCTCAGCGAACCAGTGCCGATACTGTATCCCCAGCAGAAAGTCCCAACTGTTTATGCTGAGTTGATACGATCCGGTATTGTCCTCAAGGGTGTCTGTCTGTGAATCAAAAATGCCCGACAGGCCGGCTTCGAGTAACAGCAAATCATTCAGGGTCCAGCGCGCCCCGATTTCTGCTGCCACCGTACCATCAAAATCCGCCCCTTCCACATCGATCCAATCATAGCCTGCACTGAAAAAGCCATGGTCAAATTGAACCCCCTGGCGGGTTTCTGCGACGGTTGAGAGCGACAGAGCCAGTAATGACGCCCCTAATAATGTTCGAAGCATCATGGTTGGAATCTCACGGTTACGGTGTCACTGGTACTGCCAATGGCATACCCGCCACTGATCCCTGCTCCCAGGTCGTTGCTGATTTCCCGGAAAATGGTGAGCGAGACCGTGCAATGGTCCAATTGGAATGTTTCTATCTCGATTTGCTGAGGCCTGATCAGACCAAAGCTGTAGGCTTCGATAATAGAACTGACGATGATCAGGCTCAGTTGATCAATGAAGTTTGTCACGGAATTAATGAAATTGGTGGCGGGAATCAACGCACCCAGATTGAGCGTGTGAGTACCGGTATCGGTGGCGCCCAGTATGGCGGACGTACCCCACTGAACACTACGATCACCCGAGTAACAGGTCTGTACGGTGGACAGTCGAATCTGCTCGGTGGTGGGTGAAGTAGCCCAGGTCAACACGATATCCTGGCTGCGATCGGTGTAGAGTTCGTTACCTATGGGCGCATCCAGCACCAGCGGGTCGGGAAAACTGACACCGGTGCTAAGCCCTACCAGTTCACCCGGACCCGGGTCCACCAACAACTCATCGACCGGATACCAACGGTCCGCTCGCGCTGCTTCCGGGTCGTGCACGATGGTGAAGGTGACACCGGCAGCAGGATCATCCGTTTGCAGTTGTGAACGATAATTGCCACTCAGGTTTTCCAGCGAGCGCAGAATGACGGCGTCGCGGTCGGATTCGGCCTCAATGATGTCACCGCCCACCAAAGGCTGCTTGCGCCCATCTTTGTAGAAGGACGCAGCGACGTTGATCACCTGGGCACCCGCGGGAAGATCCGCCTGGACGGTGGCTGAAAACCCCTCCAGTGCGACCGGTTCCCGGAGTGAATCGCTGCTCCCGCTGTAACAGGCGCTCAAGACGCACCCCAAGGTCACAACCGCGAGGATTCTTCCAAGTATTTCAGGCATTACAGACTCAATCTTTTGAATATAAATTCCGGAATGGATTTGATGACCTGCATGATTCCCCACCAGAACCAGGGCAGGTAAACCACACCTCGGTTCTTGTCGATTGACTTCACTATACCAGCAGCCACCTGATCAGGGGTAGCCCACAGGGGCCCGCCTTTCTCAAAATCCGCTGTCATGGGGGAATCTACAAAGCCGGGCTTGATCGTCGTCACCATTACGCCACGCTTGAATAAGCGATTCCGCAGGCCCTGCAGGAACAAACTCACCATGCCTTTGGCGGAACCATAAACGTAGTTGGATTGACGCCCCCGATCACCGGCCACTGATGAGATCACCGCAATGTGGCCAGACCCCGCAGTCTCAAATTCATTGGCAGCAATGGTACAGAAGGACAATACACTGGTGGCGTTGATATTGATCTCAGTTAACGCGTGGTTGAAGTCAGCCTCACAGCGCTTCTGGTCCGGCAGGGTGCCATGGGCGATGAAGATACCGTCGATGCGGCCCATGGCGGCTTTCGCCTGCTCCCAACAGGCTTGATGTTTGTCGAGTTGAGCAATATCTAGCACGTGGGTAAAAACGGTGTCGGCTCCCCGAACGGTATAGTCCTGCTTTACGCTTTCCAGCTTGTCGGCGTTACGCCCAACCAGGAACAAATTGTAGCCGCGTGTCGACCACAAACGGCATACCGACTCTGCGATGGCGGAAGTAGCGCCAATTACGATCCAGTTTTTCATGTTGATGGTTCCATAACTCGCTGCCAGAAACTTGAATTGATTCCAGGGTCCCTGAAGGATTCCAGTTGATCGGCATTGGGGTAAAAGCGTTTGAAGTGTTGGGGTTTCATATGAGCATCTTTGGCCGGATAGAGCGCCCCCCCGGCCTGTACCACCACCTCGTCCAGCTGATCAAACAGCTGCATGGTTTGCGCGCCCTTGTAGGGGAAGTCCAACGCCAGCGTCGTGCCCGGCCTGGGGAACGAGTTCAACCCGGGAGAGGGCACATCTCCGAACACTTTCAGCACCGCCAGGAACGATCCATAGTTGGCGCGACCAATGCGTCGCAACAGCTCGCAGATGGCCGCTTCACTGTGCTCCATGGGGACAATGCACTGATACTGCAAAAAGCCCTTGGGACCGTACATGCGGTTCCAATTCTGAACATGATCCAGTGGATAGAAAAATGGATCATAGTGGGTTGTCTGGGTGACCCGCTTTTCCCGTTGGCGATGATAGTACAGCCAGTTGAATGCTTTCAGAGAAATGCTGTTGACCAATGAAACGGGAGGATCCACCGGTATAGTCAAAGTATGCTGAGAAGGTGCAGGCTTGGGTTGGGTGACTCTGGCGTGATTGGCACGGGAGAAATGACCCCGCCCCAACTGGTCACCGGACGCCAGGCAATCCACCCAGGCCACCGTGTACTCAAAATCCTGCTCCGATTCCTGGGATAACGCAAAAAAGTCCGCCAGGTTCTGGTACTTGATGTTCTCAACGTTGACCGCTGAGTTGGAGACCCGCTTCAACTTGAACTCGGCCCAGGTAATGAGCCCGGTCAGACCCAAACCACCGATGGTGGCAGCGAACCACTCCGCGTTCTCAGTGGGCGAACACAATCGAACGCTACCATCGGTTCGCAGCAACTCAAATTGGGTCAGGTGCGCGCCAAAGGTGCCCTCTACGTGATGATTCTTGCCATGCACATCGTTGGCAATGGCGCCACCCACGGTGGCGAATTTTGTGCCTGGGGTAACGGCGAGAAACCACCCTTGCGGCTCCACCACGGAGAGAATTTCCGCCAATGTGACACCGGCTTCGCAACGGATGATGCCGGTCTCTCCATCGAATGCTATAAACCGGTTCATAAAACGGGTGGACAGCACCGTGCCCTCATGCAGCATGCAGCTGTCACCGTAGCTGCGAGCGTTACCTTGAGGCAGGAAGACGCCGGGCATATCCAAAGACTGAGGCCTCCAGTGCAGATCCCGGCCTTTTTGCGTTTTGTAGGGGTATCGCCCCCAGGACACGTACGGTTTCGTCATCGCTTTACACCGCCATAAACATGAATCCGGCGATCAGTGCGCCACACACCAGGCTGGCACGGTCTTTCAGGGCAAACACGATGGGGTCGTCTTCCATGTTGCCCCGGTGGGCGATAATCCAGATACGGCTCACCCAATACAACATGACCAGGCAGGCCGGCCACATTAGCACCGGGTCAGAGTACATACTTTTCACATCCGGGCTGTTGATGTAGAGCGCCAGTACCAACACGGACAGATAGCCGCTCGCCCCGCCCAGAGAGGATAGCAACTCCAGGTCTTCCACCTGATAACCGCGACCCAACGCTTTGGACGCGCTTTTGGCTTTCAATTTCATCAGCTCTGTATAACGTTTGATAATCGCGAGACTCAGGAACACAAAGATGGAAAACGACAATAGCCAGAACGACAACAGCACGCTGATGGCGGCCGCTCCGGCCACGATACGAATGGTGTAAAGGGAAGCCAGCGTCACCACATCCACCATCACCAGGCGCTTCAATTTAAAGCTGTAAGCCAGAGTCAGCACATAATACACCGCCAATACAATCTGAAATTGCGTGGGCAAAAACCAGCTCGCCACCACCGCCGTCAACAGAAGCAGAGGTGTCCCCAGAATCCCCACCAACAGGGACAGAGTACCCGCTGCGAAAGGTCGATTGCATTTGGTCGCATGCTGTCGATCGTCAAACAGGTCCAGCAAGTCATTGAGAAAGTACACACTGGAAGCACAAACTGAGAACGCGATGAAACCCAGCACACTCATTAACAGCAGCTTGGGATCCTGCATCTGGTGCGCCGTCAGTAACGGTACAAACACCAGCCCGTTCTTCACCCATTGATGCACACGAAGTGCCTTGATAAAGGTTTTGATGGACGGTGGTTTTTGCACAAAGGACGCTTCAATGGAGCACTGGCGGGAAGCAGAGGCCACCAGATTATCCGAACCAACCACAACCGCGGCCGCACTGTGACTCCAGACGTTCAGGTCAACGGAAGCATTCCCCGCATACACGAAACCACCTTCTCCGTAACGCTTGATCAGGGCCTCGCGCTTATGAGCACCAGACAGGTTGACGGATTCGTTGGTGGCCAACACGTGGTCGAACAGCTGCAGATGGTCGGCGATGGCCGTGGCATAACGCTCGTGGGATGCCGTGGCCAGCACCAGTTCCCTACCCTGTTGCTTTTGCGATTTCAGATAGTCCAGTAGATCGGCACTGTAAGGGAGAAACTGTACCGGAATCTCCACCCGCTGAGCGATTTGTTGTTTGAGGTAGGATTTACCTTTGCAAACCCAAACCAGCACCAGGAACAACAGAAAAGGATTCGCCCGCATCAGCAACATGAACGATTCCAGCAAAAGGTCTGTTTTTATCAAGGTGCCGTCCAGATCGACAACCAGAGGTTTTTTATTAGAATCAGACATGACTTCAACCTAAATCTGTTACTTCTTTCCCAGAGATGGGAACAATTCCATTCAGAGCGAGAATACCGGCGACAATCAGGCCGATAAACACGGCAAACCATAAAGTGGCAATGCGACAAATCAATGTCGCGGCAATGGCGACCGGCTCCGGCACCCCGGACGCGATCAGCAACAACCCCATGACTGCCTCAGTGGAGCCCAGACCGCCCGGTAAGAACGAGATTGCACCCACCAAAACAGCAACGCCATAGATACTCACCGCAGCCACCAGTTGCACATCCTGGCCCAAACACACTAACAAATACCAAAACCCGACCCCTTCAGCCATCCATGCCGTAATACCGATCAGAATACCGCCCAGAAGTTCCTTGTTTTTCAGCAGCACCGCAGAGGAATTCAGCAGATCCAACAGATGCTGGAGCAGCTTGGCGGGTTTGGCTGACAGGGTAGCTGACAGGGCATTCATCTTGGTCAGAATGAACGGGCTGTGCAGTAATGGCAGGCTCCCCAACACCACCATCGCGGTTAATGCGACCACCAGGCCGTATCCCTCAAACAGGAAAGCGGCAGCACTGGCCATCAATACAATGGTCAGAAGGTCCTGAAAGCGCTCGACAAAAAAAGTACTGAGCGTATGGTTAAAGGAAACATCATGTTGCTTCAGATAGAGGGATCGCACCGTCTCGCCGGCCTTACCGGGAGTGGTGGAGAGGGCAAAGCCACTCACGTAGTACGCCAGATGACGACGATGGGGGATGCGGCTGCCGGAAAGCTTGGTGAGGTACCATTCCCAACGCCAATAACGCAATCCGTAGTTCACCAACGACAGCAGCAGGATCACCAACCAGCCCACCGTACCCAGTTCCGCGATGGCGGCACCCGTTTCTTTGAAATCCCCCAGAAACATGGCGCCAAAGTAAAGACCGATCGCCGCTATCAGCGACAGAATAATCGGTTTCTGGAAACGCCCCATAAAAAAGTCCAAAAATATCAGAGTTTTAAGTTTTTTATCGCCTGATTCAATGCGGCTATGCTATCACTTTCCGAAGTCAACTTCTTGTCAGTATCGCGCTTTTCGGAGCGGTTAGAGTACTTGATATTGGAATACAAACAACTGATTTTATTGATTGTGTCCGACTGGTCCGGAAAACGCTGTTGAACCCGGAGGGAAAAGCTCATGACCCCCTCCCCGGTTTCCCGCTGGAGCCCGGCCTGGCTCAGTTTACGTTGAAATCGCAGATACAGTTTGTCCGCCAGATCCAGTTCCAACAATCGTCTCTGGCTGAGAACCATCCACAAGCCCAAACCCAACACCACCACACCACCACAAACACCCAACAGCATGGCAATACGCTGCGGCGTCACCTCGCCCAGAATCCGCTGCAGGAGCTTGTGCTGCACGCCACTGTCGAATGACACTACGTTCTTGAACCACAAATAATCCACGTAATCGATCATTAATCGTAATTCGGACATAAACGGCAGGTTGCGCAGACCCATTTTGGAGAAAGGGGAATCCAGCAGGGAAAGCTCGTCCAGGCTATCCCGCAATGAACCCATTTCAATTCGCTCCGGTGCGATCGCTGCGGTTGGGTCTACCCTCACCCAGCCCTTGCCATTGACCCAGTACTCCGCCCAGGCGTGGGCATCATATTGATGGACGAGCAGGTATTTTCCAATGGGATGAGCTTCGCCGCCCTGATAACCGCCAATCATACGGGCCGGAATGCCTGCGGCCCGCATCATAAACACAAATGCACCGGCGTAATGGGCGCAAAAGCCCTTGCGGGTGCCGAACAGGAAGTCATCCATTGAATCAGAACCCAGCTTCGGCGGCTTTAGGGTGTAGATGAAACGCTCCTCGTTGAACCAGCGCAGAATACTGGCGGTCATGCGCTCGGGATTACGGCCTGTTCTGCGGTACAGGTCTTTCGCCAATGCATAGGTGCGGGCATTTCCCAGCGGTGGCAGGGTCGTGTACACGCCCCACATATCCCGCGGCATACCCTCGGTTTCATATTGATAATCCGGGAACGTTTCCACCTGATAACTGATGGCGGAGTCCACCACATTGATGGCGTAATGCACCAGTCCGTTGGAGGTGCGGTGCTTTACCCCGGACAGCTGTGACCAGGGCATCGCGGGCAGCCAGTTGTTGCCCGTAGGCTCCAACAGCACCCGGTATCTAAGCGCCTCGCCGTTGACGTTCAGCCGATTGGGGCTGAATGGAATGCTTTGGGGGTCTCCCTGTGCGCTCCAGGTTTTGCCATCAAACCGATCAAATATCAGCGCCCGCCAATAGCGATCTCGCGGTGCAGGAATCTCACCTTCGAACTCTATGCGAAACGCCAGCTTTGCGGATTGGCTGAGATCCGCCACATCACCCGGGGTCATGCGATCACTGAGCCCGGTCCGGGCAATGGTGGATTTCATGCCCAGATCCCAAATGGGACCAATCCTGGGAAACAGAAAAAAGAAGACCAATAACAGGGGCACGGCCTGCAGCACGGTGACAAAGGCCGCCCGCATGGGACGCCACAGGGCGATGCTGGTATCCGTCATGTTGAGGGCGATCAGGGCCGCCGTAATCACCACCAGCACGACAAACACGTAGAGCGAAGTAAACAACGACGTGGAAAACAAAAATTCCGTTGCCAACACAAAGAATGACAGGATAATGATGAGGAAGGCGTCACGCCGTGTATACATTTCCAATTGCTTGAACAGGTAGGCACTGATCAACAGCGCTACCCCGGCATCCGGGCCGAAGATGGTACCATGGTAATAGACGACACCCAGAACCCCACCGCACACCATAAACAGGCGGGCCCACTTGGGCGGGAAACGCAGACGCTGGCGGAACACCTGGATGCGCCACACCAGCACAATGCCAAACACCGCCAATAACCAGGGGGGAACCCTCTGCACATGGGGCAAAACTGCCAGGGTTACGCTCACCATCAGCAGAACGAACGCCGTGCGCGGCATGGGGAAAACGGGAGGATGACGGGAATCAGCCATGGCGGTACTCAGCCAGGGCCGTCAGGCAGTTTTCTTCATGCTGCTTGCCGACCCCTGGATTGATGGTGACGCCCGGTAACTCCAGCCCATAAGGCTCATTGGTCTTGGAGAACTGCAGCACCCAGTAGCACAACCCGGACAACCGCCGCTCCACATCACCCACCGCGATCTCGTTCCAGCGAAGCCAGGCCGACTTGGCCTGATAGCCCTGAAACTGTTTGGTATACAATACGTTGCGACGGGCGAAGGCTTTCCAGTCAACGGTCTTGAGGGAGTCCGACGGATTGAATGCCCTGAGCCCGGCAAAATCGTCCTGGCCTTCCATCACCACATGACTGCCCTCCTCTCCGTCACTGCGGGAAGTGGTGTTGAGCTCGCACTCAATCGGGCGGGGATAGACCAGAGCAAACATATCCAGATCCACCCAGGTCCACGCCTGGCACAACCCGAAGGGATAAATGGAATGCAATTTGAACCGTCCCGGCCGATAGCGTCCACGCTGCTGTGTGGGCAGCAAGGTCACCAGCGCCACCTGCTGTTCCTGGATCAGGTTGTAAGCCTTGGATTGGTAACCACACCAACTGCAGAAAATGGAGTGATGTTCTTTTTTCCTGGATTTTTCCAGGTGAATGACGAATTTGGCTTCTGACCCACAAAAAGCCGGCTCTGTATGTCCGGCACTGATCACCATGCCGGACACATTGGAAAACGTCTGCAGGATGCTGACAACGAACAGACTGCCGAGGAAGAAGCTGAAATTCAGGATCATGGAGTTGTCGTAGTTGACACCGGCCACGAACAGCAGAAAGGTGGTGAGGAGATAGCCCATCCCCATCCAGGTGGGAAGAATAAAAATGCGTTTCTGGGTCAGGGTGACCCGGCTCCGGGCCGGGATTCGGCGATCCAACCAGGCATCCCACTGGCCTCTTACCAGCTTGCGCACGCTCTCCACATCAGCGCCCCGGCATCACATCAACCTGCTTCAGCACACTGTCCACCAAGCGCTGCCCCTCATGCCCGGTCACATCCTGCGAACCCGCCAGCCGATGTTCAGCCACCGCTGGCAAAATGGATTGGACGTCTTCCGGAATCACATGATCACGCCCGGCGACAAAGGCGTAGGCCTGGGCACACTGCACCAGCGCCATCCCGGCACGAGGCGACAAACCAAAACTGAAACGGTTGGACTGCCGGGTAAAGGCCAGGATGCGCTGCACATAATCCAGCAAGGCATCGGACACAAAGATCTTGGTGACCCGCTGCTGCAGCTGAGCCAATTCAGCCTGGTTGGTGACCGCCTGCAACTGGTCCATGTCGTGGCGCGGATTAAAACCTTTGAGGAGTTTGCGCTCCACCGTCGGGTCTGGGTAGCCCAGGCTGATACGCATGAGAAACCGGTCCAGTTGCGATTCCGGCAATGGATATGTGCCCATCTGGGTGATCGGATTCTGGGTTGCAATGACGAAGAAAGGCTGTGGTAGCGGGTAGGTTTTACCGTCCACCGTGATTTGCCGCTCCTCCATCGCTTCCAGTAACGCGCCCTGGGTCTTGGGAGTGGCCCGGTTGATTTCATCGGCCAGCAGCACCTGAGTGAATATGGGCCCAGGTCGGAACTCAAATTCCGTGGACGCCTGGTTGAAGATGGACGTTCCCAGGATATCCGCCGGCAACAGGTCGCTGGTGAACTGGATACGCTGATACTCCAGCCCCAGGACTTTGGCCAGCGCGTGGGATAAGGTGGTCTTGCCCATCCCGGGCAGGTCCTCCACCAACAGGTGGCCCTTTGCCAACAGGCAGGACAAAGCCAGTTTGATTTGCTCCTCTTTGCCCAGCAGAACCTTCGCCAACGCATCAATGAGGACGGATACAGATGTGGACACAAATACTCCCAAGATCGTCGTCGGAATGTGACCGACCATAGAAAAAGGCTGCTGAATGAAACCTAATTAATTACATTCTAGCAGCCTTCCGCTGGTTGGCCTGAGATCTTGTTTGCTGTTCTTCTCAAATTAGCCGGGAAAGCCCACGGGCTAAATCTGCTTTAATATCATCGATATGCTCAAGGCCGACCGCCACACGAACCAGGTTCTCTGTGATCCCGGCGCGGGCTTTGGCTTCATCAGAGAGACGGCCGTGAGTGGTGGTTGCCGGGTGGGTTATGGTGGTCTTGGCGTCTCCCAGGTTGCCAGTGATCGACAGGAAGCGGGTGTCATCAATCACTTGCCAGGCCGCTTCCCGCCCGCCTTTGACCCGGAAGGATAAAACCCCACCGAAGGCATCCTGTTGGCTGCGCGCCAGCAGGTGTTGGGGGTGACTGGGCAGGCCGGCATAAAACACCTTCTCCACCGCCGGATGCTGCTCCAGCCAATCCGCAAGACGCAGAGCGTTTGCGGAATGGGCCTGCATCCGCAAACTGAGGGTTTCCAGGCCTTTCAGGAACACCCAGGCATTGAATGGGCTCATGGAAGGGCCGGCACTGCGCAGGAAGCCAAACACTTCTTCCATCAGATCATTGCGACCGCACACAGCGCCCCCGATACAACGGCCCTGCCCATCCAGAAATTTGGTGGCAGAATGCAGCGCGATGTCCGCACCCAACGCCAGGGGGCGTTGTAAGGCTGGTGTACAGAAACAATTATCCACCACCAGAATCGCGCCGTTGCGATGAGCCAGATCCGCCAGCTTCTGGACATCGGCCACCTCGCACAATGGGTTGGATGGGGTTTCCAGGAAGAACAGCTTGGTCTGAGGTGTGATGGCTGCTTCCCACTCAGAGAAGTCCGTTAAGGACACGAACGTGGTGTTCACGCCGAAACGCTTGAAATACTTGTCAAACAGCACGTTGGTGGTGCCAAACACGCTGCGGGAACTGATGATCTCATCACCGGCCTGCAACAACGCCATGACCGTACTCAGAATCGCCGCCATGCCGGAGGCCGTCGCCACACAACGCTCTGCCCCTTCCAACGCCGCCAGGCGCTGCTCAAAGGCGCGGACAGTGGGATTGGTGAAACGCGAATAGATGTTTCCGGGTTCTTCACCCGAGAAACGTGCCGCCGCCTGTGCTGCACTTGTGAAGACATAGCTGGACGTGGTGAAGATGGGCTCGCCGTGAGCCCCCTCATCCGTATGCAGCTGCCCCGTTCGCAAGGCCAGGGTTTCCAGGTGCAAGGGCGCGTTGTCGTCGAATTGATCCATAGTCCTGACTGTCAGTTAGTTCGTGTTATGGAGGTCAATGCTCTCGTCATTGATCAGCAACTGTGCGGTTTTCTTGTTTTTGGCATCATCATTACGGCTCGCTTCCAGCTTTTGCAGATAACCGGAATTGATGTCACCGGTTATGTACTCACCATTAAACACCGAGCAATCAAATTCCTGAATTTCCGGGTTGCCCTCACGGGACGCCGCCACCAGATCCTCCAGGTCCTGATAGACAAGCCAATCAGCGCCAATGAGTTCCTGAATTTCCTTAACCGTGCGCCCGTGGGCGATGAGCTCCTTCGCCGCAGGCATATCAATGCCATACACATTGGGGTAACACACCGGCGGCGCGGCTGAGGCAAAATACACCCTTTTGGCCCCGGCATCCCGTGCCATTTCGATGATTTGGTTGCAGGTGGTGCCGCGCACGATGGAGTCATCCACCAACAGCACATTTTTGCCCTGAAACTCCAGACCGATGGCATTCAGTTTTTGGCGCACGGATTTTTTGCGCTCATTCTGGCCGGGCATAATAAACGTACGCCCGATGTAGCGGTTCTTGATGAAGCCTTCCCGGAACTTAACCCCCAGGTTATAGGCCAGTTGCAACGCGGAAGTCCGGCTGGTATCCGGGATGGGAATCACCACATCGATATCGTGATCCGGCCAGACCCGCTTGATTTTGTCTGCCAGTTTTTCGCCCATACGCAAGCGGGATTTGTACACCGAGATACCATCCATAATGGAATCCGGCCGGGCCAGATAAACGTGCTCGAATATACAGGGCCGATACTCGGGTGCGGCTGCACACTGGCGGGTAAACAGCTTGCCCTCCATATTGATGTACACCGCTTCGCCCGGGGCAATATCACGCACCAGATCGAAGCCCATGGCCTGCAGCGCGACACTCTCGGACGCAATCATGTACTCCATGCCCTGCTCGGTTTCACGCTCGCCAAAGCACACGGGACGAATGCCATTGGGATCACGGAAGCCGACGATGCCGTAGCCGGTGATCATCGCCACCACGGCGTAGGCACCTTTGCACCGCTCGTGCACCGCAGACACCGCGGCAAAGATATCCTCTTCGGTGGGAACCAGCTTACCCAAACGTTGCAGCTCGTGAGCAAAGATGTTCAGCAGCACTTCGGAATCGGAGTTGGTATTGATGTGTCTCAGATCCGTTTTGTACAGATCTTCGCCAATCTCGGCTGCATTGGTCAGGTTTCCGTTGTGGGCAAGCGTAATGCCGTACGGGCTGTTGACGTAGAACGGCTGAGCTTCAGCGGAACTGGACGAGCCTGCAGTCGGGTAACGGACGTGGCCAATTCCCATGTTACCCATTAAACGGCGCATATGGCGGGAGCGAAACACATCACGCACCATGCCGTTATCCTTTCTTAGGTAAAGCTTGTCCTGATCACAGGTCACTATACCGGCGGCGTCCTGCCCTCTATGCTGTAATACCGTCAGCGCATCATAAATGGTCTGATTTACATTGGAGCGGCCCACAATGCCGACTATTCCGCACATTCGCTTTACCTCGATACGTCGTGTGCTTGGATTTTCTATAATAGCGCAAATAGTTCTCTCTATTCAGCGCCAATATCCATGATCTTCTCCCAGATCGCCTGCCCGGTTTCAGCCGTCCATTCCTCCACCATCATGAAATGGGGAATCAGCAGGGACTGCCGCCACCAGGGGTCCATGGGCATCTGGGTCATTCTTGACAGAACCGCCAGCGCAATCACCACCAGCAGACAACCTCTGACCAAGCCGAACACACTGCCCAACGCCCGGTCGGTACCGGTGAGCCCGGTTACTTTAACGACTTCTTTAATCAAATGTTTGATCAGAGCCCCGACAATCATGGTCAGGATAAAAAGAGCAATAAAAGCCAGCGGCTGGCGGGCGGAAGGAGGGTCCACCCAATCGGAGAGCACAACGGCGAGCGGCACGCTGAACAGGCGAGCAACCACAAAAGCCGCTATCCAGGTAACCAGGGAGAGCGCTTCCAGAGTGAAACCACGGTACAGACTCAGCACCATGGAAAGGCCTATGCTGCCGAGAATGACATAATCAGCAATGGTCATCTGTAGGGGATACCTGGAACACCTGAGTGAAATCGGAAAACGCGCATTCTACCAGAGCCAATGCTAAATTCCCAATCCGGAGTGCTTATGGAATGTACTTTAAAATCAACGTCTTAACTTTGAATTTCTGTTCCAGCTCGGATTTTTGCTGCTCCAGTCGGTGGCGGCGGATTTCCGGCCCGATATAGACCTTGAACAGGGTATCCACCCGCTTGGTGTAGGCTTTGTATCCGGCAGCCACCAATTCATCACGCAAGCCGTTGGCATTGGTCTGACTGGAGAAGGCGCCCACCTGAATCACCCAGGCATCCGCCAGTGCCACCGTATTGCTGGTGGACTCCTCGATTGCCAGGTCCGTGGCGGTTTCCTGCTCCACGTATTGCTCTACCGTGGCTGGAATGGGCTCATTGGATGGCGGGTCCTGGGGGTTCTCCTGGCCATACTGTTCGCTGGAAAGCTGCTCCTGTTCACGCTTGGAAGATTCCACCGCATCAATCTGATCAAGTACCTGTTTGGCTTCCACCTCGATCGCGGTGAAGTCAGAAGACTGGATGGTCATGGCAGGTTGATCTGGGTATACGTAGTCATCCGAATGAATGCGCTCCTGCTGCCCATCGAACACCAGGGGTAAGAAAATGACCGCCAGGGAAACCAGCACGATGGCACCCACCAGGCGTTGCTTTAGACTCTGATCCAATGCAGCCAACCCTTTTTTGATTTGTCGCTGTGATTAAGCGGTGTGGGCGTATTGTATAACGTCTGCCACAGTATAAAAGGACCCAAACACCAGGATCAGATCATTTTTATCCACCCGCTGTTGGAGCTGCCTGACGGCCTCGGCGGCGCCGCCAAAGCCGCTGCCAGACAAGTGTCCACAGAGCGCCCCCATCTCCTGCAATAGGGACTGGATGGAATCGGCTTTGGCGGCCCGCTCACAGTCCAGCTCCACCGGGTACCAACGATCCACCACCGGCAGCAGCGCCAGCAACGTATCGGTGATGTCCTTGTCAGACAACATGCCAACAACGCAATGGACCTTAGCGCTATGCAAACCCTCAATAAACCCCGCCAGGGCCCTCGCCGCATGGGGGTTATGGCCGACATCCACCATCACCCTTGGCTGCTCAGCGAGGATCTGCCTGCGCCCCATGGGTTGTACCTGCTGCAATGCCTTTTTGAGTGCAGTTTCAGGCACATCGAAAGGCGCCAGGGCCATTGCCTGAATGGCCGTTGCGGCATTCTGCAGGTAAACCGAGGGGTATTCCAATGGTCCATAGTGGCTGTGCCCACCAAGGGTTTTAACATCCAATGACCAATGGCCATCGCTTTCGGTAAAGCGAAAATCAACGCCCTGGAGATGAAGCTGCATTCCGGTATCCCGCGCCTTATCCATGATTGCAGGCGGCACATCGGGCTCGCCCACCACCAAAGGACGCCCCGGGCGCCCGATCCCGATTTTCTCCAGGCCGATGGTGGCTCGGTCATTACCAAGCCAGGCTTGATGGTCCAGATCCACGCTGGTGACCACAGCGATATCAGCGTCCAGGATATTAACCGCGTCCAGCCGGCCGCCGAGCCCCACTTCCAACACCCAGGCGTCCAGCCCTGCCCGCTTGAACAGCCAGAAAGCGGCCAGGGTTGTAAACTCAAAATAGGTAAGACTGATGGCACCCCGCGCCGATTCCACCATTTCAAAGGCGTGGATCAGTTCCGCATCGGAGCATTCCTCTCCGTGGATGCAGATGCGCTCATTGAAGTGAACCAGATGCGGGGATGTGTAAACGCCGGTGCTGTAACCAGAATTTCTGAGAAAGGCATCCAGCAAAGCGACCGTAGAGCCTTTGCCGTTGGTTCCGGCAACCGTGAAAATGAAGGGCGTATTTGATAACAGGTCTAAACGATCAGCCACCGCCCGGATGCGCTCCAGCCCCATGTCTATGGATTTGAAATGGAGCCGTTCCAGGCGGCTAAGCCAATCCTTAAGCTGCATTTTGCGGGAGCAGTTTGCCCATCAGGCGGTGCAGGGTATCCCGCATTTCGTGGCGGTGTACGATCATGTCCAAGGCCCCGTGCTCCAGCAGGAATTCACTGCGCTGAAAGCCTTCCGGCAGCTTCTGGCGCACGGTCTGTTCAATAACGCGGGGACCGGCAAATCCGATCAACGCATTGGGCTCTGCGACATTGATATCGCCCAGCATGGCCAGACTGGCAGACACACCGCCGTAAACGGGGTCAGTCATGACAGAGAAAAACGGCAGTCGGTTTTCTTTCAGTTTTTCCAAGGCTGCACTGGTTTTCGCCATCTGCATGAGGGAGAACAAAGCCTCCTGCATACGGGCACCGCCGCTGGCAGAAAAACACACCAAAGGACAGCTGTGCTCAATTGCGGCATTCACCGCACGTACGAATTTTTCACCCACGATGGAGCCCATGGAACCACCCAGGAACTCAAATTCGAACGCGGCAGCCACCACCGGGAATTCATTAACCGAGCCTTTGAACACCACCAGGGCGTCCTTTTCACTGGTGCCTTTCTGGGCGCTGGCCAAGCGGTCTTTGTAACGCTTGCTGTCCTTGAACTTCAGGCGATCGAACGGTTCCAGCTCCGCGGCCAATTCCTCGCGCCCCTGCTCGTCCAGAAACAGGTCGATTCGGCGCCGGGCATTGATCCGCATATGATGGTCACACTTTGGGCAGACGTCCTGGTTCTTCTCAAGTTCCGGGCGATACAAAAACGCACCGCACTTGGCGCATTTACGCCAAAGCCCCTCCGGTACTTCAGTCTTCTTGGTGGAACCTCTTCCCACACTGGGTAGAATCTTGCCCAGCCAACTGTCACTCATAACTCCGCCATCCTGATTCGTTTATGCTTATCGTTATTGGTCCAGGCCTTGGCGCAGAGACTGGGTGAATTCGGCAACCCGGGACAACATGGTGTCGCGGTCATTCTGAAATTCGGCAATCAACTTTACCAGGGCGCTGCCCACTACCACGCCATCGGCATTCTGGCCAATGAGGCGTGCGGTTTCAGCGTCCTTGATACCAAAGCCCACAGCGATGGGCAAATCGGTTGTTTTACGAATTGTTTCCAGCTTGCTGTTCACCCCGTCGATATCCAGGTGTCCGGCACCGGTCACCCCCTTCAGAGAGACATAGTACAAGTAACCACGCCCGGTAGCAGTGATGGTGGCAATGCGCTTGTCGCTGGTGGTGGGTGCAATCAGGAAGATGGTGTCCAGGCCTGCTGCATCGAACAACTTGATCGGTTCGGCGGCGGCTTCCGGTGGCAAGTCCACAACGATCAAGCCATCCACCCCGGCCTCTGCAGCAGCCTGGGCAAACTGCTGGTAACCGAACGCTTCGATCGGGTTGAGGTAGCCCATCAATACAATCGGAGTGTGCTGATTGGTCTGACGAAATTCACGCACCATGCCGAGAACATGTTGGGTGGTGACGCCATTGGCCAAGGCTCGCTCATCCGCCAGCTGAATCACCGGGCCATCCGCCATGGGATCGGAAAACGGAATGCCCAATTCAATGATATCGGCACCCTGCTCCGCCAGGGTGTGCAATAGCGGCACCGAGGCGTCCAGTTGCGGATCACCCGCTGTGATAAACGGGATCAGGGCTTTTTTCTGTTGCTGTTTCAATTGCTGCAGGCACGCGGTGATGCGGCTCATGTTGAATAACTCCTTAGCACCGTATCAAAGGGAAATGCCATCAATCTCGGCGACGGTCAGTATGTCTTTGTCACCACGCCCGGACAGGTTAACCACGATGGTTTGATCCTTATCCATAGTGGGCGCCAGCTTGGCGGCGTAGGCCAACGCGTGACTGGATTCCAGTGCCGGCATAATGCCTTCAATTCGGGTCAGGGCGCGGAATGCATCCAGTGCTTCGGCATCGTTAGCGGCAACATAGTTTACCCGGCCACAATCCTTTAACCAGGAATGCTCAGGCCCCACCCCCGGATAATCCAGGCCGGCGGACACTGAATGGGTATGCATGATCTGACCATCACCGTCTTCCATGAGGTAGGTCCGGTTGCCATGCAGTACACCCGGCCGACCGGCACACAGCGGTGCCGCGTGCTGACCACTGGCCAGGCCCAAACCACCGGCTTCGACGCCGTACATGACCACAGACTCGTCCGCCAGGAAGGGATGGAACAGACCAATGGCATTGGAGCCACCGCCCACACACGCTACCAGAGCATCCGGTAGGCGCCCGGTGTGCTCCTGGCACTGGACCCGGGCTTCACGGCCGATGACACACTGGAAGTCCCTTACCAACATGGGATAGGGATGGGGGCCGGCCACAGTGCCAATGATGTAGAAGGTGTCATCCACATTGGTCACCCAGTCCCGCAGCGCTTCGTTCATGGCGTCTTTCAGGGTTTTGGTACCGGAGGTTACCGGATTCACCTTGGCGCCCAGCAGCTTCATCCGATACACATTGAGGGATTGGCGCTTGACGTCCTCGGCCCCCATGAACACCTCACAGTCCAGACCCAGGCGGGCCGCCACGGTAGCAGTGGCCACACCATGCTGGCCGGCGCCGGTTTCGGCAATCACCCGACGCTTGCCGGTGTACTTTGCCAGCAATGCCTGACCGATTGTGTTGTTCACCTTGTGGGCCCCAGTGTGATTGAGGTCTTCCCGCTTCAGGTAAATTTGCGCTCCACCCAACTGTCTGGACCAGCGCTCAGCGTGATAGAGGGGACTGGGACGCCCCACATAATGGGCAAGATCCCTGTCGAAAGCCGCCTGAAACTCAGGATCTTTGGACAGTTTGTGGTAGATCTCCTCCAGTTCGTCCAACGCCGCCATGAGCGTTTCGGAAACAAAGCGGCCGCCATAAGGACCGAAGTTCCCAAGTTCATCCGGCGTATTCAGAAAATCACGCTCATTCTGAGACACTGTGTACTCCTGTGATAAAAGCTTTGATCAGGGCGTGGTCTTTCACTCCCTTGGCCGCCTCAACGCCACCACTGACGTCTACGGCCCAGGGGCGGACCTGTTTCACGGCGGCCCCCACATTGGATGGGTCCAACCCGCCAGCCAGGACAATGGGTTTCTCCAGTCCAGGCGGGATGGTATTCCAGTCGAACACCTGGCCGGTGCCGCCGGGTTTGCCTGCCACGAAAGCGTCGAGAAGAATACCACGACTGCTGTGATATGTCTGACATTGCTCTACTAAATCAAGACCTTCTTGCATGCGCAGGGCCTTGATGTAGGGCCGCCCCCATTGGCGGCATTCCGCTTCCGTCTCATCGCCATGAAATTGCAGCAAATCCAACGGCAGCCGCCCCAGAACCGACTCCAGAAAAGCCTGTTCCGCATTCACGAACAAGCCAACCGTGGTCACAAATGGGGGAAGTTCCGCCAAAATGGTTTTGGCCGCGTCAATGTTGACGCAACGAGGGCTGGGCTCATAGAAAACGAAGCCCAGCGCATCGGCTCCTGCAGCGGCGGCCGCCAGCGCATCCGGCAGGTTGGTGATTCCACAAATCTTTACCCGAGTCAAAGGCCTATTCCTGAATCCTGGATGGTCAAAGCGGGCCAGTTTATCAGAAAACCCGGTGGAAGCAGATCTAAAGCAAAGGCATGAACGGCACATCGGGTTCCGGTGCCGGAATATTGAAATGGTCCGGGTACCCTACCCGCATGAAGAAGAGACCGTAGGGTGGTGCTGTGACCCCGCCCAGGGTTCGATTCCGGTGCGCCAGCACCTCCTGAATCCACGGCAGAGGCTCTTTGCCGCAGCCAATGGCCATCAATACCCCGGCGATATTGCGCACCATATGCTGCAGAAACGCATTGGCCTGAATATCCATGATAATCAGTCGGCCGCGACGAGACAGACGAATGTGATGGATGGTCCGAATGGGGGACTTGGCCTGGCAACCCTGGGCCTGAAATGAACTGAAATCATGCTCACCCACCAGGGCATCGGCGGCCTGCTGCATAAGCTCCACGTCAAGGGGGCGGTAGTTCCAGGTCAGATGCCGAATCCCTAATGCCGGGCGCACGGGATGGTTATAAATCACATAGCGATAGGCCCGGGAGGTGGCCGAAAAACGCGCATGAAAGTCAGCGGCCACCGGTTGCGCCCAGCGCACAGAGATGCTGTCAGGAAGATTGGTGTTACAGCCGAAGATCCAGCCTTTATCCGAGCGTTCGGATTCGGTATCAAAGTGTACTACCTGCCCTACCCCATGCACACCAGTGTCGGTGCGGCCCGCGCAAATAACCTGCACCGGATGATTGGCCACTTTCGACAGCGCGTTCTCAAGCTGTTCCTGCACCGTTTGGGGATCGTGTTTCTGGCGCTGCCAGCCGCAATATTGGCTTCCATCGTACTCCACACCCAACGCCACCCGCATAGCTGCCCCTTCTGATCAGCAATTCCCGTTAAAGCTCAATCACCTGAAACGAAAAGAGGGCCACTAAGGCCCTCTTCTGCAAATCTTACGAAGTTGTTCCGGCTTTATCAAGACTCCAGCCGAGTGAGCAACTCCTTCGCTTCGGTTTTCTGGTTATCGTTACCTTCGATCATGACTTCGTCCAGAATGTCTTTGGCCCCGTCGCGATCGCCCATGTCAATGTAGGCCCTGGCCAGATCCAACTTGGTGGAGGCCTCATCCGCATCGGAGAGGAAATCCAGCTCTTCGCCGGCGTCGGACATATCGTTGGCCGCTGGCGCAGTGGGAGCAGACGGCGGAGTCATGCTGGTGATGATGGTCTGGTCGTCATCCGTCGCTTCAGGTTCGAAGTCGCTGGCTGCCGATTCGAAAGTATCGTCCAGCGAAGGTGCTTCGATGTCCAGGGAAGGGCTCTCTTCTGGATTGTCTACCAGCGGAGTCGCATCCAGTTCCGGGCTATCGAGAAAATCCCCATCCAGATCCAGGTCCAACTCATCGGCTAACTGGGCCGCGGACTGGGAATCCAGCATCGGCTCCTCGTCTGCGCCAGAGTCTTCTGTATTCAGTTCCCCGCCGCCCTGCAATGCGGACGTTTCCTCAGAGAAATCCATGGTGGGAGTATCGTCCAGCTCAGTGGTAGAGCTGTCGAAATCCAAATCGAAGTCCATGGCATTATTGTCGGCCGAATCCAGAGGAGAGGATTCGCTGGGCTGTGCCGGTGCTTCGAAATCCATGGTAAGAGCATCATCGGATTCGGCACCGCTACCACTCACTTCATCCAGCGAGAAATCCGTATCGAAATCCAGAGTCGAATCATCGGCTTTCGCTTGCTCGGTTTCGGATTGCTCCGGCTGCAAGTCCGCCGTTGGGTTGGCTTCTGTCTCAAATCCGGTGTCCAGGTCGAAGTCCAGGCTGTCCGCCGGTTGCGCAGACTCAGTGTCCGTCGCCTCGTCTTCCAGATTAAGATTCAGATCGAAGTCCAAACCGGCCACTTCTTCGCTTTTCCCGGCGTCTTCCAGGGTTTCTGAACTGTCTTTTTGCTCAGAGTCAAATGAGGACTCCGCAGTGAAACTGGCACCGGTGTCTTCCAGGTCCCCCAGATCGAAATCCAGGCCGGTATCCGATTCCTGTTCCAGCTCACTCTCCAGGGAGGATTCGCCGGAGCCAGCGGGCTCCAGACTGTCAAAGTCGAAGTCGTCAGTGCTCGACTCCGCCAGCAGCGTTTCGTCGCCGGAGAAGTCATCGGTGGGCTCCATCGAGTCACCCATGGCAACGTCATCCAGGTCGCTGTCGGGCAGAACTCCCAGCTTTTCACGCATGCCCTCTGCCTTGCTCACATCCGCTGCGGAGCCTACATCCTGCAGGACTCTGTAGTGGTTCATGAACACTTCTGGCTCATTGGCCTCAGCACAGACTTCACAAAGTTTGAGTCGGATATCAGCGCGGTTGGGTTCTTTCTCCGCCGCATTCTCCAGCATCTCAATGGCCTGGGGGAATCGACCGTAGGCGATGTAGATGTCCGCCTCGCCGATCACATCGGAAGTCTGGGGAACCGTTTCCTCTTCGGCGCTGGCCTCAACGGCTTCTTCAAAGGCGTCATCTTCTTCCAGATTGACGGAGTCCAACTCCATCAGGCCGTCGTCACCTTGCGCCTCAGGCAACTCAAACTCATCCGGGATCTCTTCCTCCAGCTGGTCTGCAGCCTGCTTGCGACGAGCGGCTAACAATCCGAGCACGATCAACAGCAGGATCGCACCACCACCGGCAGCCAGATACAACGGGTTCTCCAGAATCTGGCTCATCAGGTCTTTTTGCTGAGGAACGGGTTGCGGCTGGGTTTCCGGTTTGGGCTCCGCTGGGGATTCCATCTCTACGCCGGATACCGGAGTCTGCTCCGCCGTTTCTGACCCAGGTGTTTGTGCCGCCACGTCGGATGGAGGCTCCAGAGGTTCTTCCGCGAAGTTATAATCCACCTCTTCGCCGGGTTCTTCCGGTGCTAACAGCTCCCCTTGCTCACCACCTTCAACCAAAGCGTCCTCTGGTAATTCGGGCTCGGCGGTACCGGCATCAGCCATGCCCTCAGTGCCCGGAGCCTGGCTGCCTGGCGCGGTCGCTGCGGGTTCCCCAGCAGGTGCCGCAGCGGACGTCACATCGGCTTGCTGTTGTGCGGCCTCTTGCCGGGCTGCCTCCAGTTCGCGCAATTTGGCCTGCAGCGCGGCGATCTGCTCATCTTTGAGCGTCAGTACTTTTTCAGAGGTGTCCAACTGATCTTCAAGATCGGACAACCGAAGCCGGAGGTCATCGTTCTCCAGCTTGAATTTGTCTATGTTCTCTTCCGCAACCGCCAGCTGATTGCGCAGCTCGCCACTGTCCGCGTTGCCGCCCTGCCCGCTGTTGCCTGAGCTGGTGCCGGCGGACACCAGCTTCAGCTGATCCGGTTCGCTGCGGGCTCCGGCATCCTGCTCCCGGGTCACACTGCGACCGCTCAGGTCGATTTGACGGGCTTCCGGTTCGGCAATACCGGCGCGTTCCCGCCACTGACGGTTTTGCTCAGCGGCAATGGCCATTGCATCCCGGTTGTCCAGCTGCAACACCTCATCTTCGGTGGGTGCGCGCAGAACAGCGCCCTTCTTCAACAAATTGATATTGCCGTCGATGAACGCATCGGGATTTTTGCGCTGAATGGCCAGCATGGTTTGTTGAATGCTGACACGGTCAGAAGGCTTCATACTCTTGGCGATGGACCAAAGGCTGTCGTTGGAACCGATGGTATAGTCACCGGCCTCACCACCCTGGGCGTACTCCCCACTGCTGTAGGAAGTTTGGGGAGAGGTGGTGGGCTGATAGGTAGTGGTAACCGGTTTGGCTCGGCTCGCCGGTGCGGCAGCGGCCGTACTGGGCGCAGAAACCGGAGCAGCGGGTTGTTTACTGTAGGTAGGCGGGTCCAGGAACAGAGTGTATTCCCGCAGCAAACGGCCGGCCGGCCAGTTCACTTCCACCAGGAAATTCAGAAAGGGCTCTTTGACCGGTTTGCGTGACCGTACCTTGATAATCGACTTACCCTTTTCATTGACGGTAACTTCGAACTTCAGGTCGGTAAGAAAGTGATAGCGTTCCACTTGGGCGGCTGCGAAATCTTCCTGGGCAGCCAGTGAAGGCAGAATCTCGTTGGAGGTCAGCTCCCGAACCTGTACCAGTTCGATCTCTGCATCCAGCGGTTCACTCAAAGCTGAATTGAGCTTGATTTCGCCCAAACCCAGTGCGTTGGCCAACCCGGGGATAAACACTCCCACACCAAGCATTGCAGCGGCAAGTTTACGAACCATTATCTATTCCTTCGCTATATGACCACTGGACAGCTACGCCATCCTTTCGTTTTTCTTAAATTTGTTACGTTAGGTCTAGGCGGCCTCACGGCTAGGCTGGGCAATCCCCTGATACAACCCGTATGCAACAAATACGAATCCAGCAACTTGCTGATTTACTAACTAATTAACTTGCTTAGGAGAGCCATTCAAAAATTTGATAGCTACCCCTAACAAGGATAGCTTTCAATTTGCGGTTGTCAGGCAAATTCTTGAATAATCGTGATCCAGTTACCCGATTAATCTAGAACCAGCCTGACAATATTGAGGTAAGTATCAATTATAAATAGTGTTTTATCAACTCTTCGGCGATTTGGACGCTATTGGTGGCCGCCCCCTTACGCACGTTGTCTGCCACGACCCACAGGTTGATTCCACGGGGGTGGGAAATATCTTCGCGGATCCGGCCTACAAAGGTGTCGTCCTTGTCCACGGCCTCGGTTACCGGGGTCGGGTAACCACCGGCTTTTCGGGTATCCAACACCTTGACGCCGGGAGCCTTGCTCAGCAGCTCGGTGACCTGTTCTGCCGTGATCTTGTCCCGGGTTTCAATGTGTACCGCCTCTGAGTGGCCATAAAACACCGGAATGCGCACGCAGGTGGGGTTCACCACAATGGCCTCGTCGCCGAAGATTTTCTTGGTCTCCCACACCATTTTCATTTCTTCTTTGGTGTAGCCGTTTTCCTGGAACACATCGATGTGCGGCAGGGCGTTGAAGGCGATCTGCTTGGGGTAGACTTCGGACTTCACCGGTTGACCGTTCAGCAGGTCGCGGGTCTGCACCGCCAGTTCCTCGATGGCTTCCTTACCGGTACCGGACACGGCCTGGTAGGTGGCCACGTTGATACGCTCGATGCCCACAGCGTCATAAATAGGCTTCAGCGCCACCAGCATCTGGATGGTGGAACAGTTGGGATTGGCGATGATGCCGCGGGTTTTATAGTCGGCAATTTTGTGGGGGTTGACTTCAGGCACCACCAGCGGGATGTCATCGTCATAACGGAAATGGGAGGTGTTGTCGATCACCACACACCCCGCCGCAGCCGCTTTGGGAGCATACTCTTCAGAAATGGAACCACCGGCTGAGAACAAACCGATCTGGACCTTGGAAAAGTCAAAATCCGCCAGGTTCTGGATGCGGATGTTTTTGCCTTTGAACTGAACGATCTTACCTTCGGAACGTTCGCTGGCCAGGGGGTACAGGTTACCCACGGGGAAGTTACGTTCTTCCAGCACTCGCATCATGGTTTCACCCACCGCTCCGGTGGCGCCAACGACGGCTACGTCATAAGTCTTGGTCATAATACCCTTCTTGAACCTTCTGGTTACCTGATTACGGATTAATTACTGGATTTCAAAGCACTCAGTACGGCCTCGCCCATTTGCGAGGTGCTGACTTTCCGGGTGCCTTCGGTGTAAATGTCGGCGGTGCGATAACCCTGGTCCAGCACCGTGGCGACGGCCGCTTCCAAGCGGTCTGCGGTGGCGCCGAAGCCCAGGGAATAGCGCAGCATCATGGCCGCGGACAGGATGGTCGCCAACGGGTTGGCGATTCCCTGGCCGGCAATGTCCGGGGCGGAGCCATGGCAGGGCTCGTACATGCCCTTATTGTGCTTATCCAGGGAGGCCGAAGGCAGCATGCCGATCGATCCGGTCAGCATGGCAGCCGCGTCCGACAGGATATCGCCAAACATGTTACCGGTCACCACCACATCGAACTGTTTGGGTGCCCGGATCAGCTGCATGGCGGCATTATCCACGTACATGTGGCTGAGCTCCACTTCCGGGTATTCCTTGCCCAACTCAGTGATCACTTCGCGCCACAATTCGGTCACTTCCAATACGTTGGCTTTATCCACGGAACAGAGTTTTTTGCCCCGCTTCATGGCCGCCTCGAACGCCACCCGGCCGATGCGGACGATTTCGGATTCGCTGTACACGTAGGTGTTGTAACCCTGACGTTCGCCGTTGTCGAGGGTACGAATGCCGCGAGGCTTACCAAAGTAGATACCCCCGGTCAACTCACGCACGATCAGGATATCCAGACCGGACACCAGCTCTGGCTTGAGGCTGGACGCCGATGCCAGCTGGGGATACAAAATCGCCGGGCGCAGGTTACCGAACAGCTCCAGTTCGGAGCGCAGGCGCAGCAGGCCTTTTTCCGGGCGAATGGCGATGTCCAACGACTCCCATTTCGGGCCTCCGATGGCACCGAACAGAATGGCGTCGGAGGCCTTGGCTTGGGCCAGGGCCTCATCGGTGAGAGGCACACCGTGGGCGTCAATGGAGGAACCGCCCACCAAAGCGTGGTCAAAGGTGAGACCCAGGTTTTCATCGTCGCTCACAAAGCGGAGCACCGCCTCGGCCTGCTCCATAATTTCCGGGCCGATACCGTCTCCGGCCATGATCAGAATGTTTTTGGACATGCGTCTTTCCAGTTCCTGAATGTGGTGTTATTTGATGGCGTCGAACAACCAGGGTGCCGTCTGACGGCGTTTGGCTTCGTATTCCTGGATGGCATCGGCATCCTGTAACGTCAGCCCGATGTCGTCCAAGCCTTCCAGTAAGCAGTGCTTGCGGAATGGGTCCACCTCAAAAGCGATGGTGCTGCCATCCGGTTTAATGATCTGCTGGCTGGCCAAATCCACGGTCAAGCGGTAGCCTTCAGCAGCCTGTGTTTCTTTGAACAATTGATCAATAACTTCTTCAGATAAAACAATAGGTAACAAACCATTTTTAAAGCTGTTATTAAAGAAGATATCCGCAAAACTGGGCGCCAATACCGTACGAAAACCGAAGTCAGTCAATGCCCAGGGTGCGTGCTCACGGCTGGAACCACAACCGAAATTGCGCCGGGCCAACAGCACACTGGCACCTTTATAACGGGGCTTGTTCAATACAAAATCCGGGTTTAAAGGTCGGTTGGAGCAATCCTGGCCAGGCTGACCCTCGTCCAGGTAGCGCAATTCATCAAACAGGTTCGGGCCAAAGCCGGTGCGCTTGATGGACTTCAAAAACTGCTTGGGAATGATCAGGTCAGTGTCGACGTTGGCACGATCCAACGGCGCCACAATGCCTTCGAAAGGGGTAAATTTTTCCACGTTGCTTCTCCGTTGGATTAGTTCAGTTCACGCACATCGACGAAACGACCGGCCACCGCGGCCGCCGCCGCCATGGCGGGGCTGACCAAATGAGTGCGGCCACCGTAGCCCTGACGACCTTCGAAGTTACGGTTGGAGGTCGACGCGCAGTGCTCGCCATCCCCCAAACGGTCTGCGTTCATGGCCAGACACATGGAACATCCGGGCTCACGCCACTCAAACCCAGCCTCCATGAAGATCTTGTCCAGTCCTTCGGCCTCAGCCTGTTGCTTCACCAAACCGGAACCGGGTACCACCATGGCCTGCTTCACTTTGGCGGACACTTTACGGCCTTTGGCCACCTCGGCCGCTGCGCGCAAATCCTCGATGCGCGAGTTGGTGCAGGAACCGATGAACACGCGATCGGGCACCACGTCGCCCATAGTGATGCCGGGCTTCAGGCCCATGTATTCGTAGGCACGGCGCATGCCTTCGGCTTTTACCGGGTCGGACTCTGCGGCCGGATCGGGCAACGCTTCATCAATTGCCACCACCATCTCCGGCGACGTACCCCAGCTTACCTGCGGTTTGATCTGGCTGCCGTCCAACTCCACCACGGCGTCGAATTGCGCGTCGGCATCACTGTGTAAGGTGCGCCAGTACTCGACAGCCTGTTCCCATTGCTCACCTTTGGGTGAGAAGGGGCGACCCTTGAAGTATTCGATGGTCTTGTCGTCCACCGCCACCATCCCGGCGCGGGCACCGCCTTCAATGGCCATGTTGCACACAGTCATGCGCCCTTCCATAGACAGGCTTTGCATCACCGAACCACCGAATTCAATGGCGTAACCGGTGCCGCCCGCGGTGCCGATCTTGGCGATGATGGCCAGAACGACATCCTTCGCGGTCACGCCTGCGCCCAACTCACCATCCACCTTGATCAGCATGCTCTTCATTTTTTTCTGGATCAGGCACTGGGTAGCCAATACGTGCTCTACCTCGGATGTACCGATCCCGTGCGCCAACGCCCCGAACGCGCCATGGGTAGCCGTGTGGCTGTCACCGCACACAATGGTCATGCCCGGCAAGGTTGCGCCCTGCTCCGGCCCCATGACGTGCACGATCCCCTGACGGGCGTCGTTCATTTTGAATTCCAGAATACCGAACTCGTCGCAATTGTCGTCCAGGGTTTGTACCTGAATGCGGGATACTTCATCCTCAATGGGGCCGCTGCGATTGGTGGTGGGCACATTGTGATCCGGGGTGGCGATGTTGGCGTCCAGCCGCCAGGGCTTGCGGCCGGCCAGACGCAGACCTTCAAACGCCTGGGGTGACGTGACTTCGTGCAACAACTGACGATCGATGTAGATCAACGCCGTACCGTCTTCCCGCTGTTTGACAACGTGGGCTTCCCACAACTTGTCATACAAAGTTTTGCCTGCCATGGTCGGTCCTCTCTGTTAACTCTCTAGTGTTTCTCTAATGTTCCGCAAGGCGCTCTCTCAATAAGCCGACATCCTACTGCCTGGGCTACCATAAAACAAATTCATATTTTTTATCTATTGGATTACAATCTGTTATACATGGCTTATAGGGGTATGCAACATGGATCTGGCAGAACTCAATGCTTTCATGGCCGTCGCCGAGACCGGATCGTTCTCCCAAGCAGCGGAGCACCTTCACCTGACGCAACCGGCGGTGAGCAAACGCATCAGCCAGCTGGAGTCGAGCCTGGATTGCCAACTGTTTGATCGTATTGGGCGCCAGGTGAGCCTGACCGAAGCTGGACGCGACCTGCTGCCCCGGGCCAGCCGCATTTTGCTGGAGGTAGAGGACCTGCGGCGTGCCATGAGTAATTTGGGGGGCGGCGTGAGCGGTATCCTGAAGATCGGCACCTCCCACCATATCGGTTTACACCGACTGCCACCGGTACTGAAGCAGTTCTCGACGCTCTATCCCGAAGTGAAACTGGACATCCAGTTCATTGACTCAGAAATGGCCTTTGATCTGGTGATGCATGGCAAGCTCGAACTGGGCATTGTCACCCTGCCCCCGGATGAGGCTGGGCCACTCTGCACCCTGCCGGTGTGGGAGGACCCGTTGGCATTCATGATTGGGGTGGATCACCCCCTGGCGGCGGAGTCTCCGGTGGCACTGCAGGCGCTGGCGGCCCATCCGGCGATCCTACCCAGCATGTCCACGTTCACCCGCAGAATCGTAGAAGAGCTGTTTCAACAACGGCAGCTGAAAATAGAGGTTCCCATTTCCACCAACTACCTGGAAACCATCAAAATGATGGCATCCATCGGCCTGGGGTGGACGGTGCTGCCCGCAACCATGCTGGACCATGAAGTGACCGCATTGCCTATTCGGGATGTCTGCCTCAGCCGCAGCCTGGGGGTGGTGTATCACCCCCGCCACTCCTTATCCAACGCGGCCAAGGCCATCCTGCAGTTGCTGGAAGCGCTGCCCGATTCAACCCGTTAGCCGGCTGCAGAAGACCGAGACACAAAGGCCAACTGCAAAAACGCCCGATACAACCGTACCTGCTGCACCAGGGATTCGTTGTTTTTAAAGATCCGCGACAGGATGATTCCCCCTTCCACGCAGGAGGTAAACATATCTGCGACGGCGGTGATAGGTAGATCAGTCACCAGCGAGTACTGCGTGGCAGCGCGCTGTAAGCGGATCTGGAACAGCTTGCGCCACACCAGCACACCTTGTTTTATCAATTCCTGGATTTCTTCATCCAATTGCTGGCTTTCGTAGGTGAAACCTGCCACCAGGCAACCGGGGTGAGTCTCAGCCAGATTTTCCACCATGTCGGCAAAGCGATCCAGGAACCCCAACAATTGTTGCAGCGGATCGTCGCTGTCCTGATCGGCTTGATAGAACAGGTCTTCGAATATGCGGTTATCCTGTTCCAGGTAGCGCTCAACCAGCGCTCGGGCCAGTTCGCGCTTGCCATTGAAATGATAGAAAAAACCGCCCTTGGTGATCGCGGCCTGGGTGATGATGTCCTCGATAGAGGTGCCGGAGAACCCATTGTTCAAGATGATGGACTCAGCCACCGCTAGAATGCGTTCCCGGGTACTTTCTGGTTTGGTGGTTGTGTTCATGCTGTGATCGCGCTCATTGTTCGTGCCCTGCACAGTGGAACTGTACTCAAGGTACAGTTTTTCTGTGAATTTTCTCGATCAATTCCACACCCTCGGTCCACTGCTATCCCTGCAGCCCCTGCGTACACTGCTGCACTCAACCCAATCAATGCACCAACAAACGCATCAGCAGAGGATAACACATGATGATTTCAAACCCATCGAATGACGTTTTGGCCACCATTAACCGGCAACCGTTCCTGACGGACAGCGGCCTGGAAACCACCCTGGTATTTGAGGATGGAATAGACCTGCCCTGCTTCGCAGCCTTTACCCTGCTGCAGACCGAAGCCGGACGAGAGCGACTGCAACGCTATTATCGCACCCACCTGCAATTGGCCGCGGCCAAGGGGTTGGGATTCATTCTGGAAACCCCCACCTGGCGCGCCAATTCAGACTGGGCACAGCGACTGAACCTGACCAGCGGCGATTTGCAGAGGCTCAACCAGCTGGCAGTGAGCGAAATGCGGCGCCTGCAACCAGAGGCGGATCAGATGGCCACGCTGATCAGTGGCTGCATCGGACCCCGCGGCGACGGATACAATCCGCAATTCCTGATGTCTGCCGAGGCAGCCCAGGCTTATCACCAGCAACAAATTGGCTGGTTTGCGGATGCGGGAGTGGACATGGTCAGCGCCATGACCCTGTGTTATCCGGAAGAGGCCATCGGCATCACCCGCGCAGCCCAGTCACACTGTATCCCGGTGGTCATCTCCTTCACTGTGGAAACCGATGGCAAGCTGGTGAACGGACAATCCCTGGGCGACGCGATCGCCGAGGTGGATGACGCCACTGATCAGGGGCCGCTCTATTACATGGTGAACTGCGCCCACCCCTCACACTTTGAAAACGAGCTGCAAGGGACTACCTGGTTGTCACGCATTCGCGGCATCCGGGCCAATGCTTCGTGCAAGAGCCACGCAGAACTGGATGAGTCGGTAGAACTGGACAGTGGTGATCCGCAAGCGCTCGGGCAGTCCTATCGGCAACTGCAAAGCGCCCTGCCCAGGTTGGCGGTGTACGGAGGGTGCTGCGGCACCGATCATCGGCATATTGCAGCCATAACCCAAGCCTGTTTTGCGTCTTAAAGCGCTGTGGCAAAGACCATACCATGGGTTTAACTACGGTAAGTAAGGCGCCCCTTGGCGCCTTCCTGTCGATACCACTCGATGGTCCAAGGGGTATCAGTCACTCTATCTTGAGCCCAATGTGCCATGCAATAGACCCAGCACTGCTTGACAATCTGCGAGCGCGGCTCCGCCAAGCGCACCTCGACCCGGATACGGCGGTAGAGTTCGCCCTCATAGGCATCCAGTCGGCGCAGATCCTCTTGCCTGAAGCCAGTCAGCAACGATCCGTTCACCGTCTTGCCTGGGTCGGGCACGATGCCGGGAAAGTTGGCGCGTGCCACCAACCCGCTTCGATAATGCTCCAGGGTGGCGGGCACCCCTTCCACCGGTCGACCCAATAGACGTTGCATCATTTCCGGAAGCTGGAGGGTGCCATAGGCGAACAGGGCGTGTTTCATGGTTTCAAACCAGGCGAGACAGGTCAATTTGACGAAAGTCGGTGACATGGGGATGGGAACCAAAGCCTTCGCCAATGCATTCCCGGTCCAGGGCCAGAGTCACCAGGCCGGCAGCGCTGGCCGCATCCAATTCCGCCACCACATCAGAGAGAAACAGAATCTGCTCCCCGGGCAGGCCTAGTGTGGTTTTAATGTGCTCGTAGGAGGCGGGCTCCCGCTTGCCGCCGATCCGGGTATCAAAAAAATGATCGAACAATGGGGTCAGGTCCCCGGCCTCACTGTAGCCGAACAACAATTTTTGTGCGGACTCTGAGCCGGACGAATACACGTTCAGCTGTAATCCCTGCTCCTTCCATTGCACCAGCACGGCCGCCACTTCCGGATACAAATGGCCCTTCAGGCTGCCGTCTTCATAGCCTGAGCGCCAAATCATGCCCTGCAGGGATTTCAGCGGGGTTATCTTGAGATCCTGCTCAATCCAGCTCACCAGAATATCCCCGACCCGCTCCAGGCTGGCTCCCGGTTCGCCGGCTTCTGCGCGCACGGCGTTGATTTCCGCCGCCACCGCAGGTTCATCCGCATGCTGCAGAATGAACGCCTGAATGCGCGCCCGGGCGTAAGGAAACAGGGTATCGGCCACAAACGAAATGCTGGTGGTGGTACCTTCAATGTCCGTTACGATGGCTCGAATAGTCACTTGGCCAGGGCCTCATAACGGGGAAACTCGTCGGCAATCTTTTCGCCGGTGAAATTGGCCACCCAGCCATCAGGATTGGTGAACAGTCGCACCGCAGTGAAGTTGGGGTTATCCCCCATGTCGAACCAGTGACGGGTATTGGCTGGAACACTGATCAGGTCATTCTTGCAACATTGCACGGCATAGACACCGTCATCCAGGTGCAGGTAAAACAGGCCATCACCTTTCACAAAAAACCGCACTTCGTCTTCGGAGTGGGTGTGCTCGCTGAGAAATTTGTTGCGCAGGGCAATTTTGTCCGGGTGGTTCGGCGTCATGTTGATAACGTCGGCGGTTTGATAGCCACCCTCCTCCTGCAACCGGCTGATGGACTCTGCGTAAGCCTCCAGCACCTGCTCGGAGGTGGAGTCCGCGGTGATCGGAAAATTGGCTTCCCATTGTTCGAAGCGAATACCCTTGGCAGACAGGATCCGTGCGATCTCGGCCTGGTCCTGGGTTACCACATCGGCCTGGGCCGCACTCTTATCGTTGTAAACGTACAATGTGCTCATGGTCTTTTCCTCTATTTCAGCAACAGGCAGCTTTTATATTCGCATTCCATCAGAAACTCCATCGCCTCACTGTGGCGCTTGGCTTCTGCGACCGAACTGCCCCAACTGTAAATACCGTGCCCTGCCAGGATGAACGCAGGGCAGCTCGGATTCCCCTGCAGGTAGCCGTCCACTTCCCGCGCCAGTTCCATCATGTCCTGACTGTTACCGTAGACCGGCACCACCACTTCCTGCTCGTGGCTGGTGACACCCCGAAAGGCCTTCTGCATCTCATAATTGTTGAAGCGGATCTCCCCACTCCAGATGGCGCGGCTGAACACGGTTCCGTATACAGAGTGAGTGTGAATGATGTAATTGGCATCCGGCACATGGCCATAGACCAGCGCATGCAGCAGGGTTTCCGCCGACGGTCGCTTTTCACTGTTGTAGGGATTGCCCTGGGAGTCCACTTCCATCAGGTCCTGTTCCGTCAGGCTGCCTTTGGCATGACCAGAGACCGTGATCAGAATGCGTTGAGCATCGATACGGGCCGACAGATTGCCACTGGTGGCCGGACACCAATTGTGGGAATCCACCCAGCGCCCGATGTTGATTATGTCTTGCTTAAGCTGATTGAGTTCCGTCATGGGATACCCTGTAAGATGGATGAGTGGACAGTGACAGCGCCAACACAGCGGCGACGATGGCCACTCCCGCCGCCATAAAGTAAGCCATGGAACCGCCCCAGTTTTCAACAATGAAACCGGACAGAAAGGCGCCGATAGCACCACCGGCGCCGAAACTGAGGGCACTGTACATGGCCTGCCCCTGCCCGGAGGCACTACTGCTGAAATAGCGATGGATCAGGTGCATGGCAATGGCATGAAAAACACCAAAGGTGGCCGCGTGGGTGATCTGGGCCAGCAGGATAATCACCAGACTTTGCGGATACAGACCGGTCACCAGCCAGCGCAATGCCGCCAACGCCAGGCAGGTGCAGGCCAGAGACCGCACCGAGAAACGATCGAACAGGCGATGGGCGATCAGGAAAATGCCGATTTCTGCAATGACGCCCAATGCCCACAGCCAGCCAATCAGGGTTTTGCTGTAACCATAATTTTCAAGATAGATGGAAAAGAAGGTGTAATAGGGCCCATGGGAAATCTGCAGCAGGAAACAAATGCTGAAAAACAGGATGGGCTGCGGCGCTTTAAGTTCCCGTAGGAAAGCGGCAAGGCTGCCCTTTTGGCCCTTTTTCCCCGGCGGACTGCCCACTGAAAAACTGGCCAGCACAATCATGGCCAACAGAAATAGCAGGATCAACGGCAGCCACTGCAACGAGGCGCGTTCGAAAAACCAGCCCAGTCCCACCACGGCCACCACAAAGCCCACGGATCCCCACAACCGGATACGGGAATATTGATCCGTGGCGGTCTTCAGGTGGCGCAGAGTGACCACTTCAAATTGAGGGAGAATGGCATTCCAGAAAAAGCTGAAGCCGGCCATCACCGCAG
Organism: Ketobacter sp.; assembly: GCF_003671495.1. Taxonomy (GTDB): domain Bacteria; phylum Pseudomonadota; class Gammaproteobacteria; order Pseudomonadales; family Ketobacteraceae; genus Ketobacter. The sequence continues at coordinate 48,618 of NZ_RCHN01000019.1, read as the reverse complement.
CCATACCCCAAAACGCTGGCTCCTGAAACATGAAACCGAAGATCATCAAGGCCAGCAGTGCGCCAACCCGGATAATGCGCATACGTTTACCGGTATGATCTGCCAGCCAGCCCCAGATATTGGGCGCCACCAGTTTGGTACCCACCAGAATCGCCATCAGCTGGCCGATTTCCACCAGGGAAAAGCCCTGTTGCTGCAGGTACAGCCCCCAGAATGGCAGCATGGCGCCCAGCAGGCCAAAATAGCTGAAGTAAAACGCAGACAGGCGCCAGTAAGGAACCTTGGCCGACACGGTTTATTCCCGAGCGGAGCCGGGAATCACCGGTGTCCCACTCTGAACATCGGCATTCTGGCCGCGGTGCCGAAGCAGGTGATCCATCAGCACGATGGCCATCATGGCTTCGGCGATGGGGGTGGCCCGCACGCCGACACAGGGATCATGGCGGCCGGTGGTAACCACCTCCAGCGGCTGGCCGGATTGATCAATGCTGCGGCCGGGAATGCGCAAACTGGAAGTAGGCTTGAGGGCAATGTGCGCCACGATGTCCTGACCGGAGGAAATGCCCCCCAGGATGCCACCGGCATTGTTGGACAGGAAGCCCTGCGGCGTCATCTCGTCCCGGTGCTCTTCGCCACGCTGAGTGACCGCATCAAAGCCGGCGCCGATCTCGACCCCCTTGACCGCATTGATGCTCATCAGGGCGTGGGCCAGATCTGCGTCCAGACGGTCAAAGATGGGCTCTCCCAGACCAGGCATCACCCCGCTGGCCACCACGGTGACTTTGGCACCAATGGAGCTGCCATCCCGGCGCAACTGGTCAATGAGGGCTTCCATAGCCGGAACCACCGACGCATCCGGGCAGAAGAAAGGATTCTGTTCCACCTGGTCCCAATCAAAGCTAACCGGCTTGATGGGGCCGATCTGGGACACATAACCCCGCACCTCAATGCCATGGGCCTGTTTCAGGTACTTTTTGGCAATCGCGCCGGCGGCAACCCGCATCGCGGTTTCCCGGGCCGATGAACGACCACCACCGCGGTAATCACGGATACCGTATTTTTGCTGATAGGTGTAGTCCGCATGGGCCGGCCGGAAGGTATCTTTGATATCGGAATAATCCTTGGATTTCTGATCCTTGTTGCGGATCAGCAAGCCGATGGCCGTGCCGGTGGTTTTGCCTTCGAACACGCCGGACAGAATCTGAACCTCGTCGTCCTCCCGCCGCTGGGTGGTGTACTTCGACGTGCCCGGCTTACGCCGGTCCAGGTCCACCTGCAGATCCGCCTCCGTCAGCTCCATCCCAGGTGGGCATCCGTCCACGATGCAACCCAGGGCGATGCCATGGCTCTCGCCGAAGGTGGTGACGGTGAACAGCTTTCCAAAGGTATTTCCTGACATGATGGGCTCTGAATCCGGTGGTGAAAAAACTGGGCGCCATTATACCTGCCACCCAGCAAACATGCTAAACCAATTTCCCCATCCAATTCTCTATTATTTACATAGGCTTACAGGGATATATTAAAGTACAAAGTCGGCCTGGTGATGATCAATCTGCTCCTTGGTGAGCAGGAACACCCCGATTCCACCACGCTCAAATTCAAGCCAGGTGAAACCCACATTGGGATAGACCTCCTCCAGCGCCTCCCAGGAGTTGCCCACCTCAATCACCGCAATGCCGCCGGGGTTCAGATGGCGTGACAGTTCGGGCAACATCCGCCGCACGATGTCCAGGCCATCGGTACCCGCCTCCAACCCCATGCGCGGTTCGTGGTGGAACTCGTCCGCCAGGGCATCCATATCCTGCTTGTCCACGTAAGGCGGGTTGGACACGATGATGTCGTAGGTTCGCCCGTCCAGGGCCTCAAACAGGTCTGAATAGATCACGTTCACCTGCTGTTCAAAGCCCAGTTCCTGCACGTTGCGCTCGGCCACGTCCAGGGCATCCTCACTCAGGTCGGTGCAATCCACCATGGCATCGGGGAAATACTGGGCACAGGCGATGCCGATGCAGCCACTGCCGGTACACATATCCAGTATGGATTCCACCTGGTCGGGATCGATCCAGGGGCTGAAGTGGTTTTCGATGAGCTCAGCGATGGGAGATCGGGGGATCAGTACCCGTTGATCCACTTTGAAAGGCATGCCGGCAAACCAGCCGGTGCCGGTGAGATAGGCGCTAGGCACCCGCTCAACCACCCGCCGGTGCAACAGCTCGCAAATGGCCTTGCGCTCGCTGGGCAGAACCCGGGCGTCCTGGATACGGACATCACTATCCCAGGGCAGATGCAGTGCGTGCAGGACCAGGGCCACGGCCTCGTCCCAGGGATCGTCAAAGCCATGCCCGAGGACCAATTGATGTTCGTTGAACAGGCTCACCGACCAGCGCAGGAAGTCACGGATGGTGAACAGTTCGGCGATGGCCTCCCGGCTGTTCAAGATGTCGTCATTGGAATCGGAGGGTGTAACCATGGTATCTCGTCCGCAGTGAAAGACGGGGATTCTACATGGTTACACGGCAATGCTCTAACCTTCTAATCCGATGTCACGCTTAGCCAATGTCACGCTTAGCCGATAACCCCCTAACGCCGGGTGCGCATGCGGGAACGAATCAGAGCTCGGGTTTTCTGCCGCCGCTGACGGCTTGTGGGGTTGGTCTTACGACCGCGCAAAGCAGGGGTGGCTGTTTTCACAGGGAACGCACTCCGGTGGATCAGGAACATCTGTCTTCCTGCAAGATAGGCTGAACTGATCACTTTTCAACCAGAATGATTTTAGGTTTCAACCCTCTGTGAACCGGTTCTCATTCCTTACCTAAGGCTTCCAGTCTGGCCTCACCCACTCCACCCAAATGTTGCCCGGAGCAGTGGCCCGGGGTGCCAGATTGGCCGCATCCTTCACTTCGACGTCCAACCCTTTGCTTTGCAAGGCCTGTTTAAACTGCGCCACCAGATCCGATTGCTGCAGGGCGTCGCCGTGGCGATGCAGAACCAGTAAGCGTGGCGGTATGGATGCACTGTGCGGCATCAGTTTTTCAAGCACCGGGTTAAAATCGGGGGTGCCGTCAAGCACAGGTACCTCCCCCAGCAAAAGATGCCCCTGCGTGTTCAGCAGCTCCCGGATGACCGACTCATCCAACGTCAGATCGGGAACGAACAGGGTTTCTTCGTAGAAATAAGAGCGCCGGTTGGGGCGCTCAACCAGATAGAATACGTGATACCGGCGCTGGCCTTTGTCTTTCACCACCCACAGGCTTTGCGTGCGGTCGTTGCCGTACAGCAACGCCTCATTAAACACTGAGTTGGCCCAGGCGAAGCTTTCCCCACAGTCGCGACTGAAACAGGAGAACAGAAGATCGTATCGGGCCTGATCAATATGACTCTGCACCTGCGCCTTGGACTCAGCCAGGGTCTGGTTGCCGTTCAACTCCCAGACCTGGGAAGCAAAGATGCCATCCAGACGCTTGTACTCAGCGGGCATATCCCGCCCCAATCGGCGATCCAGCTTCACCCTCCCCAAAGGCAGTAGGTAGTGGCGATTTTCCTCACTGGTCTCCGCGACCAGTTTGGCCTGTGGAAAGATCGCTTCTGCCGCGGCAGAAGGCCCCATAGCCGACAGCAGCAACACCACCGGTAGAAACACCAGACGAACAACGGACTTACCCAGAGTAATCATTAATAATCCTTGCAGGCTCAACGATTTGGAAACTAGCAGACCGCGCCAGCCTATTCAAGTTGTGTTCAACTGTGAGGCGAATTGAACTAATATGACTCGCACTCTAAACCAACTCACTACATGACCTTCACAGGGGGAAACCATGGACCGGTCGGGATCAAAACGCGTGTTGATCACAGGGGCTGCCAGCGGACTGGGCAAGGCTCTGGCACTGAAGTATGCACGCCAGGGGCATCACGTAGCCATCGTGGACCTGAATGACGAACGAGGGGCAGAAACCCTTGTCCAGCTTAAGCTAAGTGGCGTTGACGCATTCTATCAGCGCTGCGATGTACGCAAGATGGAGGATGTTGAACAGGCGGTGGCCGCCACCAAAAAACGCTGGGGAGGAATCGACATCCTGATCAACAATGCCGGTGTCGCGGCCGGGGGCCCCTTTGACTGGGTCAGTTCAGAAGACTGGGAATGGGTCATGGACATCAACTTTTTTGGTGTGCTGCGCGGCTGCCAGGCCAGTGTCCCGGTGATGAAGGAACAGGGCTCAGGTCACCTGGTGAACATTGCCTCCATGGCCGGTTTGCTGAACCCACCCGGCATGAGTAACTACAACGTGTCCAAAGCCGCAGTGGTTTCTCTGTCTGAAACCCTGGTGGCGGAGCTGCAGCCCTGGGGCATTGGCGTGACCTGCGTGTGTCCCTCCTTCTTCAAAACCAATCTGGGGGAATCCATGCGCTCACCGGATAAAACCACCGCAGCCAAACTGGACAAGCTGGTGGAAGGCTCCAGCGACCTGAGCGCCGACGACATCGCCACCATGATCTACGACGCGGTTGAAGCCAACCAGTTTTTGGTGATGCCCCACGAAAAAGCCCGCCAGGCCTGGGACTTCAAGTGTGCCAACCTGGATGACCACCTCAAAGCCCAACACCGACTGGCTCAGCAGGTAAAAGACCAGGCTCAACCGGCAGACTGACCTTGCCTTCAGGGGTTGTAGCCAGGTTCGTAGCGTTCGTCGCAACCGTATGCCAACCCCCCGTTCCGGGGCGCCACGATAGGCGCATCCGGGATACGGCCGGTAGCCCGATCCAGAAACCCGCGCCCGGTTTCGGCGGCCATAGACCAATGGTGCCCGCCGTCCACCTGCAAGAACAGGCCTATGCCACCCACCTCCCCTGCGCCACCCCGCTCAAGGTTCGGTTCTGTCACCGGGAACGCGGTCATTTCCTCCTCAGTGATCCCCAACACATTGTCCGGGTCAAAAAACGAGAAATGGTGTGTGGTCCATGCCGCCGGCCGCATCAGGCCAGCCCGCGTAAACGCCAACCCCAATGCACCAGCAGCTTCCCGGGGGATGCACTGATCATCGTAGGCCGCCACCTGCAACAGATTGTCGGTCTGCATGTAGGGCACGTAGTTAACGGAATCCGCGGGGCCATGCAGGGTTTGCAGAATCTGCATCAAGGGATGATAGTAATCCACCTCGTTCTCCACGATGCCCGCCAGTGCCACCGATATGACCCTGCGGATGGAGCCCCGATGCACCGCCTGAAAATACGCGTGTGATGCGGCGCCACTCAGGAACCCGGCATTGAAGGTGGGGTCCATCGCCATGGCCAATGGCACAATGCTGGCACCCTGGCTGTGTCCACCCAGTACCGCCACATCCGACCGCACACTGAATTGTGTGAAGTCGAAATTAAGCGGCTGAGCCGTAATCCCGTTTTGCTCCAGAATTTCCGGCAACAGCACCGCCACCCTGCGCAGATATAACTGGTCCGCTGCGCTCTGCAGGTGGTTGCCAATATTGGCCGCCGGGTTCAACAGATTGTAAAAGGTCACCCCCTCCAGGTCTGAACTGTCCACGTGAACATCAAATTGACTCAAGAACTCAGCGAAGTCAGCCAGCACCGGGGCAGCACGCTGGCTGGATTGATGAGGCGCCACCGCCAGGGCCACATCAAAAAATTCCCGGCCATCGTAAAAACCGCCGCTGAACTCGGTGGCTGAGTTATAGCTCCCGCCGGTTCCGTTGGCGAAGATCATGGGCACCTTCGGAGTAGCACCTCCGCTACAACCGATGTTAATGGACATCAACGTACTTTCCACACCTTGCTGCCGGGCCATTCCATCGCGCTCATCAATCTGGATCATGCCTCCTCCCAGGGAATAGGGATGCACTCCTTGCTGCCAAACCGGTAAGTCGACCCGTGCCTCTAACGGCAGATGATTGTAGTAGCCACACATCAGCGTGCTATGGCTGATCTGCACGGAATCCATCACCACCTGATCGGGAATCGCTGCCACCGCCGCCGCCACGGGAAACGCATAGCGGGTGGGGTCCGTGGTGCGATAGACCGTGAATGCAGCCACTTCGTCCTGACTCCATTCGGTATGCGCGGTGACATAGTCAGCGATTTGCCTCCATTGATGTTGCAATGGGGCCCACACTGATTGCGGCATGTCCGGGGGCCGCGCGCCTCGCTCCAAGGCGGATAACAACGCAGCCCGCTGAACCGGCTCGCCGGCTATATCCAACACCCCGCTAAACACCACCGTGCCATAGAGCGTATTGGGCTCCAGTGCGAAACCCGGCACCGGCAGCAATGTGAGCACATGACCAGGCTGGTACAGTGTGGTGAGCGGGTCGAAATCAGAGCGCAGCGGAACTCTCTCCAGATAGCGGGGTGACTCCGGAGACAGGTTCACCAGCATCACCGGTGAACGGTCCAGTAACGATGCCGAGGCGCTGGGCAGGGATCGAGGATCCAGCAACCCGGTGAATTGAAACATCACTCCAGAGTTGGTGCCAAAACCATCCAGATAGGGAATGCCTTTGGCGATGATGGCCTTCAACAACGGATTGCCGGTACCGGGAAACCCTTCGACATCGAGTTGGCCATCCGCCGAGCGTCTCACATCATTGGGCCAGGGGAAGCCAAGAAACCCCGCCGCACCCCACTCCATTTTCGGTGCCACACCCCCGCCGCAGCCGGTTAAGGCCCCGACCGTGATCAACAGAAGCGTGAACCCCCGGCAAACTTTACCAACGGCGCACGTTAGCCGCCATTTGGCATTCCCCTTTCGTTCCATGAATATTCGTCCTTAGTTCAAAATCGATTCGAGCTGAGTGATTTTCTATTGGTTATAGGATTGTCTAGCTTTGATTTTCATTTTGCAGGAAAGCTTACCAATATAACTGGAGGCTTGGCCATCACCCACATGGGCGACGGGAGTTTACAGGCCATTCATATAGCCGTGACTCATGGTCCACTATATAATCTACCTTTCTTTGGTAGGGGCCGGTAAAATATGTGGCTTCTCAAACTCCGCCATTTCACCGTTCTGTTGTAAAAATGTCTTTAAAATCAGGCTTTCACAACGCTCGGCATGAAATTAAAACGCTTGTTTAAAGGACCTGTTAAGGGCATGGGTAACGCATGAAACTGACATTGACCGATTCCGACACCCAATCCATCCTGGCCAAACTGGCTGAATCCAACCAAAAGCACAGTTCTTTGTACCCCGGAGACTCCTCTGATCGTCAGCCTGTGCACACGGTGTATGGTGGTGCCAATCTGTACAAAGCAGGCGCAGCACAAAAACTGGGTAGTCTGGCTCAACGGGCGTTGGACACATACGCACCGGATTTTTGTGCACTGGCGCGAATCCTGGGCATGCGTGGGTCCGAGTCCTTACCCACCACGGCGGCAGAGGCCAACGTTCTGGGCGCAGCGGTGGCCGCCGATCCTTTGAAAATGAAAGAGGCCAACCCCGCCGCCTGGCTGGCTTACACGGTGTATGACCGGGTTGTGAAGAAGCTCGCCAACGAACCCATCGAAGACAGCCGTATCGACTTTGAAGACGGCTACGGTAACCGACCGGACGCCGAAGAAGACGCAGACGCCGTACGCACTGCAGAAGAAGTGGCCAAAGGCATGGAAGAAGGCACCCTGCCCCCCTTCATCGGCATCCGTATCAAAACCTTCACTGAAGAATGTCGCCAACGTTCTGTGCGCACCCTGGACCTGTTTCTGACCCGTTTGGCGGAAGTCACCGGCGGCAAGGTTCCTGAGAATTTCATCATCACGCTGCCGAAGGTGACTCACCCGGAGCAAGTGGCGGCACTGGCCGACCTGCTGGACATCATTGAAGCGAAGTGCGGCTACGCTCCCAACTCGCTCAAATTGGAAATCATGATCGAAACCACTCAGGCCATCATCGACGCTGACGGTTCCAATCAGGTTCGTCTGCTGGCCGCCGCGGCCCGGGGCCGGTGTCGTTCCGCAATCTTCGGAACCTATGACTACACCGCCACCTGCAATATCACCGCCGCCCACCAGACGCACACGCACCCGGCCTCCGACTTTGCCCGCCATGTACTGCAGGTCGCCTGTGCCGGAACCGGGCTCACCATCAGTGACGGCGCCACGACCGTGATGCCCATCGGACCCCATAAAGGGGATCTGACCACCCAACAACAACTGGAAAACGCGGCGGTTGTGCATTCAGCCTGGAAACTGCATTACGACAACATCCAGCACTCCCTGCGTCATGCTTATTACCAGGGCTGGGACCTGAATCCCGGCCAGTTACCCATCCGCTACGCAGCCGTGTACACCTTCTTCCTGGAAGGTCTGCCGGATGCCTCCAAGCGTCTGGAAGCCTTTGTCAACAAGGCAGCGCAGGCAACCCTGGTGGGCAACACCTTTGATGATGCTGCCACCGGCCAGGGCCTGTTGAACTTCTTCCTGCGTGGCATTGCCTGTGGTGCCATTACCGAAGAAGAAGCCGTCGCCACCGGCATCACCATGGGTGAATTGAAATCCCGTTCGTTCGTACACATCGTTTCCAATCGTGCCCACGGTTAACAACGGGCGCGAATCTGCTTAAATGATGGAATGGGTGCGGCAGTCGTCGCGCCCACACAAACAGAGTATTACGGAGATCCCAATGTCTTCAGCAATCGACCAAGCACGCAGCCTCATCGACCAGGCCCAGACCGCGCTCAATACCGCGCTCAGCAATCTCAAAGCCTTCAGTTCAGTGGACGGCCGGGTCTCCGGCTCCAAGCTGGACGAGAAGCAGTTGGCCTGTTACGAAGTGGCGTATTGCGAAGCGGAAATCACCGCCGCCAAGGTAATGCTGGGCTACAGCGGCCTGGTAAAAGACGCCAAAGGGGGTGAAGACAACCGGATCGAAGAACGTCTGGCACTGCAGTACGCCGCTGAAGCCCTGCAGAATGTACGCAGCCGATTCAACGCGCGCCGTTCCGACTACGGATTCAGCCGCGAACAATTGGCGGCGTCAGTGGATTCCGATGCCGTGGATGCCTTCATCAACCAGTACTTGTCCACAGAAAGCCTGCAAGCGGTGGGCAAAGACGTTCTGGAAAACCATGGTTTCACCGGCGAGTACATGCTGGATGAAGAAAAGGAAATGATGCGGGACCAGTTCCGCTCCTTTGCCACGGACGTGGTCATGCCTTTGGCGGAACACATCCACACCAAGGATCTGGACATTCCCGATGAAATCCTGAAGCCCCTGGTGGATCTGGGTTGTTTTGGTCTGTCGATTCCCATGCAGTATGGCGGTATCCAGCCGGATGACAGCGAAGACAACCTGGGCATGATTGTGGTCACCGAAGAACTGTCCCGCGGCTCCCTCGGCGCCGCAGGCAGTTTGATCACCCGCCCTGAGATCATGTCCCGCGCCCTGTTGAAAGGCGGCACCGAAGAACAGAAGCAGTATTGGCTGCCCAAGCTGGCCATGGCGGAGCCACTCAATGCGGTCGCGGTGACGGAGCCCAATTTTGGTTCGGATGTGGCCAGTATGAAATTAAAAGCCACCCAGGTGGAAGGTGGCTGGGTGCTGGACGGTGAAAAAACCTGGTGTACCTTTGCCGGTCGTGCCGGTGTGTTACTGACCCTGGCCCGCACCAATCCCGACATGAGTTCCGGTCACAAAGGCCTGACCATGTTCCTGGTGGAAAAGCCCACCTTCCCCGGCCATGCCTTTGCCCATGAGCAACCCAATGGCGGCACCATTACCGGCAAGGCCATTCCTACCATCGGCTACCGCGGCATGCACTCTTTCACCGTGTTCTTTGACAATTATTTCGTGCCCGATTCCCACGTGCTGGGCGGTGCCGAAGGCATTGGCAAAGGTTTCTATTACACGATGGCCGGTTTTGCCGGCGGTCGAATCCAGACTGCCGCCCGTGCCACCGGTGTTATGCAAGCCGCCTTTGAGCGGGCCCTGGATTACTCCAAAGAACGGGTGGTGTTCGGCAAACCCATCGGCGACTACCAGTTAACCCTGGTGAAAATCGCGCGCATGGCCATGCTGCTGCAGGTTTCCCGCCAATTTACTTATCACGTTGCCCGCCTGATGGACGAAGGCAAAGGCCAGATGGAAGCCAGCCTGGTAAAACTCTATTCCTGCAAGTCATCGGAGTGGCTGTGCCGGGAAGCCATGCAGATCCACGGCGGCATGGGCTACGCAGAAGAGACCGCCGTCAGCCGCTACTTTATCGATTCCCGCGTTCTGTCCATATTCGAAGGTGCGGAAGAAACCCTGGCATTGAAAGTAATCGCAAAAGCCCTGGTAGAAAGCGCAGCGTAATCCCTAAGGAATAGATGATGGCCATAAAATTTTCTGCACAGACTGAACTGGCACCGGGCACCGAAATCAATCTGGATAAGGTGCGCCACCCGCAATACGGTCGCTACCTGGAAGAATACGTTCCGGGTCAGCTGTTCGTCCATCCCCGGGGGTTTTCCTTCACCCAGTCCAATATTGATTTTTTCTCCCGCACGTATATGCAGTGCAATCCGCTGTATCTGGACCTGGAATACGCCAAAGCCCACGGCTTTGAGAAACTGCCGGCGTCACCCCAGATGGTATTCAATGTGGTGTTGTCGTTGGGTGTGCAAAACGACTCCGAAAAGGTCATCGCCAATCTGGGTTACTATCATGCCCAGTTCCTGAACCCGGTGTACCCCGGTGATACCGTGCGCGCCATGACCATGGTGGTGGATCGCAAGGAACGGGGTGCAGACAAACCCGGCATCGTCACCATTCGCACCCTCGGTGTGAACCAGAAAGATCAGGTGGTGTTGCAATACGAACGCAAGCTGATGGTGGCCTATCGCGGGGACCGAATGCCCACGGTACCGGTCGCCGATGGCGAGTTGCCCGCCTTTCCATGGCAGGAAGACGCGTCGGTGAACCTGCCCGACGGACTGCCCACCGCCCTGCGCCATGTCCCCAAGTCGGTGACCGGCTGGAACACCTATGCTGAGGATTTCACGCCGGGCGATGTGATCGTCCACAACAATGGTCGCACCATCAGTGATGAGCATTTTGCGCTGACTTATCAAGTGGGCAACACCCACCCCCTGCACTACGACAAAGTGTTCAGCCAGAGCCTCTCCGGCCCCATGAGCGGCAACCCCATTGTCTACGGCGGTTTGGTTTACGCCTGGCTGGAAGGCCTTGCCAGCCGTGACCTGTCCGAGAACGCCATCTGGGAGCTGGGCTTCACCGAAGGCTATCACACCCAACCCGCTTTCGCCGGCGATACCGTGTTTGGCCTGACCCGAATACTGCAGGTGGAAGACGCCCCCGGCGATCTGAAAGACCTGGCCAGTGTGGTTTCCCTGCAGTTCATCGGTGTCAAGAACATCACCGCAGCCGCCGCCCTGGAACAACACGGTGGCGACCTCTTCATAAAAGAGAACGATAAGAAGGCTCTGGGTAAAAGCAAAATCAGCGACAAGATCTTTGAAATCGAACGCCGCCTGGTGATCAAAAAACGCGGTTAGGCCCACTGTTTCCGGAAGACGATTATGAGCGACAAGAAAGAGCACATCATCTACGATCAGGATGGCAAGCCCGGCAAGGATCGCCCCTGGATTTTTCGTACCTACGCCGGCCACACCAACGTGCGCGCCTCCAACGAGCTGTACCGCAGCAACCTGGCGAAAGGGCAGACAGGCCTGAGCATCGCCTTCGACCTGGCCACCCAATGCGGCTACAGCTCCGATGAAGACATTGCCCGTCCTGAAATCGGCAAAGTCGGGGTACCGATCAATACGCTGGATGATTTCGCCATTCTGTTCGACCAAATGGCCATGGATGAGATCAATACGTCCATGACCATCAATGGCACGTCCATGTGGTTGTTGTCGCTCTATATCGCCCTGGCGGAAGAACGGGGCATTGAGTTAGCGAAGTTGCAGGGCACTACCCAGAACGACCTGATCAAGGAGTTCCTGGCCCGCGGCACCTATGTTTTTCCGCCAGATCAGTCCATCAAACTGATCGTGGATATGTACGAGTATTGCCTCAACAATATTCCCAAGTGGAACCCCTCCAACGTGTGCTCCTATCACCTGCAGGAAGCCGGCGCGACACCGGTGCAGGAGTTGGCGTATTCGCTGGTCACCGCCATCACCGTATTGGACGCCATCAAAGAACGTAACTGCTTTAATGAGGAAGAGTTCGAGCGCTGTGTGGGCCGGGTGTCGTTCTTTGTGAACGCCGGCATGCGTTTCATCGAGGAAATGTGCAAGATGCGCGCATTCACCGAGCTGTGGGACGAAATCTGCCAGGAACGTTATGGTGTTAAAGAAGCCAAGTACCGTCGTTTCCGATATGGCGTGCAGGTCAACTCCCTGGGCCTGACGGAAGAGCAGCCGGAGAACAATGCCTGGCGCATTCTGATCGAAGCTCTGGGGGTTACTTTGTCCCGCAATGCCCGCTGTCGCGCCCTGCAGCTGCCAGCCTGGAACGAGGCATTGTCGTTGCCCCGCCCCTGGGATCAGCAGTGGTCACTGCGCTTGCAGCAAATCCTGGCCTATGAAACCGATCTGCTGGAATATCCGGATCTGTTTGACGGCTCGCCAGTGGTGCAATCCAAGGTGGATGATTTAAAAGCCAAGGCTAAAGAAGAAATCCAAAAAATCCTGGACGCCGGTGGCGGCGTGGAAGCCATCAAGACCGGTTATATGAAATCCCAGCTGGTGGTCTCCCAGGCGGAGCGTATGGCCAAGATCAATACTGGCGAACAAGTGGTGGTGGGTAAAAACCGCTGGGCCGATGGCATTGCCTCTCCCCTGCTTTCATCGGCGGATGGTGGTGTGTTCAAGGTAGACGCCGAATCCGCCGCGGAAACCCTGAACGCACTGGCCGCCACCAAAGCCAATCGGGATGAAGCCAAAGCACAAGCCTGCCTGCAGCAACTGAAAGCCGATGCCGAAGCCGGTAAGAATCTAATGGAAGCCTCCATCGCCTGTGCCCATGCCCGGGTTTCCACCGGCGAATGGGCCGCCACCCTGCGTGACGTGTTCGGTGAGTATCGGCCACCCACCGGCGTCGAAGGGCAGACACTGTCGCTGGAAAACGACAAGCTGCAAACCGTGCGGACCAAAGTGAAGCAATTCATGGAGCAGTTCGGCCATCGCCCACGCATCGTGGTGGGCAAGCCCGGCCTGGACGGTCACTCCAACGGTGCTGAGATGATCTCCGTTGCCGCCAAACACGCCGGCTTCGATGTGATTTATTTCGGCATTCGCTTGAGCGCGGTGGACATCGTGCAATCGGCCATAGAGGAAGATGTGGATGTGATTGGTATCTCCCTGTTGTCCGGCTCACACAATGAGATCATCGATCAGTTGATGTCTGAATTGGAAAAAGAAGGCGCCCGTGAAGCCATTCCCGTGGTACTTGGGGGCATCATTCCCCAGACCGACATACCAGCCCTGCGGGAAAAAGGCATACAGCAGGTATTCACACCAAAAGACTACGATCTGATGGACATCATGAACACCATTATGGACATCATCCTGGATACCAAGAAGGACGCAGCATAAGGTTGTCTCACACGCCCTCTGCCCCTATGCAACCGGATCTGGACCCGGCCTGGATTGAGAAGCTCAACCAGGCACGGGCCCTAAAAAAGTGGCCGCTGGCCAAATTGATCACCCTGTTCGAAAGCAAACTGCCCGGCAGCGCCCACATACGACAGGCTATTCACCACCACATCCTAAACCATCCGGACCAGTTCCCCCGCAAGGCCTGCATCCTGGGTTTTACCGGCACGCCAGGGGCCGGCAAGTCCTCCCTCATTGCAGAACTCTGCCGCCAGTTACTGGCTAAAAACCCCAACATTACGGTTGCCGTACTGGCCATCGACCCCTCCAGCCAGATATCCGGTGGCTCCATTCTTGGCGACCGCACGCGCATGCATTACGGTAAAAAAGAGCCGCGCTTGTTTTTCCGATCCCAGGCCTCGAACCTGGAGCTGGGCGGCATTACAGAATCCACGTTTCAGGCCTGCCGCGTACTGCGTCATCTGTTTGATTACATCATTATCGAGACTGTAGGCATCGGCCAGAATGAGATCGACATCCAATACATGACCGATCACACCTTTTTGGTGATGCAACCCCTGGCGGGTGACCAGATCCAGTTTATGAAGTGCGGCATTATGGAAATTCCGGACAGCTTTATCGTCAACAAGTGCGATGAAGAAAGACTGGCCCGCACCAGCTATCACATGCTGCGCAGTTCGTTGAAACAGGCAAAGCTGGTGGAGCTGCATGCGGAAGACGATTACCGCCAGGCAGCCAAGGACAAGATATTTTTAACCAGCGCCCTCAAAGGTAAAGGCATTCAGGAACTGGCGGACCATGCCCTGGCGCAACACTCCATCCGCCCCTGGCATCAGGCCGAGCTGTTCTACCTCAAGAAGAGCATCCAGCGCCGTTACGGTGAATTTGGTATCCAGTTCTTTGAGCAGGCTGCGCTACAGCCCCTATGGGAAAATGAACAGATCAGCTACGAGGAAAAGGAACGTGGCATTCTGTCACGTATCCAAGAGCACATTCGGCAAGACCTCTTCCGGTAAGATCTTGTCCGCTAAAACTCCCTTCTGCGCCAGGTTATAGCCGGCTAATAAATTCCTGAATCAGCTCAACGGTTTGCGCTGGCTGCTGCAGGGGATACATATGCCGACCGGATATCAGCTGGCGCTCAATCCCAAAATGCCTGCAAAAAGGTTCAATGCAATCGGCACGGGAAGCATCACTTTGCTCCCCATAGATGACTTTCATTGGCAGGTGTTGCGGTCGGGAATAGTTTTTGAGATTGGTGGGCGTGTTGCGGAAGATCCCCACTTCCACATCCACGCTGAACGTGAGCTCCACTGCTTCGCTTTTACCAGATTGCTGCCCCTTGGGTGAAAGCGCAGCCTGACAGAAGGCATCAAAACAAGAGGGCTCAAACTTGAACAGGCTTTTTGACGCAAAGTAGTCGATGGCCGTTTGTCGATCCGGCCACTCCCGTTTGCGGAATTTGGACTTGCCCGCCGGGGTAATGTCATCCCCCCGCCCGATCAGCTTGGCAAAGCGGAACCCCCAAGCCATTTTGCCCCAGAGCAGGGGTGGGTCCAGCATCAACACCCCTTTGAAATGCTGCGGCGACTTGCAGGCTGCGATAAAACTCAATACCGCCCCCATGGAGTGCCCAACAGCCACCACCGGTTCATGCGCATGCTGATCCAGAAAGTGCAGCAGCTCATCCGCCAGATGGGTCCAGCCGTCAGTGAAAGGAAACAACGGATTGTGACCATACTGGGGATTGAAAATCACCTGATGGGGTGCCAGCGACTCAAACAGTGGTTGATAGCTGGCTGCCGGAATGCCATTGGCGTGTGAAAAATTAATGAGCATAAAGCGTACTAATCACTACCATTCAAAATTCGTTACAGCGGTTCACTGCAGGCTCATTATTCCCATTGGACTTTTTCTTTGGTGTCGTACCAGTTTTCGATCCGGTCCTCATAACGGGATTCCAGCACGTTGCGTTTGATTTTCAACGTCGGGGTCATGATGCCATTTTCAATTGACCATTCACCATTGGTAACCACAATGGTCTTGAGCTTTTCGTGGGGGTCCAGGGACGCATTCACCTGGTCATACAACTGCGTCAGAGCCTGATGGATGGAGTCCCTGCCTTCTCCATCACGCAGGGCTGCCAGGTCGGCCTCGGCCAGCGCCACCAACGCAATGGGTTGAGGCATCGCATTGCCCACCACGCAGCATTGCTCAACGTGGGCACTGGCCAGCAACTTGGATTCAATGGGAAAGGGTGCAACGTACTTACCTTTGCTGGTTTTGAAAATCTCTTTTATGCGGCCGGTTATTTTCAGGCTGCCATCCGCGTCTATCACACCCACATCGCCAGTGCGCAGGAAACCATCGTCTGTCAGCGCCTCCCGAGTTTTTTCCGCTTCCTTGTAATAGCCAACCATGGTGGTAGGCGAACGCACCAGCACCTCGCCCCCATCACCAATTTTGACTTCCACGGTAGGATTGGGCTGGCCGACATAACCCACTCGCCCCTGGCCTTCACGGGAGCTGTGGGAATACCCCATATTCTCCGTCATGCCGTACACTTCCAGGATCTCGATGCCCAGCCGCTTATACCAATCCAGCAACGACCCGGAGATCGGTGCTGCACCGCTGAAACACAAGCGCGCATCGTTCAGACCAATGGCTTCTCGCAGCTTTTTCTTGATGGCTTTGGACAAAAACGGAATGCGGAAGATCAGGTTCAGCTTGCGCTCGTCCATCCTGGCAAAAATACCGGCTTGGAATTTCGCCCAGATGCGGGGAACCGCAAAAAAGATGGTGGGCCGGGCCCGCTGCAGATCGGAGGCAAACGTATCCAGGGATTCGGCAAAAAACACATGCATGCCCTGATAAAGCTGCATCATCTCCACCACCATGCGCTCTGCCACATGGGACAGCGGAAGATAGGAAAGCACACGATCGTCGGTGGATGCTTCATAGATGTTGGCAGCCTGACTGGCTCCCGAGGCGATGCTGTTGAACGTGTGCATCACACCTTTGGGCATGCCGGTGGTTCCGGATGTGTAAATAATAGTGGCTAATTCAGCATGGGATCGCGATGGGCTCTCCTTCATGGGAGCAGTGGCTTCGACGATCTCATCCCAGGACGGGAATTCAGTGTCCGGACTGAGCGGGAAACTGATGCAAGTGACGCCCTCCGGGACACCCGCAGCCATGGCAGGCCAATCATCCAATTTACCAACGAACAGGAACCTGGATTCACTGTGGTCCATGATCTGGCGGACACTATCGGCCGTCAGGGTTGGATACAAGGGTACAGAAACGCCACCTGCCATCCAGATCGCCAGGTCCGCCATGATCCAGTGCGCACAGTTTTTTGAAATCAGAGCGACATTGTCACCGGGCTTCACACCAATTTTTTGCAGATAGGCCGCCATGGACCGAACCTGTTTGCCAGCTTCCTGCCAGGTGATATCCTGAATTGTTCCGTTGCCCATGGGCTGGGTGAAACAGATTTTACTGGGGCTGTGCCGCTCCCAGTGATAGAAACGTTCCAGGGGAAGTGGAATGCCGGTATTGATTTTCACCTCGCGATTGGGCTGTACTTTTGCGGTGGCACTCATAATATGGGTACTCTTATATGGTTGCTCTTATTGTTATCGTGTTGCTATGTTGTTTTTCATGTTCGATTCGGCACTATGACTGATCGCCCAATAAAATACAACCGGGCTCAAGTGGCCTGATCTGAAGGGGTTTTGTACCATTGCAGTGCCATGGTTCCCATCCCGTTCACCTCTCCGTCCAGGCAGGCAATGGATGCGGTCACCATGCCAATGCGGGCCTGGCTATGCCCCTCGGTCAACAGGCTCAACAAGGTGCTCACAAACGGATTGTGACTCACCAGCATCAAGGGTCCATCCGTCACGTCAGCCAGAAGATCCACCAGCTTGTACGGATTGTCTTCCGGTGTAATGCCCGAAACCGTCTCTACTTTGGGCTTGAAGCCGGCCTGCACCAAGCCGGTCACCACGATTGCTGCGGTCTGCTGTGCCCTCAGATAGGGGCTGACCCAAATCGTCTGTGGCGGACGCTGCAGCAAACAGGGAACCATGCTGGCCGCATCCCCCTGGCCCAGATCAGACAGCGGCCGCTCGGCGTCTGTGGCGGCCCTCGAGATAGCGTCGCCGTGACGCATGATGTAAAGGGTGCTCAAATTGGGGTACTCATTTTTTCTTCTCAGTGACGATTGGCCACTCACTGAAAGGATAGGGTTTAACGTCGGATTTCATGGAAATGTAGTCGACGATTTGTGACATATAGCGGCCGAATCCGGCACCGAAGCGCTTCAATTCATCCTGGGGCTGACCGGAGAGCAGCCTGACCACCACCTGAATGATACCCAGGCCAATCAGCACATACCCGGCCAGTACAAACACCAGATAAAACAAGATCATGTACAGCGCAGTCAGGAATAATGGATCCTTTTCTTGCTCTTCAGTCATAAACTACCCCCGTTTTAAATTGGCCAGCTTATCGGGGCCGGGTAACACAAACTCCACATCGGTGTTCTGTTCTCCCAGCATCAGCTTCTTGATGACATCCTTCAAGCTTTTGCCCTCAAACAAGATCTCGTATAGGCCATGCACCAACGGCATATACACCTCCAGTTCATCGGATTTGCCTTTCACCAGGCGGATGGTGTTCACCCCCTCTGCCGTGCCGCCGAGGGTATCCAGAATGTCGTCCAGGGGGCGCCCCTGGGCCAATGCGAACCCCACCTGATAATTGCGGCTCAGTGGCGAGGTACAGGTGACGTAAAGATCGCCCACACCGGCCAGGCCAAGAAAGGTCATAGGATTCCCACCCAGGCGCGCAGCAAACCGACTCATTTCCGCCAGGCTGCGGGTGATCAACATGCTCTTGGTGTTCTCGCCCATGCCCATGGCTGCCGCCATTCCCGAGGCGATCGCGTAAATGTTTTTGAGAGCACCACTGAGTTCCACGCCAAACCGGTCACTGTTGGCGTAAACCCTAAAATAGCTGCAGGACAGGACATCCTGCACCGTCTGTCGCACCTCACCGTATTCGCTGGCGATGACCGTACCGGTGAGCGTACGTTCGGCGATTTCCTTGGCCAGGTTGGGCCCGCTCAGTACGCCGATTTTGGAACAGGGCGTGCAATCCTCCAGGATCTGGCTCATGAACTTGAAGCCGTCCATTTCAATCCCCTTGGTGGTACTCACCAGGATCTTGCCAGGGTCCAGCCATTGCGCAGCTTGGGTCACAACCTGTTTGAACGCTTTGCTGGGGATGGCCACAAACAGGATATCGGAACGGCCGACGGCGGTCTCAAGGCAGGTTGTGGGCTGAATGGAGGGGTTGAGTTTTTTACCAGGCAGGTAGCGGGTGTTTTCATGGATATTGGCAATATCCTGCACGGTCTTCTCATTGCGCATCCAGAGCCTAACCTGGTGCCCATTATCAGCAAGAATATTGGCAATGGAGGTCCCAAAGCTCCCGCCACCCAACACGGCAACCTTCTTCACTTCGGTGGTCATTCAATTATCCAACTAAGAGAGAACCCAACGTTTCAGGCCATATTCGGAATACAGGAATTCCTTGGTGCCTTTCGGGCCCGACATTTCCATCTTGATAGGACCTTCATTGGACTCCACGGTGAGGGACATCCGCATGAAGGGATTCATTACACGCTCGACCTGCATCAGTTGCGCTGCGGGCTGCACGGTCTGGGGAACTCGACCGAATACCAGAATGTAGCCGTCTTCCGTCTCCTGAACCGCTTTGATCAGATCCAGGACAACCGACAGCAGGGGCTCTCTGAGCTCTTCTGCTGACTCCCGGGTGAACGGGTAAGTGATTGAATAATCGACCACGTTGCCTCCCCTTGTTACCAGTGCATTCTCCCTATCATAACAGGCCTACGGGCAGATGGAATGCTGAAATGAAATAAAAGGCACCGGATGTTTCACCGGTGCCTGAGTCATATTCAACCGATGGTTTCCATCAACAACTTGTTGATTCTCTTAACATAAGCTGAGGGGTCATCCAGTGCCCGCCCTTCTGACAGCGCGGCCTGGTCAAACACGATCTGGGCCAGATCCTCGAACCGATCCTCCTGCACCTCAGCGTTCAGGCGCTCCATCAGAGGGTGGGACGGGTTGATCTCCATGGTGGGCTTGCTATCGGGCATTTTCTGGCCGGCAGCTTCCATTATCTGCCGCATCTGCGCGCCCATATCGTAGGCACCCACTACCAGACAGGCCGGCGAGTCGGTGAGGCGGTGTGACACCTTCACTTCGGAGACCTTGCTCTCCAGCACGTCCTTCAATCGTTTCACCAGCTCCTCGGAGGATTTTTCCACCTCCTCCTGCTGCTTTTTATCCTCTTCGGTTTCGATGGCCCCCAGGTCCAGGTCACCCTTGGCGATATTGATAAAGCTCTTGCCCTTGTAATCGAACAGGTAACCCATCATCCACTCATCGATGCGATCGTACATCAGCAACACCTCCACGCCCTTCTTGCGGAAGATCTCCAGATGGGGGCTGTTGGCGGCTGCGTTGTAGTTTTCCGCGGCGATGTAGTAGATCTTGTCCTGGCCTTCTTTCATTCGTTCCAGGTAGTCGTCCAGCGCAACCACCTGTTCTGAGGTGCCGGTATGGGTACTGGCAAAGCGGAACAAGCCGGCGATTTTCTCTTTGTTGGCGTAATCTTCTGCCGGGCCCTCTTTCAACACCTGGCCGAACTGTTTCCAGAACTCCTTGTAGTCCTCAGGCTCCAGTTTGCGGATCATGTCGAGGGAGCGCTTGGTCAGGGCGCCACGAATGCTTTCCACGGTTTTGTTGGATTGCAGAATCTCCCGGGATACGTTCAAAGGCAGATCATTGGAATCCAGCACCCCTTTCATGAAGCGCAGGTACATGGGCATGAACTGTTCGGCGTCGTCCATAATGAACACCCGCTGCACATACAGTTTCAAGCCGCGGGAGGCCTCACGCTGATACAGGTCGAACGGTGCCCGCTTGGGAATATACAGCAGAGAGGTGTATTCCTGTTTACCCTCCACCCGGTTATGGGTCCAGGCGATGGGATCTTCAAAATCGTGGGAGATGTGCTTGTAGAATTCCTTGTATTCATCATCACTGATTTCATTACGAGAACGGGTCCACAGTGCGGTGGCTTTGTTCACCACCTCAAACTCAGGCGCTTTATCGGCCTTGGTTTCGGCCTCCTCCTCCGCTTCCTCGGACTCAGGCGCCATCTCGTTCTTCACCATTTCGATGGGCAGGGAAATGTGGTCTGAATATTTGGAGATGATGCTGCGCAGCTTCCAGGCGTCGGCGAACTCCTCTTCACCTTCACGCAGGTGCAGAACGATGGTGGTGCCGCGCTGATCCCGGGACACCGGCTCCACGGTGAACTCTCCTTCGCCTTCTGAGGTCCAGTGCACGCCGTTCTCAGCAGGTTCACCGGCTTTGCGGGTAAAGACTTCCACTTTGTCGGCCACCACAAACGCCGAGTAGAACCCCACCCCGAACTGGCCAATCAGCTGGGAATCCTTACGCTGATCACCCGTCAGGTTTTTGAGGAATTCGCTGGTGCCGGATTTGGCGATGGTGCCCAGGTGGCTCACCACGTCATCGCGGTTCATACCGATGCCGTTATCGGTAATACTGATGGTTTTGCTCTCGCTGTCGAATTCGATGCGGATTTTAAGGTCACCCTCACCTTCCATAATGTCCGGCTGGGAGAGGCTGAGAAAACGGAGCTTGTCTGCCGCATCAGACGCATTCGAAATCAGTTCTCTCAAGAAGATCTCTTTGTTGCTGTACAAAGAATGGATCATCAAATGCAAAAGCTGTTTAACTTCGGCCTGGAAGCCAAGGGTCTCTTTATTGGCATCGACAGTCATGGTGGTAACGTGCTCCTCAATTGCGCAAAAAGTCAAATTCCCTCGGTAGATGGGGTCAGCGCGGCGGATATCAAGCCCTTCTGCAACAAAATTTTGCTATGATGGCGCCAACATTGGTCATGAAAAACAACCACATGCCTGATCAAGCAAAGAGACCGCCCACCGCCGCTTTGTACATCACCTGTCTGGCCAACAGCCTACGCCCGGAAATAGGTCATGCCTGCGTCCAGCTGGTGGAGAGCCTGGGATTCAAAGTGGATGTACCCCTGGATCAAACCTGCTGTGGCCAGCCAGGCTACAATGCCGGCCATCGTGACCAGGCCATCGCGGTGGCCAAGACCCAGATCACCGCATTGCAGGGATATGATTGGGTGGTGGTCCCCTCCGGTTCCTGTGCCGGCATGATCATCAACCATTACCCCCGCCTGTTTGACCAGGATACCGACTGGCTTGAACGAGCCACCCGGTTGGCCGCCCGCACCCGCGAGTTGTGCCAGTTCCTGGAAGAGCAAGGCTGGCATCCGGGTACCCGCCCCCAACACCGCACTCAACACGCCTGGGCCTATCACACCAGCTGCTCGTGCCGCCGGGAGACCCACTCCCATGAGCAGGGCCACCGCCTGCTGCTGAAAGCCGGGATCAGGCTGGCCCATCTCCACGACCAGGAGGTATGTTGTGGCTTTGGCGGCACCTTCGCAGCGAAGTTCGATCCGTTGTCCAGCCGCATGGGGCAGAAAAAGCTGGCTGCGATAGAGCAATGCTCCGCCACTGGTGTAACCTCAGCGGACCTGGGCTGCCTGCTGCAGTTGCAGTCGCTTGACCGGTCGGGGTTGAGCTTCTGCCACATTGCGGAACTGCTGGCCGGCACGAATGCAACGGAGCGCCAGTCGTGAACAAGCATGGCGCCAATGGCTTTGCCGCCCAATCCCAACAAGCCCTGGATGACACAGCACTGCAGAGTGCGCTCGGTCATGCGCAAAGCGGGTTCGTTAAAAAGCGGGCTCAGGCCATCGCCATGGTGGATGAATTTGAGCAGCTGAAAGCCAACGCCCAGGCAGCAAAGCGACAGGCCCTGGCAAACCTGGCACCGTTGCTGGAACAGTTCGAGCAAAACCTGATTCGCAATGGTGGTGAAGTCCACTGGGCACAAACCCCGCAGGAGTTGAACGCCACCGTCATGGCAATCGCCCGCAATGCCAATGGTCGCCGCATTATCAAGGGCAAATCCATGATCGGGGAGGAGTGTGAACTCAATGCCGCTTTGGAGTCCGCGGGATTCGATGTGGTGGAAAGCGATCTGGGGGAATACATCATTCAACTGGCCAAAGAGCCCCCCAGTCACATTATCGCCCCCGCAATTCATAAAACCCGCCAGCAGGTAGCGGAACTTTTCCGCCAATACCATGCCCTGGGTGAGCGAGGCCTGGACGCGATTTCGGATCTGGTGGGGGAAGCCCGCACCGTGTTGAGAGAAGCCTTTCTCACGGCGGACATCGGCATCACCGGCGCCAACGTACTGGTGGCGGAAAACGGCTCCATCGCCCTGGTCACCAATGAGGGCAACGGGGACCTGAGCGCCACGCTGCCGCGGGTGCATATTGTGGTCACCAGCATTGAAAAAGTGGTGGCGTCGATGGAAGATGCGTCGCTGATTCTTGAGGTATTGGCCCGCAGCGCCACCGGTCAGCACATGAGCGCCTACACCTCATTCTACAGCGGCCCCAGGCAGGCACAGGATCCGGATGGCCCGGATCAGTTCCATGTGATCCTGCTGGATAATGGGCGTAGCGAGATGCTCGGCACCCCCTTTGAGCCCATGCTCAACTGCATTAAATGCGGCGCCTGCCTGAACCATTGCCCGGTGTACACCAATGTTGGCGGCCACGCCTATGGTTGGGTGTATCCCGGCCCAATGGGTTCAGTGCTGACGCCACTGTTGCAGGGTCTGGATGCGGCCCTGCCACTGCCCAATGCCTCCACCTTTTGTGGCCGCTGTGAGGAGGTTTGTCCCATGGGCATCCCCCTCCCCGATCTGTTGCGTCAACTGCGGGCGCAACAACATGAACAAAAGCGGGAACCACGCAGATGGCGCTGGGGCCTGACGCTGTACAGTAGGCTGTCCAGGCACCCGCGCCTTTTTTCCTGGAACCTGCGCCTGTCCCGAGCCATGCTGCGCTGGTTGCCGCAACGTGCCTGGCCCAACCAACGCACTCCCATCAGACCCAGCGGCGACACCACCTTCCTGGAGCAATGGCGCACCAGAGCGCAAAATGGACTGAAAAATGCAGCGCAAAATGGACCACAGCAAGGTAAGTGACAGCCACGCGCGCTACCAGATCCTGGCGAAGCTGCGTGCCCGGGCAGGTGCCACATCGAACGCGCCAACGCGCAAACCGGAAAGCGGGCAGAGTCCGCCCATCCAGTTTCAATCGGCGGATGAGTTTGCTGCGACGGCGTCCCGTAACGGCGCCCTGGTGGCGTTCGCAGCCTCCGAACAGGACGCGTTACAAACGGTGAAAACCCTCAGCGAGGAGAACGACTGGCGGCAACCGCCCACCATTGCCCCGGAATTGCTGGGGTCCGACGCCAACAGGCACGCCAATAGACTATGGCGCCGTGCGTCAGCGAACCCTACACCAGCGGGCTCTGTGGCCGTCACCAGGGCGTTCTGCGGCATCCGGGATACCGGCACCCTGCTCTGCCTGGCGACGGCAGAGCAGCCCGGCAGCTGGAACTTCCTGGCGGAGCACCACGTTGTGCTGCTGGATAAAGGCTGCATTGTCATGGGGAAGGCTGATGCCTGGCGCCTATTGACCCAGAAGCAGCTGCCCCAGAAGCAACTGGCCCAAAAGCAACCCGCCCGGCATCGGGCCATCCATTTGATCAGCGGCCCATCGAGAACGGCGGATATTGAGCAGACCATTCAATTGGGAGCCCACGGCCCACGCACCCTGACCGTGATTCTTCTAGGGTAACGCCAGCTCGGCAGATCAGTCCTGCAGGCGGACCTCCTTCACCTCACGCCGCTTCACAATCAGCGCGACTTCGCCGCCCCCCAGCAGCGTCACCAGCGAGACGTTGTAGCGATCCACCGCGTCCACCGTGCCGGCACGGGTCTTGCCGTCAAATGTCTGCAAACTCACCTTGCGCCCGACCAGTTCCTCTAGGTCATCAGGCCCGTAGGTTTCCAGTTGCTGCAGCACCGGCTTGCTGCTGATCGCTGCCGGGGGGGACTGGCGGATGGTTTGCAACGCACCCACCAGCTCCCGCACCGGGGTACGCTCCACCACCCATTCGTTGTCATTCTTGAACAGGCTGATATCAATGTCATGGATACTGCCGTCCACCATAGCCACGGTGACATTGGTGTGAGCGGTGGAATCCTCCAGATTGGTCTGAAAAAAGGTGTTGTGGTAGTCCACGATATTCAACAGCGAGGAACCGAGGTTATTCACCAGATACTGTTCTGCCACATACTCGATGGTGTCATTGGAATCGTAGGAGCGCACCACCTCACCAAATTCACGCACCAGATCCCGGGTGGAGGCGTTGAAGTTGCCGGCCAGATAGCCTTTACGCCCATCCGGGAACTTGAGTTGTACCCGCCCCTGATAGCGGTCTTCCGTCACCCGCTCCAGAATCAGTTCGAGCCAAAATCCCTTCTCGTAGGAATCCACCGTGGGGAGCGCGGTCTCAGGCCGGTACTGCATGACATGCACCAGGGGAAAACCAACCGAGGCCGGAGTCAGATCCAGCATCAGGCTGCCGCTTTCACCCACCTCAAAATCCTGCAGATCGATCGCAATCTCAACTGGCTCTGGTGCGTCCAGCTGCTTGAAGCGCAGGATACCGTCGGCGAACACCACCTGCTCAAACTGGTATTTACGCCCCAGGTAGCGAGCCTGGTTGGCACCTTCCTGGAAGCCATGGGCAGCAATCTCATAGTCTGAGGCAAAACGCGGCGCAGCCAACGACAACGGCGCCTGCGCAAATGCCGGCGCGACCTTGTCCCGCACAGCCGCCAGCGTACCGTCATCAAACAGGAACGGATTGGCCCGCATATAAAGCACACCAAAAAACAGCAGCGCGATCAAAGACAGGGTATGGAGAACCCCCTGGACCCGGACCCGATCCCACTCCAGGTTGTAAAACGGTATCCAGGTGAGGGGCATAAGCGTACAGGCCATACCCCAGGAAAGTGATCGGCCATAAGCCAAGCGCAAGCAATTCAGTGTCACACCGGAAAATGCCAGCAAAGCGGCAATGAATAGAAAAGTCTCCATACGAGCCTTCCTGTAATTCCCTTATAATATTCAATGTCTTACGATGGGTGGCTCGCGGCCACCTCAATTATGATTGAGCGTTTTTAGAACAATGCTTACATTAACCAAAGCTCAGGACAGTAGCAAGTGGGCCCGTGCGGTGGCGATGGGCTCATCCTTTTTAGCCTGCCACAACGTCACCGCCACATTGGCAATCCGCCGCCCCATACGCAGTACATGACACTCGGCAAAGGTATCCCGGAACAGGCCAGCACTCAGGTAATCAATGGAAAGATCCACCACCTTGGGGTAAGTGGGGGTTTCCATCAGCATCAACAGGTGCAGTTGCGCCGACTGCTCGATAAAACCACCCAACACCCCACCATGGATAGCGGGCAAGGTGGGATTACCGATATTCGACTTGATGGCGGGCAAGGTGAAAATCACCTCCTCCCCGGCTTTCATGCAGCCCATACCAATGGTCTGGGCATAGGGAATGGCTTCCACCAGACGGGCATAGTCGTTGGTTTCACGGCATTGGTGAACGATTTCTTTGATGCTCATTGCCCTTCCTCCGTGGTCTTTCTGGGGGACCAGGGTATCTTGCTCAACCCCATCCGCATGTAGTTGGCCACACAATGGGCGATGGGCTCATCCCGGTTATCCTGATACGCCACGCCCCGGGTGAACACCACGCTGCGGGTTTTCCGGTAACATTCCACATACGCCAACACGTCTTTGCCAGGCTCTGCCGGCCGCATGTAATCTATGCGCAGATCAATGGTGGGAGTAATGTCAAAATCCGGCGCCATGGCCTGGGCCACCGCCAGACCGCAGGCCTGATCCATCAGGCTGGTGATGGCACCACCGTGAATCACGCCGGTGTCAGGGTTACCGATGATTTTGTCAGAGTAAGGTAAACGCACCACCAGTCCCTCCGCGGTGATTTCCTCCAGGGCCATGCCCAGCTCCATACTGTGCCGCACACCGTGCAGGAACATTTTCAGACCTTCCTCTAAAGTGAAGGGCCATTTGGTCTTTTTGTCGTCACTCACTGAACGTCTCCACGGATAATCGCCTTGTTGGTTCGTATCAGCGCCCGAAGCGCCTTGGAGTGGAACTCCCGTCGATAGAGTACGGCCACCACCCAGGTGGACGTCGCCATAAAAATCCAGGGATTTACAAACCATAGCAGAAAAGCCAGGCCGAAATAGTAACTGCGTAGGCCCAGGTTGAAAGCGTGGGCTGCCCGGGAGATTACACTGCCGGCCCCCTGGGAAAACTCGGTACGCGCACTGCCGTCAACCGCCGCTGGTGATGGTGCGGTTCCGATGACAACCGAAGCAAAGCCGTATTGACGTAACGCCCAGCTGAATTTGAAAAACGCGTAAACAAAGATCGCCATCAGCAGGAACAGTTTAAGCTCCCAGGCCACTTTCGTGGCTTTGACCGCGAAGGGCAATTCCTCCGCCAGCGAGATCACCCGGTCGGTGGCGCCCAACACCGTCAGGATACCGGCCAGGATCAACAGGGTGGAGGAAGCAAAAAATGACACATTGCGCTCCAGGTTGGCAATCAGGGAAGCATCCATTACCCGGTTCTCCCGACCCAGCATTTCCAGCATCCAGCGACACCGCTGCTGGTGCAGTACGCTGGCCAGGCATTTCTTGGTGAGGGCTTTCCACTGGGCGTATTGGGCATAACCTACCCAACACAGCAAAAACCACAGAAAGGCGAGAAAGTCTGCGTAACTCAAATCAAAAAGTACGATATTTTGCACCGAACACGGCTCATCCAGAGGCTATTTTTTGCAATAATAGCAAACATTTAGAGCAGTCATATAAGGATTATTGTGCCCGGGCGTCAAACCAATTTACGCATTGCCAGCATGTATGCCATCCTGACCTCCCTGGTGGCAAGCCTGGTGGCCGCCGCCACCAAGTACCTCACCGGGATGATGGATGCCAGTGTGGTGGTCTGCATACAATACCTGATCTGCCTCTTCACCCTGACCCCCTGGATGGCAAAGGTGGGCCTGCCGGGATTAGCCACCCAGGTTCCCCGCCACCACCTGATTCGTGGTGTGGCCGGCTGGGCCTGCTTTTACACGTACTACCTGGCCATCGGCAACATTCCCCTGGTGGATGCATCCCTGTTACGCAACACTGCCCCGATCTGTGTACCCTTTTTTGCCTACCTGCTGTTTCGTAATCGCATCAGCCTGTTGGGCATGGTGGGCATCGGCCTGGGGTTTGCCGGCGTGCTGTTTATTCTCAAGCCCGAAGGAGCCAGTTTCAGCCTTTGGCACGGCATCGGTTTTCTCTCCGGCGTCACATTGGCGGTATCCATGATTTATACCCGGGAGCTGGCCCAGAGCGAGCCCTCGAACCGAATCCTGTTCTATTATTTTCTGATTTCCCTGCTGCTCAGCACACCCTTGGCGCTGCTCAACTTCACTGCCATTCCCCTGCTCGCCTGGCCTGCACTCCTGTTTGTGGGCTTCTCTATTTTCATCACCATGAAGCTGTACAATCACGCCTACGCCCATGCACCGGCCAACAGCATTGCTCCCCTTACCTACTTTGGGGTGGTGTTTGCCGGATTACTGGGCTGGTTGTTCTGGGATCATGTACCCGATGGCAAGAGTCTGGGGGGCATGATCCTGATCATATTGGGAGGGGTGCTTGCCATTATGGCCAAGCCCGCGGCAGAACAGTCCAGGGTGCCAAAGTCGTAGCAATAGGGGATGGCTTTACAAATAACTACTTTCCTCCGCCAGGCAATATGGTACGATGGTTCCAAATAAAACCAAAACAACAAAACCTGTCATGAGTTTATATCAGCAGTATTCCACGATATTTGATGGCATCACCACACCTGCTGCCTGGGTGGACATGGACAAGTTCGACAACAACATCCAAACCAACTTGACGCGGGCCAACCACCGCTCCATTCGCATCGCGTCCAAGTCGGTGCGCTGCGTTCATCTATTGCGTTACTTACTGAACGCCAGCCAGCAGTTTAACGGCATCATGTGCTACCACCCGCAAGAAGCCGCTCTACTGGTGGACGAGGGTTTCGATGACCTGCTGATTGCCTACCCCAGCCTGTGTCGCGACAGCCTGATGGCGGCACTGCAGGCCTCTACCAAGCCGGCAAAACTGTATTTCATGGTGGACCGGGTCGAGCATGTTGCACTGCTGGACGGGCTGGCCGCAGAGCTGAACATCAAAGCCAACCTCTGTCTTGATCTGGATATGTCGGTGCCTTTCCCCGGTGTACACTTTGGAGTGCATCGCTCGAATATCAAAACACCCCGGCAAGCAGTGGAATTCTATCGCCGGATCAAGGGGTTTCAACACATCAACCTGTGTGGACTGATGGGCTACGAGGCCCAGATTGCCGGCTTGGGCGACCAGGTACCAGGCAAGATCTTGCAAAATATCGTCGTGCGCTACCTGAAGAAAAAGTCGCTGCCCATCATCCATGACCGCCGCACGGAAACCATTCTGGTTCTACTTCATGAAGGCGCGCAGCTCACCCTGATCAATGGTGGTGGTACCGGCAGTATTGAATCCACGATTCAGGAACCGTTGGTCAATGAGGTGACGGTGGGCAGCGGGTTTTATTGTTCGCACCTGTTCGATTATTACCGCAACTTCAAACTGGAACCGGCTGCCGGATTTGTTACCAGTGTGGCCCGCAAGCCATCCGCTGACATTGTCACCTGTAACGGCGGTGGCTACGTCGCCTCTGGCAACGCCGAGCGCATTAAAATGCCACAGCCCTATTTGCCTGCCGGTTTGAAACTGGACCCCAACGAAGGGACCGGTGAAGTGCAGACGCCCCTACACACGCAGCAATGCAAGCAGGCACTTGAACCCGGCGATCCGGTGTTTTTTCGCCATGCCAAAGCCGGCGAGCTTTGTGAGCATTTCAATCAACTGCACCTGATCCGGGACGGCGTCATCGAAGACACCGTCACCACTTATCGAGGTAATGGCTGGGTGTTCATGTAACCTGGCTAAAAGGACTTTCCCATGAAACACCTTCATGACGTAATCATCGTGGGCTCCGGCGCATCGGGCTCGGTGATCGCACACGAACTGACGCAGTCCGGCGCCGACGTGCTGATGCTGGAAGCCGGCCGGCGTTTTTCCGCTGCGACCTTCCCGGACAACGAACTGGACGCCAATGCCCAGCTGATGTGGAATGGGGGCATGGATGCCAGCCGCGATGCCTCAACACTGTTTATTCGCGGCAAAGTGGTGGGGGGTGGCACCATCATCAACCAGTGTCTGCTGGATCGTTTCGACGATATCGCCCTGGACAGTTGGCGCCACCAAACCCGTATGGATTTCTTTTCCAGCGATCAGATGGCATTGCACTATGACGCAGTGGAATCCCACCTGGCACTGCACCACATGGCACCCTCGGACTGGAATACCAACGCCGAGTTGTATGTGAAAGGGTTTGAGTCGAAAGGTTACGGCTGGGCCCCCCTGCGGCGCGGGCAACGGGATTGCGGCTCGGGCAATGACTGCATGACCTGCCTGGGCGGTTGTCCACGCGCCTCCAAACAAAGCATGTTGGAAACTTTTTTGCCCAAGGCCGAGAACAATGGCCTGCGAATTGAATCCGAGTGTACGGTACGGGAGGTGGTCCACGGGCCCTCTTTTGTCACTGTGTGCGGATACCAGCGGGGGCAGCCAATAACCCGGTACGCCCGTAAAGTGGTTCTGGCCAGTGGTGCCCTGGGCACCACCGAATTGTTGCTGAGGTCACGCCTGCAGGATCGACTCCCGGCGTTGGGCCAAGGGTTTTACTGTCACCCGCAATGGATGACCGTAGCCCTGTTCAACGACCGGGTGGATTCCCACAAAGGCGCCTTCCAGACCGTCAAATCCGATGAACCCCGTTTTCGGGCCGCAGGATTCAAACTGGAAAATGTCTTTGCCGGCCCCATCGCCATCGGCTTGTTGAAGCCCGGCTACGGGCTCGACCATCAACGGTTTATGCGTCAATACCGCAACATGGCCTGTATTGAAGTTGCCGTGCGCGACCAGGGAGCCGGTACCCTTCGCCTCACCCGCCGTGACCGGCTCGAGATCGACAAACCCCTATCCGATGTGGATCGCCAAACCGCTGACCATGGCAACCGTGTGGTAGTCGATCTGTTCCAGACGCTGGGGGCCAAAGAGGTGGTCACCTCTCCCCTGCAGATTGGCCTTCATCTCATGGGCGGGTGCCACATTGGGCAGAATGCGGGGGATTCGGTGGTCAATGAGCATTTCCAGGTGCATGGGCTGCCGAATATGTATATTGCTGATTCTTCCATATTCCCCAATGCACCGGGCATCAATCCATCGCTCACCATCATGGCGCTTTCCCAGCGGGCGGCGCAGCATATCCTGCGGGATTGCGGTGCCACGGTGGTGCAGCAGCAACCACACGGAGTCAGTGCATGAGCTCGCTCACTTCCACATTTTTTTCTTATCGACAATTATTGGGCCTGCAGAAACTGGGTGATGTGATGATTCCCGGCGACCGCGAGTTTCCGGCTTTTTCGGAGACCGGTTGCCTGGCCTATGTGGACACGGCCATGGGCAGCGCACACCCTGATGATATCCGGGACTTTGGTTACCTGTTGTGGTTTTTCTATCTGGCACCCACCCCGTTGATCCGCTCTGTGGTTTGGCTGGCGGACAACGCCGAGTCGTTTCCCAACGCCATCGCCGGGCTCTTGCGCAAGCTCAACATCGGCCTCAAGGGTGTGGTTGTCAGCCTGTACTATTCCGGTAAAACCGGGCTTTCGGGCGGCACCA
The DNA here is from genome assembly GCF_003671495.1 of Ketobacter sp. Classification (GTDB taxonomy): domain Bacteria; phylum Pseudomonadota; class Gammaproteobacteria; order Pseudomonadales; family Ketobacteraceae; genus Ketobacter. The sequence goes on along the minus strand of NZ_RCHN01000019.1, from coordinate 17,053 downwards.
GCCCACTGGACATCATCGAGTTCTCACTCACCTGCGAACGCCGTGAAGGATAACCATATGACAGAACATCACCCACAGGCATCCAGTGAAGAAATCTTTGACGCTGCGCTGGGCAGCCCGGTCCAGGACATCACTGCAGAGGACGCGGCCGCCGTTTTCAACCAGGCTGCCAGGGCCCACAACAGGCTGGCGGAACTGCCCATCGACGTGCGCCTGGAAGGCCTGCGCAAGTTGTTGGATTATCTGGTGGAACACCGCGACGAAGCCATTGACATACTGTGCCGGGAAACCCGCAAGTGTCGCACTGATGCGCTGGTGTCCGAGGTGTTGGGCGTGCTCGACAACGTTGAATGGCTGCTGAAAAATGCCCGAAAAGCTCTCAGCGAAAAGAAAGTCTCCACGCCCATCACCCTGCTGGGGAAAAAATCCCGTATCGTGCATGAGCCCCTGGGCACGGTATTGATTATTGCGCCCTGGAACTACCCTCTGCACATCGGCCTCACTTCCATTCTGGCGGCCTATGTGTGCGGAAACGCCGTGGTGTACAAGCCTTCCGAACTCACACCCATGCAGGGCCTGTTCGAAAAGCTGTTCCAGGTAGACCCCATCCTCGGCGACAGCATTCAAGTGGTCTACGGCACCGGCACCACGGCACAACAGTTGATCCGGCAGAAACCTGCCAAGGTGTTTTTCACTGGCAGCGCCCGCACCGGCCGGAAGATCCTGGCCCAATGCGCCGAGTTGCTGATTCCGGTGGATCTGGAGTTGGGCGGAAAAGACCAGGCCATTGTGTTCGACGACGTTCACCTGGATCGGGCCGTAAAAGGCGTACTCTGGGGCGCGCTTACCAATGCCGGGCAATCCTGCAGCTCGGTAGAGCGGGTCTATGTGCAGGACACCCTGTACCCGGCATTCGTACAAAGGGCCAAAGCAGAAATCGACAAACTGGTGGTGAACAGTGGCGACCTGGGCAATGCCGACATCGGCGGAATGACCGCAGATTTCCAACTGGATATCGTCCACCAGCAAGTGGTGGATGCCCGCGCCAAAGGTGCCAAGGTGCTCTGCGGTGGCGCCACCTTGGTGGAGAACGAGCTGTTCTATCTTCCCACCCTGCTGACCAATTTGGACAGCAGCATGTTGATCCTGCAGCAGGAAACCTTCGGACCATTGGTGCCCATCGTCCCGTTCAGTACGGAAGAGGAAGTGGTCACCCTATCCAACAGCACCGAATTCGGCCTCAGCGCCAGCGTCTGGAGCCGGGATTTGCAACGAGCCAATCGGGTGGCCCGACGCCTGGAGTGCGGCGCCGTCTCCATCAACAATGTCATGCTCACAGAAGGCAACCCGGCCCTGCCCTTTGGCGGCACCAAGGCCAGTGGTTATGGGCGACAGAAAGGCGTCGAGGGGCTACTGGGCTATACTCGCTCAAAATCACTACTGATCGACTCCGATAGCAGCAAGATCGAGCCTAATTGGTACCCTTATACACGGGCGAAATACCAATTGTTCGATCAATTGATCCAGGCGCTGTTCAGTCACAGTCCCTGGAAACTGATCAAAGCGGCGGTGATCGGCATGAAACTGGAGAGCCTTGGCAGCAAAGACCGGTAATGGGGACCCCATGCAAGATTGCCCCAAATTGGAATTTATGTTGATTTATTCCCACTTTGGACGTTACACTTCAAAGAGAACTCCGGGAGGTGCCCTATGCTCACCAACACTGCATCGCAACACAGTTACCAGAACCGCGAAGACCGTCTGAGCGCGGCCGCGTTGTTGAACTTTTTCGGAATCACCGAAGAATGGGGCTTGGGCAGCAAAGAGCAGATGACCCTCCTGGGCAGCCCCGCCAAGAGCAGTTTCTATCGTATGAAAGAGTTTGCGGAAGGCAAAACCGCCAAGCCGGTACGACTCTCCCAGGACACCCTGGAGCGGGTTTCTTACATTATGGGGATCTACAAAGCCCTCAACATCCTGCTGCCCAACCCCAAACGGGCTGCGGAATGGGTCTCCAAACCCAATACAGCGCCCCTGTTTAATGGCCACTCCGCACTGGAGGTCATGCTCAAGGGCCGGGTTGCCGACCTGAGCGATGTGCGTCGGTTTCTGGACGGGCAACGGGGACACTGAACCACATGTCACAACCACATCACAGGGAAGTCCAGGTTGAAGGCCCTCACTACCGCATCATCCCCACCAAGTTTCCGCCCATCAACTTCTTCGAACGGTTTACCCCGCCGGAGTTGATGGAGGAAACCTTTGAAATCGAGTCGCTCACCAATGAACGCCTGCGGGAGCAAGCCGGTGACCTGAGTCATGTGGCCGAAGCGGACCGGGTGAGTGGCCCGGGTGCCAGCGTGGTCATGGCTGCCTTCACCCACACCGGTTTTGCCAGCCGCTTCACCGATGGCAGCTACGGCGTGTATTACGCAGCACGCGACCTGGACACCGCCATCCATGAAACCATCTATCACCGGGAACGGTTCCTTGGCTACACAGCGGAGCCCCCATGTGAGCTGGACATGCGAGTCTATAAAGGCAGTGTGCTCAAAGCACTGATCGATTTACGCAGCGAAACCTATGGGCACCTGATGCAGCCCGACCCCGATGAGTACGCCAATTCACAGGCCTTTGCAGCGCAGCTGCGCACCACACAATGTTATGGCCTGCTCTACCCTTCAGTACGTAATCATGGTGGGGAATGCATTGCCGCGTTCCGGCCCACCGCCGTCAGCCTGCCGGTACAAAGCAAATGGCTGGTGTATCACTGGAATGGGGATCACATCGACAAGGTCTATGAGAAGAAGGAAATTCTCATTGATCTAAAAAAGCATGAAGCAGAGGAAGAGCAACGCCTCTCCCTCTGCTGAACCAACGGTACTGGCCTAGATGAATTCCAATTTTACCGGCAGTTTATCCCCCGGTACTGGCAGTGATGTCATATCAATCGGCATTTTGTAATCCGGATCAACCGACCACTTAAAGCGCAGCAGCACCTGGTGCAGGATCGCTTTCACCTGCACCTCAGCAAAGTGCAGACCGATACACATATGCGCCCCACCGCCAAACGGCACCCAGGCATAGGGGTGCACCTTATCCTCGCGACGATCCTCAGCAAACCGTCCCGGATCGAACTGTTTGGGGTTGTTCCAGTACTCGGGCATGTAGTGGGTGAAATAAGGGGAGACGGAGATCAGCGTGCCTTTGGGAATCAGCACATCCTTGAACACCACATCCTTCACAGTGCGGCGGGGAATGGATGGCACCGGAGAACACAGCCGCAGGGATTCCTTCATCACCAGCGTCATGCCATCCATCGCCTCCAGGTCTTCGAAATCCAGATGGGGCTTGCCCAATGCCTTACTCTGAGCTCGGAGCTTATCCTGCCACTCAGGATTCTTGGCCAGATGATAGAACATGGTACACAGGGTAATGGTGGACGTGTCATGAGCCGCCATCATCAGGAAGATCATGTGGTTAATCACGTCGTCGTCGGTAAACTTCTGCCCATCCTCGGTCTCCGCCCGGCATAACTGGCTGAACAGGTCCATGCCTTCCGAGTTGCGCTTCTCGGCAATTTTGGATTTGAAGTAGTTATACAGCACCTTACGGCCATCGAGGCCTTTTTTCCAACGTCCGCCGGGCACCGGATAACGCACCAGAGCAGTCCCGGCACGCACTGTGTCGATGAACGCCTTATTCAGGGCATTGGCTTCAGGGCCCAGTTTCTCGCCCATGAAAATTTCGGTGGCCATGTCCAGGGTGAGCTTCTTGATGGCCGTGAACACATGAAAATCGTCCTGCGGCAGCCACTTTTGTATGCCCTTCTCAATGGGTCTCTGCATCTCCCCCAGATATTGCACCAGAACCGGCTTCTTGAAGGCGTTCTGCATGATGCGACGGTGGTGACGGTGTTCTTCAAAATCCAGCAGCATGATGCCGCGATGAAAGAACTTGCCGATAAAGAAATCCCACCCCTGATTATTGGAGAACATATCCCCCCGGTTCAGGAACACGAACTGATTGGCGTCGGGACCGAACATACTGACCATGCGGGTGCCAAACAGGTTACTCCAGCTCACTTCGCCGTATTGCTCAAAGCGCTTGCGGGAGAATCCCATGGGATTCATCATCGAATGAAAGGTATACCCCACCACCGGCAGGCCACCGTCACCGGGAACCGGTTTGGCCTGAATCTTTTCACCCTCTTGCAGCGTTACTGTCGAAGCCGTCATAAGCATCTCCAATTTATTGTTATCACCTTCAACAGATAGACCATGACTGATTGGTCTGTTGATTAATTGAGAATAGGAGTGTAAATAACACAATACAACCCTGTATGTTTTTATGAGGCTTGAGGTTCTAATGCCTAAACTTTCTAAAGAAAGCTGGGTCACTGCCGGCATCAACCAACTCAAGGAATACGGGCCGGCCGGGGTTTCCGGAGAGAAAATTGCCCGCAGGCTGGACGTTACCCGAGGCTCGTTCTATCACCACTTTGACTCCATGGACGAACTCACGACCCTCATGCTCGAATACTGGGAGCGCACCCAGACCATCGAAATATTCGATCGCACTCAAAAGCAATTTGATGATTTGCATAAGAAAATGACGATTTTGCTGGAATCAGCGTGGAATTCGGATGCCGAGCTGGAAATCGCCATGCGGCAATGGGCCTTTTCCAACGAAATCGTGCGCGCCCATGTGGAACGCATTGACCGGGTGCGCCTGAGCCTCGTTTCGGCGGTCTATATCGAGCTAACCCAAAGCGAATCCCGCGGCAACAAACTCGGGAAAATTGCATACTATGGCTTATTGGGAGCCCTTCACGCCTGGCCCCGCTTCACCAAAGAGCAGCTCAAGGAGACGGTGCTGGAAATTCAGGCGTTGCTGACGGAAGAAGCCCGATGACGTCCGGATAATCCGGTTTTTGCCAACCGCATCAACCATTCAGCGCCCTATGTAACTCTTTGTAAAGTTTGCAAAATATTAGTTAACAATTACACTTGTTCGAAGCAACTGATCAAAATTCGCGTGTCGTGTGGGCCGGGACCAGGGCACGGCGGCGCTGGCCCAAAATTGGAAGTAATGATTTGGATAAAGGAAACGCGTTGGGGCATTCGGTATTGGCGAAAGCTTTGCTTTTTTGCCTGTTGCTCTTTCCCGCATCAGCGGCCCTCTCAGCGAATCCAGATGAATACACACTGAAGCTGGTGTTCCTCTACAACTTCACCAAATTCATCAACTGGAACAGTGAAACTGAACTCAATGCCAAAGATCCGTTTCTCATCTGCGTAATGGGTACCCTTCCATCAAAAGATCCCCTTACGGTGCTGGAATCAAAGCAGTCGAAGAATCGGCCTATCTCTACTCGTTCCTCAAAAGACGTGACCGATCACAAGGGATGCCACATTCTGTTCATTACCAAAAGCATCCAGGGTAAAGATCTCAGTTCGATTTTGTCCCGCCCGATGAAAGACACTATCGTAGTGGGAGAAACCGAAAACTTCGCCGAACGCCAGGGTGACATCGGATTCATCATCGACGACCAACAACGGGTCAGGCTGGAAATCAATCTCGGCAACACGCAGCACAAGAACGTATCCATACGGGCGCCCCTTCTGGAAATCGCCAGTAAAATCTATCGCACGGAGGGACAAGGCTGATGAAGCTGTTGAGCGCTATGTCCCTGCGGGTCAAAACCATCCTCATCGCCATGCTCACCAGCGCTTTGGCACTGACCATTTCAGGTGTGTTCTTTTCACTCTACGACTATCAGAATGCCCACCAGAAAGCCGACCAGGAATACAAGGTCATCGCCACCATACTGGCAGATCGCAGCACCGTGGCGCTGGAATTCCTGGACCGGGTCAGCGCCACCGACAACCTCGCATCACTGGATGCCCACAAGGCCATCACCCTCGCCTGCCTGTACGACTCCAGTGACACACTGTTCGCGTCGTTCCACCGCAACTCCTATAACCCGGCCCGCTGCACCGAGGCCCTGCCCACCATTCCGGGGCAGCACGGCGAAGCCTACAAGGAAATCCGGGAGCCCGTGGTATTTGAAGACACCGTCATCGGCACGCTTTATCTGTTGGCAGACCTGGGTGACCTGCGGGAAACCATGTTCCTGCATATTGCCACCAGCATCATCATCGTCGCCATCACCCTGTTCATCACCTTCCTGTTGGCGGTTCGTCTGCAGGCTTTCGTTACCGTGCCCATCAAAAAGCTTCAGGACACCGCAATCAAGATCCGCCAATCCGATAACTACTCACTGAGGGCGGACAAAACCACTGAAGATGAACTGGGTAATCTGGTGGATGCATTCAACGGCATGGTGGCCAAAATCGAGCACGACAACGTGGCCTTAAGGGACAGTGAAGAACGCTTCCGTACGCTGACCGCATCCTCCCCAGTGGGCGTATTCCAGACCGATGAGGAAGGACAGTACACTTACGTCAACGCCCGTTGGCGCGAGATCACCAACATCTATGATATCCACCTGACCCAGGAAGCCTGGGTCAAGACTTTGCATCCGGAAGAGCGTTTCCAGGTTTTATCCCGATGGCGAGAGTCCCTGGAAAAAGGCGAAGAGTTCAGAATGGAATATCGCATGCTTCGGGATGACGGCGAGGATGTCAATGTGATCTGCCACGCCAAGCCCTTGTATGAGGGTAACGGTCACATCGTGGGCTATCTGGGTAGCCTGTCTGATATTTCTGAACTGAAGTCAGTGCAACTGCAGCTCGAACAGCTGGCTCTGTATGACCCACTGACCAAACTGGCCAACCGCCACCTGTTCCGCAACCGACTGGAAAAGGCCATTAAAAACGCGGAGCGGGAGGGCTGCATGATCGCCCTGCTGTTCCTCGATATCGACCACTTCAAAAAGATCAATGACACCATGGGCCACGACCAGGGTGACGAGCTATTGAAAGCCATCGCCCACCGCCTCCGTTTTTGCACCCGCCCTGGTGACACTGTAGCGCGCATGGGCGGTGATGAATTCACGATCCTGGTACCGGAAGTCAACGACACCCACGAGGCGGATGCCATCGCCCGCAAGGTGCTGGACGTGCTCAAGGTACCCATACGGCTCACGGGGTTGGAAGTCATCATCACCACCAGCATCGGTATCAGTGTGGGCTTGCGTGATGCCGAAGACGCCAACGCCCTGATGAAGAACGCGGACATGGCCATGTACCGCGCCAAATCCCGCGGTCGGGACAACTACCAGTTTTTCTCCGATGAAATGAACGTGGAGCTTTCACGCCAGTTGGCCATGGAAGCTGAGCTGCGCATAGCGCTGCAGCAGGAACAGTTTGAGTTGTATTACCAACCGCAGATCAACCTGAATAACGGCAGGCTCATCGGTTATGAGGCTCTGCTGCGCTGGGATCATCCGGAAAAAGGCTTCATCCCACCATCCGAATTTATCCCGGTGGCAGAAGACTCCGGCCTGATCCTGCCCATCGGGGAGTGGGTCCTGCGCCAAGCCTGTAGCGACATCAAACAGTTTACTGAACAAGGCCTGTTACCGTTGGATGGCCACGTCGCGGTCAACCTCTCACCCCGCCAGTTTCATGACCCTAATCTCGTGAGCGTGATCAAAGACATGATCATATCCACCGGCATTCAAAACCAGCAGCTGCAGGCTGAAATCACCGAAAATCTATTGATGGAAAATGTCGAAGCCACCATCGCCACCCTGAACCTCCTGAAAGAGCTGGGCATCATTCTCGCCATCGATGATTTTGGTACCGGATATTCATCCCTGAACTACCTGAAACGACTGCCCATCCACGTTCTGAAAGTGGACCGTTCATTTGTCATGGACATTCCAAAAGATAAAGACGATATGGAAATCACCAGCGCGGTGATCGCGATGGCCCACAAACTGGGTCTGAAAGTGGTGGCTGAAGGTGTGGAAATCAGCGAGCAAGCGGCCTTCCTGAAAGAAAACCAGTGTGATTTCGCCCAGGGCTACTATTACGGCAAGCCCATGAGCGTGAGCAGCCTCTACGAAAACATCGGGAACTTTGAGCGCTGGCGCTCCAATGGATGAGCGCCAGAATTAATACCCCGGTCATCAGAACCGGGTTAGCAGACGCCGCACCAATCCCTTATCAATGTCATTCTCCCTCACCGTCAGCATCTCGCCAATCAGGTTCTGGATGGCAAAAGCCACCTCGTCCCGTAGCTCGAACAACGCATTGTCGTCGTCTTCCCTGCCTTGATACGGGCCGACGTCAATTTCGTCTCCTATAGAAAAGTAGAAGCGCTCTGGGCGCGGTAAGGGGGTCAGTCCAATACCGCGGGTAAGAGGCATGATGATGTCGCCTCCCCGCAACAAACCGGACTTCTCCAGCAAACCCGTCTTCTTCAGCAACTTGCCCACCGGGGAGTGAATTACATCCTCTGCATCCACCAGGATGTCGTACATATCATCCGGCCCCACTGAAGCAAAGGGAATGATGTTGTATCCATGCTGAATCGCCATCTTGCAGAATCCAGTGCGCCGCTTCCAGGTCAACTGGTACTGCTCACCCTTGCGCTTACTCACCTCGCGGGCGCCGCCGGGGAACACCATAATGTGCTCACCGCGCTCCATCAACATGGAACAATTCTCGCGGGTGCCTTCCACCCCGCCGCTGCGGTCAACCATGTCGCGCCAGAACGGGATATCGTAATGTTGATGATCGGCCAGGGTTCGTACCCGAATACCGCGCTCGCGATAGATTTGAGCCAACAACAGTGGAACATCGATAACACCAAAGATGGTATGGTTGCCCACCATCAGGGTGGGCTTATTCGGGTCCAGCTTCTCCAACCCGAAGAATCGTGGACTGAAGTAGGTGCGCAGGGGTGAAGTTAACTTCCAGAGCTGCTTTTCCGTGAGCAGCTCGGTCTCAAAAGGTTTGTGCTGGTATCCCATTTACAATCTCGTAGTCAAAAAATAACATTCCCAAAATAAGCGATCATTGTCGCAAAAATCACAGCAACAAAAAACCGGCGCACAGTCGCCTGCCGCCGGTTCTTTAAAAGGAATTGAAACGGGCTGTTACCAGCCAGTCAGTTCCTTCAGGGCCAGGCCCAACTCGGATGGGTTGCGTACGGTTTTGACACCGGCCGCCTGCAGCGCAGCGAACTTGTCGTCCGCAGTACCCTTACCACCCGCGATGATGGCACCTGCGTGACCCATACGCTTGCCAGGAGGTGCAGTCACACCGGCAATATAGGAAACAACAGGCTTGGTCACGTTCTCTTTAATGAACTCTGCAGCTTCTTCTTCCGCAGTACCACCGATCTCACCCACCATGATGATGGCTTCTGTCTGAGGGTCTTCCTGCAGCAGGGCCAACGCATCGATAAAGGTGGTACCGGGAATCGGGTCACCGCCGATACCGATACAGGTGCTTTGACCGAAGCCCAACGCAGTAGTTTGGTTAACCGCTTCATAAGTCAGCGTACCAGATCGTGAAACGATACCTACTTTACCAGGCTGGTGGATGTGGCCAGGCATGATACCTATTTTGCACTCTCCGGGCGTGATGATACCAGGACAGTTGGGGCCGATCAGACGCAGACCTTTCTGGGATACGTACTCTTTCACATACAGCATATCCAGAACGGGAATGCCTTCAGTGATGCACACGATCAGCGGGATACCGGCATCAGCCGCTTCCAGGATGGAATCCTTACAGAACGCCGCTGGCACGTAGATGACTGTCGCATCACAGTCAGTGGCGGCTTTGGCTTCGGCAACCGTGTTGAAAACCGGCAAGCCAAGATGCTCAGTACCACCTTTGCCCGGAGTTACACCGCCCACCATTTTTGTACCGTACTCAATTGCCTGAGTGCTGTGCAAGGTACCCTGAGCACCAGTGAATCCCTGGCAGATGACTTTAGTGTCTTTGTTAATTAAAACGCTCATGTTTAACCTCTCACTTCACCGCTGCAACGACTTTTTCAGCAGCATCGTTGAATCCGGTAGCTGCAATAATATTCATACCACTTTCAGACAGGATCTTGGCACCCAGTTCAGCGTTGTTACCTTCCAGGCGAACCACAACAGGCACTTTCACACCCACTTCCTGAACCGCTCCGATAACGCCTTCTGCGATCAGGTCACAGCGCACGATACCGCCAAAGATATTCACCAGAACCGCCTGCACGCTGTCATCTGACAGGATGATTTTGAACGCTTCGGTTACACGCTCTTTGGTTGCGCCACCGCCCACATCCAGGAAGTTGGCAGGCTGGCCGCCCTTCAACTTGATCAGGTCCATAGTGGCCATGGCCAGACCGGCACCGTTCACCATACAGCCGATGTTACCTTCCAGGGCAACGTAGTTCAGATCCCATTCTGCTGCACGGCGCTCACGCTCATCTTCCTGTGAAGGATCGTACATGTCAGACAGATCGGGGTGACGCAGAACCGCATTGCCGTCAACCACCAGCTTGGCGTCCAGACAGTGCAGATTGCCTTCGGTGGTGATCACCAGTGGATTCACTTCGATCAGAGAAATGTCTTTCTCTTCGAACAATTTGGCCAGACCCATGAAAATCTTGGTGAACTGCTTCACCTGATCGTTGGTCAGACCCAGCTGATAACCCAGGTTTCGAGCCTGATAGGGCTGAGCACCGATCAGAGGATCGATCTCGGCTTTCAGGATTTTCTCTGGCGTTTCTTCGGCAACCTTTTCGATTTCCACGCCACCTTCGGTGGAGGCCATGAACACCACCCGACGGGTACCGCGGTCAACCACTGCACCGAGGTACAGTTCTTTGTCGATATCGGTACAGGTTTCCACCAGAATTTTATTGACCGGCTGACCTTTGGCGTCAGTTTGGTAGGTCACCAGGTTTGTGCCCAATTTGGCTTTGGCAAACTCGATGATCTCTTCTTTGGAGCTCACCAGTTTAACACCACCTGCTTTACCACGCCCCCCAGCGTGGACCTGTGCTTTAACAACCCAGCGATCTCCACCAATCACGTCAGCGGCTTCTGCTGCTTCGTGAGGGGTGCTGGCTGCTATCCCCTTTGAAACAGGCAGACCGTACTGAGCGAACAGTTGCTTGGCTTGATACTCATGTAAGTTCATTGGCTCACCATCGATCTAATTTCGTGTGGAGTAATCCACGTTAAACACACTTGACGCGATTTCTTTCCCTCGCACCATCTTGCGCTACCCGCGCGTCGCAGACCTTAAACCGGTCTGCTGTCTGAACAGTCGTAGTCCAGTAAAAAAGATCGGGTTAGGTAACCCTAACCCGATCTAAACCGCAATCCAGCCTTACTTCTTGCGCTTGCGTTTGGCTGAATGTATTGCTTTACCATCCACGTCCAGGCAGGCCTCATGGAAAACTTCCGACAAGCCGGGGTGGGCAAACACCATCATCTGCAGGTCTTCAGTGCTGGCACCGAACTCCATGGCAATAATGGCTTGCATAATGATTTCTGAGGCCTGAGGCCCAACGATATGCACACCGAGAACACGATCGGTCGCCTCATCGGACACCACTTTCACGAAACCGGTGGTTTCATTTGCCGCCACTGCACGGCCATTGGCCATAAAGGCAAAGGTACCGGTTTTGTAGGCGTCGCCACTGGCTTTGACCTGTTCTTCCGTTACACCAGCCCACGCCACTTCAGGGTGGGTATATACGACAGAAGGAATGCAGTCGTAGTTGATCGCCGTGTGGTGACCCGCGATGATCTCCGACACCATCACGCCTTCTTCAGTCGCTTTGTGCGCCAGTGCCGGTCCACGTACGATATCCCCAATGGCATAAACGCCGGGCACATCGGTCGCACAGCTTTGGTTGACGAAGATAAAGCCCCGTTCATCTAGGTTCACACCGCTGTCAGCAGAAAACAGATCTTCTGTGTAGGGGCGTCGGCCCACAGCCACAATCAGCTTATCCACCACCACGGATTGATCCCCTTCCGGATCACTGTATTCCACGGAAACCTTGTTCTTTTCGACTTTGGTGCCAGTAACACGGGCAGACAATTTAATATCTATGTTCTGCGCTTTCAGGTTTTTCAGCAGTTCTTTCGCGACCTGGCGATCCACCATGGGCAGGAAATTATCCATGGCTTCCAGCACCACAACTTCAGCACCCAGGCGGCTCCAGACGCTGCCCAATTCCAGCCCGATGATGCCAGCCCCGATCACACCCAGTTTTTTGGGCACTTCGGTGAACTCCAGCGCGCCGGAGTTATCCACGACAATTCCATCGTGCAGAGGCGCCATCGGTAACTTGATTGGCTCGGAGCCTGACGCGAGGATCACATTCTCTGCCTGCAGAATCTCAGCTTCCCCTTCATGGGGAGTAAATTCAACCTGTTTACCTGCCAGCAATTTGCCACGCCCCTGCAACCAGGTCACACCGTTTGCCTTGAACAGCATGGCCACACCGTCGGTCTGCTTCTTAACGATGCCGTCTTTACGCTTGATCATTTCGGCGACATTGATTTTGACGCTTTTGGCTTCGATCCCATGTACCGCCAAGCCGTCTTTTGCCTCGTGGTATTTCCAGGTGGAATCCAGCAGCGCTTTGGAAGGAATACAGCCCACGTTTGCGCAGGTCCCGCCCAGAGCCGGCTTACCGTCCTTATTGATATACATATCGATACAAGCTGCATTCAAGCCCAGGTGTGCGGCTTTTATTGCTGCGGCGTACCCCCCAGGTCCGCCACCGATTACTACGACATCAAAACTCTTTGCCATGATAATTTCCCGTTAATCATTCTGCTTGGATTGGTTTATTTGCCCGCCACAACGGACCATCATCGCACCGCTTACAGATCCAACAACAGTCGGGCCGGATCTTCCAGCAGGTCTTTAATGGTAACCAGGAACTGCACAGCTTCCTTGCCATCAATCAAGCGATGGTCATAAGAAAGCGCCAGATACATCATGGGCAGAATCTCAACTTTGCCGTTCACCGCCATAGGCCGCTCCTGAATCTTGTGCATGCCCATGATCGCTGTCTGGGGCGGATTCAGAATTGGCGTGGACCACAGTGAACCAAAAACACCACCATTGGAAATGGTGAAAGTACCACCGGTCATTTCCTCCAGTGACAACTTGCCGGCCTGCGCTTTCTTACCGTAATCCACAATCTTGCCTTCGATTTCAGCAAAACCCATCTTGTCCACATCACGCAGAATCGGCACAACCAGGCCTCGATCGGTTGAAACAGCCACACCGATATCATAATACCCGTGATAGACAATATCGTTACCGTCGATGGATGCGTTTACTGCCGGATACTTTTTCAACGCTTCGGTGGCAGCGATGGTAAAGAACGACATAAAGCCCAGGCGGTGACCATGCACTTTCTCAAACAGGTCTTTGTAGTTCTTGCGCATTTCCATCACCGGCTTCATGTTCACCTCGTTAAAAGTGGTCAACATGGCCGCATTGTGTTGCGCTGACAGCAGACGCTCGGCAACCCGGGCGCGCAGTCGGGTCATCGGTACCCGGCGCTCCTCACGCTCACCAAAATTCACGCTTGCAGCACCGGCTGACACGTCCGCCGGGGCAGTTGCAGGTTTCGACGCTTCCGCTGCCGGCTGGGAAGCACCGCTCTTCAGGTGATTCAACACATCTTCTTTGGTGATACGACCGCCTTTGCCTGTGCCCTTGATCTTGCTGGGATCCAGGTTATTTTCTGAAATCAGTTTTCTGACTGCAGGACCCCATCCGTCTTCAACATTCCCACTGGCTTCAGCCTCCGCCGCAGGTGCAGAAGCCGCTTGGGCCGGAGCCGCTTCCGTGGGAGCCGGTGCTGCACCGGTCCCCTCTTCCAGGAAACCAATCAGCTCCTGACTCAATACGGTGTCACCCTCACCCTTCAATATTTTGCCGACCACGCCATCGTGTGGCGCAACCACTTCCAGAACCACCTTATCTGTTTCGATGTCGACCAGCAGCTCGTCCCGGGATATGGCTTCTCCGGGCTTTTTATGCCATGTCGCTACCGTGCCGTCTGCAACCGCTTCAGGAAATTGTGGGGCTTTAATTTCAGTTGTCATCTGTTTTCCTTTATTTCCAATCTTTTCACAACCAAATACTGGATTTGCTACTCGTGTGTTTTGGTTTAAATGTTGAAAGCGGTTTCAACAAGTTTGGCCTGCTCTTCAAGATGCAAAGACATGTATCCTGCCGCGGGCGCAGCGGAACCGACTCGTCCAGCATACTGCAGCAACAGTGATGGGCTGATTCGGTGGAACACGTGTCGCATGTGGTGCTGACTGCAATACCAGGCGCCCTGGTTCATGGGCTCCTCCTGGCACCAGACAGCGTGCTTGATATTGGTGTAGGGTTGCAGCAGGTCATACAGCTCCTGCTCCGGGAATGGATACAACTGCTCCATACGCAATACCAGGGTATTCTTGATATCGTTGTGCGCTCGATACTCAAACAAATCGTAGTAAACTTTGCCACTGCACAGTATTACCCTGTCGATCTGCTTCGGATCATGCTCCCAGGCATCTTCCAGCACGACTTTGAAATGCCCATTGGCCAACTCATCCAAGGTGGACTTCGCCAATTTGTGCCGCAGAAGACTCTTGGGTGACATCACGATCAATGGCTTTCTGAGCGGTCGGATCGCCTGGCGGCGCAACATATGGAAAACCTGGGCCGGTGTGGAAGGCACACACACCTGCATATTATGCTCGGCACACAGCTGCAGGAAACGCTCCAGTCGTGCAGATGAGTGCTCTGGACCCTGCCCTTCGTAGCCATGGGGCAGCAACATGGTCAACCCGCACAACCGCATCCATTTATGCTCACCCGAGGAAATGAACTGGTCGATCACCACCTGCGCTCCGTTGGCGAAATCACCAAACTGCGCTTCCCACACTACCAGGCCTTTCGGAGAGGTGGTCGAGTATCCGTATTCGAACGCCAACACAGCCTCTTCCGACAAGAGGGAGTCATAAAGATCGAACCGGGTACCGTCCTGGGGTATGGTTTTCAAAGGCACATGTATGCCAGGCGCCTTTTGATTGTGCATGACCGCATGCCGATGTGAGAACGTGCCACGACCCACATCCTGGCCCGTAAGACGTACCGGATAGCCCTGCTCCAGCAGAGTGGCGTAGGCCATGGTTTCAGCAAAACCCCAGTCAATGGAAAGCGCACCGGCCGCCATCTTCTGCCGATCCTCACGGATCTTTTCCACCTGACGCTGAACCACGAAGCCGTCCGGCACCGTGTCCAGTTTCTGGGCCAGGTCATGGATGGTTTTAGCGTCGACACTGGTATCGTAATAGGCCTCGTAGGCATGCCCCAGGTACGGAGTCCAGTCTACGAACAGCTCTGTGTTGGGTTGCTTCACGAGCGATTTCACAACGTGCTGACCATTGTCCAGAGCGGAACGATAGTCATCGGTCATTGCGGAGATCTTTTCCTCGGTGAAAGTGCCTTCTTCCGCCAAACGGGCGGAGTAGATTTCACGGGGGTTTTTCTTCTTGCGAATCACCTGATACATCATGGGTTGAGTGATTGCCGGTTCATCAGCCTCATTGTGACCGCGCGCCCGATAGCAGACCAAATCGATGACCACGTCTTTCTTGAATTGCTGACGGAAATCGATTGCCATCTGGGTAACAAACAACACGGCTTCAGGGTCGTCGCCGTTAACGTGGAAAATGGGTGCTTGCACCATCTTCGCAACGTCTGTGCAGTATTCAGTGGATCGGGCGTCATGGCGGTTACTGGTAGTAAAACCTACCTGGTTATTCACGATGATGTGAACCGTGCCACCGGTTTTGTAACCACGGGTCTGGGACATCTGGAACGTTTCCATCACCACGCCCTGCCCGGCAAAAGCGGCATCACCGTGGATCAGCACGGGCACTACTTTATCCCCTTTCTTGTCCCGCCTGCGGTCCTGACGGGCTCGAACAGAGCCTTCCACCACCGGTGACACAATTTCGAGATGTGAGGGGTTGAACGCCAACGCCAAGTGCAACTCGCCACCGGGTGTCATCACGTTAGAAGAGAAGCCCTGATGGTACTTCACATCACCTGAGCCCACTTCATTTTTCTTCTTGCCTTCGAACTCGTTGAACAGCTCCGCGGGGTTCTTACCCAGGATGTTCACCAGAACGTTCAAACGGCCCCGGTGTGCCATACCGATAACCAATTCCTTGGCGCCATAACTGCCCGCGCGCTGAACGATTTCATCCAGGCACGGAATCAGGCTCTCACCACCTTCCAGGCCAAAGCGTTTGGTGCCGGGGTATTTTGTGGCGAGCATACGCTCAAGACCTTCGGCGGCGATCAAGCGCTCCAGCAGATGGGTTTTCACATCGACACTGTAATTGGGGTGCGAACGCACACTCTCCATCCGCTGCTGAATCCAGCGCTTCTCAGCAGTGTCGACAATATGCATGTACTCAACACCGATGCTGGAACAGTAGGTCTTTTCCAAGGCATCAACAATTTCGCGCAGGGTCGCTTCTTCACGTCCGAGAAAAACATTCCCGGTTTGGAAGGTGGTGTCGAAATCGGCTGCGGATAAACCGTGGTGAGTCAGCTCCAGGTCGGGAACCGTTTCCCGCTCCATGATATTGAGCGGATCCAGCTTCGCCTTTTGGTGACCGCGAACGCGATACCCGGTGATCAGCTGAAGAACTTTAACCTGCTTTTTCTCATGCTCAGAAGAAACGCTGCTGACTGCGAGCGGTTGCACCCGATTCTTGTTCTTCGCGAGATAGAGGAAATGCTCTCGGATGGTAGAGTGCGGAACGTCATTCTCAGTTCCGTTTACGCGGGGGAGTTTATCGAAGTTATCTCGCCACTGTTCTGGCACCGAATTAGGGTCTTTCAGATACGCTTCGTATAGCTCTTCGACATAGGTAGCATTCGACCCGGAAAGGTGCGAAGTGCTCCACTGTCGATACATCAAACTATCTTCCATTGCAGATCACCGTGTCGATCTAGGACACTATCTGCAGAGACGCGAATCAGCAACGGACACGTGTAAACATGTTAGGTTTGCGACTGGCGGGTTGAGCCAA
>NZ_RCHN01000018.1 GCF_003671495.1 Ketobacter sp. | reverse complement strand
GGTGCCCAGGTGGTCCAGGTGGTAGAAGTAGCACTGGTTGTTTTCGATAAAGGCCAGGGGCTTGAAGCTGTTGGGTTCGTACAGGTAGAGCTTGTCGATGCGGTTGCGCTGCTCACTGAGCAGAACATCGCCGTTCCACAGGAAGGTGGTTTCGCCGAATTCGTCCTGTTTGCGGATGCGGCGGCCCAGTGGGTCGTAGGCGTAGGAGACGGTTTGGCCGCTCTTTTCCACTTTGATGAGCTGGTTCTGGCTGTTGTAGTGGTAGCGGGTTTGCAAAGCGCCACCGGTGCCGCGGCGTTCTTCGATGAGGTTGCCGCGGGCATCGTAGGTGAAATGGCGGTCGCCGTGGAAGGCGAGGCGGTTGCCTTGGGCTTGATAAGAGTTTTTGGTTTGCTCACCGCCCTGCCCGCTGTGGGGGCTCAGGATATTGCCCGCCGGATCAAAGTCGAATTGTTCCTGGGCGTAGCCTTCCACGGCTTGCAGGCGGTCCAGCGCGTCGTAGTGGTAGCGGATCTGGCCTTTGCGCAGGTCGTCGATTTGGCTTAGGCGGCCGGCGCCGTCGTATTGGTATTGGCGGTCAATGATGGCCTGGCGGCTTTCCTGGCCCTGAACCCAATGGCGCGTGAGCCTTCCCGCAGGATCGTAGTCGAATCCGGCGTAGAGGTTGCCCAGGGTGCGGACGGTTTCCTGCCCCTGGCGGTTGCGTTGCAGTTGGGTAAGGCGGTGGCCGTTGTAATCCAGGGCAGTGAATTGCCCGAAGGGGTCGTATTCATAGGCCAGTTGTTGGCCGCCGGGCAGCAAGCTGCCGATGCGGTTGCCTAACGGATCGTAGCGGTGTTCGATGGTGGCTTGATCCTGGGTTTCGGTTTGCAGTTGGCCATTGGGGGTATATCCAAACGAAAGCGTACGTTGGCTGTTGCTGGCGCTGGCCAGGCGGCCATTCTTGTCGTAACCAAAGACGGTGTCGCAGCCATCCGGGGTGTGTTTGTGCAGCAGGCGACCCATGGGGTCGCGTTCGAAGCGTGTGGTGAGCTCCCCCTCAATATGAGCAGTAAGCTGCCCCAGCGGGTTGTATTCGTATTGCTGCACGCGGCCGTCAAAGCCGACTTCTTCTATCAGGCGCTCGTTGGCGTCGTATTTCAGTTGGTAGTGTTCGCCGTTTTCGTTGGTGAGCCCGATCAGGTTGCGTTCGCGGTCGTAGTGGTAGTGCAGGCTGTTGCCGGCGGGGTCGATGCGGCGGGTGACCTGGGCCAGGCCGTCGTATTCAAAGCGTGTTTTACGGCCCAGTGGATCGGTGTAGGCGGTGAGCTGGCGGTTGGCGTTGTAGGCCAGTTGGGCGCGGCTGCCATCGGGGTAGTGGATGGCGGTGACATCGCCCTTGGCATTGTGCTGGTAGCGGGTGGTTTGCTGGCCCTGTTGTACCTGAGCCACGTGGCCTTGGGCGTCGTATTGGTAGTGTGTGGGTTCGACTTCGCCAGTCTTGCCTTGCAAGGCGCGGGTGAGCAGTTGGCCGGTGGGGCTCCAGGCGAGGATTTGTTTTTGTCCGGCTGCATCAATGATGAGTTCCGGCAGGCCCAGTTCGTTGTAGAAGTATTGGGTTTCATTGCCTTCGGCATCGATGGTCTTCTGAACCAGGCCGCTGTCGTTGTATTCCCGCGCCCAGCTGTTGCCCTCGGCATCGGTAAAACAGATGGGCCGGTGTTCCTGGTCATACAGCAGGGTGAAGCCGCCACCGGCGCTGTCCAGTTGGCCGGTGAGGTTGCCCACGTCGTCGTAAAAAAAGCGGTGTTCAAAGCCCAGGGCGTCGATGGTTTTGATTTTGCGGCCGTTGCGGTCGTACTCGTAGTGGGTGCTGTGGCCCATGGGGTCGGTTTCGCGGATGACCTGGCCACGGCGGTTGTATTCCACCTCGGTGATGCCGCCGTTGGAATCGATGCTGCGGCTGATGCGTTTTTTTGGGTTCCACTCAAAGCGGTAATCATATGTGGGGGCTTGCTCGTTTGAAGAGCTGGGGCCCGTAGCATCGCCCCATTGGCGCAGGCAGCGGGCTTGGGGGTTTAGCTGATCCCACTGGAAATAGAAGCTGAAGCCGGTGCGCAGGGTGCGTTGGGTGATGATGTGGTTCTGGTAGGCGAAGCGTTCGGCGTCGCCACCGGCGTCTTCCACGGCGATCAGGTCTTGTTCGGGGCTGTAGTGGTAGCGGACTAATGTTTTGTGACCTTCCGCCGTGAGTTCACGGACGGATTGGATCAGGCCTTTGTCGCTGTTGTGGAATTCCAGCACAGTGCCCCAGCTGGCTTCCATGCGTTCGATCTGTTGGTTGGCCTCGTTATAGAAGCAGTCCCAGCGGTTGCCCACGGTGTCGATGAGGGCGGCGAGTTTTAACGTGTCCTTACCGATGAAGAGCTTGTCCGGCTGGCCCGGTTGTTTGAGGTAGAACACGGAGTGCCAGTCCCGGTGCAGGAACAGGCCTTCGGCGCTGTTGCTGGTGAACTGGCCGATCTCGGGTATGGGCAGGGTGATCTGGCGGCCTTCGGCATCGTTGTAGAGGATGGCGTCGTTGCCGATCTGCAGGGTTTCGCAGGTGGGGAAGGTCCAGCCATGGCCCAGGCCCCGGTTGCGGGGGTTGCTGGTGCGGTACAGGCGCTTCCAGGTGAGGGGGATGACGCCGGGCAGGGTGAAGTCTTCCTGTTCCAGCAGTTCCTCGCCGGTGACCATGCTGATGGGTTCGCCGGCAACACAGGTGTTGGCGTTGGCGGGGCAGGCGTCGCCGTTGGGGTTTTTGCCGGTTTGGTTGCTGTTGCCGCTGTGTTTGCTGGAAAGGGGGTTGTTGGAGCGCTCGGACGGCAGGGTGGCTTTTTTGGGGCTTTTGGTGGTGCCGTTAAAGCTGAGTTTGCCTTTCACCCGTTTTAGGATGGGTACCAGTTTTTCCATCAGCTCCATGACCTTTTGCACGGCTTTGCCGCCTTTGGCCAGGGCCTTGGCCCCCATGGCGGCGGCGCCGGCCCCCCCGGTGAGGGCCCCCAGTACGATCCCCACCACCAGGTCGCTACCCGCAGACCCGGCCATGTACACCTGATCCACGCTGTGGTGGGCATCCCAGTAGCGCTCGGGGAAGTCATAGAGCATGTCCCGCACTTCTTCGTCCGAAAGCAGCAGGAACAGGTTTTCGAAGGTTTCCACGGCGCTGTCGGCCATTTCGGCGCCGTTTTCCCGGGCCTGTTCCAGTTTCATTTCCAGGGCTTTGATGTCGCCGCTGACGATGCACCCCCACACGTCGGCATAGGCCATGCCCATCTTGGCCAGAATGGCGGCGGCCTCACCGATGAAATCCACGAACTCGGTGGCGCCATCCCACACGCCCTGGGCGGCGGCCCCGGCGTAGATCACGCCCTTCATGACGTCGGGGGTGTCCTGCCAGGCCTGCTCTTTGTACACCGCATCCTGCTGGATGCCGGCGATGACGCTGTCCAGGGTCTGCTTCATTTCCTGGCGGATCTGCTGGGCCTGCTGGCGGTCGGCGGCGTCGGAATCCGGGTTGAAGTCGATGTCGACGGGGCCAGGAATCAGGCCTTCCACATGGGCTTTGCCCTCGGCATCGGTGGTACCGCGCACTTTGATGGACTCGTCCCGCTTGCAGGTGACCTCGAAGGGCATGTCCGACACGGGGGTGCTGTACAGGTCGTCATAGACGTACTGCAGATCAATCCAGTGATCGGCGGTGCGGCACGAGGGCGTGCGGGCCTGTGTTGTGGGTGCCTGGGTGGCGGCCGATTGGGAGGGTTTGGATGAGTCGTCGCCCATGACGGTACAGAGTCCTTACGCAGTGATTCCAGTGAGCCTGGTAATAAAGACACTGTGGGCGTTAACAGAGGGGGTGATAACAGTGGGGAGTTAAACGGGGCAAGCCATTTTGTATTATTTCTTTACAAATATGCCTGCTGCTTCCAGGTCAATGCTATGTGCACACCGACAGAGCGAATGAGGCCGAGTTTAGCGCATCCTCTCCCTTGCTCTACCCCAATCTCTGAATTTCATACGGTTGGAATTTGATGCAATATCGTCAAACCCTATTGCGCGCTCGTAAATGCCAGGCTGAATTCTCTTGTACGTATTCTTTTTATACCCTGGTCGATAAATATGGATTTCACCAACACCTGATGCAGAAAATTCAACATGCTCAGCTGGCTCTAATGTATAGATAAAGCCACCATTAATAACCTGCAAATCAGCTCTATCCATGCCCCCTACAGACAGCAAGCTAATTACCCCACTATTCACCAGCCTTGCCGTTACCTTGTTAGGATGACCAGAGACAGCAAAGTATGCATTCTCACAAACAACGTTCAGCGATGTGCCTTTAGTTGCATGAACATGACCACTTGCATAATTTGAGATTTCAATGACTCGCAAATTATTGCAATCGAGCGATACACTTATTCTTGCACTCGGCAATACCGGCTGCTTAGTGGACAAAGTCACGACACCACCCTCCTGCTTTACTAACACGGACTTCACCAAATTTTCATCCGAAGCGAGCTGAATGTTATTACATCCTGCGGAGGTTCTGTTCGACAGACTCAAATGGAATGGTCCGTCAACAACGAGCGTATGAAATGAGGCAATAGAAACGTCGAATCCCTGCAATATGCCATTACCTTCAACCTGATCAGCTTGAGCGTTTACCATGCAAAGAACCAAGCACAGACTAAGAACGATTTGAAAGCAATTCTTGGTGCGTATATACATTAACCTGCCCTATGACGAATCTATGCAGACAGCTTCTACACAAATTTACACTCGGAGAAGAGTCATCGCCCATGACGGTACAGAGTCCTTACGCAGTGATTCCAGTGAGCCTGGTAATAAAGACACTGTGGGCGTTAACAGAGGGGGTGTTAACAGACGAACACCCCTGACAGCAGGCTGTCAGCAGCCCCCTGGTAGTCTGTTCTGGTCAATACACATCGATCAGGAGCTCACACCATGTACACGCTTTATCATTTCCCGCATTCCCAACACGCCCGCCGGGTGGTGTCCCTTATGGAGCTGGCGGGGATTCCCTATCAACTTCAACACGTGGCCATGGATGAGGGGGAGCACGCCGCCCCGGCGTTTCTGGCCCGCAATCCCAACCATCAGGTGCCGGTGCTGGAGCAGGGGGATTTCCGCCTGTGGGAATCCAATGCCATCTTGCGCTACCTGTGCGAGCAACATAATCTGGATGCCTGGTATCCGCGGCCTGCCCGGCAACGGGCCCGGGTGGATCAGTGGCTGGATTGGAACCAGTGCCGCCTGGCCCCCACGGTGGTGGACATTGTGCTGCACTCGGTGTTTTTGGGCGATCAGGGTGATCCCCAGGTTATTGCCCGGGGGCGGCAGGCCCTGCCGGAGCGACTGGCGATTCTGGAGCAGGCCCTGGCGGATTCCGCCTTTCTGGCCGGGGACACCCCCACCATTGCGGACCTGTCGGTGGCCTCCAATATTACCCAGCTGGGTTACGCCGACATCGCCGTCAGCGGGCACACAGCGCCGTGGTATCAACGGATGCTGGCGCTGGAGACCGCAGCAACCTAACAGGAAACGAGGAACCCATGCGACCCACGGACCGGTTGTTCCAGTTGATTCAGATTTTGCGCTCCCGCAAGCGACCGGCCACCGCGGCGCAGTTGGCGGCGGAGCTGGAAACCTCGGTGCGCACAGTGTATCGGGACATCGCCGATCTGATGGCGCAACGGGTGCCCATTCGCGGTGAGGCGGGCATCGGTTATGTGTTGGAGGAAGGCTATGACCTGCCGCCGCTGATGTTGTCGGCAACGGAGCTGGAAGCGGCGGTGCTGGGGGCCCGTTGGCTGGCCACCCAGGGGGACGCCTCCCTGGCCCGGGGTGCACGGGATCTGCTGGCCAAGCTGGAGGCGGTGATCCCCCCGCATTTGCAGCCGATCCTGGCGGACCTCACCATGATGGTGGCGGCCCAGGAACCGGCGCCGGCGGACAGCGTCGACGTGGCCCGGGTGCGGGAGTGGATTCGCCAGCAGAAGTGCATTCGTATCCGCTATCAGGATCAGGCCCAGCGGGTGAGCGAGCGCACCCTGTGGCCCATCGCAGTGGCCTATTTTCAGCACACCCGGCTGTTGGTGGGTTGGTGTGAACTGCGGCAGGCGTTTCGCCACTTTCGCACCGATCGCATTCTGCAGGTGGCGTTTCTGGAGCAACACTTTGCGGAGCCGGTGCTCCGCTTGCAACAGCGCTGGCAGGACCAAGAGCAGCTACAGAAACAGAATCAGCAACAGAATCAGCAGTAACGGTACTGAACCCCCTCAGGCACTTTTTTTAATCCTGCTCATCCGCCCGCTTGATTCAGCCCACCTGTTTCAGCCCACCCGCTTTAGCCAAGGGACTTAAGCTGTTCCGCCCGTTGCCGCAGCACATCAGAGCGCGGCGAGGCACCGAACAAGCGGCTGTACTCGCGGCTGAAATGGGAAGGGCTTTCGTAGCCCACCCGGAAACTGGCGGTGGCCGCCTCCAGTCCTTCACCCAGCATCAGGCGCCGGGCCTCATACAGGCGCAGCCGCTTCTGGAACTGCAGCGGTGACATGCGGGTGACGTCCTTGAAACTGCGGAACAGGGCCGATTCGCTCATGTTCACCGCATCCGCCAGCTCTTTCACCCGTAAGGGTTCCGTAAACCGGTCCTTGAGGATGGCGATGACCCGCGACACGCGGCTGGCCTGGTGATCCACCATGGCGAACTTGCGCATGCGCAGCCCCAGCTCCCCCATCAATACCCGATACAGCACTTCGCGCCGGAACAGGGGGCCAAGCACCGCGATGTCCTGGGGGCGATCCAGCAGGCCCAGCAGGCGGGCCAGGGCATCCAGCAGGTCCGGTTCCAGATGGGCCACCTGCAGACCGCAATTGCACATCGAGGCCTCATCGCATTCCGGAACATCCACCAGTTGAGCCTGCAGCACCAGATCGGCGATCTCCTGGGGGCTGAACACCAGTTTCATGGCCAGATAAGGGCGGTCCGGAGACGCCTCCACCACATGGCCCAACACCGGCAGCGAGACACTGGTGGTGAGGTAGGTCAGCTCGTCGTAGACGATCTCCCGATCCCCCAGCTGCACGGTTTTGCCGCCCTGGATCAGGAACGCAATGCTGGGATCATAGACGGTGGAACTGCAGGTGGCGGTGGGCTCGTCCGCCCGGTACAACTGCAACCCGGGCAGGGCGCTCTCCGACATACCCTGGCCATCGGCCCATTTGAGGATGCCCTGAATCAGGGACTGGTGTTGCGGTGAACCCACCATGCTGGCTGTCGTCACGGGTGTCTCTCTGCAAGTTGTGTTGATCTGTCGAGTATACGCCGCGAGTTGGGCGCCGCCAGTGGGGGGCATACATTCCAGGTAGGATTAGGCAAGAATCAGGCGGGATTCGGCAATGCGCGGGTTTTCGCGCACCTTGTGACAGCCGTTATTATCCGTGTTTTCGGGTATTTTTCCTCGCCAGATCAGAACAGATCGTGTCAATCAGGTTACGGCTATAAGCCGTAAACTCCACACCCAGGTAGAATTAGGCAATCACAGAATAGAAACCGGCTACCGCCCTTTCGACCCTCGGCCCTATTCTGTTCATCGTCTGCTGTACCGAATCCGAGCAGTAACGATTGGGACGCAATCATTAGGAAGGGGTAATCACGATGAACACGAATCCAGCTTCACCTTGGAACACACCGCGGCCCGCCGTATTGATGGCGGCGGGGATCACCCTGTTGAGCGCCCTCCTGGCCGGTTGCAACAACAACCTGGAGGCCACCGAGATGACCACGCCCCCGCCACCGGCGGTGGATGTGGCGGAGCTGAGCACCCAGAGCGTCACCCTGTGGGATGCCTTCACCGGCCACGTGGCCGCCACCGAGAGTGTGGCCCTGCGCCCGCGGGTGAGCGGTTACATTGACGCCATTCACTTTCAGGAAGGCGAGCTGGTGGAGCAGGGTCAGTTGCTGTTTGTCATCGACCCACGGCCCTACCAGGCTCAGGAACGGGCGGCCCAGGCGGGCCTGCAGCGGGCGGAAAGTGTGCTCAGCCTGGCCCGCTCCGAGGCCCAACGGGCCCGCAGCCTGTTCCAGCGACGCGCTATCTCCCAGGAGGAGCTGGATCAGCGCCTGGCCACCCAGGCCGGGGCTGAGGCGGGCTTGGCCGCTGCCCGCGCCGAACTGGACAGTGCCCAGCTGGACCTGGAGTTCACCCGCGTGACCGCGCCCATCCGCGGCCGGGTGAGCCGGGCCCAGATCACCCAGGGCAACCTGGCCACCGCCGACCAGACCCTGCTCACCACCCTGGTCTCGGTGGACCCGGTGTTTGTGTATTTTGAGATTGACCAGGCCACTTATTATCAGAGCCAGCAGCAGGGCTATCAAAACCAGCCGGATGAGCAGGCGTTTTTTGGCCCCGGAGACGAGATCCGGGTGGGGCTCACCGGCGAGCCGGGTTTCCCGCACCGGGCGGTGCTGGATTTTGTGGATAACCAGCTCAATCGCCAGACCGGCACCCTGCAATACCGGGCCCGCCTGGCCAACCCCGGCGGCCGCTTCAAACCGGGCCAGTTCGCGCGGGTGGAAATCCCCATCGAGCACCTGCACCAGGCCTTGCTGGTGGATCAGAAGGCGGTGATGACGGATCAGGATCGGCGCTTCGTCTATGTGGTGGGCGCGGACAACACCGTGGCCCGCCGCGATGTGCAGACCCGCCATCGGGTGCAGGGCAAACTGGTGATCGAGCAGGGCCTGAGTGCCGGTGACCGGGTCATCGTCAACGGCCTGCAGCGCATCCCGGTGGCCGGGGTGCTGGTGACACCGGAACTGGTGATCACCGACACCGACGACGCCCGCGTGGCCGTCAGCGCGCCCCGCGGTGTGATCCACATGTAACCCGCGCGTTTACCCTTCACTGACATCTGACGTTTCAACCACACCGGCGCACCCGCCGTGCGCCCAGGGGCACTGATATGCAATTTTCCCGCTTTTTTGTGGACCGACCCATCTTCGCCTCGGTGCTGTCCATCATCATATTCGTCATGGGGCTGATCAGCATTCCCCTGTTACCGGTGAGCGAGTATCCGGAGGTGGTGCCCCCCAGCGTGCAGGTGACCGCCAATTACCCGGGCGCCAATCCCAAGACCATCGCCGAGACCGTGGCCACGCCCCTGGAGGAAGCCATCAATGGCGTGGAAGACATGATCTATATGAAATCCGTGGCCGGCAGCGACGGCACCCTGGTGCTCACCGTGACCTTTGAGCTGGGCACCGATCCGGACCAGGCCCAGGTGCAGGTGCAGAACCGGGTGACCCAGGCCCTGCCACGCTTGCCGGAAGACGTGCGCCGGCAGGGGGTATCCACCCGCAAACAGTCCCCCAGCCTGATGATGGCGGTGCACCTGCTGTCGCCGGACGACCGCTTTGATGCCACCTACATCCGCAACTACGCCGTGCTGCACATCAAGGATGAACTGGCGCGCCTGCCCGGAGTGGGCGAGGCCGGCCTGTTTGGGTCCGGGGATTACGCCATGCGCCTGTGGGTGGACCCGCAACGGGCCGCCGCCCTGGGCATCACCGCCGGGGACATCGCCGCCGCCGTCGGGGAGCAGAATATTCAGGTCTCCGCCGGGCAACTGGGGGCTGCGCCCATGCCCCAGGGTTCCGACTACCTGATTTCCATTAATGCCCAGGGGCGGTTGGAGAGCGCGGAGCAGTTCGGCAATGTGGTGCTGAAGAGCGGCGCCAACGGTGAGATCACCCGCCTGCGGGACATTGCCCGCATCGAGCTGGCCTCATCCCAGGACACCCTGCGGGCGCTGCTGAACGGTCGCCAGGCGGTGGCCCTGCCCATCTTCCAGGCCCCGGGTTCCAACGCCCTGGAGGTGTCCCGCGCGGTGCGGGCCAAAATGGCGGAGCTGGAGGATCAGTTTCCCGAGGGGCTGGACTGGGAGGTGGCCTATGATCCCACGGTGTTCGTCAGCACGTCGATTCGCGCGGTGATCCAGACCCTGCTGGAGGCGGTGGTGCTGGTGGTGCTGGTGGTGATCCTGTTTTTGCAGACCTGGCGGGCGTCGCTGATCCCCCTGCTGGCGGTGCCGGTGTCCATCGTCGGCACCTTCGCCCTGCTGCTGTTGCTGGGCTATTCCGTCAATACCCTGACCCTGTTCGGCATGGTGCTGGCCATCGGCATCGTGGTGGACGACGCCATCGTGGTGGTGGAGAACGTGGAGCGCAATATCGAGCAGGGACTGGCCCCCCGGGCGGCCGCGCACCAGGCCATGGGCGAGGTGAGCGGACCCATCGTGGCCATCAGCCTGGTGCTGTGTGCGGTGTTCATTCCGATGGCGTTTCTGGACGGCATCACCGGCCAGTTCTATCGCCAGTTTGCGGTGACCATTGCCATCGCCACCGTGATCTCGGCCATCAACTCCCTCACCCTGTCACCGGCCCTGGCGGCCGGCCTGCTGCGCCCCCACGATGCCGAACCGGATCGACTGGCGCGCCTGATCCAATGGCTGTTCGGCTGGATCTTCCGCCCCTTCAACCGCTTCTTTCAACGCAGTTCCGACGGCTACCAGAACCTGGTGTCCCACAGCCTGCAACGCCGCGGGCTGGTGTTTGTGCTGTATGGCGTGCTGCTGGCCGGCACCCTGTACATGTTCGACCGGGTGCCCGGTGGCTTTATTCCCACCCAGGATAAAACCTATCTGGTGGGCAGCATCCGCCTGCCGGAGGGCGCCTCCCTGGATCGCACCGAAGCCGTGGCCCGCCGGGTCAGCGAACTGGCCCTTGGCACCGAAGGGGTTTCCCACGCCGCCGCATTTGTGGGTTTCAACGCCCTGCAGCGCACCAACACCCCCAACGTGGGCACGGTGTTTGTGTTGTTTGATGATTTTGATGAACGGGATAGCAGCGCCGAGGACATCGCCGCCGAACTGAACGGCAAGCTGGCGGAAATCAAGGAAGGTTTTGCAGTGACGTTCATGCCACCACCGATCTTCGGGCTGGGGGCCGGGTCCGGCTATTCCCTGTATTTGCAGGATCGGGGCAACCTGGGTTATGGCCCCCTGCAAAACGCCACACACCAATTGGCAGGGGCCTTGAGCCAGACCCCGGGCCTCAGCTTTCCCATCAGTTCCTATCAGGCCAATGTGCCGCAACTGGATGCGGTGGTGGACCGCTTTCAGGCCAAGGCCCAGGGGGTGCAACTGGACGACCTGTTCGGCACCCTGCAGTTGTATTTTGGTTCCCTCTACATCAACGATTTCAACATTTTCGGCCGCACCTATCGGGTGATGGCCCAGGCGGATGCGCCGTTCCGGGATGAGGAGCGCGATCTGAATCACCTGTACACCCGCAATGCCCAGGGCGATATGGTGCCCATCAATACCATGGTGACCCTGGAACAGAGTTTTGGTCCCGACCCGGTGATACGCTACAACGGCTACCCGGCCGCGGACCTGATCGGGCAATCGGACCCGCTGCTGCTGTCCTCCAGCGAGACCCTGGCCAGGGTGCAGGAAGTGGCGCAATCGGTATTACCGCCGGGCATGAGCATTCAGTGGACCGACCTCAGTTTCCAGCAGATCAATCAAAGCCACGCCGCCCTGGTGGTGTTTCCCCTGGCGTTGATGCTGGTGTTTTTGGTGCTGGCTGCGCTCTATGAAAGCTGGGTGCTGCCCCTGGCGGTGATCCTGATCGTGCCCATGTGCCTGCTGGCGGCCCTGTTTGGGGTCTGGCTGAACCAGGGTGACAGCAATGTGTTTGTGCAGGTGGGCCTGGTGGTGTTGATGGGGCTGGCCTGCAAGAACGCCATTTTGATCGTGGAGTTCGCCCGGGAGCTGGAATTTGACGGCAAAACCCCGGTACAGGCCGCCCTGGAAGCCTGCCGCCTGCGCCTGCGGCCCATCATCATGACCTCAGTGGCCTTTGTGGCCGGGGTGGTGCCGCTGGTGCTGGCCAGTGGCGCCGGCAGCGAAGTGCGCAACGCCATGGGGGTCACCGTGTTCACCGGCATGATCGGCGTGACTCTGTTCGGCCTGCTGCTGACGCCGGTGTTTTACGTCACCCTGCGCCGGCTTGCCCAGCGCCGGTCCAATGGCTACGGCGCCGTGGCGCAGACCACCACCTTCACGTAAGCACTGGACAGCCATTCCGAATACAGCGCCCCGGGGTAATCCCAGGCCAGGGGGTCGATGGCCACCCGGGTCAGGGGCGGGGTGCGGTCCACTTTATCCAGCAGCGCGTTGGACACGGTGGGATCGGTGAGCACGCAGCCGATGTTGTGTTCCTGCACCCGCGCCTTGATGGCCATCAGGTGTTTGATGCCGGGCTTGATTTCCGGATCGAGGGTGATGGCGCCGTCGGAGAAGGTGTCCAGATCCTCCTCCAGATAGTGATAGGCATCGTGGGATAACAGGAACGCACCCTTGGCCTGGGCCAGCAGGCCGCGGGTCTGCAGCCGTTGCTGTTGCAGGCGTTGTTGCATCTGCGCTTGGTTCTGCGCCAGGGTGGCCTCGGCCTGCGGCAGCAGGCCCGCCAGCACCGGTTGCAGGGCCTGCGCCAACAGCAGGGCGTTGTCCATACTCATCCAGAAATGCAGGTCATAGCCGGCAGCGCCGTGGTCGTGGCCTTCATGCTCGTGGCCGTGATGATCATGTGCCTCGTGGCCTTCGTGCAGGGTGGAGCGCAGCGGCAAGCGGATCAGGCCCGGTTGCGCACTCCAGTCCAGGGCACGTTTGGCCTTGGCCACGGCCCCTTTCAGATAAGGCTCCCCCGCCTGGCCCATCCATACCACCAGGTCCGCCGCCGCAATGGCCTTGATGTCACTGGGTTTGAGGGCGTAGTCGTGGGGCGTGGCGCCCTGGGGCAGCAGGGTTTTCACCTGCACCGGCATGCCCTGGGTCAGCTCCTGCACCACCAGCGCCACCGGACGCACAGACACCACCACCTGCAGGGGCGGAGTTTGCGCCAACACAGGCCGGGCCAGAAACAACGGCATGCAGAACAGAATGAACAACGCGGACAACGAAAACAGCCGGCGAGAAGGCGCTCGCAAGCAGGAAGGAAGACGATACAACATGGGCTCGGCCTGGCAACGAAAAACACAGGCCGAGCAGTATATCATGTTGGCGGGCTTATACGCCGAGCGTTACACCCCTAAATAGGCCAGCAGATCCCGCAGGGTGATGCGACCGTCCTCATCGAAATCCCACTGTGCCAGCTCGCCCACCGCCGGGCGCCACAGGTTGCGAGCGATGGTCACAATGCCGTCCAGGGTGGGGCCACGGCGTTCCAACAACACGGACACCAGGAACGGATCATGGTCGGAGCTGCGGTAAGGGCCCACATCGGTGAAGGCATAGCCCTGGGCATCGGGATAATAGGTCAGCGCCTGGTCGTACTGCAGTTGATAGGCTTCCACCGCGTTGATGTGCCAGTGGGTGGCATCCACAATGTCACCGTGGAAGGCCTCGTTCACCAGAATGTGATCCAGGCTGCCCACTTCGCCGGTCTGGTAGAACCAGTAGGAGAAGCCGTCTGCGTCATGGCTGGCCGCCACGTTGCGATAATCGAAGGTGGGGGCCGCCACGGAGGCACCGTTGTCCGCCGCCGTGTTCACCGCAGTCATGATGGAGTAGCCGCGCTGCTGCGGATCATAACCGGTGAGCACGGCGATGGGGTCTTCGGCGCTGTAGGCATTGAGATCCCCCATGATCATCACCCGCTCCGGCAGATCCGCAGCGGCCAGCGCCTGGGCCAGGGTCACCGCAGCCGACACCCGCAGGGCATTACAGCTGCTCTGGGCGGTGGTCACCAGGTCCGTCAGATTGGCGTCTTCCCAGCAGCCGGAACCCTTGGATTTGAAGTGATTCACCACCACGGCGAAGGATTCATGGCTGTGACGATGGCGGAAGGTCTGCAGCAATGCGGTACGCATCTGCACCAGGGAGCCGTCTGCCAAGGTCTGAATCGGCATGGGGATGGTCTGCGCTGTGCCTTTGGGTTTGACCACCGCCGGGCGATACAACAGGCCCACGGCAATGGCATCGCTGCCCACCGGTGATCCATTGGCGCTGGCCACAAAGGCGTAGTGATCGTCTGCCGCCTGCTGCGCGTTCAACGCAGTCACCAGGCTGGCAATGGCGCTGTCTCCGGCAAAGCCGTCGTTCTCGATTTCCATCAAACCGATCACGTCTGCGTCCAGGGTGAGAATGGCGTTGACGATGCGCGCCTGCTGCAGATCGAACTCTTCCTGATCTTCGGCACCGCGATTTTCCGGATAATCAAAGGTCACACCGCCGTTGCCGTCATCCGTACCGTTGAAATAATTGAGCACGTTGAAGCTGGCCAGGGTCAGGTTACCGGCCTGCAATTGCGGCGCCGCCGGACGCTCGCTGACAACCTGAATGGGCTCCAGCGGATTGATGCGATAGGTGCCGAAGGAGAAGTTGAGCGGGCCTTGCGTGCTCACCCGGTCACTGACCCGGATCGGCTGGGCGTAACTGAAGTTCGGGAAGAAACTGAGCTGGGCCGGGTACTGGCTGCTGGTATTGTCTTCCACGTAAATGCGGTTTTCGCTGTTGGCCTGCACCAGGGCGTGGTATTCCGCCGTGCCCGGGGCATACACATCGGTGGGCGCCCGTTTCAGGGTATCGCTCAAACCGATTTCCCCATAGCGCCAGAGATCGTTGATGTCGGTCACCAGGGCGTCATTCACCGCCACCAGCATGCCTTCCAGGGGCTCCAGCGCGGCATCCGTGCCAAACGTCAGGGGCAGGGTCACCGGCGCCAGGGTGGTGTTGCCGCCACAATCCAGCAGGCCGGTGACGTTGGTGATTTCCGTCAGCTCATAGTATTCGTCCACGGTGCCCAGCACCCGCAGGGTGGTCCCCGGGGTTACCGTCTCGTAGGAAAACACAAACAGGCCTTCGGAGGTGGCCGGGTCGGCATCCTGGTCCGCGGTTTCCTCCTGCAGGAAGAAGCCGTTGTTGCGCAGTCCGGTGACCACCGCTTCCACCACCACCACCTGGCCGTCCAGGGGCGAGGCCGCGCCAGGGCCCTGGATCTGGTGAATCAGGGTGGCACTGTCGCCGCACTGGCCGAGCTCCGCTGTGGGCTCCTCACCGCCGCCATCACCGGTCGCGTACTGACCCAGGTCGTCGAAGCTGTCATTGGGGAAGCCGGCCCACTGCAGGGCCGGATCAAAGGCTTCGGCGGGATCGCTGTCCCCAGTCTCCACACTGGTGAGACGACGCAGGGTGTTGTTCTGGGTGCTGGTGTCGCCGCTGCCCCACTCACTGCCCGGATCGAACCCCACCTGGCCCAGGGAATCGATGACCACGCCGCCGTTCATCAGCACCACTGCGTCATCGCCGTTGAACAAGCCGGCCCCGGTGGTGAAGTCCGCCTGGTTGAGGATGGCCTCTGCCGCGCTGCTGTGGGCCACCACATAGACGTCACCCGGCGCCACGCTGCCGGTCAGGTTCAAGGTCAGGCCGGCGCTGACGGAGCCGTTGAAGTACACCGCCAGTTCATAGGCCGCCAGATCAATGGCCTGGTCCGTGCCGTTATACAGCTCCACCGCTTTATTGTTGCTGGAGCCTTCAATGTATTCGGATATCATCAGATCCGTCGCGCACAGCCCGTTACCGGCCACGCATAACCCGGCCAGCGCCGTGGTCAAATGGCGTTTAAACAAATCCATGGTGTCACCCTGCTTTTGCTGTTGGAATGAACCCCGAGTGTTTGCGGAGGCCATGAACAGGGCATGAAAACTGTGTGAATTTTTTGTTAGGGGCCGGGAGGAAACGGGCCCATTTGTGAAACCGGGCCAACCGGTTTAGCATGGCAGCACCAAAACCGGCATTCATCAGCACGCACGACGCACGAACCACCTTACATGACCCCAAACACCCTGGTTGAACTACACAATGTGGGCCTGGATTTCAAAGATCGACGGGTACTGCATCAAATCTCGTTTCATGTCCGACAGCGGGAGATCCTCACCATCATCGGCCCCAACGGCGCCGGCAAATCCTGCCTGCTGAAAGTCATTCTGGGGCTGTACCAGCCGACCCGGGGCCGCTGTGAGCAGGCGCCGGGGCTGCGCATCGGTTACATGCCGCAAAAGCTGGCACTGGACCCCAGCCTGCCCCTGTCGGTGGAGCGGTTTCTGACCCTGACCAACCAGGGGGATCGTGCGCCCCTGGATGAAGTGTTGCGGCGGGTGGGGGCCCGGGGCCTGCGCCATAACGCCGTGCAGAGCCTGTCCGGCGGTGAGTTCCAGCGGGTGTTGCTGGCCCGCGCCCTGCTGCGCAAACCGGATCTGCTGGTGCTGGATGAACCGGCCCAGGGGGTGGACCTGCAGGGTCAGCAGGCGCTCTATCATCTGTTGGCGGAGCTGCGGGATGAGCAGGGCTTCGCCATCCTGATGGTGTCCCACGACCTGCATTTTGTGATGGCGCAGACCGATCAGGTGCTGTGCCTGAACCAGCACGTGTGTTGCTCCGGCAGCGCGGAATCCGTCTCCCAGCATCCGGAATACTTGAGCCTGTTCAGCAACAATGCGGTGGAGGACATTGCCGTTTATACCCACAACCACGATCACCATCACGACCTGCACGGCCATGTGGTGGCGGACGCGCCTGACCCCTCACATCCAGAACACACGCACACCCACACGCACACCCACAAAAACGGAGGCTGCAGCCATGATTGAGCTGATTCTGCCGGCCCTGCTGGTGGGGTTGTCGCTGGCGGCCATTGCCGGCCCCCTGGGTTGCTTTGTGGTGTGGAGCCGCATGGCCTATTTCGGTGACACCCTGGCCCACAGCGCCCTGCTGGGCATCGCCCTGGGCTTTCTGTTCGATCTGCACCTGTCCCTGGGTGTCATCGCGGTGAGCAGCAGCATCGCCCTGGCCCTGACCGTGCTGCAGGGGCAACGTTTTATTGCCAGCGACACCCTGCTGGGCATCATGGCCCACGGCACCCTGGCCCTGGGGCTGGTGTTGGTGAGCCTGATGGAAACCGTGCGCCTGGATCTGCTGGGATTGCTGTTCGGTGATCTGCTGGCCACCGGCTTTGGCGATCTGGCCTGGGTGCTGGGACTGGTGGTGGTGATCGGCATAACCCTGTATTTTATCTGGACGCCGTTGCTGAACATCGCCATCAATCAGGAACTGGCCCAGGCCGAGGGTATCCCGGTGGGCCGCATCCGCCTGTTGTTCATGCTGCTGCTGGCCAGTGTGGTGGCCATCGGCATGAAAGTGGTGGGGGCTCTGCTGATCACTGCCATGCTCATCATTCCCGCTGCCGCCGCCCGCAAGCTGGCCAGCACCCCGGAACAGATGGCCCTGGTGGCCAGCCTGGTGGGAATGGGGTCCGTGGTGTGCGGGCTCACCCTGTCCTGGCAGGCAGACACCCCCGCCGGCCCCAGCATTGTGTTGTGCGCCAGCCTGGCGTTCCTGTTTATCTTCAGCTTTGCCCGCAGAAAGGATGCATAACCATGAGCAGTCTGTTACCCGAAGGCATCAGCAGCCTGTTGTTCACCGCCCTGGAACTGATGGCGGCGTTCTTTATTTTTACCGTCGGCACCCTGGCGGTGGTGGTGCTGGTGATGTACGTCATCGACCGCAACCAGACCCAGCAGGCCATACGGCGCAACTATCCGGTGATCGGCCGGTTTCGTTACCTGTTTGAGCACGTCGGCGAATTCTTCCGCCAGTATTTCTTCGCCATGGATCGGGAGGAGCTGCCCTTTAACCGCGCGCAACGCTCCTGGGTGTACCGGGCCGCCAAAAACATCGACAGCACGGTGGCCTTCGGTTCCACCAAGGACTTGAGCAAGCCCGGCTCGATTATCTTTGTGAACACCGCTTATCCCACCCTGGAACAGGACGCCGCTGAAACCGCCCCCCTGGTGATCGGGCCCGACTGCCCACACCCCTTCAACGCCCGCTCCATCATCAACATTTCAGGCATGAGCTACGGAGCTTTGTCCAAGCCGGCAGTGCAGGCCCTGTCCCGCGGCGCCAAGATGGCCGGCTGCTGGATGAACACCGGCGAGGGCGGCTTGTCGCCCTGGCATTTGGAGGGCGGCTGCGACATCGTGTTCCAGATCGGCACCGCCAAATACGGGGTGCGGGATGCGGAAGGCAGGCTGAGCCCCGAGAAGCTGCGCCAGATCGCCAGCCACGACAACGTGCGCATGTTCGAGATCAAACTGAGCCAGGGGGCCAAGCCGGGCAAGGGCGGCATTCTGCCCGCCGCCAAGGTCTCTGCCGAGATCGCCGCCATCCGCGGTATCCCCGAGGGCCAGGCTTCCATCAGCCCCAACCGCCATCCGGAGATCACCTGCGCCGACGACCTGCTGGATATGGTGGCCCAGGTGCGCACCACCACCGGCAAGCCCACCGGCATCAAATTCGTGTTGGGCAGCCCGGAGTGGCTGGACGAGCTGTTCGGGGCCATCGGGCGCCGGGGCCTGGATTCCGCGCCGGACTTTGTCACCCTGGACAGCGCCGACGGCGGCACCGGGGCCGCCCCCATGTCCCTGATCGACGATGTGGGCCTGCCGATCCGCGAATCCCTGCCGATCCTGGTGGATAAACTGGTGGCCCATGGCCTGCGGGAACGCATCCGCGTGGTCTGCTCCGGCAAACTGATCACCCCCAGTGCCGTGGCCACTGCCATCTGCGTGGGGGCGGATTTTGTGGTGAGCGCCCGTGGCTTCATGTTCTCCCTGGGTTGCATCCAGGCCCTGCAGTGCAATAAGAACACCTGCCCCACCGGCGTCACCACCCACGATCCGCGCCTGCAGAAAGGGCTGGACCCCACCGACAAATCCGTGCGGGTTTACCATTATCATCACAACCTGCAACACGAGGTGGAAGTCATCGCGCATTCCTGCGGCGTGGCTGAACCCAGACTGTTACGCCGCCACCACGCCCGCCGGGTGATGGAGAACGGTCATTCCCTGAGCCTGGACCAACTGTATCAACGGGAGCACTTATGAGACGTTCATTAACCGCCCTGGCCCTGCTGGTGCCCACCTTCAGCGTTGCCGCCGGGGTCAAAGATCCTTTATATGGCCAGGTGATGTTCGGCGAGCTGAAGCTCAACGACAACAACGTCACCATCACCACCGACGATGACGTGTACGAAGGGGAGATCCCCGACAGCATTCCCTATCTGGGGGCGGCGGCCCAGGTGATCTGGAAAGACGATGTGATTGGCTACGGTTGGGAAGGGGGTGGGTTCTTTTCCTGGTACAACCGCAGCACCTCCTTTTACGCCAGCAGTGGTGGCAGCGGTACGACGGTCCGCATCAAAGTGGACAACAGTTTCTGGGCCATCGAGACCTTCATGGGCCTGTACGGCAGCTTCAAGCCCATGGATTCACTGCGCTTCTATGTAGGTGCCGGCCCGCTGTTCCTGTTCGCCACCACCAAGATCGACGATGCCCAGCCCGACGAGCCACAACCCTTGAGTGGCAGCTCGATTGTCATCGACGTGGATGATTACCACTCGGACTTCACTATCGGTGGTTATGCCCGGGCCGGGTTCGAATTCCGCCTCCCCAACAATTACTGGGTGGGGGCCAGCGTGCGCCATATGCAGGCGGACCTGGACATGGGCAAAACCCTGGGGGATTTCGACATCGATGGCGAGGTCTATTACATGACCGTCACCAAAAAGCTGTAATCACTGCCTCAGTATTTGACGCTGCATCCATACGGCGCGCTCACCGGCGTGGACACCGGCTTGCCGGCTTCCAGCTCAGTAAAGGCCGCTTTCACATAGTTGGTGGCGGCGGCCAGATCCGCTTTGTCGGCGCTGGGGATGCTGTCGATTCCCCCCATGTACACCAGCTTGCCGCTGGGGTCGATGATGAACATATGGGGCGTGGTGCGGGCATCGTAGAGTTTGCCAATGGCGCCGCTGGGGTCGAGGATCACCCCGCTGGGCGCCGCCCCCCGGCTGGTGGTGAGTTCATTGGCCTTGGCCGCATCAATATTGCCCTGCTTGCCCGGGGCCGACGACACGATGGAATACCAGTGATAGCCCTTGTCAGTGTAGGTTTTCTGCAGGGCCTGCATGTTGCCACTGCCATAGTGTTTCTGCACAAAGGGGCACAGGTGGTTGGTCCATTCCAGCACCACGTACTGGCCCTGCAACCTGGACAGGGTCACGGTGTTGCCCTGGGTGTCGGTGGCGGTAAAGTCCGGCGCCATGGCGCCGGGTTTGGGGGCGGCCTGAGTCAGCCCGACGCTGAACACACACACCATTCCCAGTAACACTCGTAGCAGTCGGTTCATTGGCTTTCTCCCTGCGGTTGCAGCCTGGCGGGCACTGACCAACCCTGGCCGGCCAGTTCCAGCACCACCTCAATCTGGGGCGGGGCCTTGGAAAAATAGCTGTGCCGGTTGAGGCGAATCAGCAATCGATCCTCTTTGAACGTCAGATCCGGAGCAAGTTCCGCCTCGGCAATCTGGCCCGGGGCAATGAACACCCGGGACACGCTGCGGGGCAGGGTGCGGGCCGGCAGATCCACCACTATCTGCTCCCCCTGCACCCGGTAGGTACCGGCGATATCCGACTTCAACGGCAAACTGAAGCGGGCCTGGGCAAAGCGGGACTTGTGGCGGGGGTTGGGGGCGGCAAAGCGGGTGACCGGCAGCTCCAGCTTGAACTCCGCCTGCCCCGGCACACAGGCATCGGCGCACACCAGCCAGCGGGCATCCAGGGTCAGTGCGACGTTTTCTTCCTGCATCACCAGGGGCGGCACCAATTCCACCAGCAGCCCGCTCTCACCTTCGTAGCCGTAATTGATCTGCTTGCCGTAGGGGATGGCCGCCGGGGTGGGAAAGAGGGGCTCACGGGCCTGCCAGCCGGGGGGCAGTTGCCAGTTCAGCTTGGGGGCCAACCCGGAATCGCCGGGGTTTTTCCAGTAGGTATGCCAGTGCGGTTCCGGTGCGAACGTCAGCAGCACCCAGAGGGGCTCACCGGCGGTGACCGTGCTGGTCTCGGTCAGCAGGTCCACCACCACATGCCGGGCCTGCACCGGCGCCGCCAGGGCCGTCAGCGGCCACAGCAGCGTCAGCAGCAGGCTCAACAGCAGCTGCTGTAGCGAACAGACTATTTGATGATGCGTACGACCCCGTCCACCGCCGGGGGTGTCTCCGGCATGGGCTCCACCTCTTTCGGCCGCACGCTGATGTAACCACAGGCGTTGCATTCCGCCAGGTCCTCTCCGTCTTTGCGGTAGACAAAAATCTTGTCTTCCTTTTCACACTGGGGGCACTTGGCCCCCGCAATAAACATTTTTCTCATGCTGCCAGACCGCTGTGGCGCAACAGCGCATCCACTTTGGGTTCCCGGCCACGGAAGCGTCTGAACAATTCCATGGGCTCTTCGGAGCCGCCTTTTTCCAGAATACACTCGCGGAAATCCCGGCCCGCCTGCGGGTTGAAAATCCCTTCCTCCTCAAACCGGGAGAAGGCATCAGCGGACAACACTTCTGCCCATTTATAACTGTAGTACCCCGCCGCATAACCACCGGCAAAAATGTGGCTGAAGCTGCACTCAAACCGGTTGAACGCCGGTGGAGTCATCACCGCCACCCGCTGGCGTACATCTTCCAGCACGCTGTGAATGTTCATGCCCGGCTGGTATTCCATGTGGATGCGGAAATCGAAAATCGAGAATTCCAATTGCCGCACCATCATCATGGCGGATTGGAAATTTTTCGCCGCCAGCATTTTTTCCAGCATGGCCTCCGGCAGAGGTTCGCCGGTTTCGTAATGGCCGGACATGAGGGGAATGGCGTCTTTTTCCCAGCACCAGTTTTCCATGAACTGGCTGGGCAGCTCCACTGCATCCCAGGCCACCCCGGCAATGCCGGACACGGCATCCTCCTCCACCTGGGTCAGCATGTGGTGCAGGCCGTGGCCGAACTCGTGGAACAGGGTGGTGACCTCGTTGTGGGTGAGCAGCGCCGGCTTGTTGCCCACGGGACCATTGAAATTGCAGGTCAGGTAGGCCACGGGTTTTTGCAGACCGCCGGCCAGAGTTTTGCGGCGGGAGCGACACACGTCCATCCAGGCGCCGCCCCGCTTGTTGGCGCGGGCATACAGGTCCAGATAGAAACCGGCGATGGCCTCTTCACCCTTGAACACCCGATAAAAACGCACGTCCGGATGATACAGGTCAACGTTGGTTTCCGGCTTGAAGGTGACCCCGAACAATCGGGTGGCCACTTCGAACAAGCCACTCAACACTTTCTCCAGGGGGAACCAGGGACGCAGTTCCTCCTGGGAAATGGCATAACGTTCCTGCTTGAGTTTTTCACTGACGTAGCTGACATCCCAGGATTGCAGATCACTCAGGCCGCAACGTTCCGCCGCAAACTGTTTCAGCTCCTCGAACTCCTGCCTGGCCACCGGCAGGGATTTGTCCGCCAGGTCGTACAGGAAGGTCATCACCTGGTCGGTGGTCTCGGTCATTTTGGTGGCGATGGAGCGTTCTGCATAATTGTTGAAGCCCAAGAGTTGCGCCAACTCATGACGCAGGGCCAGGATTTCCTGCATCAGGGGATTGTTGTCCCATTGCCCGGCAAACGGGCCCTGATCCGATGCCTTGGTGTTGTAGGCTTCGTAGAATTCGCGGCGCAACGCGCGATTGTCGCAATAGGTCATCACCGCCAGATACACCGGAATATCCAGGGTCAGCAGATAACCTTCCAACTGTTTCGCTTTGGCTGCCAGTTCGGCCCCGTGCAACTGGGTTTCCGGCAGGCCGCTGAGCTCATTCACATCGGTGATGTGGCGGCTGAAGGCATTGGTGCAGTCCAGCACGTTTTCGGCAAATTTGCTGGTGAGCTCCGACAAGCGTTTGCTGATTTCGCCATAGCGCTTTTGCTGTTCCGGCGGCAGGTCGATACCGGACAAATGGAAATCCCGTAACGCATTGTCGATGACTTTTTTCTGCGCCACGGTGAAGTCGGCAAACTGCGGTGAATCTTTCAACGCTTTGTAGGCCTGGTACAAGCCTTTGTGCTGTCCCAGTTTGGTGGAATATTCCGACAGCTTGGGCAGGCAGGCGTTATAGGCATTGCGCAGCGCCTCGTTGTTCATGACGCTGTTAAGATGGCCCACCGGCGACCACATCTTGCCCAGGGTATCGTTCAGCTCCTCAAACGGCAGCAGAAAATTCTCAAGGGTTACATCGTGTTGCTGCACATGGGCCACGATCTCGTCGATCAGTGTGTAGTTGTCCGCAATGATCTGGGACAGGGCCGGTTCTATGTCCTGCGGTTTGATCTGGCTGAAATCGGGTAATTCTTTTGGCGCTAGCAATGGATTCATATCAACAACTTTTTCCGCTCTGATGAGACAAGGTACATGGGGATTAAATTACAGCGTACAAGGTTTACTCTAACGCATTTCCCGCTGTTTAAACGAGCCCTGCTGATAAAGCCATCATTTTGATCAATCTATCAACATGACTATCAAAACAGTATAAGCAGACCCCTCTGAGACAAAATACGAATAATGTCTTGATGTATCCATTTTCTGCTGCTACCTTTTTGGAGCTCAAGGAACAAGCAGTATCAATAACAAGTACAAAACGGGTATATAAAACATGTTACGACGCAACCAAGCGGTCGCACCTGTCAGGGTGCTGACTAAAGCATTCTATTGCCTGCTGTTCGGCAGCGCACTCTCCAGCACACAGTTAACTCACGCCTTTGTGTATGACGACGACCCCGATGCCCTGCTGGGCAGTACCCGGGGTGGTCTGTGGGAATGGGATTACTGCTACGGCAAACCCGACGACACTCCGGTACCGGAAGACCCACGCACCCTGGTGCGCCCGGGGGTCAATGAAGGCAAAGCCGTTCACTTCAACGCCTACTGGGCCGAGTGCCATGTCGATCCGGAAGCGGTGCAGGAACACGCTCACGCCGAGACCTGCGGAGAGCTGCGGGAGTATTTCTACCGCGGCGAACGGCTGATGGACACCGGCGGTGAAGGGGTGGCAGCCCTGTTTGCCGGCAACAGCTATAACGACCTGGCCGCCGCCGGCGGTATTTCCACCTTCACCGCCGGGCAATACAACAACCTGTGGAAAATCTGGGGTGGCTTCAGCTCGCGGCCGGCGAATTTCGACGAGCTGGTGGCCAATCGCTACGGCTCCGGCTTTGACGTGGGCCGCAATCCCTATCCGCTGCCCGGGGAAGACCCCAACCTCACCAACGGCGGCAGCGGCCAACTGCCAGAGATGTTCACCCAACTGCGCAAGGATGACGGCAGCTGGAGTGGACGCATCGGTGTGACCTGTCACGGTTGCCACAGTGGCGAAATCACCAGCAATATTGATGCTCCGGACCTGGGCTTCCAGTTCGGTGGCTCCAGCGCCACGGATTTGAACCTGTTCCTGCGGGACATGCTGCCCCTGGGCTACCTGGCCTCCGGCGTCACCCCCCTGAACCTGACCCAGACCCGCGGCACCAACAACGCCAGCGCAGTGAACATTGCCTTCCTGTTCCCGGACAACGGTCTGCCCACCCTGGGTGGTTTCTTCAACATCCTGACCTCCGGTTCCACCGGCAGCATGGATTCCCCCAACTGGTGGAACATGGGTCACCGCCCGCTGAAGTTCGTGGACGGCCTGTTCCCCATGGATGCGCCACGGGTGGACGCTGTGTTCTACACGCCCTTCTTTGGCCTGTTCGGCGGCACCGCCGGCCCCCTGGGTGAACAGGGCCAGGAGTGGATGCGGACCCACGGCCCGGACATGAACAAGTGGGTGGAAACCATGAAAGCCCCCCGTTATCCACTGCCGGTGGACACCGCGCTGGCGGAAGAGGGTGCGGTTCTGTTCCACGAGCTGGACCTGTGGGCCCCGGAGCGTCGTAACCCGATTCCACGACCGGAGGGCAACGGTTCCTGCGCCGCCTGTCACGGTGCCTATGCGCCCCGCTACGTGAATGACCCGGACTTCCTGGATGATCCGCGCCTGGAAGGTATGGCCGGTTACGTGGTGCCCCTGGACATTATCGGCACCGACCGCCGCCGGGTGCTCACCAACACCGAAGGCATGACCACCACTGGCGCCAACAACTTCTTTGGCTACCCGGCCACCAAGGACACCGAAAACGATTGTGGCCCCCAGAGCCAGAAGAAAATCCGTGGCGACCGGGAAGTGGGCTACCTGGCGCAACC
Organism: Ketobacter sp.; assembly: GCF_003671495.1. Classification (GTDB taxonomy): domain Bacteria; phylum Pseudomonadota; class Gammaproteobacteria; order Pseudomonadales; family Ketobacteraceae; genus Ketobacter. Next base: position 66,506 of record NZ_RCHN01000018.1, on the reverse strand, counting down.
CCTGTACGGGGTGTGGGCCTCTGCACCGTATTTCCACAACGGCTCTGTGCCCAATGTGTGGGAAGTGCTGAAGCCCCAGGACCGCTGGCCCATCTGGCGCCGGGTGTCCGCGCCCCGTGCTGAAGGTGAAGGCAATGTGGTGATGGGCTTTGACACCAATCTGGAGCGGGCCTTTGACACCGAGAAACTGGGCTGGAAATACGACCGTATCCAGTGCGAAAGCCTGCCGCCCATGGTGGCACCGGGCTATAACTGCAGCACCCGGGACATCTACCGTACCCCCTGGATCCAACTGTTGATGGAATGGGTGTATGGCAGCATCACCGGCACCTGGAACCTGGACTTCCCGCCCATCATCACCACGGCGCATATGGAAAACCGCAAGATCATGAACACCCATATGTACAGCCACGGCAACGAAGGACATGAGTTCACCAGCGTACTGACCGATGAGGAGCGCTACGCCCTGATCGAGTACCTGAAAACCCTGTAATTCCTTCTCGTCAAAACCTCTCCCAGAGGACGGGGGCAGCGCTTACACAGGCTGCCCCTTTTTTGTTTGAGACAATTTATATATTATGTCTCACCCTCTATCGGACAGGCAGGAAATCAAGGGATGTGTTGGAGTGCGGAAGCCAGCTTCGCGTTGGCCACCATGGGGTTTGCCACCGTGACCGTATCGGCGGTGCAGGGAGAAAAGAAAGAATTGTTCCTGCCGTTGCTGTGGTTCTCACTGATGGAATTGCTGCAGGGCTTCACCTATTGGTGGATTGATCTCTGCGACAGCCCGCCCAATCAGGTACTGACGTTACTGGGTTATCTGCACATTGCCTTTCAGCCCTTCTTTGCCAACATGATCTCAATGTATTTTTTGCCGGACAAGGTGCACCAACGCATCGCCCCCTGGGTTTACGGCATGTGTTTTGTGGGCGCCCTGGCCATGATCATCGACATCTACCCCTTCGCCTGGGCCGATCACAGCACCCTGCACATGCTGGACAGCACCAGGCTGTGTTCTGTCTCCGGGGATTGGCACATCGCCTGGCACGTGCCGGTGTTCGACACCACCTGGGCCAAGTTCGGCTTCTTCAAGGAGCCCTATTTCATGCTGGTGTTCCTGCTGCCGCTGCTGTACGGCTCCTGGAAATTTACCCTCTATCACATCCTCACCGGGGTGGTGCTGTCAGCCCTGCTGACCCGGGATTCCCACGAAACCGCCGCCGTCTGGTGCCTGCTTTCCATCGGCTTGTTGGCGGTGGTTGCGAAAACGCCAGTCAGAAACATTCTGTTCATCCAACGCTGGTACGGATTGCGCTACCCCCGCTGGTTGGACCCGCAGCCGGAAGATGCCTCTGCTCCCAAGGCCGCCACGATGGAGCGCTGACCCGGGTCGTCAAAAGGTGGCGACCACCCGCACCCGCTGTGGATCGACAAATCCAGACTCCACAAAGGCGATGGTCCTGGGGTTGTTGGCCACCGCATTCACAACGTCTTCGTCGCTGCTCACAATCTTGGGCAGGATCACCTTACCGGTAAACAACAGCCGTGCCAGATACGCCCGCAGCCGCTGCTCATCCGTATGCAGAAAAAACTGCACGAAGGCACCACGGATATCGGTGCCTTCCGGACGGTCGATGGCCTGGATCATTTCACCGTCCGGGAACTGTTTGACCTTGGCCAGGTAGATCCGACGGATATCCAGGGTGGAGAGGCTGGACTGATTGGAGGGATGCACAATCACCGCGTACTCCGCCAACACGATGTTGCTGACCAGAAGTGCACAACAGAGAACCATTAAACGCATATCATGCCCCCTCAGAACACCATATCCAGCGCCACGGACACCAGCTCCACGTCGCTGTCGCGATCGCGGTATTCCGTTTCGGACGCGCTGTATTCCACTTTCGCCACCACCGACTGATCAAAATACCAGGCCAGTCCCAAGGTGTTGGTGGCGCGATCAAAGGCCTCGGGCAGCTCGCGGGCTTTCTCACGGGCATGGGTCAGGTGTGGCACCCATTGCCCCAGCTGATACGCCATGGAAACGTAACCGGTGCGGGATACATCGAGCTCTTTGTCGTCAGCCTGGGTCCATTCGCTGCGCCACAGGAAGGGCCCCACGTCGGCCATGAAGGCCACCGCGGTAAAGGTGACATCGGCTTTGGACTGCTGGGTGATGGGATTGAACGGATCGCCGGTGGGGATATTGATTCGGGTGTCGATTTTGACATCGTTGTACAGCAGTCGTAACCGGAACCACTCCCAACCCAGGGTGGCATTGATGCCGGCATTGCGCCGGGTATCCAGCTCCACGGTGATGGGCTCCAGGTCCAACTCGGAATCAATGGTGCCGTACCAGACCTGGGTGCTGATCTCCAACTCCTGAATGAAATGGGTGTGATACAGGTTCACCCCCTCCAGGTTGGCCGTAAAGATGCGATAGACTTCCACCGGCGGCCGGATCCAGTAATAGCTGTAGCCTACGTCAATGGATTCGGAATAGAAGAACAGGGGCAGGCGATAGCGGCCGGCGTTGAAGGTGAGGTTGGGTTGCAGGTCATAGCTGATGAACGCCCAATCCAGTTCGGCATCGAAATCATCGGCCCCTTTCGCCACCACTTGCAGCGTGGCGCGCAAACGCTCGTTGACCACTGCCTGCACCTGTAAGCCGGCGACGGATTCAGGCTCAAAGCTCACCTCATCGTCGTAGGCGCCCTGGGTGGTGGGTTCCACCTGATAGCGGGTGCCGGCTTCCAGGGTGGTGCCGGCGGCGGCGGTGGCAAAGCCGCTGAAATGAAATTCCGTTGCCTGGGCCGGCGCACTGATTAGCCCACTGGCCGTGCCGACGAGCAGGCAAATAGCGCTCCATGTACCGGGGTGTCCCCATCGCCCCATGGTGGCCTCCTTTCCGGTTTAACCCGTGTTTAATCCCTGTTTCACAAACCTCTGTTCAGTATAGTGGAAAGCGGCACAGCATTCACTGTACCGCCCATTCTGGCCTGTCAGGCCGTGGCTCACTGACAGCAGGGTTCAAATTGCGCCTGAATGTCTTTCATGCGGCTGCGGTTTTTGCCCAGGTCACTGTAGCCTACCCGTGAGGCCGAACGCACCAGGATACGGTTGTCCAGAATCAGGAATTCGGCATCATCCACAAAGCCGAAGACGGCGGTTTCAAACTCCACCCGCAGGTAGTTGTCCTTATCCTGAGTGATGGTGGTACGCGGGTAGGAATTGATCACACCCAGCAGTTTACGCTTGGCCGCGGCCGGATCACCCTCAAACCGGATGGGCGGATATTCACGATCTTCCTCTTCTGCGTTGGAGGAGATGCAGTTCGGTTTGTCCGGGCAGTTGCCGAGTTTATCCTGAAACGCTCCCCGCGCCACCGGATAGGTGGTACCGCAGCCCCCCAGGACCACCGCGGTCATCAGCAGCGCACTCATGGCCCATTTGCTCTTCACCCATTGGTTCAGTGTTGTATTCTTCATGTCGGCTTTACCTCATTTGCCTTTGGTTTTTGTTCATCACTATTTTTTTGTTCTTTATCAGCTGGTTCGCTGCAAAATGTCTTAGGTCAAACTGATACAATAACCCATTCGTGTATCAGGTCATAGACCCTGTAACTTGCCAGACCCTGCCCCCTTGTATACCATTTCCGGCACTGCTCAGAGGCGGGGGCGCCCTGGCAATTTTTTTGAGCCGAAACATTTACTGTCGCTCATGAAAGCTTTTTTCTTTAGGAGTTTTGGGGTCATCAATGCACATCTACCGTAACGGGTTGCGCCTGGCAACCACCGTACTCCTGTCCGTTTTTTCCGTTACCTCCCTGGCTGTTTCATGGGAACCCGTTACTAAAGACGCATTCACCAGCCTGCCGTTACAGTCTGCCCGGGGCATTGCACTCAGTGAAACCAAACGGGAAATGGTGGCTATGGCCCTGCAGCTGGGCGCACACGAAGGCCTGCAACCACTGGCGCAGGGCCGGGACAAAGCAGGCAACCTGCACAGCCGTTATCAGCAGACTTATCAGGGCCTGCCGGTGTGGGGCCAGCACATTACCCTGCACGAGCGCTCGGGCCAGGTCTATGGTGCCGGTGGCAGGGTGGCCCGGGGCCTGGCAACCAGCCTGTCCCAGACCACCGACACCCAGCCCCAGGCTGCCGCCCCGAATCCAACCGGCGATCCGTCGGACCATGAGCAGTATGAACAGGTAGCCCTGCAATGGGTGGCCGCCAAAACCGGGCTCCCCACCGACCAATGGACCCTGAGCCAGGTCGATGTCAGCCGTCAGGTGTATCTGGCGGAGCAACGCGCGGTGATCGTGCGCGTCACCGCCTTCCTGGCCAGTCACCCCGAGCGGGAGCCGGTACGCCCCGTGGTTTTGATCCAGGAGGATACCCTGGACATCCTGCAGGCCTGGGACCGACTGGCCCATGCAGAGGCCACCGGCCCGGGGGGCAACGTCAAAACCGGTCGCTACGAATACGGCACCGACTATGGCTTCCTGGACGTCACCGAAACCGCCACCGGCTGTGCGTTAATCAATGACAATGTCTACACGGTGGACCTGCAACACGGCAGCAACGACAACCTCACCACGCCCTTCGAGTTCCCCTGCTACGAGAACACCTATAAGGAAATCAACGGGGCCTACTCCCCCCTCAATGACGCCCACTACTTCGGCAACGTGGTGTTCAACCTGTATCAGGACTGGTACAGCCTGGCGCCGCTGTCCTTTCAGCTGGCCCTCAAAGTCCATTATCGAAACAATTACGACAACGCCTATTGGGACGGCCAATCCATGGTGTTCGGGGATGGCGGCACTCGCTTTTATCCCCTGGTGGACATCAATGTGGTGTCCCACGAGGTGAGTCACGGTTTCACTGAACAGAATTCCAACCTGATCTACAACCAGCAGTCCGGCGGCATCAACGAGGCCTTTTCCGACATGGCCGGTGAAGCGGCGGAGTACTATCTGACGGGCAGCGTGGACTGGCTGATCGGGGCAGCCATCACCAAGAACACCACCGCCCTGCGGTATTTTGCCGACCCCACCGAGGATGGCCTGTCCATCGGCCACGCCAGCGATTTTTACACCGGTATGGACGTGCACCACTCCAGCGGTGTGTTCAATCGCGCCTATTACCTGATTGCCACTGCCGAGGGCTGGAATCCCCGCACCGCGTTTGATCTTTTCGTGCAGGCCAATCGCTTCCACTGGGTGCCCAGCACCGGCTTCGAAGAGGGCGCCTGCGGCGTGTTGAGCGCGGCGGATGATCTGGGGTATCCCAAATTTGCGGTGATGCGGGCCTTTGTCACCGTGGGCATCTATTGTCGCAGCGACGACCTGGACACCGACGGCGACGGCATGCCCGATGGTTGGGAGTACCATTGGGGATTCGACCCCACCGACCCGTCCGATGCCCTGGGTGACCTGGATACCGATGGCGTCAGCAACGTCACCGAATTCCAGTATCAAACCGATCCCACGCTTTCGGATACAGACCACGACAACCTGGGCGACTACGACGAAATCGAGGTGCACGGTACATCCCCGATTCTGCCGGATACCGACAGCGACCAGATGCCGGACGGGTTCGAGGTGCAATACGGCCTGGACCCCCTGGACCCAGCCGACGCCGCGCTCGACTTTGACGGTGATGGCTCCCCCAATCTGGAAGAATACCAGCTGGGCACTGATCCCACCGACCCCTCCGATTTTGTCACCCCCATGGCATTCTATCTGGAATCCTTCGAAGGCCCGCTGGACGCCCGCTGGCAACAGACCAGCGACAGCAGCACCGGCGGTTGGGCGCAGGGCGCGGACTGGTCCAGCCACGGCCAGCACAGTTATGTCGCCCGCGGCCTGGCCCATTCCCAGCGTGCCAGCCTGACCCTGGTGGGGGTGTTTGAGGCCGGTACCCTGAGCTTCGATTACCGGGTTTCCACGGAAGCCTGCTGCGACCGACTGCAGGTGTTCCTGGACGGTAATCAGGTGCTGAACCGCAGCGGGAACGATAGCGCCCGATTCAGCCTGGCGCTGGCACCGGGGGCCCACAGCATCGTCTTCCAATACAGCAAGGATGGCTCCGTTAATGCCGATCTGGACAGCGTCTGGATCGACGGACTGCTGTTCGAATCGAATGACCCCGATGTGGACGGCGACGGCCTGCCCAACCGCTGGGAAATGCAATACGAGCTGAATCCGGAGGACCCCGCCGATGCCGCGCAGGATCTGGACGGTGACGGCGCCAGCAACCTGCAGGAATTCGAACACGGCTCGAACCCGACCCTGGCCCACAGCGACGGCGACAACCTGAATGACGGCGCGGAAATCAACCAGCACGGCACCTCACCGCTGCGGGCGGACACCGACGGCGACGAAATGGACGACGGCTTTGAAGTGGCCATGGGCCTGGACCCGCTGGACCCTGCCGATGCGGACCAGGATCTGGACGGCGACGGTCACACCAATCTGGAGGAATTCCGCCTCGGTACCGACCCCACCGACCCGGATGACTTTCTGGAACCCATCACCCTGCTGTTCGAGTCGTTCGAAGCCGACCTTCCTGCCCATTGGGAAATCAGCAGCAACAACCCCGGCGGTGCTGGCTGGAGCATCAGCAGCGGCTGGTCCACCCATGGCAGCAACAGTTTTGCGGCCAGCGGTCTGACCCACAACCAGTCGGCGACCCTGCGCTTCACCCTGTTTGTGACCGCAGGCACCCTGTCTTTTGATTACCGCACCGCCACGGAAAGCTGCTGTGACCGACTCTATGTGTCGGTGGATGGCAACCCGGTGATGAATGCGTCAGGCATCCGCAATGGACGGTTTTCCCTGGACCTGGCGGCCGGGCAGCACAGCTTCGTGTTCACCTACAGCAAAGACGGCTCCGTTAACCGGGATGAAGATACGGTCTGGATCGATGCCCTGCTGTTTGAAAGCGATACCGATGTGGACGCCGATGGCCTGCCCAATCATTGGGAGATCCAATACGGTCTGGACCCGCTGGACCCCACCGACGCGGCCCTGGACCTGGATGGCGACGGCGCCAGCAACCACCAGGAGTTTGAGCACGGCTCTGACCCCACCCTGGTGGACAGCGACGGCGATGGCGTAAGTGACGGTGACGAAATCAACGTACACGGCTCCAATCCCGGTCTCCGCGACAGCGACGGCGATCTCATGGAGGACGGCTACGAAGTGCAACATGGCTTAAGCCCCACTGACCCAACGGATGCGGCCCAGGACCTGGACGGCGACGGCAGTTCCAACCTGGAGGAATACCAGCGCGGCAGCGACCCCTCTGATCCCACTGACTTTGTGCCGACCATCGAGTACATGGCGCTCACCTTCGAAGCGGACACCCTGCCGGATGGCTGGAGCATCACCACCAGCGGCAGCGGCCAGTGGGACTTCAGCGATGACTGGTCCAGCCAGGGCCACCGCAGCCTGAAGGCCAGCGGCCTGGAGAACGGTACCGTCAGCGCGCTGCAGTTCCACGGCTGGACCCGCAGCGGGACCTTGCACCTGGATCTGCGCACCCGTTTCCTGGCCAGCGGCCGTGATCGACTGCTGGTTTACCTGAATGGGGAAGCCCGTTACGCCTTCAGCAGCTTCACCGACCAGACCACCCGCCTGCAGGTTCCACTGACCGAAGGCGAGCACCGTATTGAAATCCAGTTGCAGCGCAACAGCGCCGCTGACGACGCCTCCAGCGCCTGGATTGACCTGGTCTGGTTCGAAAGCGCCAACACCGACCTGGATGCAGACGGTCTGCCGAATCAATGGGAACTGGCGTTTGATCTGGACCCGCAGGAACCCCACGATGCCGAGGTGGACACCGACCTGGATGGCCTCAGCAACCTGGAAGAGTTCCAGTACCAGGGCCATCCACGGCGTGCCGACAGTGACGACGATGGCGCCGACGACGCCGCTGAACGCGCTGCCAACACCGGCCTCGACAACCCGGACAGTGACGGCGACCAGATGCACGACGGCTTTGAAATCCGCTATGGCCTGGACCCGCTGGATGGCAGCGACGGGACCCGGGACAACGACGGCGACCGCCTGACCAACCTGGATGAATTCCGCCTGCAGCTGGACCCCACCGACCCGGCCTCCATGACCAACCCGCTGCTGCTGTGGCAGGATTCCTTCGAGTCCGGCCCTGCACCGCAATGGCGCTTCACCACGGAGCGGGCAGAGCCCTGGACCACTTCGGCCAGCTGGAGCAGTCACGGCGGGTTCAGCCTGGCCCAGGAAAACATGGCGTTCTACAGTACGGCCACCGCAGAATTCACCGCGCTCTTCCAGGCCGGTACCTTGCAGTACGATTTCAATCTGCAAAGCAGCTCGCTGAACAGCCGGCTGCGGCTGTATGTGGATGGGGTACTGGAGGCGGAGCACGGCTATTACGATGCGCCGGGGAACTTCACGCTGGATTTGACGACAGGGGTTCACAGTCTCCGCTTTGAGATGGACAACCCCTACAGCGGCGGCCCCACTCACCTGTATCTGGATAACCTGCGCTTCTTCACCAGCAGTGAGGAGGATGACGACGGCGACGGCATTCCCAGCGCCTGGGAGGCCGAACACGGATTGGACCCGACTGATCCGGATGACGGGCAGGGCGATCCAGACGCTGACGGCCTCAATAATCTGCAGGAATACGAAGGTGACACCGATCCCTTCGCCGCCAACGTGGAGCTGCAGGTCACCATGACCAAGCTGTTTGAAACCCGCAGTGACGAGGTCAACTACCGGGTGCGCTTCACCAATTCCGGTCAGGTGGATGCCCACAACCTGCAGATCCTGCACACCAGTGCCAGCAACCTCTACCTGACCTACATCCGGCAAGAGAACGATGCCGTGAATTGCATCAGCACCCGTGGCCGCCTGGACTGCACACTGCCGTCGCTGCCCGTGGGCGAGGAAAAGGTGATGGACATCGTCATGGGTGTCCCCAACGCCTCGGATAAACACCTGGTGGTGTCCTCCGCTTTCGCCGACGAGGTGGACTATCAGCCGGAGAACAACGAGGCCCGGGGGGAATACGCCGGCGCACTGTCCTGGTGGCTGCTGACCCTGCTCAGTGGGCTGTATTGGGCCAGGGTGCATTGGGCCAGGATGAACTGGGCCAGGCGCCCAGGCAAAGGCAGCCGGGGCTAGACCAGCAGCAGGGTGCCCAAACCCAGGAACGCCACAAACCCCACAATGTCCGTCACGGTGGTCAGCACCACCGAGCCGGACAACGCGGGGTCCAGTTTCATTTTGTCCAGTAACACCGGGATGGCCACCCCGGACAGGGCCGCCGCCGCGATGTTCACCAAAATCGCCAGGGCAATCACCAGGCCGATCACCGGGCTGCTGAACCAGAGACTGGCCACCACGCCGATCACGATCGCCCACAGAACACCGTTGAGGCTGCCCACACTGAGCTCCTTCTTCACCAGCGCCTTGAGGTTGGCTTTGGTGACCTGGCCCATGGCCAGGCCGCGGATGATCAGGGTCAGGGTCTGGCTGCCGGCGATGCCACCCATGCTGGCCACCACCGGCATCAATACCGCCAGCGCCACCACCTGTTGCAGGGTGGCTTCAAACAGGCCGATGAACCAGGAGGCCAGAAACGCGGTCAGCAGGTTGATCCCCAGCCACAGGGCCCGGTTACGGGCACTTTTCACCACCGGCGAGAACAAGTCCTCGTCCTCGTCCATACCGGCGCCGGCCATCAACTGCCCCTCGTAATAGGTGTTCACCAGCTCCGCCGCGGTTTGCACATCAATGCGACCCAGCAGCTTGCCGCCGTCGTCCACCACCGGCAGGGCCGTGAAGCCGGACTGCTGCACCTTGAGTGAGGCATCCACGGAATCCTCCTGGCCTTCCAGCACGGTGAACACATCCTCGGACAGATCCACCAGGGGAATGTGATCCGGCGAGCCGATGATCTTGCCGATGCGGACCGCTTCCGAGAAATGACCGGCCCGGTTCACCAGAAACAGGGTGTCGGCGTACTCCGGCAACTCCCGCCGCAACAGGCGCATGCCATCCCGTACCTTGGCGTTGGTGGGCAGCACCAGAATTTCATGACTGACCCAGCGGCCGATCTGGTCATCGCGGTAGACTTTGGCTTCCTTGAAGTAATGGCGCTGCTGCTCGTCCATCACCCACAGGGCCCGGTCCACCATGCGCCGGGGCAGGGATTCGGACAGCTCCACCAGATCCTCCGCCGCCATGCCCTGGAACAACGCATCCAGCTGCTCCAGGGTCATGTTGTCCAGCAGGGTTTCCCGGGGATCACCGCGCATGGTGAGGAGGATGCCCAGTTTCTCTTCCGCCGGCACCTTGCTCCAGGCTTCCAGACGCACCGGCAACGGCAGCGACTCCAGCAACAACGCCACTTCTTCCGGCTCTCGCGTGGCCACCACCTGACGTATCACCTGATCCTGCTGTTCAGGGGTGGTATCGACCAGTTCGCCAATGAGATCGGAAAGTTCTTCGGTCATAGAGGAATCCTGTTGCGCCGGGCATTGCAGATGGGTGCATTGTAGACGTCCTCAGCGGGGGCAACGTCACAATGGATATGGAATTTATATTGTCGGTGGAAACCGGTCATTAATAAACAATCCTACAAAGATTGTTGCTGTCATAAACATTCTTTACACTCTTCATTCCCCCTCCAGTCCCACCTTCGCCCTTGTAAAGGAGTTACCATGAAGAACAGTGCCCCACCAGGAACAGGAACCGTTCCCACGCCCACCCTGTCCATACTGCTTGGCATCCTCTTTTCCCTGTTTGCCACCACGGCTTGCGCCGCGGAATCCGACACCGAAGCCGCCAAACCCAACATCCTGGTACTCTGGGGTGACGACATCGGTACCTGGAACATCAGTCACAACAACCGTGGCATGATGGGCTACCAGACCCCCAACATTGACCGCATTGCCAACGAAGGGCTGTCGTTCACCGATTACTACGCCCAGCAGAGCTGCACCGCCGGCCGTGCTGCCTTTATCGGTGGCTCGGTTCCGGTACGCAGCGGCATGACCAAGGTGGGTCTGCCCGGTGCCAAAGAAGGCTGGAACAAGAAGGACGTAACCATGGCCTCGGTGTTGAACAACGCCGGCTATGCCACCGGCCAGTTCGGCAAGAATCACCAGGGGGACCTGGACGAACACCTGCCCACCATGCACGGCTTCGACGAGTTCTTCGGCAACCTGTATCACCTGAATGCGGAGGAGGAGCCGGAAAACGAGGACTATCCCGGTGACATGAAGCTGGCCAACGGCAAAACCTTCCTCGAGCAGTTCGGCCCCCGCGGTGTGATTCACTCCTGGGCCGATGGCAAGGGCGGCCAGAAAGTCACCGACACCGGCCCGCTCACTAAAAAGCGCATGGAAACCATCGACGATGAAACCTCCAAACGCGCCATGGAATTCATCCGCGAGCAACACAAGGCCGGCAAACCCTGGTTTGTCTGGTGGAACGGCACCCGCATGCACTTTCGCACCCATGTCAAACAGGAGCACCGCGGCCTATCCGGGCAGGATGAGTATTCCGATGGCATGGTGGAACACGATCTGCACATCGGTCAGTTCCTGAAACTGTTGGATGAACTGGGGATCGCCGACAACACCCTGGTGATGTACTCCACCGACAACGGTCCTCACTACAACACCTGGCCCGATGCCGGCACCACCCCCTTCCGCAGCGAGAAGAATTCCAACTGGGAAGGCGCCTATCGGGTACCCACCTTCGTGCGCTGGCCTGGTACTTTCCCGGCGGATAAAACCCTGAACGGCATCGTTGCCCACGAAGACTGGCTGGTAACCTTTGCCGCCGTGGCCGGTGATACCGACGTCAAAGAGCGTCTGTTGAAGGGCACCAAGATCGATGGCCGCAAATACAAGAATCACCTGGATGGTTACAACCAGCTGGATTACCTGAGCGGCAAAGCGGAGCAATCCCCCCGGCACGAATTCTGGTATGTGAACGATGACGGTCAGGTGGTGGCCGCCCGTTATGACGACTGGAAAGTGGTGTTTCTGGAGAACCGTGGCAAGGCCTTCGGCGTCTGGCGTGAGCCCTTCGTGGAACTGCGGGTGCCCCTGTTGTTCAACCTGCGGCGGGACCCTTTCGAGAAATCACAACACAACGCCAACGTCTACGAAGACTGGTTCCTGTCCCGGCCGTATATGATCGTGCCCATCCAGGCCCTGGCGGCCAAATTCCTCAAGTCCATGGAAGAGTATCCGCCATCGCAGTCACCGGGCTCCTTCAACCTGAGCAAGATCGAGGCACAACTGCGATCCAATATGGGCGCGCGCTAGATCAGGCGCCTGCACGAGTATCCCAACCCGGCCACGGTCCAGCACCGTGGCCATCACCTCCAGCCGGCGGCTTCTTCCACAAAGGCAGACCAGGCCGCTTTATCGGTATTGTCGCGGTTCCGCAGTCCCAGGCTGTCCAGATAGGCCGTGAAGCGTGCATTGTCCACGCCGTAATACAACACCAGCTCCGCCACCAATTCACTGGACAGGTCGTGCAACAGAAACCAGTTCAGGAACGGAATCCGCCCCTCGGCATTGCGCCAGGCAGCAAACACCTGATGCACAAACTCCGCCTGCAGGGCTTCTGAACTGGCCCCCACCTCCGAGGCCGGGTAGCCCACCTCCTGCAACACCCAGGGCCGGTCCGTCACCAGGGACAACAGCGCCGGAAAATCCGCCTGCACGCTGTCTGGCGGGCGCACACTGAAGTCGCTGTGCAACGGGTAGTAGGTGGTGATGATCACATCGCTGTCGGCAGTAAGGTCCAGCCAGGTTTGCACCTGTGGCCCCAGCCAGGCATCCGCCGTCACGGTAATGCCCACCTGGATTTCCGGCAGGCGCGTGCTCAGATAGTCCTGCACGGCGCGCACAAACGTCCGGTACGCTGTCACTTCAGCCAGGCGGCCGGCGGCGAAATACACATCCACTTCGTTGCCCATGGAGAGATAACGGACCCGGCCAGCCATGGCGGGCAGCAACTGGTCCAGCAGATCCTCCATGGCGCCGATCATGGCCGGATCGTCCCACGCCACCGTGGCCAGTTCTGCGGGCACCTCCCGGGTCACCGTATTGATCACCTGCAATCCCAGCAACTGGGTAAACTGTTGCTCGGCTGCGCTGAGCATGGTGTTGTTGAAATCGTTCAGGCGCTGCGAGTCATAGCTGCCCAGTGCCGGTTCCAGTTGCGACCAGGGGTAGGATTGGAACTGGCCGTTGGCACCGGCATCCTGAATCCGTTGCCGGGCCTCCAGAAAGCGTTGCAGCCATTCCAGGTCATTGTTGGCCACCGGATCCGTGTAGTAATACGCAGAGACCGAGAGCACGCCCGGTAGTGCCACAGGCGCCGGTTCTTGCCCGCCGTCATCACCTCCACCATTGCCACAGCCCCACAGCAACAGACCCAGTAACAGCCACACCGCCCCATTGCGCTTTGCTCCGCCTGCCATCCTGCTTCCCCCTGGGTTTGCCAGCCGCTGCCTGTGGTATCGTAATTGCCGGCCTGAAGGTTTATCAGACCCCACTCCGTTGCTATATTTAATCTGCAAGCATTTCAAGGATAGTCATGAGCCATACCCGATGGAACCGAATTTTTCTGGTGACGCTGATCCTGGCGGCCCCCTCTGCGCGGGCCGAGGACCTGTTCGACCTGTCCCTGGAATCGCTCATGAACATCAACATCACCAGCACCTCCTACTTTGACCAGACGCTGCTGGAAAGCGCCAGCAGTGTGTCCTATGGGGATCAGGAACGCTGGGATGAGTTGGGCACCCGCAACCTGGGGGAGTGGCTCAACACCCTGCCGTCCACCGTGGCCACCCCGGGCTACGGCAAAACCCGGGTGATCGCCATCCGCGGTTATTACAACTACTCCATTGATACCGGAGTGGCGACCCTGTTGGACGATGTGCCCATCAATACTTTGCGCTACGGCACCGGCAGCCAGTCCATCGATGGCTTTGACCTCACCGCCCTGGAATCCGTGGAAGTCATTCGCGGGCCCGCCTCCTCATTGTATGGCTCCGATGCCTTCCATGGGGTGTTGTCGATGAACACGGCACAGCATGGTGACACCGGCATCACCACCCGCCTGGGCGCCGGCAGTGAGGATGAGCAGGCCGCCTCCCTCGTGGGCCGTTTCCACGAAGACCGCCATCACCTGACCGCCGCCCTGGCCTATCGCAATATCGGCGATCAGGACCTGGAATACCCCTACCAGGACCCCGTCAGCGGCGAGCCGGAAACCGGTCACCGCCGCAACAGCCTGGAGAGCCAGAACCTGGTGCTGAAATACCAACTCGATGCCAGCGCCCAGACCCAATACCGACTCTCCGGCTATCTGATGACCCTGGATTCCGATCAACTGCTGGGGGTGGGCCGGCGCCTGGGCGGAGACGCCATGGCCGACCAGGACTGGTCGGATTATCAATCCCAGTTGGCGTTGGTCAAAGCCGGCTTTGAACACCATTACAACCCGGACTTTTCCAGCTCCGCCTTCGTCTATTACTGGCAAACAGAAGACGAGGGCAGCGTCGATTTGCGGGAAGCCGTAACCCCTTTTGCCTTCTATCAGGAAACCCGCACTGAAGAACACCACTGGGGCATGAAAGCCGTGAACCGGCACCAGTTCAGCCAGGGCAGCAATCTGGCCTACGGTTACGCCTATCACCAGGCCAAGAACGATCGTTTCACCGTCACCCGTACCCAGATCAATGGCGCCAGCAGCACCAGCGACGCCCCCGAGCAGGGCGCGAAGGATGACAACCACAGCGTGTTTGTGGATGGGCGTTACAACGTCCAACTGTTTGGCGCACGGGATTCCACCCTGGTGTACGGCACCCGGCTGGACCACTACAAGTATTTTAACTGGCAGAACAGCCCCCGCCTGGGCTGGATTCAGCCGCTGGATCATCAGTATGTGGCCAAATTGATGCTGGGCCGATCCTATCGCAAGCCCAATACCTTTGAAATGTACGGCTCCAGTTCCGTGCTGGGCAATATGGATCTGGAGCCGGAAACCCTGGACAGCGTGGAGCTGGTATTACAGCACGCCGGTGAGCAGCTGTTCACTTCGGTCACTCTGTTCAAGAACTGGTGGCACGATTCCATTCGTGTGGAAAGTTACGAGGCGCCCGTGAACGGGATCATCGGCCAGTATAAAAACACCGACGACAATGAATCCTGGGGATTGGAGTTGGAAGCCATGGGGGAATGGGAGCATTGGCGCTTGGATGCCAATGCCTCTCACATCCTGAGCAAGAACGTGGATCTGGGCCTGGATTACGAAGCCTTTCCCGACTGGATGCTGAACCTGGGGGTGGGCTATCGCTGGTCGCCCCAGTGGGATCTTTACCTGTTGGGTCGTTACCAGCATCGTCGTACGGCCTCGGAGCCGGAATACGGTGCAGAGCCGCACCTGGAAGGCGATGACTTTTTCCGCACCGATCTGACCCTGGCGTGGAGCCCCGTGCCAAACCTGATAACCCGGCTGGCGATCCGCAACCTGTTCGACCGGGAAAACTATATGCCCAGCTATTCCGACCGCCTGGGTGGCGCCCCGGACAACGGCATCAATGGCTCATTGTCACTGGAGTGGCGCCCGGCCCGCTGAAGGTAGGCGGATTTACATGGCCGCCCGCAGATCCGAAATGACCGTGGGGGTGGAGGGCATGAGACCGCGCCACTTGCGAAACGATTCCGCCGCCTGTTCCACCAGCATGCCCAAACCGTCGAAGGCTTTTTCCGCGCCGTAGTCCAGGGCCCAGGCGTTGAAGGGCGTCAGCTCTTTGCTGTACATCATGTCATAGACGCGGGTGTGCGCCCCGATCACCGACTCGGGCAACTCGGGCACATCCCCCTGCAGGCTGGCCGCGGTGCCGTTGATGATCCAGTCAAAGGGGCCTTTCAACTCGTTCATGTGCAGCGCTTCAATCCGGCCCAGGTCCATAAATTCTTCAGCCAGTTGATGCGCTTTGTCGAAGGTGCGGTTGGCGAGCACCAGTTGCACGGGGTTTTCTGCCAGCACCGGTGCCAGCACGCCACGCACCGCACCACCAGCCCCCACCATCAGGATCTTTTTGCCGGCAATACGGCCATCGTGGTTATGCATGATGTCACGTACCATGCCGACGCCGTCGGTGTTATCCCCCACGATGCGGCCATCGGCACTTTGCCAAAGCGTATTCACCGCTTTGGCCCGCTGGGCCCGTTCCGTCAGTTCATCCGCCAGCTCAAAGGCGCGCAGCTTAAACGGCACCGTGATGTTCAGGCCCTTGCCCCCGTCGGCAAAAAAGCGCCGCACGCTGTCCTCGAACTCCGGCTCGGCCACCAGCATGCTGGTGTAGGTCATGTGCTGGTCGGTTTGATCCGCAAAGGCCTTATGAATCAGGGGTGACTTGCTGTGCTTGATGGGATTCCCCATCACCGCGTATCGATCAATGCTCATGGTCTTCTACAATCCGTTAGATCCAGTCTCTGGCACCCAGAAAGCGGGTGTAGAGCGTTTCCTCTGCGGAGCCGGGCTCCGGCTGCCAGTTGTACTTCCAGCTCACCAGGGAAGGCAACGACATTAAAATGGACTCCGTGCGGCCGCCGGTCTGCAGGCCAAACAGGGTGCCGCGATCATACACCAAATTGAATTCCACATAACGACCCCGTCGATAGAGCTGGAACTCGCGCTGCTGTTCCGTGTGGGGCAGGGCCTTGCGTTTCTGCACAATGGGGCGATAGGCCTGGATGTAGGCATCCCCCACCGAACGCATGAAGGCGAAGCAGCGCTCGTATTCCCAATCGTTCAGGTCATCAAAAAACAGGCCGCCCACACCCCGGGTCTCATCCCGGTGCTTCAGGTAGAAATAGTCATCACACCACTTTTTATAGCGGGGATAGACGTCCTCGCCGAAGGGAGCACAAGCGGCCTGGGCAGTGCGGTGCCAATGCACGCAGTCTTCCTCGAAGCCGTAATAGGGGGTCAGGTCGAAACCGCCGCCAAACCACCACACCGGATCAGCCCCTTCCTTCTCGGCGATGAAAAAGCGCACGTTGGCGTGGGAAGTGGGCACCATGGGATTGCGGGGATGAATCACCAGGGACACCCCCATGGCCTGGAAACGCCGCCCTTCCAGCTCCGGCCGATGGGCCGTGGCGGACTTGGGCAGGCCATCACCGAACACATGGGAAAAGTTGACCCCGGCCTTTTCAAACACCGCGCCCCCTTCCAGCACCCGGGAGCGGCCACCGCCACCCTGTTCCCGCTGCCAACTGTCTTCCAGAAACGCCTGACCACCGGTTTCCTCGGCGGCCAGTTGGCTGCAGATGTCATCCTGCAGGGATAAAAGGTAGTGTTTGACCGCGTCGGTGTCGATGCTGTGCATAGGTTTCCCTCTAGGCAGACCGCAGGATACGGCCGCTCTGTAAATCCCGTATTTCAGTGGGTTTGGTGTGTCGTGGGGTGCAGCCCGGCAGGATGTAATCCGCACCCACCCCATATCGGGCCCGCATCAGCCGCAGTGGGTATTCACTGCGCGCCGGGTCCTGCCCGCTGCGGTTGGCGCTGGTGGAGACGATGGGGCCACCCCAGGCCTGGCACAGGGACCGGACCACTGGGTGAGCGCTCACTCTCACTGCAACGCTATCGAAATTACCTTTCACCCAGACCGGAACCACATCCAGGGTATCGGGAATGATCCAGGTCACCGGGCCCGGCCAGGTGGATTGTAACTGATCCCGCTGTGCCTGGGTGAGGCCCGCCAGCAGCGGCGCAATCTGCCCCATGTCGGCCGCCACCAGAATCAGCCCCTTGTGCATTGGGCGCTGTTTCAGATCCAGCAATCGTTGCACCGCCGCACCGTTGTAGGGGTCACAACCATAGCCGAACACCGACTCGGTGGGGTAGGCAATCACCTCCCCGCGGGTCAGTGCATGCACGGCTCCCAACCGATGGCGCAAGGACAACATATCAGTCTTTCTGCGCCAGGCGGGCCTGCAGGGCGGCGTCTTTTTCCTGCATGGCTTTGGCGTTGGCCACCCGCTCTTCCTTCAACCGTTGCGCCAGCTCCCCATCCGCCAGGGCCATCATCTGGGCTGCCAGATAGGCTGCATTTTTGGCACCGGCCTTGCCCACCGACACCGTGGCCACCGGCACACCGGCGGGCATCTGCACAGTAGACAACAGGGAGTCGAGACCGTTCATGGCTCCGGTCACCGGGATGCCCACCACCGGCTTGGTGGTGTAAGAGGCGACGGTACCCGCCAGATGGGCCGCCATACCCGCCACACAGATAAACACCGAGCAGTTGCGCTTGTCCGCTTCGCGCACATAGCTCTGGGTCATGTCCGGGGAACGGTGGGCGGAGGTCACTTTGACTTCGTAGGGGATCTTCAGCTTGGTGAGGGCATCGAGGGTGGGTTCGACCTCGGGCAGATCAAAGTCGGAGCCCATTAAGACGGCAACAAATGGCTGGGGCATGGTCACACCTCGTGAATCTTACCGGCGGAGTAGGATATTCGATGGAGGCGCGACACTACCTTAGCTGTTGGCCGGATGCAAGTCACACCCGGCAGTACCCTCCCTGCTGCTGGCGCACCATCCCCTCGATCTCCAGCATGACCAACGCCGAACTGATGTCCGCCACGCACAGGCCGGTCAGATCCACCAGCTGGTCCATGGGGGTGGGGTCGTATTCCAGGGCGGCCAGCAGGCGACCTTCCGGCGACGCATGATCAAAGGGCTCCGCTTGAGGCCAGTCTACCGGTTCAGGGAGCTGCAACTGCTGTTGCAGGAAGCCCAGCAGCGGCAGCAGCTCATCCACCACCTGTTGTGCCGTCTCCACCAGGCGGGCTCCGTTGCGGATCAGGGCATGGCAACCCTTGGCCAGGGGATCATTGATGGAACCCGGTATGGCAAACACCTCACGCCCCTGGTCGACGGCTTCGTGGGCAGTGATCAGTGACCCGCTCTTCAGGGCCGCTTCCACCACCAGCACCCCCAGACTCAGGCCGCTGATAATGCGGTTGCGGCGGGGGAAAAACTCAGCCCGGGGGGAAACACCGATGGGGAACTCCGACACCAGCGCCCCGTGGTTCACCACCTCCAGACCCAGGGCGCGGTTACGGGCCGGGTAGATGTCGTCCAGGCCATGGGCCAGTACGGCAATGGTTTTGCCACCCCCTTGAATGGCACCGGAGTGTGCCGCCGCGTCAATCCCCAACGCCAGGCCACTGGTGGTGACAAATCCATTGCTGGAGAAGCAGGCGGCAAAATCCTGGGCCAGTTTGCGACCCTGGCGACTGGAATGACGACTGCCGACCATGGCAATCTGCGGCAACGAGAGCAGGCCCACATCCCCCCTGACGAACAGCAGCGGCGGTGAACCTTGAATCTCCCGCAGCAGAGGGGGGAAATCATCGTCCGCCCAGGTGAGGATATGATGCTCTTCGCTTTGCTCCAACCATTCCAGGTCGGCGCTGACCCCTTCCAGCAGTTTGCGTTCGTGGCCACGCTGGAAGCCGTGGATCAACTGGCTTTGCCGAGTGGAAAAGCCCAGCTGCTCCAGCTCCGCCAGCGACTGGTCGAAGAAACTCAGCATGCTGGGATAGCGATCGGTGATCTGGCGAAAATGACTGGGCCCCACGCCGGGCACCCGCCACAACGCCAGCCAGTAGGGCAATTCTTCGAGCATGGAAGTCCGTCTCCATCGACAATTCCGGAATCTGGCTATAGAGACGGGGGGCGGGCAAAAATCAGATGTTAAAATCCGGCTCCGGGGGTGTCTTGCCGCGGGCTTGATACCAGCGGTCGAATTCGGTGGCCGGCAGGGGCCGACTGATGTGATACCCCTGAGCCTGCTCACACTGCAGGTGACGCAGAGCCTGCAGGGTTTCACCATCCTCCACCCCTTCGGCCACCACATTCAGGCCAAAGCTGTGCGCCAGCCCGATGGTGGAGCGCACGATCACCGCATCCGCCTCGTCAGTGAGCATGTCTTTGATGAAGGAGCGGTCTACCTTCAAGGTCTGGATCGGCAGGCGCTTGAGATAACTCATGGAGGAATAGCCGGTACCAAAATCGTCGATGGCCAGGTGCAGCCCCAGATCATGGAACGACTGCACCACCTGCAGCGCCCGCTCCGGGTCAGTGATCAGGGCGCTTTCGGTGATTTCAATCTCCAGCAGGTGGTTGGGAACATCGAATTCCGCCAGCAACGCCTTGATCTGTCCCGGGCAGCGGGTATCGATCAGGTTGCGTGCCGACAGGTTCACCGCCACCGCCATTTCCACGCCCTGGTCCAGCCAGCAACGGATCTGTTGCAGGGCTGCGCGCAGCACCCACAGGCTCAAGGGGTGAATGATCTCCGTCATCTCGGCCAGGGGAATAAAGTCGCCGGGTGGCACCATGCCCTGTTCTGGATGCTGCCAGCGCAACAGCGCCTCGCAGCCGTTGCAGGCGCCGGTGGCGATATCAATGCGCGGCTGAAAATGCAGTTGCAGTTGATTCTCCCGAATCGCCACCCCCAGGTCCGCCAATATGGTCAGGCGGCGGGTGCTGTTGGCGTCCATGTGGGTATCGTAAATCTGATAACGCTCGCCGTGGGTCTTGGCCTGGTACATGGCCACATCCGCGCAACGGAGCAGGGCATGGCTGTTGTCGCCGTTCTCCGGGAACAGGGCCACTCCAACGCTGGCACCCATTTCCAGGGACATGCCTTCCACTTCGAGGGGTTTGCTCAAAACCCGAATCACTTCCTCCACCCGCTCGATCACCGCCTCAAGCTGGGAAACCTCGGACTGGATCAGCGCGAATTCGTCGCCCCCCAGACGGTACACTTCCAGATTACCCTGTTGCTCCAGGGCTGACAGGCGTCGCGCCACCTGCTGCAGGATGAAGTCACCAATGCGATGGCCCAGGGTATCGTTCACATCCTTGAAGCGGTTCAGGTCCAGGAGCACGATGGCCAGTTGCCCACCCTGCTTGCGGGCCTGGGCCAGCAAACGTGCCGCGTTCTGGTGCAGGGAATCCCGGTTGGGCAGCTCCGTCAGGCTGTCATGGGAGGTACGGTAAGCCAGTTGCCGTTGGGACTGGATCAGGGCGTCTTCCGCCTGCTTGCGGTCACTTACGTCCCGCACCGAGGCCATGATGCAATTGTTGCCGTCCAGCTCCACCGAGGTCAGGCTGACTTCCGCCGCAAACAAGGTGTTGTCGAAGCGCCGGTGGGTCCACTCGAAAAACTGGTTCTCCCCGGCCAGGGCCCGGTCGATGTAATCGGTGGCCTTCTCGGCCGAGTTGACACCGTCCGGCTGTGTTTCCGGCGAAATGTCCGACGGCTTGATCCCGATGAGCTGCTCCCGCTGGGCGCGAAACATGCGCAGCGCGGCCGGGTTGCATTCAATAACGGACGCCCCCCGCAACACAAACACAGCATCGCCGGAACTTTCGAATAAGGCGCGAAAACGGGTTTCCCGATCGCGAAACGAATTGAACAACAGCACCTGGGACACCAGATCCGCCACCGAGCCCACAAATATTTGCTCGTCTTCGGTCCAGAACCGGCGCTGACCCACCTGCTCCAGGCAAATCACTCCTTTGATCTGGCCCTCACCCCGCAAGGTGCCGTCCAGCATGGATTTGATGTTGAGGGGAATCAGGTAGGGTTCTGCGAACTCCCGGGTGCGGGGATCATTCACCGCGTCCGTGGCATTGATGACCCGCTCCAGGGAGAGGGCGCTGAAGTAACGGGGAAAGGTATTGGCTTCCAGCTGCATCCCCTGCTCGAAACTGTTGGTCTCTTCGCAGTACAGGCACAAACACTCCATGGTCTTCAGATCCGGGGAGGTCTGCCAGACGCTGGCCCGCTCCACGCCCATCACACCGGCGCAGGTCTGGGTGATGTGCCGCAGCGCCTGAATCAGGGTGGCGTGCCACACCGATTCGGACTTGGACAACGCCACATAGGCTTCAGTGAGCTGTCTGGATACGCTGTGCACGCTGGACGCAGAGGGATTTGGCATGGAATAAGAACATATCGTTGAAGAGCCTTATCAGAGTATAGACAAGGTTATCTTCTGCGCGCGAAAAACTAATCCGGTTGGTTCCCAGGTACAAGCTTACCGGAAGCCCAGACACGCAAAAGCCCGCACGTAGGAGCGGGCTTTTGGGGATTTCGGATTCAAACCGGTATCAGGTGGGGTTCTTCACAAAGTCACCCACTTTCAGCGGCGCTTCCGCCCGCAAAATCAGGCCATAGCTGACTTTTTCAAAGGTGCGGAACACCATCAGAATGCCGCGCCGTTCATCCGGCAGTTTCACCAGCTCCTTGGTGATGCGGTCTTTGACGATGGAGCCCTTGGTGTGCACCGCCAGCACATCGCCGATGCTCATGCCGTCGCGGTCACCGCGGTTCAGCACCACCACATCATATTGGCTCACATTGCGCACGCCGCTGAACACATGCAGGATTTCCCCGTTCACTTCCATATCCGGTGATTTGGGATAGAACACCGAATCCACTTTACGCTCTTCGGTGGGAATCAACCGGTCGTTGGGGCGGATGTCTTCGTTGGAGTTGGTGATCTTGAAGCGGGCCACTTCATCTTCGCTGCTTTCAAAGCGGGCCAGACCCAGGTCCAGGGCCGCAAAGCCCAGCAACTCCTTGGTTTCCGGATCAATATAGGCAGGGCCCTTGCGATACACACCATAGGCCTGCTGCGCATCCTCCCAGCCGGGCTGGTAGCGGGCGTACATATAGTCACCCAGACCCATGACGATGTGGTCCTCATCACCGGACAGGATATAAGGGGAGGCGTCGATCTCTTCTTCGGTCATCACCCGGTTGTTCTTGAGAAAGCTCTGGATATGCTCCAGCGGGATGGCGGGGATCACGGATTTCAGGGGTTCGGAGCGCACCTGGGGAGTCAGCTTCACGGTGTCGCCTTTTTTGAACACCATGGGGCCACGCTCCACAGTCAGGCCGGGCTTGCCGTTGACATACACCAGCTTGATCAGATCGCCGGGATAAATCAGGTGCGGGTTGTTGATCTGGGGGTTTACATGCCACAGTTCGGGCCATAACCAGGGATCGCTCAGGAAGGCATTGGAGATGTCCCACAGGGTGTCGCCTTGCTTCACCGGATACACATCAGGGTGACCGGGCTTCAATTCAACCGCGGAGACCTGCATGGCGATGCCGAGCAAACAGCCACCAGCCAGCCTGAGAAATGATTTCATCATGGTGAGAATCCCTTTATCATTATCGGTGCCTGATAACCCAGGCAAATTTTGGCATATGGGAAACGGCAAAACACCAGCACCCTGGAATCAGCCTTCATTTCACTATAGACCGGTTTTACGGTGTTGTGTTTTACGCAATCTGACTAACAGTTTAGCCAAGTTTGGCAAAAACCAACACAGCAAATCCTGTATGATCATAATCTTAGCAACAATATCTATAGTTATACTAGAAAAGTGGCATTCTCAAGATGGCAATACTGGATATTCTTGAATTTCCTGACCCTCGTCTGCGTACAAAGGCCAAGCCGGTCACAAAAGTTGACGACAATATACGCAAGCTCACCGACGACATGCTGGAAACCATGTACGAAGCCCCCGGTATCGGCCTGGCCGCCACCCAGGTGAACGTACACCAGCGGATTGTTGTGATCGATGTGAGCGAAGAAAAAAACCAGCCTCTGGTACTGATTAACCCGGAATATGAAGTGATCTCCGGCGAACAGGATTTCGATGAAGGCTGCCTGTCGGTGCCCGGTTATTACGAAACCGTGACCCGGGCTGAGAAAATCCGGCTGCAGGCCCTGAACCGTGATGGGGAGCCCTTCGAGATGGAATGCGACGGGATTCTCTCGGTCTGTATCCAGCACGAACTGGATCACCTGGACGGCAAACTGTTCGTGGACCACATCTCCAAGCTGAAGCGGGAGCGCATCCGCAAGAAGCTGGTGAAAGAACAGAAGGAGCGGGTCAAGGCCCGCTGATGCGCTCCGCCAATCGCTAAGGACCCCCTGTGAGTGAACCCCTGAACATCGTCTTTGCGGGCACCCCTGATTTTGCCGCCACAGTGCTGCAGTCCATCCTGGGCTCCCGCCACCGGGTTATTGCCTGCTATACCCAACCGGACCGGCCCGCCGGCCGCGGCCGCAAACTTACCCCCAGCCCGGTGAAAGCCCTCGCCCAGGAGCAGGACATTGCCGTGTACCAGCCCCTGAATTTCAAAGCCGAACCCGACCGGGCCCAACTGGCTGCCCTCAACGCCGACCTGATGGTGGTGGTGGCCTATGGCCTGATCCTGCCCCGGGCCGTGCTGGAAGCACCCCGCCTGGGCTGCATCAACGTGCATGCCAGCCTACTGCCCCGCTGGCGCGGCGCCGCCCCCATCCAGCGCGCCATCGCCGCCGGTGACACCGAGTCCGGGGTCACCATCATGCAGATGGACGTGGGCCTGGACACCGGCGCCATGCTGTTGAAAGCCTGCACGCCCATTGCGGCGGATGATACCGGCGGCAGCCTGCACGACCGCCTGGCGGACATGGGCGGCAAGGCCATTCTGGACACCCTGGAACAGATCGCCGACGGCAGCGCCACCCTGGAACCCCAGGACAACAGCCTGGCCACCTACGCCCACAAACTCAGCAAAGAGGAGGGCCGCCTGGACTGGAGCCGCTCCGCCTTCGAGCTGAACAATCTGGTGCGGGCCTTTAACCCCTGGCCGGTGGCCCACACGGAACTGAACGGTAACACCCTGCGGGTGTGGCGCAGCCAGGCACTGGAGCAGCCCGCACCGCCAGCCGTCGAGGACACCATCCCCGGCACCTTGCTGGCGGTGAACAAGGACAGCCTGGACGTGGCCACCGGCAGCGGTGTTCTGCGCTTGCTGGAACTGCAATTGCCGGGCGCAAAACGCCTGCCGGTGGCAGACATTCTGAACGCCAGGGCGGACTGGTTTGCATTGGGGGCCCGCTTCCTTTGAGCGCGCAAACCCGGCTCTCGCCGAGCTTAAACACCCGCGCCCGCGCTGCGGTACTGCTGGAGCAGGTACTGCCCCTCAACCGCCAGCAGCACCAGCCGCGCTCCCTGTCAGACCTGCTGCCCCAGGTGGCCAGTGAGGAAAAAGACCAGGGCCTGCTGCAGGAGCTCTGTTTTGGAGTGTGCCGCTGGTACACCCGCCTGGACAAGCTGGCGGCGCCATTGATTCGCCAACCGTTCAAACCCAAGGACGCGCAACTCCATGCCCTGTTGCTGGTGGGCCTGTACCAGATGTTCTACCTGCGCATTCCCGATCACGCCGCCATTTCTGAAACCGTGGAAGCCTGCCGCCAGCTGCAACAGGACTGGGCGGTAAAGGTCATCAACGGCATGCTGCGCACCGCGCAACGGGACAAGGCCCTGCTGGAATCCGGACTGCCGGACACCACCCCCATTCAGACCGCCCACCCCAAATGGCTGGTGGATGCCATTGAAGCGGCCTGGCCCCAGCAGGCGCCCAGCGTGTTTAACGCCAACAACGAGCCGGGCCCCATGTGCCTGCGGGTCAACGTCCGCCAGGGCAGCCGCGAGCAATATCTGGCACGGCTGAGGGAACGCAATATCAGCGCCCGCGCCGGGCAATGGGCTGCCAGCGCCGTTTATCTGGAGAAGGCCAGGGAGGTCAGCGAGCTGCCCGGGTTTGATGAGGGGGCGGTGTCAGTGCAGGATGAAGCAGCGCAACTGAGTGCGTTCCTGTTGGACCCCCAGCCCGGCGAGCGCATTCTGGATGCCTGCGCGGCCCCCGGTGGCAAGACCGGTCACTTGCTGGAACAACAACCGGCGCTGGCGGAATTGGTGGCCCTGGACATGGACGCCCGCCGCCTGACCCGGGTGCAGGACAACCTGAACCGGCTCCACCTCAACGCCACCCTGCAGCACAGCAGCCTGGAACAGTACGCCCAGGATCATCCCCATGCGCGGTTCGATCGAATTCTGCTGGACGCACCCTGCTCTGCCACCGGTGTGATCCGGCGTCATCCGGACATCAAGTGGCTGCGCAAACGGGCCGACATCGGCAAACTGGCAGACACCCAACAGCGCCTGTTGCAGATTGCCTTTGCCCTGTTAAAGCCCGGCGGCACCCTGTTGTACGCCACCTGTTCCGTCCTGCCCCAGGAGAACAGCCGGGTGGTCAACCCGTTCCTCAAGCATCAGCCGCGCGCCGTGGAATCCATCATCGAGGCACCCTGGGGCCAGGCCTGCGAAGCCGGGCGCCAGTTGTTCCCCAGCCGCCAGGGTCACGACGGCTTTTACTATGCCAGAATACTGCACAGCGCCACGCCAGCGTGAGCCTGCTGCAACATGAGGTCACACAAGCGCAGTGCTGCCGAAATGCCGATCGTGATAGGATGTGACCGTTGCCATGAAACCCAACCAAAACAGCGATAGAGCAGCATGAAGATCATTATTCTTGGGGCCGGCCAAGTGGGCGGCACACTGGCTGCCAACCTGGCCAGTGAGCACAACGACATCACCGTGGTGGATACCGATTCCGAACGTTTGCATGAACTGCAGGACCGTTATGACATCCGCACGGTGAATGGCATGGCCTCCTATCCCAGCGTACTACGGCAGGCCGGTGCCGACGACGCGGATATGCTGATCGCCGTCACCAACAGTGACGAGATCAATATGGTGGCCTGTCAGGTAGCCTATTCCCTGCACCGTACCCCCACCAAAATCGCCCGGGTGCGGGCAGCCAGTTACCTGGCCAAAAGCAAAGGCCTGTTTGGCAACGAAGCCTTTCCCATCGACGTCATTATTTCTCCGGAACAGGTGGTGACCAACCACATCACCCGCCTGATCGAACACCCCGGCGCCCTGCAGGTGCTGGACTTTGCCGAGGGCAAACTGCAGCTGGTGGCGGTGAAGGCCTATTTCAACGGCCCACTGGTGGGGCGTGAGCTGCGCTACCTGCGCCAGCACATGCCGGCGGTGGACACCCGGGTGGCGGCCATCTTCCGCCGTGATCGTCCCATCATTCCCGAAGGCACCACCATCATCGAAGCCGACGACGAGGTGTTCTTCATCGCCGCCAAAAATCACATCCGGGCGGTGATGAGCGAGTTGCGGGGACTGGAACACAACTACAAAAAAATCATCATCGCCGGCGGCGGTAATATCGGGGAGCGCCTGTGTGAGGCGCTGGAAAGCCGCTATCAGGTGAAGATCATCGAGCGCAACCAGAGCCGTTGCGAATTCCTGGCGGAGAAACTCAATAAAACCATCGTCATCCGCGGCAACGCCTCGGACCAGGATCTGCTGCTGGAAGAAAGCGTGGAAGACACGGATATTTTTATTGCCGTCACCAACGACGACGAAGCCAACATCATGTCTTCCATGCTGGCCAAGCGCCTGGGCGCACGCAAGGTGATGACGCTGATCAACAACCCCGCCTATGTGGACCTGGTGCAGGGCGGTGATATCGACATTGCCATCTCACCGCAACAGGCCACCATCGGCAGCCTGCTCACCCACGTGCGGCGCGGTGACGTGGCCAACGTGCATTCCCTGCGCCGGGGTGCGGCGGAAGCCATCGAGGCCATTGCCCACGGTGACGAGAAGTCCTCCAAGGTGGTGGGCAAGGCCATCGGCGACATTGACCTGCCGGAAGGCACCACCATCGGCGCCATTGTGCGCCAGGATCAGGTGCTGATCGCCCACGACGACATTGTGGTGGAATCCGACGATCACGTGGTGCTGTTCCTGATCGACAAGCGTCGTATCCAGGATGTGGAACGGCTCTTCCAGGTGGGCATTACTTTCTTTTAAACCGGGGAACCCAACGCAACCATGCATCCAGCCGTCATCCTTCGCATTCTTGGCCTGCTGCTGATGGTCTACAGCAGCACCATGCTGTTGCCGGCCCTGGTGGCCCTGATCTACAACGACGGTGGCGCCCAACAGTTCATCTACGCCTTTGCCATCACCCTGGTGGCAGGCCTGCTGTGCTGGCTGCCGGTGCAGAATCGCAAACAGGATTTGCGGGTGCGGGATGGGTTCGTGGTGGTGGTGCTGTTCTGGACCGTGCTGGGGTTGTTCGGCGCCATTCCGTTTATGCTGGGGGATGAACCCCACATGGATGTGGCGGATGCGGTGTTTGAATCCATTTCCGGTTTGACCACCACCGGTGCCACCGTCATCAGCGGCATCGACGCGCTGCCCAAGTCCATCCTCTTCTATCGCCAGCAATTGCAATGGTTGGGTGGCATGGGAATCATCGTGCTGGCGGTGGCGATCCTGCCCATGCTCGGTGTGGGCGGTATGCAGTTGTACCGGGCGGAAGCCCCCGGCCCGGTGAAGGACAACAAACTCACCCCGCGCATCACCGAGACAGCCAAGGCCCTCTGGTACATCTATGTGTCGTTGACCCTGGCCTGTGCCCTGGCGTACTGGCTCTGTGGCATGAGTGTGTTCGATGCCATCAGCCACAGCTTTTCCACCGTGGCCATCGGCGGGTTTTCCACCCACGACGCCAGCATCGGCTATTTCCAAAGTACCAGCATCGAGCTGGTGACGGTGCTGTTCATGCTGTTGGCGGGGGTGAACTTCGGCCTGCATTTTCTGGCCTGGCGGCGGCGTAATGTTTTTTCCTATTTCCAGGATCCGGAATTCCGCTTCTACATCACGGTGCTGTTGAGCATCAGCCTGCTGGTGTTTGTCGGATTGCTGCTCACCAATGAATATTCCGATCCGTTGCTGGCGGCCCGCCATGCCCTGTTTGAAACCGTCTCCATCGGCACCACCACCGGTTATGGGGTGGCGGATTTCTCGGCCTGGCACCCGTTGCTGGCCACCGCCCTGATCATGGGCAGCTTTGTAGGTGCCTGTGCGGCTTCCACCGGCGGCGGCATCAAGGCGATTCGGGTGTACCTGATGTTCAAGCAGGGCCTGCGGGAAATCCGCCGCCTGATCCACCCCAATGCGGTGATGATCATCAAGCTCTCCAATAAAGCGGTACCGGATCGGGTGATCGAGGCGGTCTGGGGGTTTTTCGGGATTTACCTGATCAGCTTCTGCGTTCTGTTCCTGGCCATGCTGGCCACCGGGCTGGATTTCATCAGCGGCTTTTCCGCGGTGGCCGCCTGCCTCAACAACCTGGGTCCGGGTATCGGCACGGTCTCGGTGCACTACGGGGAGATCAGCGACACCGCCAAATGGATACTGTGCTTCGCCATGCTGTTGGGGCGACTGGAGATTTTCACCTTGCTGGTACTGTTTACCCCCATGTTCTGGCGTCATTAAGTTCGGTTTTTTGTGATTTTTTTCCAATTTGCGAGCAGAATACGCCTGCCATCAGCAAATCTGGCTATACTCGGAATAACACCCACCAAGATGATCATCGGTTATGTTCAATCGTGACGAATGGATTCTTGAACAACAGAATCCGATGATTTCCCTGAAAAAGTGGCAGACCACAGTGGATCTGGTAGCGAAACTGTATGAATCCCCTGCAGTTTATATCATCCAGTCCACCTCCCACGGCTACCAGGTTGTCATCGGCAACAAGAATGCGAACTCGCCCTATCAGGCCGGCGAACGTTTTGCCAAAGAGGCGAAGCTGTTCAGTGCCGAGGTGATCCGCCTGGCCGGACCTCTGTACGTGAATCACGCCACCACCATGCCGGAATGGCAGGATAACCCGGTGGTGCAGTCCCACCGTATCAATTCGTTTCTCGGGGTCCCCATCTATTGGCCTGACGGCGCCTGTTTCGGCACGATTTGCGTGCTGGATTTTGCCGTCACCCACTACAACCGCACCTATCAGGAGTTGCTGTGGCAGTTCCGCGATCTGGTGGAAGGGGATCTGCTCCTCAATAGCCAGTTTTTACAGTTGCTGGAATTGTCCACCAAGGATGAACTGACCCGCCTGCTCAATCGTCGTGGCTTTTTTATCCAGGCGGAAAAGCACGTGCGCCTGGCCCAGCGCCTGAAACAAAGCGTAGGGGTGATGTACCTGGATCTGGATCGGCTCAAGCAGATCAACGACCAGTACGGCCACCGCCTGGGAGACAAAACCATCTCGGCCCTGGCCACGGCCATTCACAATGTGCTGCGGGACAGCGATGTGGCGGGCCGCATCGGCGGTGACGAGTTTGTGGTGGTGATGATGCCCGGTGATGCCCAGGCTCTGCCGAAAATGGCGGCCCGCATCCGTTCCGAGCTGACCAACCTCTGCAGTGGGGAGCTGGAAGCGCTGAAGCCCAGCGTCAGTATCGGCTATCGTCTGTTCGGGGTGGAGGAGTTAACCGCCATCGACCGTATGGTGTCACTGGTGGATGAGCGGATGTACGCCGACAAACACCACAATCATAATTCCGACCAGGTGGACGCAGGCTGACCCTCAGCGGGTGCCGCGTCTATTGAAAATAACGGGTCACGGCCTTGTGCAACCAGTAGCGGCGCCGGCCCGCTTCGCTGCCCGCCAGGTGCGCCTGCACCGCATCCACATAACCAGCGTCTTCCGCCATGATGTGGGTGATCAGCCAGTTGTTGAGGAAAGCCGCCAGCTCCGCCCCCACCGACTCCCCCTGTAACGCCCGCTGCCGCAGGGTTTCAATCAGCTTGGTGAAGGTTCGGTGGGCCAGCTGATGACTGTCAAAGTCGCCGTAGCCAATTTCCTCCAGCATGGCTTCCTCAAACGTGAGATGGGAAAAGGTGTAGTCCACCAGGTCGGTCAGCACGGCGTTGATCCGGGCCTGGTCGGGATCATGCTCCAACACGTCATAAACACGATTGATGTAATCAATGATGCGCCGGTGTTGGCCATCGATGACCGGGATACCCAGTTCAAATTCACTGGACCAGACAAAATGCGGCATGAGAATCCTCCTGATTATCCGAACAGGCGCGCAACCCAACCGGCCTTGCGTGCTCTGACCCGACGGGTGGCCTCTTCCATATTGGCTTTCACCACATCGCCATAGTCACGATCGTCGTGCTTGATGTGATTCACCAACCAGGCTTTCAGGGTATGCAACAATTCATCGGTGATATCCGCCCCGGCGCGGGCCTGTTGCTGATAACTGTCAACCCGGCGGGTGAACAGGGCATGCACTTTCTGATGGGCTTTGAGGAAAGGGTAGCCGGCCTCTTCCATCAGGGATTCTTCAAACGCAAAGTGGGACAGGGTGTAGTCCACCAGCTCGTCCAACACTTCCATCAGTTCCGCCTGACTGTGATGCTGGTGCGCCAGCTCCACTTTGCCGATGTATTCCACAATGCGTTGATGCTGGCTGTCGATTACGGGGATGCCAATTTCCAGTTCGGAAGACCACTGTAAGTTCATCGTCTTTGCCTCCTTGCTTACTGCGCTTCGGTTACTGTCAATATAGTCGGGGGGCTACCGTGCTCCAGCACGGAAAGAGCGAATACCGATCCAGCTCAATAAAAGCGGTGTTTTTTAGCCGCACCAGGCCAGGAACGTGAGGGGGTTCACAAAGGGGATGTGGTGGACCGCAAACAGTGAGCACAAACCACCGGGCCAGCGGGTGGTGGTCGATGCGCTGGCCCTGATGAAAGAATAAATACCTGGATGAACCGAGAGCTAGATGATGTCCGGGGATTTGACCGCGGTGCCGCCGTCCAGGGCAATCACGTTCCCGGTGATATAGGCACCGGCGGGAGAGGACAGGAACACGGCCAGGCCTTCCATGTCCCGGGGTTCGCCCAAGCGACCCAGGGGCACCGCCTGACGTTGCTGCTCCGCCATCTTTTCATCCTTCAACACAAAGGTGGTCATGCGGCTGGGGAACACGCCGGGGGCAATGGCGTTGACCGTAATGTGCTTGGCCGCCAGTTCACCGGCGAGAATTTTGGTGAGGTGGTTGAGGGCCGCCTTGCTGGGGCCGTAGGCGTAGGCTTGCATGCTGCCATACATTTGCCCGGCCACCGAGGTGATGTTGATGACCCGCGCCGGATCGTCGGCACTGGCGGCCGCTTCCAGCATGGGCAAACATTTCTGGGTCATGACAAAGGCGGATTTCACATTCAGGTTCTGGATTTTATCCCAGGCTTCACCGGGATACTGCTCCAAGGGCGCACCCCAGGTCACTCCGGCGTTGTTCACCAGAATATTCAATTTGCCTTCCTGCTGCTGGATGGCGTTCACCAGATCCAGACAACCCTGTTCGCTGGACAGGTCAGCAGGGATGCCAATACAGGTGCCGAAGGCTGACAGCTCTTCGGCGGTCTTGGCGCAGGCTTCTGCCTTGCGCGACGCCACATAGACTTTGGCGCCGTTCTTCACCAGTCCCTGGGCAATCATGTAGCCGATGCCGCTGGTGCCCCCGGTGACCAGGGCAACGCGACCTTCCACAGTAAACAACGAACTCATAGGGTTTCCTCTCTGATAGCCTTCAATCTTTGTAATTTTTTTTCAGGATGTGGGCAGCGTGCATGACGTGTTCCTGCATCATGAAGTCCGCCCGCTCCGGTTGCTGCTGGTTCATGGCGTCGAAAATCACCTGATGGTGATCGTGGGCCCGCTGAAATTCCCGCAGGCTGTACCAGCGAAACGAACCGTTGAACACGATGGGAATATTGCGCGACTGTTTGGCGAACCGCACCAGTAAATCATTGTGGGTCTCCAGCAGGATGGCGAGGTGAAAAGCTTTGTTCATCTCCCGCCATTCATCAAATTCCCCCCGCTCCAGTTGGCCACTTTGCAACAGGTTTTCACCGCTTTGCAGGGTGGACTGCAGGGTGGTGCGCAGCGCCTCCGACAGGCCCCGTTCCGCAATCAAACGACAGCCCAGTCCTTCCAGCACGGAGCGCACCCGGAACGCGCTGACGATGTCCTCCAGGGAAAAGCGCCGCACGGAATAGCCTTTGTTGGGGGCGTATTCCAGCAGGCCATCCTTGGCCAGCACCCGCAACGCTTCCCGGATCGGCGTGCGCGACACCTGCATGCGTTCCGCCAGCCAGGTTTCCTGCAGACGGGTGCCGGGATCAAACTCACCCTGCAGCAATAATTCCCGCAGGGCTTCGGTGACGTTGAGGGAGCGGGTGGATTTCAGGGCATCGGTCATAGGCTGATGTTATCCGGCTGCCTTATTTGCCCACCAAAGAGCGGGCGATGATTTCCTTCATGATCTCGGACGTGCCGCCGTAGATGCGCTGGATGCGGGCATCCATATACGCACGGGAGATACCGTATTCCATCATGTAGCCGTAGCCGCCGAACAACTGCAGACATTCATCCGCCACTTTGGATTGCAGTTCGGTGGTGGACAGCTTGGCCATGGAGGCTTCCACCGCCGACAGTGCGTTCTGTTCATACTTGCCGATGCACTGCTGGATGTAGGCCTTGTTCACTTCCACCTGGGTTTTCAGGTCCGCCAGTTTGAAGCGGGTGTTCTGGAACTGGGACACCGCCATGCCGAACGCCTTGCGCTCATTCACGTATTCCACGGTGGATTCGATCATGCCTTCACAGGCCATGATGGCGCTGATGGCGAGGATCAGGCGCTCCCGCGGCAGTTCGTTCATCAGGTTGGCAAAGCCTTTGCCCAGACCACCCAGGATTTCGGCTTCCGGCACGGTGACGTTGTCAAAAAACAGCTCGGAGGTGTCGCCGCAGTGCAGGCCCATTTTCTCGAGGTTGCGGCCACGCTCGAAGCCGGGCAGGGTGGCGTCCACGGTGAACAGGGTGATGCCCTTGGCGCCGGCGTTGGGATCGGTTTTGGCGGCCACCACAATCACGTCACAATGCTGGCCGTTGGTGATGAAGGTCTTCTGGCCGTTGATGCTGTACTGGCCGTCTTTCAACACGGCGGAGGTGCGCATGCCCTGCAGGTCGGAACCGGCACCGGGTTCGGTCATGGCGATGGCCCCCACCGCTTCCCCGCTCACCATCTTCGGCAGCCACTGCTGTTTTTGCTCCTCGCTGCCCAGATGCAGGATGTAGGGGGTGACGATGTCGGAATGCACCGACACGCTGGAGGCCAGTGCCATGTAGTTGTTGCGGGCGAATTCGTCGATGATGATGGCCGACAGGGCAAAGTCGGCCCCGTAACCGCCGTACTCTTCCGGCACATCCACCGCCAGGAAGCCATTCTGACCCAGCTTGTGCCACAGCTCGCGGGGGAAGATCTCTTCCTTCTCCCACTGGGCGTAGTAGGGTTCCACTTCATTTTTCAGGAACTTACGGAAGGTGTCCCGGAACAGCTCGCGGTCTTCCCGGCTCAACAGGGTGTCTGCAGTCATCTTTACTTCCCTCAAAAAAAGGAAAAGATTGTATACAATTTGCCGGGGGTGGCCAATTGGTCATTGTTACTGTCGAGGTGAGCGAATCGGTCAGGTGGTAATGGTGCCGAGCCCGTCAGGACGAGCACACCCTCATGACCCGATCACGCCCCCATCGTCCTTGGTGATGACCACGGTGGTGGAGCGGGGGCGGGTTTTGCCGTCGCTGGCGGGGTAGTTGATGCCCGGGTGCTGGATGTTGATCCACAGGGTGCGCTGGTCCGGGGCGAAGGTAATACCGGTGATCTCGCAGCCCCGGGGGCCCACCAGAAAGCGCCGCACCTCGCGGCTCACCGGGTCGGCACAGAGCAGCTGGTTGCAGCCCATGTTGGCATTCTGCGGCGCCTCATCATCGTAATCGGTTTGAATCCACAGGCGGCCTGCCTGATCAAAGGCCAGGCCATCGGGGGAGGAAAATACATCCCCGCGGATGTTGCCGACATGGTTATCCAGTGCTTGCGCGGAATCCCCGGGGGCGTCCCCCGCCAACAGGAAGAGCTCCCAGCGGAACCCGGTGGCCGCGGGGTTAGCATCCTGCTCCTGCAGTTTCAGGATCTGGCCATGCAGGTTGTTGGCCCGGGGGTTGGCCGGGTGCAGGGGCTGCTTGTTACCGCGGTCTTTATTGTTGGTGAGCGAGACATACACATCCCGGCTGTGGGGATGGATGGCCACCCATTCCGGCCGGTCCATGGGGGTGGCCCCCAGTTGGTCCGCCGCCAGCCGGGCATTGATCAGCACCTGGGCCTGATCGGCAAAGCCGTGCTCCGGGGTGAGTCCGTTCTGCCCCCACACCAGCGCCCGCCACTGGCCGCTGCCGTCTTCGTTGAGACAGGCGACATAGAGAGTGCCGGTATCCAGCAGGGAGCGGTCGAGCCGTGACCCATTGTGCTCGGTTTGCTGGGGAGCGTAGGCCTCCCGGGGCACGAATTTGTAGATATATTCTCCCCGGGTGTCGTCACCGGAGTACACCGCCATGGTGCCATCCGCACCCACGGCGACGGTGGCGCATTCCCGGCTGTACCGGCCAAGGGCCGTGCGCTTGATGGGGGTGCTGGTGGGGTCAAACGGGTCCACCTCCACCACCCAGCCAAAGCGGTGCGGTTCGTTCACGTAGCCGGCATGGGGCTGCCCAGGGCGCGGTGTGGCATCAAAACGGGGGTCCGCCGTTTCCCAGCCCTGGTAGGTTCGGCCACCGCGGGTGGGCACGCCGTTGCGCCAATGGGAGGGTCGCCCCTGGTGATCCGCCGCATCGCCGTTATAGAAATACTGGTGCCAGTTTTCTTCGCACATCAGGTAGGTGCCCCAGGGGGTGACCCCCATGGAACAGTTGTTCAGGGTGCCCAATACCCGGCGGCCACTCGGGTCGGCGACGGTGCGCAGCCAGGGGTGACCTGCTGCCGGGCCCGCCATGGCCATGGGGGTGTTGGCGGTGAGGCGGCGGTTAAAACGGGAGCCGGGCACGGTCTGCCATTGGCCGGCGGCATCCTGGTGAATTTCAATGATGCTGAGCCCGTGGGCGGCCTGCTCTTTGCGCACCTCATCCGCGGGCCGTTTGCCCTCCACCCAGGAAAAGCCGTTGGGGTGCAGGGTGGGATTCACGTATTCGTGATTGACCACCAGCAGGCCTCGGCCTGGATTTGAATTTGAACTTGCACCTGAACTCGAACCCAGGCCTGCAGCGGACAGGGTTTCCGGAAACGGGAAGAAATGCATGCCATCGTGGTTCTGGCCGGCCTGGCCCTCCTGTTCCTGCCAGCTATTGCTGGCGTCCGCGCGCCAGGGTGCTGCGTTCGGCAATACCGGATCACCCCAGGAGAAGAAGGGGCGGGCCTGATAGCCAGGCGCCACCCGCACCTGATCAAACCGGGGATCGGTCTGCACCGGCACCGAGGTGAAGCCCAGCAGCGGCTGACCGGCGGCATCCTGACCGGTACTGCAGGCCCCCAGCATCCCCAACAGCGACGCACCCAGGCCGCCCTGCAATACCTGCCGTCGCGTCAGGCGGAGTTGGGGTCTGGGGTTGACCGGCTGGTGGTCGGTATCGTCAGTGGCCGTCACGCTGGCTCCTTTTTTGAACGTACTCTGGTTAGAACGTGCGGGTTAAACCCCACAGGGCTTTTTCACACAGGTTTTTTTCATCTTCACTGAACCGCTTCAATACGGTAATGGAAGGTGTTGCGTACCCCGCTTACCGGCTGGGCTTTACCGTCCACCCGGGCGGGCTGATAACGAAACGCCTGGGCGGCCCGCAGGGAAGGCTGGATAAACAGGGGATGACATTGTCCCACCACTTTGGGGGCGGCAACAGACCCTTGGGCGGTCACGGTATACTCCACCGTGCAATCCCCTTCAATGCCCCGATCCAGGGCCTGGGGGGGATAGTCCGGCGTCGGCTTGTCCAGGGCGGCATAACTGTGGTTGTTGGCGGCCCAGCGCTCTGCAGCCAGGCGAGCCTGCTCTTCAGCCTGTTGTGCGGCTTGTTGTGCAGCGAGCTGTGCGGCTTTCTCTTGTTCCTTCCTGGCTTGTTCTTGTTTAGCCTGTTCCTCACGCTCACGCTGCTTACGTTTCTGCTCTTCCAAGCGTTCCTGCTCCAAACGCTCTTTTCGTAGGCGCGCCAGTTCCGCTGCAGCGGGTTCTGGAGGAGGTTCGGGCGCGAGCTCGGGAGGAGGGGCGGGCCTCGGCAGCGCCGGGGGTGGTGTCGGGAGTGGCGCCGGGGCTGGTGCCGGCCGGTACAACTCCGCCTGCAACACCTGCTGGGCACTGGGGGGAGCCGGCAGGGGTTGCCAGCTCCAGAACAATACCAGCCCCAGCACAAAATGCAGCATCACCGACACCAGGCCGGCGCCCAGCAAATCGATTCGGTCCCACAGGGAAACGGTGCTGCCGGCGCTGATCATCAGGGGGTTTCCGTCAACAGGCCCAGGCGGGTGATCCCGTTGTTCTGCAGGGCAGACATGGCGGCCACCACGTGACCATAGTCGGCGTGGGTGTCGGCGCGGATAAACACCCGGGTCTGCGGGTCGGACGCCACCAGCATTTGAATCCGCTGACTCATCTGCGGCAGGGACATGGCGCTGTCGGTAACGTCTTGCTCATTCAACTCGCTGCCCACATGCCAATGGTAGCCTCCGTCCTCCTGCACGGTGAGCGTTACAATCTGCTGCGGCGCCAGGGAAGGCAACGCCGCACTGGCCACTTTGGGTAACTCCACCGGCACATGTTGAGGCGTCAGCATGGGTGCCGTCACCATAAAAATCACCAGCAACACCAGCATCACGTCGATGTAGGGCACCACGTTCATTTCGGCTTTGGGTTTGCGCCCGGCTCGATACACTCCCATAGGGTGCTCCTTCAGGCCTTCGCCGTATGCAGGCGCCGGTGCAGCCGGGCCAGCACTTCGTCGGCAAAGCTCAGGTAACGGCTCAACAGCATTTCCGAGCGGGAACTGAGCCGGTTGTAGGCAATCACCGCCGGAATCGCTGCAAACAGGCCGATGGCGGTGGCGATCAGTGCTTCGGCAATGCCCGGGGCCACGGCAGCCAGGGTGGCCTGCTGGGCGCCGGACAAACCGATGAAGGAATTCATGATGCCCCATACGGTGCCGAACAGGCCGATGTAGGGGCTGGTGGAGCCCACCGTGGCCAGGAACGGCAATGCCTGATCCAGGCGCTCCTCCTGGTGGGCGATGGCCATGCGCATGGCCCGCTGGGCTCCTTCCAGAACGGCCTCAGGGGGCACTCCGGCGTGAGCGCTCAAATGGCTGTACTCGTCCATACCGGCGTTGAAGATCTGCGCCACTGCGGAACGCGGGTCCGCCCGCAGTTCACTGATGCCGTCGCCATCGCGGAAGTGCTGCAGGAACCTCTGCAGATCCCGCACATCCCCCCGCAGACTGCCGGCCCGCAACACAATAAAAAACCAGGACACCAGGGATGCCAGCAACAACACCAGCATCACCCCTTGCACCAAGGGGCTGGCATCCGCGATCAGGCTGGACACCGACATATTTTCCACCACCGTCGACACGTTTCTATACCTCGAACATTACACTATTGCATTTGCATGTCTGATTCATGACAAAACCGTTAAGGGGCAAGCTGCAGACCCGCCTTCACCGCAGACCAGGGCACCAGTTTGAAATTCTGGTTGCCGTCCGGCATGCGTTTGCGCCCGTCCTGCACCACCAGCAAACCGTCCTCATAGGGCGCCCCCAGATTGGCGGCGGTGACTTCCAGGCCATCGGTTTCCGATGCACCGTCGATGCCCAGTTCTGCGTTCAACCCGATGCGGAACACACCCTGCAGCGCATAGGGCGGCTCGCTGTCCAGTACCACATAGCTGTCGTTGCCCTGGCTGGAGATCACCAGATAGGATCGGTCTCCCTGATACAGGGCCAGACCTTCCACATCCGCTTGCAACACCTCACCCACCATCAGCACCGGCGTTTTTTGCAAAGGTTGTGGCTCAGCTTGGTTCGGGCGCGCATCCAAACGCCAGACACCGGTGTCCTCTTCCCCCACAAAAAGGGCATGCCGGGCATCATCCACCACACAGCCTTCCGGCTGACTGTCCAGGGCGAACTGCCGCACCAGCTCTCCCTGCACCTGCTGGTCGATAATGGCAAGACGATACTGTTGGAAGGTGCCATCTTTGTCGTTGGCCAGTACCTGCCATTCATTGGCGGCCGGTTGATACAGGCAGATGCCGTAGATGGCCGTTAAATTGGTGGGCATCTCCCCCACATGTGTGAAGTGACCGCTGCCATGCTCGATGCGGAACACCGACACGGAATTCAGATCGCGGTTACTGGCCACGGCCACATCGAATTCATCACCGTAACGCAGGTCCACATTGTTAAGGCGGCCCACCGGCAGGCTCTGCACCAGGTTGCCTGCCAGGTCGTACACCAGCAGCCCGCGCTGCTTGTTGGTGCCCACCACCCGACTCTGTGCGGGGTCCGTTGCGTGTACCCAGATGGCGGGATCGTCTGCTGCATCACCCCGTTGCTGGACCGGCGCGGTTTGGGCACTGGGTTGCAGCACGGGGATCACAGGATTGCCTGCGGGGGTGGTCTGCTGCGATGACGGAACGGTGGGCTTGGGCAACCGCAGTTGCCACGCCTGTTGAGCGTCATCCAGTAACAACAACAACCAGGTGTTGTCCTCTTCACGCAGGGACACCTGTTGTGGCTCGGCCATGGCAATCTCCGCCTGCAGGGAGGACTGTTGTTGCACCTGCCAGGATTGTTGTACCTGCCAATGCTCCGCATCCTGGCCAGTAATCCGGTACAGGTTGCCGGCGGCCGCGTCCAGCAGCAGCATGCCTTCGGCACTCAAGGCCAACGCATCGGCGCCCTGGCTCAACTGCCCGAACGGTGCCCGCATCGCCACCGGATGCCGTTGCACTTCCACTTCTTCGTGTGCGGGATAACGCCAGACACCGGCATGGGGTTCGCTGATGTACAGCCACTGGCCGCGGTCATCCACCTGACAATGCTCTGCCCCCGGCGGGACGCCAATGGCTCGAACCGAACGCGGCGTTGCCAACCAACCATTTGCGTCTGCCACCAAAAGTTGACTTCCCTGTCCCTCGGTTCCCAAAACGAACACAAACGTCAATTGCTCCCGCTGGTAAAGGCACAATCCCTCCACGGCGAACGCCTGGGCCGGTATCCAGTGCGGTGCTTGCCACTGGTTTTCGGCGGCGCGGTAAGTCACCAACATCACCTGTTGACGATCCCGGTCATAGGTGGCTACTTGCACTTGTTCCTGTTGCTCTAACTGCACCCGCACATCCAGGCGCTCAAAACTGCCGGGCAGTTGCGCCACGGCGGCGCCCTCTGGATTCAGCAGCAGCA
Organism: Ketobacter sp.; assembly: GCF_003671495.1. Classification (GTDB taxonomy): domain Bacteria; phylum Pseudomonadota; class Gammaproteobacteria; order Pseudomonadales; family Ketobacteraceae; genus Ketobacter. The sequence continues at coordinate 26,322 of NZ_RCHN01000018.1, read as the reverse complement.
GCCCGGCCTGCTCACTGACCATGACCCGATCCCCGCCAGCATGCCCCACCGGTTGAGGCAACAGGCGGATGTCTTCGATGGGCCAGGGTGATTGCGGCGCCCAGGTGTGCGCTGACGGCGACACAGCGTTACCGGCACAACCCGCCAGGCTCAACGCCAGCAGCCATACCCGTAAAGATGCCAGCGGAGAACCCATTCCATTACAAACTGTGTACCTGATGTTCATGGTTCGAATCGTATCCTGTTTCAGAATTGGGTGAAGGTCAGGCCCAGTTTGTAGGTGGGTCCGTATTCTTCGTATTGCGCGTTGTAGCGATTGCGATTCACATAGGTGTAGTAGGGCTCGTCAGTAATATTCAACGCTTCAAACTTCACCTGCAGCTGGGTCGTGACAAAATAGCTGGCACTGAAATCGACAATGGTCTGGCTTTCCGCAAACACATCGTTCTGATCCGAACCGAAGCCGGAGACTTCATCCAGGTATTCGGATTTGTAGTTGGCCGACAGTCGCATGCTCAGGCTTTCGTTTTCCCAGCCCAGCATCAGGTTGCCCACGGTGTCCGACTGGTTGGGCAGTTCGATGGAACGCTTGTGATACTCGCCGTCGGCATAACCGCTGATGTCCGCATCGGATTCAGTGAAGGTGAGGTTGGCACCCACAATCACACCGTTGAAGGGTGCCGGCAGTTGCTCCAGTTTCTGGGAATAGGCCAACTCGATGCCGTACAGACTGGCGCTGTCTCCGTTGGCGTACGTGATTGCCTCATCGTAATCCGCAAACGCCGGCGAGCCCGCCAGGTCCGTTTCATAAATAAAGTTTTCGATATCCTTGTAGAAGATAAACGCAGACACCACACCAGCGCGCCCCAGGTAATGTTCAATGCCCAGATCCAAATTGCTGGATTCCAACGGGTCCAGGTTGGGGTTACCCGCTTCGTATTCATCATCGGCGTCGTACACGCCCGGTCGGATCTGGTCGAAGGTGGGGCGCACCACCACGTTGGTCCAGGCAAACCGCAACTGGGTGTCTTCGCCCATTCGGTAACGCAGGTGCAGACCCGGCAGCCAGTTGTCGTAATCGTTGTCGGAATTCAGCTCGACAAACTCGTCGTTCTCAAACCCCGTGCCTTTGGATTCCTGTTCTGTGCCCTCGTAACGCAGGCCCACCATCACCCGCCAGTCGGCGATGTCCACGCTATTCATGATGTAGGCGGCATTGATGTCCTCACGGATGCGGTAGTCCTCCAAACGGGAACCTTCTTCATCCACTTCTCCTTCAGCACCGGCCAGGAAGCGTTCCACCGCCGAAGCACTGATGGCCGGACCAAACTGACCCAGGGCATAATCCACGTTAGCGTTGCTGAATTGGCTCAGGTTCAGTTGTTGATCGGTAAAGCCGGCATCGGTGAAATCGCCGTAGGTCACGATGTTGAGATCGTTGGTCTTTTCCCGCCGGCTGATTTTGGCACCGAACTTCAATTGGGAAGGATGATTGCCCCAGGCATAATCCCGCAGCAGATCCACTTTGATGTTGTGCTCTTCATCCTCGGCAATCTGGTTTTCGATTTCCACTTCGTCCAGGGCATACTCGGCGGCATCATAAAATCCGGCAGCCACGATGGGGCTGGGTTCGCGGGTATTGCGGAACGACGCATCGGCAAACACATCCTCCCGGGTGAACACCGCACCGGCGATATGATCCGGCGTATCCTCACTGGCTTCGCTGAAACCGGCCTGGGCGGAGAGGGTCCACAGGCCCAGCATCTTTTCGCCACCCAACACTATGCTGGTGATTTCCTGGGTTTCTTTACGGTTCTTCAACTCCCGTTCCGCTTCCAGGTCTGTGCTATCGCCTTCGGCGATGGCGTCATCAAAGCCGATGATGGCGGACTGGCGGGTTTCTGTGTCGGTGAATTCGCTGTACAGGGTGCGCAGGTAATAACGGGTGGTGCTATCCGCTTTGTAATCGAAGTTCAAACCCACACCCATGCGTTCACGGGTCAGCTGGTAATCCCGCAGTTCAAACTCTTCCAGGCGGGCGCCGTCCGCAAAATCCCAGGCGCCGCCGGTTTCCACGTTGTCGGAACCGAAATCCCGATCCTGCCAACTGAGGGCCAGTGCCACACCCAGGTTGTCCTGGCCGGCACCGACGCTGAACCGGTTGCTCACCGCGCCGGACAGTTTGGGGCTGGTTTCCCCGGTGTTGTCATCGTAACTGCCTTCCACGGTGGCGGTATAAAACAGGCCGTCATGATCGAACGCCGACAGGCTCTCCACCTCAATGGTGCCGCCCAGTGAATTGGCGTCCATATCCGGCGTCAGGGTTTTGATCACCGACAGCGACTGCACCAGCTCCGAAGGCAACACATCCAGTGCCACGGCACGCCGGTCCGCTTCCGGTGCCGGCACCAGGGTGCCGTTGATGGTGACGCTGTTCAGGTCCGGCGCCAGACCCCGAACCCGTACAAAACGACCTTCACCCTGATCCCGTTCCACCGACACGCCGGGAATCCGTTGCAGGGCTTCGGCCGCATTGTCGTCGGGCAACTGGGCAATGCCGTCGGCGTGCACCACACTTTCGATGCTGTCCGCATTGCGTTGTTCTTTGATGGCACGGTCCATACTCACGGCCTGACCCACCACATCCAGATGTTCTGTGGCGGGCGCCTCCGCCCAGGCAGAGCTTTGAGCAGCGGTCTGGGCTGCAATCAAGGCCGGTAACAGTGCAAGACGAAATTTCATAACGGATTCCCCAGGATGCGTTGGCTGATCGATATTGGTGGGGCACGCTAGTTTTCACCGGTGACAAAAATGTTACAGCCACTGGGCAGACGCGGCGGAAACGGCACGATACAACGCCAAAACACGGGCGTTTGAGCTAATTCGACCTGATCCGTTTGCGGCAAACCCGGACGCCACCGGCGCCTTCCGTCAACCGCTGCAAAAATTCGTACTCTTCCTCCATTTACGCTGAGCTGATTTGACCCCCGCTGCGCCGGCCTGGGTTCTTTCTGCGAATTCACGAACTGTCACCAAACCGTCATGGAGTTCTGCTTTGCTGGCGCCAACTGGATTACAGATTCATGTCAGACGATGAAAACCCTGTTGCAACTCCATGCCATGAAATTGGGCGCCCTGTTCCTGCTGGCCAACGCTGCGCTGGTGGCGTTCCTCAGTGCCGGTGATTTCAAGCCGCTGGAACTCTGGTCGTGGAGTGACATCATCGGCGAAGGCGGCACCGCGCTGCTGGCCCTGGCCTGGATCATTCTGGTGCTGAAAAGCCGCCCCGCCGGACTGGTCACCCAATTGCTGAGCCTGGGCCTGGGCTGCCTGTTTTTTTCCTGGTGGGTGGATACCCTGGACGAGTTCATCCGTCTGCCGGCGTCCGTGCAGTGGGATCACTGGCTGGAGTCCATTCCCATGCCGGTGGGCATGTTGCTGTTGACCCTGGGCATCTTCCACTGGCATCACGAGCAACTGGCCATCAACCAGCAAATGGTGAAGCGGGAGAAGGCCTTTCGCGAGCACCGCCTGTTCGACCCGGTCACGCCCCTGGGCGGCGCGGAATACCTCAAGCAGCATCTCGACCTGGCCCTGGTGGAGGCACGCCAGCAACGACTGCCGTTGGCGGTGGTGATCCTCGACATCGATGACTTCAACCGCATCAATCACCAGCACGGGTTTCAGGAAGGGGATGCGGTGCTGCGGGCACTGACCCAACTCCTGCTGTTGAACCTGCGCACCCACGATCTGATTTTCCGCCTGGCGGGGGATCGCTTTGTGATGCTGCTGCCCAACACCGGCGAACAACAAGCCACCACCATGGCCCAGGCCCTGAAATCTGCCGTCGACCACTTTGCCTATCACAACCAGCAAAACGGTGAACGCATTCCCTTAACCTGCTGTTCGGCGCTGGTTGTCGCCAAGGATGAAAACAGCGCACACCTCATGGAGCGATTGCACCTGGCCTTGGCCCACGCCAAGCAGCCACCCCGCCTGCAGCGGGCCTGAGGTTTTGCCCATGAGCGCGCTGCACCGGGTCTACGAACTGGACACCCCCATCATCCCCCTGCACCAGCAACCCGCCGCCCTGATCGACCTGGCGCTGGCGCGGGGCGTCAACCTGGACCGCTTGCTGCGGGGCACCCGCCTGTTCCAGGATCAACTGCTGGAGCCGGGGCGCCGCATTACGCCGGATCAGTTTTACCAGCTGATGGATAACGGCATCCGGCTGTTGGACAACCCGGACACCGCGTTCCTGTTCGGGCAACGGATTTTGCCCGGCCATTATGGGGCGGTCAGCGAGCAACTGCGGCAGGCCCATACCCTGCATGAGGCGTTGGAATGCCTGACCACCGGCGCGGCGCTGTTCAGTCCGTTGCTGGCTCCGCGACTGGTGCTGGACGACCATTACGGGTATCTGTTCTGGGTTGATACCTGCCGCCCGGGGCACCAGCGGCGTTTTTTGGTGGAAGCCGCCATGACGGCGGTGTACGCCCTGAGCCGCCAACTGTTTGCCAGCAAGCTGCCCTGGGAATGCCGCTTCAGCTACCCCCAGCCCCGCCATATCGAGCAGTACTGGCTGCACCTGGGGGAACAGATCCGCTTCGACCAGGCCATGGACATGATGCGCATTCCCCGCCAATACCTGCATCACCCCCTGACCCCGGGCAGTGGCCTCACGGCACAGATGATCCGGCAGCAGGCCCAGGGCCAACTGCAGCAACTGAGCCACATCCAGGGGTTTCTGCAACACCTGTACCTGCTGCTGGAGACCACCCTGAAAGTGGAAAACCCGCGCCAGGAGCGCATCGCGGCGCAACTGGGGATGAGTACCTCGGGCCTGAAACGCCTGCTGAAGAAACACCATACCAGCTATCAACAACAGCTCGACCAGGTCCGCAAGCTCACCGCCCTGCAACTGATCCAATGGAAGCAGTTCAGCAACGAGGATGTGGCGCGCCTGCTGCACATCAACGATGCCGCCAATTTCCGTCGCTGCTTCAAGCGCTGGACCGGCCTGGCGCCCAACCAATTACGGGCCCAGTGGGTAAAATAGGGGGCAGAATAGATCCAGCTTATCCAGCCCGAGTTTAACCCTGGCCTGTCTCTCTATCGGCAAACCTAACCCGATTAGATCAAACAAGGCGGTACTCCCTATGGCCCACAGCACCCATTTCACCCTGTTCAGAAAACTCCTTATCCAGGCCCGCGACGCCAACCTGGCGGCCAGCGGCCAGACACCACGGGCCGTCGATACCGATCGTCGCGCCTTTTTGCGCAACAGCGCCCTGGGCGGCACAGCGCTCGTCGCCTCCGGCAGCCTGGCCGGTTGCATCGGCGCCAAAAGCGAACGGGTGGCCATCATCGGCGGCGGCCTGGCGGGCTTGAGCGCCGCCTATCATCTGGGGCGGGCCGGCCTCAAGGTCAACGTCTACGAAGCCCGCCGCCGCGTCGGCGGAAGGATTCACACCGTGCATAACGCCGCAGGGGATGGCCTTTACACCGATCTTGGCGCCGAGCTGGTGAACAGCGATCATGACGACATGCTGGCCCTGGCAGAGACCTTCGGCATCGGCCTCACCAACCGCAAGGTGCCGTCCGAGCTGGACGCAGTGGCCTATTACTACGGCGGGCGCAAACGCAGCGAGGCGGAAATGGCGGCTGCACTGCAACCACTGGCCGCCCAATTGATGCAGGACGCTGAATTACTGGATGAGGATTGGGACACCTACGCCCCCATCTTTGATCACCTTTCCCTGGCCCAGTACCTGGACCAGCACCAAAACAAGCTGCCTGCCGATCCCAACGTGCGCGACCTGATCGAAGGCGCGGTGCGGGTGGAATACGGTGTCGAGCCAATGGACTCCTCCGCCCTGCAACTGCTGTATCTGCTGCCGGTGGTGGACGGCGACCACCTGGAAGTGTTGAGCACCAGTGATGAGATGTACGCCATCAACGGCGGTTCCGAAGCCGTGGTGGAGAGCTTGCGCTCGGTATTGCAAGGGCAACTGCACACCCAGCGGGCCCTCACCCGGATTCGCAAAACCGAATCGGGCTATCGCCTCAGTTTTAGCAAAGGCCGTGACGTGGAGGCGGATTACGTCATCCTGGCGCTGCCCTTCACCGCCCTGCGCCAAGTGGAAATGGCACTGGAATTGCCCGAGACCCTGCAGCGTTTTATTCACGAAGTGGACCTGGGCCGCAACGAGAAACTGATTGCCGGTGTCAACCAGCGGGTGTGGCTGGGTGAAGCCGGTTTTCAACTGGAAGCCTGGAGCGACCAGAGCGTTTCCCTCCTGTGGGACGCCAGCCAACGGCAACCGGAACTGGCGCAAGGTGCCCTTACATTTTTTGCCGGCGCCAGTGAAGTGGATGCCATCAGTTCCGGCACCGCCGTCGAGCAGGGCCAGGCCCTGCTCAGTGAGTACACTCCCCTGATTCCCGGTTTGGCGCACGTGAGCAACGGTAAGTTCCTGCGCAGCGCCTGGCATACCACACCGTACATCGGCGGCGGCTACACCAATTTCAAACCGGGCCAGTACACCGAGTTGGCGGAGGAGTTGTTGTACATCGAAGCGGATGACCCGGAAGAAGCCCAGCACTTTGCCCTGGACAACTTGGTGTTCGCCGGTGAGCACACCAGTGATGAATACTATGGTTTCATGAACGGCGCCGCGCAGAGTGGGCGGTTGGCTGCACACTACATTTTGCAGGCCATGCTGCAGGAATCGTAACACCACTGGATACTGTGTGCCGAAACCTGCACTGGTTCGGCACACAGTTTTCACAACACTGTTTTTGCCACGCTGTTTTCTCACCCCTTAAATTTCTCTGCTTTCTTTTCGCCACGGATGTCTTTGTTCACGTAACGCTGCTTACTTGAATATCCAGCTCATCGAGTAAAGGGAATTTCTGTTTCTACAAGGTGTAATTCATTATGACTAACAATCGAAAACTATCGACACTCACTACCATCTTTATCATCACCCTGCTCACCGCTTGTGGAGGAGGTGGTGGTGGCGGTGGCAATAACAGCGACAGTGATCGCGGAGGCACGACGACGCCGACTAGATTTACAGACGACTTGGAAGTCCGACAATCAGACATTGATCTGGTGAACACTGATCTTCAAGATCGTTATAATGAAGTGATTGCAATCACTTCGACCAAAGATTTGAGCGAAGATTCTCTGACCGGCTTATGGATACAACTTGAAGGATCTGTGAGCCTGATTATTTACGATAATGATAAGCCTTACTATCAAGTCATGAATACACGGCGGCTTAGTGAGTCTTTTGTTCGTGTATCACAAGATACCGGCGCCATCATACTTGCAACAACTAATTCCTTCTCACCTCTGAACTATGAAGTAGTGGAGCGAGATGGCAAAACATATCTAAAAAACCTATCCTCTCGCAGTTCGGAAGACTTGGAGATATCGATCGAAGAAAATCGAGTGATCACGCTCATTTCAAGCATTCAGAATGAGAGTGACACAAATTCAGATAGCCATCGTAGTTACATGAGAATGACCAAGTGGGTAAAGGTTAGCAATGACGAAGAGGAAGCAATAGGCATCTACACAAGTGACCTCACGACCAGTGACGTCGATATAGATCATCTTATTAGCAGCTACACGATCGAAGAATTCTTCTGGGAAGGAAACCACGGCATCAATACTCACAATGGAATTGTTGCAGAGTTTGAAGGACAACAATTTCGTTCTGATCGGAGAGTTAGTACCGAAAATGGTAAAACTACGCACGTTTCTGGAACTGAGATTACCATCAGTGGATTCAGATATTATTTTGTAGATGAGTTCAGTGGTGCGAACGCTGAAGTAATCTTGACTCCTTTACAATAACGCTATCGATCTTGGATCAAGGTAGACCTAGCATCCATCACAAACCTATTAAACCTCTTCAACCCCGATTCCAAAACACATTCAGCATATTCCCGGCCACAATCAACCCAGAGCCGATCACCAGCCACAGGTCCACTCTTTCCTGATACAGCAGATAACCCACTAACGCAATCAACGGCAGCCGCAACAGGTCCATGGGCACCACCACCGAGGCATCCGCCAGGGCCAGCGCGCGCACCATGCAATAGTGGGCGGTCAACCCGGTCACCCCCACCAGCAGAAACCAGGGCCAGTGCCGGGTTTGCAGTGGCGCCCAATCCTGCCAGGCGGGCAACAATCCCAGCGGCAGCTGTATCAACATCATGTAAAACAGAATGCTCAGGGCGGAGTGCCTGGCCGCCAGCTTTTTGGTGAGAGTGTGGGACAGGCCATACGCCAATGCACCCCCCAACATGGCGAGCGCAGCCACTTGCAGAAGGTCACCACCCGGTCGCAGAATCAGCATCACACCCGCCAGGCCCACCGCCAACGCCGTTACCCGCACCAGGGTAATGCGTTCCTTCAGAATCAGGGCAGCAAACACCAGAGTCCACAGCGGTACTGTAAATTCAATGGCGAACACCGCCGCCAGGGGCAGATAAGCGATGGCAAAAAACCAACCGAACTGGCCGGCATAATGAGCCAGGTTGCGCAGTAGGTGAGTGGTGACATCGGCATGGGTAATTCGATGCCAGCCCAGCGCGCTCAGCAACAACACCATCAAGGTCAGGCCAATGGCGCTGCGCACGGCCAGAATCTGAAAGGTACCAAAATCCGCAGACAACTCGCGGCCGGCGATCGCCATGGCGGTGAACGAGCATAAGGTGCCCAGCATCCACAGTGCCGCGCGGGTGCCAGGATTCATGATTACAGCCATGGGCATAGCGTTCCAAAAAGGCCATCAATTTTCAAAGTGGCCTTATTGAAACCCGCGCGCTCCGCAGCGGTAAAGGGGTTTTTGCGGCAATTCACAGTTTGCGGATTTTATAGAGTTGCCGGCACACGCCTCATGTTACAACCCTCGAAGACACGACGTCACACACGCTGGAACAGGGAGCCTCACCATGAACAAGTTTCTATCTCTTTTCTATCTGATCCTGATAGTTGGACCGCTTACAGGTTGCGGCAGCAGCGACCTGGACGACGAAGGCAAATTCTCAATCCGCTTCCTGGGTAACGGCAGCGCCCAGGTCAACAGTGAGGACCTGCAATGCACCGAGGATTGCGAGCACCTGATCACGTTCAGCACGCTCGAAACCAACAGCCTGGTCAGCAACACGCGCCACTTCACAGCCGAGGCCAGTGCCGCGGAGGACAGCCAGTTCCTGGGTTGGCTCGCCTCCAACCGCGATCTGGTGTCCTTCGATTATCCCTGTGACGATGATCCTGTGTGCGAAGTGGTGATGCAGGAGACCTGCGCCGTTTCTCTGCCCATACCCGTGGTCTGTGTGGCCAACAGCATCAACGATCTGGAGCTGCGTCCGGTCACCGTGCTTAAGGATTCATTGATCGATTGGGATCGCGCCAGCGACGCTCTGTGTGTACTGCAACAGCCAGGCATTGCCCAATGCTGGCAAACCACCGTGGAGCTTTACCGGCATTTTGAGCGCACCGCCGCGCCGGTGTTGAATCAACCTACCGCCATATCCGGTGCCGGCAATATGGCCTGCGCCCTGGATCAAAGCGGTGTGCATTGCTGGTCGGATAAACCGGAGCGCATGCTTGCAGAACCCAGCGCGCATTTCGGCCTGCAACAGGTGGAGGCCATTGCCGTGCGCTTCGGTTATTACGGCTGCGCTCTGGCGTTGGGTGACGTCACCTGCTGGCAGGGGCAGGCTGCAGCCCAAGTACCGGAGTTGGTCGACCCCCGCAATTTGCGCCGCGACGGTCACGCCATCTGTGTGGATGAAGGGGCAGGTGAAGCCGGAACCGATGGTGAGACCCTGTGCTGGTCCACCATCGGCGGTCAATACAATGAGTGGCGCACGCCTTAACGCAGATAGGGTTTCAGATCCGTGTTGAAATAGCGATACAGGGCGCTCTTCTGTTCGCGCTCGGACTGGCGCCAGCCGTACACCTCCGGGCGCCGGGTTTCGATGGCCAGGGTGCCGAACACCAGCCAGTCATACAACGCCAGGGTCCCACACACATTCTTGGCGGAGTTCTTGCCGCGGGCATGGTGATGATGATGTTGGGTGGGAAAGGTGAAGATATGGCTCAGGCCCCACATGGTTTTGCGCACCCAGGCCCAACGGTGATTGTGAAAATACAGATCGTAGTTCCAGTTGGCGTGGGTGTGGGCAGACCACAAACCCTTCACCACAGTGCCCCACAGGAACACCTCAGTCAGCCCCAGATACAAGGCCAGCAACTGGAACCAGTAGTTCGGCATAATGAACCACCACAGCCAGCCGTTGGTAAAGGTCTGCACCACGCTGAGCTGGCCACGGTCATCATCCCCACTGATGTGATGGGGGCGGTGGGATAACTTGAACACAGCCTGAATCTTCTGGGCCCAGCGGGCCTTGGGTCGGCGGCAATGGGCGAAATAGTGACCGGCCCCATGGATCAGCTCCTCCAGGCAGAAGAACACGATCAGCGTGGGCCAAAAATAGGATTGCTCCAACCAGGCCAAGGACCCGGCACTGGCGGGAAACACCGCCGTCAGCGCCAGACCGATGAGGAGCAACACCAGGGGCCGCTGTACCGCCACCATCATACCCACCGTGAGTCCGGCCATCTGCCAGTCCCGAGCCGTACGGGCACCGTTGCCGCTGCGCCCGCTGAGCCATTCCGTGATGGCCGCCAGGGCCACAAACGCCACGATGGAAAGGGAAACCAGATCATTCAATGTCATTATTATTCTCCAGTACAAAGCCTGCAGATAAGTCTGATCCCGCCTATAATATTCATCCAATCGATATTACATATATTAATTATCCATGAAGCTGAATTTACGAGCGGTTGATCTGAACCTGCTGCCGATTTTTGTGGCGGTGGTGGAAGCTGGGAAGCTGTCCCTGGCGGCGGACCGACTGGGCATGAGCCAGCCCGCGGTGAGCGCCGCCCTGCAACGACTGCGACTCACCGTGCAGGCCCCATTGTTCACCCGCAGCCGCTCCGGGCTGAGCCCCACCCCAAGAGCCCTGGAGCTTTACACTGCAGTAAGTACACACTTGCAAAATGTGGCCCAAGCCCTGGACCCGGCCCATTGCTTCGATCCCGCCACCAGCGAACGGGCCTTTCAACTGCTGGCACCGGACTTTCTGGAATTCCTGGTACTGGGGCACCTGATGCGCAACCTGCGCGAAGTCAGTGCCCACATCAGCGTTCGCATGCAACCTCAGCAGGAAGACTGGCAGCGCCAGCTGCTGGACGGCAAAGCGGACTTCGCCATCGACTCCCAGTTACCCGGCGACGACCGGCTGGAGGCGGAAGTGGTGATGGAAGAGACCCTGGCGGTGGTGGCGCGACTGGATCACCCCCGGATTCAGGGCAGCCTTTCCCTGGAGGCGTTTCTGGCCGCGGAACATGTGGTGCTGCCGGCCCGGGAGCGGCAGGTACTGCCCCTGGATCAGATCCTGGGCAAGCCCGGCTGGCGCCGGCGGGTGGGAGCCCAGGTGGTCAGCTATGGGAATCTGTTGCCGGTGGCTGCCGGCAGCGACCTGATCGCCACGGTCCCCCTGCGCATGGCACAGGTGCTGGCACCCACCCTGGGATTGCAGGTGCTGCCGTTCCCGGTGGCGGTGCCCGCCATTCCGGTGTATCTGCTGTGGCCCCGTGCCCTGCAGCAAGACCCGGCCCATCGCTGGTTTTGCGATCTGTTGCGGCGTCAATTGGCTGAGTTGTAGCCCATCAAGACACCGCCTGTGCCAGCACCGACCGATTGCGCCCGGTGTGCTTGGCGGCATACAGAGCGTTATCCGCCGCGTCCACAAAATCCGTCACTGACATACCCGGCTGGGGCTGCAGTCCTACCACCCCCAGGCTTACCGTAATGGGAATCACCTGTCCTTTAAAGGAAAAGCCCATTGCCGCCACCGCCAGACGGACTTTTTCCGCCACGGTGAACGCCGCCTCCTGGTGCGTTTGTGGCAGGATGATGGCGAACTCCTCGCCGCCGTAGCGGGCCACCAGATCCGTCGTCCGGTTGATCATGGTTTGCAGCAGATCGGCAAAGCGCTTCAGGCATTCATCCCCGGCAATGTGACCATGCTGATCATTGAGTTGTTTGAAGTGATCAATGTCGATGAGGATCAGCGACAACGGCTGCCGGGTACGGGCCGCCCGCTGGATTTCCTGGTCCAGCACCTCGTCAAAGTGGCGACGGTTGGCGGCCCCGGTCAGAGGGTCGGTCACCGTGAGCCGGGCCAGTTCCTCATTGGCGGCCGACAGATGGCCCAACGCTTCCTGCAGCTCCAGGGTACGTTCTGCCACCCGCTGTTCCAGCACCTGATTGTTCTGCTTTTCCAGCAGCAGCACCTGTTGCTGCGCCTCAATGGTGTTTTCCCGCTCCCGGTTGATGTCCAGTTGCAGGCGTAAAGCCTGTTGCTGGGCCTGCTCCCGCTGATCCCGCTCCAGCTTGATGCGGGTGGCCAGGGCAAACGACAGCAGCACCATCTCGGTCACAAAACCGATCATCTGGCCATGCTCCGTCAACGGGTGATGCGACACGATGCCGGTGATCATCAGCAGCATCAGCACGGTGAAAAACAGCAGCGCGGCCCAGGCCAACAGATAGACCTTGGCCAGGGGGTTGCCCAGATACCACAGGTACAGAGATCCTCCCAGAGCGAATACGCAGACGATCATGCTCATGTAGATACTGCTCTGGAAAAACCTGTCGAAGGCAAACAGCGCCAGCAGCGCCACCACCCAATACAGCAGGGAGGCATCCACCATCCGCTGCAACCACAGGCTATAGGCACCGATGTTGAGGAATTCGCGGAAGAACAGGGTACCCGCCAGAAAACTCAGATAGATGCCCAGCCCCAAGCCATTCTTGTGCAACCAGACGCTGCCCTGCCAAAGATAGGCGTTGCCCATGCCATTGAAGGCCAATTCATAGATCAGGATGGACACCACATAGGCGCAGTACAGAAGATAGGCGCGGTCGCGCACCAGAATGCCCAGGGACAGGTTGTAGAACAGCAGGGAAAGCAGGGCACCAAAGCCCAGCAAATACCAGCCGTGGACCTGGCGCTGCTGCGTCGCATAAGCATCGGGTTCCCAGATGTAGAGTGGCAGAAAACTGAAATACTGAGTCGACACCCGGAACAACAGGTCCGCCTGTTCGCCAGGCAGCAGGGTGAGGGAAAACTCATAACTGGAACCCGGCACCGGCACCAGCCCACGCGGGTCATCAAAGCCCAGGAACTGATGTTCCCGGCCGGATGCCCGTTGCAGGTAAAAATCCACGCCGTCGATGTTGAGCCAGCGCACTTCTAACTTTCGCTCCAGGGTATGCCGGGTGGCGTTGACCACCGGAACGCGAAACCACACTGGCCGGGACTGGGGGCCTGCGGTGATGGTGGCGTACTCCACCGGTTGCCAGTGGGAAGCCCGCGGCACGTCCGCCATGTGCTCGGTTTCAATCCAATAGGACGCAAACTCCGCCGACACCGCCTGCAGGGGCGCTTCGGTCAAGCGCAGCCGGGCCGCCGACTCGGAATGATCGGCAGCCTCCACGGCAGCGGCGGCTTGATTCCAGCCCAGGGCCAGAACCAGCAACACCCCCCACAGGGGCGCCAGGGCGCGCGCGCGGACGGAAACAGGCTTAACATGGGGCGTCGACACAGGACCCACAACGGTTCGGGATGAATAGTTCGATCAATTATAGTCCCCCAGGGTCAGGGCGTGACGGCGGTAACGAATTCCATACAAAACCGGTTCCCGCTAATATAAGGCGCCATCCCAGTCACAATCTGCCAACCCACAGGAATCCGAACCACCACCATGACGGCTCACCGTGCAAGCCCCGCCTCCCTGGCACTCAGCGTGCTCCGCCCCTACCGGCGCCAGATCCTCTACGGCCTGCTGGCCCTGCTGGTGACCTCCACCGCCATGCTCTCCATCGGCCAGGGCATCCGTCTGCTGATCGACCAGGGCATCGCCACCGCCTCCACCACGCAACTGCGGCTGTATGTTTTTCTGTTTGTGGGCATTGCGGTGATTCTGGCGGCCGGCACCTTCACCCGTTATTACTGGGTCTCCTGGCTGGGGGAGCGGGTGGTGGCGGATTTGCGGGAGCGGGTGTTCAACCACCTCATCGACCTGCATCCCGGCTTTTTTGAACACAACCGGGCCCTGGAAATCCAGACCCGCCTGACCACCGACACCACCCTGATCCAGTCGGTGGTTGGGTCCTCCCTGTCGATGGCATTGCGCAACCTGATCATGTTTCTGGGCGGGCTCATCTGGCTGTTCATCACCAACGCCAAGCTGACCGCCATTGTCATCGTGTCGGTGCCGCTGGTGGTCACCCCCATCCTGTTGTTCGGCCGGCGTGTGCGCGGCCTGTCCAAGCACAGCCAGGATAAAGTGGCGGACGTGGGTTCCTATGTCGGCGAGATCCTCGGCAACATCAAAACCGTGCAGGCCTACAATCACCAGAACACCGACAAGGCCAACTTCAAAGCCTTTGTGGACACCGCCTTCAAGGTGGCTATTCAGCGCAACGTGCAACGGGGCTTTTTGATCACCTCGGTGATCATCCTGGTGCTGAGTGCAGTGGGGCTGATGCTGTGGGTGGGCGGAGTGGACGTAATCAACGGCAACATCAGCGGCGGTGAGCTGGCAGCCTTTGTGTTCTACAGCGTCATTGTGGGTTCGGCGGTGGCCTCCATCTCGGAGGTGATCGGAGAATTGCAACGGGCCGCCGGCGCCACCCAGCGGCTGTTTGAGTTGCTGCAATCCGACTCAGAGATTGTTGAAACGGACACGGCCAGCAACCAACACCAACCTCCCGCATATTCACGCGCCGTGCAAGGGGCCATCGACATTCAGGATCTGTGCTTCAGTTACCCCAGCCGCCCGGATGAACCGGCCATCGATCACTTATCACTGCAGGTTCGCCCCGGTGAAACCCTGGCCTTGGTGGGACCCTCCGGTGCCGGCAAATCCACCCTGTTCGATTTGCTGTTGCGCTTCTACGAATTCAACGCCGGCACCATTACACTGGACGGCGTGGACATCCGGCAACTGTCACTGCAAGCGCTGCGCAGCTGCTTTGCCATCGTCACCCAAAACCCGAGTCTGTTTTACGGCAGCATTCTGGAGAACATCCGCTACGGCAATCCCAACGCCAGCCTGGAGCAGGTGGAGGCGGTGGCCAAAGCCGCCCACGCCCACGAATTCATTTCGGAGTTTCCCGATCGCTACCACACGCACCTGGGGGACGGCGGCATCGGCCTGTCCGGCGGGCAAAAGCAACGCATCGCCATTGCCCGGGCACTGTTGGCCAACAGCCCGATCCTGTTGCTGGACGAAGCCACCAGCGCCCTGGATGCCCACAGCGAATTCCTGGTGCAACAGGCACTGGATGTTTTGATGCAGGGCCGCACCACCCTGGTGATTGCCCACCGCCTGGCCACCGTCAAAAACGCCGACCGCATTGCGGTGTTGAATCACGGGCAGGTGGAAGCCATCGGTTCCCATGGGGAGTTGATGGCCTCCAGTGAACTGTATCAACGGCTGGCGTCGCTGCAGTTCAAGTCGGAGCTGACCTAGTAGCCGTTCAACTCCGCATAGCGATCCACATGAAAAACATCGTCCCCCAACAGCTGCTCCAACACCCGGGCCCGCTTTAGAAAGAAACCGATCTCATGTTCGTCGGTCATGCCGATGCCACCGTGCATCTGCACCGATTCATTGGACACCAGGTTCAAGGTCTGGCTCAGTTGCATTTTGGCAATGGACGCCAGCTTCGCCAGTTGGGTTGCATCGCTGCCACCTTCATCCAGATAGGAAAAACCCGCCCGCACGCAGGAGCGGGCCAGCTCCAATTCCACAAACATATTGGCAGCGCGGTGTTTCAAGCCCTGAAATGAACCGATGATGACGCCGAACTGTTCCCGTTCTTTCAGATACGCCAAGGTGCGCTCGAAGGCTTCACTGGCCGAGCCCAGCATTTCCGCCGCCAGACCCAGGCGCGCCACATCCAGGGCCGAGTCAAACAATTGCACCGTATCGGCGGAGCCCAGAAACTGCTCAGAGGTGATCGTCACGTTATCAAAGTACACCGTGGCGGAATTATGGGAATCCACCATCCAGTTGCGTTCCACCCGCACACCCTTGTGCGCGGCGTCCACCAACACCAGGCGCAATTGGTTGTGGGCATCGCGACAGCTCACAATGAACTTGTCCGCCACATGGCCGTTCACCACAAAATGTTTGCGACCGGTCAACGTGCTGTGTTCACCGGCAGACAACACCGTATCGATATCATAGGGGGCATGGCGGGCACGCTCTTCCAGGGCCACCGCCACCTGGCATTGCCCCGCGGCCAATGCCGCCAGGGTGTCGCGCCGGATCGCACTGTCGGCGCAATGCACCAGCAAATAGGTGGCGAATAAACTGCTGCTCCACAACGGCGAGGCTGCCAGAGTGCGGCCGCATTCCTCCAGCACCACACTCAGGTAACCGGGGCTCAATCCCAGGCCACCGTATTCCTCGGGAATGAGGATGCCCGCCCAACCCAGTTCCACCATCTGCTGCCAGAGGGATTCATCAAACCCCCGGTCGGCTTTTTCATCCCGCAGTTTGCGCAGTGCCAACACCGGCGACCGCGCCTGAATCAGTTTTTTGGCAGCCGCCTGGGTGGCGCACTGCTCTGCATTCAAAACCATGCTCATAATGTCATGCTCATATTAATGTGCTCCGTTAATCCGTAACCTGGTGCTAGTCCGGCAGGCCCAAAACCTGTTTCGCAATCACGTTCAATTGCACCTCGGAGGTACCGCCTTCAATGGAGTTGCCTTTGGAACGCAACCAACGGCGGGTGGAGGTCAGATCCCGTTCGCTGAAACCGGGGCCTTCCCAACCCAGGCCATGATGCCCGGCGATCTTCATCATCAACTCGAACTTGGCTTTGTTGTTTTCGGTACCGTAGTACTTGAACATGGAAGAGGTGGCCCCCACCGACTGACCGGCTTTGGCTTCGGCACTGGCTCGCTGCAGGGTGGCCATAAAGGCCTGGGTTTTCATTTCATGACGCGCGATGTCGGCCCGCAACACCCGATCCGCAATGCGGCCATGGGATTCCCCCAAATATTCCCGCGCCAGTTGCGCCAACGGTGCCGCCTGGCCGGAGGGATCGGCAAACCCGATTTCTGAAATCATGGCGCGTTCGTGTTGCAGCAACCGCTTGGCAATGGTCCAGCCCTGGTTCAGTTCACCCACCAGATTGGCCTTCGGCACTTTGACGTTGTCAAAAAAGGTTTCGCAGAACGGCGAGGCCCCGCTGATCAATTGAATGGGGCGGGTGGACACGCCAGCGCTTTCCATATCAAACAACAAAAACGAAATACCGCCCTGCTTGTGGTTTTTGTCGGTGCGCACCAGGCAGAAAATCCAGTCGGACTTGTCCGCGTACGAGGTCCAAACTTTATGGCCGTTCACCACAAAATGATCGCCGGCGTCGACGGCACTGGTTTGCAGCCCCGCCAGATCGGAACCGGCACCGGGCTCGCTGTAACCCTGGCACCAGCGAATGTCCCCGTTGACGATGTGGGGCAGGTGTTGTTGTTTCTGCGCCTCATTGCCAAATTCCAGCAGGGCAGGGCCCAACATGCCCAACCCAAAACTGAACAGGGGCACCCGACAATTCAACCGCCGCATTTCCTGTTTCAGCACGGCGGCTTCCGCCGACGATAATCCGCCACCGCCATAGGCCTTGGGCCAGGTGGGCGCGGTCCAGCCCCGCTCGGCCATGCGCTCTTTCCACAGGCGAGCGTCCTCACTGGGGTACTCAAAGCGGCGCCCACCCCAAATGGTGTCGGCCTCGCTCATGGGGGTGCGCATGGAAGCAGGGCAGTTCTGTTCCAACCAGGCGGCGGTGTCGCGCCGGAAGTGTTCCAGGTTTTCCATAGTCCTCAGTCCTTAATCCTCAGCCTTTTTCAATATTGTTGTCAGCAGCTCACAGCACCTTAGAAAACGCCGGGGGTTTCCACAATGGCCAAAAGGATCGCAATGGCAACCCTATTGATCAGTCTGTTATGCTGGTGCCAACGCACACGCAACCGGTTCTGCAGTATGACAACGCCCACTGAAACGCCTGCTTCACTGATCATCCCCTTCGACAACGCCTACGCCCGGCTGCCAGAGAGCTGCTTTGCCAAACTGGCCCCCACACCGGTACAAACCCCCGGGCTGATCCGCTTCAACACCGAGCTGGCCACCGAGTTGCGCATTAGTTTTGACGACGCCACCGACAGCGACATCGCCGCCATCTTCAGCGGCAACCGTCTCCCCACCCAGGCCGACCCCCTGGCCATGGCTTATTGCGGCCATCAGTTCGGACAGTTGAATCCTCAATTGGGGGATGGCCGGGCCATTCTGCTGGGGGATCTGGTGGACGTGCACGGGCAACGGCGCGATATCCAGCTCAAGGGCAGTGGCCGCACCCCGTTCTCCCGCGGTGGTGATGGGCGCTCCCCCCTGGGCCCGGCCCTGCGGGAATACATTCTCTGCGAAGCCATGCACGCCCTGGGGGTTCCCACCACCCGCGCCCTGGCGGTGGTGAGCAGCGGTGAGCCGGTACTGCGGGAACGGGCCGAGCCCGGCGCGGTGTTCACCCGGGTGGCCGCCAGCCACATCCGTGTGGGCACCTTCCAGTATTTTGCCCTGCGCCAGGATAGCGAGGCCCTGCAGGCCCTGGCGGACCACGTGCTGGAACGCCATTACCCCACCATCGATCGCACCGCCGACGATCGCTACCTGCAACTGTTCAGCGCCATCTGCCAGCGCCAGGCACAGCTGATCGCCCAATGGCTGCAATTGGGCTTTATCCACGGGGTGATGAACACCGACAACATGACCGTCAGCGGCGAGACCATCGACTATGGACCCTGTGCCTTTATGGACGCCTTCAGTGCTGGAAAAGTGTTCAGTTCCATCGACCAGGGGGGGCGCTACGCCTACCAGAACCAGTCCGCCATCGGTCAGTGGAACCTGGCCCGGCTGGCCGAAGCCATGCTCACCCTGTTCCCCGGAGATGAAGACGAATCGGTGGCGGCGGCCACCACAGTGCTGAAAGACTTTGCCGATGTGCACGGCCAGGCCTGGCAGCAGGCCATGGGGCAAAAATTGGGCTTTGGCCGGGTGGAAGCAGGGGATTTGCAACGCATCTCGGCCCTGCTGGAGCTGCTGGAGCAGGGCGGGCTGGACTACACCCTGTTCTTCCGCCGCCTGTGCAAGGTGACGCAGCCGGAGCAGGATCGCAGTGACCTGCTGGCCCTGCTGACGTTACCGGATTGCCGCAACTCCGCCGCCATGGAGCGCAACCTGCACGAATGGCTGGACGAGTGGCAACAGCAGTTGCGCCAGCGGGAGCCCGACCCCACCGTCGTGCAAAGCCGCATGCTAGCCGCCAATCCGGCCATCATTCCCCGCAATCACCGGGTGGCCGAAGCCATTGCAGCGGCCGAAGCCGGTGACTATTCCGTGTTCGAGAACCTGCTGGCGGCCCTGGCACAACCTTATGCGGAACTGCCCCAGTTCGCGGCCTACCAGGAACCGCCGCAGCCGGAGCAACGGGTGCACAGGACTTTTTGTGGTACTTAATGGTAGCAGCGCATAATGGCGGAACCTGAGCCCGGTCCCGCCCCATTTCCCAGCTACACTTTCACTAATGGCAAGCGCCGCAATCTGACGGTTGCCATAAATTCATGTTATCTTTTCGGTTTGATAAATAAGAATAATTTCATTACGACGAGGCCTCCGGTCGAATGAGTGTGTTATGGATTCTGTTGTTGCCCATGATGGGCATTTTGCTGCCCGTGCTGTTCGGCAAATCGGGTCGCACTCCCACCGCCTGGCTCACCGCCATCATGCCTGCCGCCGCCCTGGGCATGCTGCTGCAAATGGCCCCCATGGTGTTTTCCGGCCAGGTGCCCATGTTCACCCTACCCTGGGTGCCGCTGCTGGGGCTCAATATCTCCCTGCATCTGGATGGCCTGGCCTTCCTGTTCTGCCTGCTGATTCTGGGCATCGGCCTGCTGGTGATCCTGTATGCCCGCTATTACCTGTCCGATACCGACAACATGGGGCTGTTTTACGGCTACCTGCTGTTTTTCATGTCCGCCATGCTGGGGGTGGTGCTGTCCAGCAATCTGCTGCAACTGTGGCTGTTCTGGGAACTCACCAGCATCAGCTCCTTCCTGCTGATCAGCTTCTGGTGGCATAAAACCGAGGCCCGCAAGGGCGCCCGCATGGCGCTGACCGTCACCGGGGCGGGGGGGCTGGCCCTGTTGGGGGCGCTGATGCTGATTGCCCACGTCACCGGCACCTACGAACTGCGGGAAGTGCTGGCCATGGGGGACGTGGTCCGCGCCAGCGAATACTACCCCTACATTCTGGCGCTGTTTTTACTGGGCGCCTTCACCAAATCCGCCCAGTTCCCGTTCCAGTTCTGGCTGCCCCACGCCATGGCGGCACCCACTCCGGTCTCCGCCTACCTGCACTCCGCCACCATGGTCAAAGCCGGGGTGTTCCTGATGGCCCGCTTTTACCCGGTGCTGGCGGGCACCGAATACTGGTTTGTGGTGGTGTCCCTCACCGGCATGGCCACCATGCTGCTGGGAGCCTACATCGCCCTGTTCAAGCACGATCTGAAAGGCCTGCTGGCCTATTCCACCGTCAGCCACCTGGGGCTCATTACCCTGCTGCTGGGGCTGGGCACCGAGCTGGCGGCCGTGGCGGCGGTGTTCCACATCATCAACCACGCGGTGTTCAAGGCCTCCCTGTTTATGGCGGCGGGCATCATCGACCACGAATCCGGCACCCGTGACATGCGCAAACTCAACGGCCTGTGGAAATACATGCCCTGGACCGCCACCCTGGCCATGGTGGCCGCGGCGTCCATGGCCGGGGTGCCGCTGCTGAACGGCTTCCTCTCCAAGGAAATGCTGTTCACCGAAACCCTGCACCAATACACCCTGGGGGCCCTGTCCTGGTGGATTCCCCTGTTGGCCACCGCCGGCGGCGCCTTTGCCGTGGCCTATTCCCTGCGTTTTATGCACGACGTGTTCTTCAACGGCGAGCCCATCGACCTGCCCAGAACCCCCCACGAACCGCCGCGCTACATGCGGGTGCCGGTGGAAATCCTGGTGGTGCTGTGCCTGCTGGTGGGGATCTTCCCCCAGTTCATGGTGGGGGACATGCTCAGCATCGCCTCACAGGCGGTACTGCAAAAAGCAGAGCCGGGTTACAGCCTGGCGGTGTGGCACGGTTTCAACTTTCCGCTGCTGATGAGCGCCCTGGCGGTGGGCGGCGGGCTGACCCTGTACCTGAACCGGCGCCACCTGTTCAGTTTTCAGGATCAGTTTGTGGATCACGATGCCAAGTACGTGTTTGAAAGCCTGGTGCAGCAGATGATCAACCGGGTCTCCACCCTGCACAGCTGGATCGACAACGGCTCCCTGCAGCGGGCCATGTTCCTGATGATCCTGCTGGCCCTGATGGTCAGCGCCATGCCCCTGTTCAACCTGGTGGACGCCATCGGCACCCACCCGCAGCTGCCCATCAACTGGGTGGTGGGCTTCTGCGCCGCCCTGATGATCGCCGCCACCTTTGTCACCCTCTGGTGGAGCCACCGCCGGCTGGTGGCCCTGATCGCCCTGTCGGTGGTGGGCCTGATCGTCTCCATCGCGTTCACCTATTTCTCGGCACCGGATCTGGCGCTCACCCAACTGTCGGTGGAAGTGGTCACCATCCTGCTGTTCCTGCTGGCGCTGTTCTTCCTGCCGCAAAAAAGCCCCACCATCGACAGCCCGCTGTCCATCATCGTGCGCGATTTCAGCGTGGCGGCCCTGTTCGGCAGCGTCATAGGCACCATCTGCTACGCCATGCTCACCCGCCCCCTGGACAGCATTTCCGACTTCTTTATGGAGAACAGCAAACCCGGTGGCGGCGGCACCAACGTGGTCAACGTGATCCTGGTGGACTTCCGCGGGTTTGACACCCTGGGGGAAATCACCGTGCTGGGCATTGCCGCGCTGGGCATCTACAAAGTACTGGCGCAGATGCTGGTGTTCATGCCCTCGGCGGACAGCAAAGGCTATCGCTGGTCGAAGGAAACCCACCCCTTCCTGCTGGCGGTGGTGTCGCAAAGTCTGTTGCCGTTGGCGTTATTGGTATCTGCCTTTATCTTCCTGCGCGGCCACAACATGCCCGGCGGCGGTTTCATTGCCGGATTGATCACCGCCATTGCATTGATTCAACAATACGTGGCCCACGGCGTGGTGTGGATGAAAGGGCGCATGCCCATCAACTACCTGGGGCTGATCGCCAGCGGCCTGTTGATTTCCACCCTGTCCGGCTTGGGCAGCTGGGCCTTTGGCCGCAACTTCCTCACCACCTGGTTTGATCATTTCCACCTGCCGTTAGTCGGCGAGTTTGAGCTGGCCAGTGCCATGGTGTTTGATTTTGGCGTGTACCTCACGGTGATCGGCGCCACCCTGTTGATTCTGGCGAACCTGGGCAAGCTCACCACCAGTGAGCGCCTGCGGGATGGAGGCCACTGATGGAATTTACCTTTTCTTTGGGGGTTGGCGTGCTCACCACCGCCGGCATTTACCTGATGCTGCGGGCGCAGACCTTTCCGGTGATACTGGGGCTGACCTTGCTCTCGTACGCCGTCAACCTGTTCCTGTTCGCCAGCGGCCGCCTGACCGTGAACGGCGCCGCCATCGTGGGGCAGAGCCAACACTACGCCGACCCGCTGCCGCAAGCCCTGGTGCTCACCGCCATTGTGATCGGCTTTGCCATGACCGCCTTTGTGCTGATCCTGTCGTTGCGGGCCAGGGCGGACCTGGGCAACGATCAGGTGGACGGCCGCGAACTGCCGCCGGAACGCAGCGCCATGGAAGAAGCCCTGGCCGGCAAGATCGAAAAGAACAGCGCGGCCCAGAAAAAAAATAAAAGGAACAGAAACTGATGCTGCAGCATTTACCGGTTCTGCCGCTGCTGATTCCCCTGCTGGCGGGCACCCTGTTACTGATGCCACCCCTGGCCAACACGCTGCCGCGGCAACGCTGGGCGGGCACCCTGTTTGCCCTGCTGCAACTGGCCGCCGCCGTGGCCTTGTTGCTGCAAGTGCATCAGCACGGCAGCCTGATGTATGCCATGGGGGAATGGCGCCCGCCCTTCGGCATCGTGCTGGTGGCCGATCGGCTGTCCACCATGATGTGCGTGCTCACCGCCTTTCTGTTGTTGTGCGTGCAACTGTACAGCAGCGCCAACGAGGATCAGAAAGGCAAGTTCTTACACCCGCTGCTGATGTTTCAGGCCCTGGGAATTCAGGGGGCGTTTCTTACCGGCGACATCTTCAACCTGTTTGTGTTTTTTGAAGTGCTGCTGATTGCCTCGTACGCTCTGTTGATCCACGGCGGCGGCGCGCAAAAAACCCTGGCCAACGTGCACTACGTCATCCTCAACCTGGCCGGGTCGGCTTTGTTCCTGTTTGCACTGGGCATCATGTACGGCACCTTCGGCACCCTCAACATGGCGGACATGCAACAACGTGCCGCCCAGATCGACGCCAACGATGTGCAACTGGCCAAAGCCGGCGCCATGCTGTTGCTGGTGGTGTTCGGCCTGAAATCCGCCATGATGCCGCTGCACTTCTGGTTGCCCCGCGCTTATGCCGCCGCCCCGGCACCGGTGGCGGCTCTGTTCGCCATCATGACCAAAGTGGGCATCTACAGCCTGTGGCGGGTGCACGGCACCATCTTTGGTGACAGCGCCGGTGAACTGGCCAACATTGCCCAACCCTGGCTGTGGCCCCTGGCCTGGCTCACCCTGGTGCTGGGCATCATCGCCACCCTGGCCAGCAAAACCCTGCGGGAACTGGTGGCCAACCTGGTGATCGTCTCCATCGGCAGCCTGTTGCTGATGGTGGCCCTCAACACCCGCGAGGCCACCGCCGGTGCGCTCTATTACTTGGTGCACAGCACCCTGGCCACCGCACTGATGTTCCTGCTGGCGGGTTTGGTTGTGCAGCAACGGGGCAAAGCCGAAGATCGCTTTGTGCAATCGCGCCCGGTGGCCCAACCGGCGCTGCTGGGGGGATTATTTTTTCTGGGGGCATTGGCCCTGATCGGCATGCCGCCCATCTCCGGCTTTATCGGCAAAGCCCTCATGCTGAAGGCCGCCCTGACCAGCCACCAGATCCTCTGGATCTGGCCACCCATCCTGGTGGGCAGCCTGGCAGCGCTGATCATGCTGTCCCGCGCCGGTGGCACCCTGTTCTGGCGCACCCGGGGCGAGAACACCGACCCGGCCCGGGCCCACCCCGCCCAACTGGTGGCCGTGGTGTTACTGATGCTGAGCCTGCCGTTGATGGTCGTGCTGGCGGGCACCATCACCGAGTTCACCCAACTGGCGGCAGAGGAAATGCGGATGGAGGTGAAAAGCGGTGCTTAAAAAACTCTTCCCCATGCCATTGCACAGCGTATTGCTGTTGATCGTTTGGTTGCTGTTGAACGACCTCAGCGTTGGCCACCTGGTGCTGGGCCTGATCCTGGCCATCAGCATTCCCTGGGTGGCCGCCCCCTTGAGTGATCCCCACGCCCGTGTCAAAAAACCCCTGCACGCCCTGCGCTACATCCTCATGGTGCTGGGGGACATCGTGGTCTCCAACTTTGAAGTGGCCGGCCGCATCCTGCGCTCCAACAAACATTTAAAACCCGGCCTGATCGCCCTGCCACTGGACCTGACCGGGCACTTTCCCCTGGCGGTACTGGCCAGCACCATCTCGCTGACACCGGGCACCGTGAGCGTGGACTTTTCCGAAGACATGAAATGGCTATACATCCACGCCCTGCACGTAGACGACGAACACAGCCTGATTGAGCGGATCAAAACCCGCTATGAAGCACCCTTAAGGGAGATATTCGCATGCTGACCACCGTATTGATGATCGTCTCCGTCATGGTGGGACTGGCCCTGGTACTGAACACCATCCGCCTGCTGATCGGCCCCTCCACCGCCGACCGCATCCTGGCGCTGGACACCCTCTATATCAATAGCATCGCCCTGATCGTATTACTCGGCCTGTACTTTGCCAGCGACATGTATTTTGAATCCGCCCTGCTGATCGCCATGCTGGGCTTTGTCAGCACCGCCGCCCTGGCCAAATACATGCTGCGCGGTGACATCATTGAATAGGCAACCCACCCAACGGAGGCAACATGATTTTCTGGCTTGAAGCGTTCGCATCTTTTCTGTTGCTCACCGGCGGCGTGTTCATCCTCATCGGCGCCCTGGGCATGGTGAAACTGCCGGACTTTTACACCCGCCTGCACGCGCCCACCAAAGCCACCACATTGGGCATCGGCTGCATTCTGGTGGCCTCGGTCATGCTGCACGCATTACGGGGGGAGGGCTTAAGCATCCAGGAACTGGTCATCAGCTTGTTCCTGTTCATCACCGCGCCGGTGTCGGCCTATATGGTGGCGAAGGCGGCGCTGCAACGGCGCACGCCGTTTAAAGAAGGCACGGTGAATGAGGAGATGAGTAAGGATATTTTGGTAAGGCGGGCGCCGAAGGGGTGATTGTTGCCTTGCGTTGAAGTCGGAGCCGCCGCCTAAGTACACATACAACATCCCTGCTGCAACTAAAATGCGACATCACCCTGGTGGTGATCGCCCATCGTCTTTGGACCATTACCCAGGCCGATAGCATTCTGGTGATGCGTCAGGGGGAGACTGTGCAGGTGGGTGGGTTAGTGGGTGAATGCCAGATTCCGAATTCGCGTATATTTACGGTAGACAAGAGTCTCTTAAACAAAGAGAGTGAATCTTGGATATACCGGAACTTCCGGTATTTGCTTTTGGGTTATACCGAAGGTTCCGTGATTTGGTCCTTGGATATCTCGAAACCTTCGGCTTTTGCCAGATGAATGTATAACCTATAGCTGCTATTAATTATTTTAAATCAGTGTGTTATCGAAATTTGGCTTGAATAGCACTGAAGGTTCAGCTCACTAAGGCGTTATATGCCCGAAATCACGAAGTCCAAGGCTGCGATAATTTCGGAACGATAAGCTGAAAGGTCGTATGCTTCTTTACCAAGCGAAGACCTGTCGATTCCAGCAATTTGCTGAGTCATAGCAATGTAAGGCTTCCCCTCAATATCAATTTGTGGGCAAAGCTTGGTAATGGCTGATGAAGCAGAGATAGAAGAAGGGCTTAGCGGAA
>NZ_RCHN01000017.1 GCF_003671495.1 Ketobacter sp. | reverse complement strand
AGAAAGGCCCAGTTAACTGGGCCTTTCTTTTTTGTGTCTGCCTATCGTGCTCACGGCTTGATTGAGTTGGCGGCCAACTTACGACTGCTGGTAATGGTTTCGAACTCCTTCAAATCAGCGGCGAAGGCTTCCTGAGTCTCAAAGATCAACCGATTGATTTCGTCGGATGCAGATTTGTCCGGCAACACCCGGTCGTTGACAATACCCATGCCGATTCGAACAAAGAAATTATCCAGCCCCTCGAAAGCGGTTTTGAAGGTCAGTTTCGACCCGGCACCGGTTTTGGACTGTTCGAATTGCGCCCCCAGCAAAATACCTTTGCCTTCATTCCCCTTACAGGCCACGGCCAGGAACTCTTCAATAATCTCATCAATGTCTTTTGGCAACACCACATCAATCATGGATGTAGGCATAAAGCCCAACGCGTTACCCTGAACCCGCACATCCGGCACATCGGACAACTGCCCCACCAGCTTGGCGCCCTCCTCCGTCGACATAAACTGCACCCGGGCCTTGGCATTATCCAGGTGGGTCACCACTCCCAGTATGGTCATGGTGCTGCTCATGTGCGCCGTGAAATTCCAGGGCTTGTTGTCATCAATAGGTTCTGCATCCAAAACAACCTGATTGCCTTTGATCGGCAGAATTCGACCATCTGCGATGAAAGCCTGAAAGCTGCCGCGCAGCGTGCGGCTGTCCAACTCAGCAGTGAACAATTCACCCCGCTCGTCTTCGAGTCGGAAGGAACCGCGAAACAGCCGATTCATATTTTGCAGGTGCCCGACAATGTTCGGATAGAATGCCTTCATGCGCTCGGGTTCAATGACGAAGGCAATATTGAGTTGTCGGTAAGGCTTGTTGAGGTCGTGGTAGACCACATCCTCGATAGAACCAAGCCGCGAAAGCAAGGTCCACATGGCAGGAAACGACGCCCACAAAGGTGCAATGATATCGACATCCTCCGAGCCCAGCTTGGGACTCATGCGGATCACCTGATCCCGGTATTGCTGAGCCACGGATTGATTGTCCTGGGCTTTGAACGAAGGCGCACCATCCACCACCACCCGAAAGGTTTCGATGGCCGCGCCCTGTACCGAGGGCCAGCGCATGTCCCCCACCCCCATTTCCATGGAACCGCGCATCAGGTAATGATCCCCCAGCTTGCCATCGATCTTCTTCGCCTGCACCAACACCGAAACATCCCCCAGTGAATCGGGAACGCCTTCAGGGCCGATGGTTTTCGGGTCAGGGCCAACCACATACTGGTTACCGGCACGGGCACCATAAACCCGCAGCTGTCGCCAGTCTCCGCTTTGCTCCGGCAACATGGCGTAGAAGTGACTGAGATTGAAGGATTCCAGGTTATCCCACATTTCATCAACGAAACTCTGGGTTTGCTGATGAAACGCCATGGAACCGAATACGGCGCGGTTGAGGTCGGCCATTTCGTGCATGCGGGCAATGGCAAGATCCGGATCACCTTCCCCGGTCAGTTCCACCGAGGCGGCCCAGCCGCGATCCACCACTTCAGGCGGTACGGCCCACGCTGCCGTGGTCAAAAGCAAAGAGGGCAACAAGCCCGAAATGAACGTCATTTTCATGGTGTCGATTCCCTTAATCATTTTTGTTATGTCCCGAGGGAAAGACCACCATAATCCAATATCAGACCGGACAAGTCCAGGCGCTGAACGCCCATCCGGGCTGATGCTTCAGGCCATCGCCCGGGCGTCAGAGTGCGTCCCCATCCTCTTCAAAATCCGCTTCGTCATCAAAATCTTCAAACAAATCATCATCTTCCAGAAAGTCATCGGCCATCTGACCGTCGTTGACCAGAAAATCCCGACGTTGCAGATAGGCATTTCGGAAGAAGCTGTAGCGATCACCGGCCACCAGGCTTTCCGCCTCCAGCAGTCCTGCCCGCAGATCAATGATCTCCATAGCGCGGATGCTGTAGCGGGTCAGGTCATGATCAATGTCGTTGTAGGGGGAAATATAATAGTCCGGAATCAAACCGGTGCTGTCGCGCAGGGTGTTGGGACCCAGAAAAGGCAGCACCAGATAGGGGCCGGAACTGACTCCCCAATAACCCAGGGTCTGACCGAAATCCTCATCGTGCTGCTCCAGCCCGATACGGGATCCGATGTCGATGAAACCGAAGATTCCCACCGTGGAATTCACCAGAAAACGGGTGCTGTCCAGCCCCGCCTGCTTGAACTTGAGTTGCAGCAGGTCATTGAAAATGGTTTTGATCTCACCGATGTTGTTGAAGAAGTTGCTGACCCCATCCTGCAGTGGGTCCGGCATGGCTTTGTCGTAGCCCTTTGCCACCGGTTTCAGTAGATAAAAATCCAGCGTGTCGTTGAAGCTGAACACAGCCCGGTTAAAGCCTTCCCAGGGGTCTCTGGGGTGGGCTTCATCCTCCTCGGCTACAACGGGCCCGGCCAATCCTATGGTCGTCATGACAATGGCCAACAGCCATGCGCGCACCTGAACCGGGCTTGTCCTCGTCATCATGTTGGGGGTTCCTATTGTTTCGGGGTATTGGGATTATAAAGCCAAAGTCGAAAAGCAAGCGCACGATTCTACCCTGTGCGGCCGCCCATGACAAAGCGGCCCAACTCCCCACCCGAGAAGAGCCCAGGGGTTATCAGCGGGAGTCCGGCTCCCTGAATTTTCTGGCAATCCAGTAATCGACACTGAGGTACGAACCACCCCCTATGAACAACAGGGTCAGCAGCATGACAAAATAGGTGGCAGCAAACTCGATGCCATTGTTCAGAATCACGAAGCTGCCCTTTTCTGTCAGCCAGGCGTAGTTACCGTTCTCACGGAGGATGTCGCGGGCCCGGTCCAGGCGCTTACCCACTTCAACGCTGTTCTGAAGGCTTTCCGCAGCACCGGGAAAACCCACCGGCGCCAACACACTGGCGACACTGGTTGCCGGATCCGAAGGGGCAACTGCAAACCAGCCATTCTGCCAATGGGCCGTGAACATCGCTACCAGCATGGTGACCAAGAGCGGAATAGAAGCCCAGCGCACGGCGATACCGAGCAACAAGGCAACACCGCCAAGCAACTCAGCTGCTGTGGCCAGAAAAGCCATGGCCTGGGGAAACGGCAAGCCAAGGGAATGTTCGAACCAGGCGACGATATCGCCAAAGTGGTTCATCTTGTGCAGGCCCACGGCGATAAAAATCGGCGCCAGATACAAGCGCAGCGCCAAAGGAGCAAGAAAATCCAACTTGCGGCCGGCATCCAGCAGGTTATGCAGTTTGTTCAATACAGCGATCACAGGACTATCCTTTTATGGGTTTTAATTCAGTTCCCAATAGGATGCCGCTGGTCCGCAATTGTTTCAGTGCCTGCTCGCCCCCCTGTATCACCACATTCTGATCCAGGTGTGGCAGTTCAGCGGCCACTGCCCGCACCGCGTCCCCTCCGGTATAGTCAGGATGCTCTTCCAGCACCATCAACAGTCGCGCAGTGACACCGTTGATTTCCATGAAGCGCACTTCATCCTCTGCATCCCGATACACAATGAGGAACGTGGCTGTGGGCGGCGGCTCTGCCGGCACAGAGTCCACACTGATCCGATGCACGGGATAGTCATAACTCAGGACGTACGCCAGGGGTGAAAGCAAGGGACGGCCCTGCATTAAATTGCCCGTCGGATTGAATCCGGTGGTGGGAATGACGTCCTCATCGATATCCGCTACCAATTCGATCCATTCGTAGTGGGCCAGCTCCAGCATAAACGGCAGGTCATCCTGTTCCGGCTGGCGAGATTGCTGCAGGTAGTTGAGAAACTCTCCGCTGATTTCGAGAAAATAAGGGGACTGGCAACGATACGTGGAAAAGAATGCCCGCACCATCCGATGCCATTTTTCATCCGGGGTGAGTGACCGCAAAACCGGAAAGCCCCCGCTGATGAAACCCTCCACGTTGTTGTAAAACAAATCCCGGTAGATCTGCAGGCGCCGGTCTTCAATGCCCGAGGGTGGCGCAGCGCGAGCCGGGTCACGCAGGTGGGAAGCCAGTTGAAACTGAATTTGTTTGAAGGTTGGTGTTTGGGTCATGGGAAGAACCTGTTGTGCACCCCGGATCGCGAACTAGGCGGTTTTACCATTCACCAGCCGATGGCGGGACTGGATATCGTGGATGGTGTCGACCTCCCCCAGCAATTCCGCTAAGGAGGGAATATTGAAGTCACGCTCCAACAGCGTGGGCTTAACACCAAACAAGCGGTAGGCCTGATCCAGTAACTGCCACACCGGGTCGATGACGTCAGCCCCATGAGTGTCAACGATGAGGTCATCGGCTTCGTTATAGTGGCCCGCCACGTGGATATACTGAATGCGCTCACCGGGGAGCTGCCGCATAAACTCTGCTGCCTCGTAGCGATGGTTGACGCTGTTGACATAGATGTTGTTAACGTCCAACAGTAAACCGCAATCCGCCGCTTCCAATACCGCATTGAGAAATTCGATTTCCGACAGTTCCTGACCCGGCGCGGCATAATAGGAAACGTTTTCAATCCCCAGAGGCCGCTCCAGGATATCCTGCACCTGGTGTATGCGCTTTACCACATGGTCTACGGCTTCGGAGGTGAAAGGGATCGGCATGAGGTCGTAGAGGTGGCCATCGTCGCTGCAATAACTGAGGTGCTCTGTGTACACTTCAATGCCATGCTGGTCGAGGAAATGCTTGATGGATTTCACCAGTTCCACATCGATGCGCTCCGGCCCGCCCAGGGACAAAGACAAACCGTGCGTCACGAAGGGGTAGGCTTCGGTCATGGCGCGCAGTTGCTTGCCATACCGACCACCCAGCTTGATCCAGTTTTCCGGGGCCACTTCCATAAAGTCAATCTGGCCGGGCTTTTGCTCGCAGAGCGGGCCAATCAAGGCCCGCCGCAAGCCCAGTCCGGCACCGTGCAAGGTGTAAGGACTGTGAGTGGTCATGACTTAGCTACCACACTTGCCTTCGCCACATTTGCCTTCTTTGGCTTTCTTGCCTTCGCCACATTTACCCTCGCCACATTTACCTTCTTTGGCTTTCTTGCCTTCGCCGCATTTACCCTCACCGCATTTGCCTTCTTTGGCTTTCATGCCTTCGCCGCATTTACCCTCACCGCATTTGCCTTCTTTGGCTTTCTTGCCTTCACCACATTTGCCCTCACCACACTTGCCTTCATGGTGGCCCGCCAACTGGTAGCCCGCTGACAGCTCGGTGGTAGCAAAGGGGTTTTCTGCGGCATTGACCGGGGTCGCAGACATCGCCGATGCAACCAGTGCAGCACCAACACCAGCCGCCAGGGGTTTCAGGGAATTGAACTTAGCCATGGTTTTCTCCTTGGATTTTTTGCTCTTTGGTTTAAGTGGGTAACGCACCCGTAGGTTCACCTGCGATGACATACTGCCGATCACACAGTTACTGCAATATAAGACTGAGTGGTAATGGGGATGTTTCAGTCCGAACCCAATTTTTTTGTTCTAATTCACAATTCCGGTATAAAGTCACAGTTAAGCACATGATGCACAAACAAAAAAGCCACAGCGATCGGCTGTGGCTTTTTTGGGGGGCCAGCAACGAGATCAGCGCTTCCGCACAATCACGCTACCGGCGGAGTACCCCGCCCCAAAGGAGCAGATCACACCCACCTCCCCGGCCGTGAAATCCTGCCGGTATTTGTGGAAGGCAATGACCGAACCCGCCGAGCTGGTGTTGGCGTATTCATTCAGGATCACCGGTGCCTCTTCCACCGAGGCATCCCGGCCCAACACCTTTTTCGAGATCAACAGGTTCATACTCAGATTAGCCTGGTGCAGCCACATACGCTTCAGCTGCGGGGTTTCAATGCTCTCATCGGAGAGGTGACTGACGATCATTTCCGCCACCATGGGCACCACTTCCTTGAACACCTTACGACCGTTCTGGCGGAACAGCTTGTCACGGGCACCGATACCGCTCTCATCGCAACGGTTGAGGAAGCCGAAATTGTTGCGGATGTTGTTGGAGAACTGGGTTTGCAGGCGGCTGCCCAGGATCTCCCAGTTCTCGGAACTGGTGCTGGTTTCCAGGCGTTCCACCACGGCGGCCGTGCAGACGTCGCCGAATATGAAGTGGCAGTCGCGATCCTCCCAGGCCAGGTGGCCGGAGCAGATCTCCGGGTTCAACACCAGCACTGAGCGCGCTGAACCCGCCAGTACAGCGTCTTTGGCGGTTTGCAGGCCAAAGGTGGCAGACGAGCAGGCCACGTTCATGTCGAAGCCATAGCCTTTGATGCCCAGGGCCTGTTGCACTTCGATGGCCATGGCCGGATAAGGGCGTTGCATGTTGGAGCAGGCCACGATCACCGCATCGATATCGTCTGCGGTTTTGTTGGCCTGCGCCATGGCCTCTTTCGCGGCCGCCACGGCGATTTCACACTGGATGGACTGCTCTTCGTCGGAGCGCTCCGGCAGGCTGGGGCACAAACGGGTGGGGTCCAGGACTCCGGATTTGTTCATCACATACCGGCTTTCGATGCCCGAAGCCTTGACGATGAATTCCTCGCTGGAGTGGGACAACGCCTCCAGCTCTCCGGCCTCGATGGCCGCTTTGTTTTCTTCGTTGAACAGATCGACGTAGCGGTTGAAACTTTCAACCAGCTCGGCATTGCTGATGGATTCCTGGGGCGTGTACAGCCCGGTTCCACTGATGACCACGATTGGGCCCTGTGTAGTTTGCGACACTGCTACCTCCGGCGTTGTTATCTTTATCGCTGTTACCGTATTTCTGCGCTATATACAAAAAAGACTAAATTGTTCAATTACTTACCGCTTGCGGTAGAGTGCCCCTGATTTTTCTGCTCCGGGCCGTCCCCGCTCTGGGCCTCTTCCCTGAGCTTATTCATTTCAAGCATCCAGTTTACCATGAATGGGAAGTGATCTTGCACTGCATCCGGGTGGGTGAGCATGCTTATCTGCGAGTAGTTGTGCCGGTTTCCCAGATTTCGTCCCAGCACCACCAGACGGCCGTTATGATGGCCGATTTCCCGCATGAAGCCTTTGACATCCGCGGCACTGCACCGGGCCAGATCCGCACTGGGGGCAAAATACAGGGCCGGTGGGAAACTCAGCCCCTGACTGATGGCAGCGCCGTAATCAAACTGATCCACCGGGTCGACCCAATCCTGCCCCCGAAACCAGTTGAGGCTGTCCCTCTGGATGCCCAAGAACTCGTTCTCGGCCCCGATTTTCAGACTGCGCCCCGGCACATACCCCTTGAAACGCGCGGCCAGCTGAGCGCACCAGCCCCAGAGTCCCTCCACCAGCATATAACGGGACACGCTGCGGTGGACGGCCACCCGGTGGCTGCCGAAATTGATTAGTCCGTTGAGAGAGGCGCGATAGCCCGGGTAACGGGCCAGATAGCTGCTGGCCAGCACGCCGCCCCAGGCATGGGTGATCCAGAATGCCGGGTACGCCCCCTTGTGGGAGTGAATGGTATCCAGGATGGCGGGAATGTCCTGGTTGACGGCATCCTCCACCCGATAGGCAGCCCAGCGACTCACCGGGGGCCAGGACCGCCCTTTGCCGCGCAGATCGGGAATGTAGGTGTCGAAACCCTGCTCTGCCAGGAAATGGGCCAGGCCCCGCCCCTGCCGGGAATAGAAAATGGTGCCGTCTTCCAACAGGCCGTGCAGCAGCAATACGGCGGCACCATCGGGGTTGTCTGCGAGTCGGCGCAAATGCAACTGGTGACCGCCGGGGAGCGGCACCATCAGGGACGTTTCGACTTTTCTTACCGACATAACCGCGTTCCTTGCAGATCGTGTGCGATCACGAAGCCACGCTCTGCCACATTTTTTGCAATCGCTTATGGGATACAGGATACGGGGTCTTAACGCCCTGGGCAAACAGGGATACACGGTATTCCTCCAGTGCCCAGCGCCACTGCTCCAGGCGTTCATCCAGCACGCCTTCTTTCCGATGTTTATGGAGCCGGTTCTGGTACTGGTCCCAGAGTCGGTCCAGCTCCTCAATCAACTGCTGATCACGGTCAATCTTACCCTGCAGGCGCTGCCAGCGTACCTGAATGGCATCCAGATAACGGGGGTAGTTCAACAAGGCCTGATAGGGAATGCTGCGCAGCCACTGCTCCGGGAACAAGCGGGCCAATTGCGACTGGATGTCCGCCCGGGCCGCCTTGCGTGCGGGGGAGCGGTCTTGTGCCAGCAGGGCGACCACCTCGTGATGACGCTGCAGAATGTCAGTGAGGAGTCGTTGAACGTCCATGGCGGCGCGGGCCAGCTCGGCGCTACCGGACCGCAACCGTTGCTGAAACCCCTCTTCGGTACGCAGCGGTGGCTGGTCGGCGATAAACGCTCGATAGAAGGCCATTTCCACCACCCCGTCCACCAGGGTTTTACGATCACCGAACGGCGCGAATTTGATGGCGACGGACTCCGCCAGGCTATGCTGTTTTTTCAGGTAACGTACCTGTTGTGGCAGGGCCAGAATGCACAATCGCAGCAAGCCCTGCTCCATGGCCAACTGGGCTGCAAATGGCGTATCGTATAACTGCAGTGCAACCCCGCTGCCTTTCACGGTGAGCGCAGGATACGCTTTCACCAGAGCCCCCGCCTGCCGGGTTTCGTAGACTTCAGGGATGGTATCGAAAGCCCAATGGTCATAGACCGCCTCATTCAGGCTGCCCTGGGTCAAATGCTGCAACGACTGCTGGAACTCACCCTGCAGCGACATTTTTATCTGGCGGATGTCGCGGCCTTCTGCCAGCACCTTGCCCTTGCCATCCAGCACTTTCAGATTCGCCAGCAAATGCAGTGGCAAGGCAGATTCATCAAAACTCTGATCACTGATGTCCACCCGCTTCCTTTCCCGCAGGAACGTTGCCAACTGCACTTTGAGGGAACGGTCACGCTGTGGCTGGCTGTTGAGGAACGCGGCAGCAAAATCCGGTGCCGGTACAAAATGCTTGCGCAGGGTTTTTGGCAGGCTTTTGATGAGGGCGACACATTTCTCCTGCTCCAACCCCGGTACCAGCCATTCCAGCTTTTCCTCTTCAATCTGGTTGATGAGGGTCACCGGTACCACGATGTTCAAACCATCCTGTTTTTTTCCCGGTTCAAACTGGTAATCAATCTGGATGCTGCCGCCTTCCACCTGGACCTGATCCGGGAATTCCCATTGACTGATGCTGTCAGTGGCACTTTTCACCAGTTGTTCTTTTTGTAAGAACAGAAGCTCCGGTTGTTCCCGCTCCGCTTGTTTGCGCCAGCGCTCGAAGCTCTTGCCGTTGACCACCTGTGGCGGCACTACCGCGTCGAACAGGGCATACAGGGTCAGATCATCAATCAGGATGTCACGGCGGCGGGATTTCTGCTCCAGGTATTCCAACTCGGCGATCAAATCCTGGTTGTGGCGGGCATAGGGAGCGCGGGTGTCGTACTCATGCAAAACCAGGGCGTGCTGAATGAACAATTCCCGGCAACGCACCGGATCAATGGTGCTGTAGTTCACCCGCTTGCGGGGATTCAGGATCAGCCCGAACAGGCTGGTCTGCTCGTAGGCCACCGTGCAGGCCTGCTTCTTCTCCCAGTGGGGTTCAAAGTAACTGCGCTTGAGCTGGGCCTCGCCCACCTGCTCCACCCACTCCGGTTCAATGCGCGCCACCGTGCGCCCGAACACCTTGTGGGTTTCGACGATCTCAGCGCACATGATCCATTTGGGCTTTTTCGAATTCAGCGTCGAGCCGGGAAAGATGGACAGGCTGCGATTACGGGCGGCGCTGTAGCCTTTCTGATCGTCCTTCACCGCCACATGACTGAGCAACCCGCTCAAGATGGAACGGTGCAACTCTTCATATCGGGCCGGCTCGGTGTTCTCCTGCCATTTGAGCTGGTGGGCCACCTGTTTCAGCTGGCGATAGACGTCCTGCCATTCCCGCATACGCAGATAACTGAGGAAGTTTTCCAGCAGCCAGCGCCGGTAACGGCTGTTGGTGAGCTCGGTTTTCTGCTGCTCACACTGTTTCCAGATATTGACGAAGGTGAGAAAATCCGATTCCTCATGCTGCATGCGTTTGAGCGCTTCGTCTGCCGCCCCCTGGCGGTCGTGAGGGCGCTGCCAGGGCTCCTGCACGCTGAGGCCGCTGGCAATGATGAGCATTTCCTGCAGGCAATGGTGCTGCTGCGCCGCCACCAGCATTCGGGCTATGCGAGGGTCCACCGGAAACTGCAGCAATTGCGACCCCAATGGGGTGATCATGCGCTTTTTATCCACCGCACCCAGCTCTTCCAACAGCCGATAGCCATCGTTCACCAGGCGTTGATCCGGTGGGTCCACAAACGGAAAACGGGATACCTCCCCCAGCTTCAGGCCCTGCATCTGCAGGATCACCGAGGCCAGGTTGGTGCGCAGGATTTCCGGCTCGGTGTATTCCGGGCGGCTATTGAAATCCGCTTCCGAATACAGGCGGATACAAATCCCCTCCGCCACCCGGCCGCAGCGCCCCGCACGCTGATTGGCACTGGCCCGGGACACCGCTTCAATCGGCAATCGCTGCACCTTGGTACGGTAACTGTAACGACTGATGCGGGCCACACCGGTATCAATCACGTAGCCAATATTGGGTACCGTAATGGAGGTTTCCGCCACGTTGGTGGCCAGCACCACGCGGCGCCCGGTATGGGACTGAAACACCCGGTTCTGCTCCGCGTTACTGAGCCGGGAATAAAGCGGCAACACGTCCAGATGCTTCGGACCCTGGCGCCGCAATCGTTCTGCCACCTGGCGGATATCCCGCTCGCCGGCCAGGAACACCAGCACGTCCCCCGGTCGGGACGGGTTGGGATGGGCCCGTTCCAGTTGCCGGATTTCCTCCAGTGCCCGCAAAATGGCGGTTTCGATTTTGCCCTCGTCATCGGCCACCTGATCCTCAGTGTCGTCGGTCTCTTCCTCCTGGGGGCGATAGAGAATCTCCACCGGATAGGTGCGCCCGGACACTTCAATCACTGGCGCATCATTGAAGTAGCGGGAGAAGCGCCAATGATCAATGGTGGCAGAGGTGATGATGACTTTAAGGTCCGGTCGCTTGGGCAGGAGCTGCTTGAGAAAGCCCAGCAGAAAATCGATATTGAGGGTACGTTCATGGGCCTCATCAATGATGATGGCGTCATACTGGCTGAGAAAGCGATCCTGGGCGATCTCGGCCAACAGCATGCCATCGGTCATCAGTTTGATGTGGCTGTGTTCGGACACCTGATCCTGAAAGCGGATCTTATAACCTACACTCGCCCCGACCTGGGTTTGCAACTCTTCGGCAATGCGCTGCGCCACCGTACGGGCCGCCAAACGCCGGGGCTGGGTATGACCAATGTAACCGGTGACGCCCAAACCGGCCTGCAGACACATCTTGGGAATCTGGGTGGTCTTACCGGAGCCGGTTTCACCGGCGATGATCACCACCTGATGTGCCTGAATGGCCCGGGTAATTTCAACGTGGCGAGCGGACACCGGCAGAGTCTCGGGATAGTGCCAACGGGGCAGCCGATCCCGACGCTGTTGCACCCGCTCCAGAGACCGGGCGATGTCATCCTGCAGGCGCACCAGATCCCGGTCAACCGGCTTTTTCTGGGCCTGACGTCGCACTATGCTCTGCAAGGTGCGACTCAGCCGGTGCCGGTCTTTACTCAGGCAGGCACTGATCTGCAATGGCAGTTGGGATTGCATTTCGGATGGCTTTTGGAAATGGGAATCGGATGTCACGCCAGAACCTCATGTGTTATGGCGCCGCATTGTACCGGAGTTGGGGGCTAAAATGCAGGCCGGGTGGGCACCGGCCTGCAGTGGGTTCGGGATCTGGAGGCGTAAGCTGAATTACTGGCCGCGCAATTCACGACGCAGAATCTTGCCGACATTGGTTTTGGGCAGATCCGTGCGGAATTCCACCAGTTTGGGAACCTTGTAGCCGGTCAGGTTCGCCTTGCAATGGGCGATCAGCTGTTCCGCGGTCAGGCTACTGTCGGACTTCACCACAAACAGCTTCACCGCCTCGCCGCTTTTCTCGTCCGGAATCCCCACCGCAGCGCATTCGATGATGCCGGGATGGGTGCAGGCCACATCTTCCACTTCGTTGGGATAGACGTTGAAACCGGACACCAGGATCATGTCCTTTTTACGGTCCACAATGCGCAGGTAGCCGTCTTCCTGGATCAGCGCCACGTCACCGGTTTTCAGCCATTCACCGTCTTTGGTCATGGTCTCTTTGGTGGCTTCATCCCGCTGCCAGTAACCTTTCATCACCTGGGGGCCACGTACACAGAGCTCGCCGCTCTCACCGATGGCCAGCTCATTCTCGTCTTCGTCCACAATCTTCACATCGGTGCCCGGTACCGGAATGCCAATGGTGCCCACCTGGATAGCATGGGGTGGGTTCACGCAGACCACCGGTGACGTCTCGGTCATGCCGAAGCCTTCAGCGATGCGATTGCCGGTCATGGATTCCCATTGGTCGGCCACAGACTTTTGCAGGGCCATGCCGCCGGCGATGGTCATTTTCAGTGAACTGAAATCAATGGATTTGAAATCCGGGTTGTTCATCAGGGCCACAAACAGGGTGTTCAGGCCAGTGAAACAGGTGAAACGCTGATTGGCCAGCTCTTTGACAAACGCCGGAATATCCCGGGGATTGGTAATCAGAACATTGCAGGCGCCATGGGACATCATACCCAGGCAGTTCACGGTGAAGGAAAAGATGTGATAGAGCGGCAGCGGAGTGATGGCCACTTCCTGCCCCGGTCGCAGGGAGCGCAGGATAAAATCCATCTGCAACATATTGGAAACCAGGTTTTTGTGGGTCAACATGGCACCCTTCGCCACGCCGGTGGTACCGCCTGTGTATTGCAGCACCGCCACATCATCGGCACTGGGTTCGTCATCGGCTTTAAACTGCGCGGCAGCCCCTTGCGCCATGGCTTTGGTAAACGGAACGGCACCTTTGATGGTGAAATCCGGTACCATTTTCTTGATGTGTTTGATGACAAAGTTCATCAGCACCCGCTTCAGGGTGGGCTGCATGTCCGCCACCTGAGTGATGATCACGTGCTTGATGCCGGTTTTAGGCAACACATCCGCGACGGAATCCCCGAAATTGGCCAGGGCAACGATGGCCTTACAGCCAGCATCATTGAACTGGTGTTCCATCTCGCGTGTGGTGTACATGGGATTGGTGTTTACCACCACTAACCCGGCGCGCATGGCACCGAACACAACGATGGGATACTGAATCAGGTTGGGCATCTGCACTGCAATGCGGTCGCCCTTCACCAGGGTGGTGTGATTCTGTAAATAGGCAGCAAAATCGGCGCTCAGTTTGTCCAGCTCTCCATAGGTGATGGTGACCCCCATGTTATGGAACGCCGGGCGATCCGCAAACTTCTTACAGGCGTTCTCAAACACATCCAGCACGGACTCATAGTCACCGTATTGGATTTCAGAGGTTACGCCTTCGGGATATTTGTCCGTCCAGATTTTATCTACCATATTATTATTCCCCGGTTCTCTATGAGGGTTACTGTCTAGGGCTACTGACCTGAGCTAATTCGACTTGGGCTAATTCGACTCACGGCATACACACTGAGGCGATGCAGGTTGTGTTCAAGCAAAGCGCGCAAGAGGGTACCAGTTTTGACAAAAATGGGCCAGATACACACCGGGTCTTTACCGCAAATTACGGCGTATTCAGGCCCCAATCGTAGTGATAATCCACATCCAGATCGTGACCAGACAGTCGCCTGCCCAATTCCGGTTTCGCGTATTTCAACAGGTGCTCAATCACACCCTCTTCATTGCCGCCAAAATCAGATTGATACCAGTCGTAGATCGAGGACAACTGCAATTCCTTGCCGGAAATGGCAACGCCCCGGGGGTGATTCACATAGTCCACTGCCCCCTGCTGCAGCAAGGACTGGGTGTTGTCCGCGGTGTAGGCTTTA
This sequence comes from Ketobacter sp., assembly GCF_003671495.1. Classification (GTDB taxonomy): domain Bacteria; phylum Pseudomonadota; class Gammaproteobacteria; order Pseudomonadales; family Ketobacteraceae; genus Ketobacter. The sequence continues at coordinate 21,335 of NZ_RCHN01000017.1, read as the reverse complement.
AGCGCCAGATTGGGACACCCGATGCTAGCGCAGTTGACCGCATAGTGAATGCGGTTGTCTTTCCAGATGGGGCGCAGGATACGATGCTCTATATCGTTTAGGCTGAGGGACTCGCCTTCGACCTTGAGCAGCTTTTCATTCCAGGGGCCGAACGAGAAGAAGCCAAACTTGATGTCGCGGATGCTTTCCACCGGGTAGTGATCCAGTATCAGGTTGACCGTGGCGGCATTATACAGGTTGATCCAATAGGCAAATTGTTCGGCCCGGTTATAGGTCAGAATCCGGGTGTTTTGCAGCGTTGAAAGATACCCCTCGAGCAACGATTTATCCTGGCTCGACACGGCGCCGTAATCAAAACGGGTTGCCTGCGGATCACCGGATGCGGACAGGTAACGATCCAGTATCTGCTGCCAGGGGCTATGATCGATGGTGGCGGTGCTGGCGGCATCCTGTGCCTCCCATTTGGGCCAGGGTTCTGCTTTAGGGGCAGCCCAGGCCGAGGCCCACGACTGCAGCACCAAGGCCATGAAAACACATAACTTTGCTAGTTTAGGAAGAGATTTAGCCACGAGTTGACAGTCCTTCTGCATGTTCCATAGTTATAAGCATATAACCCGTCTTAATGACCCCTTTTCAGGTGAGCCTCATGATCAAGACCCAGGGCGAATTATTGGATGTTTTTATCATTGGCGGAGGCATCAGCGGCGCCGCCATCGCGGCAGAATGTGCCGGGCGGGGCTTGTCGGTCACCCTGTGTGATCGCAACGATGTAGGCGGTGCCAGTTCCTCACAATCTGATCAGATTCTGCCAGGCGCCATTCAGTTCCTTCGCAGCCACAACTTACCCTATTTCAATAAGGTGATCAAAGAGAAAGCCAGACTCCGACAACGGGCACCGCATCTGTGTCGAGAGCGGCCCTTTGTCGTGGTCCCGGCGCCGAACCGGCAGCCGTCCCCCATCAGCCGGATCTGGCTGTGGCTGTTCCAGAACTGGCTCCAGGGCGGCAACACCGCTGGCCTTGCCAAGCGCCATCCGGATCGGGTCCAGGCCGCTCCACTGCGACCCCAGGGCGGCCTGCCCTGGGTCATGGAGGAAAGCATGGTGGACGATGCCCGGCTGGTGATTGAAAACCTGCTGTTCGCGGAGCAGCACCAGGGCTCAATCTGGCCCCACCATCAGTTCATCTCAGCCCATCGCCACCAGGGACAGTGGCAGATTACCCTGTGTAACCGGGAACAACAGGAAGTCCAGGTGGCCAGCCGCTGCCTGATTAACGCGGCGGGGATTCGGGTGAACGAGGTGCAGCGCCGGATCGCAGACTCCGACAGCCGCTGCTGGATCGAATCCAAGCGCAAGCTCTTTATGCTGATTCCCAAATTTTACCAGGGTGATCATGCCTACCAGATTGAAACGGCCGGCAGCCCCGTCAGTGTCACGCCTTATCTGGAGCATTTCTGTCTGGTATCCAGGGTCACCGGCATCGGCACCGATGAGGCAAGCGCAGACCCCAGCCTGCAGGAACAGACGGACCTGATCCACACACTGAACCAGTATTTTCAGGTGCAGTTGGCGGCGGACGCCGTTATCCGTTGCTACTGTATCCAGCAACCCCTTTACTGTGACGACCGGGAAGGCTCTCCGGAAGGCGTGGAGGATTACGCCCTGGACCTCAGCTGTGTAGACGGACGCTCCCCGCTTATTTCCATTTTCGGCGGCAGTTTTGCCACCCACCGGGCCATGGCCGAAGAGGCCGTGGAGATGCTCGGCCATTATCTGCCCTCAGAGCCCACCGCAACCACCCGCTGCCCCCTGCCGGGGGGCGATTTGCATCCCCAGGGCTTTGATCAGTTCATCCTTCATGTGGCCAGCGAGTTCCCCTGGCTGCCAAGCCGCCTGCTGAACCACTATTGCCGTACCTATGGTGCCCGCACCCTGACATTGTTGGAGGGCTGTCACGCCCTGGATGACCTGGGGCCACCGATCTGCCCCGGCCTGCATCAGCGGGAGGCCGAGTTTCTAATGCAAAATGAATGGGTTAACTCCGCGGAAGATATCTTGTGGCGGCGCACCCGCCTGGGCCTGTACGCCAGCACCGACGAGGTGACCCGATTACAGCGCTGGGTCGAAGCACATTTACCCTCCCCATCCCGCAAGCAAGGGTATACAATGTGGTCCAAACCCGTACCACCGGGCCGGCTGCATTGAGCCAGGCTCTGTTGAACGACCCTGCTCAACTCTGGCTCAACAACATTGGCTCAACTCTGGCAGTACCCGAGTGCTAGCACACGAGTCGCAACACACGACTTGCAATACCAAGATTGGAGACCTGCATGATTGCTGAAAAGCACTTTCTCACCAGCATTGATGGACACAAGATCTTTGTCAGAAAGTGGAGCAATCCAGAACGGGCCACACCCAAGGCCGTGGTGCACATCAACCACGGTATGGCCGAGCACGGCCGGCGTTACGAGCCCATTGCCGAGCAACTCACCGCGGCGGGCTATGTGGTTTACGCCCACGATCATCGGGGTCACGGCCACTCCATTCCACAAGGTGGCCTGGTGGGTCATTATGCCGACGTGAACGGCTGGAACCTGGTGCAATCGGATGTGCAACGGGTCAACCAGCACATTCGTGACAACGAATCGACGCTGCCCATCATTCTGTTGGGTCACAGCATGGGCTCTTTCATTGCCCAATACTATTGCATCAAACACGGTGATACCGTAGACGCGGTAATTCTTTCCGGTTCCGGCTTCAGCACCCCCGGTGCCTTGCGCGCACCCCGCATGCTGGTGAAACTGGAGAAACTGCGCAGCGGCCCCAAAGGTCGCAGCGCCCTCATTGATTACCAGACCTTTGGTAACTTCAATAAGAAATTCGGCGATACCCGTACTGAAGCGGACTGGCTCACCCGCTGCAATATCGAAGTGGATCGCTACATTGCAGACCCCCTTTGTGGTTTCCTCTGCACCAATCAGCTGTGGCAGGATTTCCTCGGTGGACTGGATACCCTGAGCCGCCTGCGCAACCTGCAAAGCATTCCCAACGACCTGCCGTTCTATCTGTTGTCCGGGGAGCGAGACCCGCTTTCCTACCACTCCAACCAACACGGCATTCACAAACTGGCCAACCATCTGCGCTCCGCGGGCCAGAGGGATGTGTCCGTAAAACTGTATGAAGAAGGACGCCACGAGATCTTCAACGAGCTGAATCGGGACGAAGTGGTGGCGGACATGCTGCAATGGCTGGACAGCCGGGTGCCCGGCGCCGCCAGCACATCCACCCGCGCGAAGGCCACGGCGTAACGCACCGATTACCAACTGATCAATTACTAAAAATCCGTTACATTTAATCGCTGTCCACGCCTGGTACAGATGGATACTATCTTTGCAAACCCACCAGGGAGCAGAATATGTCCGGTCTGGAAAACACGCCTTTTGACGAACTGGTCGTTGGCATGACCGCCACCTACACCAAATCCGTTTCTGAAGACGATATCAAGCTGTTTGCCATATTGTCCGGGGACACCAACCCCATTCATCTGGATGAGGAGTACGCCAAAACCACCCCATTTGGCGGCTGCATCGCCCACGGTGCCATGTGTGCCGTCATCATCAGTGCGGCCGTTGCCACCAAATTTCCGGGGCCTGGCAGCATTTACGCTGGTCAGGAGATGCGCTTTAAAAAACCGGTGCGCCCTGGGGATACCCTCACCGCGCACCTGGAACTGCTGGAAAAGAAACGTCGGGGTAACATTGTGCTGATTCAGAACGAGATCAAGAATCAGAACGGTGAGACCGTATTCCTGGGCGTGTCCACCGTGGTGGCGCCCACGGAAAAAGTGGTGGCCAAGCCGGTGGAGTTGCCCAGGGTGGAACTGTTCGACTGAGACTGGGTACGAAATAAAAAAGGCGTGAGTTCATCACGCCTTTTTTTGAGGTTCAGTGCTGCCACATCAACGGGAAAGATAGCGCATGCTTTCCTCCAGCCCCTTGAGCGTCAGCGGATACATCTTGTCTTCCACCAGTTTTTGAGTCCAGCTGACGGAGGTGGTGAATTCCCAGGTATTCTCCGGCTCCGGATTCAACCAGATCACCTTATCGAAATGCTCTTTCACCCGGCGCATCCAGGTCTCACCGGATTCTTCATTCCAATGTTCCACACTGCCACCCACCGAACTGATCTCATAGGGCGACATGGTGGCGTCCCCCACAAAGATCACCCGGTAGTCGCTGCTGTAAGTGCGCAGGATATCCAGGGTGTCAGTACGCTCGGTCCAGCGTCGATTGTTGTCCTTCCACACCCCTTCGTAGATGAAGTTATGGAAGTAAAAATACTCCATGTGCTTGAACTCGGCGCGGGTGGCGGAGAACAGCTCTTCACAGGTGCGCACATAGGGGTCCATGGAACCGCCCACATCAAAGAACAGCAATACCTTAACCCCGTTACGGCGTTCCGGCACCATTTTAATGTCCAGATAACCGGCGTTTCGGGCGGTGGAGGTAATGGTGTCATCGATGTCCAGTTGATCCGGCATGCCTTCGCGGGTGAATTTGCGCAAGCGGCGCAGGGCCATCTTGATGTTACGCACACCCAATTCAACGGAATCATCCAGGTTGCGATACTGGCGTTTCTCCCAGACTTTCACCGCCTTGCCGGTTCGACCGGGACCCGCCATACGAAAACCGGCCGGGTTCTGCCCGTAGGCGCCAAAGGGTGAAGTGCCCCCGGTGCCGATCATCTTGTTGCCGCCCTGGTGACGCTTCTTCTGCTCTTCAAGACGTTTCTTGAATTCTTCCATGAGCTTATCGAGATCACCCATCTGCTGGAGCTTTTCATACTCCTCCTTGCTCAGGGTTTTCTCGATTTCCTTGCGCAGCCACTCGTCGGGGATCATGGACTCGAACATGTCGTCCATGACTTCCAGGCCGTCAAAGTATTTTTTGAAGGCACGGTCAAATTTGTCGAAATGCTTTTCGTCTTTTACCAGCACGGTGCGGGACAGGTAATAAAACTGTTCCATGTCCGCGTACACGGTTCGCTTTTCGAGTGCGCCCAACAGATCCAGAAATTCCCGGATACTGACCGGCACCTTGCCATCGTGCAGTTCAAAGAAAAAATCGATCAGCATAATCAGCTCTCACGACGATGCATGAACGCCAGACGCTCCAACAGATGCACATCCTGCTCGTTCTTCACCAACGCGCCGTACAGTGGGGGAATCGCACTCTTGTTATCGCGATTGCGCAATACGTCTTCCGGGATTTCGTCCGCCAGCAACAGTTTCAGCCAATCGATCAGCTCGGAGGTGGACGGTTTCTTTTTCAGGCCGGGCACTTTGCGCACGTCGAAAAACACTTCCATGGATTCCTTCACCAGGGATTGCTTGATGCCGGGGAAATGCACTTCCACGATTTTCTGCATGGTTTCCTTGTCGGGGAAATCAATGTAGTGGAAGAAGCAACGGCGCAGGAATGCATCCGGCAGTTCCTTTTCGTTGTTACTGGTGATGATGACAATGGGACGCTTCACCGCTTTGATGGTTTCCTGTGTCTCATACACATAGAATTCCATCTTATCCAGTTCCTGCAGCAGGTCGTTGGGGAACTCGATGTCTGCCTTATCGATTTCGTCGATCAGCAACACCACCTGATCCTCGGCTTCAAACGCTTCCCACAGTTTGCCCTTTTTGATGTAGTTCTTGATGTCATGAACCCGATCGTCGCCCAACTGGGAATCCCGCAGGCGGGACACGGCGTCGTATTCGTACAGACCCTGGTGAGCTTTGGTGGTGGATTTGATGTGCCACTGGATCAGTCGGAGACCCAGGCCCTCCGCCACTTCTTCGGCCAGCATGGTTTTGCCGGTACCGGGCTCCCCTTTGATCAGCAGCGGACGCTGCAGGTTAATGGCGGCATTCACCGCGAGGCGCAGCTCGTCGGTGGTAACGTACTTATCGGTTCCTTGGAATTGCATAGTGGTTGCCTTGAACAGCTCAAATTTGCGACATTATAAACCAAACGGCTCCCCGAAACAGGGAGCCGCATTGGCCAAAACATCTACTTTAATCACCGTATTCAGGCTTGAACATGGCCATAGTCGCCACATAAGTGGCAGATTCGATCAGATCAAAGGCTATTATCCGATATTTGAGAGACTTCCTGACCCTGCAGCACGGAGCGTTGGGCAAGGGCCTGTTCCTGCAGGTGCTGTTTTATGGCACCCACTGCGGCCACCACATCGCTCCGGCAGGCGCTGATGCGATGCTGCAGACGCTGCAGGTTGCCGGCGTCGGCGCCGGAATCCAGGCTACTCACCAGGGCTTCACCCTGACCGTTGTGGTTATTCAACTGGTTGAGCACCGCTTCCAGGGAGGCCACAGTGGCGTCACTGGGGGTCTGCTTGTTGAGGATGGCTTCACCGGCTTCGCAGCTGGCCATGGCCTTGTTGAAGTAGCCCAGGGCGCGCTGGCTGGTTTGCAGTTCCAGTTGCCGCTCCGCCTTGGCCAGGGAAATCTTCTCCACTAACCGGTCACACACCCGCATGCGCACTGCCACGGAACCCACCCGCAATACCGTGGGGGTCACCTCCAGCGCCTGATCCCGCAATGTCTGGAAACGGGCAAAGGCATCCGCTGCCGCCGTCAGGTCCGCGCCATCCAGGGCGGCACGCGCCTCACCACATTGCGCCAGGCTGTCTTCCACCAGGGGCATGGCTTCGGCCCGGGCAATGTTGTCTTCAATCAGGGTGCAGCGTTTGTGTTCGCGACCAGCAAAGCTGTTGGTGTCCAGCAACTCCGGATCCAGGGCGCGGGCCCGCTGCAGGCTTTTCGCGTACTGCTGAATCTGCTGGCGCGCCTCGGTGGGGTCGGTACGACTGAGCCGGGAGGCCTGGTTACAGAATACGACCGCCTCTTTGAAAATGACGTCAGCGGAGGCGGATACGGGTTCAGCCGCCTGCAGGTGGGCAAAGGGAAATAAACTGATACAGGTGAGGGTCAACATCCAATATTTCATAACGCTTGTCCTGCTATCCATAAGAATCTATTAGCAAGGCTAGCAACGATTTTCGTGGCCGTGAGAACAAAGGTTGATGAAGCGCACATTCCATCAGGCACTGGTTTCCAATTCTGACATTCCAGAATCGCTTTGTGAGAAAGCGCACAAAAGCACTGTGATTGAAAATGCATTCGAGGGGTGTAGAATCAGTTGCCATTACCCTAAAGACCCACCAGGAAACGATCATGGCGAAAATATACGAAGACAATTCCCTCACCATTGGCAATACCCCACTGGTGCGGCTCAAGCATCTGACGCCACACAATGTGCTGGCCAAGATTGAAAGCCGTAATCCGGCAGCGTCGGTAAAATGCCGGATCGGTGCCAACATGGTGTGGCAGGCCGAGAAAGATGGCGCATTGAAACCGGGTATGGAATTGGTGGAGCCCACCAGCGGCAACACGGGTATTGCACTGGCGTTTGTCTGCGCCGCCCGCGGCTACAAGTTGACCCTGACCATGCCCGCCACCATGAGCCTGGAACGGCGCAAGGTGCTGAAAGCCCTGGGGGCCAACCTGGTATTGACCGAAGGCCCAAAAGGCATGAAAGGCGCCATCGAAAAAGCAGCGGAAATCGTCGCCCAAAGTGAAGGCAAAGCCATCATGCTGCAACAGTTTGAGAATCCCGCCAACCCGGCGATCCACGAACAAACCACGGGGCCGGAGATCTGGAACGACACCGACGGCGCAGTGGATATTCTGGTGTCCGGCGTGGGCACCGGGGGCACCCTTACCGGCATCAGCCGCTACATCAAGAACACTCAGGGTAAAGCGATCCATACCGTGGCCGTAGAGCCGGTGGATTCCCCGGTCATCAGCCAGACCCTGGCGGGTGCGGAAATCGCCCCGGCCCCCCATAAAATCCAGGGCATCGGTGCCGGTTTTGTACCCAAGAACCTGGACATCAGCCTGGTGGACAGCGTGGAAACCGTCAGCAATGAAGAGGCCATGCAACACGCCCACCTGCTGATGGAAAAAGAAGGCATTCTGGCGGGAATTTCCTGTGGTGCAGCGCTGGCAGCGGCGTTGCGGGTTGCCAACAAACCAGAGCACGCCGGCAAAACCACAGTGGTGATTCTGCCGGATTCCGGGGAGCGTTATCTGAGTTCAGCGCTGTTCCAAGACGTCTTTACGGATGCGGAGAACGTGCAGTAACCGCGCCCGCTTCAAGTTCAGGTTCAAAAAATTCAGCGTGCTCAACAACGTGTTCAACAATGTGTGTTCAAAAATAAGGGAGCCAGTGCTCCCTTATTTGGATTCGGCATTACGGCGCTCAATCATGCGGGACCAGCTTTCATAGTCGGTATTATCCGCTTCGAAGACCTCAAAGCCGGCAAAGTACCAACCGTCATCACCGCACGGGGAAATCCATTTGACCTCGGCGGTCAGAAAAAACCGCTCTGCTTCGCCACTGATCTCCACCAGCACATCGGTGATCAGGCCACGCTCCACCGCTTCGCTCATATAAATTTTCAAGCCCCGGGGCGAAAGGTCCACGGTTTCACAGGCAATCACTTTCTGGATATAGCCCTGCTCCCCATCCAGGGTCAGTTCCAGATAAGCGTCTTCCTTACCGTTGTGGCGTTTTTGGCGACGTTGTTCTTCCATTGGTTTGCCTCTTGCCTTTGCCTCTATTGTTTATCCCGTTGAATGGTTCTGACCACCTGTTCCAGAGTACTGTCAAAGGCGGCGCCGGTATCCAGAATGGTCACCGCACCGTACACCAGCAACCGCGCCAGATCCTGCCGGGTGATCTCGAGGGCCTTGATGCCCAATCGATTCACAAATACCAGCTTTTCCGTCGCTCGGATTTTCACTGCCAGTTTGCAGCGCTGTTCACCTTCCGACGTTTCCTGGCTCATCCAGCCACCCACCTGCAGGGAATCCACGGCGCTGAGGGCCGCCGCCATTTCCTCATCGCTGATAGAACGGGGCTCAAGGAACGCCGAGGTTTCCGCTTCGGTCTCCACGTCATCGGCACCGGGTTCCACCAGCGCCAGCGACGAATTGGCCAGCACCGCGTCAATACGGGATTCTGCTTCGGCTGCAGCAGAGCGTTGCTGCTCCAATGCTTCTTGTTGTTGAGTCTCTTGCTGCTTGCGCTGGGCTTCCTGCTGCGCCTGCCACTGGTCCTTCAGGCGGGCCAGCGCGGCTTCCAGCTGCCGATCCCAGTACAGGGTACGATGCACCAACTGCAACACGCCACCCTCCAACGCCTGGGCTAACTGGCGCTGGGTTTTCTTGGCCACCGTTTTACCACTCTGACCCACTAAAACCCAGGGGTCATCCTGCTGTGCCTTCAGAATGATCTTGCACAGTTCAAACTGGCCATCCGCGGTTTTGAAGCGCAGCCAATCCTCTTCCTGCAACTGGCCGATGGTGTCCAGGGATTTGGGGCTGACCCGATCCAGCTGGGCCTCCACCACTCGGGTCACGGGCATGGCCAGGGCCGGCACCTCCACCAGCGCCGGGGTGGCGCCGCTCATGATCGCCGTGAGGATCAGCTCCAGGGGCTCCAAGGTCTGCTCCAGGGCAGCCTCATCCTCCTGCACACTGATCAGCGTGGCCCGCAGATTGCGAATCAGAACCTGGTAAAATCCACGGTAACCGTCACGCCGGCTTGCGTCCTGACAGCCCTCACACATTTCAATCAAGGATTCCCCGGTGCGCAACTGCCGTTTCCAGTTGGCTCCCTCCACCCCTTCCCGCATGGACAGCATCAACATGGATCGACGCCACTCGCCGTGCAGGAAGGCCACCACGTCTTCCGGCAGCAGGCGACCTGCCGCCATCCGGTTCAGCTCCTGCACGACCCGGGGCTCCGCCACCCGCTCCCGTTGCCGGGCCACTTCCAGCAGGCGCAGGCGTTCCTCGATTTTCTCCACCTGCTCAGTCTGGCCGGCCATCCAGGTTTGCGCTTCAATGCAGATGCTGTTCACCGCGCCGATGTTGCCCCGAAATTCCGTCAGCATGCGGTTGCTGTATTCGTTGAGTTTGGACCAGTACAGCTGCCGACTTTTGGCAGTGCTGCTCAGCATGGTCAGATACGCCAGATTGAGGAAACGGCGCAACAGGTTCTGCGGGGCAAAAAAGAACGAGTAGTCCGCCAGGGCATAACGCAGTACCAGCAGGCGCAGCTTCTCGAACCAGCCCCTGGCCTCATGATCGGATGCCAATTGTTGCTGCAGCTCATCAAACAACTGGTCCAGCAGCAGAATCCCACCCCAATCAGGCGCCGCCACCGGTAACGCCACTTCAAGATCAGCACAGCCGTCCACCAGTGTGTCCACCACCCGGCAACTGAGTCCGGTTTTGAGTTGACCGGACTGGATTTTCTGCAACAAATCGTTGAACACGGCGAGCCCGTGCCGACTGCGCTGCGGGGTCAGGCGTATCTTGTCGGTGATGGGCACCTCCGCGTTAACCCGCAGCAACTCCACCAGCAGGCGGGCGCCGATACGGCCCGTTTCCGGTGCCGGCATGGGTGCCATGATGGGTGCCATGGTCAGGGCCTCACCCGTTGGGGCATGTGACGGGCGATGGACGCGGCGATGTCATCCAGGCGTTTGCGATGCGCCGCCTGGCCAAAGTAGTTGGTGTAACGGGTGGCAAACGACAGCACGGCTTTGGCCAGATCCCCCTGGCGTCGGGGCAGGACATGAACATGCACATGGGGCACGTGCTGATTGGCTGCCGGGCCATCATTAAGAAAGACATTGTTGCCGTCGCAGGGTAAGCCACTGGCTTTTTGCGCTTTGATCACCCAGTGACAGACTTCCACCAGGTGCGCCCGCAACGCCGGCGTCAGTTCATCAAGAAACACCCCATGCTGCCGCGGGATAACCAGAACGTGACCGGGGCGCATGGGAAACAGATCCATGAAGGCGATGCAATCCTCATCCTGATAGACAACGCTGGCGGGGGCTTCGCCTTTGAGAATGGAGCAAAAGATACAATCGGACATAAAGTTTGATCTGCCAGAGGTTAATTTTTTGAAGGATTATCCAGCATGAATTCGTCATTATCAAAGCCCGGGTATTTTTCCTCGATACTGCGCTCGTCCTCTGTTTCATCCGGCTTGGTTTCGTCCGACTTGGGCTTGCTCTCCTCTGACGGTGTCTCATCCTCTGACGGCTTGTCCGGGTCAGGGAACACGGTTGGCTGCTCCAGCATTTCATCAATGGCCTGATTCAACTGTTCTTCGGTCTGCTCAGAGTTTTCCTGTTCGCTCAACATCATATCCAGGTCATCGAGGCCGTCGTTGCCATCCAGGTCGTCAAACTCATCGTCCACTTCGATGAGTTCATCGTCTTCCAACTCCATGGGATCGGCGTCATTAACGTAATCCTGTTCCGGCTCCGCCGCCACTGCCAGGGTGTCGGGCACCGCCGCAACCGGTGGAGTCGGGGCCGGTGGGATCGGATCGGACGCTTCTGCGGGGGGCTCGGCGGCACGGATCTGGGTGGCTTCCTCACCCAGATCGAAATCGGTGCCGGCATCAAAATCCTGCGCCAGTTCCGCCGCCGCCTGGCTGCGCTGCTCGGCTTTTTTCTGCTGCATCTGGGTGATCTCTTCCACCACCCGAGATTGCTCGGCATCGGTTTTGCGGACAATTTTGATGTACAGATAAATACCGCCGCCAATCACCAGCAGGTTACCCAGTACAAACACCCCCGCCAGCAGCAGCCAGTTGCTGCCCTCTTCCGCCTCCAATGCATCCTCCACCGGGGGCAGTTCCTCGCCCATCAATACCGGCTCCGGTTCCGGTACCGGCTCCACCTCCGGCAGAGGTGGAATATCATCCGGGGGCAGCTCTTCCACCTCCAGGCTGGGAATTTCCATGGCACTGGCATCGAAGGTTTCGGAGGGCAGTGGCGGTTTCTCTTCCCCGCCCGGCGCGTTGGCCCCCACCATCCCCAGGGGGGTGTAATCCACTGTGTAGGGGCCCTGTACCAGTTCGAAGGGCTTGTCGTTGGCGGAGGTGCCGGCCACTTTAATCAGCACCTCATATTCCCCCAGGGCGCCATAGGGCGGCACATCGATGCGATAATGGGCAGCACCTTCCTGGCCTCCGTCGAGTACCCCTTTCTGGATACTCTTCTCGCCTTTGGGATCGGTAATCTGGGCCACGATATCGATGGCTTCCGGGTTCACCAGGCCTTCCACCGGCTCGGTCATCAGGTAGCGCAGCACCTGGCCATCCTGATCACGATACTGGGTCTCCACCTTCAGTACTTCCCGGTGCACGGTCATGCGCACGGACTTTTTGCGCTGGAAGGTTTTCCCATCCACCAACACCGAAAAAGTATGCTCGCCCTCGGTAATGGTGCGCCCCAGACGCGCACTGTAGAGGCCGTCCGGGGGCACCACTTTGTTGCCGTCGGAACCTTGCGACAACTTGCCCTCGAAGCTGTCTCCAGTGGACGTGTCCTGGCGGAAGGTGATGTCCATCAGCTCCAGGAAATTTGGATTGGTGATGACCCGGCCGTGCTCATCCAGTGAAAGGGTCATGGTAAGACGCTCCCCTTCCAGTACATTCTCGGGCAGGCCCTCCATATTCAGGTTCAGATCCGACACCACCGTCACCCGATTGGCGGGGTCCAGATCCGCCACCACTTTCCAGGTGCCCGGCACCGGGTTGTACACGGTGATCAGGTCATACTGTTTGTCGGCAAACCAACTGACATTGCGGCTGCCCTGGGACAGGCTGTACTCAGTGCCATCGGGGCTGATGAGGCGGGTTTCCTTGGGGGAGGATTGGCGGAAAATGAGGGCGGTGAATTCCTTGATGGAGTCGTCGATGGTGAAGCTGTCGCCGATCAGCGGCACCTGCTCCGGCAGGTTGACCTTGTCGGACGCCTCCACAAAGACTTTCATCAGCTCATCCGCGTTGCGGGCCAGGGAGTAGGCACCGCCGGTCCGCAGGGCCACAGCTTTGAGAAACGCCTGATCGGCACTCTCGGACAGGGCCACGGAATGAATGCGGAAGCCGGCCTTTTTCAGCTGCGGGATCACCTGGGACAGTATGCGTTCCTTTTCCGCAGCGTTCACCGCCGGGTCTTTGGACACATCCACCATGCCGTCAGAGAGCAGCACAATAGTGCGCTCCCAGGCCGGGTCCGCCGCCGTCTGGCCCATGGCAGCCCGCTCCAGTGCCAGGCCCACATTGGTAAACAAGCCGGCGGAGTTGATGGCTTCCAGCTTGTCCACCGCGGAACGTTTCCAGTCCGGGTTCACCGGCGCCACCGGCACCAGGTTATTCACATATTGACCAAACGCCCACACCCCGAAGCGACTGTCCTCTTGCGCCAGGTTTAACAACAGCTTGGCGGCGGGCACCCGGAGATTCTGGGGATCGGTTTTCTTCATGCTGCCGGAAATATCGATAAGAACCCGCATATCCGGCCTGGCGTCGGCTGCACTTTCGTTGGCTGTACTTTCTTCGGCTGCATAGACGCCCTGGACGGCATAAAATGCCATCCATAGCAGAACTATCAGTACCAACCCGGGCAGAGGAGGTAATTTCACGCCGACTCCGTCAAAAACTTCACGCCAAACTTCACGCCAACATGGTTTAGTTATAGCAGCTTTGGCGGTAATTTCCTGACATCAGGGTGAAAAGTTGAGGGCAAGCCTTTGAATTAAAATGCGGCTTTTTTATTCCGCCAGTAGCGGAACAGGCCATCGGCACACAGGGCCAGCAGCCCGAGAATCAGGCCGTAGAGCAGAAAGGGCAACGCCCGCAGGGTGTCCGCTTCCTTCACCAGGGTGGCATCCAGCAACAGTACAAACAGGGCCGGGGCCCAGTCCGCTCCGCCATAAACCACCGGTGCCGGCATCAGGATCACCGCTGCCACTGCCACCCGCAACAGCTGTCTCAGGGCGTACCAGGGAATGACCCGGGTCAGCCGCCACCACACGGCCATCAACCCCACGCCTGCCAGCAGGTAGACAATCCAGGTGGTGAGATACTCGGGGAAATCCAACATAATGTTCTTTATCCTGTAATGGCCGATGGTCGGGTCATTTCAATAGTGAACCCAATGCACAATGTGATCTTCGTAATCCTGTTCCGGTATGCCGTCTTCCGAAATAGCCCGGCCCCGCACCGAGATCCCGGCCTGATGCACGGTTTCCCGGCTGCCGCTGATCAGCGGGTGCCAGTCTTCCAGGCCGCGCCCCTCCGCCAGGGCCCGGTAGGCACAGCTGTACGGCATCCAGTGAAAATGCGCCTTATCTTCGAGGCGCACCTTGACGCAGTCCTGAACCAGCTTGAATCGGTTGCGGTAGTTGCGGCACAGCCCGGTGTCGATGTCCAGTAACGTACAGGCCAGCCGGGTGTAATACACCTCCCCGCTGTCCTCGTCTTCCAGCTTCTGCAAACAACAGAGCGCACAGCCGTCGCAGAGGGATTCCCATTCGTCCGGGGTCATCTGCTCCAGGCTTTTGCTCTCCCAGAAGCGCTCGCTCATGTCAGAAATGGCCCTCAGCCGGCGGCATCTGCAGATAGTAACCGTTTTGCTGAATACCCAGTATGACCTGCTTCACGTCCACCCGTGCCAGGGTACGCTCCGGTGTCAGCATCAGGTCCATCACATGACCCGGGGTACCAAAGGTCTGCATCAGGGCTTCCGGCACTTGCTCGAAGGGCTCCTGCTTGGGCACGTAAATGTACATCCCCTCTTTCTTGTCGCTGCGATAAACAGAACACATGATCTTCGGGTCACTCATCTTCGTCGTCCTTATTGTTATTGTGTGCGTCGCTCGAGTTAGACGGGAGTTCAAATGCATCCAGCCAGGGTTGCAGGGCGGCTCCCCGCCAGCCGCCGGCAAACGGGCTATCCTGCTCCAGATCACCGGCATAACGGGCTTTCAGGTAGCTTACCAGTTGTGCCTTGCTTGCCAACAGGTCTGCCGGCACATCCAGTTCCTCCGCCCGCCGGGCCACCACCTCACGCAGGGCTTTGTAGTCCTTCTGCTGGCCTTTGCTGAGTGGGCGGGGAATCCGCACCTCAGGAATAGCGGACTCAAGCCCGGCCGCCAGCTGAATCAGCAGCTGATCCCCATAACGGCGAATCTGGCTGCCCTGAAAGCCCAGCTCCGCCAATTGCCCCTTGCTCCGTGGTTGCTTTTCCACCAGGGCATACAGGTTGGCGTCTTTCGCAATGAAGGTTTTGGGAATATTGCGGTCCCGGGCGGTCTGCTCCCGCCACTGGGCCAGATGGCGCAGCGCCGCCTGCTGCTGGGGCTTGAGTTTCCAGCCTCCACCAAAGCCCAGGTACAACTGGTCGTCCGGGGTTTTGCGACGGTATTTCTGCACCTGCTGGTCGCACTCCTCGGCAAACCATTGCAGACGCCCGGCCTGTTCCAGTTTGTGCTGCAGAATGTCCGCCACCTCATGGAGGTACTTCACATCCGCCTCGGCGTAATGCAGTTGCTTCTCGGTCAGAGGGCGCTGCAACCAGTCGGAGCGGGTTTCCTCCTTGGAAAGCTCCACGCCGAGCATTTCCGACAGCAGGCGCTGCAGCCCCATCTGGCGATCGTAGCCCACCAGGCTGGCGGCGATCTGGGTATCAAACAGATTGGCCGGCAGCTGATCCCACAGCCCCAGGAAAATATCCAGGTCTTCACCGGCGCTGTGCATCAGCAATTGGGTTTGCGGCTGAAACAGTTTGTCGCCCAGGGGACGCAGCTGTTCGCTGGAAAACACGGTGGGGTCCACCAGGTAGACCTGCTGGTCCGGCCCGGCGATCTGGATCAATCCGGGGCGGGAATAATAGGTATTGGTACGGACGAACTCGGTGTCCACCGCCAGCCGGGTGGCGGAGTGCAGGGAGTCCACCAGGGACTCCAGCTGGTTGGGCTCATCAATCCATTGATAACTAACAGGCAGGTAACTCACAGGGCATACTCAGCAGGGTGCGCGGGTAAAACCCGGCATTATAAAGAGGATGGCCAAAAATGACTACAAACCCAATTGCTTGGCGATCACCTCATTCATGATCTCATAGGTGCCGCCGCCGATGGCCAGGATGCGGTTGTCGCGGTAGAGGCGCTCCACCAGGGTCTCCTGCATGTACCCCATTCCGCCAAATATCTGCACCGCATCATAGGTCACCTGGTCGCTGACGCGGGTGGCAAAATTTTTCGCCATGGAGACCTCTTTCACCACGTTCTCGCCCGCGCCGATGCGAGCCGCCACCCGGTAGGTGAACTCAGTGGACGCTTCCGTTTGGGTGGCCATATCCGCCAGTTTGTGGCGCAGGGTCTGAAATTTGGACAGGGTTTTGCCGAAGGCCTCCCGCTCCTTCACGTATTGCAGGCAGGCCTCCAGTGCCAGACGGGAGGTGCAGTTGGCCATCACCGCCAGATTCAGGCGCTCCATCTGAAAGTTGGTCATGATGACGTAGAAACCGGCGTTCTCCTGCCCGATCAGATTCTCCACAGGTACTCGGCAATCCTCGAAGAACAGCTCGGCGGTATCACTGGCCCACCACCCCATTTTCTTCAGCTTTTTACCCACCCCGAATCCGGGGGTACCTTTTTCCACCAGCAACAGGCTGATGCCACCGTAACCGGGCTCACCGGTGCGGACGGCCACGGTGTAATAGTCTGCGTTGACGCCGCTGGTGATGAAGGTTTTGGCGCCATTCACCACATAATGGTCGCCCTCCCTCACCGCCCGGGTGCGCAGGTTGGCCACATCAGAGCCGCCACCGGGCTCGGTGATGGCCAGGCACTGGATCTTGTTGCCGGCGATGACATCCGGACAGATCCGCGCCTTGAGGGCATCGCTGCCCCAATTGACCACCGGCGGCAACCCGATGTCGATGGAGCCCAGGCTGGCGGCCACCCCACCGGAACCGGCGGCCATGATCTCTTCGCTGGCGGCGATCTTGGTGAACATATCGAAACCGGAGCCACCGTACTGCTCCGGGTAGCCAATACCCAGAATCCCCGCCGCCCCCGCCTTTTCGTACAACGACCGGGGCAGCTCGCCGGCCGCCTCCCAGTCGTTCACATGGGGTGTGATCTCCTGGGCGACGAACTTGCGCACGCTCTCCCGGACAATGTTCTGGGTTTCACCGAAGTAACGCTGATAGTCCGGCATGGGGGCCTCTCTCCAGGTGCGATTGCGATTATCATGATGATTTTGCGAGACTATACCAAGCGCTTGCTTGGTTTGTAAACTCAGCCCCCGGCCCCCCCATGTGCCGGCAACCGGGTGAGTGGGATCGGGCATTGCATCCAGGCAGGGACTTGTCCATTATGTGCCGCCCAACCTCCACTACCAACCGGCACCAACCAGTACCACCAATGCGGCGATGGGATACGCGATGGATTTTGAAGCTGTAATCACCCTGATGGCGCTCGGGGCCATCTCTTTGATGCATGTGCTGCACGTTCCGGTGGCGCGCTGGCTGGATCGGGTCTGGCCCAACTGGTCCATTGCCGCCGGGGGCTTTGCCGTAGGCTATGTGTTTCTCCTGCTGCTGCCAAAACTGACGCTCCTGGCCAATAAAAGCATGGTGCAATTGCCGCAGGCCCCGATGATTGGTGTGTCGTTGCTGTATCTGTGTGTACTGGCCGGGTTTATCTGTTTCTGGATCGTGGACCTGCTGGAAGAGGAACGCAAAGAAGTGACCGGCTTCTGGCGCCGGGTGCAAATCACCAGTTTTTTCCTGTACGCGTTACTGACCGGTGAAATGGTGGTGGCAGACCCGGATTTTGTGCCCCTGGCCTATGGATTGGCCATCAGCGCCCTGGTATTCCACCTGGCGGGAATGAACCACTTGTTCCATCACTGGCATCCGGGATATTTCCAATCCCGAATGCGCTGGCTGATGGTGTTGGGCACCGTACTCGGGGCGGCGGGCGCCTGGTTGGATGTGTGGAATGGCAAGTTCAATGGGTTTATCAACGCCTTTATGGGCGGCGCCATCCTGATCAACGTCATCTATTATGAATTGCCCCGCCGGGGCATCCGCAAAATCAGGCCCTTTCTGCTGGGTACCCTGGCCTTTGCCGCCACCATTCTCTGCATTCGGTTTTTGTTGGGGAGGTGAGTCAGCGTCACTGACGTTTAGGGATCGATCACCCGACGCCCCTGCAGCGCCAGGCTGAGGGTGTTGCTGTCCACGTATTCCAACTCGCCACCCATGGGCACGCCATGGGCAATGCGGGACGCGGTCACGCCGTGACGCCGGGCCATCTCCGACAGGTAGTGGGCTGTGGCCTCCCCTTCCACCGTGGTGCCGGTGGCGATCACCAGTTCCTGCACCTCGCCCTCGGCCAAACGCCGGTCCAGCAGGTCCGCTCCAATGTCTTCCGGCCCAATACCATCGATGGGGGAAAGGTGTCCCAGCAGCAAAAAGTAATAGCCGCGAAAACTGCCGGACTGGTCGATGGCGATGACGTCCGCCGGGGTTTCCACCACGCAGAGTAAAGCCGGATCGCGGGAGGTCTGGGAGCAGGTATGGCACACCGGCTCCTCGGAAAAATTGCGGCAACGCTGGCAACGGCCGATGCGATCGATGGCCAGTTGCAGGGTGTCCGCCAGTTTCTGGGCGCCCTCCCGGTCGCGATCCAGCAGATGCAACGCCATGCGCTGGGCGGATTTGGGCCCCACACCGGGCAGACAGGTGAGGGACTCAATAAGACGCTGGGTGAGAGGGCTGAAGCTCATCCGATACCTGAAATCAATAAATTAGAATGGAAACTTAAAGCCTGGTGGCAGCTCGATACCAGCCGCCAGCCCACCCAGTTTATCCTTATTGGCCTGCTCCACCCGGCGCACAGCGTCGTTCACCGCCGCGGCCAGCAGGTCTTCCAGGATCTCTTTGTCTTCGCTGAGCAGGCTGTCATCAATGGACACCCGCTTCACGTCGTGGCGACCGGTCATCACCACCTTGACCATACCTGCGCCGGATTCACCGGTCACTTCGGCATTGGCCAGTTCTTCCTGCATTTTCTGCATGCGCTCCTGCATTTCCTGCGCCTGCTTCATCAAATCACCGAATGGGCCTGACATGGTTTCACCTATCCGTTTACGGTTAATTAATCGTCGTCCACCGGCAGGACCGAGTTCAAATCCAGGGTCGCGCCGAACAAATTTTGCAGATCCTGCACAAATGCATCTTCCTGCATGAGGGCAATGGCCTGCTCTTTCCGTTGCTGTTTGTAGCGGGCCAGCAACTGATCGGGGGTGGGCTTGCCGGGCTCCGCCACCTCCACCCTGAGTGTAATGGATCGGCCTGCGTTTGCCGACAGGGCCTGGGCCAGCAGATCCCGGTTTTCCTCTTTATATAAGGCCTGAAAGCGGGGGCTGATGGCCAGGGTCCAGCGCCCCTCTTCCGTGGACTCCAGGGAACAATTGCGGGCGAAATTGCGTACCGGTCCGTCCAGCTCCAGTACGCCCACCAGATCAGCCCACTCATCCCCCAGCTGGATGACCCTGGTTTTGTGCTTTGGGGTGGCCTCAGCAGCCGGGGCCGGTTCGGCTTCACTGCTCAGCGCGGGTGAGGCAACCGTGGTCTCACTGGCAGGAGGCTCACTGGCAGAAGGCTTGCCCTTGCCAGCCACCGTGTCGGCCGCGGCTTGCGGTTCAGCCTTCGCGGGTGCCGCAGGCTGAGGTGGCGATGCAGGGGCTGGTATAGGGACTGGTTTAACAGCAAGTTCGGGTGCCGACACCGCAGTAGCGGACTCCCACGGTGGGACCTCCTCCGGATGGGCTTTTCCCGGAGCCGGGTTGGCCAGCGCGGCCCGCATCTGGGACAGATGGTCTTCAGCACGAGCG
Source organism: Ketobacter sp. (assembly GCF_003671495.1). GTDB lineage: Bacteria > Pseudomonadota > Gammaproteobacteria > Pseudomonadales > Ketobacteraceae > Ketobacter. The sequence goes on along the minus strand of NZ_RCHN01000017.1, from coordinate 1,478 downwards.
GAGGATCGTGCCGGCATGTCGGTTGCTTGCCTCTGGGCAGGGGCCTCAGGTGTGGTTGCAGGGTGGCTGGAGGGGTGCCCTGCTGCCACAGCAGGGCTAGCGGACTTTCCCGGCGCCGCGCCTCCGCCGCCGGCGGGCAACACCCCCACCGGTTTGAACAGCAACAGCCGCAACAAGGTCATCTCAAACCCGCTGCGGGCGTCGGGTGCCAGGGGCAGATCCCGGCGCCCCAGCAACGCTGTCTGGTAAAACAGCTGGAGCTGCTCCGGCGCAAAGCGGGCGGAACATTCCAGTACCCGGGCCCGGTCACCATCGCTGTCGTCCACCGCGTCGGGGGCAATCTGGGCCACCGCCATACGGTGCAAGGTGCTGATCAGATCCGCCAACACCCCCATATAATCCGGGCTCTGCTCCGCCATGTCGGCCACCCGTTGCAGCAATTGCTCGGCACTGTTCTGGGCCAACGCCTCTACAATGCCAAAGACGTATTCCCGGTCGATGCTGCCCAGCATGGCGCGCACATCGGCCTCCACCACTTTGCCGCTGCCGAAGGCAATGGCCTGGTCGGTGAGGCTCATGGCATCCCGCATGCTGCCGTCCGCTGCCCGCCCCAATTGCCACAGGGCCGGCTCTTCGAACTCCACCATTTCCGCTTCCAGCACCTTTTTCAGGTGACCGACGATGCGTTCCGGGGTCATCGCCTTGAGGCTGAACTGCAAACAGCGGGATAGGATGGTGATGGGCAGCTTCTGCGGGTCGGTGGTGGCCAGCAGGAACTTCACATGTTCCGGTGGCTCTTCCAGGGTTTTCAGCAGGGCATTGAAACTGTGGCCCGACAACATGTGCACTTCGTCAATGAGGTAAACCTTGTAGCGGCCCCGAGTAGGCGCATACTGGACATTCTCCAGCAGCTCCCGGGTGTCCTCCACCTTGGTGCGGGAGGCGGCATCCACCTCGATCAGGTCCACAAAGCGACCGTCGTTGATCTCCTGGCAGGCGCTGCACTGGCCACAGGGTTCAGAGCTGATGCCAGTCTCACAGTTCAGGGATTTGGCAAGGATGCGGGCGATGGTGGTCTTACCCACCCCACGGGTACCGGTGAACAGGTAGGCGTGGTGCAGGCGACCGTGGTCAAGGGCGTTGATGAGGGCTTTCAGTACGTGTTCCTGCCCCACCATTTCGCGGAATGTCTTGGGGCGCCACTTACGTGCAAGGACCTGATAACTCATGTACTTATGATTCTACTGTGTCGGTATGAGTGGCCGGTCTGGCCAGTAAAAGACGCTCAGTGTAATACGGCAGAGGAGATTGATAAACCAATGAATTTGCTTATCAATTTTACAGGGAATCGCAGGGGAAATTGGAGGCGACTCTATCAGCCACACCCCGGCACACGAGTCGCCTGCTACCGTTGCTCCCTTCCGGGCCTGGCGGGGTTCACAGGTTATCGTTGCGAGGGGACCAATAGAGCCACCATT
>NZ_RCHN01000016.1 GCF_003671495.1 Ketobacter sp. | reverse complement strand
CCAGCTCAATGCCCCGTTTTGCGTCCTTCTCCGCTCCGGCTGCCTCATCTCTGAGCGCCTATCCCGTCGAAGTGGTGCGCATTATAGGCATCTCAATTACAACGTCAACGCTTTTTTTAACTATTTTATTCAACACCTTACAGGCTACTTGATCGTGACCCGCGCAAACTTCTTTTTGCCCGCCTGACAAACGTAAGGACCACCCGCACCCAGGCGGGCTTTAAGATCCTTAACCGGCTCTCCATCCACCCGCACAGCCCCTTGTTTCATCATGTCCCGAGCCTGGCCGGTGGTCTTGGTAAGCCCTGCCTGCTGGATCACATTGGGTACAGGAATACCATCAGCATCTTCCGCAACCAATTCGATCTCCGGCATCTCTTCAGGCACGTCACCCCATTTGAATTTGTTGCCAGCCCCTTTGTGCGCGCTTTGGGCAGCCTCTTCCCCGTGGAAACGGGCGACGACCTCTTCCGCCAGCCTGGCTTTGACATCCCGCGGATTGCAGCCCGCCTGGATTTCGGCCTTGAACGCTGCGATCTCTTCGTTACTGCGAAAGCTGAGCAGATCAAAATATCGCCACATCAGATCATCACTGATAGACATCAGCTTGCCGTACATTTCCGATGGCGCGTCAGTGACGCCGATATAGTTGCCCAAGGACTTGGACATTTTCTGTACACCGTCCAGACCTTCCAAAATGGGCATCATCAGCACCGTCTGAGGTTTCTGACCCTGCGACTTTTGCAGTTCGCGCCCCATCAGCAGATTGAATTTCTGGTCGGTGCCACCGAGCTCCACGTCAGCCTTCATCTCCACAGAGTCCCAGCCCTGGATGAGCGGATAGAGGAACTCATGAATGGCTATGGGCTGATTGGCTTTGAAGCGCTTGGAAAAGTCATCCCGCTCCAGCATGCGTGCCACGGTGTGCTGGGCTGCCAACTGGATCATCCCGGCGGCGCCCAGCTGCTCCATCCAGGTGGAGTTGAATACGACTTCGGTCTTGTCCGGGTCGAGTATCTTAAACACCTGATCTTTGTATGATTTGGCGTTTTCGAGGACATCTTCCCGTGTCAGGGGCTTGCGGGTCTGGTTCTTACCGGTGGGGTCGCCGATCATGCCGGTGAAATCCCCAATCAGAAACATGATGTGATGCCCCAGATCCTGAAACTGACGCAATTTATTGATCAGTACAGTGTGCCCTAGATGCAAGTCAGGGGCCGTGGGATCGAATCCGGCTTTTACCCGCAGCGGTCTGCCTTCCTTCAATTTCTCGATAAGCTCTTCTTCCAGCAGGATTTCTTCTGCGCCTCGCTTAATGAGGGCCAGGGCCTGTTCTACGGAATTCGACACGTTTTCCACCTTAACTGACTGATCTGATCATAAAAAAGGGGCGATATTGTAGCACGGAGCACAGAAAGCCCCAGTCGCAATAAATAGAAATTTGAACTGTGATGGACGACTCAATCCCCAAGTTAAACTTTCTGTAACATTCGCTTTCATCTATCCTTATAATGAATTACTTAGCAGTGTTAACCAGAATCTACTCGAATTAGGTATGACGAAGCATTCAATCCACGAGCAAAAGGCAAAACCATCCTACCCCAGGATACACCTGATGGCTGCAGCGGCCTGCTCGGCCGTAATGATTTTGGCGCTGACTTTATTGCCATCCCCCGATGCCACCGCCACTAAAACTGTCCGACTGAAAACCAACATTGCCCCACAGGAACCGCTGGTTGAGCTGGCAGAGGAGCTTGTTGAAGAACAATTGGCTGAAGCCCCAGCGGAGCCAATCGCAACCTACCAATGGCAAGACGAAAAGGTGCGCAACGGGGACACCCTGAGCCACATATTCAAACGTGTCGGCCTGAACTCCAAAGACGTCTATGACGTGATGTCCGGTGACGGCGATGTGGCTCTGCTGAAGAAAATCCATCCGGGACAGACCATGCGGTTCGCCATCGAGGAGCAACAGCTGGTGGCACTCGAGTACGTCATGTCCCGAACCGACAGCCTGCTGATCGAGCGCGAAGGTGATCACTATTCTGCAGATATGCAGATCAAGGAGCTGGTACCCTATACCTCTTATGCGGAAGGCACTATCGATTCCTCGCTGTTTTTGGCGGCACAAAAGGCTGGACTGTCAGAAGGCATGACCATGGAACTGGCCAATATTTTTGGCTGGGACGTGGATTTCGTACTGGATATTCGGCAGGGGGACTCCTTCCGGGTGATCTATCAAGAAATGCATCTTGATGGCGAGAAAGTGAAGGACGGAGAGATTCTGGCCGCGCAATTCACCAACCAGGGGGAAACCTTCACTGCCATTCGGTATGAATCTGCAGACCGGGGAGCGAGTTATTTCACTCCAGAGGGGGACAGCATGCGCAAGGCCTTCCTGCGCAGCCCCATCAGCTTCGCCCGCATCAGCTCACACTTTAACCTGAGCCGTAAGCATCCTGTCCTGCATACCATTCGCGCCCACAAGGGTACAGACTACGCTGCATCCCGGGGGACGCCCATTAAAGCCACCGGGGATGGGAAAGTGATTTTCGCGGGAGTCAAGGGCGGTTACGGGAAGGTGGTGATCCTGCAACATGGACAGAAGTATCGCACTCTATATGCCCATATGAACAACTACGCCAAAGGGGTGCGTTCCGGCGCCCGGGTGAGACAGGGGCAAACCATCGGTTACGTTGGCAGCACAGGCCTGGCTACCGGCCCTCACCTGCACTATGAGTTTTACGTAAATGGTGCCGTACGTAATCCCGTGACGGTAAAGTTGCCTCATGCAGAGCCGATCCCGAAACAGGATAAAGACGCGTTTTTGGCAATCGCCCAACAGATGGTTGGACAACTCTCCACCTATGCAGCGGCCATGGAGAGCGAAAAAGTCGCCAACCTGGGCCAATGAATGCGACCCGATGATCTTTATATTGGCTTGATCTCTGGAACCAGCGCTGACGGCATTGACGCAGCGCTGGTTTCGTTTGATGAGCCTGAGCCCAAGCTGCTGGCCCACCACCTCCACCCTATCCCGACCAATACCCGTGCGCGCCTGATCTCGCTTTTTACACCGGATCATCACCAAATTGATCTGATGGGGGAGCTGGATGTGGAGCTGGGGCGCTTGTTCGCCAGCGCCGTGGCCGAACTACTGGCCCTGAGCGACACCTCCGCCAATGCAATAACCGCCATCGGCAGCCATGGCCAAACCATCCGTCACCGCCCTGAGGGCAAACACCCTTTTACCCTGCAAGTGGGTGACCCCAATGTGATCGCCCAGCTTACCGGAATCGATGTGGTGGCGGATTTTCGCCGTCGCGATATGGCGTGCGGCGGTCAGGGTGCCCCACTTGCCCCTCTGTTTCACGCAGCGACCCTTGCCCATGACAGGGAAAACCGGGTGGTGTTGAATCTGGGGGGCATTGCCAACATCACCTGGTTACCGGCCCAAGGACAGCCGTTGGCTATGGATACCGGCCCGGCCAGCGGGCTGATGGACAGTTGGTGCCAGCTTCACCGGGGGGAAACCTTTGATGATGATGGGCAGTGGGCAGCGCAGGGTGCCGTGAATCAGCAGCTCCTGGCCGGTTGGCTGGCAGACCCTTATTTTGCGATGCCGGCCCCCAAAAGCACTGGCAAGGAATACTTTCATCTGGAATGGGCCCGCAGCCGAGCTGGAGCGCTATTTGACGCGGTGGACCCAGCCGATTTGCAGGCCACCCTGCTTGAGCTGACCGCCCGCACCGCAACCCAGGCGATCCAGGCCTTGCCGGTGGCAGCAGATCGAATCCTGGTGTGCGGTGGCGGCGTACATAATTCGCAGCTTATGGCGCGCCTGCAGGCTCTGAATCCCTGCCCGGTGGCGGACTCATCTACCGTGGGTATTGCCGCCGACTGGGTGGAGGCCATGTGTTTCGCCTGGCTGGGGAAATGCCATATTGAAGGCAGAAAATTGAACACCAGCCCTTTCACCGGAGCCCGGGACGCGGTATTGCTGGGTGGCCTTTACCGATCCTGATGGGCAAAGAGGATCTGAAAAGCTGGTTGGGCTTGTGACGGGGCTGTCTGACTAAATAGAGAAGGAAGACCCGCAACCGCAGGTGCTGGTGGCGTTGGGGTTCTTGACCACAAACTGCGCCCCCTGGAGGCCTTCCGTGTAATCCACCTCGGAGCCGGCCAGGTACTGGATGCTCATGGGATCAACCAATAAGGTAACCCCTTGATTTACCACTTGAGTGTCATCCTCTTTGGCATCTTCATCAAACTTGAACCCGTAGGAAAAACCAGCACACCCCCCTCCGGTGATGTACACCCGCAACTTGAGGTTGTCGTTACCTTCTTCCTCGATCAGGTTTTTTACTTTACGGGCTGCACTGTCCGTAAAACTCAGTTCTGGTGCGTCTGACACTGCTGGCACTCCTTCTTGACTACCCTTTAAATAGCCGACTCACTGGCTATATGGCCTTCTGACTGGCCTTCTTAACCGCCGACGGCGCCACCGGGCGCCGTCTGGGATTATCTTAAGTCCCACTAAAGTAGTCAACAATAGGCCGTTCAGGCGGGACTTTGCTTGGTTTCCATTTTGGCGTCCAGGCTAGGGGCCTTGTCCTCTTTCTTGGCCTTCTTATCGAAGGAAATGGGGACTTCTGACGACGCGGGCTTCTGCTGGCTGTGTACCAACGATCCATTAACCTCCGCACCCATAACCATCTCGATCAGATTGTAATGCACGTTGCCATTCACTACTGCCTTGGCAGCCAGCTCCACATGGGCAGAGGAATGAACATCACCATTCACCTTGCCATTGACCACCACATTGGGCACGTGGATCTCGCCTTCAATCTGACCGGCTTCACTCAGGCGCAGCAGCGCCTCACTGCCGTCCTCAGCACGTACGTTGCCCCTGATAGTGCCTTCAACCAACAACCCACCTTCGAACTTCACGTCACCGTTAATTACCGTGCCTTTCGCGATCATGGTGGTTTTTCCAGCATGACGATCAAAGTCTACTTTTTTTGTCTTATCCTTTCCCCACATCGCTTTTTACCTCTAGCACATTCCAATCAAACCGCTTTTCCAGTTTAGTCGCTTTACGACCTTTCGACTGGGCGATCACCTCAATTTGTTCCGGCACAAAGTCAGCCGGGACCAGTATCTCCCCATCCACGTTCTGGAAGTAACGGAATTTAAACGGTATTCCACTGCTTTCCATTTCTTTGGACAGGGTTTCAAAAGAAACACTTTCCTTGCTACCGTTGCGCATGCCCACCAGGTTCATGGTGACATTGCCGCTGATGTAGGAACTGTTGTCCGCCACCTGGGTCATCACCACCTTGTATTTGAAACGGCGTTTATTAACGGTGGATGACAATTCCAAACGTTCGATCCGCAGGCCTTTATCGTTTTTGCGGGGGGCCATGATGCTTTTATAGAAAGTGACCGCCTCTTCCAGTTCGGAAACCCGGTTCTGCAGGGAAATGTTTTCCTTACGAACCCGCTCCGAAGCCTGCCGCTCCAATTCACTGCCATGCTTGTGAATCGCGGACTGCTCCTGCGCCTGAGACAATTGTTTCTTCAGGTCGGCGGTCTCGGTGCGCAATTCAGCACGCTCATCCAGCACGTGGAGCTTTTCCCGGATACCCTGATAGTAACCGGCCAGGAAACACCCGGATGCCACCACCAGCAGTACCAGTATAGACAGCAACACGCTTTTCCAACGTGAACTCTGTCTCTGTGGCACCAAAATCAATTGCGGATCAGGGCTTCCCACCGGTTTGGCCACGGCAGATCCTCAGGGCATCAACGCCACCTGATTCAGCCCCGCTGACTCAGGCAGTCCGCACATGATGTTCATATTCTGGATGGCCTGTCCGGCAGCGCCTTTGACCAGATTGTCGATGACGGACAGTACCACGACGGTGTCCCCACCCTGAGGCACATGAACCGCAATACGGCATTGATTGGAGCCTTTCACGCTGCGGGTCTCCGGTGCCGAACCGGCCGGCATAACGTCAACAAAGGGCTCGTCCTTGAAACGGGACTCAAACAGCGCCTGCAGATCTGCAGCAGCCCCCTGCAAACGGCCATAAAGGGTGGCGTGAATACCCCGAATCATCGGTGTGAGATGAGGGATGAAGGTCAATCCCACTGGCGCGCCCATGACCTCGGCCAGCCCCTGACTGATCTCCGGCAGGTGACGATGACCGCTGACCCCGTACGCTTTGAAACTTTCGCTGGCTTCACACAACAACGAGCCTAATTTTGCCTCGCGCCCCGCACCACTGACACCGGATTTGGCGTCAGCGATAAGGTGCATGGGATCAATCAAGCCCCGCTCCAGCAAGGGTAGAAAACCCAGTTGTACCGCAGTGGGATAGCAACCCGGGTTGGCCACAATTTTGGCCTCGGCAATCTGGCTGCGATTCATCTCTGGCAAGCCATACACCGCCTGCTCCAACACGTCTTCACACGCGTGGGGCATACCGTACCACTGCTGCCAAAGTGATGGGTCCTTGAGGCGGAAATCCGCCGCCAGATCCACGACACGCACGCCCGCTTGCAGCAGGCCCGGTACCAGCTTCATGGCAACCCCATTGGGTGTGGCGAAAAACACCAGATCGCACTGGCTCAGGTTATCCAGATCCGGTTGGGAAAACTGGAGATCCAGGTGCCCGCGCAAATTTGGGTAAAGCGCGTGCACATCCTGCCCGGCTTCGGAGCGTGACGTCACGGCGGTCAACTCCACATTGGGATGCTGCACCAACAATCGCAGCAGTTCCACGCCCGTGTAGCCGGTGCCACCAACTATGCCGATTTTGAGTTTTGCGCCTTGATTCATAGGGATCCCGATTCGTTCTTGCTGACAGAATATGCAATCATAAAGCAGCTGGAACCGTATTAAAAATCATAAGCCGTTGTTTAGGCAAAATTTTTGCTTTAAAAACCGCGGTAGGCAAGCACCCTTTGTGACTGATAGGGCTCTGTGTGGCGCTCTAAGTATGACTCTGTATAGAATTCCGCCTGAGGTGCTGTGCCGGTGGTTCACCCTGTCCCGATGTATTAAGCGTAGCGTATTTGGCTGACCTGTCCTGTGATGAAATTTGATCTTGATCGCATTAGAGAACGATTATCCACCCTGGATGCGGTGCCCCTGTTGGCGGTACTGGGCATTCTGGCCGGGCTCAGCTCCGGCTTGATCATCATCCTGTTCCGGTTGCTGGTGGAGTCGGTGCTCTCCCTGTTCCTGCCGGAGCACTCGGAAAACTTTGAGGGACTGAATCCGATGTTGCAGGGCGCCCTCCCCCTGACCTGCGCCATTCTGTTGGGCGCGGCATTTCATTATCTTTCGAAAGACGAGCGCCGCACTGGCGTCACCTACGTGATTGAGCGCTTCAACCTGTATCAGGGTGCCATCAGCTGGCGCAGTCTGCTGGTGCAGTTTTTTGGGGCTGCCGCCACCCTGATCGGGGGGCTGTCCATGGGCCGCGAGGGCCCCGCTGTCCACCTGGGTGCGGCAGGCGGCAGCCTGCTGGGTCAATGGGCCCGCCTGCCCAATAACAGCGTTCGCATTCTGACCGGGTGCGGCTGCGCGGCGGCCATTTCCGCCTCATTCAACACCCCCATTGCCGGCGTCATTTTCGCGATGGAGGTGATCATGATGGAATACAGCATCAGCACCTTCATTCCCATTATTCTGGCATCGGTGGTGGGAGCCTCCCTGACCCGGGCCGTTTATGGACACGAGCCAGCGTTCAACATTCCCACGGTGCAAATGGGCACCCTGTTGGAGCTGCCCTTTGTGGTTATTTGCGGCGTGATCATTGGCTGCCTGGCGGCGGCACTTATCTACCTTTCATTACGGTTCTATCAACACACTCACCGCCTGGGTGTGGGCTGGCGCTTCTTTCTCGCCGGGTTGGTTACCGCAGCCTGCGGCTATCTGGCGCCGGAGATTCTGGGCGTGGGGTACGACTCCGTGAACGCGGCTTTGGTGGGCAGCCTTACGGTGACGGCCCTGCTGTTTATCATGAGCCTGAAATTGCTGGCCACCAGTGCCTGTGTGGGGGCGGGACTGCCGGGTGGCGTGATCGGCCCGGCCCTGTTCATCGGCGCCATGGCCGGTGGCTTGTTCGGGGAATTGGGGCAGGCGCTGCTACCGGAGGACGCCAACATCACGTTGTATGTGCTGCTGGGCATGGCCGGCATGATGGCCGCCACCCTGGAAGCCCCGCTGGCTGCATTAATGGCACTGCTGGAGCTCACCTTTGAGCCCAACATCATATTCCCCGGTATGCTGGTGGTGGTCATTTCCAGCCTGATCACCACGCAGGTGTTCCGCCAGCGGGGTATTTTCCAGGGGTTTCTGGAGGCGCAGGGTATCGCACTCAACGTCAGCCCACTGGCCCGGCACCTGCATCGCGTGGGTGTAGCGGCCGTGATGGACCGCAACATTCGCCGGGTGAACCAGCATCTTTCCCGGGAGGAGGCGGACGACATCCTCAAAAAGCAACCCAATTGGCTGTTGATCGAAAAGGAGGGTCTGCCCACCCACTTTATGCCGGCGGCAGAGCTTGCGATGCACCTGACCAACCTGGATCAGGCGAAACCCAAAGAGGGCGCAACTCCCACCGACGGGGCGAGCATCAATCTATTGGAAATCCCGGCCAAACGGGATAATGTGACCCCGGTATTGCTGAGTGCCACCTTGCACGAAGCTCTGCAGGCCATGAAGAAAGCCGACGTAAGCGCCGTCTATGTGCGCCGCATGTCCGCACCCAATATCTATCGGGTGTTCGGGGTGGTGCGCAAACAGGACATCGAACATTTTTATCAGATTTAGGGAACACCGATGCTTTGGGTAAAAGCTTTTCATATCATCGCCATCATCTGCTGGTTTGCCGCCCTTTTCTATTTGCCAAGGTTATTTGTCTATCACTGTCAGGCCAATGCGGAAGGGGACAAAACCGGATCTGAGCGCTTCAAAATCATGGAACGCAAACTGTATCGCGGCATCATGACCCCGAGCATGATTGTCGCCTTGGTGCTGGGTATCTGGATGCTGGTGGATCGCTGGGACCCCTATTTCAAATCCGCCATCTGGATGCACATCAAGCTGACCCTGGTAATCCTGTTAATCGGTTATCACCACCTATGTGGTGCTTATCTGAAAAAATTCGCTGCCGACCAGAACACCCGCAGTGAGCGCTTCTATCGGATCTTCAATGAAGCCCCGGTGTTCATTCTGGTGACAGTGGTGATCCTGGTGACCTTGAAACAACCCTATGCGGGCTGACCATGAAGCCAATGATTTTGCCGATCCAGCCGGACACGGAGTACTACTTTGAAGAGGGTTGCTACATCATTGAGCAACTGAATACAGACGCAGATCCCGCTTTATCCATCGCCCGGGCCAGGGTCAGCCCCGGCCGTCGAACCCGCTGGCATAGCCTGACGCACACCGTGGAGCGATACCAGATTCTGTGCGGCACTGGCCTGGTTGAGGTGGGCGACCTCCCTCCTACCCCGGTGCAGGCCGGAGACACCGTGGTGATCCCAGCGGGAGTGCGCCAACGGATTCTCAACAACGGTGAAGTCGACCTGATCTTTCTGGCCCTGTGTACGCCGCGCTTTCAGCCGGAAAACTATCAGGATTTGGAAGACTGATTACGCTGCGCTATTGCCCTGGCGCCTACCCGCCGTTACAAAATTGTCATTGCGTACACTGAATTGGCCACTAGAATGGCCGCCCACCTTAGCGATGGTCAACCGGCTTATTGACCACATAGTCAACATCGTGAGACGAATTTGGCACGTCAGACCGGACCAGGCCGGTGCCTGACCTGCCCCGGATTTCAAACTTGAGCCCGAATTCCAAACTTGAAAAGGTAATCAACTATGACCCATCGAATCGTGATCGTCGGAGGCGGCGCCGGCGGCCTGGAACTGGCAACGCTACTGGGGAACAAAGCTGGTAAACGCGGTCAGGCGGACATCACTCTGGTGGACGCCAACATGACCCACCTGTGGAAACCCAGACTGCACGAAGTGGCGGCCGGCGTATTGAACGCCGACGTGGATGAGCTGAATTATGTTGCCCACGCGCAACGACATCATTTCAAGTTCGTCATGGGGCGCATGAGCGGATTGGAGCGGGACGCCAAACACCTGATCCTGGCGCCGCATTATGAAAGTGGCGAGGAAATTCTGCCGCAACGGACCATCCCCTACGACACGCTGGTGATCTCCGTGGGCAGCAACACCAACGACTTCGGCACCAAGGGCGCAGCAGAACACTGCATTTTTCTGGACAAGCGCTCCGCCGCTGAAGCGTTCCATCGCAAATTCCTAAACGAATATCTGAAAGCCAGCCAGGCGCCGGGCGTGGCCCCGAAACACTGCAACATTGCCATTGTGGGTGCCGGTGCCACCGGCGTCGAGCTGGCAGCGGAGTTGAATCATTCTGCCCATGAACTGGTGGAATACGGCTTTGACCAAATCAAGCCCGAGAACCTGACCATATCCATTATCGAGGCCTCGAACCGGGTGTTGCCGGTGCTGTCAGAGAAAGCCTCGGCGGCTATTCTGCGCCAACTTAAAGAATTGAATATTGAAGTGCTCACCAATGAGATGGTCACGGAAATTACCGCCGATGGACTGCATACCAAGAGCGGACGCTTCGTTCCGGCGTTTCTGAAAGTCTGGAGTGCCGGCATTAAAGCACCCGAGTTTCTGCAGGGTATTGCCGGACTGGAAAGTAATCGGATTAATCAACTGGTGGTGACCAATACCCTGCAAACCACCCGCGATGAGAACATCTTTTCGTTCGGCGATTGTGCCCAGTGTCCCCGCCATGACGCGGACACTCCGGTGCCCCCGCGTGCTGCATCCGCTCATCAACAGGCCAAGCACCTGGCCAGATCCCTACAGCGCCGACTGCAGGGCAAAGCCCCTCTACCCTTTGTTTACCAGGACAAAGGCTCGCTGATTTCCCTCAGCAAAAAAGGCAGCGTGGGCAACATCATGGGGAACCTGAGCAAAGATTTTACGTTTGAAGGCAAGGTGGCGCGCTTCATGTACATCACCTTGTACCGCATGCACCAGTTTACGCTGCACGGAATTTTCAGAACCCTGCTGCTGATTCTGCGGGACCGGATTAACCGGCGTGCCAGCCCAACGCTGAAATTGCATTAGGCCAGGCCAACACACCGAGTCCAGAAAAAGAAAAACTCGCCACATGCAGCCCAATCTACAGCGTGGCGAGTGCATTCAACGCACAAATGCTAAAAGAGAAGATAGTTTGGAGTTCACGAAATGGTTGTAAGTCCAGTGCTTCAAAAGGGTCCCTCGGTAGTCCTTTGCCCTTTAAAATCGAAGTCGACACAACTGTGTTTCGCTTTTGACTATACGGAGAATTCTAACCAATCCCGTCGGGAAACTGAGTGACCTTTAGCGACAAAAAAGATGAAACAAGAGGTCAGTGGTGGCCGCGGGGTGCAAACCCTTTCCATTCGGCATCGCAGTCAAAGCGGCGCCTGCGTTCCCGAATATTCAAGCCGGTAAGGGATTCCAATGCACGCTGCAGCTTCGGGTAGGTGGCCGGATCGTCCCGTTCCACCCCCAGGGATGCCATTAACCTATCCTGGGACGAGACACCGCCCCCGGCCAAACGGATGCCGGCCTTTTCTTTCTCTTCTATGGACAGCGGGCGAAACTGCTTCCAACTGTCGATATCGCCACAATCGCTGCCCCGCTGTTTTTTGCAGCGTTGCTGCGCGGCTTCTGCCCAATGCTGCAGTGCCTCACAGCTTTGGCCAAAGCGTTGCTGGCAGGTGGCTTCGAAAGCCACCTCATCACAAAAGAATCCGTGTTGACTCAAACATTGCCAGTCCCGTTCTGACACCAACCCCTGCAGCGGCATCTCGCGCCCCATTTGTGCCTGGGTCATTACCGGTGGCCGCCGGTCCAGCAACTGATAGGGCGACTGGCATTTGTCCGCAATGTCTTTCTGCTCGCAATCCTGCTGCAGACAGACCTTCCAGTGATAGATTTTTTTGCATTCAAGGCTGAAACGCAGCTTGCATACGTAGTCCTGCTGCTCGCTGAAACAATCCCCCACCACACCCTCACACAGATCCTGTTCCGCAGCATCCCGAGTCAGGGTCGTACGCCGTTGTGGCGGCTTCGATGTCAGGTTTTTCTGCGGAGACAAGGCTTGTTCCGACCAGTCCTCGGTGGCCTTGGGGCCGCTCAGGCGTACGCCCAAATCCTCGGTATTCGGTGTCACGGTCTGGCTTTCATATTCTTCCGGCGCCTGATCCGAATAGTGCACACGCCCGGCTGCATCTTTCCACTGGAAGATCTCCGCACTGACCGGTGTTGCCCACAGCAGCACTGACAGGCTAATCCATTTCGTCCACATCCAGCGCCTCCGCTTGCTCCATGTTCTGACAGCGATCCAGCAGCAGCTCCGCCAGGTACCGGGTGGCCGGCCCCGCTGCATCCTTGTCTTTATACACCAGATAGAGCTCGCCGTAGCGACGCCCGCCCTCTTCCATGGCGATGGGCACCAGCAGGCCTTGCTGCAGATCCTGCTCGATCTGCAGGCGGGGTACCCAGGCGAACCCAAGCCCTCCCTTGATGGCCCGGATGGAGGTGCTCAGGTTGCTGACGGTCCAGCGTTGTTCCGCTTCCAGCCAGGGGGCGCTGAACCGGCGCTGGGGGCCGGAATCCCGGGTCACCATTTGCCGGTGCAGTTTCAGATCCTGCAACGTCACCGGGCGACCCAAGGACTGCAGCGGGTGCTCAGGGCTGCTGACGCAGATAAACTCCAGGCGCATCAGGGGCTCCCCCACAAATCCCTGGGGTACCACCGTGGACACCAGCAAGTCCACCTGGCCGGCCACCAGCAGGTCATGGCCACCGGACAATACGGACTCCATCAGTTCCACCCGGGTATCGGGAAAGCGCTGGGAAAACGCCGCCAGCAGGCAGAACAACTCATCGTAGGGAAACACCACCTCCACCGCCAAATCCAGACGCGGCTCTACCCCACGGGCCAGGCTGTCGGCAATGGCCTCCAGCGACACGGCGCTTTCCAGCAGTTGGCGCGAGCGCCTTAGCAGCACCTCTCCGGCGGCGGTGAGCCTGGCTTTACGCCCCTTCACTTCCAGAACCTGCACCCCCAGGGACTGCTCCAGCTTCTGCACGGAGTAACTGAGAGTGGACTGGGTTTTGTGGATGGCGTCGGCAGCCTGGGCATAGCCACCGTATTCCACCACCGCCTGAAATGCCCGCCATTGCTCCAGAGTAACTTTTGGAATCAGGGATGCTGCCATATCCATTCCTTCGATTTAATCGATTAAAACCAGCGATTTATTCGTATTTTAATTCTATTTATTCGAATTATCATAGAAAACATCAAATGAGACCTCTGAAAATCAGGAGCCAAGCCATGAAAGTACTACACATCAGCAGCAGCATTCACGGGGAACACGGCAACTCCAGTCAGTTGGCCACCCATTTTCTGAACCAGATTCAGCAGCAGCATCCTGACGCTGAGGTGGTGGTAAGGGACCTGGCCCAGGACCCGGTACCCCACCTGGATGCCGCCACGTTCAAAGCCAACATCACACCGGCGCACCAACGCACTCCGGAACAGCAGCAGTTGGCCAACCTGGCGGACACCCTGATTGAGGAGCTTCAAAGCGCGGACGTTCTGGTGTTAAGCGTCCCCATGTACAACTTCGGCATTCCGTCGACCCTGAAAGCCTGGATTGACGCCATTGCCCGTGCCGGCACCACCTTCAAGTACACCGAAAGCGGGCCGGTAGGGCTGCTGAACAACACCAAAACCTATGTTCTGGGCGCGCGCGGCGGCGAATATCTGGGGACGGCCAAGGATACCCAAACTCCCTATTTGCAGACGGTGCTGGCCTTCGTCGGCCTTGAGGATGTGGAGTTTGTGTTTGCTGAAAAGCTCAGCATGCAGCCCGAGCAGGCTTCACAGATAATGGACGAAGCCAAAACCAGAATCGATGGGTTACTGAACGCCTGAAACAAAGACAGAACCCCCGTTTCAAGCACCAACCCAAAACCACACAACGGAGCGAATCCCCATGACCAAGATACTGCATCGCATTCCGGCACGCCCTGCATCCGACGGAGCCGGAGTCAAAATCAAACGGGTAGTGCCGATGGGTGACTACGGCGTGATGGACCCGTTCCTGATGCTGGACGAGATCCGTTCTGAAACCGGCAGCGACTATGCAGCCGGCTTTCCATCCCACCCCCACCGCGGCTTTGAAACCGTGACTTACATGCGTCAGGGACAACTGGAGCACCGGGATCACATGGGCAACCAGGGGGTGATTCAAGCAGGTGGGGCGCAATGGATGACCGCAGGTCGAGGGGTGATTCACTCCGAAATGCCGCTGCAGAAAGACGGGGCCTTCCACGGCTTTCAATTGTGGCTGAACCTGCCGGCGGACGAAAAACTGCGCCCGGCGGAATACCACAACCTGGAGCCCGCCGACATTCCACTGGTGGTGAGCGGATCGCATCGCATCCACGTGCTGGGCGGAGATTGGATGGCTGACGGTGACCGGATTGCCGGTCCCATACGGGGTCGCACGACGGAACCCCAATTGTGGGACCTGGAGCTGAATGGCACGGACCCGCTGACCTTGAAACTTGATCCGGCCTTGAAAACACTGCTGTTTGTGTACGAAGGCCAGGTGCGGGTTGGCGGAAAGGATGGCGAGGATGTGCACGCAGCACAGATGATCAGCGTGCAGCATGAGGGCGCATTCCCATTGCAGAGCACTCAGCACGTGCAGAGCAACCAGCAGGCCCGGGTGCTGCTGTTAGCAGGACGCCCCCTGAAGGAGCCGGTGGTGCAGTACGGTCCGTTCGTGATGAACACACGTGAGCAGATTGAGGAAGCGATCCAGGATTATCAACTGGGTACGCTGACCAGCCGCTCCTGAAAAAACGCGATCATCTGGTCATAGGCCTGACGGGTGGGATGCCCTGGCTCATCGACGAAATCCAGCGTGAGCACAGAATGGGCCCAGGGCGGTATTTTGTGCTCATTGAACAGGGACGAATCGATGTCGATGCGGCGAAAATGCTCACCGAACTGATCTTCCAGGTAATCAAAACGGGCCCGGGGACACATGATGTCATGGGTAAAACGCATCCCCATCAGCGGAACACCTTCCTCCCTTGAGCGCTGTGTGGCCGCCGCCATATCCGCCGGCGTTACCCCCAGGCTGCGGCGCGCCTGCCTGCCCACCATGCCGTCGGCGTTGCCGGGCTGGCAGGACACAGGTGCCGCCACCGCCTCATCGATCATCAACGTCAAAACAAAGCCACCGGTGAAGCACATACCGATGGCCCCCACCGGCACGCCACCGCACTCTGCCTGCATACGTCGACACAGGGCCCGCAGCCAATCCGCCACCGGCCCGCGACGGCGATTGGCCAGCACGCGGAACTCAAAGCTCACACACACTTTGGCCAGATTTTTCAGGGGTTCGAAAGGCGCGTTGGGTTGGCCGAACAACACCGGCAGGTACACGGTGAAGCCGTCGCTGTGCAAGCGTTCCGCCAGCTCGATGGTGTGATGGGTGATCCCGGGCAGCTCCTGGATAATCAGCACACCGGGCTGGCTGCCATCGCCTTTTTTCAGCACCCGGTGGGCAAAGCCCCCGTAGCTGAACCGAAACTCTTCAAAACCGGGTACCGGACTCATGGCAGGCTCTTTAATGGTGATGGTGGTGATGGCCAGCATCCTCTGTGCGCTTGACCGGCATCAGGATGGGCAGGGTGTCGCCGTTCTTGAACTGCAACATCAGCTTGACCTCGTCGCCTTCCTTGAGCGGTTGTTTCAAGCCGATGAACATGATGTGATGGGCGCCGGGCTCGAACATGACACAATCCTCTGCCGCGATCTTCACTTCGTGCAACGGCTGCATGGTGGTGGCACCGTCCTGCTCCACCACGGTGTGCATCTCCACTGCGCTGGCTGCGTCACTGGCAACGCCGACGATCACCCGCTCCACAGCGCCGTGATTGTGCAGTTTGAAATAGCCCGCTGTGTTGGGGCTGACCGGGGGCACGGCGCGCACCCAGGGCTGTTCGATTTCCACCTCAACTGCTGCCTCACCGGACCAGGCCAGCATTGGCAGTAACAAGAGTGCAAGCAGAAACGGCTTCATGGCATTCAGTCCTCCAGCAGGGATTCGATGTCGTCCACCATTTTGTCGATGGAATCGGATTTGGCAAACAGAGCCCGTACCCGGCCCTGTTGATCCAGCAGATATATGTAGTCGCTATGGGTGTAAAGCGTGCCCGCCGCCGAGTCGGATTTCTGGGCAATGGCGATCACGCCGTACTGCCTGGCCACTGCCGCCAGCTGCTCGCCGGTGCCGGTGAAACCGACAAAGTCAGCACCGAAGTATTTCAGGTATTGCTGCAGGCGCTCCCGGGTATCCCGCTCGGGGTCGAAGGTAATGAACAGGGGCTGCACCTTGCTGCGCGCATCCTCCAGCTCATTCAGCACCGCCGCCATGCGGTTCAGTACCATGGGGCAGATATCCGGACAGCTGGTATAGCCAAAGTTCAGCAACACCACTTTACCCTTGAAATCGCTGAGGCGGGACGTCTCCGCCACAGTGGACGGCAGGGCAAAATCCCCACCCAGCCGGGTGTTGATGGGCAACGGCCCGGCCCACGCCGCCACGGACAGCACGACCAGCCACCCCGCGGCAAACACCCTGAAACAATCTCGCAACCCCGATGAGCTCACTTGCATACCTGCTTTATCTCTGATTTATAAACAGTTTTTGGCTGACCCGATACTAACCCATCCAGCCCGCAAGACAAACTGTGAAAAGCGCCGGCAACCCCTGTATAATTCGCCTCCCGCACCGGCTCGAATACTCGAATAGAAGTGGATCATGCGCAAGAAACTCTTTATTGAAACCCATGGCTGCCAAATGAACGAATACGACTCCAATCGTATGGCGGATCTGTTGGGGGACACATACCAACTGGAACTCACGGATAATGCAGAGGACGCCGATGTACTGCTGCTCAACACCTGCTCCATCCGGGAGAAAGCCCAGGAAAAGGTGTTCCACCAGTTGGGCCGTTGGAAGAAACTGAAGGAGCGCAATCCGGAGCTGGTGATCGGCGTTGGCGGCTGCGTGGCCAGCCAGGAAGGGGATGCCATCCGGGATCGCGCACCCTATGTGGACATGGTGTTCGGCCCCCAGACCCTGCACCGCCTGCCCAATATGATTGAAACCGTGGACATCACCCACGAGCCGGTGGTGGATGTCAGTTTTCCGGAGATCGAGAAGTTCGACCGTCTGCCGGAGCCCAGCGTGGACGGCCCCAAGGCCTTCGTCTCCATCATGGAAGGCTGCTCCAAATACTGTACTTTCTGCGTGGTACCCTACACCCGCGGCGAGGAAATCAGCCGACGTTTTGAAGACGTGATGAAAGAAGTCCAGCACCTGGCCAAGCTGGGCGTGCGGGAAGTAAATCTGCTGGGGCAGAACGTGAACGCCTTCCGCGGAGAGACCGCGGAGGGGGACATTGTGGATCTGGCGGAACTGATTGAGCACATCGCCAAAGTACCCGGCATCGGCCGTATCCGCTTCACCACCAGCCATCCGGTGGAATTCACCGACTCCCTGATCGACGTCTACGCCCGGGAGCCAAAGCTGGTTAGTCATCTGCATTTACCAGTGCAAAGCGGATCAGATCGTATCCTGAGCGCCATGAAACGGGGCCATAACCGGGACGAATACATTGCCAAGATTCGCCGTATCCAGGCCAACCGTCCGGACATTAGCCTGTCGTCGGATTTCATCATCGGCTTTCCCGGGGAAACCGAGGACGATTTCAACGACACCATGACTCTGATCGATGAAATCGGCTTCGACCTTAGCTTCAGTTTCGTTTACAGCGCACGCCCCGGCACCCCCGCCGCGGACCTGGAGGACGACACTCCCGCGGCAGAGAAGAAACGTCGACTGGCACTGTTACAGCACCGCATCAATCAAAATGCCCAGGAAATCAGCCGCCGCATGGTGGGCAGCAGGCAGGTGATTCTGGTGGATGGGATTTCCCGCAAGGACCCCGGTCAGCTGCAGGGCCGCACCGAGAATAACCGGGTGGTGAACTTCCGTCATGACGACGATGAGCTGATTGGCAGGTTCGTGGAGGTCAGTATTGATCAGGCCCTGCCCAACTCCTTGCTGGGTAGCTATTTGGGTCTGGCCGAGGCCAACTGACTCGCCCGCAGCATTTCATAAAACCCCATAAAAAAACGACCGGCAACAGCAGTTGTCCGGTCGTTCGTGTGTTGCGGCCTGCACGGCTACAGCTGTGTAGAAACCCGGGAGCCACCTTCAAAGCAAGGCTTTGAAGAAGGCCCCCATATTGTGCCCCAACGGGTTTCCGCTCGCTTTCCCCCTAGGAATTCAGCCACTTACAGGCGATCAGGTTGTGCGGGCAGCAACAACGCCATAAGCAATGCAGTCTATGTGCCAACTCCATAAAGCCTTGTTTTTTATATGACTTATAGCGCCATTAGAACCGATCAGTACCGATGTGTGTAAAAAGCTTCGACAATTTATGACCGTTTTTGCCGTTTTTTTGAGTTGGCGCAGCAAGAATTACACCCTGATGAAAAACCGTTTGGCCCAAAAAGCCGCCACAAAATCACCAAAGGTTCTTAAAGCCCGATTATGCTTTTCCTGCCTGGCGCTTCCGTATATTCTTATATCCATTCCAACATTGAAGGGCGTATGACGCAGCCACTTTGAACGAGATCGTTACCACTCACCAATTGAAGCTGGAACCTGCTGATTCCAGCCGCCTTGCCAAGCTCTGCGGGCAGTTCGACGAGCACCTGCGACAAATCGAAGACAAATTGGAAGTACAGATTGCCAATCGCGGCAATGCCTTTCAGTTGACGGGGCACCCCCGCCAGGTCAGTGCCGCCAGTGATGTGCTCAGCAAGCTCTACCAGGACACCCTGAGCAATCGATACCTGACCCCGGACGACGTCCACCTGATGCTGCGGGAAAGCCAGATGAACCCGGCTGCCGGCAGCCCCGATCTTACCACCGCAGCAGCAGGGGATCAGGAGACTCTGGAACTGGGCATCCGCACCCGTAAGGGCATGATCAAACCCCGGGGCGAGAACCAGAAGGCCTATGTGCGCCAGATCATGCGCAACGACATTAATTTCGGCATCGGCCCGGCCGGTACCGGCAAAACCTACCTGGCGGTGGCCTGTGCGGTGGAAGCCCTGGAGTCAGAGCAGGTGCGGCGCATTCTGTTGGTGCGCCCGGCGGTGGAAGCCGGCGAGAAACTGGGCTTTCTTCCCGGTGATCTGGCGGAAAAGATCAATCCCTACCTGCGCCCCCTGTACGACGCACTCTATGAGATGCTGGGCTTTGAGCGGGTCGCGAAATTCATCGATCGACAGATCATAGAGGTGGCCCCCCTGGCCTACATGCGGGGTCGCACCCTGAACAATTCCTTCATTATCCTCGATGAAAGCCAGAACACCACCAAGGAGCAGATGAAAATGTTCCTGACCCGGATCGGCTTTGGATCGAAGGCGGTGATCACCGGTGATTACACCCAGATCGACCTGCCACGGGGCACCAAAAGTGGTCTGGTGCATGCCATGGATGTACTGAAAGACGTCGAAGGCATCGGCTTTTCCCATTTCCAATCCAAAGATGTGGTGCGCCACACCCTGGTTCAGCGCATCGTTGAAGCCTACGACCAGCACGAAGCGGACGACATGCACCGTCATGAATCTTGATATCGACCTGCAGCAGGCCTGCGAGGACTACGAAACACCGTCTTTGGATCAGTTTTCCCGTTGGGTGGCACAGGCTCTGCAAGAGGCGCGTTATGACGTGCCGGCGGACATGCCCATTGAGATGACCCTGCGCCTGGTGGATACCTACGAAAGCCGTGAGTTGAATCGCACCTATCGCGATAAAGACCGCCCCACCAACGTGCTGTCCTTTCCTTTCGAAACGCCGGAAGACATTCCACTGGCCCTGTTGGGGGACCTGGTGATCTGTGCACCGGTGGTGGAGCGGGAAGCGGCTGAGCAGAATAAGACCCGGGAGGCCCATTGGGCCCACATGGTGGTTCATGGCACCTTGCATTTGCTGGGCTACGACCATATTGAAGAGCAAGACGCGGAAACCATGGAAGCGTTGGAGGTGCAGACCCTGGCACAGCTGGGCTTTGCAGACCCCTACGTGATCGATAACTAAAAGAGGAGTGACATTCGTCATCATGAACGACGATCAAAGTCGTAACGGTTCATCAGGCAAAGGTTTTTTGGATAAGTTAGCCAATTTCCTGTCCGGTGAACCGCAATCCCAGTCCGATATTCTGGAAATTCTGACCAATGCCCATCACAGCGGGCTGGTGGAATCCGAAGCACTGGGAATCTTTCAGGGGGCGTTACAGGTGTCGGATATGCAGGTGCGGGAAATCATGATTCCCCGGGCTCAATGCATCGTCATCAACTCCAGCGCCAAACCGGACGAATACCTGCCACCCATTATAGAATCCGCCCACTCCCGTTTTCCCGTGTATGGCGAAAGCCCGGATGACATCATCGGCATCCTGCTGGCCAAGGATCTGCTGGACCTGGCCTATAAAGGCAAGCTGGAGAAAACCCAACTGAAAGACCTGATCCGCCCCGCCACCCTGGTGCCAGAGAGCAAACGCCTGAACGTATTACTGCGGGAATTCCGCCAGACCCGTACCCACATGGCGGTGGTGGTGAACGAGTACGGCAAGATGTCTGGCCTGGTGACCATTGAAGACGTGCTGGAGCAGATCGTCGGCGAAATTGATGACGAACACGATTTTGACGACGACTACATGATCAAGGAATCCGACGATAACGAATTCGTGGTGAAAGCGGTTACCCCCATCGACGAGTTCAACGAGCATTTCGCCACCAAGTTCAATGAAGACGAGTACGACACCATCGGAGGCATTGTCCTCAGTCACTTCGGCCATTTGCCCAAGCGTGATGAAAGCGTCAATATTGGCAAGTACAATTTTACTGTGCTGAACGCCGATAACCGGGCCATCCGCCTGTTGAAGGTCAGCCAGATACAACATTCATAACCTCTATCAAGAATATGACCATAAAAACTTCGATCACCGCAGGTGGCAAAGGCCACCTGTTGGCGTTAGTGGCGGGGGCGATTTTTCCACTGGGACTGGCACCATTGGGCTTCTGGCCGCTGATTCCCGTATCTCTGGCCCTGCTGTTGCTTCTGCTGGAACGGCAGACGCCCAAGCGCGCCTTCTGGCGGGCGTTTTTCTACGGCATGGGATTCAACGGGGTCGGCGTGTCCTGGGTGTACGTCAGCATCCATTATCACGGCGGTACCCCGGCCTGGTTATCCGCCCTGGGAACCCTGGGCTTTTGCGCGTTCCTCAGCCTGCTCACCCTGTCCCTGCCGTTCTGGGCTTATCGTCGCTGGCAACTGGATCGCTATCCGATGCTGACGTTCCCAGCCATCTGGGTGCTGGTGGAGTGGAGCAAGAGCTGGCTGTTGAGCGGCTTCCCCTGGTTGTGGGCCGGCTATGGGTTTATTGACTCCCCACTGTCGGGACTGGCGCCGGTGGCGGGCACCTTGGGGCTCAGCCTGGTGGCGGCCGTAAGCGCTGTACTGATCCGCCTCTTCTGCCAAAAAGACAATCTGCAGCGCATGCCCGCACTGATCGGGCTGGTTGTACTCTGGGTCGGCTGCTGGTCCCTGCAGGGTTTGGAGTGGACGCTGCCGGATCTGGCGCAGACCCGCAAAGTGGCGCTGATTCAGGGCAACATTCCCCAGGAACAAAAATGGGACCCGAAATACCGCCAGAAAATCTTCGATGTCTATATCTCCAATACTGAGAAAAACCAGGATGCGGATTTTATCCTGTGGCCAGAGGCCGCCTATCCGGTCTATTACCACCAGGCCCTGAAAACCATTACCCAACTGGACATCCAGGCCTCCGCCCATGCCACCGCCATTGTCAGTGGCGTGCCACGCTGGGAACCGCTGGAAAACGGCGGCGACCGCTATTACAACTCGGTGTTTGTGATCGGCGCTGGCGAAGGTATGTACAATAAGCAGAAGCTGGTGCCCTTTGGGGAATACGTCCCCCTGGAAGACACCCTGCGGGGGCTGTTGCCGTTTTTCAACCTGCCCATGTCCAGTTTCAGTAAAGGAGCCCCGGATCAGGCGCCCCTGTTGGCCAACGGCCTGACCTTTGCCGCCTTTATCTGCTATGAAGTGGTCTATCCGGAACTGGTGCGGCAGCAGGCCAAAGGCAAGGATTTCCTGGTAACCATCAGCAATGATGCCTGGTTCGGTCATTCCTGGGGGCCGATCCAGCACTTCCAGATGGCCCGGATGCGGGCATTGGAAACCGGCAAATACCTGTTGCGGGGCACCAATACCGGCATCACCGCCATCATTGACCACAAGGGACGTGTGCAGGGGCAAATTCCCGCCTTCCAACCCGGCGTACTGAAAGGCGTGATGTACGGCACCCAGGGGATGACGCCGTTTGTGCAGTTGGGACAATGGCCGGTATTAGCACTGTGTTTTCTGGGGCTGGTTATCGGCCTGGTGCTGAGCTTGCGGGAGGAGCCGGAACCGGAAGTCCGCCCCCTGTACCACAACTCCAGCGTGCCCCGAAAATAAGCTGGTTTACACTTGCAGGGGGCGGATGGCAGCCCCCTCCTGTATGCGCCGGGCAATTACCAGATAACGCAAGGGACCACCACTGTCCAGGGCGTTGAAGGGATAGCACGCCACCAGGGCCAACACCGGCTCGTCCGCCTGCAGCGCAATTTCCGAATCACGCACGTCCGTCACCTGGATCTGTACGATCTCAAACCATTGCAATCCCCCATCACGGGACTGCAGCAGAAACTGCTCACCCAGCTCCACTTCCCGCAGGAAGGCAAAGTGGGTATCCCGATGACCACCGATGACGCTAACCCCGGCCTGACCCGGCGCCACACTGGCGCTGAGGTGAGCAGGTCCGAACGCCAGGTTGCGGCCACTGGCACCCGCCAGGATCACCAGCTTCTTGTCCTGCCGGGGAAACAACAGGCGGGCAATGGGGGAGGTATCCGCCCAGGGCCAGGGGCGATGGGCCCGGCCATCCTGCAGGTGCTTCTGCCAGGCGTCGTCCAGCAGGACCTGGGCCAGCTGCGCCTTGGCAGCAAGATAGGCGCTCTCCCCCAGCAACCAGATTGCCCCCACCATCAGTAACAGGGCCAGACGTCTACGCCAGATCCGCATCACAGCCCCCTCCGAATTCAGTGCGCTGCCACAACAACAGCGCCGCCCCCAGCAACAACAGGCCGATCAACATGTGCCATTGCAGCCCCAACGCCGTGCGCGGATAACCCACACCGGGTGCACTTTGTTGCGAGCCCGCCGGCATGGGATTGGCCACCTGCTCCTGGTGCAGGGCTGTGTCTTGTGGCCGCACCGGGGTTTTGTCCACCGCCACGAAGCTGGTATAGGGCGTCACCAGACGGTGCTCGATGCCCAGGGCAATGATCGCCTGCCGATGCAGGGAGCCATTGCCCTGGCGCACCCCGTCATCCTGTAAATTGGCCACCTTGGCCCGGGCCCACAGGGTGGCAATGCCCTCCCCCTGATCCCCGGCTTGCAGGGTCAGGGCGGTCTGCCAGGGCTGGCCTTGGAACCGGCCTTTGATGACCACACCGCCTGGCGCCTGGTCAAAGCGGGCCTTGATCAACAACGGCTCCCCCAGAAACAGGTCCGGCACCGGTTGTGGGTACACCTCTGCTGCCGCCCCCTGCACCTGGATCTCTATTTGGGTGAGGGCGGGTTTTTCGATGCGGCCGAACAGCTCTGCCATGCGGGTCTGCACTTCGTCAGTGCTGCCGATATAGGTGTAGGTACCACGGCCGAACTCCGCCGCCTTGCGCATGAAATAGCCGTTAGGCGCGGAGCCGATGCCCACGGTGTACAGCCGCTTATCGCCAATGCGTTGGTGAATCAATTCAAACAGGGCCTGCTCATTGCCCACGCTGCCATCGGTGATGAACACGACCTGGGTCACCGGTACGGTTTCACCCTTATCCTCTCCCCTATCCTCCATCTCCGTCTGCGCTTGGGACAGTGCCGCCTGCAGGGGCGCCAACATTTCCGTGCCTCCGTCGGCGGTCAGCCCCTCCACAAAGAAGGATGCGCGCCGCAGGGCCCCGGGTGTGGCCGCAGCCGGGCGAGGAAACAGGGTGCGGTAGCCGGAATCAAAATCGATGACATTAAAACGATCCTGAGGCCGCAGGCGGCCAAGCGCCATCTGCACCGCCTGCTTGGCCTGCACCATGGACTGGCCGGACATGGAGCCGGAGCTGT
Organism: Ketobacter sp.; assembly: GCF_003671495.1. Taxonomy (GTDB): domain Bacteria; phylum Pseudomonadota; class Gammaproteobacteria; order Pseudomonadales; family Ketobacteraceae; genus Ketobacter. Next base: position 66,054 of record NZ_RCHN01000016.1, on the reverse strand, counting down.
CGATGATGAGGATCAGCTCCCGCGGCCCGATTTGCAGGGCTGCCGAGGGCGCCGGCGGCATCACCATGATCAGGCCATGATCCCGACCGGACACCTGCTCCGAAAAGTACGCCGCCACCGGAGCCTGGCGGGCCACCGGTTTCCAGCTCAATACAAAATCCCGATCCATGGGCACCGTTTGCCCATGAGGGCGAATCTGGTATTCCCGGCCCGACCGGCCCACCTGGATGGCATGATAGGGTGCATCGAAACCTTCCACATCAAACCCGGCGTTGACGCGGATCTGCAGCGACGCCAGCATCTGCTCCGCCGCCGCCTGATGGGTTTGAGGGGGCGAGATCAGATGGGCATCCCGCACCTGGTCGGTGGCGAACGCCCAGCCCCGCACATCCTGGGGTGGGGTTTCCTGCGGTGGCGTGCCGGGAATATAGCGGGGGGTGAGGGTCATGGGCAGACGCAGGGAAAACGCCCCCTGCAGGAAATGCAGGGTCTGCAGAAAGCGCAGCTCCACTGCCACGGTTTCACCTGGACCGATATTGGCCACCTGGGTCGAAAACAGGTTGGGACGCTGTTGCTGCAGCAGCCCCGCCCGTTTGCCCTGGGCTTTGGCCTGGGTGTAGATGCGGCGGGCCTCCTGCTTCTCCATGATCTCGCCCTCAATCACCCGTTCACCGATCCGCAGGCGCATGGCATTGACTGCACTGTCCTCCGGCAGGGGCAGCACATAGACCGCCTCCACCCATTCCTGACTCGGATTGATAAACTCCTGCCGCAGGGTGACCTGGGACACCAGCCCACTCACCTCCACATCAAATTCCGCCCGGCTGCGAAGAAAGGGCTGATACCCCCCCTGCTGCCGGATCAACAGGCTGCCGGTGCCCACCTCATCCAGAGACCCATAATGCGCTTCCTCGAAACCGTCCCCGAAGGCCATTGCGCAACAGGACAGCACCAACACCAAGGCTGTAACCAGCCGACCCACGTTCTGCATAACATACCCCAATCTGTGAATGACAATCTCTGAATGACAGAGGTGAGTACACCACCGGAATCGGGCAGCACCGGATGGGGATTGTGGCGTGTCGGGGAGCAAAAATGATCAATTGTGGCAGGCTGACCCGAGCCTGTCCCAAATTTGTACGTTTTGGACATTGAATCCACCCGGGGCATTTAGGACTCTGGGCAGGACACAGAATAACAAGATGAGGTCAGGGCATGGACAAGGTCGAGAACAGGGTCGAGGACACGCAAACCCATTACCGCACCTGCAATATTTGTGAGGCCAGTTGTGGCCTGGTCATCCAGCATCAGAACGGGCGCATCGTCTCCATCAAGGGGGATGCACTGGACCCGTTGTCGGAGGGCCATATCTGCCCGAAAGCCGTGGCCCTGCAGGACCTGCAGGAAGACCCGGACCGCCTGCGCAAGCCCCTGAAGAAAACCGCCGACGGCTGGCAGGAAATCGAATGGCAGCAGGCCTTTGACGAAATCGCCAGTAACCTGCAGCGTATTCAGAACCAGTATTCGAAAGACGCCGTGGGGCTGTATGTGGGCAACCCCACCGCCCATAATCATGGGGCCCTGTTGATGCTGGCTCCGTTTATTGCCGCACTGGATACCCGCTCCCGCTTTTCTGCCACCTCCTGCGACCAATTGCCCCACATGCTGGCCTGCAAGGAGATGTTCGGCCATTTCGCCAACTTTCCCATACCAGACCTGGATCGCACCGATTATTTTCTGTGTCTGGGGGCCAATCCACTGGCCTCCAATGGCAGTGTGATGACCGCACCGAACATCAAAAACCGGCTGCAACGATTGCAGCAACGGGGCGGCCGCTTTGTGGTACTGGACCCCCGCCGCACGGAATCCGCCGAGATCGCCTCGGAGCATCAGTTCATCAAGCCCGGCACCGATGCCCTGTTGCTGCTGGCCCTGCTCCACGTGATTTTTGCAGAAGGCCTGCACAGCGAAGGCGCCGCCCGCGGCCAGTTGAAGAACCTGCAGGAACTGCGACAGGCGGTGCAGTCGTTCAGCCCCGCCCAGGTGGCTCCCATCACCGGGATCGCGGCAGCGGATATTGCGCGCCTGGCCCGGGAGTTCGCCGCCGCCCCCCGCGCCATCGCCTATGGCCGGGTGGGCGTGTCCACCTCGCAATTCAGCTCTATTAATGCCTGGCTGATCTATGCCTTGAACATTGTCACCGGCAACCTGGACAAAGCCGGAGGGCTCATGTTCACCCTGCCGGCCATTGATCTGGTGGGGCTGTCGGCGGCCCTGGGGGAAACCGGCAGTTTTGACCGCTGGCGTTCCCGGGTGCGCAACCTGCCGGAATTCGCCGGCGAAATCCCGGTGGCCACCATGGCGGAGGAAATCCTCACCCCCGGCGCAGGGCAGATCAAAGCCATGATCACCCACGCCGGGAACCCGGTGCTGTCGGTGCCCAACGGCAAGCTGCTGGAGCAGGCCTTCGAGCAACTGGAATACATGGTCTGCATCGACATCTATCTGAATGAGACCACCAAACACGCCGACATCATTCTGCCGCCCACCGGCCCCCTGGAACACGGGCACTATGAGCTGGGCCTGCATGGGGTGGCTATCCGCAACACGGTGAAATACTCCCCGCCGCTGCTGACACCGCCGGAGGGGGCCCTGCACGACTGGCAGATTCTGGCCGAACTGACCGCCCGCCTGGAGTCCACCTCGGCCCTGAAGAAAATCGGCGCCCGCACCAAGCTGGCCTTCATTCGCCGCCTCACCGATGAGGGCCTGCTGGACTGGTTGCTCCGGCTGGGGCCTTACGGCAAAGGCCTGCCGCTGCAGTTTCTTAAACAGTTTATCCGTAATGGCCTGCACAGATTCGCCCAAGGCAAGCGGGGGCTGAGCGCCGCCCTGCAATCCTCCGCCTATGGCAGCTTGAGCGAACACTGCCCGGTGCCCTTCCCAGCGCTGGATTTGCAGGTGGTGAAAGAGCACCCCCACGGCATTGACCTGGGACCTTTGCAGCCCATGTTGAGCCACCGCATCTTCACCCGGGACGGCCTCATCGACCTGGCACCGGAGCTGTTCCTGCAGGATCTGCAACGGCTGCAGGCGAATCTGCCGGAGTCCGGTCCGGAAGAGGAGCTGCTGTTGATCGGGCGCCGCCACGTGCGCAGCAATAACTCCTGGATGCACAACAGCACCCGGCTCATCAAAGGCAAAAACCGCTGCAACCTGATGATGGCCAGCGCCGATGCCGCCCGCCGGGGCTTGCAGGATGGGGATTGGGTGAACGTGCAATCCAGCACCGGCACGGTGACCTTACCGCTTTGGGTCAGCGACGACATCATGCCCGGTGTGGTGAGCATGCCCCACGGTTGGGGCCATCACCGGGCAGGCACCGCCCTGTCCAAGGCCGCCACCCGCGCCGGCGTCAGCATGAACGACATCACCGACCACAATCTGGTGGACGGCCTTACCGGCATGGCGGTCATCAACGGAGTTCCGGTGCAGGTGAGCGCCTGTGCCGAACAACCGGTACATCACACTCAAGCGGCGGCGGTATCACACTGAATAAGGCGGTATCCCTATGACTGAACTGAAACATACTTTTTGCCGGGTTTGCGAACCCTCCTGTGCCCTGGTGGCGGAAGTGGACAACGACCGCCTGATCAAGTTGATGCCCGACCGGGATCACCCCGTCACCCGCGGTTTCGCCTGTCACAAAGGCATCAATTTCCAGGCCATTCACCAGGACCCTGACCGCCTGGATGTGCCCCTCAAACGCCGTAACAGCAAAACCGAACCCGGCCAGTTCACGGAACAAAGCTGGGACGACAGTCTCGCGGACATCGCCGGGCAATTGCAGTCGATCCGGGAACGTTTCGGCAACGACGCCATCGCCGCCTATGTGGGTAACCCCACGGCGTTCAATGCCCTGGGCAGCCAGGCCATGATGTCGTTCTTTACCCAGTTGGGCATGCGCCGCCTGTTCAACTCCGGTACCCAGGATTGCAGCAATAAATTTGCCGGTGCCGAGGCGGTGTTCGGCACCAGCACCCTGCACCCGATTCCCGACCTGGCCCGCACCCGCTACGCACTGATCCTGGGTGAGAATCCCAAAGTGTCCCACATGTCCTTTGTCTCCATGGCCAACCCCATGGCGCAACTGAAACAGGCGAAGAAAAACGGGGCCACCATCCGCTTCGTCAATCCCCGCCGCATTGAATCGGCCACCGCCGCCACCGGGGATGTGCTGCAGATCAAACCGGATACGGACCTGTATTTTCTTGCCGCACTGCTGCACGAAATCGACCGCCACGTAGGCTTCGATCGTCAGGTCTTGGCGGAACACGGCAAGCACGTGGAGGGGCTGCGCCAGTTCATCGCGCCCTATGATGCAGAGTCGGTGGCAGACGTGACCGGCATTGACGCCGCCAGCATTGTGCAGACCGCGCTGGACTTTGCCCGAGCCGAGTCCGCCTGCGTGCACATGTCCACCGGTGTCAACATGGGGCGCCAGGGCACCCTCTGCTATTGGCTGCTGCAAATGCTCAGCTTCGTCACCGGCAACCTGGATAAACCCGGCGGCAACCTGTACAGCCTGGGCTTTTATCCCGCCGCCAAGGCCGGCGCCCTGAAAAATCCCGACCCGGAAGCACTGTTCTTCCAAACCGAACACGGTGAACTGCGCACCATTCGCGGCGCCCTGCCGGGCAACCTGCTGCCGGACCTGATTCTGAACGACAGCCAGCCCATCAAGGCCCTGATCATCATCGCCGGCAACCCGGTGCTGTCCATGGGGGGCGAACAGAAAATCCGCGCGGCATTCGAACAGCTGGAGCTGATCATCGTGCTGGACCTGGTGCGCAACGCCAGCGGCGAGTATGCGGATTACCTGTTGCCCTGTGCCGACATGCTGGAGCGGCCGGACATCAATATCTGCGGTCTGGGCATGCAGTATGAACCCTACGTTCAATACACCGACGCGGTGGTGCCCCCCAAAGCCCAGCGCAAACCGGAATGGTGGATCCTGGGCAAGCTGGAACAGGCCATGGGCCTGCATTCTCTGTTCGATCAGACCGACAACCCGGACCCGTTCGGCCGCCTCAACCGCATGCTGGGCTATGCCGAGCTGTCCCTGGAGCAGTTGAAATCCGCCCCCTGTCAGTCGGTGACTCTGCCCCCGATTCCCACCGGCCGTTTCTACTGCGAGTGGCTGCAAACCGAGGATAAAAAAGTGGACTGCTGCCCACCCCTGTTCGCTGCAGCCATCGAGCAGGCTCACCAGATCTTCCTGGAGTTGCGCGCAGAACCTTCGGATCAGCTGAAACTGATCAGCCTGCGCACCAACTACATGCAGAACAGCTGGTACCACAATGTGAGCGAACTGAAGCGGGAACACCAATTGGAAAATCCGCTGCACATGGCGCCGCAGGACGCGGCTGAGCGCAACCTGACCGAAGGCCAGCAGGTTCAGGTGTTCAATCAGTGGGGCAGGGTTACGGCGACCATTCGACTGGATGACAGCTTGCGCCCGGGCACCGTGGCCATGACCCACGGCTGGGGCAATCAACGCACGCCCGGCCTGCGCATTGCCCGGGAATACCCCGGCACCAACGTCAACCAACTGTTGCCCACCGGACCCGGCAGCTTCGAGAAGCTCAGTAACCAGGCCCACATGACAGGGATCAAGATCACGGTGGAAGCGCTCTAGCGAGGCCCAGTAATTCTGTTTATAGTGAGGCTGCCCGGTTATCCTGAGGCCGCGCTGGAGTTGCTGTGAGGAACGTTCATGTTCAGTCTACCGGATTCGCTGCACATCCCCTTTGTGTTCGGCCTGATCCTGGCGGCCACCGTCATGATGGCCAGCAATCGGGTGCGCTACGACATGATCGCGCTGCTGATGGTGCTGGCGCTGATGCTCAGTGGGATTCTGACGGTGTCCGAAGCCCTGGCCGGCTTTGGCAATTCCGTGGTGATCCTGATCGCCGCACTGCTGGTAATCGGGGAAATGCTGGATCGCACCGGCGTCGCCCGCAGCGTGGGGGACTGGATTCTCACCAAGGGCGGTAAAAGTGAGGTCCGCTTACTGGCCCTGATCATGCTCAGCAGCGCCGTGCTCAGCGCCATCATGAGCTCCACCGCCGTGGTGGCCATATTCATACCGGTGATCCTGCGCATCGCCATGCAAACCGGCCTCAATCCTTCCAAATTATTGCTGCCCATGTCCTACGCGGCCCTGGTGAGCGGTATGCTCACCCTGATTGCCACACCGCCCAACCTGGTGATCAGTGGCGAGCTGGAAGCCAAGGGATTTGCTCCACTGGGGTTTTTCAGTTTCGCCCCACTGGGGCTGCTGGTGTTGGTATTGAGTATGCTCTACCTGATCGGTTTCGGGCGCCGCTGGCTGCCGGACCAACCCCGCAACCCCTCCCAGCAGCATTATGGGCGCTCCCTGCGGGACCTGTGGGAGGATTACCGCGTCAACCGTGAGACCACCCCGTTGCGGGTGCAGCAGGAATCCCCCCTGTGCCAACAACCCATTGGCACCTGCGGCCTGCATCAGAACTATGGCGTGCGTATTCTGGAAGTGGTGCGGCCGCAACGGGGTGGCTCCGACCATTTTCCTGGGCCCTCTGCGGATTTCGTGCTGCATGCCGGTGACATCCTGCTGGTGGCCGGCCAACCCGACCTCACCCAGCGCATGATGCAGGCGCAACACCTGAGCCCTCACCGTTTGAGCCGGCGCGATGAGCAACGCTCCATTTGGGAATTAGGTGCTGTCAGTGTTCTGATTCACCCCAACTCCAAGCTCATCGGCCACAGCATTGTTGAAGCCGGATTTCGCAGCCACTACGGGTTGGACGTGATGGGCTTGCGCCGCAATCAAACTGCGATTGTGGAATTCGAGCAGGAGAAGCTGGCGGCGTCCGACAGTTTGCTGGTAGTGGGCCCCTGGTCCCGCATCAATAAACTGCAGGCACAGAATCACGATTTTGTGCTGCTGGAATCCCCCCTGGAAGCGAGGGACGTGGTGCCCGCCCATCAACGCATGCCCATCGCAATTCTGATCACCCTGGCCATGGTGGTGGCCTCGCTATTCAACTGGATTCCGTTGGTGGCGACGGTGATGATCGCGGCCCTGGCCAGCGTAGTGACCCGCTGCCTGTCCGCTCAGGATGCCTATCGTTCCATTCACTGGAGCAGTCTGGTGCTGTTGGCGGGCATGCTGCCCCTGGCGGATGCTCTGCAAAAAACCGGCGGCACCCACCTGATCGTGGACAGCCTGTTGCTGGCGGTGGGGGATGCCTCGCCGGCCATGCTGCTTACGGTGCTGTTTTTCGTCACGGTGCTGCTCACCAACATCCTCTCCAACACCACATCGGCCGTGCTCATGGCGCCCATCGCCCTGGGCGTGGCGGAGGCCATCGGGGTGTCCCCCTATCCACTGGCAGTGGCTGTGCTGTTGGCCGCTTCATCGGCCTTTCTGACTCCGGTGGCCTCGCCGGTGGTGACCCTGGTGGTGGAACCCGGCCACTATCGATTCAGTGATTTCGCCAAACTCGGCAGTGTCATGGTGCTGATGGTGTACGCCGTCACCCTGCTTCTGGTGCCGCTGTTGTTTCCCTGGTGAGCACGGCGCTCTAGCGGGCCGCCTCCCCACTCAAATACCCCACCACCATTTCCGTGAGCCCCCGAGTGATTTCGTCCTGGGACATCATCATGCGGGGCTGGCCGATGTAGCGCACCATGGTGAACATGACGCTGTTGGCGATAATGAAAATGCGAACGTGCAGATCCTCGATGGGCGTGTTCTGGTAATGCTTGAGAAAATACACCCGGGACAGGTCCATGAAGGTTTGCTGCAGAATATCCATCACCCGATCAGTGGGCAGGCTGTGCCAATTGCGTACCAATTCCAGATACAGCCCATCCCGGGAGTTCAGCAGGGCAAATCCGAACTGAATGATCAGGTGTACGTTGTTGCGTAAACCGGCGGTGCCGCCCGCCGGTTCAGCTCCGGCTGCGGCCTGCTCCATCATCGGCAAACGCCGCAAGGCCTCCGCAATCTCATTGGCCAGCTTGTCCACCAAGGCTTCCACCAGGGAATCCTTATCGTCGAAATACTGATAAAGCGAACCCACACTGACCCCGGCGGTTTCAGCGATGTGATGCGTGGTGATGCCATCCAGCCCCAGCTCGGTCACACATTTGGCAGTGGCTTCAATGAGGGCGTCCACCATCTGCCGGGATCGTTTCTGCTTGGGTTTTTTGCGCATGACGCTGCTCCGGTTTCGCCGCAGCCTAATCGGGTTATGTAGATTTCTGTAACCAGGCCCTAATGCGAATTGAATACGAATAAATATTCGCATTAATCTGTTCAGACATCAAGAAGCTTGAACTGAGTGCCCGATTTAGTTTGCCCAAATGAGAGAGCCCATCATGAACCAAGCCGAACATATTATTCCGACCCGCGCCCGCCCGTTTGAGAAGACCGGCAAAAAGACCCCCTTCTGGCTGAAACGCCTGTTAGGGCGTGAACTGGCCCCCAGCCGGGATGAGTATCGCGCTGTGACTGACGCCCTGTGGGACGGCGATCAGCCTATGGACGACCTGGTGACCTGGATGTTTGAGGAGAACCCCAAACAGCGCCGTGCCCAGATCCAGAAAGCCTTTGAAGGGGATCTCACCGATGCACCCCAGGCGGTGCTGGACTTTTTTGACACCCTTAGCACACCGCCGGCGTGGATCGACTTCGACCTGATCGAAGAAGGCGTTGACTTCATCCACAGTGTCGGCATCAGCGCAGGCTATGTACTGAGGGATCTGGCCTTGATGGGCGGCTACATGCTGTCTGGTTTCAACCAATCCCTGGTGATGACCGGCGCCCTCAACAAAGGCACCGCGCAACGCATCGCCGAAACCGGCAAATGGTGGATCGACTGCACCGAACATAACGGCATGCGCCCGTTCGGCCCCGGCTACAAATCCACCCTGCACGTGCGCATGGTGCACTCCCTGGTGCGCCGCGGCCTGGATAAACATCCGGATTGGGATCACGCCCGCTGGGGGCGCCCCCTCAGCCAGATCGACATGGTGGCCACCTATCTGGGCTTCAGTGTGGTGATGATACTGGGCCTGCGCAAGATGGGGATTCCAGTGTTGCCACGGGAATCCCGTGCGGTCATCCATTTGTGGTCCTACGCCTGCTGGATCATGGGGGTGGAAGAAAAGTGGCTGGTGCAATCCGAAGCCGAAGGTATGGTGTTGCTGAATCACACCTACGCCACCCAGAGCCTGCCGGACGCCACCAGCAAAGAGTTGGCCAAGTCCCTGTCGGAAGAACCCCTGGAGCGCAGCTACCACCGTTTCCAGAACCTGAAACGCAAACTGTCCTATCACCAGCACCTGGGCATGAGCCAGTATTTTCTGGGCAAGGACAAAATGGCCAAGCTGGGCTTTGAGGACCTGGGCCTGCCCTGGTATCCCCTGGTTTCCAACGCGCCCAGAGCCTTGCTATATACCGCTGAACATTTCCTGCCGGGGCAACGCAAGCGCCAGCAGAAGCTGGGCCGCCAGGCTCAGATGGATATGTTGGCGTCTATGTTTGGCGAAAAGGAACACGCCATTATCAACCCGGATACGGATCATCCTGCGCACGTTTAACCCAAGAGAGAGCTGCATAGGAATCATTAGGTAGGGTAAATAAAAATGATAATGGACCTGATACACGAACAACGAGCCGGGCTGCACCTGAAACAGACCCTGCCTGGCGAAAAAGGCCTGCCCCTGTTGGGCCACAGCCTGGATTTTTTATACCGACCGGTGGAAACCGCCCTGCGCTTTGAAGGCAAGCACGGCCCGGTATTCTGGCTTTCGATTTTCGGCATGACGGCCGTGGTCCTGGTAGGCCCGGAAGCCAACAAACTGGTGTTGCTGGATCGCGACAAGGCCTTCTCCAATTCCAAGGGTTGGGATTTCTTCATCGGCCAGTTCTTCAAGCGCGGCATCATGCTGCTGGACTTCGACGAACACAAATTCCATCGCGGCATCATGCAGGCAGCCTTCAAAAAGCAGGCCTTGATGCAGTATGTGGATCGCATGAACCCGGTCATCGAATACGACCTGGGGCGCTGGTGTTACAGCAAAGTGCGAAAAAATTTCAAAGTGCTGCCCGCCATCAAACAATTGACCCTGGACATCGCCACAGAGGTGTTCATGGGGGAAAAGCTGGGACCAGAGGCCGACGAGATCAATAAAGCGTTCGTGGATTGCGTGCTGGCGGGCACCGCCCTGATTCGCTATCCGGTGCCCGGTGGCCGCTGGTCACGAGGCTTGAAAGCGCGTCAAAAACTGGAAGCGTTTTTCGGGTCTCGGGTTGCAGAACGACGTCGTAACCCGGGGCCTGACCTGTTCAGCCAGCTGTGCCTGGCTGAGGATGAGAACGGCCAGCGTTTCAGCGACGAGGACGTGGTCAATCACATGATCTTCCTGATGATGGCCGCCCACGACACCTCCACACTCACCATGAGTGCCATGTTCTACTACCTGGCCAAGAATCCACAGTGGCAGCAGAAACTGCGCCAGGAGTCGCAGGCATTCGGTAAACCCACCGTGGGCTATGAAGACCTGGACCGGCTCACCGGTATTGAAATGGTGATGAAGGAAGCCTTGCGCCTGATCCCACCTGTGCACGGCATTCCGCGGCGCACTGTGAAAGATGTTGAGTTCAACGGCCACACCATTCCGGCGGGCACCTTTATCATCGTCAGCCCCTTTGTGACCCATCATATGGAACAGCACTGGCCGGACGCGGAGCGATTTGATCCCGAGCGTTTCAATGCCGAAGCCCGCAAGGAGCAACATCCCTACCAGTTCATTCCCTTCGGTGGCGGTGCCCACAAATGCATTGGCCTGCACTTTGCCGAGCTGCAGATCAAAACCGTGATGCACCAGATTCTGTTGAATTTCCGCTGGGAAGTACCGGCCAATTACACCATGCCGATTAACTTTACCACCTTACCCAATCCCGCCGACGGATTGCCGGTAAAACTGATTCGCCTGTAGTAAGGAATTCATATGACCACGCCCATACACAAAACCATCTTCATCACCGGCTGTTCCTCCGGCATCGGCCGCGAGGCTGCCAAACTGTTCCAAAGCAAAGGCTGGAATGTGGTGGCCACCATGCGTAACCCGGATGCGGAGCAGGAGCTGACCCAGCTGGAAAACGTCATCTGCCCCAAGCTGGATGTGAACGACACCGCCTCAATAGAAGCCGCTGTGCAAACGGCATTGGATCAATTTGGCTACATCGACGTCCTGGTCAACAATGCGGGCTATGCCTTGATGGGCGCCTTCGAAACATTGGACGCCGACCAGATCCGGCGCCAGTTTGAAACCAATGTATTCGGCTTGATGGAAGTCTGCCGGGCCGTGCTGCCTCATTTCCGCAGCCGCAACTCAGGCGTATTGATCAACGTGGCCAGCATGGCCGGGCGCTTCCCATTGCCCCTGTACAGCGTGTACAACTCCAGCAAGTTCGCCGTGGAAGGCTTCACCGAAACCCTGATCTACGAACTGGAACACTACAACATCAAGGTGAAGCTGATCGAACCCGGCGCCACGAACACCAATTTCTTCGGCCGCTCCAGTGATCGGGATAATGGTACCGGTGTGAAAGACTATGACGCGTATACCAAGGAAGTCTTCGACATCATGGATTCCATCGGACCGGCCGGCTCCACCAGTGCAGACGCCGCCAAGGTGGTGTACCAGGCCGCCACCGATGGCAGCAACAAATTGCGCTATGCCTCCGGCACTGACGCCAAAGCCTTCCTGCTGGCCCGTCGCCTGCTACCGGATCGCCTGTTCAACCGCTCCATCAAAATAAGCCTCACCCCCTGGGCTTTGAATTCAGTGGGCCGACTCTTCTATCGCGTATAGACGCGTATAGAAATTTTCTCTCTTGTACCCTTCGTGTACATTTTACAGAGCCATCAGCGAAATGCTGCATGGCTCTTTTTTTCTCATCTCTGACCGACAGCGCGTTCTTTCATAAAGTCAGTGAGCAATGGGTACGTAATCACCAGTGCCATATGCCAACTCAGACTCTGGTTTTTCGTATACATTTCCCATATATCACATCACGCGCCTTGAACTATCCAATGGAGTTCACTGGTGAGCCGCATCATATCAGTTTATATACGAATCTTGAGATCTAATTACAGAAGTCCGAATCCCCCCTCACGCAATATTCCGAAACGCCCTTTTTTCCGGATCGGCGGGCAAATTATCCATCAGCGACTGGCGCAGATTGCGGTAGTTGTACCGTGCACTGAGCCGATCCGCACCGGGGATATGATAGTGGGCAAAGGTGCCCGCCTTGTTGGCCAGCTTGTAGGCCAGGGCCGCTTTGTGCCACTTGCGGTCCCGAGGCAGTTCATACACATCCGCCAGTTCATTTCCCAGGCACATACGGCTCAGCTCATTGAGCAGCCCTTCCGGCAGGTTAAACGTGGGTTGCCCGGCCAGTGCATTGATCACCACCTGGGCCAGCATGCGGCTTTCCTCATTGGGGCTGTATTGGCGTTCGCGGATGCGTTCATATTGATAGATTTCCTCTTCCAGCGAATCCGTCAGCATCTCCTCACAGACGCCATTCAAATGCGCGCCGTAACGCCAGTAATGGTGCACCGCTTTTTTGTCGTCTTCTTTCAGGCGCGCCCCCATTCGCTCCATGCCCCGCAGGGACAAATAATCGAATTCAATGACGGTGAACGCCATGTCCTCCTGGTTCACCGGTTCGTCGTACAGTTCCGTTTCCCATCCGCGCTGTTTCAGGTATTTGCGCACCATGGCGTGCAACAAACGTACTTCCATCACTGTGCGATGGCCGGGGCCACCCACCTGCAGTCCGCCGGGCACCAGCATGTTGTGGGTCATTTGCCCGGTTTCATAAATGCGCCGCAACACGTCCTGATGCAAACGCCCGGTGGCCACCAGCACATGAGCGGCCTTGCTAAGGGAATAGCCCTCCACCAGACTGCTCACCAGCAGGGCGATGCCGCGCACGCCGGCAAAGGCCAGCAGCACCTGGCGGGCGTGCTCGATCTGCTCCCAATCCACCCAGTCCGGCACACTGTTCATATGCTCCACATAGGCGGCGAAGTCCCCGCCTTCTGTACGTGCCCGGCGCAACACCTCATCGATCATCTGGGAGGGGCGTCCGCGCTCGATCCGGGCCGCCACCGCATCCGCCAGCGGGTCGCAGGTATAGCGCATGCGATCCATCACCTCGTCAGAGTATTTTTGCTTCCACATCAGATTTACGGGCAGTTGGGCAGTCATGGATGGCTCCTGAAATTATTAGGTCCTTAAATGGGTCAGTCTGGATACGGTGAATCCAGAAGATAGGACCGAAATCGTCACACGGGTTGGCATTTGCCTGAGCCTTGAGCATAATCCAAGTAATTACTTGGTTAGTACTTGGTTTTCATGGCTGACAACTGATGACGGACAGCATTCCACCCCTGAGTAGCCTACTCACAACCCCTCTCAGCACCCTGAGCAAGCAGCCCAAACAGCCCCGGGCCAAGCAGACGGTGCAACGCATCATCGCCGCCACCGGCGAACTGGTGATCGAGTCCGGGCTCGAGGCCCTCACCACCAACAAGGTGGCTGAGCGCGCCAATTGCAACATCGCCACCCTGTACCAGTATTTTCCCAACAAACAGGCGCTGTTGAGTGCACTGATTCAGACCCATCTCAATGAGATGACCCGGCGCCTGAACGATTTGCTGGAACAATTGGGCGATGTGTCAGTGGAGGAATCCACCCGCCTTTGGGCCACCCTGGGCATTCAGTATTTTCGTCAAAGTGGCGGCGTGATGGCGGAACTGCTGAAGAGTCAGTACATCCTCTCGACCCTGCCGGAAGGGCGTGAATTTGAGCGCCGGCTGATGGAGGCCATGCACCGCTTTCTGAGCCGCCAGCGGCAGCGGCTCACGGTGCCGGACCTGGACCGGGCGGTGTACGTGGCCTTTACGGCGGGATCGTCCCTGTTGTCGAAACATCTGCTGGAACCGGTGCCCTATTATCGGGATGAAGAGATCGTCGAGGAGCTGGTGTGCCTGATGCGGCGCTATTTTTACACCGTCGACTCCAAGCCCCAGTGAATGCCGGCATTGGCCTGCAATTGCTCCCGTAACACCTCGCCCATGGCCAGGTAGGGGGTCAGGAACCCACCGCTGCGGCCGGTTTCCGCCTCGATCTCATCCTGGCGCCGGGCCAGGCAATAGGCCGCATCCACCAGCATGGCCGCCGTGCCCCCGTGGCCGGGGTCCCAATGGGTATGCATCCAGCCTTTCAGTTTTTTGCCAGACGCTGTCACCCCCACCGCTTTGAACCCGCAGGGGCCGTTGCGGGCAATTTGCCGATCCGTGGGCCCGCTGCCCTCCTTCGGCCCCAGGCTGTGCAGAAAGCGCCCGCTGCGGGAACGGGGGTCCGCCTCCACAAACAAACGGGTGAGGCGAGTTTCCAACTCCGCCTGCAAGCGCTTCAGGGGGCCACGACCCGCCAGCTTGGCCTCCCGATACGTGAACTGATCCCCCCACGGATACCCCAACAGGGCGTGGCTGCGCCGCACCACTCGCGCATTGATCTGACCCAGGGGAAAAGGCATCACCCACTGACCGAAGTCCGCATCAAACTGTACCTGCCCCAGATCCGGGCAGTGGGGGCCCTGCAGCTGGTCCGGAGGGTTCAGGCTGTAGGGGTTGGCGATCATGTCCGCCATGGCAGGATCACTGGCCACCGCCTCCATCACCCCTTTACCACTGGCAAAACTGCCCCCGCTCACCGCGATATGGCCGTGGCTGAAACAGTTGGTGATGTGAGTGCAGTACTCGCCATACTGGGCCAGCGCCCCCTGCTGCATCCGATGCACCAGGTATTCCGACGGGATGGAATCCAATCCACAGCAATTGACGATTTTGACGTTGCCGGCCTGGGCCGCCGGGTCGTGGGTGTCCATCATGTGCCGCAGCCAGTGCAGCTCGCCACACAGATCCGCCATATGGGTGCCGTGGGCAATACAGGCTGCCACCATCTCACTGGCGTATCGTGCCGCCGGCGCCACCGTGGAGGCCAGCACCCGGGTTTGGGCGGCCACCTGATCCGCCGCCGCCCGATCCGAGCCGGGCACAATAAAAATTGGCAGCGCCGGGTTGCCGGTCTCGGCCCGGACTCGCTCCAGCCGGGCCCGATCGCGGCCGGCGATGGCCCAACGCAGCTGATGGCCATACTGCCGCTGCAGGTACAACGCCGCCGGACGGCCCGTATGGCCGGTGGCGCCCCAGAGAATGATGTCGAATGGCCTATCCTGCATGAGCGCTCCTCTGGTCAGAGATGTGCGGATCGGGGGGTGGGCGGTAATCAAAGCGCTACCTTACCCAGCTCAGCCACCGGCCCGTCACCACCGCGCAGACGTGTCTTCCCGGCGCCATTTGGTGTATCCTGCCCGATTCCCTGAATCGCCATACCCTCCCCGGCCAGAGGCACCAAAGCGGGCTCGCCCCTATCTGTTGCCAACCGGGTGCGGTATCCTTAATGGCCTTTTAATGGTCCTTGCACAGGCCCTTTGAAAAATAGTTATTTCCGAGAGTTTTCAGTCGATGGAAGAACAGTACCAGCCGCAGCAGATCGAGGCGGAAGCCCAGCAGTATTGGGAACAGAACAAGAGCTTTGAAGTCACCGAGCAGGAAGGTAAGGAGCCTTACTACTGCCTCTCGATGTTCCCCTACCCCAGTGGCCGCCTGCACATGGGCCACGTGCGCAACTACACCATCGGTGACGTGGTCAGCCGTTTCCAGCGCATGCTGGGCAAAAACGTGATGCAGCCCATGGGCTGGGATGCCTTCGGCCTCCCCGCCGAAAACGCCGCCATCAAAAACAAGGTGGCCCCCGCCAAGTGGACCTACGAAAACGTCGAGTACATGAAAGGCCAGTTGAAGCGTCTGGGCTTTGGCTACGATTGGAACCGTGAGCTGGCCACCTGCCGCCCGGAATACTATCGCTGGGAACAGTGGTTCTTCACCAAGCTGTACGAGAAAGGCCTGGTGTACAAAAAAATGGCCACGGTGAACTGGGATCCGGTGGATCAAACCGTACTGGCCAACGAGCAAGTGATCGACGGCCGCGGCTGGCGCTCAGGTGCCCTGGTGGAACGCAAGGAAATCCCCCAGTGGTTCGTGAAGATCACCGACTACGCCGAAGAATTGCTGGCTGACCTCGACAAACTGGAGCACTGGCCCGAGCAGGTCAAGACCATGCAGCGCAACTGGATCGGCCGCTCAGAAGGCGTGGAGCTGCAGTTTGAAATCGACGGCAACGAACCACTGACCGTGTACACCACCCGCCCCGACACCCTGATGGGCGTAAGCTATGTGGCCGTGGCCGCACAACACCCCCTGGCCAAACAGGCCGCCGAGGGCAACGCCGACATCGCCGCCTTTATTGAAGACTGCAGCCACAACAAAGTGGCCGAGGCGGACATGGCCACCATGGAGAAGAAAGGCATCTTCACCGGACTGATGGCCAAGCACCCCATCACCGGCAATCAAGTGCCCGTGTGGATCGCCAATTTTGTATTGATGGATTACGGTTCCGGCGCCGTGATGGCCGTGCCAGCCCACGATCAGCGTGATTATGAATTTGCCAGGCAGTACGACTTGCCCATCCAACAGGTAATCGAAGCCCGCAACGGCGAAGAGGTGGACCTGGCCAAAGCAGCCTTCACCGAGAAAGGCATCCTGATCAACTCCGG
The DNA here is from genome assembly GCF_003671495.1 of Ketobacter sp. Lineage (GTDB taxonomy): Bacteria > Pseudomonadota > Gammaproteobacteria > Pseudomonadales > Ketobacteraceae > Ketobacter. The sequence continues at coordinate 49,244 of NZ_RCHN01000016.1, read as the reverse complement.
CCAGTTCGACGGCTTAAGCTCCGAAGACGCCTTCAAGGCCATTGCCGAATTCCTGCAAAGCCAGGGCAAAGGCCAGGTGAAAGTGAACTACCGCCTGCGCGACTGGGGGGTGTCCCGTCAGCGTTACTGGGGTACTCCGATTCCCATGATCAATCTGGCAGACGGCAGCGCCGTGCCCACCCCGCCGGAACAGTTGCCAGTGCAACTGCCCGAAGACGTGGTGATGGACGGCGTGCAATCCCCCATCAAGGCCGATCCAGAGTGGCGTAAAACCACCTACAATGGCGCGGACGCCGAGCGCGAAACCGATACCTTCGACACCTTCATGGAGTCGTCCTGGTATTACGCCCGCTACTGCAGCCCCAACGACGATACCCAAATGCTGGACCCGGAGAAAGCCAACTACTGGCTGCCGGTCAACCAGTACATCGGCGGTATTGAGCACGCCATCCTGCACCTGCTGTACTCCCGCTTCTTCCATAAACTGATGCGCGATTTCGGCTTGGTGAACTGCGATGAGCCCTACGAGCGCCTGCTGTGTCAGGGCATGGTGCTGGCCGATTGCTTCTACCGCGAGGACGAAAAAGGCGGCAAGCACTGGATAGCCCCCACCGACGTGGAACTGAACGACGCCAAACAATACGTGTTGAAAGCCGATGGCCAGCCCGTGCTGCACGACGGCATGAGCAAGATGTCCAAGTCCAAGAACAACGGCATCGACCCGCAGGTGATCATCGATCAGCACGGTGCCGATACCGTACGCCTGTTCATGATGTTCGCCGCACCACCAGAGCAATCCTTGGAATGGTCCGACAGCGGCGTGGAAGGCGGCAACAAATTCCTGCGTAAAATCTGGCGTATGGTCACCTCCCACCTGGCACAGGGCGATGCCCCCTTGCTGGACAAGGGCGCCCTCAATGAGCAGCAAAAAGATCTGCGCCGCAAGCTGCACGAAACCATCGCCAAGGTGAAAGACGATTACGATCGCCGCCTCACCTTCAACACCGCCATTGCCGCCGTCATGGAACTGTCCAACCACATGGCCAAGCTGGACGACGATGGCCACCAGAGCCGGGCGGTCATGCGCGAAGCACTGGAAGCCTGCGTCCTGATGCTGGCGCCCATTACCCCCCATATCTGCCACACCCTGTGGCAAAAACTGGGACACGCGGAGCCAGTGATCGACGCGGCCTGGCCTGCCGTGGATGAGAGCGCCCTGGTGCGCGACTCCATCGAAATTGCAGTGCAGGTAAACGGTAAAGTCCGCGCCCAGATTCAGGTGGGTGTTGACGAAGACAAGGACAGCATTACTGCAAAGGCCCTCGCCAACGAGAACGTGCAGAAATTCACGGAAGGCAAAACCATCGCCAAAGTGATCGTGGTGCCCGGCAAACTGGTGAGCGTGGTTGCCAAATGAGTCTGCGGCTCTGTGCCTCACTGCTGCTGATCACAGCCCTGTTACTACAGGGCTGTGGCTTCCAGTTGCGGGGCTCCACCAACTCCATCGCCAAATCCTATGGCAGCGTTCACCTCATCAACAAAAGCGGCGATGAGGCCCTCAGCAAAATCGTCGAGCAGGCCTTGCTGGACACCGGCACCAAAGTCACGCCCTCCTCCGCCAACATATTGGAGCTGCTGGATTCCGATGAGGACAAGCGTACCGCCTCCTACTCCAGCCGCGGCAAAAGCGCAGAGTACGAACTGTTGAAGGAAATCCGCTTCCTGTTCAGAAAACGGGACGACGTGCTGATTCCGGAAACCACCTTCCACGCCCGGCGTTCCTATTTATACCGTGAGACCGCGGCGGTGGGCAAAGCGGAGGAAGAGAACATTCTCAAGCGGGAAATGGACCAGGATCTGGCGCAACGCATTCTGCTGGCCATCCGCCGCTCTTCCCAGGAAGACACGCAATGAAACTGCGCCCCAATCAGTTGAAAGAGCATTTTGCCAAGGGTCAGGCTTTGCCGGTGTATATCCTGAGCGGCGATGAAACCCTGTTGATGCAGGAAGCCGCAGACCACATTCGGAAGGCTTGCCGTCAACAGGGTTTCACCGAACGGGAACTGTTTCCAGTGGAAGCGGGCTTCAATTGGTCCGACCTGTTGGAAGCCGGCAACAGCATGTCCCTGTTCGGTGATCGCAAAATCCTGGAAGTGCGCCACGACAAACCCAAATTTGATGACGCCGCCAAGAAAACCCTGCAGGCCTATTGCGACAATCCCAATCCGGACAACGTCCTGCTGCTGATCATTCCCAAGGTGGACAAGAAAACCCAGGCCACCAAATGGTTCCAGAAAATCGAACAGGCCGGCGCCCTGATTCAGGTGTGGCCCATTGATATTAACCAGCTGCCCCAGTGGATTCACCAACGCATGCGCAACGCCGGACTGGAGCCCACCCGGGATGCCGTGCAACTGCTGGCGGAACGGGTGGAAGGCAACCTGCTGGCGGCTTCACAGGAAGTGGAAAAGCTGGTGCTGCTGCGGGGCAAAGGCCCACTGGACGTGGCAGACATTGAAGAGTCCGTGGCGGACCACGCCCGTTACAACCTGTACGACCTGGTGGACGAAGCCTTGAAGGGTAACGATGCCCACGCCATCAAAATGCTCAACCAATTAAAAGCCGGTGGCACCGAGCCCACCGTGTTGCTATGGGCCTTCAGCAAGGAAATCCGTGCCCTGGCCGGCATGGCCCAGCTCATCAGCAACGGCATGGCTGCGGCACGGGTGATGCAGGAGTACCGCATCTGGGACAGCCGCAAACCGATGTTCCAATCCGCCCTGCAACGTTTGTCCGGCAACGTGTTCCGTCACTGCCTGCTGGAGGCCGCCCGCATCGACCAAGCCATCAAAGGCATGGGAGAAGGCAATCCCTGGGACGGCTTCAACACCATCATTCTCTGGCTCTCCGGCCGGGTGCGCCCCACGCAACTCTCCATCGCCTGAAGCCACTCCCCCATTCGGGGGATGTTCCTGTATCTGACATTCCTGCATCCTGCTTTCGGCACACCCAACACCTCGAATACACCGAACACAAGGCAGGCGCCAGGATGCGTACAACACTTCTGATCTGTATTTTACTGTCCACCCCCACCTGGGCGGGCACTTGCAATCAATCGGCTTTTATCCCCGATGCCATCCACCAAAAACGACTGGAACAGGGATGGGTGGGGCAATGGAACCGCAGTTTTGCAGAATCCATAATCAGCATCCAGGACATCGACGGTAACACCTGGGATTACTACGCCATCGAAAAAAAGCCGGACAACGCCCGCCACCTTATTCTGTTCCTGCATGGCTTTCCCGAATTCGCCTACGCCTGGGAGCAACAACTGGAATACTTCGGCGAACGCCATCACGCAGTGGCCATCGACCTGAAAGGCCATCACTATTCCTCCAGCCCGGACGCCATTGAAGAATACGACTTTATTGAAATCGGCTGGGAGATCCGCGCCCTGATCCGCTGCCTGGGTTATGACAGCGCCACCCTGGTGGGTCATGACTTTGGCGGCGCCATTGCCTGGATCATGGGCATGCTGCACCCGGACGCCATTGATGGCCTGGTGGTACTCAGTGTTCCCCACCCTTACCTGTTCGGCCGGGCCTTGCTCGACCCCAACAGCGATCAGGCGCACCGCAGTCGCTATGTCGACTACGCCCAGGGCACCGGCCTTAAGGATCAACTCAACTTCTCCAAGATTATTTTCAGCGACTTCTCTATTTTTGAGAGTGGCTTCTATTCCGGCCAACGTATTCTGCGCTTGATGTGGGAAAACTGGGTGCCCACCGCGCGCTGGAAAACCATGAAACACTACTATCGTGCCATGCCGTACCCACCCAATGAGCAGGACTACCCGGCCGAACTGACACCGTTCCAACGCAAGATTTATTCAGTGAAGCGGCCCACTCTGTTTCTGTGGGGTCTGGCCGATCCTTACTTTGCTCCGGACACGCTCAACGGCATCGAAGACCTGGTGCCTGATCTGGAGCTGGTGACCTACCCCAGCGGCAGCCACTGGCTGCACCACGAAGCGGAGGACCTGAATCAGCGCATTGACGCGTTCCTGAATCGTATTCACCCACAATCGAACACAGACACAGACTAAAGCCCTCAGCCCAACAGCCCTGGACGGGCCTGCTGCCGGCATGCTATACCGCTGTGAAACCACCATGAACCAAACACGCATATTCTCGGCCTATGAACCTGACTGATCGACTGCCGGCGTATTTTCTCGCACGGGCCCTGGCGCTCTCCGGCACCGGACTGGTGGTGATGGGCTGCGCCTATGTTGCACTCTATCCAGCATTGGAGGCATCGCTGTTTGAGGGCTCTGCCCACCTGACACTGACGCTACCGGCCCTATTGTTCGTGCCCCTGTTCTTATCGTCTTTTCTCTACCTGATGCTGATTTTCCCCCAACGGGAACTGAAGCATTTTCCGCGCCGGGTACAACACCCGCTGCTGCTGTTGCTGAGCGCTCTCAACTATGTGAGCGCCATTGCCCTCATTCATGCCGCGTATGGTCCGTCGCTGGTTGCGGCCACCAACCCTTATACCAATCCTTTTGCAGTGGGCTTTCTACTGGCACTTCCCGCTGGCACCCTGTCCGGCTTGCCATCGCGGCAGGCATTGGCATTGCTGGGTGGCGCCAACCTGATGGCCTGGCTGCTACTGCAACCACTGTTGGGCACCCTGTTCCTGCTGCAAATGCTGAGCAGCCAGTTACTGGTCTATCTGTTGTTCAATGGCCTGATCCATGAATTCCGGCAAAAAACCATCGCCAATACCCAGCTTGCACAACTGCACACCACGCAACAACTGCTGGAATCCCGTGCCCAACAGGAAACCCGTGAGGCCATCGCGCGGGATCTGCACGACGAACTGGGTCATCTCAGCACCGCCATCAGCCACAACCTGAATCAATATTGCTATCTCAACCAAAGTCAGGACCCGCTGCTGCGCAACGCCCTTGCCCTCACCCAGAAAATGGCCACCCAGATCCGCTCCCTCTCCCACAACTGGCAGGCGCCGGTGTTTGACGTCAAAGCAGCGCTGCTGGAACTGGCGCACACCATTCCGCGCCCGAGCATCGAAGTGGACACCGAAGGCTTCGACGGTCGCTGCTCCGCGGTCAGTGGCGAGACTCTGTTTCGGGTCTGCCAGGAGATCATCACCAACAGCATCCGCCATTCCAACGCCTCCCAACTGCAGATCATGATTCTGAAGAGCCCGTCCCGCTTCAGCGTCAGCGTGGAAGACAACGGCAGCGGTCAGAACGGCTTGCAGGCGGGCAAAGGGTTGCAGGGTATTCAGGCCCGTGTGTCCCAGCTGGGTGGCCAGGTTGACATGGCCCTGACCCCGGAAGGTTTTCGGGCCCAACTGACGATTCCTTGCGTATGAACTGCTTATGAGTTACCGCATACTGCTTATCGAAGACCAGGCACTGGTGCGGGAAAGCCTGGCATCACTTCTGAACTGTACACAGCGATTTACTGTCTCCGTCAGTGTGGAATCCATAGAGGCGGCACTGCAGTGCCTGGCTCAGCCAGAACAGTTTGATCTGATTCTATGCGACTACCACCTGCGTCAGTCCACCGCCGAAAACCTGTTGCGCAGTCACCAACGACCTGCCGGCATTCCCGTCGTAGTGTTGACGTCCCACTTCAACGCCATTGCACTGCAGCACTGCCGCAGCTTGGGCGCTCAAGGTTTTCTGTTCAAGGAATCGTCCATTCATGACTTCATCCAGGCCCTCACCCAAATCGTGCAGGGCGGCGAACATTTCGCAGCACCGGAGCCGGAGCCAGCGCTGTGGACGGTTGCGGAGACCGCCAATGACACTCAGCCTGCCACGCTGGACCTTCAGTTAACCGACGCCGAGTTGGACACACTTAAATGGCTGGCCACTGGCATGAGCAACAAGCAGATTGCACTCAGTACCGGCAAAAGCGCGGAAACCGTAAAGACCCACATTGCTCGCATACTGAAAAAGCTGAATTGTAAAACCCGCACCCAGGCCGTGACCAAAGCGTCGCATTTCAATCTCATCTGAGCTCCCACACACTGAAGAACCCTCGCACGAACAACCCCTGAAAACAAAGCTGCAGACCTGGATGTCCGGCCCAAACGACTGGGTTTTGTCACACTTGTGCCATAATATGAACCTTTCTGCGGGTTAAGGACTGTGTCTTATGCGTCGTTTGTTGTTTGTTTCATTCGCCCTGGTGATCTCAGGTTGTGCCACAGTGGCCTTCAATGTCTGGGATGACCTCTATGGAATCAGCGATCCAGACCGCCTCGATCATCCAGTACCCTCCACCCTGATCAGCTACCAGAATGATGTACAACCCATCCTGAACCAGCGCTGCGTGGTCTGTCATGCCTGCTACGATGCCCCCTGCCAGCTCAAATTGACCGCCTATGAAGGCATTACCCGGGGCGCCAGCAAAGAATACATTTACGAGAGTTCCCGGTTGCTGGCCACAGAACCCACCCGCCTGTTTCACGATGCTCTGTCCACCTCGGATTGGCGCAGCCGGGGCTTCTATCCGGTGTTAAACGAACGTCGCAATGACGCAGAGGCCAACGTCAACGCCAGCGTGCTGGCCCAGCTGCTGTTACAGAAGCAGGCACACCCGCTGCCCGAAGTAGCAGTACTGCCAGACAGCTTCGATTTCAAACTGCACCGGGACCAACAATGCAGCAACCTGGACAGCTATCAGGATTACCAGGATTCTTACCCCCTGTGGGGCATGCCCTATGGGCTCCCCGGCCTGGAGCAACAGGATCATGACACCCTGATGCGCTGGGTTGAAGTGGGTTCACCCTATGAGCCACCCACCCCCCTGAGCGCGTCGCTGCAACATCAGGTGCAAAAATGGGAAACGTTTTTCAATCAGGATTCATTACAAGCCAGGCTCATGAGCCGCTACATGTTTGAACATCTGTACCTGGCCCATTTGTATTTTGACGACAGCAGCGAGCCGGTTTTCTTCGAACTGGTCCGTTCCCGCACCCCGCCCGCCGAACCCATCGACCTGATCAGCACACGACGCCCCTACGACGATCCCAAGGTTGAACGGGTTTACTACCGTCTACGCCGACATCAGGAAACCCCGGTGGTGAAAACCCATATGCCTTACCGCCTGGATGAAGAACGCATGGCCAACTGGCGTGAATGGTTCCTGAATGACCAGTATCAGGTGAGCAAACTGCCGACCTACGACATCAAAACTGCGTCCAATCCGTTTGAGACCTTCCAGCAGATCCCCAGCTATGCCCGCTACCGTTTCATGCTGGAGGAAGCGCAATACACCATCATGGGATTCATCAAGAGCCCGGTGTGCCGGGGTCAGGTGGCATTGAATGTCATCAACGATCACTTCTGGGTTACCTTCCTGCATCCCCGGTTCCGCTCCTCTGAGCTGGCGGAAAAAGCCTTGCAAGAAAACCTCCACCTGTTGAAGCTGCCCGCCAAAGACAGCAGCAGCGCCGGCTTGCTGAACTGGATGAGCTATGCCAGCAACGAACAGAAATACATTGCCGAGAAGACCCGCTTCCTCAACGCCTATGTGGACAAGCAATTCAATGTATCCCTGGATCTGCTGTGGGATGGTGACGGGGACAATGACAACGCCGCGCTAACCATCTACCGCCATTTTGACAGCGCCACGGTCATCAAAGGATTGCATGGCGGCAAGCCACAAACGGCCTGGGTAATCACCTATCCGTTGCTGGAACGCATCCATTATTTACTGGTGGCGGGCTTCGATGTGTTCGGCAATGTCGGGCACCAACTCAATACCCGTATTTACATGGATTTTCTGCGTATGGAAGGTGAATTCAATTTCCTCACCCTGTTGCCCAAAGCGGACCGTCAAGCCGTTCACAATCAGTGGTATCGTGGCTCGGTGAATCCGGTAAAAGAATATATCTACCAGTATGCACGGTCCTATGAGGGCAGCACCTCGGTGGAGTACCAATCGCAGGATCACCTGCAGGAACTTTATCTGAAGCTGCAGGACAAACTCAAACCGGTTCTGAATCAACAATACGCCCTGACTCAGGGCTTCCAGGAGGGCGCCGTGCTGGCGGCCCTCTCTGACCTGGACAACATCACCGGCCAGGCCGCCGCCAATATGCCACAGATGTCCGTCATCAAACTCAAGGACGACAACAGCGATCGGGTGGAATACTACAGCGTGCTCAGCAACTCAGCCTTTACCAATATTTCCCATCTGTTTGGTGATGAAGACCGCCGGCTGCCGCAGGAAGATGACTTGACGGTAAGCCATGGCCTGCTCGGCTCTTATCCCAATGTGTTCTTCGAAATGACCACGGCACAGATACCGGCATTCGTGGAGCAGGTACAACAGATCAAGAACCGGAAGGATTATATTAAGTTGCTGGACCGGTACGCCGTGCGCCGCACCAACCCGGCGTTTTGGCAATACAGTGACGACATGCACAAAGCGTTCAAGCAGGCCAAGCCCATCGAGTTTGGGTATCTGGATTACAATCGACTGGCTAACCAGTAATGTGCGCAATGCATTAAACAGCACAAAAAAAAGGGCCGTTTGAGGCCCCTTTTTTATTTCACCAACATCTTTGACTCAAGCGTCATTGGGTCATGGCAACACCGTCTGACACCGGCTCTTTAATGAAGGCAAACTTGGCGCCTTCGTACTTACCCAGTGCTGAAGCCCGCAGATTCTTCATGGTGTTGTAGGGCATCTCATAGGTAAACATATCCAACAGCCAACCCTGAACATCACCACCCGGATCATAGTCCGACACATAAGCCACTTCCACCATACCATTGCCCCGCGGTGTTAACACCCATTCCGCTTCCAGATAAGGGCTTCGAATCATGCTGGAGTCCGCGCTCAGGTACTGAGGCTCTGAATACACTTTCTTGGTCACCACCAGGGTTTCCGGGTTCTGTTCCCACTTGGAGTAGAGCACCGCATCACGATCCCGCTCCGGCCAGGGGGCATCCACCACCGTATAGGTAATGGACTCCTGCTCACTGATGTCCTTCAGTTTCTCCACCTTGGAGACTTTGTCCATCCAGTCTGGAAACGCACTGTGATCGGACAGGAAAGACACCAGGCTGGACAGGCTAGCCTTCACAGACGTCACCACTTTCACCTGTTTCAGGGGAGCAGTTTGAGATTCTTTCGTATAGAGTTGAATACCATTTTCGTCCTTGTCCAGTTGCCAGTCATAGGCAAGCGTCAGGCTCGAAAACAGCAATGCGGATGACGCGACCAATGCTTTAACACAGCCTAGTTTTTGCAATGGCATTTCCCTTTCCTCCAATATATTTATTGTTCTTTTCGCTCTGTCGTTCTGATGTAGATAGTAACCGAATGAGACCCACGTTGGGCAAGGAAATGTCAGCGAAAATCTGACACATGCCCAGGACCAAAACCCGGCGCCAATCCCAATACAAAATGCCCAATTAGTCTCGAATTACATTAGGGTACGCAATGGTCTTCACAAACACAACTGTAATTTATATAACCGTATGTAAATAAAAAGGGAGCATTTAGCTCCCTTTTATAACCGAAATCCTTATCGGATTAGCTTGTCAGCGTTCACTCCGCAGAAGCACCACCGGCTTGTTCCGCCAGCGCTTCCTTGATGCTCAGCTTGATGCGGCCACGGTTATCAATGTCCAACACCTTAACGGTCACTTCCTGGCCTTCCTGTAAGTAATCACTTACATTATTCACGCGCTCTTCAGCAATCTGAGAGATATGAACCAGGCCGTCGGTACCGGGCAGAATGTTAACGAACGCACCGAAGTCCACAATCTTGTTCACCTTGCCGGTGTACAGTTGGCCCACTTCCGCTTCCGCCGTGATGCCTTCCACCATGGACAGGGCTTTTTCCGCCGCAGCCTGATTCTCACCGTAGATGCGCACCTGGCCGTCGTCCTGGATATCGATTTCCGCACCGGACTCTTCGCAAATGCTGCGGATGGTGGCACCACCCTTACCGATCACGTCACGAATCTTATCCGGGTGGATCTTGATGGTCAGGTACACCGGTGCATCGGAAGACAGAGTGCCCCGCGGCGCGGCCAGAACCTTGTTCATCTCACCCAGGATGTGCATGCGACCTTCGCGAGCCTGGTTCAAGGCGATTTCCATGATCTCTTCCGTGATACCAGTAATCTTGATATCCATCTGCAGAGCAGTAATACCGTTTTCACTGCCGGCCACTTTGAAGTCCATGTCACCCAGGTGATCTTCGTCACCCAGGATATCGGACAGCACCGAGAAACGCTCACCTTCCTTCACCAGACCCATGGCAATACCGGCGACCGGTGCCTTCATGGGAACGCCGGCATCCATCAACGCCAGGGAAGAACCACACACCGATGCCATGGAAGAAGAACCGTTGGACTCGGTGATTTCGGATACCACGCGGATGGCGTAGGGGAAGTCATTGCTGTCCGGCAGCATCGCCTGGACACCGCGACGGGCCAGGCGACCGTGACCGATCTCACGGCGCTTGGGCGCCAGTTGGAAACTGATCTCGCCCACACAGAACGGCGGGAAGTTGTAGTGAAGCATGAATGGATCCTGCTTCATGCCTTCGATGGAGTCCACACTCTGGGAATCCCGCAGGCTGCCCAGGGTAGCGGTGACGATGGCCTGGGTTTCACCCCGGGTAAACAGGGCAGAACCGTGGGTACGAGGCATCACGCCGGTTTCCACCGCAATCGGGCGAACGGTTTTCAGATCACGACCATCGATACGGGGTTTGCCGGACAGGATGTTCTCCCGCACGGTCACATACTCCAGATCGTGGAAAGTGTCTTTCACTTCACGCTCGGTCGGGGCGTTTTCATCTTCAGCCTTGCACAGTGCCGCGACCACTTCGCTGCGCAGTTCATCCACCCGCGCATAACGGGCCTGCTTGTCGTGGATCTGATAGGCTTCCGCCAGGCGACCGGCCAGGATGGATTTCACCGCTTCGATCAAGGGTGTATTTTCTGCAGGGGGCTGCCAGTCCCACTTGGGGGTACCGACTTCAGCCGCGAATTCCTTGATGGCGGTGATGGCTTTCTGCATTTCCATATGGCCAAACAATACCGCGCCCAGCATCTGGTCTTCCGTCAGCTCCTGAGCTTCGGATTCCACCATCAATACTGCTTCGTCGGTCCCTGCCACCACCAGGTCCAGCATGGACGTTTCCAGCTGCTTATAGGTGGGGTTCAGCATGTACATGCCATCGGTGTAACCCACCCGGGCCGCTGCGATGGGGCCGAGGAACGGGATGCCGGCAATGGACAATGCAGCAGAAGCACCGATCATGGCAGCGATATCCGGATCATGCTGCTTGTCAGTGGACATCACTGTGGCGATGACCTGAACTTCATTGAAGAAGCCATCGGGGAACAGGGGGCGGATGGGACGATCGATCAAGCGCGAAGTCAGGGTTTCCTTTTCAGAAGGACGACCTTCACGCTTCATGAAACCACCGGGGATACGACCGGCAGCGTAGAATTTTTCCTGATAGTTAACCGTCAGGGGGAAGAAATCGGCACCGGGCGCTGCGTCTTTGCGGGCCACCACCGTCACCAGCACAGAGCAGGATTCCGTCGTTACGACCACCGCACCGGTGGCTTGACGGGCAACTTTTCCGGTTTCCAATACAAACGTCTGATCACCGAATTTAAATTCTTTTCTAACCACTTTAAACATTATTCACCTTCCGTTTCGAGACTCCAGCACAACTCGCTTTCCAATTGATGTTTGTATTCAGAAGCCGGAGTTTTACCAATATTGTTCAATGTCACCTGGCCATTGCATGGGGCCACTAAAAAAACACGGCACTGATCCGAAGATGAGTGCCGTGTTTTTAGCGTATCAGAACCGCGCCAACCCTCCAGAGACAAACCTCTGGAACCTGGGGGATGCTGAATAGGTGCTTAGCCAGTGGTGCATTAACGACGCAGGCCCAGCTTGCCGATCAAGGCAGTATAACGGTCCAGGTCCTTGCGCTTCAGGTAGTCCAGCAGTTTACGACGCTGGTTAACCATGCGGATCAGACCACGACGAGAGTGGTGATCCTTGTTATGCGCTTTAAAGTGGCCTTGCAGCTGATTGATCTGTGCAGTCAGCAGGGCAACTTGGACTTCAGGGGAACCGGTATCGCCTTGAGCACGAGCGTGTTCGGCAACAACTTTCGCTTTTTGTTCAGCACTTAATGACATTGTCTTTTCTCCAATATGCTTAGATTAAAAACCGGCCGGACCACGCATATTTACAGTTCGGTCGGTTACTACTTGCGCAGCTACTGGCTGCTACTTATCAAGCGTCGGGGAGCCACTTTACCATCGTCCAGCACCTCACCAACACCAATAAATTCTTCATTCGGGCCGGTCAATTTGACCCAACCCTCCGCCGGCGAACCGGGGATCTGCACCGGATTACCGTTGCGCAGATAAAACGCAGTGGCTTCCGTCAGCGCCAATGCAGGCCAGTGATCGGCACTGGTCCCGAGGGGTAACAGCAGCTCATCGAGGGCTTTATGCCCACCGGAATCAATGGCTTGCGACAATTCATCAATGGTCACCGCCTGTTCCAGGGTATAGGGCCCGGCCTGGGTGCGGCGCAATTCTACCACATGCGCCAGATTACCCAAAGCGGCGGCAACATCTTCCACCAGATTGCGCACATAGGTGCCCTTGCTGCAGGCCACCGCCAGACTGAAATGGGTGGTATCGAAGTCTAGCAGCTCCAGGCTGTGAATGTGCACTTTGCGCGCCTTGCGCTCAACTTCCACACCCTGGCGCGCCAGTTTGTACAGCGGCTGCCCGTTGTGCTTGAGCGCGGAATACATGGATGGTACCTGCTCAATCTCACCGCGGAAGCGTTCCAGGGTACTCAACAGTGCCTCCCGGGTCAGCCCATCGGTGGCACAGGTTTCCACCACTTCACCATCAGCATCGGCGGTGTCTGTGCGTTCACCCCACTTGGCTTTCACCACGTAGGCTTTGTCCGCATCCAGCAAAAACTGGGAAAACTTGGTGGCCTCGCCAAAGCACAGCGGTAACACGCCAGTGGCCAGCGGGTCCAGGCTACCGGTATGCCCCGCTTTGGCGGCGCCGAACATACGCTTGACCCGTTGCAGTATCTCGTTGGAGGTGCAACCGCCAGGTTTGTCCAATACCAGTACGCCGTCGACGGCACGGCCCCGATTTCGTCGCTTTGCCAAGGTTACTCTCCGTCGGTTTCGCTTTGGTTTTCGTCGCGATGACGGGCTTTGTCTTCGGCCACTGCCCGATCAATCAGACGCGACATGCGCGGGCCGTCAACAATGGTGTGATCGTAGTGAAAACGCAGTCGGGGCATCACCCGCAGCTTGATGCTTTTGGCCAACAGGCTGCGCAGGAAGCCACCGGCGTGCTCCAGCACCTCCAGCGACTCCTCCACGTTCTGGTCTTCGTTGATCCCCATAAAGGTGACATAAACATCGGCAAACGCCAGATCTTTGCTTACATTCACACTGTTGATGGTAACCATGCCGACACGGGGGTCCTTGACTTCCCGCTGTAGCAACACGGCCAGATCCCGCTGGATCTGGTCGGCTATGCGATCGGTACGGTTATAACCACGGGCACTATGACGCAACGATAATCACCTCTTAAATGGTGCGAGCTACTTTTTTCACGTTAAAGACTTCGATCTTGTCGCCTTCTTTCACGTCGTTGTAGCTCTTCACTGCGATACCACATTCGATACCGGCATTCACTTCGTTTACGTCATCCTTGAAGCGGCGCAGGGATTCCAGTTCACCCTGGAAGACTACTACGTCATCGCGCAATACACGGATCGGCTTGTTACGGTAGATGGTACCTTCCACTACCTTACAACCAGCCACAGCACCGAACTTGGAGGAACGGAATACATCGCGCACCTCTGCCACCCCTACGATCTCTTCACGCAGCTCAGGCTCCAGCAGACCTGACATGGCATTCTTCACATCTTCGATGATGTCGTAGATAACGCTGTAGTAACGCAGCTCGATGCCCTCTTCCTGACACAACTTGCGGGCCGAGCCATCAGCACGTACGTTAAAGCCGATAACCACCGCATTGGAGGTCAATGCCAAGTTGACGTCGGATTCGTTGATACCGCCTACGCCGGAGGAGACGATATTCACTTTTACTTCGTCGGTGGACAAATCAATCAATGCTGTTTGCAACGCTTCCAGTGAACCGCGCACATCGGTCTTCAATACGATATTGACCGAAGCGGCTTCGCCTGCGCCCATGTTCTCGAATATATTCTCCAGTTTAGCCGCCTGTTGACGGGCCAAACGGTTATGGCGCAGCTTCTTCTGGCGGAACTCGGCCACTTCACGGGCCTTGCGTTCATCTGGAACGATCTGGAATTCTTCACCCGCATCTGGCGCACCAGCCAAACCCAGGATCTCCACAGGAATAGAAGGTCCGGCTTCCTTTATTGGCTTACCGTTTTCATCCAACATGGCACGCACACGACCATAGTGCTCACCGGCCAGAACCATATCACCCTGGTTCAGAATACCGTTCTGCACCAACAAGCTGGCTACCACACCACGGCCTTTATCCACACGGGATTCAATTACGATACCGCGAGCGGCACCGGTGGGCACAGCTTTCAACTCAAGGACTTCGGATTGCAGCAGGATGGCATCCAGCAGCTCGTCAATACCCTGCCCTGTGTGAGCAGATACGTGTACAAACTGAGTATCGCCACCCCATTCTTCAGAAATGACTTCCTTCTGCGACAGATCCGATTTAACCCGCTCCGGATCGGCGTCTTCCTTATCCATTTTGTTCACAGCCACAATGATCGGCACGTTGGCGGCACGGGCGTGATCGATTGCTTCAGCAGTCTGCGGCATCATGCCGTCATCGGCTGCCACCACCAACACCACGATGTCCGTACAGGAAGCACCACGAGCCCGCATCTGTGTAAATGCCGCATGGCCGGGTGTATCCAGGAAGGTGATCATGCCGTGACCGGTTTCAACGTGATAGGCACCAATGTGCTGGGTAATACCACCGGCTTCACCAGCGGCAACGCGGGTGCGTCGAATGTAATCCAGCAAGGACGTTTTACCGTGGTCAACGTGACCCATGATGGTCACCACCGGAGCCCGGGATGCCATTTCGCTATCGGTCTGGGTATCTTCCAGGTGTTCTACCAGAGAATCCTCAACCGCATCTTCGCTGACCAGTTTGACGTTGTGGCCAAACTCTTCAACGATTAATTGGGCAGTATCACGGTCAATGGCCTGGTTCATGGTCGCCATAACGCCCAGGTTAAACAGCGATTTCACCACTGCGGCACCTTTAACGGACATTTGCTGGGCTAAATCTGAAACCAGAATACTATCGCCTAGGGCAACTTCACGCACGACAGGTCCTGTCGGGTTCTGGAACCCGTGTTGGTTAAGGCGAGAGGCGGAAACACGAGGCACAATCTTGCGCTCAGGCTGTTTATCCTTGCCTTTCTTCTTGGGAACTTTACGAGCGCGCTTGGCCTGACGCGCTTCGCGATCCAGGCTGTCTTCAAACGCGCGCTTAACAATGGCGTCCTTTTCTTCTTCCAACAGCTCTTCTTTACTGGCAGCTTCGTCGTCTGAACGGCCTTCCAGTTCCTGGGCAATGCGACGGGCTTCTTCCAAAGTACGCTGACGGGCTTCGTCTTCCGCTTTCTTGCGAATTTCTTCTCTACGCTTGGCTTCTTCAGCTTTGCGGGCGTCTTCAGCGGCTTGTTCTTCCGGACTTTTCTCCGGCTTCTTAGGCGCTTCCTTAGCGGGTGCAGGCTCTTTCTTCGACTTGGCAGCTTTAACGTCTGAAGGCTCGCTGACCTCTTCTGCCTGAGCCGCTTCCTCAGCCGCCTTGCGGGCTTCTTCCGCCGCTTTCTTCTCCGCAGCCAGGCGTTCCTGCTCTGCTTTCTTCGCAGCGGCTTCGGCTTCTTCCGCCGCTATGCGTTCCGCTTCCAGGCGAGCTTCTTCTGCTTTAGCCGCCTCTTCCGCTTCTACAGTGGAACGTTTCACATAGGTGCGTTTTTTCCGCACTTCAACGTTTACGGTTTTGCTGCGGCCCTGGGAACCACTCACTTTCAGCGTACTGACGCTCTTCCGCTTGAGGGTGATTTTCTTGGGCGCAGAATCAGACTCACCATGGGATCGCTTCAGGTGAGCCAACAATTGCTCTTTCTCAGTATCTGATACAGCTTGCGCTGGATCTTTGTGAGTCAGCCCCGCGTCTTTCATTTGCTGCAATAGAGTCTCAACGGGTATACCCACGACATCTGCTAGCTGTGCGACGGTCACTTCTGCCATATCAGCGTTTCTCACTCCTGTTCTTCGTGCCGGTTAAATGCTCTGGGTCGGGATCAGGTTATTCCTGATCCTCGAACCAGGGGGCACGTGCAGTCATTATCAATTGCGCGGCGCGTTCTTCATCAATGCCTTCCACATCCAACAGGTCATCAACGGCCTGTTCTGCCAGGTCATCCATGGTGATGATGCCAATCTTTGCCAGCGCGTAGGCGGTGGTTTTATCCATACCGTCCATATTCAACAGGTCTTCAGCAGGCGCCTGTTCACCTTCCAGTTTTTCTTCCGATACCAGAGCTTTGGTCAGCAGCGAGTCTTTGGCCCGACGCCGCAATTCGTCCACAACATCCTCATCAAAGCCATCGATCGACATCATTTCCTCTTTCGGAACATAGGCCACTTCTTCCAGGCTGGTGAAACCTTCTTCCACCAACACCACGGCCACGTCTTCGTCCACGTCCAGCTCAACCATGAAGCGCTCAACCAGCTCGCCGGCTTCTTCTTCCTGCTTGCTCTGGGCCTGTTCCACGGTCATGACATTCAAGTCCCAACCGGACAACTCGCTGGCCAGACGAATGTTCTGTCCGCCTTTACCAATGGCCTGGGCCAACTGATCTTCCTCTACTGCGATGTCCATGGCATGACGGTCTTCGTCCACCACAATAGACACCACATCCGCGGGCGACATAGCGTTGATCACGAACTGGGCCACGTTGTCGTCCCACAACACAATATCGATGCGCTCACCGCCCAACTCGTTGGAAACCGCCTGTACCCGGGCGCCACGCATCCCCACGCAGGCACCCACCGGGTCTACCCGCTGGTCGTGGGTTTTTACGGCAATCTTGGCACGGGAGCCAGGATCGCGGGCCGCGCCCTTGATCTCAATCAGGTCTTCACCGATCTCCGGCACTTCAATCTTGAACAGCTCGATCAGCATTTCGGGGCTGCTGCGGCTGACAAACAGCTGCGGACCACGGTTTTCCCGGTTCACACCGTGCAACACCGCCCGCACACGGTCACTCATGCGGAAGGTTTCGCGCGGAATCATTTCATCCCGTGGCAACAGGGCTTCTGCGTTGTTGCCCAGATCCAGGATTACGCTGTCACGGGTCACTTTCTTGACCGTGCCACTGACCAGTTCACCGATGCGATCCAGAAATGCCTCGATCACCTGTTGACGCTCAGCCTCACGCACTTTCTGTACGATTACCTGCTTGGCAGTCTGGGCGGCAATACGGCCAAAATCGATGGACTCGATTTCCTCTTCCCAGGTATCACCAATGTTCAGGTTTTTATCGATATCGTGGGCTTCGTCCAGGGTCAGGTGACGACCGGGAAACTCAAAGTCCTCATCCAGGACCACATGCCAGCGACGATAGGTATCGTAATCTCCGGTGGTGCGGTTGATGCTCACCCGGATATCCACGTCATCGGAAGGGAATCGTTTTTTAGTGGCTGTTGCCAGCGCCAGTTCAACGGCGCCGAAGATCACGTCTTTATCAACGCCTTTCTCGTTGGATACGGTATCCGCTACCAAAAGTATTTCTTTGCTCATCTCACTGCCTCACCCTGAGACTGCGTACGATAGATATCCATCAGCACGTTAGTCGAAAATTGGGACCAGGTTTGCCTTATCAATTTGGTTGATGGAAACAGTGAGCTGCTGGTTATCAATCTGGAAAGTGAGCGCATCATCTTTCGCAGCCAACAGCTTACCGGTGAAATTTCTCATGCCGTTCACGGCCATTTGCAAACGCACCTTGATCAGCTCGCCTTCGTAGGCGGCAAACTGGTCAAAGGTAAAAAGGGGGCGATCCATACCCGGAGAGGAGACTTCCAGGTTGTATTCGCCGTTAATAGGATCTTCCACATCGAGAACACCGCTCACCTGATGGGAGGCTGCCTCGCAATTATCGATGGTGACGCCGTTTTCGGAATCGATGTACACCCGCAGAATGGAATGCTTGCCCTGGGACAAAAACTCAATGCCCCACAGCTCCATACCCACCGCATTGACCGCAGGCTCCAGCATTTCTTTCAAAGTTTCGATTCGTTTTGATGACACGTAACGTCTGGACTCTATCTCGGTTTCACAAACAAAAAGTGGGCACCATGGCCCACAACTGTTTGACCCGGCATGCATCCACGACTTGCCCGGCCAAATTATTCCTAATAAAAAGCCCCTAATAGTAGGGGCTTTCAAAATTCTTACTCGTTAGCTCCGCATGGGCTCGACCTAAACACTTAAGGTTCTTACCCAGTCCCGTCGGCTGCGAATTATAGCAACGATTGCGACAGCGCTTCAACACATTGCCGTCAGCTTGCATCCCGACACTGGTTTCACACCACCGGCTTCAAACCGAGAGGACATTGAGTCTAGAGTCGCTGCCTGCCTGACTCGGGTCTGGTAGTTCCCGGTCAGGCAGGCGGCTTAGGATTGGTAGCGGGGGCTGGATTTGAACCAACGACCTTCGGGTTATGAGCCCGACGAGCTACCAGGCTGCTCCACCCCGCATCGACAAGACGCGCATCTTAGAGAGTTTGTTTTGACCTGTCAACAGGTTGTCACAAATAAAAATTTTCTCTAAGTGCTGGTATTTAAAAAGAATTTAAAAAGCCCGCTCAGTGCGGGCTTACACTTGATTTGGTGCCGAAGGCCGGACTTGAACCGGCACGACCGTTAGGCCACTACCCCCTCAAGATAGCGTGTCTACCAATTTCACCACTTCGGCGGGGAGGCATAATTTAACGGATAACGCCTTGGCGTTCCACCGAAATCACACCGCAATATTCAATTTATTCAACCGGTGCCACAGCCGGTGCTGTCGCAGCTTCTGCCTCTTCTGGCGCTGCTGGCACGTCTTCAGCCACTTCAGGGGCCGCTGCCTCAGCAGGCACCGCGGGCACGTCCGCTGCAGCACTCTCGGTTTCTTCCTCATACTGGGGCACATCGGTCTCAATGGTTTCCACTACCACCTGCTCCGGCTCTTCGAAGCTGAAATCACCACCGGAGGCCTTCTCCCGCGCGATGTAAGCCAAGCCCAGACAAATGACGAAAAACACACCGGCCAGTAACCAGGAGGACTTGGTGAGGAAATTACCCGACCCGGCGCTGCCGAAGACGGTCTGGGATGCCCCCCCACCAAAGGACGCACCGGCGTCGGCACCCTTCCCTTGCTGAATCAACACCAAGCCAATCAAAGCCAGGGCCACCACCACCAAGACGATTAACAGTACGGTTTCAAACATGTCGTTTTCCTAATTATTCTGCCGCCTGGCAGATCGCAATAAATTCTTCAGCATCCAGGGAGGCCCCACCAATCAAGCCGCCATCGATATCCGGGCACCCAAACAATTCTGCCGCATTGGCAGCCTTAACACTGCCGCCATACAAAATGGACAGGCCATTTGCCACAGACTCATCAATCTGCGCCAACCTTTGTCTTAGTGCGGCATGAACTTCCTGTGCCTGTTCCGGGGTGGCCGTGCGACCGGTACCAATGGCCCACACCGGCTCGTAGGCCAGAACCGCATCCGCAAACGCCGCGATCCCCGCACGATCAACCACCGCCATCAACTGCTCTTCCACTACGGCCACGGTGTCTCCGGCGTCCCGCTGCTCGAGGGTTTCCCCGACACACAGGATGGGAACCAGCCCAGCCCGCTGCACCGCACAGAACTTATCGGCAACCAGGTCATCCTGCTCACCGTACAAAGCCCTGCGCTCGGAATGGCCCAAAATCACATGGCTGCAGCCAAATTCCTGCAACATGGCCACAGAAACCTCACCAGTGTAAGCCCCTGACTCATGCTGACTGGCGTTTTGCGCCCCCCAGCGAATCGGGGTTCCGGAAAGCGCATCTGACACCTGGTTCAAAAATGGATACGGGGCACACACCAGCACCTCAGTACGCCCGGGCTGCAGGCCCTGCTTCAGCCCCTGCAGTAGACTGGCTACGCTGGATCGGGTGCCGTTCATCTTCCAGTTGCCCGCGACAACAGGTGTCCGCATGCCACTACCCTCCATTTTTACGAGGCGGCAATGGTAGCGAAGAAGGTGTCAACATACAAGAAGGGGCTAAGCGCTGATCACTTCCGCCACCACATCGGCGATCTGGCGGCACAAGGCGGCCACTTCCGCACCGTTATCACCTTCCACCATCACCCGGATCAACGGCTCGGTGCCGGAAGGCCTGAGCAAAACCCGACCCCGCCCCGACAATTGGGCTTCCACAGCCTTTACCGCATCCTGCACCTGGGGAATGGAGGCCACCTCCCGCTTCTCCGGCAGACGCACATTGATCATGGTCTGGGGTAACTTGGTCATACCCTGGCGCAGCTCCAGCAGGGATTTGCCCTGGGACACCATGGATGCCAGCACCTGCAGGGCAGAGACAATGCCATCACCAGTAGTGGTTTTGTCCAGGCACACAATGTGACCGGAGGATTCACCCCCCAGCAGCCAGCCCTTTTCCGTCAGCAGCTCCAGCACATAGCGATCACCCACATTGGCCCGCACAAACTCGATATCCAGATTCCGCAACGCCAACTCCAGACCGTAGTTGCTCATCAGGGTCCCCACCACGCCGGTCTGCAGCCGCCGGTCCTGCTGCCGACCCTGGGCAATGATGAAAATGAGTTCATCCCCATCCACCAGCTCGCCCTGGTCGTCCACCATAAGCACCCGATCACCATCGCCATCGAACGCAATGCCAAGGTCCGCCCGCAGCTCCAGCACCTTTTCCTGCAGTGCCTGGGGGTGGGTGGAGCCGCAATTGTGGTTAATGTTAAGCCCATCCGGTTTCACAGCAATGGGAATGACTTCCGCCCCCAGCTCCTCGAATACCGCCGGTCCCGGGGCATAAGTGGCCCCATTGGCGCAATCCACTACGACGCGCAAGCCATGCAGGGACAACTCACGGGGGAAGGTGCTTTTACAGAATTCGATATATCGGCCCCGGGCATCCTCCAGCTTGCGGGTTTTCCCGATCAGGTCAGAGGGCACAGTATCCATGGGCTCGCTGAGTTGAGCCTCAATGGCCAACTCCACTTCGTCCGGCAGTTTTTTGCCATCGGTACAAAAGAACTTGATGCCATTGTCATAATAAGGATTATGGGAGGCGCTGATGACGATGCCCGCGGCTGCCCGGTAGGTTCGGGTCAGGTAGGCGATGGCCGGCGTGGGCATGGGGCCCAGCAGCATCACGTCCACACCGGAAGCGGACAAACCCGCCTCCAATGCTGATTCAAACATATAGCCGGAGATGCGGGTGTCTTTACCAATCAGGATTTTTTGCCGCCCTTCATCCTGAGCAAAAACCTTGCCTGCGGCCCATCCCAACTTCAGCATGAACTCCGGTGTGATCGGCGCTTTACCGACGGTACCCCGGATGCCATCCGTGCCAAAATACTGTTTGCTCATGGTGATTCCTTTTGTTTTCCACCGAAGAAACGGCCGCTCTACTCTTGCGCCTGAACGGCAGCCAGAATTTTCAGGGCATCCACTGTAGGGCCGACGTCGTGGACACGAATGATATGCGCTCCCGCTTGCGCTGCCAACAGGGCCGCCGCCACACTGCCGTGTAAGCGCTGCTCCACCGGCTTATCCAAAACGGCACCAATCATGGATTTGCGGGACATACCCACCAGCAGCGGAAACCCCAGTTGCGCAAAGCGCTGCAGATGCCTGAGCATAGACAGGTTATGGTGCAGGGTTTTGCCGAAGCCGAACCCCGGGTCCAGTAGCAAGCGCTCTCTTGCAATCCCGGCGGCCTGGCAGGCCTCAACCCGGCGCAACAGGAAATCCGCCACATCGTCCAGCACATCCTGGTAGCGGGGATCATCCTGCATGGATTGCGGTGTGCCCTGCATGTGCATCAGGCACACCGGCAGCGCACTTTGCCGGGCATAATCCAGTGCGCCTTCCCGCAGCAATGCCCGCACATCATTGATCAGGCCGGCGCCGGCGGCTTCCGCCTCACGCATGACCGCCGGGGTACTGGTGTCCACGGAAATCACCGCGTCCAATTGGCCGGACAACGCTTCCAGCACCGGGATCACCCGGTCCAGCTCTTCCTGCTCGGACACCGGCGCAGCACCCGGGCGGGTGGACTCCCCCCCGATATCAATGATGGCTGCACCCTGCTGCACCATGCTCACGGCCTGCTGCAAAGCGGATTCCCTACCCAGGAAACGGCCACCATCAGAGAAGGAGTCTGGAGTTACATTGAGCACCCCCATTACGGCGGGGCGGGAGAGATCTAAAAAACGGCCTCCGCACTGGAGGCCGTTCGGGGGCGAACCGGGTATTGGCATTCGCGTTTCAATGCTTAGTGGGTATTGGCCGGGCCACCGATGGAACCGGTACTGGAATCATCTTTTTTTCCAGCGCTGGCAGTATCCACTACCGGACTGCCACCACTGGGACCATCGTTGGAATCGTTCCAGCCTTTCGGCGGGCGCGGTTTGCGGCCTTCCATGATGTCTTCGATTTGATCCGCGTCGATGGTCTCGTACAGCATAAGGGCTTCCGCCATCATGTGCAGCTTGTCCATATTCTCTTCCAGGATCGCCTGGGCACGATGATAGCAATCATCGATGATTTTCCGGACTTCCTCGTCGATCTCTTTGGCGGTCTGGCCAGACACCATTTTTCGTTGTGTGTACTGACGACCCAGGAACACCTCGCCTTCATCCTCTTCATAACTCAATGGGCCCATTTTTTCGGACAAGCCCCATTTGGTGACCATGTTGCGGGCAATTTCGGTAGCCCGGTGGATGTCGTTGGAGGCGCCGGTGGTGACGCCGTCTTTGCCCAGGGTGATCTCCTCGGCAATGCGTCCGCCGAACAAGGAACACACCATGCTTTCCAGTGCACGCTTGCTTTGACTGTACTTGTCTTCTTCCGGCAGATACATGGTCACGCCCAGGGCACGGCCACGGGGTATCACACTGACCTTGTAAACCGGATCGTGCTCAGGCACCAGGCGCCCGACGATGGCATGACCGGCTTCGTGATAGGCCGTATTGAGCTTTTCCTTCTCGGACATAACCATGCTCTTACGCTCGGCGCCCATCAGGATCTTGTCTTTGGCTTTCTCGAATTCAGCCATTTCCACCACCCGCTTACTGGCTCGGGCGGCAAACAAGGCAGCCTCGTTCACCAGATTGGCCAGGTCGGCGCCGGAGAAACCGGGGGTACCACGGGCTATGGACTTGGCATCCACATCATCACCCAGGGGAACTTTGCGCATATGCACTTTCAGAATCTGCTCGCGACCGCGAATATCCGGTGCCGACACCACTACCTGGCGATCGAACCGGCCCGGACGCAACAGTGCGGAGTCGAGCACGTCCGGTCGGTTGGTGGCCGCGATGACGATGACACCATCATTGGCTTCAAAACCATCCATCTCCACCAGCAACTGGTTCAGGGTTTGTTCCCGCTCATCATGACCGCCACCCAGGCCGGCACCACGGGAACGACCCACCGCATCAATCTCATCAATGAACACAATGCAGGGGGCCTGCTTCTTGGCTTGCTCGAACATGTCGCGCACACGGGACGCACCCACGCCCACAAACATTTCCACAAAATCAGAACCGGAGATGGTGAAAAACGGCACTTTCGCTTCACCGGCGATGGCCTTCGCCAACAGGGTTTTACCGGTACCGGGAGGGCCCACCATCAACACGCCACGGGGGATCTTGCCGCCCAGACGCTGGAACTTACCGGGGTCGCGCAGGAACTCCACCAGCTCCTGCACTTCATCCTTGGCCTCATCACACCCTGCCACATCGGCAAAGGTGGTTTTGATCTGGTCTTCGCTCAGCAGGCGGGCCCGGCTCTTGCCAAACGTCATGGGGCCACCACGGCCACCGCCGCCGCCCTGCATCTGGCGCATGAAGAACATGAAGATGGCGACGATCAACAATATGGGGAAACAGGCCACCAGCAACTGCGCCCACAGGCTTTGTTTTTCGGGGGCACGTCCTTCCACTGCCACGCTGTTTTCCAGCAGCATGGGCATCAGGTCGATGTCTGTAATGGCGGGCAAAACTGTCTCGAACTTCTCGTTGGTCACGGTTCGCCCCGTGACAGTGGAACCGTCAATGACGACCTTATCCACCTGGCCGGATTGCACATACTCTACGAACTGAGAGTAGGGGATGGCCTGGGAACTGGAGTTCGCACTGAAGTTGTTGAAGACGGAAAGCAGAACAATTGCGATCACAACCCACAAGATGAGGTTTTTTGCCATATCGTTCAAGGGTTTACCCTCTCTTTACTTACGCCGGGCCAGAGCCAGGCGAGAATACTTATTACTGCGTTTAATGACCTACATTACTACACAATAGACGCTTACACCATCTTTCGCTGGAATCAGGTCACGAACCTCGAAAACCCTTTCCAAGCAGGTAAACTTCCTTGGATCGGGGCCGGGAAGCCTCCGGTTTACGGGTGATCAATTTGCCGAAATGCTGCTGCAAATCCTTGCGGTACTCGGGCAGACCCTCACCCTGGAATACTTTGACAAGGAAATCGCCGTTTTTCTTCAAAACCTGTTGCACCATATCCAACGCCAGTTCAGCCAGATACATGGCACGGGGCTGATCCACTGCGTTCATTCCACTCATATTGGGGGCCATGTCGCAGATTACAAGGTCAATGGGGCGATTTCCTATGATTTCAAGAAGTTGCTGGTAGACAGATTGCTCACGAAAGTCACCCTGAAGAAAGCGAACCCCTGGAATCGGGTCCATGTCCAGGATGTCCGACGCGATGACCAGACCATGATCCCCCACCAGTTGCGCCGCCATCTGGCTCCAGCCACCGGGGGCCGCCCCCAGGTCCAGCACCGTCATCCCTGGCTTGATGAGTTTGTCTTTCTCATTGATTTCCAATAACTTATACACAGCACGGGAACGCCAGCCATCCTCCTTGGCCCGCTGCACATAAATGTCATCAAAATGCTCACGCAGCCATTTACCACTGGTTTTGGATCGGGACAAAACACACCTCTATATTTGGATACCCCACCATCAGCTGTTTATTTTGCCTGATGCGCAAGCCACCTGCGAATTTTTTGGTGTCCGGGGGCGGACTGCTCTACAATACGCGCCCCGTGACATCCCGTGACATGCAGACAGGTAACCACACCATGGCTTTGACCCAAGATCAGAAAAAACGCTTTCGCAAACTGGCTCATCACCTGAAGCCGGTGGTGCTGGTGTCCGAAAACGGCCTGTCGGAAGGGGTTATCAATGAACTGGAGCGGGCATTGGAGGACCATGAGCTGATCAAGGTTCGCATCAATGTGCTGGAGCGGGAAGACAAGGTCGCCATCATAGAGGAAATCTGTGCCCAGACCCGGGCGGAACTGGCTCAGGTGATCGGCAAAATGGCGGTACTGTACCGTCCGGCCAAAAAACAAAACCCCAAACTGTCCAACCTGGTGCGCCTGCAGCCCTGAAAGCCGGTCCAGCTGGAACCCCTGCCAACAGGCCCATGCTACGGGCATTTGAAATATTCCTGCACATTTTGTCGATATACTGAGGCCAGCGCTCTCGAAACGTTGCCCAGAAAACAACGCCCGGTAAACAATGCCCAGTATGTCGATTCACAAGAAGCTCCTGCTTACCTTCCTGGCCTTCAGTGGGGTGCTCATCCTGAGCATCGCGCTGCTGGTGAAATGGAGCTTCCACAGCAATTTCCGCGATTATGTCACCCAGCAAAACCTGGCCCGGATGCAGGAGGCCAGCGAACGGCTGGCGGACTATTACCGGGACAACGGCGACTGGTCAGCACTGCAGGCCAATCCGCGCAAACTGCGCCGCCTGTTGAGTCGCCCGCTGCCGCCACCTGAGCCCGGGCCATCCTTCCAATCAGAAACGCAGCCTTCCCCTGCTCCACCGCCCATAAAACCCCGCCCGCCCATGCAGCTGTTTTTCTTGCTGGATGCGGAGAAGAGCCCGGTAATGGGGCGTCCCCCACAGCACCTGGAGCACACCAACCTGGTCCCCATCCAGCTGGAGGGGGATACGGTCGGCTACATCGGATTCAATACCGACCATCGCAGTTTCAGTAGAATGGACGAACGCTTCGCCCGTCGCCAGGGTGAGCAGCTACTGTATATAGTGCTCATGGCCATCGCATTGTCCGTGCTGTTCGCCTGGCCGGTGTCACGGTTTCTGGTACATCGGCTGGATCGCCTGGGCCGCCACATACACCACCTGAGCGAGGGCCGGTACGATGAACGGGTTACCCTTCACGGGCGTGACGAACTGGCACAGCTGGGCGGCCATTTAAACCACCTGGCGCTGATTCTGCAGAGCACCGAGCAATCCCGACGTAAATGGGTGGCGGATATTTCTCACGAGTTGCGGACCCCCATCGCCACCTTACGGGCACAACTGGAAGCGATTGAAGACGGAGTCCACCCATACAATGACAGCACCCACCAGCGCCTGGCCCGCCAAACCCTGCGCCTGCAACAGTTAGTGGAAGACCTGTATCAGCTCTCTCTCGCCGATGTGGGCGCATTGCAATACCGGATGCAGGAAACCGCCGCCGGCCCTCTCATCGAAGACTGCGTGAACAGTTTCAAAGCGCGTTTCCGACAAGCCGGGTTGACGTTGAGCTGCGAGATCCACGCCACGGTGAACGTGCTGGCGGACCCACAGAGGATTCAACAACTTCTCAGCAATTTACTGGAGAACAGCCTGCGCTATACCCAGGCGCCGGGCATGACGAAAGTCAGCCTGGCGCGCCACCGGGACTGTGCTCTGCTTAGCGTGGAAGACTCCTCCCCGGGCGTCGCCGATTCCCAGCTGGAATCCCTGTTCGAACGTTTCTATCGGGGCGAAAGCTCCCGCAACCGGGATACCGGCGGTGCCGGCCTGGGCCTGAACCTGTGCCGCGCCATCGCCGAGGCACATCAGGGCAGCATTCAGGCGCAGCCCAGTGCACTGGGGGGCCTGAAAATCATTGTGACACTGCCGTTGGAGACCCCATGACCCGAATCCTGATTGTGGAGGACGAATCGGACCTGGCCAACCTGCTGCAGGACTACCTCCAACACCACCAGTTTGCTACCCAGGTGATTGGCGACGGGGCCGAGGCAATGGCGGCCTTCGAGCAATTCCGACCGAATCTGGTGCTCCTGGACCTGATGCTGCCGCACAAAGACGGCCTGACCCTGTGCCGTGAAATCCGCCAGCAAAGCAGCATTCCAATCATTATGGTGACCGCCAAAATTGAGGAAATCGACCGCCTGCTGGGCCTGGAACTGGGGGCGGATGACTACATCTGCAAGCCCTTCAGCCCAAGGGAAGTGGTAGCCCGAGTGAAAGCCGTGCTGCGCCGCACCGCGGCGGAGCCATTGAGCCAGGTGCCTGAGCAGGGTGGCCTGGTGATGGATGAGAACACCCTGGGCGTCACGCTGGCAGGGGTGGAGATCGCCCTCACCGCGGTGGAATTCCGCCTGCTGAAAACCCTGAGTGATGACCCACGCCGCATTTTCAGCCGCGACCAGTTGATGGACAGCATGTACCGGGACCACCGTGTTGTGAATGATCGAACCATCGATTCCCACATCAACAAGTTGCGCAAAAAACTGGCCTTGGCCTGCCCCGGCCAGGAAGTGGTGCACTCAGTCTATGGTGTCGGCTACAAATTCGAGCTTCCACATTCTTTGCACAATTGCTGAGTTTTATCTGCAAAGATCACCGACATACTGAACCTGAAGCCAAACAGCCCCACACTCACAATGGAATCAGAGGAAACAGACCATGAGAACCGTTATCGCACTCATCATCAGCGCTGCAATCGCCATCCCGGTTATGGCCATGCCCCCGGGTGACGGCAGTCACATGCTGAAAGGACTCACCCGGCACCTGGACCTGACGGAAGAACAACAAGCTCAAGTGAAAAGCATTTTCGAGGCTAAAAAGCCACGCATGGAGGCTTTGCGGGAGCAAATGAAAGCATTGAAGGAAGAGACCGACGGCGAAATCAAAGCCATTCTCAGCCCCGAGCAGGTGAAAGAATTTGAAGCCATGCAGGAAAAACGCAAACAGAAATTTGAAAAACGGATGGAACGCCATCAGGGCAAAATGGAGTAACCGCGCAAACCGACTTCTTAACCTGCTTTACGCCGCGCTCTGCGGCGTTTTTTTATGGCCGCTCAATCCCGTAGTTGCATAAAAGCTGCATAATAAAAGGGGCGATTAACGCCCCTTTTATTATGCAGCTTTTACTTCATACCCGGACCAATCGATCCCAGGTTCATCAGAGATACTTCACTTTGACAATTTCATAGACCACAGTTCCTCCGGGGGTATCCACCGATACCTCATCCCCTTCGAACTTGCCGATAAGGCCGCGGGCAATGGGAGAGTTCACCGACAACTTACCTTGCTTGATATCCGCCTCATCATCACCCACGATCTGGAAGGTCTTCTCTTCGTCCTTGTCCACATCATACAGGTCGACAGTAACGCCAAAAATCACCTTACCGTTATTGTCAATTTTGGAGATGTCGATGATCTGGGCATTACCCAACTTACCTTCGATCTCCATGATACGGCCTTCCACAAAGCCCTGCTCTTCACGGGCCGCGTGGTATTCGGCATTCTCTTTGAGATCACCATGTTCGCGGGCTTCTGCGATGGCTGCCACTATTCGCGGACGTTCAACCTTCTTCAGGCGATCCAGTTCTTCTCGTAATTTTTCCGCACCCTGAACGGTCATGGGAAATCGATTCATGATTGCAACTCCGCGTGCAGATCCTGTAAACGTCGCACCACAATACCCGTGTCTGCCTGCAAGGCAGCGCAGATGGCCTGGGCACCGGCAATGGTGGTGGTGTAAGCCACTTTGTTTTGCAGAGCTTCGCGACGGATCTGGTAAGAGTCCGATACAGCCTGCGTGCCTTCTGTGGTGTTGATGATCAACTCAACATCCCGGTTCTTGATGGCATCGACGATATGCGGACGTCCTTCTTTAACCTTGTTGATTTGTTTCACTTCCAGCCCGGCCTCGGTGATCAGGCGCGCCGTACCGCGGGTAGCGATCAGTTTAAAACCAAGACTGGAAAGCTGGCGCGCCACTTCCACCGCGGCCGGTTTGTCGCCTTCCCGGACACTGATGAACACAGTGCCCTTACGCGGCAGTTTTTCGCCAGCCCCCAGTGAGGCCTTGCCAAACGCCTCACCAAACTCATCACCGATACCCATCACTTCTCCGGTGGACTTCATTTCCGGCCCCAGAATAGGATCCACACCCTGGAATTTGGCGAAGGGGAATACGGCTTCCTTCACGAAATAATGCTTGGGCACAATCTCGTTGGTGAAGCCCTGGGCCTCCAGGGACATACCCGCCATACAACGGGCCGCCACTTTGGCCAGGGATACCCCAATGCACTTGGACACAAAGGGTACGGTACGGGAGGCACGGGGGTTCACTTCCAGTACGTAGACTTCATTGCGTTTCACCGCAAACTGCACGTTCATCAGGCCTACCACGCCCAACTCCAGCGCCATCTTGCGGGACTGTTCTCGCATGATGTCCTGCACTTCCTGATTCAGGTTATAGGGCGGCAATGAACAGGCGGAATCCCCGGAGTGAACACCGGCCTGTTCGATGTGTTGCATCAGCCCGCCGATGACCACCTGTTTACCGTCAGATACGGCGTCCATATCCACTTCGATGGCATCGTCCAGGAATCGATCCAGCAACACGGGTGCATCGTTGGACACACTGACCGCCTCGTTCATGTAACGGCGCAGTTCAGACTCCTTGTACACGATCTCCATGGCACGGCCGCCCAATACGTAGGAGGGGCGCACCACCAATGGATAGCCGATCTCTTCTGCGTACCGCACCGCTTCTTCAGTGGAGCGGGCAGTCCGGTTCGGCGGTTGACGCAGGCCCAAGCGCTCGATCATCTGCTGGAATCGCTCACGGTCTTCCGCGCGATCAATGGCATCCGGTGTGGTGCCGATGATCGGCACGCCAGCCGCTTCCAGGGCACGGGCCAGTTTCAAGGGTGTCTGACCGCCGAACTGGACAATCACCCCTTTGGGTTTTTCCAGGGCCACGATGGCCAGCACATCTTCCAACGTGACCGGCTCGAAGTAGAGACGATCAGAGGTGTCGTAATCAGTGGAAACGGTTTCCGGATTACAGTTCACCATGATGGTTTCGTAACCGTCATCACGCATAGCCAGGGCGGCGTGCACACAGCAATAGTCAAATTCAATGCCCTGGCCGATGCGGTTAGGACCACCACCCAGTACCATGATTTTGTCACGGTCACTGGGTGCAGCTTCGCACTCTTCCTCGTAAGTCGAGTACATATACGCAGTGGTGGTCGCAAACTCTGCAGCACAGGTGTCAACACGCTTGTAAACCGGGTTCACCCCCAGTTCCTGACGACGCTGTCGCACCTGCTTTTCGGACACCCCAAGCAAATTGGCCAGGCGGGCATCCGAGAACCCTTTGCGCTTCAGTTTCCAGAATCGATCCTTGCTCATGTCGCCGATGGCAGACTTTTGCAGCGCCTGCTCATCACGAATCACATCTTCAATCTGCACCAGGAACCAGGGATCGATGCCAGTGCATTGATACACCTCGTCGATCTTCATGCCGGCGCGGAAGGCGTCGCCCAAAACCCAGATGCGATCCGGGCCCGGGTTTTTCAGCAGGTTCAACAACTCATCCCGAAAATCTTCGGCGTTGGGATCGAGGATCGGATCAAAACCGTCGGCGCCCACTTCCAAGCCGCGCAGGGCTTTCTGCATGGATTCCTGGAAAGTACGGCCAATGGCCATCACTTCGCCCACGGATTTCATCTGGGTGGTGAGCACCGGATTGGATTTGGGGAACTTTTCAAAGTTGAAGCGGGGAATCTTGGTCACCACGTAATCGATGGACGGCTCGAAGGACGCCGGGGTATTGCCACCGGTGATGTCATTGAGCAGTTCATCCAGGGTGTAACCCACCGCCAGCTTGGCGGCGATTTTCGCGATGGGGAAGCCGGTAGCCTTGGAGGCCAGCGCCGAAGAGCGGGAAACCCGGGGGTTCATCTCGATCACCACCAATCGGCCGGTGTTGGGACACATGCCAAACTGCACGTTGGAGCCGCCGGTTTCCACCCCGATTTCCCGCAGTACCGCCAGGGACGCATCCCGCAGAATCTGGTATTCCTTGTCGGTCAGGGTTTGCGCCGGAGCCACGGTAATGGAATCACCGGTATGCACACCCATGGGGTCGAAGTTCTCGATGGCGCAGACAATGATGCAGTTGTCGTTTTTGTCCCGCACCACTTCCATTTCGTATTCTTTCCAGCCAATCAGGGACTCGTCGATCAGCAATTCATTGGTGGGCGACAGGTCCAGGCCCCGCTCACAGATTTCGATGAATTCTTCCCGGTTGTAGGCAATACCACCGCCGGAGCCACCCATGGTGAACGAGGGCCGGATGATGCAGGGGAAGCCCAGCACATCCAATACCTGCAGTGCCTCTTCCATGCTGTGGGCGATCTGGGCGCGAGGGGTCTCCAGGCCGATGGATTTCATGGCCTTGTCGAAGCGCTCGCGGTCTTCCGCCTTGTCAATGGCGTCCTGGGTGGCGCCGATCAGCTCTACGTCAAATTGTTCCAGCACACCGTGCTTGGCCAGGTCCAGCGCACAGTTCAGGGCCGTCTGACCGCCCATGGTGGGCAGCACTGCATCCGGCCGCTCTTTCTCGATGATTTTGGCTACCGTTTTCCATTCCACCGGCTCGATATAGGTGGCGTCGGCCATGGCGGGGTCCGTCATGATGGTGGCCGGGTTGGAATTCACCAGAATGACCCGAAAACCTTCTTCCCGCAGGGCTTTACAGGCTTGTGCGCCGGAGTAGTCGAATTCGCAGGCCTGGCCGATCACGATGGGGCCGGCCCCCAGAATCAAGATACTTTGTATGTCAGTACGTTTTGGCATTGCATCCTACCGTTGCATTGATTGGCTTACTTGGCGCGTTCTTGCATGAGTTCGATAAAGTGATCGAACAGAGGCGCTGCGTCATGAGGGCCAGGGCTGGCTTCCGGGTGCCCCTGGAAGCTGAAGGCCGGTTTGTCGGTGCGATGGATACCCTGCAGGGAACCGTCGAACAACGACCGGTGGGTAGCCCGCAGATTGGCCGGCAGGGTAGCCTCGTCCGCGGCAAAGCCGTGGTTCTGGCTGGTAATCATGACGGTGTTGTCGTCCAGGTTTTTCACCGGATGGTTGGCACCGTGGTGGCCGAATTTCATCTTCACGGTTTTGGCGCCACTGGCCAGTGCCAGCAACTGGTGACCCAGGCAGATACCGAATACCGGGATGTCGGTCTCCAGGATTTCCTTGATGGCCTGAATCGCATAATCACAGGGCTCCGGATCACCGGGGCCATTGGACAGGAAGACACCATCCGGCTTCATGGCCAACACCTCGCTGGCCGGGGTTTGTGCCGGTACTACGGTCAGGTCGCAGCCGCGATCTGCCAGCATGCGCAAAATATTGCGTTTGACACCGTAGTCATAGGCCACCACCTTGTATCTGCCGTTGTCCTGGCGGGTGTGACCTTTGCCCCAGACCCAGGAGCCTTCTGCCCAATAGTACGGCTCGGATACCGTGACTTCCTTGGCCAGATCCATTCCCTTCAGGCCCGGGAACCCTTTGGCCGCAGCCAGCGCCACTGCCTCATCCACGTTGCCGGCCATGATGCAGCCACCCAGCGCGCCTTTTTCCCGCAGAATTCGGGTGAGCTTGCGGGTGTCGATGTCGGCGATGCCCACAATCCCGTTTTCCCGCAGGTATTCATCCAGGTTTTTCTGTCGCCGCCAGTTACTGGCCAGCAGCGGCAGGTCACGGATGATCATGCCCGAAGCCCAGATCTGGCGGGATTCTTCATCCTCTTCCGTCACGCCGGTATTGCCGATATGGGGATAGGTCAAGGTGACCATTTGTCGGGCATAGGATGGATCGGTCAGGATTTCCTGATAGCCGGTCATCGCGGTATTGAAAACTACTTCGCCTACGGATTGCCCGTCGGCTCCGATGGATACACCCTGAAACAGGGTGCCGTCTTCTAGGGCCAAAATGGCTGGTTTGTTCAAGCCAACCTCCATTGCTGGTCAGTGCGAGTGCAGAGCACGGTAAAACGGCGACAAAACACCAGTTGCAAAAAAGCGGAACGGATTCAGTGAAACCCATCCCGCTTCGTGGATTCTTGCTCTGGTGTGATCAGGACAATGTGGCGGACTCAGTCCTTCAATCCTTCAAAAACTCTGGGCCGAACAGTAGCGGGCTTGATACAGTGAACTGCTAAGCCTTGCTGAATGTCTGTTGGTGAGTGAAAGGATGAAGGACCGCTCCTCCAAGGAGCTGATCGGGCGTATTTTATCGAATTGGGCAGGTGGCGTCCATTGCTTTATGGGCAGCGCAGCCGT
The DNA here is from genome assembly GCF_003671495.1 of Ketobacter sp. Classification (GTDB taxonomy): domain Bacteria; phylum Pseudomonadota; class Gammaproteobacteria; order Pseudomonadales; family Ketobacteraceae; genus Ketobacter. Next base: position 15,417 of record NZ_RCHN01000016.1, on the reverse strand, counting down.
CAACCCGCTTCAGTTCATCGCGCCTGGCTAATGAAGCGCGCCCCGCTCCCGAATGCGCCGCTCCAACAGCAAATGGAAGCGTTTGGGCTTGAGCACGTCCTTTTTCCCTACTGTGGAGCGGGTTAAATAGTCCCGCACCAGGAAAGGGTCAGCGTCGTAACGCCGCACCAGCTCGTCCTGGGCCACAGCCCCCAAGCGCCAGGAGGAAGCCACTGCCAACGCCGTTTCGCGGTTTTCCGCCAGGGAGTCCTCATTCTGCAACACCAAGCCCCGGCAATCCTGCACCTCCAACCGCGAGCGAATGCGACCGCCATAGCACCCGACCTGCTTGAGCGCACGGTGATTCATGAAGCGCTCCTCGCCGGCCTCCTGATTCAGTGCAGCCACACTGACCCGCACCACGCTGTGCTGCTCGCCGTCTCGGAAGCGATGCAAGCCCTGCTCACCACACAGATACCCGTAGGCATAGGGGCCCTTCACCCACAACAGGGCCGGCTCGGACTCAGTCATCGGCTCCGCCAACACCTTGACCTCATAACGGCGCTGTTTAGCCCAGCCCTGGTACAGCTCGAACAGAGTTTGCTGCAAAGGGCTCGACTGCCCCACCGGCCGCAGCTCCAGCAGGGCATCCCAACGCTGATCGGAGCCCAGCCCCACCATCTCCAGCTGGGCAGTGGCCAACTGCTCCTGCAGTCGCTCACACGCCTCCGCACTGCGCACCAGAACCTCCCGCCCCGGATCAGTTTCCAGCAGCGCCCGCATATCGGCCACTCGGTTCGCCAATCCCGCCAGCCGGTCCAGCTGACCACCGATATCGTCCGTTTCCAGAATGACTCGATGGGCCGCCACCGGATCTGACCAGAAATCGGCCCGCTGTCGCGCCTGATCCAGTTCGTCCAGACGGGCGATCAGGTGCTCCTCCCCCACCTGCTCCCGCAATCGCTGCAGCTGGGCTGCCATGTCCTGCGCCCCCTGCTTCAGGTCTGCCAAGCGATAACGCTTGCCCTTGCCGCTGGTCACCGGCTCGTTCTGCTGCCGGAACTCGACGCTCTGGGAGGTCTGCTTGACCTGGATGCGGGGGCGGCCATGGAGCAGGCTCATTTTCAGCAACGCGCCCGGCTCCACTGCGTGCTCCATCAAATAGGTGGCAAAGGGCAGGATCACCTGCTGCTGGATTTGCCGCTTGAGAGCCCGGGCACCATAGCGCTGGTCGTAGCCCGTATCCACCACATGCTGCAGCACATCGTCCTCCACCTCCACAATCAGGTTACGGGAGGTGATGCCTTCCCGGGTGAGAATCTGGCGCAGCTCCTTGCGGGCGATGGACTTCACCTGCTCTGGCGCCAACGGATGAAACGACACGATGTGCTGAAAGCGATTAAGCAGCTCCGGGCGAAACTCCGTCTCCAGTGACTCGATGGAAATATTGCTGCCACCCTGGCCGTTTTGGGTGAAGCCCATGGGGGGGCGCTGGGCATCCCGAGCGCCCACGTTGGAGGTCACAATCACGATGGTATTGCGGAAATTCACCTTAGGCCCCTTGGGAGGGCTGACCTGGCCTTCGTCCAGCAACTGCAACAGGATATCCCAGGCGTTGGGGTGCCCCTTCTCGATCTCATCAAACAGAATCACCTGAAAAGGCTGACTGCGCACCGGGTCCAGCAGGCGCGCCTGCTTGTTGGGGTTGCCCGGATCACCCAGCATCATCTGGAATGCGTAATAATCCTTGAATTCCGACATATCGAAGCGCAACAGGCGGGAGGCACTGCCAAACAAGAACACCGCCAGGGCTTTGGCCAGTTCCGTCTTGCCGACACCGGTGGGCCCCACAAACAGGAAGGCCCCCAACGGTCGGGACGGGTCCTGCAAACCGGCCTTGAACAGGGCAATGGTTTCCACCACCGCCTCGATGGCGCCATCCTGGCCGATGACCCGCTCCCGGAACCAGTCGCGGATTTCCCGAATGGATTTGGTTTCGTCCCGACTGATGACAAACGCCGGCAGCCCCGTATAGATGGTGAACACTTTTTCCACAAATTGGGGGGAGATGCTTTCGTGCTCACCGATGTCGGCTTTTTGTTCGCAGTAATCCATTACCTGGTGGGCAAAGTTCAATACTGGCCCAGGCCCCTGACTGGCGGGCAAAAAGCGATCGCACAGATCCAGCAGGCGCTGGCAGGCCGCAGCCTCGATATCGAAGCGGGAACCGTCGAACGCCTGCTGCGCCAACTGCCGGATCTGCTCTGCCTGCAGCGGCTCCACCTGAATCTCTTCAAACTGGTTCAGCAACAGAGGGTGCTTGCGCATCTCGTCCACCACATCCGGGGACGCCTCCGCCAACAACACCAGCCTTTTGGACTGCAGATCCTGCAGAATGAAGTCAAACAGATTGGAAGGGTCGGAACTGCTCACCCCGACGGAGGTGATGTTCCAGATATCCAGCACATAGAGGATGCTTTTCTCTTTCTTGGCGCTGCCGAAGATTACCCCTGCCTTGGTCTGCCACTCCCCCAGGTATTTGGTGTCGCGCATCACGGTCTGGGTGGCCAGCTCCCGCAGCCCCATCTTTTTCTGCTGGGCCAGCTGATGGGCCAGGCCATGGACGATGGCCGACTTACCCACTCCGGGCACGCCCACCAACAGCACCGACTTGCGCTTCTGCAGTGCATCCCACACCTTTCCGATGACATCATCCCGGAACTGCGGTTTGATCAGCTTGTTCTTTCTGGCCAACTGCACCAGATCGCGGGTTTCGTTGTTATACGCCTGCTCGTACGCCATGGTCTCGAATCATCATCTGCTGCGGTGAATGCAGCACATTGATAACAGGAATGGGTTGGATTGCCAAGCCGGCGGAGACATGAAGGGCTGCCGTGCAGGCAGCCCTGATCAGGGATACGCTCTGAAAGGACGGGTCATCAAGAACAGATGCCCGGGATCACTCAACGCAGGCCGAGCACATCCTGCATATCGAACAGGCCCGGCTCCTTGCCGTCCAACCAGCGGCAGGCCCGCACAGCGCCCCGGGCGAAGTTCATGCGGCTGGTGGCTTTGTGGGTTATCTCCACCCGCTCGCCGTCTGCCGCGAACATCACGGTATGCTCGCCCACGATGTCACCGGCACGCACCGTGGCAAAACCAATGGTATCGCGATCACGGGGACCATCCTGGCCTTCGCGGCCATACACCGCCACTTTTCTCAGGTCACGACCGAGGGCGTCGGCCACCACTTCGCCCATGCGCAGGGCAGTGCCGGAAGGGGAATCCACTTTATGGCGATGGTGGGCCTCCACAACCTCGATGTCCACTTCATCCCCCAACACTTTGGCGGCGATCTCCAGCAACTTGAAGCACAGGTTGACCCCCATGCTCATGTTGGGGGCAAACATGATGGCGGTTTTGGTCGCGGACTCCGCCAACTGGGCTTTTTCAGCCTCACTCAGGCCGGTGGTGCCGATGGCCATTTTCTTGCCGTGCTCCGCACAAAAGCGGGCATTGGCCACCGTGGCCGCAGGCGCGGTGAAATCGATCAGAACGTCGAAGTCATCCTTTACTGCTTCCAGGCTGTCGGCCACGGCCACACCCAGCTTACCGATGGCGGCAAGCTCACCGGCGTCAGCGCCGATCAGGGAATTGCCGGGGCGATCGATGGCTGCAGTGAGGGTCACCCCCTCACCTTCTGTCACCGCCTGAATCAGGGCTCGCCCCATGCGGCCCGCTGCGCCGATAACGGCAACACGTACGTCGGAATTACTCACGAAATGGCTTCCTTAAATAGAGGCTGCTTACAACATATCGTCAAAGAAGGATTTCACACCATCAAACCAACCGCTCTTTTTCGGTGATTGGCGATGACCTTCTTTCTCCAGACTTTCCTGGAACTGTTTCAACAAATCTTTCTGTTCTTTGGACAGGTTGACCGGGGTTTCAATGATCACCCGACACAACAGGTCACCGGCGTTGCCACCGCGCACCGGTGTCACCCCTTTGCCCCGCAGGCGGAACAGTTTACCGGTTTGGGTTTCCGATGGAATCTTCAATTTCACCCGACCGTCCAGGGTGGGCACTTCCAATTCGCCGCCCAATGCCGCGTCCACAAAGCTGATGGGCACTTCGGTATACAGATCCTTGCCTTCACGCCGGAAAATGGCGTGCTCGCGCACCGCCACCTGCACGTACAGATCCCCCGCCGGCCCACCGTTCATGCCGGCCTCACCTTCACCGGCCAGACGAATACGATCGCCGGTATCCACGCCCGGTGGAATCTTGACGGAGAGGGTTTTGCGCTTCTCTTTGCGGCCCTGGCCATGACAATCGGAACAGGGGTCCTTGATGATTTTGCCCTGGCCACGACAGGCGGGGCAGGTTTGCTGCACTGAGAAGAAGCCCTGCTGCATGCGCACCTGACCGACGCCACCACAGGTGGTACAAGTCACCGGGCTGGTGCCCTTCTTGGCGCCGGAGCCGTCACAGGTATCGCAGTGCACCATGGTGGGCACACGAATTTCCACACTGGTGCCTTTTACCGCTTCTTCCAGGTCCAACTCCAGGGTATAGCGCAGATCAGAACCGCGATTATTGCGGGAACCACCACGACCTCCGCCACCACCGAAGATATCGCCAAACACATCGCCAAAGATGTCACTGAAGCTGGCACCGGCACCGGCGTGGAAGCCACCACCGCCCATGTTTGGATCGACACCCGCGTGACCATATTGATCGTAAGCGGCTTTTTTCTGTTCGTCAGAAAGCACTTCGTAGGCTTCGGTGGCCTCTTTGAACTTAGCCTCCGCCTCTTTGTCGTCCGGGTTACGGTCAGGGTGATACTTCATGGCCAGCTTGCGGTAGGCTTTCTTGATATCCTGCGCACTGGCGCCTTTGGCGACCCCGAGTACTTCGTAAAAATCTCTTTTCGACATGCGTTCAGACCAATTTGATGTGTTGAATGGTGCGAATTATACCCTTGTCGGATCATGGTGTCCGACACAAAGGCGCGGAGACAGTGCTCCGCGACCCGATAATGCCGTTGACAAGCAGACCGGGCACGACCGCTTCACATCGAAGCGGCCGCACCAGGAGCTGATTACTTCTTGCTTTCGTCCACTTCTTCGAACTCGGCATCCACCGCGTCGTCGGGTGCACCACCGGCTGAGGCTTTGGCATCCGCCGCTGCATCAGTGGCTTCGGCACCGCCCTGGGCCTGCTGCTCAGCATACAAACGCTGGGCCAAGCCGGAGGAGGCTTCCGTCAACGCCTTGGTTTTGGCCTCAATATCGTCTTTGTCATCACCCTTCAGTGCATCTTCCAACGCGGTGATGGCAGACTCAATCGCCGTCTTCTCTTCCGGCTGCACTTTGTCGGCGGCTTCTTCCAGCGTCTTCCTGGTGGCGTGGATCATGCCGTCAGCCTGGTTACGCACGGTCACCAGCTCTTCAAACTTGCGGTCTTCCTCAGCGTGGGATTCCGCATCCCGAACCATTTGCTCGATCTCGTCATCGCTCAGACCGGAAGAGGCCTTGATCACGATCGACTGCTCCTTGCCGGTAGCCTTGTCCTTCGCGCTGACGTTCAGGATACCGTTGGCGTCGATGTCGAAGGTGACTTCGATCTGCGGCATACCCCGTGGCGCAGGCGGAATGTCGGAGAGATCGAAACGGCCCAGGGATTTGTTCTGGGCAGCCTGCTTACGCTCACCCTGACAGACGTGTACGGTAACCGCAGTCTGGTTGTCGTCCGCCGTGGAGAAGATCTGCGATTTCTTGGTCGGAATCGTGGTGTTCTTCTCGATCAGCGGGGTCATCACGCCGCCCATGGTTTCGATACCCAGGGTCAGCGGCGTTACGTCCAGCAGCAATACGTCTTTCACATCACCGGCCAGTACGGCAGCCTGGATGGAAGCACCTACGGCCACCGCTTCGTCCGGGTTTACGTCCTTGCGGGGCTCTTTGCCGAAGAAGGCTTTCACCTTTTCCTGCACCAGAGGCATACGGGTCTGACCACCTACCAGGATGACTTCGTTGATGTCAGAGGCTTTCAGGCCGGCATCCTTCAGCGCGGTTTCGCAGGGCTTCAGGGAATCTTCCACCATTTTCTCAACCAGCGATTCCAACTTGGCTCGGGTCAACTTGATGTTCAAGTGTTTCGGGCCGGAAGCATCTGCGGTGATGTACGGCAGATTCACTTCTGTCTGCTGGCTGGAAGACAGTTCGATCTTGGCTTTTTCCGCCGCTTCTTTCAGACGCTGCAGGGCCAACGGATCGTTGTGCAGATCGATGCCGGAATCCTTCTGGAAGGTATCCGCCAGATATTCGATCAAGCGCAGGTCGAAGTCTTCACCACCCAGGTGAGTGTCACCGTTGGTGGCCAGCACTTCAAACTGGTGCTCGCCATCCACTTCGGCAATTTCGATGATGGAGATATCGAAGGTACCACCACCCAGGTCGTACACCGCTACCACGGAGTCACCGCGCTTCTTGTCCATACCGTAGGCCAGTGCGGCTGCGGTGGGCTCGTTGATGATGCGCTTCACATCCAGACCGGCGATACGGCCGGCATCTTTGGTAGCCTGACGTTGGCTGTCGTTGAAGTATGCAGGCACGGTGATCACCGCTTCGGTCACCGGCTCACCCAGATAGTCTTCTGCGGTTTTCTTCATTTTCTTCAGAATTTCTGCAGATACCTGAGGAGGCGCCATCTTCTTGCCGTGGGCTTCCACCCAGGCATCACCGTTGTCGGACTTGATGATCTTGAAGGGAGCCCGCTTCAAATCTTTCTGCACTTCGTTGTCGGTGAACTTACGCCCAATCAGACGCTTCACCGCGAACAAGGTGTTGTGAGGGTTGGTCACCGCCTGACGCTTGGCGGATTGACCCACCAGGATCTCCCCATCTTCGTTATAGGCAATGATGGAGGGAGTGGTACGATCGCCTTCGCTGTTCTCGATCACTTTGGGCTTGTCGCCTTCCATTACCGCTACGCACGAGTTGGTTGTACCCAGGTCGATGCCGATGATTTTACCCATTTTAAAACTCTCCGCTGATTCGCTCGGTTCGGGCTTGGCAGCCCGTTACGGTTCATGTCTAACTTGTTTTGGAATCGGTGAGTGCTATCGATTCCGTTGTCTGGTTACCTAAATGGGGCCTTCACCCCTCAATTCAAGTGCTTATTCAGGAATAAGCCGCAATTTCTTCGCGCCCCATTTAGCGACATCGGGGTTCTGGGGTCAGGGTGCTTTCGACACCACCACCATGGCGGGGCGCACCAGGCGGCCTTTCAACACATACCCCTTCTGCATGACGGCCATCACGGAATTGGGCTCCATATCCGGGTTGGGCACCATGGACATGGCCTGGTGAAATTCCGGATTGAAGGGCTCCCCCACCGGATTCAGCTGCTCGATACCGTGCTTGGCCAGGGTATCCACGAACATCTTCAGGGTCAGCTCGACACCATCACGCATGGCGGTAACGGCTTCATTTTCCAGACTTTCCGCAGCGTCCAGGGCACGCTCCAGGCTGTCGATAATGGGCAGCAGGTCGGAGGAAAACTTGTCCAGGGCGAACTTGTGGGCGTTTTCCACATCCCGCTCGGAGCGGCGACGGATGTTTTGCACTTCCGCTTGCGCACGCAGCACAGAATCGTTCTGCTCTGTGACCTTGGCCTGCAGCTCCGCCACCTCTGCCAACAGGGATTCCACCGAGGGCGCCTCCAGATTTTCAGCCGCCGGTTCCGCTGCAGGGGCCTGTTCAACAGCCTCCTGCTCCACACCCTGGGCGTGTTGCTCTTCTTCCGGCGGGCGCGTCGCTTCTTCGTTGGACATACACATTCTCCAAATAAAACAAATACTTACCCAAACCCCTCTGAATCGAGGGCGAGGTTCTCTGAAAAATTTGAAGGCTATATGGGGGTTAACTGGCAGGCTTCAAGGCCGCAGAGAGAATTTTTGCTGTTAAATCAACCATGGGAATGACTTTCTGGTAGGGCATGCGGGTAGGGCCAATCACCGCCAACACCCCCAGCACCTCATCCTCAGTGCCGTACGTGGAGGAAATCAGGCTGCACTGATCCAGCATTTCATAGCCGGATTCCTGGCCGATATAAATCTGGATCCCATCGGCGTTGACGCAATGATCCATCAGATCCAGCAGATCGCGCTTGCGCTGGAAGGCATCAAACAACTCCCGCAACCGATCTAAACCCCGCTCATCCGCCATGGTCAGCAGGTTGGACTGGCCGGACACCACGCAATCCGGCTGGGGGCTGGGCTGAAAGCTCTGGGAGGCCACTTCAATCACCGTCTGCATCAGGGAATCCATGTGGGTTTTGTCATCCTGCATGGCTTTCAGCAAGCGCTCGCGAATAGCCCCCAACGGATTGCCGATAAAATGCTGGTTCAGGTAATTGGCGGCCTGTTGTAACTCGGACTCGCTGTAGCGGCGGTTGGTGGTGATGATGCGGTTCTGCACCTCCCGGTCGTTGAGCACCAGAATCACCAGCACCCGCTTGCCTTCCAGGGGCAGGAACTCCACCTGGCGCAGGCTGGACCGGTCACTTTTCGGCACCATCACAATGCCCGCCATGGAGGTAAGATCTGACAACACCTCCGAGGCCTCTTCCATCAATTCCTGAGGCGTTTTATCCGGCAATAATCGTTGCCGCACCCGGTCCACGTTTTCCTTGCCGGGTGAGGACACCGTCAGCAGAGTGTCCACGAACATACGATACCCCAGCGGCGTGGGCACCCGGCCGGCGGACGTGTGGGGAGAGTGGATCAACCCGCGCTGTTCCAGCTGGGCCATCACATTGCGGATGGTGGCCGGGCTGGCAGAGTTGACCATGGACTGGGCAATGGCCTTGGAGCCCACCGGCTCGCCATCCTGGATGTAGCGCTCCACCAGCGCCTTCAACACCTCTTCTGCCCTGTCAATCTTCGGTCTCATGGCCACTCTGTCAGATGTTTGAAAATTCGTACGTTTTTTGATTCTAGCGCGGCTTTCCCGATGGCGACAAGCCACCAATTTCCCTATTATGGGAGCACTTCAACACGATCAACCAGGCGCGATCCCGACCCCCTTATGCTCACACACATCAATATCAGCAACTTTGCCATTGTCGAACAGCTGGATCTGGACATCCCCAACAAACTGACGGTGATCACCGGGGAAACCGGCGCCGGCAAGTCCATCATGATTGATGCCCTGGGGCTGGCCCTGGGGGACCGGGCAGAATCCGGTTCGGTACGCCACGGGGCGGACAAAGCCGAGATCCTGGCCACGTTTGATGTCCACAACAATCCCGACGCCCGAGCCTGGCTGCAATCCCGGGACCTGGACGCCGACCACGAGTGCATCCTGCGCAGAGTAGTGTCTGCCGACGGTCGCAGCCGCGCCTACATCAACGGCACGCCCTCCCCGGTTCAAAGCCTGAAGGAACTGGGTGAAATGTTAGTAAGCATTCACGGACAGCATGAACACCAGGCCCTGCTGAAGAAAGACACCCACCGGGCCCTGCTGGATGAGTTCGCCGGCCTCAATGACCTGGCCAAATCGGTGTCCGAGGCCTTTCGTCACTGGCAGAAGGAACTGCAGGCCTATGAACATTTTCGCGACCACGCCAAGGAAATGCAGGACCGGGCGGATTTGCTGCGTTTCCAGATCAACGAACTGGACGAACTGAAACCGCAACCGGGGGAACTGGCGGAACTGGAAGCGGAGCACAAGAAGCTCTCCAACGTGGAATCCCTCCTCAGCCGGGGGCAACAGGCGCTGACCGGCCTGTGCGAAGGGGACAGCACTGTGCTGGACCAGGCCCATGCCATTCTGCAGCTATTAAAGGACATGCTGGAGGAAGACCCCGGCCTTAAGGATGTGGTGGAAATGGTGGACAGCGCGCGCATCCAACTGGACGAAGCCGGCTCCAGCCTGCGCCACTACCTGGACGGCCTGGACCTTGATCCGGAGCGCTACCAGGAACTGGATAACCGGGTCTCCGGCTACTTTCACCTGGCCCGCAAACACCGGGTGGACCCCCACCAACTGGCGGATCTGTGGCAAGAGCTGCAGACAGAGCTGGACGCCATCGACGGTGGCGACGAAAAACTGGCCAAATTGGAAAAAGCGGCCCAGAACGCCCGCGAGGACTACTTGAAAGCCGCGGAAAAGCTGTCCAAAGGCCGCGCCAGGGAAGCCCGCAAACTGAGCAAGCTGATCACGGAGAAAGTACAACCCCTGGGCATGCCCGGTGCAGAGTTTCAGGTGGACCTGCAGCCCCTGGGTGAGGAACAGTACAACGCCCACGGACTGGAAGTGGTTGAATTCATTGTACGCACCAACCCCGGCCAACCCGCCAAGCCGCTCAACAAGGTGGCCTCCGGGGGGGAGCTGTCCCGCATCAGCCTGGCCATTCAGGTGGCCTGCGCCGCCAAAACCAATGTGGCCACCCTCGTATTCGATGAGGTGGACGTGGGAATCGGGGGGGCAGTGGCCCAGATCGTCGGCCGCCTGTTGCGGGAACTGGGCACCGACAACCAGGTAATGTGCGTAACCCACCTGCCCCAGGTAGCGGCCCAGGGTCACACCCACCTGCATGTCAACAAGCAAACCAGCCGCAACCAGACCCATACGGATATCGCAGAGCTGTCACAGGATGAAAAAGTAGCGGAAATTGCCCGCATGCTGGGGGGCTTGAAGATCACAGACCAGACCCTGGCCCATGCAAAGGAACTGATCGAGGAAAGCCAGACCTAGGCTTTCCTCAATCGGCACACTGGCCTATTTTTTCGGTTTCACATACAGCACGAGATTATGGTCCACCAGTTCAAAGCCGTGCTTGGCGGCTATGGCGTGCTGCAACGCTTCGATCTCAGTGTCAACAAACTCGATGACCTTGCCCGAATCCACACACACCATGTGGTCATGGTGATCGCCTTTATCCAGTTCGAACACTGCATGGCCACCGTCGAAGTTCAGGCGACTGACCAGGCCGGCGCTTTCAAACTGGGTCAAAACCCGATAAACCGTCGCCAGTCCGACGTCATCACCGGCATCCAGCAACGCCTTATAGACGTCTTCCGCACTCATGTGATGGCTGTCTGAAGCTTCCAGGATCTGCAGGATTTTGACGCGGGGCAAGGTGACTTTCAGGCCGGCCTTGCGCAATTCCTGATTTTCATTTGTCATAGGGATCTTTCTTCGTTTTCCGGTTTCTAAAGAAACCGGGTTACCTGTATGATGTCCGTTTTTTGCGAAGATAGTGGAAAACAATACCAGATGCAAAACTTGTTGAATGCTTTCCGCCGCAGCAAGCCAGCTGCTTTACTGATTATAGTCGTTGCTGTGGCCATGACCGGCTGCAGCTCCCTGCGCTTCCCGGGTGTGTTCCGCATTGACGTGGGCCAGGGCAACCTGATCACCAAGGAAATGCTGGACAAACTCCGCGTGGGCATGACTCCCCGGCAGGTGGAGTATGTGATGGGCTCGCCGATGATTGCGGACACGTTCCACCCGAACCGTTGGGACTACATGTACAGCCTGGAGACCGGCAAAGGCATTCTGGTGCAAAACCAGCTCACCTTGTTTTTTGAGAACGAACGCCTGGCGAAGATAGATACCAGCCGCTACAAAGACCCGGAAGCGTTACGCAACGATCTGCTGAAACAAATGGGTATCGAGCTGCCCACGCAGCCAACGCCCGCCGGAGAGCCTGAGAACGCCCCCCAGAAGGAAACCACTGAGCCGGCGCCAAGCACCGAAACCTGAGCCAGCGCCCCCCAGTAATCCGCTATTGCTATTCCTCGCCGGCCGCTTTTTTGGCGGCCCGCTTCTTGCGGACTTCCTTGGGGTCGGCAATCAGGGGCCGATAGAGTTCCACCCGCTCCCCTTCTTCCAACACCCGCTCCTTCGGTTTGCGTTCCGCCTTGCCGAACACCCCCATGGGGATGCTGTTGATATCCAGGCCCTCAAACTTGTCCGCAATACCGGATTGCACCACCGCATCGAACATGGTGGTGCCCTTTTTCACCGTGAGCGGGATAATCATCTGCTTTTCAGGCAAAGCATAAGCCACTTCCACTTGAATCATTACGTCACTCATTTTATTCCATCAGCTTGTTGAGCATCACCACGGCTACGCCCACCGGCGACACAAAACGCACCAGGAAGAACCAGATTTTGTAAATAGTGGGATGATCGATATCCACTTCCTTGCGCACAATGGCGCGATCCATCACCCAAGCCACGAAGATACAAATCAGCAGGCCACCCAGCGGCAACATTATATTGGTGGTGAGCTTATCCAGAAAATCAAATATGGTCTCATCGAAGATCTTCACATCAGACCAAATGTTCAGGGAAAGCGCGCAGGCCACGCCCAACACCCAGGCAACCACCCCCACGATCAACGCCGCCACTCCGCGGTTCATGCCCAGGGTTTCCACCGCCCAGGCCACAGCCGGTTCCGCCAGCGAAATAGCAGAACTCCAGGCCGCCGCCACCACCAGCACAAAGAACATGGTGCCCAGCACCACGCCACCGGGCATCTGGCTGAAGGCAATGGGTAGAGTCTGGAACATGAGGGAAGGTCCGGCTCCCGGCTCCAAACCATTGGCAAACACGATGGTGAAGATCACCATCCCCGCCACAATGGCCACCAGGGTATCCAGCACCCCCACGGTGACGACCGTTGCAGCCAGGCTCTGCTGGCGCGACATATAGGCGCCATAGGCCATGATGGCACCCATTCCCAGGCTCAGGGTAAAGAAAGAATGACCGAGGGCACTGAGTACGGCCTCTTCTGTCAACTTGCCGAAATCCACCTTGAACAGAAAGCGCAGGCTGTCGGTAAAGGCCTCCTGGGTCATGGAATACCCCAGCAGAAGCAGCAGCATGATGAACAGCAGCGGCATCAGCAGCTGGACGGCCATCTCCAACCCTTTATGGATACCATTGGCCACCACCACCACTGTCATGGCAATGAACACCGTGTGCCAGTCCACCAATTTGGCGGGGTCACTCACCAGATTGCCGAATTCACCGCTGATCACCTCCGCTTCCTGGCCGGTGAACGTACCGCTGGCCATCAGGTACACATAAGATACCGCCCAACCGGCCACCACACTGTAGAAAGACAGAATCAGCATTCCGGCCACGGCACCAAGCCAACCAATCCCGCCCCAGAATGGCGTGGCCTGAGCCTCGTCCGCCAGCTTGTGCATACTGTTAATCGGGCTGGCGCGACCGCGGCGCCCCAACAGGATTTCCGCCAGCATCACCGGGATACCGATCGCAGCAATAAAACACAGATAGATCAGGACGAATGCACCACCGCCGTTCTCACCTGCCATATAAGGAAACTTCCAGATATTGCCCAACCCCACTGCGGAGCCGGTGGCCGCCAGCACAAAGGTCCAGCGTTTGGTCCAGATACCATGAATTGATTGCTGCTCTGACATAGGCAGTCCTTTATGCGAAGCGATTATCGGAATTGTAATAAGCAGGCGCGCCCTAATAACACCCCCAGCGCAAAGGTCATTTTCCTAGCGTTTTTGCAGACTGTCAAAACAACGCAGGCTGTTTTTGGTTTTGAATGCCAAAAGCCCTATACTTAGCGGCCCGGTCCATTCCGGAGAACTGGATACATCAGCGCGGAAACTATGTCGAAAGCCAACAAAAAATCCGGCGGCGGCTCCACCATCGCCCTCAACAAGAAAGCCAAGCACGAATTCTTCCTGGAAACCCGCTTTGAAGCCGGCCTGGCACTGGAAGGCTGGGAAGTGAAAAGCCTGCGGGAAGGGAAAGTCAACTTCATGGACAGCTACGTGCTCATGAAGGACGGCGAAGCGTTTTTGTTTGGCTGCCACATATCCCCGCTGTCGACGGTGTCCACCCACTTTGTGCCGGACCCCACCCGCACCCGCAAACTGCTGTTGCACAGAAGTGAATTGGGCCGCATCTTTAGCGCCATCACCAAAAAACAGCTCACCTGTGTGCCCCTGGCCCTGTACTGGAAAAACGGGGTGGTGAAATGTGAAATCGCACTGGCCAAAGGTAAAAAGCTGCACGACAAGCGCGCCACCGAAAAAGATCGCGACTGGAACCGGGAAAAGAGCCGGGTTCTCAAGAGCAGCTGAATACGGTCAACGGCAGTTGACCATATAGCCTTTCAACGCTACAGTGGACACCCAACTTAACGGTGTCCGACATGATTCTGAGTGCGCAAGTCATCGCAACCCTTCTGGCGGTATTTTTTCTGGTAACCGGCTGGCTGAAGGCCAGCGGCCATCCGCACATGATCGAGGAGTTCGACAAGTTTCAGTACCCGCACTGGCTGCGGATTCTGGCGGGGGTTCTGGAGCTGATCGCAGCACCGGCCATGTTACTGGTCTGGTGGTGGCCGCACTGGGCCAGCTTGGGGGCGCTGGTGATCAGCGCCGTGATGGTGGGCGCGGCCTATACCAATTTCGTGAAACGGCCTGCAGTGTTCGGCTGGGGTACGGTGGTGATTCTCCTGCTATGCGCTTACCCGGCGCTGGTATTCTTCCCCTGGCAATGGCTCTCCGCTGCTATTCAATAGCAAAGCCCTGATGGAGAGATACAACACTGCGGCATTACACAGGTGCCACAGGAAATGCGTCCCCACAGGCCAGACTGAGCAAAACGCCATGTCCAGGGTCCGAAAGCCAAGGGACAGGCAAAACAAAGCAAACGCCCCCAACAAAGTAAAGCGCCCTACCCGATCGGTCAGCAGGTGATACAACGCCAGGGTAAACACCCCCACCAGCGCACCGGCATACATTTCCGAACCGTTCGCCGGTGACGGAGAATCCGGGCTCAGCCCAAGCAGGGTTTTCAGTTGAAAGCCGGCCACCACCAGCACAAAGAACGCCACCATCAATAGCCCGGCCCAGGGACGGCCGAGCTGGATGACCTCACGGCTGTACAGCCAGAGAAAAGCCGTCTGAAACACCAGGATGGGGATGATGTCCGCCAGCTCCGCCCAGCCGGTGGCAAAGGTGTGAAACAGAAAGCTGCCGACACCGATACTGAACAGCACCGCAATCAGAAAGCGGTGCCCTGTGGACTGGGCCGACAGGCGTTGCATCATATTCCACGCCAACCACGCAGCGAGTATGAACGCCAGGTTGGTGACCGCATTCAGCGGTTCAGCCCAGAATGCTGCCCCGACCCGCTCACAATAATTATCAATACTTTCAAACAAAGCCTGCCCCTCATTTAATGATGGAACTTTACGATAAATAATTGGTCATACGAAGTGTCATTATGATGATATAATGGCAGATTCTGGGGGCGACATTGGCTTCGACGTCGATTACGAACCCTTAGGTGCATGTCGTGTGGGTAGCAACACACGTACTTCAAGTGCTGCAAATGATAGTTGCAAACGACGACAACTACGCTTTAG
>NZ_RCHN01000015.1 GCF_003671495.1 Ketobacter sp. | reverse complement strand
TTGGGTAGTATTCGCGCTCTTTAAATTGACGGGCAGACCTCGGATTAGAGTGTTCTAGGGCAGATTCAATGAAAACGTTTAGTGCAAAACCAGAATCGGTAGAACGTGACTGGTACGTTGTGGATGCAACCGACAAGACTTTGGGTCGTCTGGCGACTGAAATCGCCCGGCGCCTGCGTGGCAAACACAAGCCGATTTATACTCCTCACGTGGACACCGGTGATTACATCGTTGTAATCAATGCAGAAAAAGTGCGCGTAACCGGTACCAAGCGTACGGACAAAATGTATTATCGCCACACCGAATACCCCGGTGGTATCAAGGAAATCAGCTTTGACAAGTTGATGGACCGGAAGCCGGAACAGGCGATCGAAAAAGCGGTTAAAGGCATGATGCCGCGCAACCCTCTGGGTCGCGCGATGCTGGGCAAGCTGAAAGTCTACGCTGGCTCTGAGCATCCTCATGCTGCTCAACAACCAAAAGAACTGGCACTGTAAGGGGGCGGAATAGTGGACACTAATTATGGTACAGGCCGCCGCAAAACTGCAGCTGCTCGCGTATTTCTGAAGCCAGGTTCTGGCAATATTTCCATCAATGGCCGTTCTCTGGACCAGTATTTCGGTCGCGAAACTGCCCGCATGGTGGTTCGTCAGCCCTTGGAGCTGGTGGAAGTGGGTGACAAGTTTGACGTATATGTCACGGTTAAAGGTGGCGGCGGCAGCGGACAGGCCGGTGCAATTCGTCACGGCATTACCCGCGCGCTGATGGAGTACGATGAGACTCTGCGTGCCACCCTGCGTAAAGCCGGTTTCGTAACCCGTGACGCCCGTGAAGTCGAGCGTAAGAAAGTGGGCCTGCGGAAAGCGCGTAAGCGTCCTCAATTCTCAAAGCGTTAAGAAATTCCTTACGTTTTGTGTATTTAAAGCGCCTGGGGTATTGCCCCGGGCGTTTTGCGTTTCTTCTTCCCCGGCGAGCCCTGGCCAAACCTTTCCTTGTAACTCCACTGCAATTTCATTACTATTTGCGCGTTTAAAATTATGGGTAGGGGTTAGTGTGCCTTGCGTTCGCAAAGGTCATGTGACTTCTTAATGTTTAGCGGGGAGAGAAACTGAATGAGTACTGAAGGCGTAAATGAGGGGCGGAGACGCTTCCTGATTGGAGCCACTTCAGCAGTGGGTGCGGTGGGGGCTGTTGGCGCCGCCGTACCCTTTGTGAAGTCCTGGAACCCCAGCGCTAAGGCCAAGACTGCCGGTGCGCCAGTGGTGGCAGACATCAGTAAGCTGGAAGTGGGTCAACGTATGACCGTTGAATGGCGTGGCAAGCCGGTATGGATCCTGCGTCGCTCCGAAGAGGCCATGGCCAGCCTGAAAGCGGTAGCCGACAATCTGCGTGACCCGGAATCCAAGGAATCCAAACAGCCGGAGTATATCTCCCCTGAAGCCCGCGCCCGGGAAGGCCACCAGAACATCGTGGTATTGGTCGGTTTGTGCACTCACTTAGGTTGCTCCCCCCTGTATCGTCCTGAAGTGGCTCCGGCCGACCTGGGGGCTGATTGGAAGGGTGGCTTCTTCTGCCCTTGCCATGGTTCCAAGTTTGATTTCTCCGGTCGTGTATTCAAGGCAGTTCCCGCACCGTTGAACCTGGAAGTGCCTCCTTATTACTTCATGAGCGACACGTTGATTAAAATCGGTGAAGACGGGGAGGCAGCCTGATGAGCATGTTACAGAACCTGATGGGCTGGGTGGATGCCCGATTCCCAGCCACCAAAATGTTCGAAGATCACATGAGCAAATATTATGCTCCCAAGAACTTCAACGTCTGGTATTTCTTTGGCTCCCTGGCCATGTTGGTGCTGGTTAACCAGCTGTTGACTGGCATCTGGTTGACCATGCTGTACAACCCTTCCGGCGAAGGCGCGTTTTTGTCAGTGGAACTGAACATGATGCGTGACGTGGAATACGGTTGGCTGCTGCGCTACCTCCACTCCACCGGTGCCTCGGCCTTCTTTGTGGTGGTGTATCTGCACATGTTCCGCGGCATGATGTACGGCTCCTATCGTGCTCCCCGGGAATTGGTGTGGATATTCGGTATGACGATCTACCTGGCCCTGATGGCGGAAGGTTTCATGGGCTACCTGTTGCCCTGGGGCCAGATGTCTTACTGGGGTGCTCAGGTTATCATTTCCCTGTTCGGTGCAATTCCGGTGGTGGGCGATGCCTTGACCGAGTGGATTCGGGGCGACTACCTGATTTCCGGTATTACCCTTAACCGTTTCTTCGCATTGCACGTGGTGGCCCTGCCGATCGTTATCCTGGCCCTGGTGGTATTGCATATCATTGCCTTGCACGAAGTGGGTTCCAACAACCCCGATGGTGTGGAGATCAAGAAACTGAAGGACGAAAACGGCGTGCCCCTGGACGGTATTCCTTTCCATCCGTATTACAGTGTGCATGACCTGGTGGGTGTGGTGGTCTTCCTGTTCGTATTCCTGACCATCGTGTTCTTCTTCCCTGATGGCGGTGGTTACTTCCTGGAGAAGCCGAACTTTGAACCGGCCAACCCGCTGAAGACACCCGACCATATCGCGCCGGTTTGGTATTTCACCCCGTTTTACGCCATTCTGCGGGCGGTGCCTGACAAGTTGCTGGGCGTGGTCGCCATGGGTGCCTCCATTGCCATCCTCTTTGTTCTGCCCTGGCTGGACCGTAGCCCGGTGAAGTCCATTCGCTACAAAGGCTGGATCAGCAAGATCATGCTGGCCCTGTTTGTTGTGTTCTTTATTCTTCTGGGAATTTGTGGTGTGAAAGCACCGGATCTGCACGTGGAGTTCCTGCCGTTCGAAATGACTTATCGTGTATTGGGTCAAATCGGCACGGTGTTCTATTTTGCCTACTTCATTCTGATGCCGTTCTGGACCACCAAAGAAACCTGCAAACCCGTTCCTGAGCGAGTAAGGATGACACACTGATGAATAAGTTTATCTCTGTATTAGTACTGATGTGTCTGCCGGTGTTCGCTCAAGCCGCGGGCGGTGGACATAACGAATATCTGGTACCTGCTCCCATTAACATGGACGACAAAGTGTCCCTGCAGCGCGGTATGCAGATTTTCATGAATAACTGTATCGGCTGCCACTCTGCCCAGTACATGCGCTATGAGCGGGCGGCGACGGATCTGGAAATCCCGGCCGATATCATGAAAGCCAACCTGATGTTCACCACCGACAAGATCGGGGAAACCATGCATTCAGCGATTCCCCTGGACCTGGCCAAGAAGTGGTTTGGTACCGTGCCACCGGACCTGACCCTGGTGGCTCGAATTCGGGGTGCTGACTGGGTGTATTCCTACCTGACCAATTTCTACGTGGATGAATCCCGTCCTTGGGGTGTAAACAACCATATCTTCCCTGATGTGGGTATGCCTCATGTACTGTCGAACATGGAACAGTCCCTGGGCGAGGAAAAATTCGAAGAGGCGATGGCTGACCTGACTAACTACATGGTCTATATGGCAGAGCCGATTCGAGCGGAGCGTGAGCGAATTGGTGTATATGTGTTGATATTCCTGGCGATACTGTTCATTCCTGTTTACTTCCTCAACCGGGAGTACTGGAAAGACGTACATTAATCGGGAATACATCGGTAGTTTGGGGCGGTTGGCCAGCTGGCTTCCGCCCCTTCGCCGTTTCTGTTGCAGCCGTTTGCAACGCTTATCTATTTGGAATACTGCGCTGGAGTGAATTTTCATGGGCGTCATTGCTAAACGATCATCGATGACATTTTTTTCAGATGGTAACGATCATTACAGCCATCGTGTCCGCATCGTGCTTGCGGAAAAAGGGGTGGCGGTGGATGTGCTGGACGTGGACCCAGCGGAAATACCCGAAGATTTGGCAACGCTTAATCCGTACAACGAACTGCCGACTCTGGTGGATCGGGAGCTCACCTTGTATGAGCCCAACATCATGATGGAGTATCTGGACGAGCGTTTCCCGCACCCGCCATTGTTGCCGGTATACCCGGTGGAGCGGGCGCGCAGTCGCCTGTTGATCCACCGAATCCACCGTGACTGGTGCCAGGCAGTGGACGCGCTGATGGCCGGCACTGAAAAAGAGGCCACGCTGAACAAGCATCGCAAGGATTTCACGGAAAACCTGGTGGCCATCGACCCGATATTCTCCGAGAAACCGTTCTTCATGAGTGATGATTTCACTCTTGTGGACTGCTGTGTGGCCCCCATTCTGTGGCGTTTGCCTGCCATGGGCATCGAGTTGCAAAAGTCCAAGGCCGGCAATTTGTTGGCCTACGCCGACCGCTTGTTTGCCCGGGAATCCTTCCAGGCCAGCCTGTCCGATGCAGAGCGCGAGTTGCGTCTCTAGGCCTGTATATTGGCTGCTCTCATTTAGCGTGAGAGCAGCTTCTGAGAGGATAGGATAGTTACCGTAATGACACCGAGCCGACCCTATTTCATTCGTGCCGTATATGAATGGATACTGGATAACGAACTGACTCCCTACCTGTTGGTGAACGCGTCCTATCCGATGGTGCAGGTGCCCAACGAGTTTGTCAGCGAAGGCAAAATCATCCTGAATCTGGCCCCTTCCGCCATTCGCAATCTGCATATGGGGAATGACGAGGTGGAGTTTTCCGCCCGTTTTGGTGGCAAAGCGCGTAATTTGCATGTCCCGGTGGGTGCGATTCTGGCGATCTACGCCAAAGAGAATGGCAAGGGCATGTTTTTCGATGAGGATGAAATGCCGCCACCCCCGAACGATGAGGGCAGCAGCCCGGAGAAGCCGGCAAAGCCTGCAGGCAAGCCCTCGCTCAAAGTCGTTAAATAATCCCTAGATTTCCATTCCGAAAATCTGCTGGTCGATCAGGTCACACAGCGTGTGAATGATGGTCAGGTGGCTCTCCTGTACCCGCGGAGTGGACATGGAGGGTACCCGGATTTCAATATCTTCACTCTGCATCAGGCGGGCACAATCCCCGCCGTCCTTACCCGTCAGGGCAATGACCTGCATGTTGCGGTCGTGAGCGGCTTGCACTGCTTGCAATATGCTGGCTGAGTTACCGCTGCTGGTGATCGCCAGCAAAATGTCCCCTTCGTGACCGATGGCGCGAATCTGCTTGGAAAAAATCTCGTTATAGCTGTAGTCGTTGGAAATGGACGTGATGGTGGAGGAGTCTGTGGACAGGGCGATTGCAGGCAGCGCCGGGCGCTCGCGCTCAAAGCGGTTGAGCATCTTGCTGGAAAGTTGCTGGGCAATGTTGGCAGAACCACCGTTGCCGCAGGTAAGTACTTTGCGGTCAGAGAGCAGGCATTGCACCATCAGTTCGCTGGCGCTGATGATCAGCTCAGGAAGTTCTTCCTGGCAGCGATGCAGTGTCACCAGGTGATCGTCAAAGATTTCGGTGACTCGGTGGTGCAGGTTCATGGTGTGCTTCCTTGGTTGCGACAATATTGCGTGTCGATTATACGGGAATCTGTCGATTTGCCGAAATCAGTAGAAGGCGGATGGTATCCATTCGATCTGGGGAGCATTGCCAAGGTCGCCGCTGATACCCACTACATCAAAGCGGCAGGCGGGCCAGCGATCGCCAAACTGTTGTTGCAGAAAAAAACTGGCGGTTCGAATCAGTTTGCGTTGTTTGCCTGCAGTGACGGTGGCCACCGGTGTGCCATGCTCCAGCGCGGCACGATAACGCACCTCCACAAAGACCAGCATGTCCTGATCTTTCATGATCAGGTCGATTTCTCCGGTTTTGCTCTGGAAGTTGCTGTCGCAGAATTCCAGGCCTTTGCCTTGCAAAAAGATCCTGGCCAGGTCTTCAGCCCGGTTGCCGGTCAGTTTCCTGGCGGTCGGTGGCTTGAGCGTTTTTGGGGGGGCGGGCATCGGGTCCTTCCGTTTGCTGGGGGCGATCTTCAAGTTCAGTTTCGGTGATGCGGGGCAGCAGCTCCGGGCGGCCGTTTTTGATCACGGCCCAGCTCAGCTCCCGTTGTACCCGGTTGTCGATGCCAATGTTGAGATTGCCGGTGGCTCCAAACAATCCGGCGTCGGGGATTTGGGTGAGCAGTTGCAAGCGGGATTGCAGGCGATAGGCGTCCACCCCCATGGCATTAAGTCTTGAGTAGCGGTGATCCGCTGTGGGCCAGGCCTGCTTCAGCGCCTGCTGGATGGCATCCGGTTTTTCCAATAGCCAGGGAATATCACAGAATTCGATACCGTTGAGGTCACGATCCGTTTTGGGATTGGCTTTGCCGCTGAATATTTGTGAGCCGGCCAGAACCGGTATCGCCTCGGCGTAATAGAAATCCAGCAAGGGGCGGATCTGGCGCGCCTGGTCAGGAGTGGCGATCAGGTAAATAAAGTCGATATCCTGGCGCCGGCGGGGTTGGAACTCGATATTCTTGCCAAGGATGTTGCGCAGTTGTTTGGCGCGCAGCTCACTGTGCTGCACCAGCAGCATGTCCTTAATCCCGTTCGCCATATTGCTCTGATCATCATAGCTGGCAATGCCGGTGACGCGGCCCTTTTCCTGTTGCCATTGCTCGGCAAAGGCGAGGTAAGCCCGTTCCCACCAGGGGTTGTTCTGAAACATGACGGCCGCATTGTGATACTGCTTTTGCAGGGCGCGGCGGGCAACCTCGAGGGCGTCGTCCTCCGGTGAAAGCCCAAACTGGTACAGGTTCACCGGCACCTCGAACGGGCCGAGCTCCTGGTTCAGGGCGATGGTGGCCACCGGAAGCGGATCGGTGCTGTTGAGCAAGCTGCGCAGGTTTTCTTTCTGCAATGGGCCGATAATGATGTCTGCGCCATCCGCCACGGCCTGCTGGTAAGTGGCTGTGAATTGCTTCAAGTCTGAAGTGTCATAGACCCGAATGCTGATGTTGGATTCGGTGTTTTCACGGTCTTGCAGTGACGCGTAATGCGCGCTCATAAAGCCGTGCAGTATGGCTTCTGCGGCCGGACGAAAGCGGCCCTGGGTCGGCAACAGCAGTGCAATGTTCTGGGGTTGGTTCTCGCTCAGTTCGCGCACCAGCCGCAGTGCCTCGGGCAGCTGGGTGGCCGCCGTGTGGCCGGGATAGCGCAATTGCCACTGGTCCAGTTGTTGTAATTGTTGGTCCAGTTGGTCCTGGTAGCCCTTGTAAATCCAGGCCAGCTCCAGCCAGCCCTGGAATTCGGGAACGGCTACGGTCTGCGCCAGGGCTTGCAGTGAGTCGTTGGGGAGGGCAATCAGGTCATTCCAGATCA
Source organism: Ketobacter sp. (assembly GCF_003671495.1). Taxonomy (GTDB): domain Bacteria; phylum Pseudomonadota; class Gammaproteobacteria; order Pseudomonadales; family Ketobacteraceae; genus Ketobacter. The sequence continues at coordinate 406,876 of NZ_RCHN01000015.1, read as the reverse complement.
TCTGTTGATTGGTGTTGGCGGCATCGGTTTCCAGCATGGGGCCAACAAAAATCCGCTCCCGGGCAGCCGCCAGATAGTTACCATTGATTTCCCAGACCTGGGCGCGCTTGAGGCTGATTTCATTAAGCCGGTCTGAGTTCAGATCGTTGGAGGCGGTCAACAGCCCCATGCGATCCGTGGTGATCAGTTCTTCCGCCTGTAACGGCTCGTTTAGCGCCAGATGGATGTCGGTGAGGGTAAGCACCAATGAGGCCAGAGTGTCGCTGTCCAGCGCGGTTGCGTTGACCGCTCCCAGCAGTCGTTTGGCTTCTTCTGCCTTGCCCTGGTCCAGCAGGAGTTGTGCAGCCTGGATCAGTAGCTGTTCTGCTTCCGGGCTGGGCGCGTTTTGTGAGCGCTCGATCAGGCTTTTGATGGTGGCAGCGGGGTTGCTCGCCACTTGCGTTGATCCGCCAGTCCCGACTCCTGTGGTTTCGCAGGCACTGAGGATCAGCGCCATGAGGAAAGCGGCAAGTGTGTTAAGCTGTGCGCGTCGGATGAACTTCATTTTTGTATCGGGCCTGCATGTGTATGACGACTGGAATTCTCTATATTGTGGCAACACCCATCGGCAATCTCAATGACATTACGCTGCGGGCCATTGATGTTTTGAAGCAGGTTGACGTAATTGCCGCTGAAGACACCCGGCACAGCAAAAAACTGCTCGATCATTATGGCATCGACAGCAAGCTGATGGCTGTGCACGATCATAACGAGGAGGAGCGGATCCACACCCTGCTGTCCCTGTTGCAGGAGGGTCAGTCAGTGGCCATGATTTCGGATGCCGGTACGCCTCTGATCAGTGACCCCGGGTTCCGGGTGGTGCGGGCGATGCGGCAGAGCGGGATTGAGGTGGTGTCGATTCCCGGGCCCTGTGCCGCAGTGGCTGCATTGTCCATTGCCGGATTGCCCACGGACCGGTTTCTGTTTGTCGGGTTCCTGCCGCCGAAACAGAAAGCCCGGCAGGCGGAACTGGAAAGTCTGCTGGCAGAAACCGGTACCCTGGTGTTTTATGAGTCCCCCAAGCGGATACAGTCCTGTGTTGAGGACGTGGTGTCCGTTATGGGGGCAGAGCGCATGGTGGCGGTGGCAAAGGAGATCACCAAATCGTTCGAAACGGTCAAGACGGCACCGGCGGCGGAGGTGCTGTCCTGGCTGGCTGAAGATCAGCACCATACCCGTGGTGAGTTTGTCCTGTTGGTGCAGGGGGCGGAGCCCGGTGCGGCGGCGGTGATCGACCCCAAGGTGCTGCGTGCTCTGCAGATGACCGGTGAATACATGCCCCTGAAAAAAGCCTGCGCGGTGGTATCCGAGTTGACCGGAATACCCAAAAACGCACTCTACGAGGCGGCGCTGCAACAAAACAAAGGTTGATTCCTTAAGGTTTTAGGGTTAATTTTGCCCCCTGAAGTCAGCCAGACAGTCGCTCCTTGCCGGCGGGTAACCGTTGTGAAAGGGGAGGAAAGTCCGGGCTCCACAGGGTAAGGTGCCAGGTAACGCCTGGGCGGCGCGAGCCGACGGAAAGTGCAGCAGAAAGTAAACCGCCTAAGCCAGTACGCTGGCCGGTAAGGGTGAAATGGTGCGGTAAGAGCGCACCGCGCGACTGGTAACAGTTCGTGGCGATGGAAAACCCCACCTGGAGCAAGACCAAATAGGTGTCCAAAGGTGTGACCCGCGCTGGACACGGGTAGGTTGCTAGAGGCTCATGGTGACATGGGTCCCAGAGGAATGACTGTCCACGACAGAACCCGGCTTATCGGCTGACTTTAGTTTTTCCCCTCAGGTGACGGCTTGTGCCGTACCTCTCTGTTCTAAAAACATTCTGTTTATATCGCGAAATGTTCTCGCTCCCTAGAAGTGGCTTTAAGAGGCCTTTCTATCCTCCTGTTTTGTATTGATATTTTGAGCGCCAATTCTCTGTCGCTGGCGCAGCTTCAGCGCGTAAGTCTTTGTTTTTTCGTATCAAATTCACATTTTTGCCCCGGGTTTCAGCTTGACAATGGCGCCTGCCGCTCCCTATAGTGTGCCATAGGTGTCACGAAGTGGTTTATTGTGGATCTTGGTGGGATAAAGTGGGAGATGTGGTCAAGTCATTAGGCCACAGTTTGATGGGTAAAAGAAGTCGGTAACGACAAACAGGTAATCCAGTGTTCAGAGGACCCAGCGCGCTCAGTCTTGATGCGAAAGGACGGATGGTAATGCCCAGCCGTTTTCGTGATGCGCTGTCTGAATATTGCGATGGCAAGCTGATCGTGACCCTGGATTTCGAAGGGCACTGCCTGTCAATGCACCCCCTCCCCGATTGGCAGGAGATCGAGCAAAAACTCCTGGCCATGCCTTCCCTGAATCCCGCCACCCGACGGTTACAGCGCATGCTGCTGGGCTATGCCAGCGAAGTGGAAATGGACAGTAATGGCCGCGTCAGTCTGCCCCAGTTGCTGAGAGACAAGGTGAAGCTGGAAAAGAAAATCATGCTGGTGGGCCTGGGTAAGAAGCTGGAAATCTGGCCTGAGGAAGCCTGGGACGATGGCTTCCAGCAATGGGTGGATGAAGGTCCGGTTAAAGCAGAAGAGCTGCCACAAGCTGTACAAGATCTGGTGTTGTAACCATGGCATCAGAACTGAAACACGAAACCGTATTACTGAACGAAGCGGTGGATGCACTGGTGACAAACGAAGCAGGTATCTACATTGATGGAACCTATGGCCGTGGCGGGCATACCCGTCATGCCCTGGCCCGCCTGTCTCCATTGGCCCGCTTCATTGCCTTTGACAAAGACCCCCTGGCCCTGCAATCCGCCGAACAATTAGCCGCGTCTGATTCCCGTTTTGCCATCATTCATGATTCTTTTGCCACTTTGGCGGCGCATATTGAAACACTTGGCCTGACCGGTCAGGTGGATGGTGTGTTGCTGGATCTGGGAGTGTCGTCACCGCAGTTGGATGATGCGGGGCGGGGCTTCAGTTTTATGGCGGACGGGCCGCTGGATATGCGCATGAACAATCAATCCGGTCAAACCGCGGCGCAGTGGCTCAATCAAGCGGATGTTGATGAGATTGCTCTGGTCCTGAAAGAGTTTGGTGAGGAGCGTTTTGCCAAGCGCATTGCCCGAGCCATCGTTGCAGCGCGGGACGAAACGCCATTAACGACCACGGCGCAGTTGGCGGCCTTGATTGCCAAGGCCAATCCGTCAAAAGAGAAAGGCAAGCATCCTGCCACCCGTTCGTTTCAGGCGATCCGGATATTCATTAACCGGGAGCTGGACGATCTGGCGCTGGTGCTGGAGCAGGCGCTGCAGGTGTTGAAGCCTGGCGGTCGGCTGGTGGTGATCAGCTTCCACTCCCTCGAAGATCGTATGGTGAAACAGTTTATTCAGCGTAAAGAGAAAGGCGATCCGGTGCCGCGCCATCTGCCGATTCGGGATGACATGGTGAAGCGGGAGCTGAAAAGCCTGGGCAAGGCCGTCAAGGCATCGGCAGACGAGGTGCTGCGTAACGTGCGTTCGCGCAGTGCGATTATGCGCGTGGCGGAGAAGGTGGCATGAATCCGTTGGCCCGTCCCTCCGTCCGCTCCTGGCTGTTTGTGTGCGTAGCGTTGGTGTTGGTGTTGGTTTCCAGTGTGGCGGTGAATTTCTCCAGCTACGAAACCCGGCGATTGGTAGCGGAACACCAGCGCTTGCAGAAAGAGAACAATGCCATGCAGGTGGAGTGGGGGCAATTGTTGCTGGAGCAGAGCACCTGGGGTTCTTATAACCGGGTGGAACAGTTAGCGGGTACCAAGCTAAACATGCGGGTGCCGGCGCCCAATGAAATTGTAATGGTGGAGCCATGAGCGATCACACAAGCCAACCCAATTATGCCTGGCGCTACTATGTAGTGCTGGGCGTCTTTGTGTTGTTGGCGCTGGTGGTGGTGGGGCGTTTGTTTTACCTGCAGGTGGAATCGCAGGGCTTCCTGCAGGATCAGGGGGATCGCCGGGTGGTCCGGGTGGAAAACATTCCCGCTTACCGGGGCATGATCCAGGATCGCAATGGCGAGCCGCTGGCGGTGAGTACACCGGTCAAAACCTTGTGGGCCAATCCACAGGAACTGATTGAAGCCCAGTATGCCTGGGATTTTCTTGCCAATAAAACCGGGGTGCAGGAAAGCAGTTTGCGCGATCGCATTTTGCGGAATCAAGACAAGCAGTTCATTTATTTGCGCCGTCATATGAACCCTGCCAAGGCAGAGGAAATCCTGGAGATGAATATCCCTGGGGTGTACAGCGTGGAGGAACACCGCCGCTACTATCCCGCAGGGGAGGTCACCAGCCACCTGGTGGGATTTACCAATATTGATGAAGAGGGGCAGGAGGGCATCGAGTTGTCCTTCGATCAGTTCCTGAAAGGGGAAGCGGGTAAGAAGCGGGTGATTAAGGATTTGCGCCGTCGCATCATTAAAGATGTGGGGTTGATTCAGCCGGCAGCACCTGGAACGGACATTACGCTAAGCATTGATTTGCGCGCACAGTACCTGGCCTATCGGGAATTGCTGTCCGCCGTCACCGAATATCGTGCCAGTGCCGGCACGGCTGTGGCCATTGATATCAAAACCGGGGAAGTGCTGGCGCTGGTCAACCAGCCGTCTTACAACCCGAACAATCGTAGCAAGAAGGATGTCCCCAATTTTCGTAACCGGGCATTGACTGATGTATTTGAGCCGGGCTCCACAGTGAAACCCTTTACGGTGGCTGCGGCGCTGGAGAGTGGTAAATGGAAGCCTTACAGCAAGCTGGATACATCGCCCGGGTATTTGCGTATTGGCAGCAAGTCCATCCGGGATATGAGTAACTATGGCGTAATTGATCTGGGTAAAGTCATCGCCAAGTCCAGTAACGTCGGGGCCAGCAAGCTGGCCTTGTCATTGGAAGAGCATTACCTGAGCGCGTTCTTTCAAAAAATGGGTCTGGGTCAGCCCACAGGGGTGGGCTTTCCCGGCGAGAGTGTCGGTATGTTGCCGGCGCGACAGAAATGGCGCCGTATCGAAGTAGCTACCCTGTCCTACGGTTACGGACTTTCGGTGACGGCACTGCAGCTGGCACAGGCCTATGCGGTGTTGGGCGGCGGTGGGATCAAACGCCAGGTGAGCCTTTTGAAAACCGAAGGGCCGGTGCCCGGTGAGCGGGTCATGGACGAAGCCATTGCTCGCCAGGTGGTGCAGATGATGGAAGGCGTTGTGGATGCACAAGGTACTGCCAAGAAAGCGCAGGTGCCGGGTTATCGCGTGGCAGGTAAAACCGGCACCGTGCATAAGGTGGCAGCCAGCGGCTATCAGGATCACCGTTACCTGGCTTTGTTTGCCGGTGTGGCGCCGGTGGAAGATCCGGCCATCGCCCTGGTGGTGGTGATTGATGATCCCAAAGGCGATATGTATTACGGCGGTCAGGTGGCGGCGCCGGTGTTCTCCCGGGTTATGGCCGGTTTGCTCCGGGTTAAGAATATTCCTCCCGACAAGGCGGTGGAAACCTACGTCGGGCTTTCTAAAAAAGTGGCTCCGGATTCATGAGTGGAAGCCAGGTAACGGAGCGCTATCTGCAGGATGTCGTTCCTTTTTTGCAACTGGACGAGTGTTGGAAGAAAACCATCGTGACAGGTTTGGCGGTAGACAGTCGAAGAGTTAAGGCAGGCAACTGCTTTCTGGGCTATCCGGGGCACCACTCGGATGGCCGCGACTTCCTGTCTTCGGCTCTGGCGGCCGGAGCCGGTTCTGCGTTGGTGGAGGCAGAGGGCTTCGAGCGTCACTCTGGTGTGGCTGCCAAGGCTTCTGTGCCGGTGGTAGCCATTCCCGGACTGAAAAAGCATCTGGGACACATCGCTTCTGAATTTTACCGGAATCCCAGCACCCAGTTGAAGCTGCTGGCCATCACCGGAACCAACGGTAAAACCAGCGTGAGCCAATTGACGGCACAGGCACTGGATCGGCTAGGGGTATGTTGCGGCGTGGTGGGCACCCTGGGTAACGGGATTGTCGGGCACCTGGAGCCCACTTTGAACACCACGCCGGACGTGGTGGAGTGCAATCGCCTGTTGGCGGAGATGCTGGCTGCGGGTGCTGATGCGGCCACCATGGAAGTGTCCTCCCATGGGCTGGTGCAGGGGCGTGTGGATGGCGTCACTATTCACACTGGTTTGATCACCAACATCAGTCGTGATCACCTGGATTATCACGGCACTATGGAAGCTTATGCCCAGGCCAAGGCCCAGTTGGTGTTGCATCCCGGATTGCGGCATCTGGTATTGAATTGGGACGACGAGCGAGTGGCAGCCATGGTGTCTGCCCGTCAGGAAGGTACGCGTTTGTGGTCCTTCTCCATGCAGAATCGTGATGACGTGACGGTGAGAGTGCTGTCCGTTCACTATGACAAACAGGGCATCGATTTGACGGTGGGATATGGCCAGCAACACGCGAGCATTCGCAGCCCGCTTATCGGTGAGTTCAATGCTGCCAATCTGGTGGCCTGCCTTACCCTGTTGCTGACTTTGGATGTGGGCCTGGAGCAGGCCGCGGCTGCGCTCAGCGCCCTGGGCCCGGTGGAGGGCCGAATGCAGCGGGTTGAGGCCGGGGCACGCCAGCCCATGGTGATCATTGATTTTGCCCACACCCCGGATGCGTTGGAGAAAGTGTTGCTGGCACTGAAGCGCCATGCCAGCGGGCGCATCTGGTGTGTGTTCGGTTGTGGCGGTGATCGTGATGCTGGCAAGCGACCACTGATGGCCGGCGTGGTGGCGGATCTGGCCGATGAGCTGGTGATTACCGCGGACAATCCCCGCAGTGAGACTTTTGTCGGCATCGTTGCCGATATGGTGAAGGGTATTCCCGCTGCGGTGGCATTTCAGGTGATGGAGGACCGGGCCCAGGCCATTGCTTATGCCATCACGCACGCCGCGGCAAGTGATGTGGTCCTGATTGCCGGTAAAGGTCACGAAAATTATCAGGAGATCGCCGGGCACAAGTATTCATACAGCGACCTGTCTGCCGCCCAGGCGGCCCTCAATGCCGCTGTGGCTGTCGGCACGCCGGATGGGGAGGGCTGCTAAATGCAATTGTCCACTCTGGCGCACAAGATTGGCGGAACCTTGCTGGGTAGCGATGGCGAATTCGCTCGGGTCTCCACCGATACACGGACCCTTCAGGCCGGTGACCTGTTCGTGGCGTTGCAGGGTGAACACTTCGACGGTCACGAGTATGTCGCCACTGCCAAAGCTGGTGGTGCGGTAGCAGCAATGGTGTCCAAGTCGCAGGCGATAGATATGCCCCAGATCAGTGTGGCGGATACTCGCCTGGGTTTGGGGGCGTTGTCAAAAGCCTGGCTGCAACAGTATACGCCGGTGAAAATAGCGATTACCGGCAGCTGCGGTAAAACCACGGTGAAAGAAATGCTGGCGTCCATCCTGTCTCAGGACGGCCCAACCCTGTCCACCCTGGGCAATTTGAATAATGACATCGGCGTGCCACTCACCCTTTGTCGGTTGGCGCCGGAACACCGGTACGCCGTTGTGGAAATGGGCGCCAATCACCTGGGTGAAATCGCATACACCGCAGGTCTGGTGGAACCGGATATTGCGCTGGTCAACAATGTGGGTTCGGCACACTTGGAAGGCTTTGGTTCAATCGAGAACATAGCTGAAGCGAAGTCAGAGATCTATCAGGCATTGCCGCCAGCTGGCGTGGCCGTCATCAACCGGGATGATGCGTTTGTTGAGGTGTTCAAAGCCAAGACCCGTCATTGCCGGCAAGTGTTTTTTTCGCGTGCAGATGAAAGCGCAGAGGTGTATCTGGAATCCGAGTCGATGACGGCAACCGGCCAGTATCACTTCAATGCCCGGGTGAACGGTGCAAGGATCACCGTGCAGATGTCGTTGATCGGGCGCCACAACGTGGCCAATGCCCTGGCAGCCATTGCTGTCGCTCAGGCGGCTGGATGCCCTTTGGCAACAATCACAGCCGGTTTGAATGCGGTTAAGGCTGTGCCCGGACGATTGCGCGTTGTGGAAGAGTTGCAGCAGCATAAGTTGATTGACGACAGCTACAATGCCAACCCCGACTCCATGAAATCCGCCATTGACGTGTTGGCGGGGCTGGAGGGTGAAACCTGTCTGGTGATCGGTGGAATGGCTGAACTGGGTGAATCCGGTAACCGGTTGCACCGTGAAGTGGGAGCCTATGCTGCCCGCAAAGGCATCTCCACAGTGTATGGCGTGGGAGAGTCCGCCGCGCTGTATCGGGAAGGCTTCCTGTCGGAGCCCGGTAGCGGCGTTTTCATTACCGCAGAAAATCATCAGCGGTTGGCAGACGATCTGTTTGCCAACCAACGGAACAAAACCATTTTAGTAAAGGGTTCAAGAAGCGCCGCGATGGAAAAAGTAATAGCACACATGCTGGAACGCCAACGGGCTCAGGGGAGTGATTGCTGATGCTGCTGTGGTTGGCTGACTATTTACAACAATATTACACCGTATTTAACGTGTTCCAGTACCTGACATTCCGGGGAATACTGGGCGTGCTGACGGCGTTGGTGATTGCGTTCATCGTTGGGCCTTACCTGATTGAGCGGTTGAGTTACCACCAGATCGGTCAATCGGTGCGGGATGATGGCCCCAAATCCCATCTCAGCAAAGCGGGCACACCCACCATGGGCGGTGCGCTGATTCTGGTGGCCATTGTTGTCAGCACGCTGCTCTGGGCAGACCTGTCCAATCGTTACATCTGGGTGGTGCTGGGGGTGACTCTGATATTTGGTGCTGTGGGCTGGGTGGACGATTACCGTAAAGTGGTGCAGCGCAACTCTCGGGGCTTGCCCGCAAAGTGGAAGTACTTCTGGCAGTCGGTGGGCGGTTTGGGTGCGGCCCTCTTCCTGTATTTCACGGCGCCGGACTGCGCGCCCGAAGCCGTCAGTTGTGGATTCGAAACCAAACTGATTGTGCCTTTCTTCAAGGAAGTCTATCTGGATCTGGGCTGGTTTTACATTGTGCTCACGTACTTTGTGATTGTGGGAACCTCAAACGCCGTCAATCTTACGGATGGTCTCGATGGGCTGGCGATTATGCCAACGGTATTGGTCGGTGGCGCCCTTGGGGTATTCGCATACGTGTTTGGTCATTCCGAATTCTCGCGCTATCTGGGATTCCCGCATATCTCCGGAACCGGCGAGTTGATCGTGGTCTGTGGGTCTCTGGTGGGAGCCGGTTTGGGCTTTCTCTGGTTCAATACGTATCCCGCACAGGTCTTCATGGGGGATGTGGGCGCGTTGGCGCTGGGTGCAATCCTGGGTGTGATTGCAGTCATCACCCGCCAGGAGATCGTGCTGTTCATCATGGGTGGTGTATTTGTGATGGAGACGGTGTCAGTGATTCTCCAGGTGGGTTCCTACAAGCTGACGGGGCGGCGGATCTTCCGTATGGCGCCCATTCATCATCATTTTGAACTCAAAGGATGGGCCGAGCCCAAGGTGATTGTGCGATTCTGGATCATTACGGTCATTCTGGTTCTATTTGGCTTGTCGACGCTCAAGCTTCGATAAGAATGTAATGGATTAAGGTAACTAAGGATACTGACGTGGCGAAATTGAAAGACAAGCATGTGGTGATTGGTCTGGGTAAAACCGGGCTGTCCTGCGTCCGTTTTTTAAAGCGCCTCGGTTGTGATGTGGCTGTGATCGATACCCGATCTGAGCCTCCTGGCAGGGAAGAGCTGGAACAGGCGTATTCTGACGTCAAATTGTACTGTGGCGAGCTGGATCAGTTTGATTTGAGCAAAGCCCGCGAGTTGGTGGTAAGTCCAGGGATTGCGATCCAGACCCCTGCCATTGCCAAGGCTGTGGCGGCTGGTGTGCCTTGTTCCGGAGATGTCGAGCTGTTTGCCAAGTCAGTGGCGGCACCGGTGATTGCCGTTACGGGCTCCAATGGCAAAAGTACAGTGGTATCCATTATCGGCAAAGCCCTCGAGGCGCTTGGATACAACGTGTGCGTGGCAGGCAATATCGGATTGCCGGTGTTGGACGCCTTGTCTTCCGCCATTGATGTTGATGTCTGGGTATTGGAGTTGTCCAGCTTCCAACTGGAAACCACTTACAGCCTGCGGGCAAAAGTGGCGGTGAACCTGAATGTGACGGAAGACCATATGGATCGTTACGGTTCTCTGGACGAATATGCCATGGCCAAACAGCGTATTTTTGAAGGCTGCGAAGCTGCGGTGTATTGGCTTGAAGATCACCGCAGCAAGCCCATTCAAGGGGCGCGCACCCAATTGCCTTTCGGCGGTGATGCTGCAACCCACGGACGGTTTTACGTAAACACGGAAACGCAGCCCTGGGCGGTGATGGACGGAACCCGACAGGTGCTGTCAGCGGAGGAGCTTCACATTCGCGGTGGCCATAACCTGTTGAACGTGGCGGCCTGTTTAACCGTGTTGGCGGAATTCACCGCTGGTCATTATGAAAAGGCGCTGCCGGCGATCAAGCAGTTTTCCGGTTTGCCCCATCGTTGCCAGTGGGTGGCGGACATTGATGGCGTCACCTGGTTCAATGATTCCAAGGGCACCAATGTGGGTTCAACGGTTGCCGCTCTCAATGGTTTGGAAGGCGGTGTCAAAGGGCGTCTGTTTTTGATTGCCGGTGGCGAAGGCAAGGGTGCTGACTTTGCGCCGCTGGCTGATGCTGCCCAGGGTCGGGTCAGTGAGGTGGTAGTGTACGGTCGGGATGCCCAGCTGATCCACAATAGCCTGTCCCGGGTTGTACCGGTACAGCAGGTAGAGACCATGCAGCAGGCGGTATCCCTGATCCGGGGAAAAGCGGTGGCTGGGGATGTGGTGCTGTTTTCTCCTGCCTGCGCTTCATTCGATCAGTTTCGCAATTATGAAGATCGAGGTTACCAGTTTGTGGCTGCGGTGAAAGGAGATAGATGATGTCGATCCAGGCTAACGTCATCACATCCAGACCGCCACTGTCCTCCAGGCAGTGGTTGCTGCTGCTCGGTTGCGTTTTGATGTGCATTGGTCTGGTCCTGGTTTCCTCCGCATCCATGGACATGGCGTCACTGAACTATGAGTCACCGTTCTTCTTTCTGAAGCGGCACGGTGTTTATCTGGCCGCTGGCGTGGTGTGTGCGGTCTTGGTGTATCAGATTCCCCTGGCGGTCTGGCAGCGCAGCAGCGGTGCCCTGTTGATCGTGGCTTATCTGCTGTTGGCGTTGGTGTTGCTGCCGGGGATCGGCAAAACGGTCAACGGCAGCACCCGTTGGATTCACCTGGGCCCCATTAATGTTCAGGTCTCAGAGATCGTGAAGGTCTTCAGCATTATGTTTGTGGCCGGTTACCTGGTGCGGCGGGTGGACGAGGTGCGTAGCACATTCTGGGGCTTCATGAAGCCGGTGATGGTGCTGTCTGTGATGGTGGTTTTACTACTGAAACAACCGGATTTTGGTGCTGTGGTGGTGATCATGACTGCGGTGTTCGCCATGTTGTTCCTGGCGGGGGCCCGTTTAAGCCAGTTCCTGGCAGTAACCTTTGGCAGTGCAGGCATCGGCTATCTGTTGGTGGCGTCCTCTGATTATCGTTGGAAGCGGGTGATGGGGTACATCGACCCATGGGCAGATCAGTACTCCACTGGTTATCAGCTGGTGCAAAGCCTGATTGCCTTCGGGCGCGGTGAGTGGACCGGAGTGGGGTTGGGTAATTCCATCCAGAAGTTGTTCTATCTGCCGGAGGCTCATACGGATTTTGTGTTTGCCATCCTGGCTGAAGAGTTTGGTTTCGTTGGCAATCTGGTGGTGATTGCCCTCTATCTGGCACTGGTGTGGATTGCGTTTGGGATTGGCCGCAGGGCAGAAGCAGTGGGCAATCTCTTTAACGCCTATATGGTCTACGGCTTTGCCACCCTGATTGGATTGCAGGCCATGGTCAACGTTGGGGTAGCAAGCGGCTTGTTACCGACCAAGGGTCTGACGCTGCCGTTCATCAGTTATGGTGGCAGTAGCCTGATCATCATGAGCATTGTGCTGGCGTTGATCATGCGCGCTGATCTGGAAAATCAGATGGCGGTTGCGGGTGACGCAGCCAAGGCTACGCGGTCGCCCGGCAAAACCAAGGCCTCCAGCAAAAGCAAAGGCCCCAGCAAAACCAAGGCCGGCAGGAAAGCCGTAGCTGCATCGCGTAAGGAGCCTGTGCTATGACATCAGGCACTAAGGTACAGCGCGTCTTGGTCACCGCCGGGGGAACCGGAGGGCATGTGTTCCCGGCATTGGCGGCGGCCCGCCTGTTTCAGGAGCAGGGCGTAGAGGTGTTGTGGATCGGTACTCGGCAGGGAATTGAGGCAGACATCGTTCCCAGCAATGGGATTGCCATCGAATATCTGGATATCGCCGGGGTACGGGGGCAGGGGCTGTCCCGACTGATGTGGGCACCCTTGAAAATTGTCAGGGCCGTGTCCCAGGTGGTGGGAATCGTGCGCCGTTATCAGCCCGACCTGGTGCTGGGGATGGGTGGCTTTGTAACGGGGCCTACTGGCGTCGGTGTTTGGTTGTGCGGGCGCCCGGTATTCATCCACGAGCAGAACGCCATTGCCGGTTTTACCAACAAGATGCTGGCACGATTGGCGCGCAAAGTGTTTCAGGCGTTTCCGGGGGCGTTTGCCGCCGGGCCCAAGGTGGAAACCACTGGCAACCCGGTGCGCAGGGAGATCGCCCAGTTAGCACTGCCGGCGCAACGGTATGGCGAGCACGATGGCCCAGTGCGCATTTTGATCCTGGGGGGCAGCCAGGGTGCGGTTGCATTGAATCAATTGGTGCCTAAAGCACTGGCCCTGCTGCAGGATGACTTGCATTTTCAGGTGCGTCATCAGTGCGGTGCCCGCAATATCGAAGCGGCGACGGACTGTTATCGACAAGCCGGAGTGGATGCGGAAGTGGTGCCGTTCATCAACGATATGGCGGCAGCCTATGGCTGGGCGGATGTGGTGGTGTGTCGTTCCGGGGCGTTAACCGTGAGTGAGCTGGCGGCGGCCGGAGTGGCCTCGGTGCTGATTCCCTATCCGTTTGCGGTGGATGATCACCAGACCCGTAATGGCGAGTACCTGAGCGCTGCCGGAGCCGCAGTGCTGGTGCAGCAAAGTGAATTGAATGAGGCAGATTTGGCAGCGTTGTTGAAAGAAAAATTAAGTAGCCGGGATGAACTGAAGAGAATGGCAGAGCAAGCGCGGGCACTGGCCATGACCAATGCCACCGAAAAACTGGTGCAGCGTTGCCTGGAGGTGGCCAGTGAGTAGTCGAAAAGCCATCACCCGGATGATCGAAATTCCTGAGATGCGCCGTATTCGTACCATACATTTTGTGGGCATCGGCGGTGCGGGTATGTGTGGTATTGCCGAAGTGCTGCTGAACCAGGGTTACCAGATCACCGGCAGTGATATCAAAGCCAGTGCGACCACTCAGCGACTGGAGGAGTTGGGCGCCAAAGTCTTCATCGGGCATCATCAGAACAATGTGGCGCAGGCCAGTGTGGTCGTGGTTTCCTCTGCCGTGAAAGCGGATAATCCAGAATTGGTGGCGGCGCAGGAAATGCGGGTGCCAGTCGTACCCAGGGCGGAAATGCTGGGTGAGTTGATGCGCTATCGCCATGGCATCGCGGTGGCCGGAACCCACGGTAAAACCACCACCACCAGCTTGATTGCATCGATTCTGGCGGAGGGAGAGCTGGACCCGACCTTTGTGATTGGCGGACTGCTGAATAGCGCTGGTACCAACGCTCGCCTGGGCGACAGTCGGTATTTTGTGGCGGAGGCGGATGAGAGCGATGCTTCGTTCCTGCACCTGCAGCCCATGATCTCGGTGGTGACCAATATTGAAGCGGATCACATGGCCACCTACGGCGGTGATTTCAATAAGCTCAAAGACACCTTCATCCAGTTTCTGCACAACCTGCCTTTTTACGGTCTGGCGGTGATGTGTGTGGACGATCCGGTGATCGTCAGTCTGTTGCCCCAGGTCTCGCGCCCGGTGGTGACCTACGGCGTCAGCGAGGCGGCGGATGTGCGTGCAGAGAACATCGTCATGGAAGGTACCCGCTCCCATTTCGATGTGGTGCGGCAGGATAAGCCCGGCGTCCTGAAAGTGTCACTGAATATTCCCGGGCATCACAATGTATTGAATGCCCTGGCCGCCATTGCGGTGGCCACGGACGAAGGCATCTCCGATCAGGCCATTGTCACGTCTCTGGCTAAATTCCAGGGCGTCGGCCGCCGCTTTCAGGTGTGCGACAACCTTCCTCTGGCAGAGGGCAGCGTGACCTTGGTGGATGATTATGGCCATCACCCAACCGAAGTGGCGGCGACGCTGAATGCAGCCCGCGGCGCCTGGCCGGAGCGTCGAATTGTGATGATGTATCAGCCTCATCGGTACAGTCGAACCCGAGACCTGTACGAGGATTTTGTCAGCGTGCTGTCCCAGGTGGATCTGTTGCTGCTGATGGATGTGTATTCCGCCGGTGAAGATCCCATTCCCGGGGCGGACAGCCGTAGCCTGAGCCGGAGTATCCGCCAACGGGGAGCGGTGGATCCGGTTTTTGTGGATGATGCTCAGAAAATTCCACAAATTTTGAAAGACGTATTGAAACCCGGTGATGTACTGATTACGCAGGGTGCCGGTAACGTGGGTGCAATTTCAAACAAACTGGCGACCAGCCAGTTGAATGAGGTCTAGAGCAGTATGAGCACTTTGGCAGCATTGGGAAAAGTGGGTGTGTTGTACGGCGGGGAATCCGCTGAGCGGGCCATCTCGCTGCGCAGTGGCCACGCCGTATTGGCTGCCCTGAAAGCCCTGGGGGCAAATGCCATCGGTATTGATGTCCGGTTTAATGATGCGCTGTTCAAGCAACTGGCGGGGATCGATACGGCGTTCATTGCCCTGCACGGGCGTGGTGGTGAGGATGGCGTGATCCAGGGGTTGCTGGAAGTGCTTAACATCCCTTACACCGGCAGTGGTGTTGCCGCCTCCGCCATTGGCATGGACAAGCTGCGCACCAAATTGATCTGGTCCGGCATGGGGTTGCCCACGCCGGATTTCAAATCCGTTACCAGCAGCGACGACCTGGACGGGATTCTGGAAAGTATGGGCGGCGTGGTCATGGTGAAGCCGCCTCTGGAAGGCTCCAGTATCGGTATGTCCCGCGCAACCACCGAGGCGGAACTGGTAACGGCTGTGGACAAAGCACTGGATCACGGTGATGTGATTCTGTTGGAGCGGTGGGTGGAAGGTGCTGAATACACCTGCGCCATTCTGGGTGAAGAGGCGTTGCCCGTCATTCGTTTGAAAACGCCTCACCAGTTTTATGACTTCGATGCCAAGTATCAGTCCGATACCACCGAGTACCTGATTCCCTGTGGATTGGATGAGGCTGCGGAGCAGCAGTTGCAGCAGCTCTGCCTGGATGCGTTTAAGGCCGTGGGTTGCCAAGGCTGGGGCCGGGTGGATGCCATGCAGGATAAAGACGGAAAATTCTGGTTGCTGGAAGTCAACACTGTACCAGGAATGACCGATCACAGCCTGGTGCCGATGGCGGCGCGGGCCAAGGGATACAGTTTTGAAGAGTTAGTGCAGACCATCGCACTGAGCGCAAAAGGCTAACGGGATCGAAACGTGACAAAAGCCAAGGCCACTCAACAGCACGTGAATCGGGACACCCTGCGGATGGTGTTGTTGGTGCTGGCCCTGCTGATACTGGCGGCAACCGTGTTGGCAGGGCGAGTAGCGGTTTATCGTTGGTTTGACCGTTACCCCATCCAGCGCATCACGGTGATGGGGCAACTGCAGCATGTGGATCAGCAGACGTTACAGGCAGCGCTCGCGCCCTACATGGTTGAAAATTTTTTTACTGTGGATCTGGAAAAAGTAAAAGAAACGGCAGAATCTTTGACCTGGATTGATTACGCCGATGCGAAAAAAGAATGGCCGAATACCGTGATCGTTTATTTGCAGGAACGTGTTCCGGTGGCGAACTGGGGAAAAAGTGAATTTTTAAGTGTAAAAGGTGAAATATTTTCTGCGGAACACGTGCAGCCTGATGTAAATTTGCCTACTTTTATAGGCAAGCCGGATCAAGCCGTTGTTATTGCAGAACGTTTCACGAAAATGCAGAAAATTTTGCGCGAAGTGGGTCTCTCAGTCAAAACCATTGAACTGGAAGATCGCATTTCCTGGAGAGCGCAACTCGACAATGGGTTGATGTTGGTGGTTGATGACAAGGACAGTATGGAGAAGCTCAAACGTTTCACCCGACTGTACGCCATGTTCACCGAACAACAAAAACAACAACTGTTCAAAGTCGATTTGCGATACGAGAACGGACTGGCAATCAAGTGGAAGAAAGACGATGGTGACACAGACGCTGCGTAATATGTTTGGCCTGGGGGAATCCCATCCCGTAAGTACACAGGAAAAGTCCAGTGGAGTAGTCAGAAATATGGGTAGCCGAATGATTGTAGGGCTCGATATTGGAACCACCAAGGTGGTCGCCATCGTCGGCCAGTTAAAAGGTGATGGACGAATTGAAGTGGTGGGAATTGGTTCCTGCCCTTCCCGCGGCCTGAAAAAAGGGGTGGTGGTGGACATCGAATCCACGGTGCAGTCCATCCAGCGGGCTGTGGAGGAGGCGGAGCTCATGGCCGGCTGCCAGATTCACTCAGTCTACGTGGGGATTGCCGGAAGCCACATCCGCAGCCTGAACAGTCACGGTATCGTCGCCATCCGGGATCGGGAAGTCACCCGGGCGGATCTGGAAAGGGTAATTGATGCCGCGCAGGCGGTTCCCATCCCGGCGGACCAGAAGGTGTTGCATATCCTGCCGCAGGAATACGTGATCGATTCCCAGGAAGGTATCAAGGAACCCATGGGCATGTCCGGTGTTCGGCTTGAATCCAAAGTACATCTGGTCACCTGCGCTGTGAACGCAGCACAGAACATAGAGCGCTGTGTGCGCCGCTGTGGCCTGGAAGTGGAAGATATCATTCTGGAGCAATTGGCATCCGCATACGCCGTGCTCACCGAAGATGAAAAAGAGCTGGGCGTGTGCATGGTGGACATCGGCGGAGGCACCACCGATATCGCCGTGTTCACAGAAGGCTCCATTCGCCATACCGCAGTGATTCCCATCGCGGGGGATCAGGTGACCAACGATATTGCCATGGCCCTGCGTACGCCGACGGAACACGCCAACGACATCAAGATCAAATACGCCTGCTGTCTGACCCAGCTCGCGGGGCCGGATGAAACCATCAAAGTGGCCAGTGTGGGTGACCGGCCGCCGCGGGAGTTATCCCGCCAGGCATTGGCCGAAGTGGTGGAGCCCCGTTACGACGAGTTGTTCTCACTGGTGCAGGCGGAGTTGCGTCGCTCCGGTTATGAAGATCTGATTGCTGCGGGCATCGTCCTTACCGGTGGCTCATCCAAAATGGAAGGTGCGGTGGAGCTGGCGGAAGAGATTTTCCATATGCCGGTCCGGCTGGCCTCGCCACAGACCGTGGCAGGCCTCACCGAAATGGTGAAGAACCCCATTTATTCAACCGGTGTCGGCCTGCTCAAGTACGGACAGAAACAAGTGGCCAGTGGGGCGGCAACGCAAAACGTCCCCGTCGTCGACCAGACGGGCTTCATGGATAAAATGAAAACCTGGATAAAAGGCAATTTCTGATTGCCGTCATTACAAATTTGAAAAGTTCTCAACACGAGAAACCATAGCTGAAGGAAAGGAAGGGAGATAAATATGTTTGAACTAGTTGATAACGTTCCTCAGAACGCAGTCATCAAAGTAGTTGGTGTCGGTGGTGGCGGTGGCAACGCTGTCGAGCACATGCTGTCCAATGAAGTGGATGGTGTGGAGTTCATTTGTGCCAATACCGATGCTCAGGCTTTGAAAAACATGAACGCCAAAACCCTGCTGCAGTTGGGCGGAGCGGTCACCAAAGGCCTGGGTGCCGGTGCCAACCCCAACGTGGGCCGGGACGCTGCCCTGGAAGATCGTGAGCGCATTCGCGAAGTGCTGGACGGTGCCGACATGGTCTTCATTACCGCTGGGATGGGTGGTGGTACCGGTACCGGTGGCGCACCCATTGTCGCTGAGATCGCCAAGGAAATGGGTATTCTCACCGTGGCAGTGGTGACCAAGCCGTTCCCGTTCGAAGGTCGCAAGCGCATGCAGGTGGCCATGGAAGGGATGAAGGAGCTGACAGAAAATGTTGACTCCCTGATCACCATCCCCAACGAAAAGTTGCTGGCAGTGCTGGGTCCGAAAACCAGCCTGTTGGATGCTTTCAAGGCTGCCAATGACGTCTTGCTGGGTGCTGTGCAGGGCATTGCTGACCTCATCATCCGTCCCGGTATGATCAACGTGGATTTTGCAGACGTCCGCACCGTCATGTCCGAAATGGGCATGGCCATGATGGGTACCGGTCATGCCTCCGGTGAAAACCGCGCTCGTGAAGCGGCAGAAAAAGCCATTCGCAGCCCATTGCTGGAAGATGTGAACCTGCAGGGAGCCCGCGGCATCCTGGTGAACATCACCGCCGGCGAGAGTCTGTCCCTGGGCGAGTTCTCTGAAGTGGGTGATACGGTGGAAGAATTTGCATCCGAGCACGCCACTGTGGTGGTGGGCACCGTGATCGATCCCTCCATGGGGGATGACCTGCGGGTTACCGTGGTGGCGACGGGACTGGGCCCGGTGGCCGCGGAACAACCGGCTCCGGTTCGCGCTGTGGAGTCCGTGACTAAACGGTCACCCGTTGAAGCTGTCTCAGATTACAAGCAGTTTGATAAACCGGCCGTGGACCGCGTTCGTCGCGAACCGGCCGGCGAAACCCGTCGTCGTCCCATGATGGAAACGGATGTAAATCGTGAATATTTGGATATTCCGACCTTCCTGCGACGTCAGGCGGATTAAATAGGTTAAAGAGTGCACAATTGTTTGCTAAATATTTGGTTATCTTGACAGTTACTGCTAATATTGCGGCAGACTAAGATTTCGTGCCTTTTGATCTTTTAACCCTTTGATTTGTGTGGAACAACATGATTAGACAACGCACATTGAAAAATACGATTCGTGCAACCGGTATCGGTCTGCACAGCGGTGACAAGGTCTACCTGACCCTGCGCCCGGCTCCGGTGAACACCGGCATCGTGTTTTGCCGCACAGACCTGGATCCGGTGGTGACCATCCGCGCTGACGCCAACAGCGTGGGTGACACCACTTTATCTACCAACCTGCAGAACGGGGATGTCCGGGTTTCTACGGTGGAACACCTGCTCTCCGCCATGGCGGGTCTGGGTATCGACAACGCCTATGTGGACTTGAGTGCGCCGGAAGTGCCTATTATGGATGGCAGTGCCGGTCCCTTCGTATTCCTGCTGCAGTCAGCGGGTATCGAAGAGCAGAACGCGCTCAAGCAGTTCATCCGCATTAAGCGCAAGGTACAAGTCAAGGATGGAGATAAAACGGCGACCTTCCTGCCGTTCAATGGCTTCAAAGTTGGCTTTACCATTGATTTTGATCACCCGGTGATCAAAAGTCGAAGCCAGAACATCAGCCTGGACTTCTCCAGCACGTCTTTCGTTCGTGAAGTCAGCCGTGCCCGTACTTTCGGTTTCATGCGTGATATCGAATATCTGCGGGAGCGCAACCTGGCACTGGGCGGTAGCGTAGAGAATGCCATTGTGGTGGACGACTACCGGATTCTGAACGAAGACGGTCTGCGCTATGACGATGAGTTTGTACGTCATAAGGTATTGGATGCCATCGGCGACCTTTATCAGTTAGGCAAAAGCCTGATTGGTGAGTTCCAGGGCTACAAATCCGGCCATGCGTTGAACAACATGCTGGTGCGTGAATTGCTGAAACAGCAGGATGCATGGGAAATCGTGACCTTCGATGACGAGAAAGTCGCTCCCATCTCGTATGCAAGACCCACTTTGGCAATGGATTAGCCAAAGACAGTTAGCTAAAACCTTCCTTCCGTCCACCTAATCGGGCCCACCGGTCCGGTTAGGTGGAAATCCCATCAGTTTTTGCCATAGTTTTCCAAGGTGTCTGCGAGTTTCCGCATGGACGATGCGAGATCCTGATCATTCAGTGTGTCCGCAGTTTGTCGAATCAGGGAGCGATTTTGCGCAGAAACGGCTGGAGCTCTTCGTATGTAGTGCCTGTCCAGTTTCGGTTGTGGCGCGGCTATGCGAATGTTTATGTTCTGTAGTGCTCTGAATTTACTGGACTTTTTGAGTTTTCCGAAAATCTGGGGCTGCATGAACTTAAGCTGGGTCGCGGCGGAGCCGGTGCGGGTTTCCAGAACCAGCGCCCCATTTCGATAGCTTGCGACTGAACAAAATTGCGCCAACTTCGAGGGGAGCGCAGTCGCCAAAATGTGATTCAGCTCAGCAATCTGGAGAGAATTTTCGGTGAGAGACTTCACTTCCTGGTTGCAAAGCATGAGATCTCTTATATTTTTTATGGTACTGTCCTGCGCCATTGATAGAAAACTGTCCAGTTCACTGAGTGAATTGCGGCTCCCGGGTCGAAAGCCCAGATGGGATTCTGAACCAAAATGGCGATGAGCTCTAGAGTAGTAATTGATGAACATTATTCTTTTTGATCCCAAAACCGGCCACTCGAGAACCCTCAAGCTGCGCACGCCGTTGCTGGTGCTGCTGGCGGTGGTCGGTCTGGGCCTGGCCGCGGCCGGTGGCGTCGCGGGTGGGTTCTGGCTGAAGCAGGCTCAGCACAGCAGCCCCGGGGATCTGGTCACTTTCCTGAAAGGCGATATTGCCAATAACGCCGAAAAAGTGGCGCAGGCGCGCAAACAGGCTGAAGACCAGCTGGTGGCCATGACCGTGCGCATGGCGGAGTTGCAGGCCAGATTGATGCGCCTGGACGCCTTGGGTGAGCGCTTGGTGGAGGTGGCCAAGCTCAACGGTGGCGAGTTTGAATTTTCCCGGGTGCCGGCGGTGGGCGGTCCGGAAGAGTCGGAGCAGTTGGAGCTGGATCGGCCCACGTTCCTGGCGGATCTGGACCAGTTAGCCGCTGATATAGAAGCCCGCGAACAACAATTGGAAGTGCTGGAGAGCCTGTTGGAAAACCGCAAGTTGCGGCAGGAAGTCTCCATTGCGGGTCGTCCGGTAACCTGGGGTTGGCTATCTTCCCGCTTTGGCCGCCGCACTGATCCGTTCACCGGGCGCCCTGCCTGGCACGCCGGAGTGGATTTTGCCGGTAAAGAGGGTTCTGACATTGTATCGGTGGGTTCCGGTGTGGTGACCTGGGCGGGTGAGCGCTACGGCTATGGTCTGCTGGTGGAGGTGAATCATGGTGGCGGCATCACCACTCGCTACGCTCACGCCAAAGAGATCCTGGTGTCGGTGGGGGATATCGTCAAGCAGGGAGAGCCACTGGCCAGAATGGGCAGCACCGGCCGATCCACCGGGCCGCATGTGCATTTCGAAGTCCGTCAAAACGGCAAGGCAGTGGACCCTGCCCGTTACGTTTACCGCAAGCGCGGCTGATTTTCTGAGTCGTCGCCGAGTTCGTCAAGATGGCGCATCATTGCGGTGCGCCTGTCATCATTCCCGCACGTAAATGCTTTATCCTTCTGGGAAAATAACGTTAGAATTGGCCCTTTAATTTTATTCCTGTTGGCATTTGGGAGATTTGGACCCGTTACCCTCTGCGCTTGGTCCAATATGTCAGCCGGTCAGGAAAGCCTCAGTAAAAGAAGTGAAAACCTATGCTAGGACCACTGTTTCGCAAGATTTTAGGCAGCAAGAACGATCGCGAACTTAAGCGAATGGGTAAGCTGGTTACCCAGATCAATGGGCTGGAAGACGCGATCCAGGCCCTGGACGACGATCAGCTCAAGGCCAAAACTCCGGAATTTCGCTCTCGACTGGAGCAGGGAGAAAGCCTGGACACGCTTTTGCCTGAAGCCTTTGCCGTTGCCCGGGAAGCCAGTAAGCGGGTGATGGGCATGCGTCACTTCGATTGCCAGATGATCGGTGGTGTCACCCTGCACGAGGGGCGGATCGCCGAAATGCGAACCGGTGAGGGTAAAACCCTGACGGCGACTCTGGCGGTATACCTGAATGCGCTCTCGGGCCGTGGTGTTCACGTGGTGACGGTGAATGACTATCTGGCCCAGCGCGATGCGGACTGGATGCGACCGCTGTATGAGTTTCTCGGCATGAGCGTCGGGGTGATCCTGTCGCAGCAGGACCCAGCCAGCAAGCGGGAAGCCTATGCCTGCGATATCACCTATGGTACCAACAACGAGTTCGGCTTTGACTACCTGCGGGACAACATGGCCTTCACCCTGGAAGACCGGGTGCAGGGCCCGCTGAATTTTGCGGTGGTGGACGAAGTGGATTCCATCCTGATTGACGAAGCCCGCACCCCGTTGATCATCTCCGGCCCCAGCGAAGACAGTTCCGAACTGTACAAGAAGATCAACGTTCTGATTCCCAAGCTCAAGCGTGGCTACGAGGAAGCTGAGATTGGTGAAGGCGCAGAGCCGTTTCATTATTCCATCGACGAAAAGAACCGCCAGGTTGAACTGACCGAGGATGGCCATCAATACGTTGAGGAACTGCTGACGGAATACAAACTGCTGCAGGAAGGTGACAGTCTCTACGCGGCCAACAACCTGAACCTGCTGCATCATGTGCATGCCGCCCTGAAAGCCCACTGCCTGTTCCAGCGCGATGTGGATTACATCGTCCAGAACAATCAAATTGTGATTGTGGATGAACACACCGGGCGTACTATGCCCGGGCGCCGCTGGTCTGACGGTATCCATCAGGCCATCGAAGCGAAGGAGGGGGTGCGGATTCAGAACGAGAACCAGACCCTGGCCTCCACCACCTTCCAGAACTACTTCCGCCTTTATGACAAGCTGTCCGGCATGACCGGTACGGCAGATACCGAAGCCTTCGAGTTCCGCCAGATCTATGGGCTGGACGTGGTGGTGATTCCCACCAACAAAGAGATGGTGCGGAAAGACCACAATGACCTGATCTTCATGACCGCGGAGGAAAAATTCGAGGCCATTACCGAAGACATCAAAGAAGCGCTGGAGGCCAAACGACCGGTGTTGGTGGGTACGGCGTCCATTGAAAGCTCGGAATACCTGTCGGCGTTGTTGAAGAAGCAGAAGATCGAGCACAAGGTATTGAACGCCAAATTCCACGCCCAGGAAGCGGACATCATTGCCCAGGCCGGGCGGCCCGGCGCATTGACCATCGCCACCAACATGGCAGGCCGGGGGACGGACATCGTGCTTGGCGGCAGTTGGCAGGCTGAAGTGGATGCCCTGGATAACCCGACACCGGAACAGATTGCCAAGTTGAAGGCCGAGTGGGAAGCGCGTAACACGGCGGTGAAGGAAGCGGGCGGATTGCATATTATCGGTACCGAGCGCCACGAATCCCGGCGTATCGACAACCAGCTGCGTGGCCGTGCCGGGCGCCAGGGTGATCCGGGTTCCACCCGCTTCTTCCTGTCCCTTGAGGATGGTTTGATGCGGATCTTTGCGTCGGACCGGGTGAAAGGCCTTATGCAGACCCTGGGCATGGAGCGGGGCGAGGCAATCGAGCACCGCTGGGTGACCAAGTCCATTGAAAATGCCCAGAAGAAAGTGGAAGGCCGCAACTTTGATATTCGTAAATCCCTTTTGGAATACGACGACGTAGCCAATGATCAGCGGCGGGTGGTGTACGAGCAGCGTAATGACATCCTCCATGCAGAAGACCTGTCGGAGAACATCAAGGCGATTCGCCGGGATGTGGTGAACGACTTCATCAGCGGCTATATCCCGCCGCAAAGCATGGTGGAGCAATGGGATGTGGAAGGCCTGCAGCATGCCATGGAGACCGATTTCCGGCTGCCGATGCCGATCCAGCAATGGCTGGATGAGGATAAATCCCTCCACGAAGAGCCGCTGCGGGAAAAGATCATAGGTATTCTGGAAGAGGCCTATGCTACCAAAGAGGCCAACCTGGGGGATGAAGCCCATGTAATGCGCCAGCTGGAGAAGCATGTGATGCTGGCCACCCTGGACCGGCTCTGGAAAGAGCATCTGGCCAACATGGATCACCTGCGGCAGGGCATCCACTTGCGCGGTTATGCCCAAAAGAATCCCAAGCAGGAGTACAAGCGGGAGGCGTTTGAGCTGTTCCAGGCATTCCTGGAGAACGTCAAGCTGGAAGTGATCCGCATCCTCACCACGGTGGAGTTGCGGCGCCAGGAGGAAGTGGAAGAGCTGGAGCGGCAGCGTCGGGAAGCGGCTGAACGGGAACTGACCCTGCAGCACGCAGACGCATCAGCGACGGCGGAGAGCGAAGCGCCGGAGCCGGCCGGGAATGCGCCGTTCCAGCGTCAGGAACGCAAGGTGGGGCGCAATGAACCCTGCCCCTGTGGCTCCGGCAAGAAATACAAGCACTGCCACGGCCAGGTGGAGTAATGCCAACCTGGCGCTGAAGAAGGGGCTGAGCAGCCCCTTTTTTTGTGGTTCAATGCGGTGTCAAGCGAGCAAGAGTTTATCAATTAAGAGGAAAGTCGTTATGGCGGTAGGAAAAGAAACCTTCGGAGTGATGCATCCTGTAAAAGGGTTTCGCCTGGGCACCACCCAGGCCGGTGTGAGATACCGTAATCGCCGTGATCTGGTGGTGATGGAGGCTGCAGCGGGCAGCACCATTGCCGGAACCTTTACCCGAAACGCGTTCTGTGCCGCGCCGGTGACGATCTGCAAGCACAACCTGTCCAGCCTGGCTGGGCGCTCGGAGCAGCCACTGTTCCTGGTCACCAATACCGGGTGTGCCAATGCCGGAACCGGGGCGTTGGGCATGGAAAATGCCCGCGCGGTCTGCCAGGCAATGGCGCAGCTGGCAGGGGTTGAGCCGGCCAATATCTTTCCTTTTTCCACCGGGGTGATTGGTGAGCACCTGCCCGCAGAGCGCATCAACGCCGCTTTGCCCAATGGTCTTGCTGCCCTGCAGGAAAATGGCTGGGAGGGCGCGGCCCACGGCATCATGACCACGGATACCCGTCCCAAAGGTGCCTCTGTGCAACTGAAGATGGCGAACGGCACGGTGACCATCACCGGTATTGCCAAAGGCGCCGGCATGATCAAACCCAACATGGCCACCATGCTGGCCTACGTGGCCACTGATGCCGCCGTTGCGCCGGACCTGCTGCAGGAATTGGCCTCCGCTGCCACCCAGGCCTCATTTAATTCCATCACAGTGGACAGCGACACTTCCACCAATGATTGTTGCATGCTGGTGGCCACCGGGCAGTCAGGGGTGGCGGTCTCGGCCGCTGATGCGGCTGAACTGGAGCGCTTTCGGGCTGCCCTGATGGACGTTTATCTGCAACTGGCCCACGCGGTGGTGCGGGATGGAGAGGGCGCCACCAAATTTGTAGCGGTGGAAGTGGTGGCGGCGGCTTCAGTGGACGAGGCTCGCGAAGTGGCCTACACCGTGGCCCACTCGCCACTGGTGAAAACAGCATTGTTCGCCAGTGACCCCAACTGGGGGCGCATCCTGGCGGCGGTGGGCCGGGCCTCCATAGAAAACCTGGATGTCAACGGGGTGTCGGTGTCGTTAAACGGTGTGCTGATCGCTGAGCAGGGTGCGGTGGCGGCCAGCTATACCGAAGCAGCCGGCGCTGCTGAGATGCAGAAAGAGGAGATCACGATTCGGATTGTGCTGGAGCGGGGCACGGCCGAAGCCACCATCTGGACCACAGACTTCTCTTACGACTATGTGAAGATCAACGCTGACTATCGTTCCTGAATAATGAAACGCATTCATGTGGTGGCCGCGGTCATTGAGCGCCAGGGCAAGATACTGATCGCCCGCCGCCCGGATCACCTGCACCAGGGTGGAAAGTGGGAGTTCCCCGGTGGCAAGGTGGAGCCGGGTGAAGCGGTGACTTCGGCCCTGCGGCGAGAACTTCAGGAGGAATTGGGCATTGAGGCGGTAAACTGCAGCCCGCTGATCACCATCGCCCATGACTATCCGGACAAGCAGGTGTTGCTGGACGTGTGGCGGGTGACCGGTTTTAACGGCGAGGCCCGGGGCATGGAAGGGCAGGACATTTGCTGGGTTACGGGGGAGCAACTGCCGCAGTATGAGTTTCCTGCCGCCAATGTACCCATCGTGGCCGCGGCCCGTCTGCCGTCGGTTTACGTCATTTCCCCGGAGTTGGGTGGTTCCATGGAGGACTTTGTCGACTCGCTGCGCAGGGTGCTGGAGCGGGGTGTTCGCCTGCTTCAGTTGCGCCTCAAAACCCTCGAAGAAGATTGCCTACAGAGCCTGCTGAGCCAGGTGGAAGTATTGCGTGCCCGTTATGGGGCGGTGGTGCTGGTCAACAGTGATATGCCAGCGGCGGCGTGGTCGCGGCTGGATGGGGTGCACCTCACCGCCGCTCAGTTGCATCGGATCCAGGAGCGCCCGGCCGGGGCCCGCTGGGTGGCAGCATCCTGTCACAATGATGAGGATATCCGGCGGGCGGAAAGGTTGGGCGTGGATTTAGTGACTCTGTCCCCTTACCGCAAAACACTGAGTCATCCTGAGGCGTCGCCGTTGGAGGCCCGGGACTTTGCCCGCTGGGTGGCGGCGGCCAAGTTGCCAGTGTATGCGCTAGGCGGCTTGACGCCCGCGGATGAAGCCAGTGTGCAGGCGCTGGGTGCCCAGGGGGTAGCTGGCATTCGGGGTTTCTGGGGCCAGGCCTCAGGCTAGTGTAGCGGTTGATCCGGGTGATCGTCTTCCGGCAGGCTCCAGTCCGGTTCGCCGGCAATGAAGCGTTCGCCACTGGCCCACTCCCCCAGATCAATCAATTTGCAACGCTCGCTGCAGAAAGGCCGAAAGGGGTTGTCCTTCGAGTATTCCTGCTCTTTGTCGCAGGTGGGGCATTTTACTTTCATGATGATTGCTCCGCGGACTGCGCCAGTTCCAGATAGGTTTCATGTAATGCATCCACTTCCCGGTGCAGGTGCGCCAGATCCTGGTCGTTGCAGATTACGTCGTCGGCCCGCCGCAAGCGCTCCTCGCGGGCCATTTGCGCGGCGATGATGGCCTTCACCCCGGCTTCGGTGGTGTCATCCCGGGTGATGGTGCGGGCGACCTGCACGGCTTCCGGAACATCAATGACCAGAACCCGGCTCACCATCTGGTGCTGACTGCTCTCCAGCAACAGGGGCGAGGCAAGAATGGTGTAGGGCGATTGACTGGCCTGCAACTGAGCGAGGATTTCCTGGGCGATCAGCGGGTGGGTCAGGCGCTCCAGCCATTTGCGCTGTTCAGGATCGGCGAAGACGATCTCCCTCAGGGCGCGGCGGTCTAGGTTGCCGTCGGCGGTGATCAGGTGGCCACCAAAATGCTCAGCTATGGCCGCCAGCGCCGGTCGGCCGGGCTCCACGATGACCCTGGAAGCCAGATCGGCATCCACTACGGTAATACCATGAGTTTGAAAGCGGTCTGTGGCGGCGGTTTTGCCACTGCCGATTCCCCCGGTAACGCCGATTACTAACCTGTTCTGCATACTGTGCCCATCAAATTCGAAAAAACGCTTATGCCGGTTCATCGCAGGATTGCGGATACCGCCCCAATGATTGAGGGGGGGGGCATAATTTAGGCGGTCTATTGTCCCGGGCCGGAGCCTGGTTGTAAAGCCGGCCGGGGCGAGGGCGGCTTTACCCGGGGGCTCTACCGTAACAGGCTTTGATAGTGGCTGAGGATGGCCTCGCCCCAGAAGAATGCGATCCAGCCGGCGGCAGCCAGGTAGGGGCCGAAGGGGATGGGAATGTTTTTGTCGCGGCCTTTGATCAGAATCAGGCTGATGCCCACCACGGCCCCCACCATGGAGGACAGCACCAGAATCAGCAGCAGGTACTGCCAGCCCATCCAGGCGCCCAATGCCGCCAGCAGTTTGAAATCACCGTAACCCATTCCCTCTTTGCCGGTGAGCAACTTGAATACCCAATACAGGCTCCACAGGCACATATACCCCACGGCGGCACCGATCACGGCATCCTGCAGACTGGCAAACATGCCGTTGATGTTCAGCAACAGGCCCAGCCACAGGAGGGGGAGCGTCATCTGGTCCGGCAGCAGCTTGTGATCAAAGTCGATCATGGTGAGGCAGATCAAAACCCAGGTGAACACCAGGGCGGCGGCGGTTTCCCAACTGAAGCCGAACTGGATGGCGGCAAAGCAGGAAAGCCCACCGGTAACCAGTTCAATGATGGGATACCGCAGAGAGATGGGGTTGCTGCAGTGGCTGCATTTGCCCTTGAGGGCCAGGTAGCTGGCCACCGGGATGTTCTCATACCAGCGAATCCGGTGCCCGCAATGGGGGCAGGTGGAGTCCGGCTTGGCGATATTGAAAGGCGGTTGGGGCAGGCTCTGCGGATGCTTGTCCAGTTCTTTGGGCAGTGCGCCGAACATGTCTTTGATGAAATCTCGACAGTTCTCCAGCCATTCCAGCTGCATCATCACCGGAACCCGGTAAATCACCACATTGAAAAAACTGCCGAAAATCAGGCCGAAGAAAAAAATAACCCCGGCGAAGTAGTCGGGGTTAGCGGACAGGTATTGCAGGATCGGATTTGTCATTGATGCGTGATGTGCCCTTGGACCAATTAGACAACGGAACCCAGTTGGAAGATGGGGAGGTACATGGCGACGATGAGGCCACCCACCACCACGCCCAGGAAGGCCATGATCATCGGTTCCAGCAAGCTGGTGAGGCCGTCGACGGCATTGTCCACCTCGTCTTCGTAATAGGTGGCCACTTTTTCCAGCATGGTGTCCAGGGCGCCGGATTCTTCGCCGATGGCGGTCATCTGCACGGCCATGGCGGGGAATACACCGGTGGCTTTCATGGAAAAGTTAAGCTGGGTACCACTGGACACGTCATCCCGGATTTTGTCCACGGCATTTTTATAGACCACATTGCCGGTGGCACCGGACACGGACTCCAGGGCTTCCACCAGGGGCACACCGGCAGCAAAGGTGGTGGCCAGGGTGCGGGCGTAACGGGCGATGGTGGCTTTGTAGATGATGTCACCCGCCACCGGCAGCTTCAGTACAAAACGGTCGATGGCGTCCCGGAATGCTTCCGAGCGTTTCTTGGTTTCAGAAAATGTGACTCCCACTGCGAAGCCGATTAACAGTACAGCCCACCACCAGGTCTGTAACCACTCCGACATATTGATGACCATCTGGGTGAAGGCCGGCAGTTCCGCACCGAAGCTGCCGAACAGTTCCTGGAAAGTGGGCACCACCTTGATCAACAGAATGGCGGTCACCACGGCAGCCACCACCAGTACGGCGATGGGGTACTTCACAGCCTTCTTGATCTTGGCTTTCAATGCCTCGGTTTTCTCTTTGTAAATTGCAATCCGGTCCAGCATGGTTTCCAGGGCACCGGATTGCTCACCGGATTCCACCAGGCTGACAAACAGGTCGTCAAAATAGGCCGGGTGCGCTTTGAGGGAGTTGGCCAGGTTGTTACCGCCTTCGATATCCCCCTTGATTTTCATCAACAGGTCGC
Source organism: Ketobacter sp. (assembly GCF_003671495.1). Taxonomy (GTDB): domain Bacteria; phylum Pseudomonadota; class Gammaproteobacteria; order Pseudomonadales; family Ketobacteraceae; genus Ketobacter. The sequence continues at coordinate 377,231 of NZ_RCHN01000015.1, read as the reverse complement.
GCATGGAGGGGTTGTCATGACCATCCGCCACAATCTCAAAGGATTGCACCAGAGGCACACCGGCTTTCATCATGGTGGCCAATTGACGGGTGAAGATGGCGATGTCCAGGGCGGTGATTTTCTTTTTGCGTTCACCCAACAGCGAGGCGGCCTTTTTCTTGACCTTGTTGGCGACAATGCCCTGCTTTCTCAGCTCCGCCTTCACCAGGGTAATGTTCTGCCCCGGGATCTCGCCTTTGACTTTATTGCCCTTGCGGTCCAGGCCTTCCCAGGTGAAGGTCTGGATTTTGGAGGGGGCTGCCTTTTTTGTTTGTTTCGCTTGAGCGGTTGCCGTAGCCATTACTAATGTCCTGTGGTTACGCGATTAACTTCTTCGAGGCTGGTTAAACCATCCTTCACTTTTTTCAGGCCGCTGGCGCGCAGGTCATTGAAGCCTTCCTCGCGGGCGGCGTCGGCGATCTGAATCGCATTGCCTTCTTCCATTATAATGCGTGAAATGGGGTCAGTGATCTTAACCACCTCATAAATACCCACCCGACCTTTGTACCCGTTCACACATTTATCACATCCATGGGGGCCATATATCGTGAAGGTGCCGATCTCCTCTTCCTTAAAACCTTCGGCGATAAGCGTCTCTTTGGGCACGTCGATGGGCTTTTTGCAGTTCTTGCACAGGCGGCGGGCCAGGCGTTGGGCAATGATCAGGGAGACCGAGGTGGCAATGTTGAAGGCGGGCACCCCCATGTTGCGCAATCGGGTCAGGGTTTCCGGGGCGCTGTTGGTGTGCAGGGTGGAGAGCACCAGGTGCCCGGTCTGGGCTGCCTTGATGGCAATCTCGGCGGTTTCCAGGTCCCGGATCTCCCCCACCATGACGATGTCCGGGTCCTGACGCAGGAAGGCCCGCAGGGCAGAACCGAAATCCAGCCCCACTTTGGAGTTTACGTTCACCTGGTTGACCCCTTCCAGGTTGATCTCCGCCGGGTCTTCCGCTGTGGAGATATTGCGTTCCGGGGTGTTGAGAATGTTCAAACCGGTGTAAAGGGACACGGTTTTACCGGAACCGGTGGGCCCGGTCACCAGAATCATGCCCTGGGGTTGCTCCAGGGCTTTCATATACAGGGCTTTCTGGTCTTCCTCATAGCCCAGCATGTCGATGCCCAGCTTGGCGCTGTCCGGGTCCAGAATTCGCAGCACGATTTTCTCGCCGAACAGGGTGGGCAGGGTGTTGACCCGGAAATCAATGGCCCGGGTTTTCGACAGTTTGAGTTTGATACGGCCATCCTGGGGTACCCGGCGCTCGGAAATATCCAGTTGGGACATAACCTTGAGTCGGGCTGCCAGTTTGGCCGCCAGGTTCACTGGCGGTTTGGCCACTTCCCGCAGAATGCCGTCGGCCCGCAGGCGAATGCGATAGGCCTTCTCATAGGGCTCAAAGTGAATGTCCGACGCCCCCATTTTAATGGCATCCAACAGAATCTTATTCACAAAGCGTACGATAGGGGCATCATCGGCCGCTTCCGCGGTGACGTCGTTGCCCTTGTCGTCGTCGCCACCGGCTTCGATGTCCAGGTCATCCAGGTCCGCATCGCCCAGGTCGCTGAAGCCGGAGTCGGAGCTTTCCAGATAGCGATCAATGGCACCGTCCAGCTTGTCTTCGTCGACAATGATGGCTTCGGTGCTGAGGCCGGTATTGAACTTGATTTCGTCCATGGCCTGCAGGTTGGTGGGGTCAGACACCGCCACATACAGCCGGGTGCCGCGTTTGAACAGGGGCAGGGCCCGGTGCTTGCGGATCAGCTTTTCGGCCACCAGCTCTTTGGGAAAGGCGTCCGCCGACATGGAATCCAACTCCAACAAGGGAGTGCCGAACTCTTCAGCGGCCGCCAGGGCGATGGTGCGGGCCGGAATCAGGTTGTTCTGAACCAGGTAAGTGACCAGGGGGATCTTCTGCTTTTGGGCGGTTTCTGATGCGTTACGGATGGCATCTTCCGCAATGGCACCTTCATGGAGTAATTTTTTGGCCAGGCCGCTTAAATTCATAGCTAATAGTCGATTGCCGGGTTGGTTGTCGGTTCAATTGAAGATTGGGCGTTAATCAATTGTATATATTGATTCTTTTCTAATAGTAGATCAAACGCTCAGAACGCAAAGCCCCGGTAAAATAAAATATGCCTTGGGGTGACAAAAATTGTCATCTTGTGGCGGTGAGTGTCTGCTGGACCCCGTCGCTTTTTGAGTTTGTATGTTTAGTGAACAGCTAATGTGTTGAATTTTGGAGGGTAAGATTAATTTCTTGAATCTGGCACGAGCTGTGCTTTTCTTAGAATTAGTTGGTTGGCATAGTGCCGATGTCAATTGCGAAGAACGTTGTACTTTACCAAACGCTTGGAGAAACATTTATGAAGAAGCAAATGCAACAGGGTTTCACTCTTATTGAATTGATGATCGTGGTAGCGATCATCGGTATTCTGGCTGCTGTGGCCATTCCCCAGTACCAGAATTATATCGCTCGTTCACAGGTTACTCGTGTAATGCAGGAAGCCGGTGCGATTAAAACTGCAGTGGAGGCTTGCGTTAACGAAGGTCGTCTGGTTATCGGTAACGCCGCTGGTCAGTGCGATCCCGGTGCGACAGGTTCTAACCTGTTGGCTGCTGCTGCCAATGATCAGGTCGGTAACGCTCTTCCCGCGTTGACTGGTGTACCGCTTGTGAATCCATTGGATGCGACCGCCATTATTACTGCTACTTTTGGTAGTAATGCTGCAGCAGTATTGCAAGATGCAGGTGCATCACTGCGCTGGAGACGAAATAACACTGGCTCTTGGGTTTGCGAAACATCTCAAGTGCCCACCAACTTGATTCCAAATGGTTGTACTGCCATCTAATAATCAATAGATCAAGCTAGAACAAAAAGAAGGGCGCTTGTTAGCGCCCTTCTTTTTAACCTCGGTTCAATGATGGGAGGCAGGTATGCAAAAACACTCTGGATTTACATTAATTGAGCTGATGGTCGTGGTTGCTGTCATCGGTATTTTGGCCGCAGTGGCTATTCCGCAGTATCAAAATTATGTTGGGCGCTCGCAAGTGACTCGTGTGATGCAAGAATCCGGCGCGTTGCGGGCTGCTGTTGAGGTGTGTATTAATGATGGTCGCCTTACGGTCGGGCCTGGCTCGGATCAATGTGATCCTGGGGCTTCTGCGTCAGACTTGATCGATACAGCTGTTGGCCAAAGCCAAACGGGGCAGGTGCTCCCACCCAGCACTGGAGTGCCGCAGGTGAGTTCGCCGCTCGAATCCGATGCCACCATCACAGCAACCTTTGGTAATCGGGCTACTGCCCGCTTGCAAGGAGTGGGTGCTAACGTCACTTGGCAAAGGCAGAGTAATGGCAGTTGGTCTTGCAGCGTGGCTAATGTCCCGGATAGTTTGCGTCCGGTCGGTTGCTAATCCGTTACCCAATCCGCATCGACAAATCCACGGCCCGGCAGTGCTTGGTCAAACCGCCAATGGAAATATAATCCACCCCGGTTTCCGCAATCGCCCGTAGCGTTTCATCCGTCACCCCGCCGGACGCTTCCAGCTTGGCCTGCCCATTGACCAGCTGCACCGCTTTCGCCATATCGTCGATACTGAAATCGTCCAGCATGATGATGTCGGCACCGGCACTCAGGGCCTGTTGTAACTCAACGAAATTCTCCACTTCCACTTCCACGGGTTTGCCAGGTGCTTGCTTCCGGGCGGTGCTGACCGCTTCTGCAATCCCCCCGCATGCGGCAATATGATTTTCTTTAATCAGGTAAGCGTCATACAGCCCAACCCGATGATTGAAGCAGCCACCGCAGGTAACCGCGTATTTCTGGGCGGTGCGCAGGCCGGGAATGGTTTTGCGGGTGTCCAGTAATTTAACCCCGGTGCCTTCCACCAGATCGGCATAGCGGCGACATACCGTGGCTGTGCCCGACAACGTCTGCAGAAAATTCAGTGCGCAACGCTCGCCGGTGAGCAGGCTGCGGGCGTTGCCTGCCAGCTCAAACAGCACCTGATTGGGCGTCACCCGATCCCCGTCTTGAACCTGCCATTTGACCTGAACGTTGGGGTCAATCTGCCGGAACACTTCGTTGACCCAGTCCACGCCGCACAGTACTGCATCTTCCCGGGTGATGACGCGGGCCGTGGCCTGTTCGGTGGTCGGGATCAGGGCGGCGGTGATGTCGCCGTCGCGAACGTCTTCCTCAATGGCGAAGGTCACGGTGCGGGTCAGGTCTAGCAAGCGGTATTCAGTTGTCATACGGGTCTACTTATCGAAATATTCTTTGGTCAGTTTGAACACCAGCGGGCACAACACCAGCAGGGCAATCAGGTTGGGGATGGCCATCATGGCGTTCAGCACATCCGCCAGCAGCCAGACGAAATCCAGCGACAGCAGCGCACCGGCGGGAATGGCCAGTATCCAGAGCAGGCGGAAGGGCATGATGACGCGGGTGCCGAACAGGTACTCCGCGCAACGCTCGCTGTAGTAACTCCAGCCCAGAATGGTGGTGAAGGCAAACAGGGCCAGGCCCAGTGCCACCACATGGGCGCCGTAATTGTAACCCAGGATATCGAAGGCCTGTTGGGTGAGTTCAGCGCCACTGGCGCCACTGGTCCAGGCGCCGCTCATGACGATCACCAGGCCGGTAATGGAGCAGATGATGAGGGTGTCGATGAAGGTGCCCAGCATGGCGATAAAGCCCTGCTGTACCGGGTTGTTGGTTTGCGCCGCCGCGTGAGCAATGGGGGCGCTGCCCAAGCCGGCCTCGTTCGAGAACACGCCCCGGGCCACCCCGAAGCGGATTGCCGCCATGATGCCCGCACCGGCAAAACCGCCCACGGCAGAATGGCCGTTGAAGGCGCTGTCCACAATAAGGCTGACCGCAGCAGGCACTTGCTGAAGGTTGATCAGAATGAACACCAGGCCGGTGGCCACGTACAGGATCGCCATGGTGGGCACCAGTTTGGAGGCCACCTGGCCGATGCGTTTGATGCCGCCCAGCAACACCAGCCCGGCGATGATGGCGAGGATGGCGCCGGTCACACCGTGGGGCACGTCATAGGTGGCGTCCAGCGCATCCGCTACTGAATTGGATTGCACCGTATTGCCGATGCCGAATCCGGCCAGTAATCCGAACAGCGCAAACAGGGTCCCCAGCCAGGCCCAGTTCTTGCCCATGCCGTTCTTGATGTAGTACATGGGGCCGCCCACAAAATTGCCGCGGTCGTCCTGTTCCCGAAAGCGCACCGCCAATACCGCTTCGCTGTATTTGGTGGCCATGCCGATCAGGGCAATGCACCACATCCAGAACAGGGCACCGGGCCCACCCATGGCGATGGCGGTGGCCACCCCGGCGATGTTGCCGGTGCCCACGGTGGCGGACATGGCGGTCATCAGTGCGCTGAAGGGGGGGATGTCGCCGGATGCAGCAGACTTGCGGCCCTTCATCAGCAGCCCGAAGGCATAGGGGATTTTGCGCAGAGTGGCCAGTCGCAGGCCCAGGGTGAGTACGATACCGGTGAGGGAGAGGGCGATGAGCATGGGGGCGCCCCAGAGGATGTTTCCGCTTAGCCAAGAGAGAAATTCGGTTAGGTTTTGCATCCCGCCCACCTGAAACTGGTTAGTTTGTGTGGGGCAATTTTACGCGAAAGTTACAATTTTTACGAATATCAACGGGTTACTGATTGGTCAGTTGTCCTGTCAAAAAACCGGCTAAAACAGGGCAAAAAATAGACGGTTTTCTTTGTGATCTGAGTCCCAAATGGGTCACATCTGCCCGGTGCACCATAAAATCGCTCCTATACTCCTAGTGACGTGCTGCGTTCTTGCAAAAGATGACAAAGATTGTCAGTCAGCACGGAAGAGACAGATTCACGCTCGCAGAAAACGGATGTTGAGTGGACTTTGTGTAAAAAGATGTATGTTCGCGTAGACGAGGCTAACCGCCATGAATCAGAAGCCAGAACTTCGGTGTGTCACCAGCAATGGGATGTCGGCTTCCCCCAATGGTTCAGCAAACACCATGCAAAACGATAAGGCCCAACCTAATGCCGGATTGCCCAGCGTGCTGATGAAAGCGCGCCGCTCGGCACTGGAAGAGCTGCATCAGTTATTGGCAGACGTGTTTGACAAGGCCGACGATATCTTTTTTGAATACGCCGGTAAGGCGCAAAGTGATCAGGAAAAAGACTCTTACATTGAGACCATGCGCCAGTTGCGCCTGAACCGTAAGGAAATCGAGCGTAACTTCTATCAGAAGCTCAATGTGCTGTTCAAGAAATTGCCCCATTCGGCAGAAGAAGGCGTGTCGTTGGAGGCGATTTCCGCCCTCGAAGGCCTGTCGCTGGTGGCGGATGACGATCTGGAAATGAATGTGGCCCTGGATGCGATGGTGTCCAAGGCCAAGAATAAATTTGCCGACAAGATCTATCAGTTGAATACCCGGATGGAAGCGTTGTTGGTGCATTCCCATATCAAGGTGAATGAAAAGAACAACCCGTTCCACCCTCAGCAGATTTGTGAGGCATTCAACAGTGCCACCCAGGTGGTGCAGTGCGACATTAAAAAGCGCCTGGTGTTGTACAAGCTGTTCGACAAGTTCGTGATATCGGATTACGACGTGGTGCTGGATACCGCCAATGCCGTGCTGGCGGAAGCAGGTGTCTTGCCCGATCTGAAAGGTACACCGACATTGGCGTCCGTGCGCCGACGCGCCCAGGAGCCGAAGGCTGCCGAGTCCCAGGGCGAATCCCAGTCGGGCCCCCAGGTCAGTGCAGCCAAACAGGCGGCCAACGAATTTTTCACCCAGCTGCAGACCTTGTTGGCCTCGGTGAGAAACGTGCCCATGGTCACCAACATGGTGTCGGGCCCCATTGGTTCGTCCGCGGCGGATGCCCGTGAGATGAGCAACGCAGAATTGTTTGAGGTGTTGTCCCGGGTGCAGCAGGTGCAGCCCCAGGGTGAGGACGTGATCAACGGCAAAATCAGTCTGCCCAAGGTCAATGTGCGCGGTGTGGTGTCCAATATCCTGCGTCAGCGGGAGTCCAAGCAGGGCCCGGAGAAAGTGGGCCAAACGGATACCGATGTCATCAATCTGGTGTCCATGCTGTTCGACTTTATCCTGGATGATGACAACCTGCCGGTGCCGGTGAAAGCCCTGATCGGACGCTTGCAGATTCCCTATCTGAAACTGGCCATTCAGGATTACGGATTCTTCAGCCGGGGCGGTCATCCGGCGCGAAAATTATTGAACGAGCTGGCCCGGGCCGGCATCGGCCTGAACGAAGATGCCGATCATCTGCAGAAGGACATGGTGTTCAAGAAAATCCAGTCCACGGCACAACGCATTCTCAGTGAATATGAGAAAGATGCGGCCCTGTTTGATGAGCTGTTGCACGATTTCAGCCAGTTCATGCAAACGGAAGTGCGTCGTTCACAAATGATCGAGCAGCGCACCAAGGCCGCCGAGGAAGGTAAAGCCAAGGCGCAACTGGCGGAGAAGACGGCCCTGGAAACCGTGCGCAAACGTCTGGATGGCAAAACGGTACCGGAAGTGGTGGTGCGTTTGCTGACAGATGGCTGGATGTCGGTGCTCAAGCTGGTGTTCCTGAAATACGGCCCGGAAAGCAACAACTGGCTGGGTGCGGTGAAAACCATTGATCACCTGCTGTTGAGTGTGGCGCCCACTGAAGATGATGCGGCCCGTAAGAAACTTTTCAATATTGTGCCGATCCTGTTGAAGAATCTGCGCCAGGGTTTGAACAGCGTGTCGTTCAATCCCTTTGAGATGGGCGAGATGCTGACCGAGCTGGAACAATTGCAGATGCAGGTGTTACGCGGGGAAACCCCGGAGCACCTGGATGATCGCAAGGACCCGGCCAAGGATCTGGTGGCCGCCGTCACTGAAGATATGGAACGCATGGGGGCGACCCCGGTATTGCCGGAACGGGGCAAAGTCTCGCCCCTGGACATCACCCGTACCGCTACCGCCACACCGGATGCCCAGTTGGAGGCGTTGCCGGACAGCGATCCTTATCTGCAGCAGGCCAAGAAGCTTAACGTGGGTGCCTGGCTGGAGTTTCGCAATGCGGAGGGCAATAAAACCCGCTCCAAGCTGGCGGCCCACATCAAGTCTGCCGACAAGATGATTTTCGTGAACCGTACCGGGGTGAAAATCGATGAGAAAACCACGCTGGGTCTGGCCCACGCCCTGAAAAAGGGTGAGGTGCTGATTCTGGAAGACTCTCTGTTGTTCGATCGCGCCCTGCAGAACGTGATCGGTAACCTGCGCAAGGTCAAAGAGTCTAACCTGTAAGCCTGCGTGCCGACCTTCAACCTATTTCCTACACCTTTCCTGGCTGCCCTTGTGGCAGCTTTTTTTTGCCTGTAACTTAGGCTCTCCCCAATAATCAGGCCGGGAGCTGTTCGTGCACATCAAGAATCACTGGCTGGAGGAGGCGAAGCGGGTGCCTTCCCCCAACTTCAATGAGCGGCCGCAAGGCATGGAGCCAGAGCTGGTGGTGATCCATTGCATCAGTCTGCCGCCGGGCCAATACGGCAGTCACCACATTGAGCAGTTCTTTCAGAATGGGCTGTGTGCGGATGAGCACCCGTACTTTGAGGAGATCCAGGGCATGGAGGTGTCGTCCCACCTGTTGATCCGGCGTGATGGGGAGATCGTGCAATTTGTGCCGTTTGATAAGCGGGCCTGGCACGCCGGCCAATCCTGTTATGGCGAGCGGCACAACTGCAACGACTTTTCCATCGGTATTGAACTGGAAGGCACCGACGACAGCCCCTTTGAAGCACTTCAATACGAGCGATTAAAACAGGTGATTGAAACGCTGGTTTCGCATTACCCCGCTCTCAATCTGCAGGCATTGACCGGGCACAGTGACATCGCCCCCGGGCGCAAGACGGACCCCGGCCCCCATTTCGATTGGCAGAAGTTATACCAGGCGCTTGGATTGTCATGATTTGTAAACAGTTTTTTCGGGAAAGATGGTCATAATCTGTTAGGCTATAAAGTGATAACAAAAAGGAGTGCTGGATGACATTGTTGGCATTACTGGTGGCGCTATGGGGCGTAAAGGAATCCTACGTGCCCGCTTATTTTGCCGATTGCCAATGGGGTCAGGCCTACATGAAACAGGCCCAGCAACTCGCCTTTCTGAACAACGCCCATCCGGCCCTGGGGTACGGGTTTTACATCCTGCCGCCGGTTCTGCTGGCCTGGTATTTCGCGGAAATGCACGATCGCTGGTTCTTCTCGTTCCTGGAGGCCGTGGCGGCGGTGATCGTGTTTGTGGCCATCCTCGACTACCGCAAAGTGGAGGCAGCGCTCTCGCCCTTTTTGAAGCGGTGGCGCAATCAGGAATGGCAGGCGGCCTATGAATATGGCTCCGGCAGTTTTGATTACGGGCGCATGGTCAGCCCCAGCCAGTTGCTGAATCAGACCATTACCCAGTATTGGGTAAGAATCAACCAGACTTTGTTCGCCCCCTTGTTCTGGTTTGCCATTTTCGGCCTGGCGGGATTGGTTTTGTATGTGCTCACCGCGTTGCTTGAGCGTGGCGATGAGGCCAATGACCGGCCCGGCTGGAAGAAGATTGGAACCGAATTTTTGTATGCGTTGGACGGGGTACCCGCCCGGGCCATCGCGTTAACCATTGCGGCGCTTTGCTTCAACGGCAAAGTGGTTGCGGTTGCACTACGGCGTTTCCGGGCTACCGACAGAGAGGCGGAAGTGGTGCTGAAGCTGGCAGTAAAAATGGGATTGGATTTCCAGGAGCTGCCCATGAGCGATGAGGACATGGCTTCAGAAGGGGCCCGTCGTCTTCATGCTGTTCAGGATTTGCGCAGCAATGTGTTCGTTTTTTGGTTGGTCGTTATTGCGGTGCTAACCATTATTGCCTGAGCCGGAACACCATCCGGATTCCAGGTGACCAGAAGTGTCATCCCAATCCTATACTGTTGAGAATGACGGAATGTAATGCAGGGCCAAAAGCCCTCGTAGACCAGGAGTTTTGTCTTTATGACGCGTGAACGTTTTTATGGTGACAGTGATCCTGTCGAAACCCAGGAGTGGCTGGAAGCGCTGGCTTCGGTGCTCGAAAACGAGGGGCCGGAACGGGCCAAATACCTCCTCGATAAAATGGGTGAGAAGGCCCGGCAGGCGGGCGTACAGGTTAACGATCTCACCACTCCCTACATCAATACCATCGCACCGGAATATCAGGCACAAATGCCTGGCGACCACTTTATGGAACGCCGCATTCGCTCCCTGATTCGCTGGAATGCGCTGGCCATGGTGCAGCGGGCCAACCTCTCTGACGATGAGCTCGGGGGGCACATTTCCAGCTTTGCATCATCGGCCACCCTGTATGATGTGGGCTTCAACCATTTCTTTCGCGCGGCCAACGAAGCCTTCGGCGGTGACCTGATTTTCTATCAGGGCCATTCCGCTCCGGGTATTTATGCCCGGGCCTTCCTGGAAGGGCGAATTCAGGAAAAACAGATCGAGAATTTCCGCCGTGAAGTGAGCCGCGAGGGTCTGTCCTCCTATCCCCATCCCTGGCTGATGCCCAACTTCTGGCAATTCCCCACGGTGTCCATGGGGCTGGGGCCGATTCAGGCCATCTACCAGGCCCACTTCATGAAGTACCTGCAGAACCGTGAGCTGATCAAGAAAGACGATCGCAAAGTGTGGGCGTTCCTGGGGGACGGCGAAACCGATGAACCGGAATCCCTGGGCTGTATCTCGCTGGCCGGGCGCGAGAAGCTGGATAACCTGGTGTTTGTGGTGAACTGTAACCTGCAGCGCCTGGACGGTCCGGTGCGTGGCAACGGCAAAATCATCCAGGAGCTGGAAGGTGTGTTCCGCGGTGCCGGTTGGAACGTGATCAAAGTGATCTGGGGCCGACGCTGGGACCCGCTGCTGGCCCGCGACAATGAAGGCGTGTTGCGCAAGCGCATGGAAGAATGCGTGGATGGCGAGTACCAGAGTTTTAAAAACCACGGTGGCGCCTATACCCGTGAACACTTCTTTAACAAGTATCCGGAGCTGGAAGCCCTGGTGGCACACATGTCCGATGAGGAGATCTATCACCTCAACCGGGGTGGCCATGATCCGTTCAAGGTCTACGCCGCCTATCATGCGGCCATGAACCACAAGGGTCAGCCCACGGTGATCCTGGCGAAAACCGTGAAAGGGTATGGCATGGGCAGTGGCGAGGCCGCCAATAAAACCCACCAGATGAAGACCCTGGATATGGAAAGCCTGAAGGCCTTCCGTAATCGGTTTGATATGCCCTTCAGTGATGAAGAGCTGAAGAAAATTCCGTTCTATCGCCCCGCGGATGACAGTAACGAGATGCGGTATCTGCATGAACGCCGCAACGCACTGGGTGGATATCTGCCTTCCCGTCGCACCGAGAGCGAGAAGCTGGAAGTGCCGGAACTGGGTGTGTTCGGGCCCTTGCTGGAAGGCTCCGGTGGCCGCGAGATGTCCACCACCATGGCGCTGGTGCGCATGATGAACTCGCTGATCAAGCAAAAGTCCATCGGCGAGCGGGTGGTGCCCATTGTGCCGGACGAAGCCCGTACCTTCGGTATGGAAGGTATGTTCCGCCAGTTAGGTATTTATTCTGCGGTGGGGCAGCTCTATAAGCCGGAAGATTCCGAGCAGGTGATGTACTACCGGGAGGATATCAAGGGCCGCATTCTGGAGGAGGGCATCAATGAAGCCGGTGCCATGTCTGCCTGGATTGCGGCGGCCACCTCTTATTCGGTCAACAATCACCCCATGATTCCCTTCTATATTTTCTATTCCATGTTCGGGTTCCAGCGCATCGGCGACCTGGCCTGGGCGGCGGGTGATGCGCAGGCGCGGGGCTTCCTGATTGGCGCCACGGCCGGTCGTACCACTCTGAATGGGGAAGGTCTGCAACACCAGGATGGTCACAGCCATGTGCTGGCGTCCACCATACCCAACTGTGTGGCCTATGACGTGGCCTACGCCTATGAATTGGCCGTGGTGCTGCACGACGGCCTGCGCCGGATGTATCAGGAACAGGAAAACGTGTTCTATTACATCACGGTGGAAAACGAAAACTACGAACACCCGGCCATGCCAGCGGGCGCCGAGAAAGGCATCCTCAAAGGCATGTACCTGCTGAAGGAAGGGGATGACAACAACAAACTGCGAGTGCAGTTGTTGGGCAGTGGCTCCATCCTGCGGGAAGTGGAAGCGGCGGCGGAGATCCTGCAGGACGTGTATGGCGTCACCTCGGATATCTGGAGCGTCACCAGCTTCACCCAGTTGCGCAATGACGGCCTGGAGAAACAGCGCTGGAACATGCTGCACCCGGAAGAGGAACCCAAGGTGCCTTATGTGACCAAGGCCCTGCGGGCCCGCAAGGCACCGGTGGTGGCGGCGTCGGATTACATCAAAACCCATGCTGACCAGATTCGTCCTTTCGTGCGCAATCACTACACAGCGCTGGGCACGGATGGTTATGGCCGCAGCGATTCCCGGGAACAACTGCGTCACTTCTTCGAAGTGGATCGTTACTTCATTACGGTGGCGGCGTTGAGCTCACTGGCGGATAAAGGCCTGTTGGGCCGCAGTAAGGTGGCAGACGCCTTGCGCCGGTTTAACATCAGTGCAGACAAACCCTACCCACCCAGTGTGTGATCGAGGAGAACGAACGTGGCAGTGAAAGACGTGTTTGTGCCCGATCTGGGCGGTACAGATGGGGTGGACGTAATTGAATTAACCGTAAAACCCGGCGACCGGGTGGAGAAAGAAGACACCTTGTTGGTGCTGGAATCCGACAAGGCCACGGTGGAAGTGCCATCGCCCTTCAGTGGGGTGCTGGCCTCCTTCGAGGTATCTCAAGGCCAGACGGTGAAAGAGGGCGATCTGCTGGCCAAAATGGACGTGGAGGACGCCGGAGCGGCTACCCCCAAAGCGGAACCCAAAGCCGAGCCGTCCGCCGCCGAGGCCCCGCAACCGGAGCCCGGCAAGGCGGAAGCGGCCGCCGCCAGCAGCAGCCAGATGGAAACCGTCACCGTGCCGGATATCGGTGGTGCGGATGGGGTGGACGTCATTGAGGTTTCGGTGCAGGAGGGTGACCAACTGGAGCCGGAGCAGACCATGGTGGTGTTGGAATCCGATAAAGCCACTATGGAAGTGCCCTGCCCCAAGGCGGGAACTGTGCGCAAGGTGTTGCTGAAGGTGGGCGACAAGGTGTCCCAGGGGACTCCGGTGCTGGAATTGCTGGTGGTGGGCGAAGCCGCGCCTGCCAAGGCGGCCAGTGCTCCGGCAGCTCAATCAACAGCGGGCGCCGCAGCGCAGGCTTCTGAAGCATCTGCTACACCGGCGGCGAAGCCGGCCTCTGCAGCCGCACCGGCTTCCGGCCCCAGCAAGCGGGTCCATGCGGGGCCGGCGGTACGTCGTCTGGCCCGGGAATTGGGCGTGGACCTGGCGGCGGTTAAGGCCAGTGGCCCCCGGGCCCGTATACTCAAGGAAGACGTCCATGAGTATGTGAAAGGGCGCCTGCAAGGCAAGTCCGAAACGGCAGTGGCTGCGGGCTCCGGTTTGCCGCCCTTGCCGGAGATGGATTTCTCCAAATGGGGTGAAGTGGAAAGTGTGGAGCTGAGCAAGATCAATAAAGCCAGTGCCGCCAACCTGCATCGCTCCTGGGTTCATATTCCCCATGTCACGCAGTTTGATGAGGCGGATATCACCAGTCTGGAGGCGTTCCGCAAATCGGAAACCGCGGCGTTGAAAGAGCAGGGTGTCAAACTCACTATCCTGGCATTCATGGTGAAAGCCTGTGCCAAGGCATTGCAGGAGTTCCCCCGTTTCAACAGTTCGCTGAATCCGGAAGGTACGCACCTGGTGTTCAAGCGCTACATCAACATCGGTATCGCGGTGGACACACCCAACGGCTTGGTGGTGCCGGTGATCAAGGACGCCGATAAAAAATCGGTGAAGGAGATCGCCCAGGACATGCAGGTGCTGAGTGAGAAGGCACGAGCCAAAAAACTGTCCCCCGGTGATATGCAGGGTGGCTGTTTCTCTATCTCATCGTTGGGAGGGATTGGTGGAACGGCATTCACACCCATTGTGAACTGGCCTGAGGTGGCGATACTGGGCTTGTCCCGTTCGCAAATGAAACCGGTTTATAATGGTAAGGATTTTGATCCGCGGTTGATGCTGCCGTTGTCGTTGTCTTACGATCACCGGGTGATTGATGGGGCGGACGCGGCACGCTTTACCACCTATCTTTCCAGTCTGTTAACGGACATCCGGCGTTTACTGTTGTAAGCTCCCTGCCGTTCGTAAATGAAAATCCATTGCTGTCGTCAGGCGGCAATGGATTTTTTATTGGGGTCAAATTTTTCGCAGCAGCGGGTGAACTCGTCCCGTTCCTTGAAGCTGATGGGGCGATCCATAAAGCAGCGTTGCCAGATGTCCGTAAGCTTGTTGGCGGAGGTCTGTTCATTCAGCTTTACGCCTTTGTGACGATACACCATCCAGGCGATGGCGGTGGCGTAACGCAAGTTGGTGACCAGCTCAGAGTGGGGTGATTTGGGAAATTCATGTTGCGACGCCATGCCGCGTACCTGACTGGCAAGATCCGGGTCCATGGCCAGGTAATGATCCCATACATTGTGATGCATGGTTTCTGTGATGCCGTACAGACCGATACCGCCTTCTCTTTGCAGGTGATGGCCCATCTCCGACTGATGGCAGGCGGTGGCCAGCAACAGTTGCTCCACTTTGGGGGATTCCACACCCAGCTGTTTCAGCGTGGGTTGAACCACATACTCTAGAAATTCACGACAGTTAATGCCCATGTCGATACTCCTGTCAAAAATACTGCCTGTACCGGAGTGAAGCAAAGAACCTGCCAGCCGGGGTTGTCCTGTTTCGCCGACTCCTGATATTAAGATCGGCCCGGATCAGGAATGTTTCAATGAAATATCGGTTGAATAATGTAGCGTTTAGTAATGGGCGGATATAAGGCGATCTGGAAAAGCTGCCGTGAATTGTCAAAAACTGCCTTTTAAATGAAGGACTTTTCTGCAGTTGCAGCCACGGTTCGGTGCGGTACGAAGTTTTACTAAGATCGATTCTGTGATTATTGCCAACGGCAAATGGTGTTTTGGAATATGGAAAAGCGGTGCTGTGGCGCAATCGTTCCGGCTGTCTTTTTCAGCGCTTATTGAGGCTGGTTCTGACCATTGCCTTGCTCATAATAAATTAGCTTAAGCACCCGGGGGTTCCACCCATTGGTAAAATTTGCAAAATGCGAAAGTTGTTAAAGATCCCAACACTGTAAGGCAGATTGCAGCCGCTCCAGTCCATTTTTTGTCGTGATTCCCACCCGGATTCTGTCCCATTGTGGGAAGTGCCGCAAAAGGATGCCCTGTCCTGCGCAATGGTTAAACAAATCGGTGGCTTTCGCGGAAGGCAGCTGCACCGTGCAGAACAGTGGCGTGGAGTGCAGCTGGGTGGGTTTTATGTGCTGCTGGAGCAGGCCATGTAACTGCGTTTGCTGTGACATCAGCCACGCCCGGGCATGGCGGTGCCATTGGGTGTCCTGCAATGCTTGTTCACCGATCCAGGCAGCGGGATGACTGATGGCCCAGGGCCCCAGTTTAGGTTGCAGACGGGCACGAATGGCGTCATTACAATAAACAAATCCCAAACGCACACCGGCCAGGCCGAAAAATTTTCCCAGTGATCTCAATACCACCAGGCTGTCCGGCAGCATGCGGTTTTGATGCAATACGGAAGCGTGGGGGGTCGGGTCCACAAAGGCTTCGTCCAGAATCAGATGTCCCTGAAGGGTGGTCAGGTGGTCCGCCAGGCGCAGCAGGGTTTCGGGGTTCTCCGTATGAGTGGTGGGGTTGTTGGGATTGATCACCACCACGCTGTCCCCGTGCTGCGGAGTAATGCTGTCCAGGGTTTCATACTTCAGCATCCGGTGCTGGTATTGCTGCCACCAATATTGATGTTCTTCATAGCCCTCCAGTGGCAGCCAAACCCGCTCTGCATTCAAGACGGAAGGCAGGGTTTGAATGGCCCACTGACTGCCGGGCACCGCAAACACCGGTGCTCCATAATAGTCGCCGGCAACCGCTTCCAGTGGTGCATAGCTGTCCGGCAGGCGCTGCCAGACGTGGTCGGGGAGGGCGGGCACCGGCCAGCTGGTGGGGTTGATGCCGGTGGAAAGATCCAGCCAGTCGTTCAGCGGAATCCTGAACTGCTCTGCTGCCGCCAGCAGGCGGCCCCCATGGAGCGGTGCTGCGCTCATAAGAACCACCCCGAGGGCAATACCAGCCAGGCCAGCCACAGTGCTGCGAGCAGAATCATCAGGCTGCGATCCAGCAGTTGCAGGGCGGCAGGGATGTGGCGGGGTTGGGCGGTGTCTTCGCCACCAAAGTACGGTTTTTGCAGCAGTCGCCCGTGGTAGAGGGCTGGCCCGCCCAGCTTGACATTGAGAGCACCGGCCCCGGAGCACATCACGGGTCCGCCGTTGGGGCTGCTGAGGGCGGTAGACTCCCGTTGCCAGCTCCGCCAGGCCCGCCGCCGATCGCCCGCCAGGGCGTAGCTCAGGGCGCAGAGGCGGGCCGGCAGGTAATTCAGCAGGTCGTCCAGTTTTGCCGCTGCCCAGCCGAAATGCAGATAGCGCTCGTTGCGGTAGCCCCACATGGCATCCAGGGTGTTCGCCAACCGATACAGTACGGCCCCGGCCCCGCCGAACAACAGGAACCAGAACAGCGCACCATAAACACTGTCGTTACCGTTCTCGAGCAGGGACTCCACGGTGGCGCGGGTGCAACCGGCGGCGTCCAGTGGCCCGGTGTCCCGGCTCACGATCATGCTGGTATGGTGGCGAGCCTGTTCCAGGTCTTCTCCACGTAAGGCCTGAAATACCCTCAGCCCGTGTTCAGCCAGGCTTTTGCGGCCAATGCAGAGATAGAGCAGGCCGATGTCCAGCGCCCACGCCCACCAGGATGTGCCCAGTCCCTGGCTGATGATGGTAATGAACAGGGGTAAGGGCAGCACCGCCAGCAGCCAGGCGCACAGGCCCCTGGCTCGAGTGCGTGCGGGGGAATCAGGGCGATTGCAGCGGGTTTCCAGCGCTGTGGCCAGACGACCGAAACCCACCAGGGGGTGATAGCGTTTGGGTTCCCCCAGGATCTGGTCCAAACCCAGTGCAATCAGAATTTTAATCACTACAATAGGCACGTTTTTCAGCCTGCCGGAAAAAGGAAGCGATTGTAGCATGACGGCCAACACTTTGATGGTGCAGGGCACCACCTCCGATGCCGGAAAATCCACGCTGGTGGCT
The DNA here is from genome assembly GCF_003671495.1 of Ketobacter sp. Lineage (GTDB taxonomy): Bacteria > Pseudomonadota > Gammaproteobacteria > Pseudomonadales > Ketobacteraceae > Ketobacter. The sequence goes on along the minus strand of NZ_RCHN01000015.1, from coordinate 359,831 downwards.
GCGCTGTGCCGGGTGTTCGCCCGCCGCGGGGTGCGCGTGGTGCCGTTCAAACCCCAGAACATGGCCCTTAACAGCGCGGTCACCGCAGACGGTGGTGAGATCGGTCGGGCCCAGGCCCTGCAGGCGGCCGCGGCCGGGCTGGAGCCGGTGGTGGACATGAATCCGGTGCTGCTGAAACCCACCACCGACATTGGAGCCCAGGTGATCATCCACGGTAAAGCCCGGCACCAGATGAATGCGGTGGACTATCACGAGTACAAAACCCAGGCCATGAGTGCGGTGCTGGAGAGCCATCAGCGGTTGCAACAGCAATATGAACTGATTCTGGTGGAAGGGGCCGGTAGCCCGGCAGAGATCAATCTGCGGGACCGGGACATCGCCAATATGGGCTTTGCCGAAGCGGTGGATTGCCCGGTGATTCTGATCGCCGATATTGATAAGGGCGGTGTGTTTGCCCATCTGGTGGGCACCCTGGCCCTGCTCAGCCCATCGGAACAGTCCCGGGTGAAGGGCTTTGTCATCAATCGCTTTCGGGGTGATATCGCCTTGCTGCAACCGGGCCTGGATTGGTTGCAGCAATACACTGGCAAACCGGTGCTGGGGGTGTTGCCCTATTTGCACGGTCTCCACATCGATGGGGAAGACGGCATCAACCCTGTGGATGAGAGCCACAAGCAGGAACAGCCCCTGAAGGTGGTGGTGCCGGTGTTTCCGCGCATCAGTAATCATACGGATTTCGACCCCCTGCGTTTGCATCCCCAGGTGGCGTTTCATTACCTTCGCGCCGGTGAGCCGATGCCGGCGGCGGATCTGATTATCCTGCCCGGCAGCAAAAACACCATTGCCGACCTGCGTTGGCTTAAACAACAGGGGTGGGATGCGGCCCTGCAAAGGCACCTGCGTTACGGCGGAAAACTGCTGGGCATTTGCGGCGGCTTTCAAATGCTGGGACAACGGCTGGTGGATGACCTGGGCATCGAAGGGCGGCCTGCCGAGGAGGCGGGGCTGGGTTGGCTGTCGATGGAAACCCGCCTCTTGCCCGAGAAACAACTGAAGCGTCGTGAAGGTGTTCTGCTAACCGGCAACAGCCCTTTAACCGGTAATGTCCCTTGCAGCGGCTATGAAATCCACGCCGGCGTGTCCACCGGCCCGGCCCTGGCGCAGCCCCTGGTGCGCTTTGGCAACGGTGACCTGGACGGCGCCTGCTCCCAGGACGGAAATGTGATGGGCACCTATCTACACGGTATTTTTGACACTGAGGCCGCCCTGCAGAGCCTGTTGCAATGGGCGGGCCTGAGCCAGGCGGAACGCTTTGATTACAACCGGGAGCGGGAGCGGCAGATTGACCGGCTGGCGGACGCGGCGGAGCAGCACCTGGATATGGACTGCATTCAGGGGCTGATCTGAGCTCGTCAGGCCACCGCCAGGGCCATGCCCAGCAGCGCGACGGCTTCCAGAATCTCCACACAGGCTCCGGCGGTATCACCGGTGGTGCCACCGATACGCTGCATCATCAAGCGGCGCAGCCAGCCAAACACGGCGCCTACAAGCAACAGAGCGAGCAACGCGCTGACGCCCATCAACCACCACCACATCAGGGCCAATAGTGCGGCTTGCAGATAGCTGGTGGCGCTGTCCAGACCATCTCTGAAGGGCGTGGCCAAACCGGCTTCCCGCACATAGGGGGTGTGCAGAAACAGGATCGGCATCAGGCTCCGTGCCAGGGAAGGCGCCAGTAAAAGCAAGGCAGGGGCGGTGGCAACCAGTTGTTGCAGGCAGGCAAATTTCACCAGTAACACCAGCACCATGCTGGCCACCCCCGCCGGGCCACTGCGCGGGTCCTTCATGATGGCCAGGGTTCGTTCCCGGTCGCCGCCTGCCAGCCAGGCGTCCGCGCTGTCCGCCAATCCATCCAGATGCAACGCCCCGGTGACCAGAACCCACACGCCGAGCAATACGGCGGCGGCAATGGCGGGGTTCAGCAGAGGGGCAATCCACAGCAGAATGGCCTGGCTCAGCCAGAGTATCCCACCGATGACCAGGCCCACCACGCCATACCAGTAAATCGATGCTTTCAGGTCGCCCTCGTTGTAATCCACGTGGCGCACCGGGAGACGGGTGAGGAACGCCAGGGCAATCTTCAACGGGTTCATGGGGTACCGGTGAAACGATTGATGAAGCTGAGGGCCGCGTTGTAGTGGCCGTTGTCTTCCAGATAGATTTTGAAGCGGGTCAGCCCGGCGTACGGTACATCTACACGGAAACTGTCCTGGGGCGTCAGGTGGATAAAGTGGGACAGGGTCGAGCGGATCACACCGCCGTGGACCACTAGCAGAAGGTGCTCACCCGGAGGAGAGGCCAGAATCCGGTGGTCAAGACAGGAGGCTACCCGTGCGCTGAAATCCGTGAACAGTTCACCCCCGGGCGGGGTATGTTGAGTCGGGTCCTCCCACAGTCGTTGCAGCAACTCCGGGTGTTGCGCCCAGGCCTGGGTGGGCGTCAACCCTTCCAATTCACCGAAACACAGTTCCCGCAGGTCGGGCTCCACCGTTAAGGGCAGATCCAGGGAGTGTGCCAGCGTGGTGGCAAACGCCTGGCAGCGCTGCATGGGGGAGCTGATGATGGCGTCCCAGCGGGTGCCACTGGCCATGGCCTGGTCGGTGGCGTGGTGCATATGTTGCCAGCCGGCGGCAGACAAAGGGTCATCGATGGAGCCGCGATAGCGCACGCCGCCTTCCGGCTCGCCGTGGCGGATCAGGTCCAGGGTGATTTTGCGCTGTTCAGTGGGGGAGCCAAACATCATCCGTTCTCCAGCTTTTCCGACACCGCGGCTTCCGCAAAAGTGGCCATTTGATTGTGCAGCGCGCAGGCCAGGCGCAGCAGGGGCACCACCATGGCGGCGCCGCTGCCCTCTCCCAGGCGCAGGTTCAGGTCCACGATGGGTTCCACGCCCAGTTGTTCAATGACCTTCTGATGGCCCGGCTCTGCAGAACAGTGGCTGAAGAAGAGGTAGGGGCGGATGGAGGGGTTCAGCTGCAAGGCAACGGCGGCAGCGGCGGTGCAGATAAAGCCGTCCACGATGACCGCAATGCCCTGTTGGGCGGCCGCAATGTAGGCACCGGTCAAGGCCGTGATTTCGAAGCCCCCCAGAATGCGGGAAATGGCTCCGGCGTCCGTCAGGCTGTTGGTATGGCGATCCAGGGCGTGCTGAATCACCCGGATTTTGTGTTGCACCCCTTGTTGGTTCAGGCCGGTGCCGGGTCCGGTGATGTCGCCTACTGCCAGGTTCAGCAGGCGCGCCAGCAAGGCAGTGGCAGCGGTGGTGTTGCCGATCCCCATTTCACCACCGATATAGAGCTTAACTCCCCGCTCAGCGGCCCGTTGCACAGATTCCCACCCCAGGCACAGTGCCTGTTGCCATTGTGCTTCGGTCATGGCCGCCTGGTGGCGGAAATTGGCGGTTTGCGGGGCGATGGGGCCGTGCACCACACCTGCCAGGTGGCTGGGATCGGCGTGGGTGCCGGTGTTGATCACTTCCAGGGTGGCGTCCAATTCCCGGGCCAGCACGCTGATGGCAGCGCCACCGCGGATAAAGTTACGCTGCATCTCCACCGTCACGGCCTGGGGAAAGGCGGAGACCCCTTCCTCCACAATGCCGTGATCACCGGCAAACACGGCGATGTGTACCTGCTCCAGGCTGGGCTTGACCTGATTCTGAATGGCCGCCAACTGGATAGCGATCTGCTCCAGCCGGCCCAGGGCCCCCGGTGGCTTGGTGAGCTGGTTTTGGCGCTCGCTGGCGGCGGCCTTTACGCTGACGCTGGGGCGCGCAGCGGGTTCGCTCCACCAGGCTGGATCAAGGGCGGTCGAAGTGGTCTCAGTCATGTGTTTTGCGTCGGTATGAGTTGGGTCGGTTTGAGTTGTAAGGGGAGGCCAGCCACCACCAGGGTGACCTGATCTGCCAGGGCGGCCAGTGCCTGATGCAGCCAGCCACTCTCATCCACAAAGCGGCGGCTGAGCTCGCCCATGGGCACCACACCCAGTCCGGTTTCATTGCTCACCATAATCACGTCGCTCTGCATTTGGGGCAGCAGGTCCAACAGGGCCTGCTTTTCCAGAGCGAAATGGTGGCCCTCTTCCAGGCAGAGGAGGTTCGAGACCCACAGGGTCAGGCAGTCGATCAGGATCAGGGTGTCCTTTGCATCCACCTGCTTCAGGCTTTGCGCCAGGGCAATGGGCTGTTCCAGGGTGGTCCAGTGCGGTGGGCGGCGGCGCTGGTGGTGATCGATGCGCTTGGCCATTTCCCCGTCCAGATTCTGGGCAGTGGCTACATAGACCACGGCTTTATTGCTGGCCAGCGCCCGCTGTTCCGCCAGTTGGCTTTTACCGGAGCGGGCCCCACCCAGGATCAGTTCAATCATGATTCAAAGCGTTTGCGGTTCCACATGATCTCTTCGCCCCCATTGGCCCGGGCCAGAACCCGCGCCGCCACGAACAGAAAGTCGGAGAGCCGGTTCAGGTATTTCAAGCCCCAGTCATTGATGCTTTCCTGTTTGGACAAAGTCAGCACCCGGCGCTCGGCGCGGCGGCACACGGTTCTGGCCAGATGGCAGGTGGTGGCGGCCCGGTTGCCGCCGGGCAAAATGAATTCCTTCAGGTAGGGCAGGTCCGCGTTCATGGCGTCGATGTGTTGTTCCAGTCGCTGCACAAAGGCTTCCGTCAATACGGTATGTCCGGGTACACACAGCTCGGCACCCAGATCAAACAGGTCGTGCTGGATTTCGAATAACCAGTCCCGCAGTGGCGCGCTGACTTCGGTTTCAGACAACACCATGCCGAGAACCGAATTCAGTTCGTCTGTGGTGCCGTAGGCCTCCACCCGCAGGCTGTCCTTGTCCACACGGCTACCGTCTCCCAGCCCGGTACTGCCCTGGTCTCCGGTGCGGGTATATATCTTGGAAAGGCGGTTGCCCATAGGGTTTACTCCTTTTGGCTATAGAATATGGATTATTCGGCTACTGGGTGAGCAATTTATGTGGAATTGCGGGCTTCTTTTGTATCAAAAGTCACAGAATCGGGCTGCAATTTACGACTAAGCTTTACATGGGTCAAGTCGACGGAGACGCGATTTGGCCTGAAATTGCCACGCAGCAGTATTAGACGGAGGGCAGCATGAGCAGAGTGAGTGTAGACGTTGAATTGCTTCGAGAGCTGCTGAACGCAGCCTCCCGTACCGCATTGACCCACCGCGGCAGTGAGCATGAATGTTATGTGCTGGGGCAGCTTGAGGCCACCGCCAACATGGCGTATGTGCTCTGCGCCGGTTCCGATAACGAAGAGCTGGAGCTGTTGTGCCAGCAGCTGGCTCTGGACGCCTTGAACCGCCATTCTGAGCTCAGATCCACCAGCGGTACCCTGATCCGCAAAGTGGATAAAAGCCTCAGCACAACTGCCTGACCTGGTCATAGATTCGCTCGTTGAGCGGGCAGCGAATGCCCTGTCGCCGCGCTTCCTGCAACAGGAATCCGGTTATGTAGTCGATTTCCGTCGCCTGACGTTTGCGCACATCCTGCAGCATGGAGGAAATATTATCACCGGTTTTGGTGGCCACGGTTTTGGCCAGCAGAAACAGGCCCTGCACCGGTTCCGCAACCCCGTTCAGCTCGAACACCCGCGCTATGACTGCCTCCACCTCTTCACAGATCGCCTCCATTTGCGCCAGTGCCTCGGGGTTCGCCAGCAAGGCCCCATTAGGGCAATCGTAGAGCGCCGTCAGCGGGTTGATGGCGCAATTGATGGCGAGTTTTTGCCAAAGTCGGACTTGAATGTTCGAGTCTGCCCCGAGGGTCAATGGCAGCCCCGACCATTGCCGGCTGAGCGCCAATGCCGCAGGGTGTTGTGCCGGGTGGAGGGCGCCGACGTAAGTGGCTCCGGCACCGGCGTGCCTGACCTGGCGGGGTGTGGGGCGGTTGGCGCCTTCGGTGGTGGTGCCCAGCAGCAGGGTACTGTGGGGAAACGCCTGCTCGGCTGCCCCCCAGGCGCCCATACCATTCTGCAGGAAGACGATGGTCGCATCCGGGGCCAGTCGCGCTTGAACAGACTGCAGGGCCGCCTGGGTCTGGTGGGCCTTGACCGTGACCAGCAGCTGCCGAATGAGGGCTTGTGTCGGCGCGCTGGTAAATGCGTGCAGGAAACGGGCGTCTGTCTCAATCCGTTCAATGGTGCAGGTGACGGCCTGCCCCCCGCGCCCCATCAGGTGCACCGGGAAACCCGCCTGTTGCAGATAGCAGGCAAACAGTGAGCCCATGGCACCGGGCCCCAGGACATACCAGGGTTCAGTCATACGCGTGTGGTCAGTTGGATTTGGCGGTGCGCCAGCGAATGACCATCAGGCGCCCGGTGTCCCGGGCATTGGGGATTTGCTGTTGGGTGATCGCCAGCATTTTGTCGGCGGAAGGAAACCCCGTTTCCTCATCTGCGGCAGACATGCACATGGCGGCCCGAATGTTGACAAAGCCCTTGGAGGTCTTCACGGCCTTTACGTTCAACGCGTCGTATATCCGGCGATAGGTGACGGCGTTAGCCTGCATGATATCAGGTTGGTGGGTGACGACGACAAATTGTTCGTTGGAAAGGCGGGACACCACGTCCAGGGGGCGCACCAGCTGCCGCAGTCGCCGGGCCGTGCTGACCACGATCTCCCGCATAATCTTTTTGCCGTGGGTGACCATCAACTCTTTATAGTTATCCAGGTTGATCACCATGACACAGGCAGCGCCCTGGCGGGATTCGGCGTGTTTGATGGTGGCGGTGAGACGCTCGATGGCGAAGTGTCCGTTCCCCAGCCCGGTGAGTGGGTCCACCAGGGAGTGCTTCTTGAAGCGCTGGTTGGATTCCACCAGTAACTGATTCTCCTGCAGCAGCCGGTTCTGCAGACAGGACAGGCGGTCGGCCGCATAGATTCTGGGCAGCAATTGCTGGTTCATGACGGACTTGTTGATGAAGTCGTCCACCCCCTGGTCGAAGGCCTGGCGCAGGGCCTGATCCCCTTCCTTGGCAGTGAGCAGCATGATGTAGGTGAAATGATTGGTGGCTTCGTCCAGTTGGCGGACCCGCCCGGCCAGCTCCAGACCGTCCATTTCCGGCATCAGCCAGTCAGCAATCAAGACGTTGACCGGGCGGGATTCCAGCATGGCCAGGCCCTGTTGGGCGCTGCTGGCCGTGCGTATGTCCCTAAAACCGGCGGCTTTCAGTGTGCGACCAATGACGGCACCGGAAAACTTGGCATCGTCCACAATCATGATGGGCAGATCGGCATTCGGCATAGGAACCTATTTCATTCCGGCTTGTTATTATTCGTGGTCGGGCTTCTGAAGAATAAGTGTGGCCGAGAGTCTGAGATATGTCTAATTCCGCGATGCCGTTCAGTGAAATAGCCCACTGATTTATCGGATTTTTTTGGCCTGCCCGGTTTTTTTTGGTTAGCATGCGGGTGCAGTTTCCCTTGCAGCCGTCGGTAGACCCAGCGTTTATGAGCAACCACCTGAAATTTCATCACTCCTGGCGCGAGAGCCTCTCTGTTGTGTTGCAGCCCCAGGTTTGGGTGATGCTGCTGCTGGGATTCTCCGCCGGCCTGCCGATCATGTTGATTTTTTCCTCACTCTCCATCTGGCTACTGGAGGCGGGCATTCAGAAGTCCGAGGTCACCTATTTCAGTTGGGCGGCCCTGGGATACTCGTTCAAGTTTGTGTGGGCGCCCTTGGTGGATCGGGTGCCGATACCCTGGCTGACCCGGGCGTTTGGTGCCCGTCGTTCCTGGATGCTGCTGGCCCAGTTCGGCATCATCAGCGCGATTCTGTTGATGGCGGTGACCGATCCGGCACAAGGGCAGAGTGCGGTCCTGGTGATGGCCATGGCGGCAGTGCTGTTGGGGTTCAGTTCCGCCACCCAGGACATTGTAATCGACGCCTATCGGATTGAGGCGGCGGATGCCGACATGCAGGCCATGATGTCCGCCACCTACATCGCCGGCTATCGGCTGGGCATGATCGTCACCGGCGCCGGCGCGCTGTACCTGGCAGCCTACTTTGGTACCACCCGGGAACACTATCTGTATGAAGCCTGGCGCATGACCCACCTGATCATCCCCCTGTTCATGCTGGTGGGGGTGGCGACCGCGTTCTGGATCAAGGAGCCGGCGGTGATCAAGCGGGATTACGACCGCTTCGCCAATACCGACTACGTCAGGCTCTGTGCGTTGTTTGTGCTGGCGGCCACCGGTTTTGTGGCCACCTTTTTCTGGGGCGGGCAGGGCATTGCCCAGCTCAAAGCCTCTGTACCCGGGATGGGCGGGCACCTCAGTGCTTTTTTGCTGGAAGTGCTTCGCTTCAGTGCGGCGGTCACCATTGCCTTCGGGCTCGCCTGGGGACTGGTGGCAATGGGGGTGGCCAGCCGGGAGCTGGTGGTGGTCAGCTACCTGGAGCCCATCCGTAACTTCCTCTATACCTATGGGACTCGGACCACCGTCATTTTGTTGTGCCTGGTGAGCCTGTTCCGCATCTCGGATGTGGTGCTGGGGGTGATCTCCAATATCTTCTACACGGAAATGGGATTTTCCAAAGAAGAGATCGCTACGGCGGTGAAACTGTTCGGCGTTTGGATGACCATTCTGGGGGGATTTCTCGGGGGTGTGCTCACCATGCGCTTTGGGGTGATGCTGATGCTGGCGGTGAGTGCCATTCTGGTGGTGGCCACCAACCTGTGCTTCATTCTGCTGGCCCAAACCGGCCACGACGTTTATGTCCTTTATGGGGTGGTGTCGGCGGACAACCTGGCGGCCGGGATTGCCAGTGCCTCGTTCATCGCGTTCCTGTCGGCGTTGGTGAATGTGCGTTTTACCGCCATGCAATACGCCATTTTCAGTTCTCTGATGACGCTGATTCCCAAGCTCACCGCAGGCTATTCCGGTTCCATTGTGGAGGCCCTGGGTTACGTGCCGTTTTTCACTATTACCGGCTTGCTGGGGCTGCCGGTGTTGTTCTTCATCTATCTGGCGGCGAAACACCTGGAGCTGGCTCAGGCTGGCACTGAAACTCCGGATTGATCCAATAACGCCGGATCACCATAGATACTGGCGCAGGGATACCCGTTCGCCACAAAAGCCAACGCCTTCCTGTTCCAGTTTCTGCTTCTGCAATTGCCATTGATCGCTGCCCACGGGGAAGGCGATTTTACCCTGGCCGTTGATCACCCGATGCCAGGGCAGGCTGCTGTTGGCGGGAAGCTGCTTCAGTACCGTGCCCACATAGCGGGCGTAGCCAGGCAGTCCGGCCCGTTCCGCCACACGCCCGTAGGTGCAGACCCGGCCTTTGGGAATCGCCCCCACAACTTGAATGATGCTGTGTCTGGCGTCCTGGCGGGAGGTGGCTGTATCGGTGGGGGTGGGTTTGCTCATCAAGAACAACCATAAAAAAAGAGTGGCTCCACCTTACGGCGGAATTGCCACTCTTTTCAATGGGGATGTTGAAATCTGCGTTTAGCGCAGACCACCGTCCACATCAATCACCCGACCGGTGAAGTAATCGTTTTCGAAAATGAAGGTGGCTGCCTTGGCAATGTTGCTGGGCTCACCCAGGCGCTTCAGGGGCACTGCACCGATCAGGCGATCACGGGCTTCCGGTTTCATGGCCGCGATCATGTCGGTGTTGATGGTGCCGGGGGCAATGGCGCCGGTCCGAATGTTGTAACGGGACAGTTCCTTGGCCCAGGATTCGGTCATGGCCACCACGCCGGCTTTGGCTGCAGAGTAGTTGGTCTGGCCGAAGCTGCCCTGACGGGCCAGGCTGGAGATGCTGACGATCACGCCTTCTTCCACACCCAGCTGGATCATCTTGGCGGCGGCTTCACGGGCGCACAGGAATACGCCGGTCAGGTTAACGTCAATGACCATCTGCCACTGTTGGGTGGACATCTTGGTGATCTCGCCGTCTTTGGCTTTCACCAGCAGACCGTCGCGGGTGATGCCGGCGTTGTTGACCACGCCGCTCAGGGTGCCGAAATCCGCCACCACATCGTCAAACAGCTTTTCAACTTCGGTGTCTTTGGCTACGTTGACGGTGTATCCCTTGGCTTTCACCCCTTGTTCTTCGCACAGGGTTACGGTCTGAGCGATATCATCGGCATTCAAGTCCACAACCGCCACATTGGCCCCTTTCTGGGCGAATGCCAGAGCCATGCCCCGTCCCAAACCCCGTCCGGCACCGGTGATGACCACGACTTTATCTTTTAAATCCATAACTACTAACCCTCTATATTTGGTCCGCTTTTAATACGCTGTAATAGTCGGCTTGACTTGCGAGTCGCGATTATTCCTGTTTTGGCACCGGATTTCCAGAGGGAGAGTGGCCAGCAGACGGCTGTGGTCCGGCCGTCACGCTGTCGTTTCCGGCTTGGAATACTTGCGCAAGTGGAGTAATGTTTGCGCCGAAAAGGCACGGGTTGGTTGGGCGTGCAGCGCAAAATGTGCCGATTTTTCAACCTATTATAATGAGTCACACAGGATGGCAGGGACACATATGAAACAGGTACTGAGCAGTTGGATGGGGGTGTTGGGCGTTGTCGGTATGTTGTGTGCACAGCCCCTGCTGGCACAGGCCCCGGGGCGGGAGGATATCGAGCGCATCAGCGTGACCGAGACGGTGGAAGCCATCAACCTGGAAACCCGGGAAGTGGTGTTGCGCGATCCTGACGGACATCTTAAACACCTGGTGGTGGGGGATCACGTCAAGCGCCTGCATGAGGTGGCAGTGGGTGACCAGGTCACCGTGGATTTCTTCGTGTCCGCCGTTTATGAGGTGCGTGAGCCCACCCAGGAAGAGTTGAAACAACCCTATGTGGAACTGAACCATACCGTGAAGGCTCAAGCGGAGGAATTACCGGCGGGGGCCATGCTCAAACAGTACCGTTCTGTCTGCAGCATTGTGGACCTGAATGCCGTCAATATGACCGGAACCCTGAAGGACGCCAACGGCAAGTACCGGGTGGTGGTGATCAAGAATCCTGAGAACATCACCAAGCTCCGAATCGGCCAGACGGTGGTGGTCACACACACCGAAGCTTATGCGGTATCGCTGGTCAAACCCCCGTCCAAACCTGCAGTGGAGTCCGTTTCCCAACCACTGTAGTCAGCGCAGCGTGGCCGGAATCTCAGAACGGGGTTCCGGCAAACAGGCGTATCACATTCCCAAACTGGTTGTATTGATAACCTAACCCAACCCGGTTCACCTCAGTCACCCATAGGTCGATGGGCTTGGGGGCGTACAATGAAATCCCCATTTCGTAGTTCAGGTCCCGGGCGGTGCGGTCCTTCCATTTTTCCACGTAGTCAATGCCGTTGTAACTCCAGGAAACGGAGCCGTAGAGGGTGGGTATGGCAATGCCAGCATTGAGAGTGATGTACAGATTGGATTTGTAATCAAAACCGGACAACAGCTTTACATAATTATCCTGCAGATCGCTGGAAAAGGTGCGATAACCTGCCAGGATGATTTTGTTCACCCACACATGCCGGTCAATTTCCCCTTTAGTGTAGTAGCGGGAGTGCAGGCCCACAGAATAGACCTGGGCTTCCTCCTTGGTGGAGAAGTTTTTCGCATAGCCATAATCGATGTGGGGAATCAGCTCCCACCGATCGCTGGCCGCGTAGACTTTTTCCACGCCTGGAATCAGGGTGAGGGTGCCGATGGAGTCTGGAATTTCCAACTCTTCAATGTTCTCGCGCCCGTAATCAAAAAAACCGGCGGAGGTGGAGAATCGAATGCGAATGTCTTTTCGTTCCCGCCACTGGAACGTCATGGGCAGGTTGAGCACGAACAGCGAGGCGTCGGTGGCGCCATACAAACCGCTGCCCATGTAGGCGGCAAAGGCGTAGTTGGCGGGTTCCTTCGGGGCGGATTCTTCTGCCCGCACCGCCGTGCCTCCGATGCATCCCAATACCAGCGCGATGACGCCCCACTTGCTGACTGCCATTTCCTACTCATGCCCCCGCAAAAATCTGCCGGCATGGTACCATTCGGAATGGTCGCCTTAAAGTTCATTGACCACCGGGATCAGCTTAAAAAAAAGGGGAATACCATGGAAGCCGGCAAGCGCGCGCGGAGTGTTTTGCAGAGCCTGTTCAGCGGGGTGCTCAGTACCCACTCGAAAAAATACGCAGGGTATCCGTTTGGTTCGGTGGTGCCATTCTGCCTGGATCAGAGTGGCCAGCCCCTGATCCTCATCAGCCGCCTGGCGCAACATACCCAGAACATTGCCGACAACCCCAAGGTGTCTCTCACGCTGCTGGATACCGAGGCTACCCAGGGAGACAGCCAGCAGGGAGACGTGCAGCAGGTGGAGCGGCTGACCCTCATCGCAGACGCCAAGCGGGTGGACGACGTGGCCGCGGCGGCCCAGCGTTACTATCGCTGCTTCCCCCAGGCCCGGGGCTACCATGACGAGCTGGACTTTGACTTCTATCGCCTGAACCCGGTGCAGTTACGCTTTATCGAGGGCTTTGGCCAGGCCCGTTGGCTGTCGCCGGGGGATGTGGTGCAGCCCAGCCCGTTTTCTGCGGAACAATGGCTGCGTATTGTGGATCATATGAATGAGGACCACGGCGATGCCATTCAGCACTATTGCGCGTTGCGGCAGATACCCAACCCCGGAAACGATGCCATCATGGCGGGTATCGATGGGGAGGGGATGACCCTGTTGGTGAATAATCGTCTGCGTCGGGTTGATTTTGATCGAATCGTCACCACTTCAGAAGAAGCCAGGGCGATTTTGGTGGAAATGGCCCGAACGCCGCTGAACGCGTAAACCCGCCAGGAAAGCACTTCAAGAAAGCACAACATCAGGTAGGACAAGCATGGGATTCGGGCGCATTTTTCTTTTCATCTTCATCTTTGCACTGCTGGAAGCCATCGTACTGGGACAGGTGGCCCAGACCATCGGCTGGCCAGTGACCATCCTGTTGACGGTGCTCACCGCCATGATGGGGTCTTTGCTGTTCCGCTGGCAGGGGGTTGAGACCTGGATTCGGCTCAACAGCCGCATGCAGCAGGGGGAAATGCCCGGTGAGGAGATGGTGGAGGGCGTCATGCTGCTGTTGGGCGGCGCCCTGCTGATTACCCCTGGCTTTATCACTGACGCAATCGGGTTCCTGCTGTTGCTGCCCCAGAGCCGCCGCTGGATGGCGTCTTACATTGTGAAGAAGGGGGTGATGCAGGCTTTCAACCGGGGGCCGGGGCAGGGCAATGTCTGGGTCTACCAGCGTACCTGGCAATCTCGCAGCCCCGGGCAGACCTATGATGCCGAGCCCCCGGGATCAGGCCCCACGGTTCGCGAAGATCGTCAAGGCCATTTCATAATCGAGGGCGAAGTGGAGAAAAAAGACGACAGCCCCCAGCGCTAGCCGCCCCCGCTGAAAAAAACCTGCAATCAACCCTTGAAATCATAGCCGGCAACCCCACTTAAGGGGCATCCCCGGCAATGAGCCCACAAAAGCGCACAGGGCTCTTGACGGATGCATTCGCGACACTATTATTAGCACTCTGAGGTTGGGAGTGCTAATAATGGAAAGCGCTTCAAACGCACTAAGAAACTTGGCTTAAACAAGGCTAATTGGGAGATAGAAAACTCATGAAAATCCGTCCTTTGCATGATCGCGTCGTGATTCGTCGTGTTGAAGAGGAAACCAAAAGCGCTGGTGGTATCGTGCTGCCGGGTTCTGCTACTGAAAAACCTTCTCAAGGCGAAGTGCTGGCCGTGGGCCCCGGTCGCGTAACAGAAAATGGTGAAACCCGCCCTCTGGATGTCAAAGCCGGTGACAAGGTTATCTTCGGTCAGTACGCAGGCAGCACCGTTAAGATTGACGGCGAAGAGCTGTTGATCATGGGCGAAAGCGAAATCTTCGGCGTTCTGGAAGGCTAAGCCTCGAACCCGGTTTTGCTCTAATCCGCAATTAACGATTGAAGAAACTCAGGAATTCAAAAGGAAATTATCATGGCAGCTAAAGAAGTTAAATTCGGCGACAGCGCCCGCGCCAAAATGGTGAAAGGCGTTAACGTACTGGCAGACGCAGTTAAAGTAACCCTGGGCCCCAAAGGCCGTAACGTGGTTCTGGACAAAGCGTTTGGTGCTCCCACCATCACCAAAGACGGTGTGTCTGTAGCGAAGGAAATCGAACTGGAAGACAAGTTCGAGAACATGGGCGCCCAGATGGTGAAAGAAGTGGCTTCCCAGGCCAACGACGTGGCCGGTGACGGCACCACCACGGCAACCGTTCTGGCTCAGGCCATCGTGTCTGAAGGCCTGCGCGCGGTAGCCGCTGGTATGAACCCCATGGACCTGAAGCGTGGTATCGACAAGGCCACTGCCGCCGTTGTTGAACAACTGCAAAGCATGTCCACTCCCTGTGAAGACTCCAAGGCGATCGCCCAGGTGGGTACGATCTCTGCCAACAGCGACGACACCGTGGGCACCATCATCGCTGAAGCGATGGAAAAAGTGGGCAAAGAAGGCGTTATCACCGTTGAAGAAGGCAGCGGCCTGGAAAACGAACTGGACGTAGTGGAAGGTATGCAGTTCGACCGTGGTTACCTGTCTCCTTACTTCATCAACGATCAGGAAAAAATGAGCGTTGAGCTGGAAAGCCCCTTCATTCTGTTGGTTGACAAGAAAATCTCCAACATCCGTGACCTGCTCCCCGTACTGGAGTCTGTCGCCAAAGCCGGTAAGCCGCTGCTGATCATCGCTGAAGACGTTGAAGGTGAAGCCCTGGCGACTCTGGTAGTGAACAACATGCGCGGCATCGTTAAAGTGGCTGCCGTTAAGGCACCTGGCTTCGGCGATCGTCGTAAAGCCATGCTGCAGGACATCGCGATCCTGACCGGTGGTACCGTGATCTCTGAAGAGGTGGGTCTGTCTCTGGAAGGCGCCACTCTGGATGACCTGGGTACCGCCAAGAAAGTATCCATCACCAAAGAAAACACCACTGTGGTCGACGGCGCGGGTGAAGAGTCTGAAATCCAGGCTCGCGTCAAGCAGATCCGTCAGCAGATCGAAGAAGCCACTTCCGATTACGATAAAGAGAAACTGCAAGAGCGTGTAGCCAAGCTGGCTGGCGGTGTTGCTGTAATCAAAGTGGGTGCCGCTACTGAAGTGGAAATGAAAGAGAAGAAAGCCCGCGTTGAAGACGCGCTGCACGCTACTCGTGCTGCGGTGGAAGAAGGTGTGGTTCCTGGCGGTGGTGTTGCTCTGGTGCGCGCCCTGTCCAATATCGGTGAGCTGGTGGGTATTAACGATGACCAGACTGCCGGTATCCACCTGGCACTGCGCGCCATGGAAGCTCCGATCCGTCAAATCGCGTCCAACGCCGGTGCAGAAGCCTCGGTGGTGGTTGATAAAGTGAAGTCCGGCTCCGGTAACTTCGGTTTCGATGCGGCCACCGGTGAATACGGTGACATGATCGAGCTGGGTATCCTGGACCCTGCCAAAGTAACCCGTTCTGCGCTGCAGGCGGCTGCTTCTGTTGCGGGTCTGATGATCACCACCGAAGCCATGGTGGCTGACCTGCCGGAAGAGAAAGGTGCCGGCGGCATGCCCGATATGGGCGGCATGGGCGGCATGGGCGGAATGGGCGGCATGATGTAATCAGCCCCCGGCCCTCGCGCTGAACAAAAAGCCCGCTCCTATGAGCGGGCTTTTTTATGGGCACCCGCTCAACCCGGTTTGCCTCCCAGGCGTCTAAAATATAATTAAGATGAAGAGATTGTGGGGGGAACGGATGGGGCTTACTGAGGGAAAAGGCAAGCGCAGCCTGATGCTGACCTTGTTCGGGTTGCCATTTTTTTGTTTTGGCATTGGCTTTGGTTATTTCAAGCTGTGGCCGGAGCTGTCGATCTGGATGAGTGCTGCGTCCTGGCAACAGACCGAAGGCCAGTTGGTCTCCACCCGCCTGGACAGCTCTCGTTCCAGCGAGGGTTCCACTACCTATGAGGTGAAAGCCCGCTATCGCTACCAGGTGGATGGGCGCGAATTTGAAAGCGCCCGGGTCGGTATTCACACCGGCAAAGACAACATCGGTCGTTACCACCAGACCTGGTCCCGGCAACTTAGCCAGTCTCATCAAAACCGTTTGCCGGTAACGGTCTGGTATGACCCCCGGCAACCCTCCCGCTCGCTGCTGGATCGGGATTTGCGCTGGGGTTTGATGGCCATGCAGTTGGCGTTCGCTGGCGTGTTCAGTCTGGTTGGGGCGGTGTTGATGGGAGCAGGGTTACGCAGGGGCAAATCCGACCCTGATGCAGGGACGGACCCCGTCGCTGCCGACAGCGTGTCCACCCTGGATTTCAGTGACCGGTCCCCCATCGCCCCCAGTGCTGCCATGGGGCATTGGGGCATGTGGTTTTTTGCGGTGGTGTGGAACGCCATCTCCTTCCCGGCTGCCTTGGCGGGTTGGGATGAAATCCGCTCCATACGCAGCGCAGAAGACTATCTGGTGCTGCTGATCTTGCTGTTTCCCTTGGTGGGATTGTTCCTGATCTGGCAGGCCATCAAGGGCAGCATCCTGCATGTACGCTATGGTCAATCCTGCCTGGTAATGGACCCCAATCCCGGTCAGGCCGGGGGCCAGGTGGGGGGCGAGATCACCCTCAGCAAAGCCCTGCCGCTGGATGCGCAATGTGAAGTGCGGTTGGAGTGCCTGCATTCCCGCGAGACCCGCAATGCCAAGGGTGAACGCCGTACTTCCACCAGCGTGCTCTGGCAGGACATGATGATGGCGCCTGGGCGGCGCGAGGCGGATCAGACCAAAATTCAGTTTCTGTTTGACGTGCCCGGCGACCTGCCAGCGTCGCAACCCCAGTCCAAAGATTGGAAACACTGGAAGGTGCATGTGGCGGCAGACATACCGGGATTGGACCTGGCCCTGGACTTTGCAGTGCCGGTGGCCCAGGGTGAACGCCACAGCCTGATTCGTATGCCCGGGCGTGAGCGCCGGCAGCAGTTGCAGCGCACCCAGGAGCTGGCTCAGGTGCTCAACATTGAACAGAAAGGCGACACGCTTTACCTGAATTCGGAGTATGGCCGGGAACGGACCGGCTCCATTCTGGCCTTTCTGTTCGGTTCCATATTCCTGGCGGCCGGCATTGGAATCGGGTTTGCCCAGGTGGGCCCCGCCCTTATTGCGATCCCCATGAAGCTGCTGTTCTGTACGGTGTTTGGTGGTGTGGGGCTGTTGATCATGTTGATCGGGCTATTGACCCCCACCACCCGCCTGGACACGGCCATTGACCGGCACCATGTCCACGTGCGGCGGCTGTTTCTGGGTAGAGAGGTGTACCGCCGCAGCATTCCCCTGGACAGCATCACCCGGTTCGATGCCCACAAGAACAGCAGTACCAGCTCCGGCTCCCGCACCCGTAACTGGTTCCAGCTGCGAATCCATCATGATGGCCGGCGCCAGCCCATTGCCGAATCCATACCCGGACGGGTGCTGGCGGATGAGGCCCTGGCGTTTCTCCGCACCCACACCGGCTTGCCCTGAGGGTGTGCCGGTGGCGGGTTTGCCTTCCCGGGGGGCGGCCCGGTATAGTTACCCGCCCCGCGAAATTAGGCAACCAGAGCACGCTGATTTGGGGTAACCTGAGCCAAATGGCCTGACTTAGAACAATCGGAGCTGGAGAGCGACATGAGCGCTGACAACAAACTCATTATATTTGACACCACCTTGCGCGACGGCGAGCAAAGCCCTGGGGCCTCGATGACCCAGGAAGAAAAACTGCGCATAGCCAAGGCCCTGGAGCGCATGCGGGTGGATGTGATTGAGGCCGGTTTTGCCATTGCCAGTCAGGGGGATTTCGAGTCCGTCAAGGCGGTCGCTGACACCATCAAGGACAGCCGGGTCTGTTCTCTGGCGCGGGCCGTAGATGCGGACATCGATCGCGCCGGTGAGGCGCTGCAAAATGCCAATGCCGCCCGCATTCATACTTTCCTGGCCACCTCGCCGATTCACATGGAGTACAAGCTGCGCCTGTCCCCGGATCAGGTGGTGGAGCAGGCGGTGAGGGCGGTCAAACGCGCCCGCAACCTGTGTGATGACGTGGAGTTTTCCTGCGAGGACGCAGGCCGTTCCGAGCTGGACTTTTTGTGCCGGGTCATTGAAGCGGCCATTGCTGCCGGCGCCAGCACCATCAATATTCCCGATACCGTGGGTTACGCTGTACCGCAGCAATACGGCGACACCATTCGTCAGTTGATCGAGCGGATTCCCAACTCCGACCAGGCCATTTTCTCTGTGCACTGTCACAATGACCTGGGCTTGGCAGTGGCCAATTCCCTGGCTGCGGTGACCCAGGGTGCGCGCCAGGTGGAGTGCACCATCAACGGCCTGGGTGAGCGGGCCGGCAATGCCTCCCTGGAGGAGATCGTGATGGCGGTACGTACCCGCTCGGATTTCTTCAATATCGAAACCAACATCAACACCCTGGAAATCGTGCCGGCGTCGCGTCTGGTGTCGTCCATCACCGGTTTTCCGGTACAACCCAACAAGGCCATTGTCGGTGCCAATGCTTTCGCCCATGAATCCGGTATCCACCAGGATGGCGTCATCAAATACCGGGAAACCTACGAAATCATGAAGGCGGAAGACGTCGGCTGGAATGCCAATCGCATGGTGCTGGGTAAGCACTCCGGCCGCAATGCTTTCCGCGCCCGCCTGGACGAGCTGGGCATCAACCTCAAGTCCGAGCAGGAGCTGAACGCCGCCTTCCACCGGTTCAAGGAACTGGCGGATAAGAAACATGAGATCTTTGACGAAGACATACAGGCCCTGGTCAGTGACACCCAGCAAGCCACCGAGAATGAACAGTATTCCCTGGTGTCCCTGAGTGTCTGCTCCCAGACCGGGGAAACCCCCAACGCCAGCGTCGTCCTGAACATCGGCGGTGAGGAGCAGCGTTCAGAAAGCCCCGGGGCCGGCCCGGTGGATGCCACCTTCAAGGCCATAGAGCGTATCGTCAACAGTGGCACCAGCCTGGAGTTGTACAACGTCAGCGCCATTACCAGCGGCACGGATTCCCAGGGTGAAGTGACGGTGCGGTTGGAAAAAGGCGGTCGCATCGTTAACGGCCATGGGGCGGACATCGACATCGTCACGGCGTCTGCCAAAGCCTATCTGAACGCCCTCAATCTGCTCAGTGTGGAGCACCGAAAAGCCCACCCGCAAACGGCCGGTGTCTGAGTGATGCTGGAAAGCGAACGCCTGGCGTATCTCCACGCATTGGGTATCACCCAATATGGCTGCCAGCAACCCCTGGTCGGGGCCACTGCCCTGCCGGAGTTGTCGGCGGAGCAGATCTGGGGGGTGTCCGCCACGGAGGCGGTTGATGCGGTTGCCGATCGGGTGTCGACACCGGGTACCCAAGTGCAGCCGGCTCAGCTTCAATCTCCAGCGCCCTCTCAACCTGCACCCCCACCAGTCACTGGGCCGACCGTAGCGAGCGCGGCAAATACGGATGCCGCTGCAGAAGTGCCGCAGCTGGATGTCAGCAAGCTGCAACTGGAACAGGAGCGGGCCCCCAAACCGGTCCCCAAGCCGCAGGCAAAAGCCCAGCGTTTCGCCCTGGCGGTGATCACCCTGCCGCAGCGCTTCCGCTTGTTTGTTGAACTGGCGCAGGCGGATGCTCCGGGGTTGTCGGCGGTAGAGCACCGGATGGTTGCAGATCTTCTGGGAGTGCTGGATTGCCCCGGCGCGCTGGACCAGTTTGGTGCCAAACTCTATCGTTGGCCCCTGGTGGATAACCCCCGCATCGCCGCCGATCAACAGGCTGCCCGCGAAGGGCTGCTGGGTTTTGTGGCCAGCGCCCCGGTGGTCAGTAAAAGTGTGTTCCTGGGGTTGCGCGCCCCGTCGCTGCTGGTGGACGCCCAACCGGGTGCAAGGTTTGCGCTCACGGCCGAAGGCAACGACGACACTTTGATTACCTATTCCCTGCGGGAGATGCAAAGCGACTGGCGTCTGAAAGCAGAAGCCTGGCGCCAGATATTCCCGTTCCTGGCCGATCTTCGGAATCCTCAACCCTAGTCTCAGGATGACCATGCCCATCAGCTTGCTCAGTTTTCGCCATTTACCCAAGGTTATGGATATTGAGCAGCGGGCCTATCCCTGGCCATGGACAGAAGGCATGTTCGTGGACAGTTTGCGCAACGGCCATCTGTGTTACTGTATCCACGATCACGACACCCTGCTGGGGTATATCATCCTGTTTGTGGCAGCGGGGGAATCCCACGTATTGAATGTGTGTGTTGATCCCGATCAGCAAGGTCGGGGCCTTGGTCGGCGCCTGCTGGAACATGGGCTGGCCGCCGCCAAGGATCTGGGTGCTGAGGCGGCGTTTTTGGAAGTACGTGTCAGCAACGAGGCTGCCATCCGGCTGTACGAGCGCAACGGCTTCCTGCGGGTAGGGCGGCGCAAACAGTATTATCCGGCAGGGGACACCAGAGAGGACGCTTTGGTGTATCGGCGGGATCTCGGTGTGGTGGGGAGCGGTTCAAAGTAAGCCAGCGGTTCAAAACGAACCGGTGATTCAGACGATCATAGCGTTAATCGACAACAAGAGGCACAAATCATGGATCTGGAAAAGTTCGATGTTCAGTCCCTAATGGACAAGGCCATGGAGATGGTGGTGCTGTATGCGCCCAAGTTGATCCTGGCGATCATTACGCTGTTTGTGGGGCTGTGGCTGATCAATATGCTCAGCCGGGGCATTGGTTTCCTGTTGGAAAAACGCCAGCTGGACGTATCGTTGCGCCGTTGGTTAACCACCATTTTAAGTCTGGTGCTGAAGGCCTGTTTGCTGATCTCGGTGATTTCCATGATCGGCGTCCAGACTACGTCATTCATCGCCATGCTGGGTGCTGCCGGTCTGGCCATCGGTCTGGCGTTGCAGGGCAGTCTCACCAACTTTGCCGGCGGGGTGCTGATTCTGTTCTTCAAACCCTACAAGGTGGGGGATTACATCAAAACCAACGGAGAGGAAGGTTTTGTGGAGTCCATCGATATTTTCTATACCTTCCTGCGCACCATGGACAGCAAACACGTGATCCTGCCCAACGGTCCGCTCGCCAATGGCAATCTGGTGAACTACACCATGGACCCCACCCGGCGGGTGGAGCTGTCTGTGGGCATCAGTTATCACAACCGCTTTGAGGATGCCGAAGCGGCCCTGTTGGCGATGATCGCGGAGGAACCCCGGGTGCTGCAGGAACCGAAGCCATTTATCGGTGTCACCGGATATGGGGACAGTTCCATAGACCTTACCGTGCGCGCCTGGGTGAAGAACGAGGACTACTGGCCGGTGTTTTTCGATCTCAACAAACGGGTCAAACCGGCCCTAGATAAAGCCAAGGTCAGCATTCCATTCCCACAGCGGGATGTGCATCTGTTTCAACCAAAATCCTGATACACCGCTGTTTTCCAGCCCGTATCAATCCACTGCCGGTTTTCACCCTGGGGTGCAGCCGGCAGTGTGTTATTGGCGGGTATGAGCCGCTATAATGCGCCCCGTATTCATTGAGCAGGCTTTTCGGTGCGCGCCCTGTCGCGCTCCCAGCGGAATCAAGTATGGCAGACAGTAATTTTCTTAAAGAAATCAATGGCAGACGCACCTTTGCCATCATCTCCCACCCGGACGCGGGTAAAACCACCATGACCGAGAAGCTGCTGCTCTACGGCAATCAGATTCAGGTGGCCGGGACGGTAAAAGGGCGCGGTTCCGACCGGCATGCCACCTCCGACTGGATGGAAATGGAAAAGGAGCGGGGCATCTCGGTGACCACCTCGGTGATGCAGTTTCCCTATAAGAAATGCACCGTCAATCTGCTGGACACCCCCGGGCACGAGGACTTTTCCGAAGACACCTATCGTACGCTGACCGCCGTGGATTCCGCGCTGATGGTGATCGACGGCGCCAAGGGTGTCGAGCCCCGTACCATCAAACTGATGGAAGTCTGTCGGCTGCGGGATACGCCCATTCTGTCGTTCATCAACAAAATGGACCGCGACATCCGCGACCCCATTGAGCTGCTGGATGAGATCGAGAGTATCCTCAACATCAACTGTGCCCCGATCACCTGGCCCATTGGCATGGGCAAGCTGTTCAAGGGGGTGTACAACATTTATCAGGATACCACTTACCTGTACCGCACCGGGCAGGGCCACACCATTCAGGAAGTACGGGCCATCAAAGGCCTGGACAACCCGGAGCTGGACGCCGCAGTGGGCGACCTGGCCGGCGATCTGCGGGATGAGCTGGAGCTGGTGCAGGGAGCCAGTCATGAGTTCGACCTGCAGGCGTTTCGCGATGGCAAACTGACCCCGGTGTTCTTTGGAACCGCCCTGGGCAACTTTGGTGTGGATCATCTGCTGGATGGCCTGGTGGAATGGGCACCCAGCCCTCAACCCCGGGAGACGGACACCCGCAAGGTGGAGGCCCAGGATGAGAATTTCACCGGTTTTGTCTTCAAAATCCAGGCGAACATGGACCCCAAACACCGGGACCGGATTGCCTTCATGCGGGTGTGTTCCGGCCATTATGAAAAAGGCATGAAGATGCGTCACGTGCGCCTGGGTAAGGATGTGCGCATTTCTGACGCCCTGACCTTCCGGGCCGGTGAGCGCGAACATCTGGAGGATGCCTGGCCCGGCGACATCATCGGCCTGCACAATCACGGCACCATCCAGATCGGGGATACCTTCACCAGCGGCGAAGCCATGAACTTCCAGGGTATTCCCCATTTTGCGCCGGAGCTGTTCCGCCGGGTGCAGTTGAAAGATCCCCTGAAGAGCAAACAACTGCAGAAAGGCATCACCCAGTTATCGGAAGAGGGTGCCACCCAGGTGTTCATGCCCTTGCGTAACAACGACATCATCGTGGGTGCAGTGGGTGTGCTACAGTTTGATGTGGTGGCCTATCGCCTGAAAGACGAATACAAGGTGGAGTGTTCCTACGACAACATTAATGTGGCGACGGCCCGCTGGGTCTATTGTGACGATCACAAGATGTTGGAAGACTTCAAGAAGAAGTGCCATGGCAACCTGGCCATTGATGGGGGTGGCTACCTCACCTATCTGGCGCCCACCCGGGTCAACCTGGAGTTGACCATGGAGCGCTGGCCAGACGTTAAATTCAAGGAAACGCGGGAGCACTGATGGCCGGGTATCTGGTTGGCTCGTTACTGTTGACCTGGGTGCTGTGCAGCGCCCTCAACGGGTTTATTGAATACGCGGCCATTCGCCAGTGGTTGAATCGGGGCAAGGCCTTTGTCGGCATGATTGCCGGGGTGTTTGTGATTGCCGGGGTGATGGTGGCCCTGTCCCTGTGGGGGCTCACCGACTCCCACCTGGGTAAAGACGTCATGACTCCGCAACAGTTATCCACCACCGTACGCACCAGCATGATGGTCAACGTGCTGTTTGCCCTGGGTTACTGTGCCTTCCAGTTACGTCGGTTCTGGGAAGAGTAGGGCGGGCAGCCTAGCGTTGATAGCGCAGGCGGGTGCCTTTCTCCTGGGACAGGCGGATTTCGTCGGCGGAGAGTTCCTTGGGGAAGTAACAGCCGGAAATCTTCGCCTCACAGATGCTGGCACCCTCCAGTTGGGTATTGCGCAGGTCCACGCCCCGCAGGTCGGCCCCGCGCATGTAGGTATCCTGCATATTTAAACCATCTGCATTCATGTTGCGCAGGTCGATGCCCCGAAAATGGGCGCCCTGGAGGTCGACGGTCTTCCCCGCCTGACGGGCCCGGTTGAATGCCTCGATGTCTTCATCCAACAGCATTTTATAGAGTGGGTCGTTGGGATCGTAAGCCATATATTTCCTTCCTTTCTTTTTATATATAGCCAAAGACCCGGTGTTTTGCCTGCGGTTTCCTGATTGACCTCATAGTAATGAAGGGGCGGATTATGATTTAATGCGCATAGTTGGTTGTCTTGCTCGCCCAGGATTCGTTGTGAACCGGATTTCTAAAACACTTAACCAGGCGCTCCCCGTGCGTATCCTGCAACGGGTCAGTCGTGCGTTGCCGCTGCCCCGGCGTCAGGAAGCCACTCCCCGCAGCAGCTCCACCCTACTGGAAAATGCCTACGAAGCGGTGGTCACCGATGTCCGCCGGGAAACCACCCGCGCGGTGACCGTGGAATTTGAGCTGACGGAAGGCTATCGCCTCACCTACAAATCCGGCCAGTGCGTGACGGTGACGCTGCCCATCGGCCCCACCTTGTTTCAGCGTTGTTACTCCTTTTCCAGTGCGCCCGATGAAAATCGCTATGCCGTCACGGCCCAGCGCATTTTCCATGGCCGGGTGTCGTCCTATTTTTACAGTTCCCTGCGGGTGGGCGACCGGATCTATATTGACGACCCCATGGGCGATTTCGTGTTGCCCCGCACTCATCCGGAGGACCAGCGCTATGTGATGGTGGCCGGCGGTGCCGGTATCGTGCCCCTGTATTCTTTGATTAAAGATCTGTTGGGCAAAAATCCCATGGCGGAAATCCAGTTGATCTATGCCTGCCGCAATCAGGAGCAGGCGATTTTCCACCGCCAGTTGTTACGCCTGGAAAAAGATCACCCGGGTTTCTCCATCCGTTTTCAGTTCACCCGCAAAGCCGGTGACGGACATGACCCCTATCGCCGGCTGAACGGTGACAAGATCCTGTCCCGCCTGTCGGACCCGGCCAGTGCCCTGTTCTATATCTGCGGTCCCTATGGGTTGGTAAGCAAGTGCACAGAGGCTTTTCATGCGGCGGGTATTGCCGACTCCCGCATTCAGATTGAAACCTTCAGCTCGCCACCCGCCCGCTTGTTATCGGACGAGTTGCGGCCGCGCTCGATTACCTTCTTACCGTCCACTGTACTGGGCAATACCGTGCGGGTGCGACAAAAGCAGGTGGAAACCATTCTGGAAACCGCCCGCCGTAATGGGGTGAATATTCCGCAGAAGTGTACGGTGGGCAACTGCCAGACCTGCAAGATTCGAGTGAAGTCGGGCATGGTGGTGATGGATGAACCCAATTCCCTGAGCATTGACGACGCTAAAAGCGGTTATGTGCTGGGCTGTGTTGCCTATCCGACGGAATCGTTGGTGGTGAAGCTGCCGAATACCTGAACGTAACGGGTGAGGCGGGTCTGGGGTGCGGGACTTTTATAGCGGCTACAGTTGCGTGAACAGGTATCCCATTACCGGTTGGTCCCGGTCTTCAACGGGCCTGCTGGCGGCGTCCAGCTCGCTGATGTGCTCTTGCGGCTCGGCAGTCTGCTCTTCCT
Organism: Ketobacter sp.; assembly: GCF_003671495.1. Classification (GTDB taxonomy): domain Bacteria; phylum Pseudomonadota; class Gammaproteobacteria; order Pseudomonadales; family Ketobacteraceae; genus Ketobacter. The sequence goes on along the minus strand of NZ_RCHN01000015.1, from coordinate 334,471 downwards.
GCATCCGGATGACGGCTTCCTCATCGCCATCGCTTACAGCAGGCTGTTTCAGCATACTGAAAATGCCCAACAGACACAGGGCGATGACCCAGCTTGCGCTTATGGAGCGAATGTTCATGGTGCGTTCCCTTTGAGGTAGGCTCACGTTGGGTATGCTCACGTCAGATGTATTCAACGCTCTTCATTCTCCATTCTGAGGAAATGTTTTCTACCGAATTAAAATCAAAGTCATTGTGACAAAATACCAATTCAATTTTGTTGCAGTGAGGTTGCGTAACTAAATGGTTGATCTTCTTGGGTTAAAATCCTATCTCACGTAAATAGAACCATTCGCATTTAGGGCTGTCCAACCCCCTAAGGCGGTTGATTAAAGGGGCGGGCAAGGGTGTTAGCAAACAGTGAATCGGGATACGGGCTGGTCAGTGTGTTGCTGCACTGGCTGTCTGCTCTGTTGACCATCCTCTTGTTTGGTGTGGGGCTGTATATGGTGGGCTTGTCCTATTACGATCCCCTCTATCACGAGTTGCCTGAGTGGCACAAATCCCTGGGGGTGGTGCTGGCGTTGCTGTCCCTGTTCAGGCTGGTGTGGCGCGTTCTCAGTGGGCCTCCGGCGCCATTGGCAGAAAAACGGTGGCAGGGGGCGGCGGCGCGCCTGGTGCACGCAACGATGCTGGCCTTGCTGATCCTGCTGCCCGTCACCGGCTATTTTATCGTGACGGCTGAAGGCAAGCCGCTCATGGTGTTTGAGCTTAGTCTGCTGCCTGCGCTGCTGGAGCTTGCCCCGAATCAGACTGACATGGTGGGGCGTTGGCACTTGTGGGGCGCCTGGGGGCTGATCGGGTTGGCAGTCGTTCATGCCGCAGCTGCCCTGAAACACCATTTTGTCGATCGCGATCGAACTCTTATCCGAATGTTAACCATCAAAGGTCAATGACCAATAAGGAGCACACTATGAAAACGAAAATGGGCTACGCCTTCAGTATGGCGGTGATCGGCGCTGCACTGCTCACGTCCGGGCTGGTGCAGGCGGCAGACACCTACAAAATGGATACCAAAGGCAGTCATGCCTTTATCCAATTCAAGATTCAACACCTGGGGTTCAGCTGGTTGCTGGGTCGCTTCAATACGTTCGAAGGCGAGTTTGTGCTGGACGAGGCCAACGTGGAAAAATCCAGTGTTAAAGTGGATATTGATGTGGCCAGTGTGGATTCCAATCACGCCGAACGGGACAAGCACCTTCGGGGCAAAGACTTTTTTGATGTGGCGAAATTCCCCAAGGCCGGTTTCGTCAGTACCAAGATTGAAAAAACCGGGGACAATACCGCTAAGATCACTGGCGATTTCACCCTCAAGGGCATTACCAAACCCATCACTCTGGATGCCACCTACATTGGCGGCGGTAAAGACCCCTGGGGTGGCTATCGACAGGGCTTTGAGGCCACCACCCAGCTTAAGCTGAAAGATTTCGGAATTGATTACAACCTGGGGCCGGCGTCAGAGGTGGTGAACATTTACATCTCGGTGGAAGGCATCAAGCAGTAAATCGATCCCCATAACCTGATCCGTATAACAAAGCAGGGCCCGGTGCTGTCGCGCCGGGCCCTTTTTTTTGTGCAGTGGGTCTGCGGTGATCCCATTGCAACGTTAGCTGAATTGGGAAAAGTCCGGCTTGCGCTTTTCCAGGAAAGCACTGAAGGCTTCCTTGGCTTCTGCGCCGGCCAGCATTTCCGTGAAGTAATTCTCTTCCAGCTTCATGATGGCCTTCAGTTGCGCTTCATTGCCTTGGCGCAACAGCTGTTTGGTGACGCGAATGGAGCGGGGCGGTAACTTGGCCAGCTCCGCCGCTTTGGCCAGGGCATAGGCCTGATATTCTTCCGCTGGCAGGATCTCGTTGACGATGCCCAGGGCTACAGCTTCATCCGGGGTGAACAGTTTGCACAGCATCAGCAACTCAGCGGCTTTACGGTAGCCGACCAATTGTGGGAACAGCAGGCTGGAGCCCGCCTCCGGGCACAGCCCCAAACTGGCAAACGGCATCTGGAATTTGGCGCCCGGGGCCGCGTATACCAGATCGCAATGCATCAGCATGGTGGTGCCCACGCCCACTGCCGGACCGTTCACCGCTGCCACCAGGGGCTTGCTGAGATGGGGGATGGTGCGCAAAAAACGGCCCACCGGGGATTCGCCGCCGATGCCCGAGCTGTTGAGAAAGTCCACCAGGTCGTTGCCGGCGGTAAAGCAATCCTGGGTGCCGGTGATCACTCCCACCCGCAGGTTGGCGTCTTGTTCAAGTTGATCCAGTGCGTCGGAAATCCCGGTGTACATCGCCCCGGTGAGGGCGTTTTTTTTGTCGGCCCGGTTCAGGCGAATGATAATGATGTTGTCCTGGATCTCGGTGATTACTTGATCGGTCATAAGCTGGGTTCCTGAGTCTTCTCTTTTACGCTTTTGTCGTTTTGGTTGGGGTTATCATCCACGTCTGCATGGGAGGCAGCAATAGCCTGGGTCTCAGCCCGTTGTGCCTGTACCAGCAGGTTTAAATGCTGGGCGCTGCCGGGCAGCTGTGGCGGCGTGACACCCGGCAGAATCTCGGCAAAGGCCTGCAGGGGCGAGATCCGTTGGCCGGTTTTGGTGCTTACCATGGCCATGCGGATGACGGCGGCGGTAAACACGGTCTTGCGGTAGGTGAACAGCTGCTCCATGTAGATGTATTTTTCATCCCAGCTGCTGATGCGGGTTTCCGCCTTGAAACGCTGAAACGGCTTGATCTCCTTCACGTAGCTGATCTCGGTGTTGGCGATCAGGGCTTTAAAGCCCCGGCTGGTCATTTCCGTCAGCCAGGGGGTGTGGATCATGTGTTCCACCCGGCCCCGTTCCAGGTATTTCAGGTATTTCACGTTGTTCATGTGAATGTTGGCATCCAGATCCCAGGGCATGCAGCGATAGGGTACGAATACCCAGTCCAACAGATGCCGGGACGGCTTAATCTTCTGAATATACAGTGCAACGATAAACCGGAATATAAACCACATGATACTACCTACATTCGTTGGGTTTGGGTTCAGTGCAGACTTCGAATCAATCCGTTGTCAGCACGACTTTACCAACCGCCTTCCGTTGCAGTATGAGATTCATGGCATCGGCCACCTGTTCCAGCGGGAAAGTGGCGCACACATGAGGCTTGATTTTACCCTCCATGGACCACTTGAACAGCTCCCGGAAGTTCTCCTGGTTGGCGTCGGCTTCCTTGGTCAGCGATGCGCCCCAGAATACCCCCACCACGGAGCTGCTCTTGAGCAGGGTCAGGTTGGCGGCCAGTTGCGGGATGTCACCGCTGGCGAAACCGACGATCAGCAGGCGGCCACCCCAGTTGATGCAGCGCAGGGCGGTTTTGGTGTATTCCCCGCCTACCGCATCATAGATGACGTCAGCACCGTTGCCGCCGGTCAATTGTTTCACCTGATCCTTCCAGTCCTCGTCGTTATAATTGACGATGTGATCGGCGCCGTGGGCTTTACACACCGCCAGCTTGTCAAGGTTGCCACCGGCGGCAATGACGGTGGCCCCCATCAGTTTGCCCAATTCCACGGCCGCCATGCCGACGCCGCCGGACGCTCCCAGCACCAACAGGGTTTCTCCCGCCTGTAACTGGCCCCGCTGCTTCAGCGCATAATAAGAGGTGCCATAGATCATGGTGAAGGCGGCAGCCTCTTCAAAGCTGAAGGTGTCCGGCATGGGAAAGCAACTGGCGCCGGGGACCAGCATCTGTTCGGCGTAGCCGCCCACAAACGCGAAGCCCATGACCTTGTCACCGGGCTTGACGTGGGCCACCTTGTCCCCCACGGCCTTCACCAGGCCCGCCACTTCGGTGCCGGGGATAAACGGCAGCGGCGGCTTGAACTGGTATTTGTTTTCAATGATCAGGGTATCGGGAAAATTGATGCCTGCCGCCTTAACTTCGATCAAGACACTGTGGGCGTCCACAGTGGGGGCGGGGACCTCTTCCACCACCAGCTTTTCCGCTGGTCCGTATTCTTTGCACAGTACCGCTTTCATGAGTCGTTTCCCTATTTTGGTTGGTTCTTTATGGGTTATGGACAGGCTGTTTCCTGGGCATGGCAGGGAAGGGTACGCAGTCCTTAATTTTGAAGTCAATGAGTAGTGCCATCACTGACTGAAAAGGCTAATTAACTGTCAGTTTTGGCCAGTAGCGTGTTGATATTGCCCTGTGTATACTCTCGACCCCATAGTCATACCCCTTTATCGCAACGATAAGTCACTTACTTAAAGAGGACTGAACATGGATCTGAAAGATAAGGTTGCCGTGGTAACCGGCGGTGCTTCCGGTCTGGGACGTGCCACCACCGAAGCCTTCCTGGCCAAAGGTGCCAAGGTTGTGATTTTCGACCTGAATGAAGAGATGGGCAATGCCGTGGCTGCTGAGCTGGGCGACAACTGCCGGTATGAGAGCGTGAACGTGGCAGACGAAGCGTCTGTTAAAGGGGCCATCGCCAACGTGCTGGCAGCGTTCGGTGCCCTGCATGTGGCTGTGAACTGTGCCGGTATCGGTTCCGCCATGAAGACCTACGGCAGCAAAGGCCCTCACTCCCTGGAGATTTTCCAGAAAGTCATCGCCGTCAACCTGGTGGGTACCTTCAACGTGACCCGTCTGGCCGCGGAAGCCATGGCCAAGAACGATCCGGTTACCGAAGACGGCGAGCGTGGCGTGATCATCAACACCGCGTCTGTGGCGGCATTTGACGGCCAGGTGGGCCAGGTTGCCTATTCCGCTTCCAAAGGTGGTGTTGTGGGCATGACTCTGCCGATCGCCCGTGACCTGTCCACCTATGGCATCCGTGTCAACGTGATCGCTCCCGGTATCTTCAATACCCCATTGATGAACGCTGCACCCGATGCGGTGAAGCTGCCATTGATCGAAATGACCCAGTTCCCGAAACGCCTGGGTAATCCCCCGGAGTACGGCCAGCTGGCCTGCCAGATGGTGGAGAACGGTTTCTTCAATGGCGAAGTTGTGCGTCTGGACGGCTCAATCCGTATGGCGCCCCGCTGATCGAACCCACAAGGTTTGATAGCCGAAAAGCCCGCTCCTGCAGCGGGCTTTTTTGTGCCCTGGTGGTAGAGAGGCAGGCACAGTAGTAGTATGGCCAAAGTACGCGGTCTACTTGGTCAATGGTGTATAGGAAACCTCAGCATATGAATAACAAAAAATGGATGGTTCTGCTTCTGCTGGCTACCAGCGTTGCCCTGGGTGGCTGTACCACCTGTGATCTGGCGTTGTGGCTGGGCAACGACGTCTGCGAGATCGGGGGCCTTTGAGTTCCCGGCCCAGGGGTGATGGCGATTGACTGGATTCCAGACTATTCTTACGGCGGGTTGTCACTGGCACTGATGAGCCCGGCGATTCTATGCGTCCTTCCCGGCGCTCATGAAAGGAACAAAGATGTATACGCCTAAGTCGTTTTCCGTGACGGATCAGGAATTGCTGTTCGACTGGATTGAACATTGGAGCTTCGGCAAGCTTGCCACCTGTCAGCGCGGCCGTCTGGAAGTGAACTCCTATCCGTTCCTGCTGGATCGGGAGAAAGGGGAGTTGTTGGGGCACATGGCCCGGGATAACGGTCATTGGCAAAGCACGATCATGGCTGACGATCTGGTGGTGTGTTTCGATGGCCCTCATGGTTATGTCTCGCCCCGTTGGTATAGCCAGCCCAATGGGGTTCCCACCTGGAACTTTGTGACGGTTCAGGTCAGCGGTAAAGCTGAGCTGATCAAAACCGAGGCGGAATCCCTGTGGGTGCTGGAGCGGCTCAGTGAGAACAATGAAGAGCGTTACGGCGAAGGTTGGACGCTGGCCGAATTGGAGCCGTCTGTGCTGGCGGTGATGATGAAGGCGCTGGTGTTCTTTCGCATCAAAATCCACAAACTGGAAGGCAAAGCCAAACTCAGCCAGAACCGCAGCAAGATGGATCGGGTGGGAGTGGTGCAAAAGCTGTCCGCCAAACCGGACACCCAGCAGCAGGAGCTGGCCGCACTGATGCGCAAGGAAATCAAACGCAGCTGACGGGGCCAGCTGCGGCCCCATCGGTGACGCGGATCATCAACGCCTCTGATAACTTACGCTGTCTTTTCCTTGGCCGAGTGTTGGGTTGGCGACGTCACTTGCGTCGGCTTGGGGGCAGGGGGAGCCTCGTACACCACCTGATAGCTGGCATTGACGATGGTTTCCGATGTCTTGGGCAGCATGTAATACATGGCCAGCGCCCCCAGCCCCAGCGGGCCCACCTTGCGTTTGTTGCGGGTGATGATGATGTCCAGCATCCAGTTCACGGCTTTTTCCGGCGACATGGCCGGGGTGTAGTCGTAGATCTTGGTGGGTGCGATCATCGGTGTGCGCACCAACGGATAATTGATGGTGGATACGGTCACTCCGGTGTGGGCCAGCTCGTTGGCCGCCACCCAGCTCCAACCCTCCAAAGCCCATTTTGAACCCAGGTAGGCCGAGAATCGGGCCGGACTCGCCTGCACACCGACGGTGGACACATTGATGATGTGGCCATCGCCCCGCTCCAGCATACCCGGCAGCAGATTCATGGCCATGCGGATGGAACCAAAATAGTTCAACTGCATGGTGCGTTCGTAGTCGTGGAACCGGTCGAAGCTGAACTTGATGGAGCGTCGAATGGAGCGGCCGGCATTGTTGATCAGGATATCCACGCCGCCGTGCGCCTGGATCACCTTTTGGCACAGGGCATCCACTGCATCACCGTCAGACAGGTCCGCTGTATACACAAAGGCGTTGCCACCTTGCTTTTGAATCTGCTCGGCAATGGTTTCCAGCTTGTCCCGTGAGCGGGCCACCAACAGCACGCTGGCACCAGCGGCGGCCACCTGTTCAGCCACCTGGGCACCGATGCCGGAGCTGGCGCCGGTCAGCAGTACGGTTTTGCCCTGCACCCGTTGTTGCAGGGCCTGTTTTTGTTTAAAGACACTTTTGGCATTCCATGTCCAATGGTCCCGTGCGCGATCCAGGTAAGGTTTCAGTTTGGGTTTGCGAAAATACACTTTGTCGGCTTTGGGATTGGGCATTGTGATGAACTCTTCTCGATTAAGGTTATGGGGTGTCCCAATGTTATGGATTGTTCAGGGGGGACAAGCTGTGTTTCCAGTATTGCCACAACTGGGGCAGGTACTGTTCCAGGTCCGGTGGGCTGATCTCGGAACCCTGCAACGCGCGTGCGGCATTGCTGTTATCAAAGGTGGTGTTATACACCACGTAGTTCAGAGCAGCCGGGGCGATGTCCATGCTCTCCATCATCTTGCGCATGGGCCAGAAACGGGACAGCTTGGGCACGATGAAATGGGTGGTCCGGTCCGTTAACCGGTTGGAGAACTTCCAGCGAAAGGTGGGCAGGCCAGACACGCCGGAGATCATGTCAAACAGGTCTGCCACGGAGTAGTATTTGTTGTCGGTGATGTTGAACACCTGGTCCTCAAGGTCAGGCTGGTGGGCAATGTGCACAATGGCCTGGGCCACAAAATCCACCGGCACGATGTTGAGCTTGCCGCACTCCACCCCGGGCAGAGGCAACCACTCCGGCAGCCAGCGATCCATCTCTTCCATCAAGCGGATGATGAAATAGGGGCCGTCGATCTTATCCATTTCACCGGTTTTGGAGTGGCCCACCACCACCGACGGGCGGTAGATGCGAAACGGTACTTTGGATTCCTCCCGCACACATTTCTCCGCCAGGTGCTTGGTGAGGAAGTAAGGGTTGTTGAACCCGGTGCCCTCTTCGAACATGGCTTCAGTGAACAAACCATCGTAGCTGCCGGCCACGGCAATGGAGCTGACATGCTGGAAGCATTCCACCGCGAGGGCCTCTGCCGCCTGCAGGGCGTGGCGGGTGCCTTCCACATTGGCCTGCTTCTGGGTTTCGGCATCGACGCTCAGGTCATAGATGGCACCCAGGTGATAAAGGTGGCTGATGCGGCCCTTCAGTTGCGCCAGGTCGGTGGCAGCAATGCCCAGGTTGGGTTGGGTCAGGTCGCCGACCAGAGCCTGCAGTTGCTGGTGGTCGGCACCAAGGGATTGGCGAATCCGTTCCAGTTTGTCTTCCGAGCCCTTGCGTACCAGGGCGTGCACTACGCTGCCGGGTTGCTTGAGCAGCTCTTCCACTACAAATCGTCCAATGAAGCCGGTGGCACCGGTTACGAGATATTCCATTCTGGCATTCCCTCAAAGCAAAAAAATAGCGACAACAACAATAAGACTAACAAGTGTTAGTTAAGCTAAATCAGGCCTGATAGTAAGTCAATAGGGGGATAGGATTAAATTGTGATTCTCTGTTTCCAAGTATAAACTAACGACTGTATGTTGAAGTGATGAGTGCATTGAATGTCCGAAAGTGTCTCCAAAAACACCCGTTCCGATCGTAAAGAGGCCACTCGCAGGCGTATTCTGGGGGCAGCACTGCAGTTGGTGGAGGAAGGCCGTTCACCGGATGCACTGGGCCTGAGAGAAGTGGCGCGGGCGGCCGGTATGGCGGCTCCCTCTCTTTACAACCATTTTGCGGATATGGATGAGCTGGGCCTGGCGCTGGTGGATGAGTCGCTGCTGCGGTTGCGGGCGGCGGCCCGGGGCGCCCGTAAGGAGATCATGAATCAGGAAGCGGAAGTGGCTCTGAAAACTCTGTTGCAGCAGTTCGGTAAAGCAGTGGCGCATTTTGAGCCGGTGCTCAGGTTGTTGATTTTACAGTGGTTTAACCCCAACCCTGAGTATCGCCGCATCATTCGCCGGGAATTGTCCATTATGCGCCGGGAAATGGCTTCGGACATGAGCGACGCCGCGGTTCGGCGGGGCCTGGGCAAGAGCCGCTATGAAGTTGAATCCGATGCGATTTTTTCGTTGTTGATCACCTATGTGTTGAATGTCCTGGATATGGGCAAGGAAAAGCGGGAGCAACGACTGGCCATGCTGGAGCGTCAGATGCTGATGATGGTGCTGGGCAGTCGCGCCTTGAACGGCTGAATCCCTGTTGCGGGCGGGCGCTTCCTGCTATCCTATGCGGCCTGAAAATTTGCTTCCACAAAGACAGTAGAGCAGGAGAGCACCATGCCGGCGTATCGTTCCAAAACCTCCACCCAAGGCCGAAATATGGCGGGCGCCCGAGCCCTGTGGCGGGCCACCGGCATGCAGGACGAGGATTTCCAGAAACCCATTATTGCGGTGGCCAATTCCTTCACCCAGTTTGTGCCTGGCCATGTGCACCTGAAGGATCTGGGCCAGCTAGTGTGCCGGGAGATTGAGAAAGCCGGCGGTGTGGCCAAAGAGTTCAACACCATCGCGGTGGATGACGGCATTGCCATGGGCCACGATGGCATGCTGTACAGCCTGCCTTCCCGCGAGATCATCGCCGATTCCGTGGAATACATGGTCAATGCCCACTGCGCCGATGCCCTGGTGTGTATTTCCAACTGTGACAAGATCACCCCGGGAATGCTGATGGCCGCATTGCGCCTGAATATTCCGGTGATTTTTGTCTCCGGTGGCCCCATGGAAGCCGGCAAGACCAAACTCTCCGACAAGATCATCAAGCTGGATCTGGTGGACGCCATGGTGGCGGCGGCGGACCCCAACATCACCGACGAGCAGGCGGATGTGTATGAGCGCAGTGCCTGCCCCACCTGCGGCTCCTGCTCCGGCATGTTCACCGCCAACTCCATGAACTGTCTGACGGAAGCCCTGGGCTTGTCGTTGCCCGGTAACGGTACCACTCTGGCTACCCACGCCGATCGTGAGCAACTGTTCCTGGAAGCGGGCCGGCGTATCGTTGAGATCACCAAGCGCTATTACGAGCAGGACGACGCCAGCGTGTTGCCCCGCGCCATCGCCAATGTAAAAGCCTTCGAAAACGCCATCACCCTGGACATCGCCATGGGCGGTTCCACCAACACCATCCTGCACCTGATGGCCGCGGCCCAGGAAGGGGAAGTGGATTTCGGCATGGCGGACATTGATCGCCTGTCTCGCAAAGTGCCGCAGCTGTGCAAGGTGGCACCCAACACCCAGCAATACCACATTGAGGACGTGCACCGTGCCGGAGGCATCATGGGCATCCTGGGTGAGTTGAACCGGGCTGGGCTGTTGCACACCGACGTGTCCACGGTGCATGCGCCTTCCATGGAAGAAGCCCTGGCGAAATGGGATATTACCCAGACCGACGATGAGGCCGTACATACCTTCTTCCGCGCCGGCCCTGCGGGCATTCCCACCCAGCAGGCGTTCAGCCAGAATTGCCGTTGGGATTCCGTGGACGCCGACCGTGCCAACGGCTGCATTCGCTCCCTGGAACACGCCTATTCCAAAGAGGGCGGCTTGGCGGTACTGACGGGTAACATTGCCCTGAACGGGTGTGTGGTGAAAACCGCAGGGGTGGACGACAGCATCCTGGTGTTTGAGGGCCCGGCCCGAATTTTTGAAAGCCAGGATGCAGCGGTAAAAGGCATTCTGGGGGATGAGGTTCAGCCGGGAGAAGTGGTTGTCATCCGTTATGAGGGCCCCAAAGGTGGCCCCGGCATGCAGGAAATGCTGTATCCCACGTCGTACCTCAAATCCAAAGGCCTGGGTAAACAGTGCGCCCTGTTGACCGATGGCCGTTTCTCGGGGGGCACCTCCGGCCTGTCCATCGGCCATGTTTCTCCAGAGGCCGCCTCCGGGGGTGCCATCGGTCTGGTGGAGCAGGGCGATCTGATCAAAATCGATATTCCCAATCGCAGCATCGATGTGTTGCTGAGTGATGAGGTGCTGGCCCAGCGTCGTGCGGCCATGGACGCCAAAGGCAAAGCCGGTTGGAAACCGTTGGAAGATCGTCCCCGCAAAGTGAGTACCGCCCTGCGTGCCTATGCTGCTCTGGCCACCAGTGCCGATCGTGGTGGTGTGCGGGATCTGTCGCAAATCGAACAATAAAGGCGGCGGTGGCTGGTCATAAACGGGGCGCTTAAGGTGCCCCGTTTTACGTTATGGCCAGGCCCGTTTGTTTTCCAAAGTTTATTTGATGTCGATCATTGGCTGGGGCTGCCGGTATTGCGCGATCGAGCGGCTGTGTTATAAACGTTCACAGGCCAATAAAGGGGGAGCCATCATGTCGTCTGCACAACCTGGAATTCTGTCGCCGGTGCCCAAGGTGGCCCGGCATCTCATGTTCACCCACGTACCGGACAGCGATCCGGTGGAGCCGCTGAAGCGACTGCAGGCGGTGGCCGACGGTGACACCATGGTGGTGGGCCTGGGCGCGAGCCTGCTGGCACAGTTGGGATGTGAGATCAAAGGCATGCAGGATATGCCGGCACTGTCCGGGGCTGCCGTTGAGATTCCCTCGACGCCCGCGTCCCTCTGGATCTGGTTGCGGGGTGACGATCGTGGCGAGCTACTGATGCAATCGCGGGATCTCCGGCAACGGTTGGCAGGGGCCTTTGAACTGCGGGAGGCGGTTGATTGTTTTATGTATCGGGACAGCCGTGACCTTTCTGGTTATATCGACGGTACCGAAAACCCTGAAGGTGACAAAGCAGAGCAGGCGGCACTGGTGTCCAGCAATATCGAAGGGCTTGATCAATCCAGTTTCGTCTCCGTGCAGCAGTGGATTCACAATCTCAATCACTTCCATTCGTTGCCCCAAGCGGAGCAGGACAACATCATCGGTCGGCACCTGTCCGACAATGAGGAGTTTGATGAGGCTCCGGAATCGGCCCACGTGAAACGCGCTGCGCAGGAAAGCTTCTCTCCTGAAGCTTTTATTCTGCGTCGTTCCATGCCGTGGAACGATGCCACTCAGGAAGGATTGGTGTTTCTGTGTTTTGGCAAAAGCTTTGATGCGTTCCAGGATATTCTAAAGCGCATGGTGGGGCTGGAGGATGGCATCACTGATGGACTGTTCCGCTTTACCCAACCCATTACCGGCATGTTCTTCTGGTGCCCACCCATGGCCGATGGCAAGCTGAACCTGAGTGTGTTGAAAATCTAGTGGCGCAGGGCTGAAACCGGGGGGCATGCATGGGTTGAGCTGTAGACATTTTTCTTCACAAATGTATTGCTGTCTGGTAGCTTTATCAATGCAGATCATAACAACAACATGCACGGATAAGCTCCAAGAGGTGCAGGCATGCAAGCAGAACTGACGCTCAATCTGAAATGCCCTTCCTGTGGTTCCCTCACGCCAAAAACCCTCTCCGCAATCAAAGCTCAGGCAGCATTTGATTGCGCGTGCGGGTTTCATGCGGATCTACAGGCCAAACCCCTGGTGAAGCACGGCAAGCCGCGTGAGAAACTAGCGGTACCGGCCTAGCCCAAGCGCCGCCGGTCTCAGGGTAAACCCACCGCGGGGCTGCGCCACCGCAGGGTTTCTGCCCCTCCGAATTAAGCCTTCCGGGTGGATTTTCATTAATTGGCACCTGTGGTAGCCTGCCCCCTCTTCAACCTGCCTTGTGTATATCGATGTCTCTGACCACCAAGACGGTTACTGGAGACCAGTTCGCCCACTGGATCGAGCCGGTGGCGGCGCTGCGCATCCAGGTGTTCCGCGAGTTTCCCTATTTATACGATGGTGATGTGGCTTATGAGCAACGCTACCTGTAGCGTTATCAAGCCTCGGACCGGAGTGTGCTGGTGCTGGCATTGGATGGTGCACGGGTGGTGGGAGCCTCCACCGGTCTGCCAATGCGGGACGCGGACAGCGCCTTCCAAAAACCGTTTCAGAAGCCCATCCAGGACGGAGGGGAGGACTTAGCAAGCCTCTACTATTTCGGCGAGTCGGTATTGTTGCCGGAATATCGCGGCACCGGCATCGGCCATCGCTTTTTTGATGAGCGGGAGCGGGTGGCCGCTGAACTGGGTTATGCCATCACCACGTTTTGTGCCGTGGTCAGACCCATGGATCATCCGCTGCGCCCTGCCCAGTATCGGCCCCATGATCTGTTCTGGAACAAGCGCGGTTATCAGTGCCGCCCGGATCTGGAGTGCCAGTATTCCTGGCTGGATCTGGGGCAGACGGAGGATACCGCGAAAACCATGCGCTTCTGGGTGCGGGATAGACAGAGGAAAGATCAATGAGGAATTGTGCTCTATGTTGAGTTATCGCCACGGGTTTCACGCCGGTAATCACGGGGATGTCCTGAAACACTGGGTGCTGGTGTTGTGCCTGGAATACCTGAAGCAGAAGGACAAACCCTTCTTTTATATCGACACCCATGCCGGGAGCGGGCAGTACTCCCTGAAAGACGCCTATGCCCGTAAGACCGCAGAAGCGGACGCCGGAATCGCGCGCCTGTGGGAGGCGACTGACCTGCCGGAGAGCCTCAACCTGTATCTGGCACAGGTGCAGAATCAAAATAAGCGGGGCCAGAATAAAGGCACATTGCTACAGTATCCCGGCTCACCGGCGTTGGCTGCCGGGCTGCTGCGCCCGGACGACCGGCTGCGCTTGATCGAACTGCACGGTTCCGATCTGGTGGCGCTGGTGAAGCTGTTTGCGCGGGATCATCGGGTCAAGGTGCTGGAAGGGGACGGGTTTGTGGCGGTGAAAGGGTTACTGCCACCGGAGAGCCGGCGCGGCCTGGTGCTGATGGACCCGTCCTACGAGATCAAGAGTGACTACAACAAAGTCCTTACCGCCATGAACGAATGCCTGAAGCGGTTTGCCACCGGGCAGTATCTGGTGTGGTATCCGTTGATCAACTCGGTGTCTGCCCAGCGCTTTTCCGAACAGTTGCAAAAGCTGCCCTGCACCCGTTGGCTGGACGTGCAGATGGCGGTCAGCCGTCCACCCCAGGGTCATGGTATGTTCGGCAGTGGAATGTTTGTGATCAACCCGCCCTGGACGTTGCGGACGCAACTGGAGCAGGGACTGCCGGCCCTGACCCAGCTGCTGGCGCAGGATGACGGGGCCGAGTGGTCGATTCAGGAAAAGTCCGAATAAGCCCTCCCGGGCACACAATGATTCAGAAGTAACACCTCAACAGGAAACACGGTTATGAGCATCACTAACGATACAGTTGTCCAGTTTCATTACACCTTGAGCGAAGCGGGCAATGAGCTGGAAAGTACGCAGGGTGGGGAGCCGATGGCGTATCTCCACGGCCATCAGAACATCATCCCGGGGTTGGAAAAGGCCATGGCCGGCAAGCAGGAAGGGGACAGTTTCAGCGTCACCATCGAGCCGGCGGAAGCCTATGGCGAGCGCAAGGACGGTGCCACCCAGCGCATTCCCCTGAAGCACATGCAGGGTGCGAAGAAGTGGCGCCCGGGCATGACGGCCTGGGTGCAAACCGAACAGGGCCAGCGCCAGGTCACGGTGGTGAAGGTGGGAAAATTCAATGCCGATTGTGATCTGAACCACCCCCTGGCGGGCAAGACCCTCACGTTTGATGTGCAGATAGTGGGGTTGCGCCCCGCCACAGAGGACGAAAAGGCCCACGGCCATGCCCACGGCGTGGGCGGGCATCATCACTAAGTAACTGTTTTCAATCGGATTGCAAGGGAATGCAATCTTCCGGAGCTGAGCTAAGCTTAGTAGGTGAGTCACTGCAGATCGATTCGCCGTGATCAGGAAGTTCTAGAAAGGATGCGTCCGATGCCGATTCGTCGCTGGTATGCTGCAGCCAGCTTTATCCATAACGCCTACACGGCCTGGCTTGTGCTGGTGCTGTCACTGATTGTCACCGTGGGGGCGTACGTCGTTTCCTCCCACGTTATTGAAGAGCGTTTAAGCGACCGCTTTCGCTTCAGTGTGGAAGAGCTGGAGAAAGCGATCCAGAACCACCTCAGTGTCTACGAGCAGGTGCTGCGTTCCACCGTCGCCATGGTGTACGCATCGGAAGAGCTGAGTCGCGAGGAGTTCGCCACTTACGTTCGGAACCTGCACCTGGATGAGTACTGGCCCGGAATTCAGGGTATTGGTTTCAGCATCCCGTTGCAGCCCGACCAGGTCGCGGCGCATGAGGCTGAGGTGCAGGCGCAGGGCTTTCCCGACTATCACATCAAACCCGCCGGTGAGCGGGCGATTTACTCCTCCATCGTCTATCTGGAGCCCTTCGACTGGCGTAATCGACGGGCCTTCGGTTACGACATGTATTCCAACGAAGTCCGGCGCCTGGCCATGGATCGGGCCCGTCGCACCGGTCATGCATCCACCTCCGGCAAAATTCGCCTGGTGCAGGAGACCGACCGCGATGTGCAGAGCGGATTTCTGACCTACCTGCCGGTCTATAAAACCAGGAATACACCGGCAACCGAGGCGGAGCGGGAATCCCGGTTTCAAGCCTGGCTGTATGCCGCGTTCCGGGCCGGCGACCTGATGGCGGGGGTGGTGGGCAGTGCCAGTTTCAAACTGGACTATGAGATCTATGACGGCGAAGGGGTGGCACCGGATCAGCTGCTGTATTCCAGCCGTGGGGGCATAAAGCCGGTGGCGGAGTCGGAGCTGGTTCTGGTGCGCCAAATTGAGTTGCAGGGCCGCCCCTGGACCTTGCGGGTGACCCCTTCCGATGGCTTCAGTGACGGTATGCAGGAGGATCTGCCCCGCTATGTGGCCGCCGGGGGAATCATCATTGATGTGCTGTTGTTCTACGTCATCCTGTCGCTGCACTTTATCAAGCAGAAAGCGGAGCAATTGGCCGCGGAGCGCACGGAGGAGCTGAATGCCACCAAGGATGCGGTGGAGAAAGAGCGTCGTTTCGCCAACTCGGTGATCGACAGCCTGCAACTGGTTTTGCTGGTGAAGAGCCAATCCTCCGGGCGTTTACTGCGGGTGAACCCGTTTACCCGATCGCTGTTCGGGGCGGACGGGGTGACCATGAGCCCGTTGCTGCGACGTTTCGTATCCCGGGTCGAAAATCAAAGCCGTCTCACCAGCCAGGAGACACGCCTGGCCTATGTGGGGCAGCTGGATATCGAAACCGAAGAGGGTATTCGCTGGTTTGTGGTGAACCGCAACCACCTGGAGCAGGCACCCGGTGAGTCCGACGACGAATGTTACCTGTGCAGTGCCATCGACATCACCGAGCAGGTGGAGTCGGAAAAGCGTTTCACCACCCTGTTTGATTCGGCACCCTGCGGGTTGATGCTGGTGGGTGAGGACCAGACCATACAGTTGGCCAACAAGGCGCTCTATGACGTGTTCGGATATGCGCCGGACGAGTTGCTGGGCCAGTCGATCGCGGCATTGATTCCCGAGGAGGTCAGGGCCCGACATCATGGTTTTGTGCTCAACTACTCCAACGACCCTCACTCCCGCAAAATGAGTACCCGCAGCGATTTGCGTGGCATCAGAAAAGACGGCCGCGAGCTGGTGCTGGACATCGCGTTGCAACCGTTGCCCTATGAGGACCGGTTGTCGGTGCTGGTGTCGGTGTTCGACATTACCGAGCAATCCAGCCTGATGGGACAACTGGAGGCCGCCAACCGGGCCAAGTCGGAGTTCCTGGCCAGCATGTCCCATGAGCTGCGCACGCCGCTCAATTCCATCATCGGCTTTACCGAACGGGTCATCAAGGGAGCGTCCGAGAACTTGTCGGAACGGGACACGGATGCCCTGGGCACAGTGCGACGCAATGCCCACCACCTGCTGTCGCTGATCAATGACATTCTGGATCTGTCAAAGGTGGAAGCCGGGCGCATGGAAGTGGATTGGGGGCAGTACGATATTGGCAAGCTGCTGGATGTGCAGTTGCAGGTGCTGGCCCCTTCCGCCAAAGCCAAAGGGTTGGAGTTTACGGTAAACATGCCCGGGGAAAGGCTGCTGTTCTGGACTGACAAGGACAAGCTGATTCAGATCCTCAACAACCTCGTCTCCAATGCCGTGAAGTACACCCAGCAGGGCGGCGTCAGTGTGACGCTTGCCTATCATGAGGATCGGCATGAGCTGGTGCTGCAGGTGAATGATACCGGCATTGGCATTCCCGAAGCGGAATTGCGTACCCTGTTCAAGGAGTTCGTGCGCATGAAGGAAGCACGCCAGTTCAATATACAGGGCACCGGCCTGGGCTTGGTGATCAGTGACCGACTGGCGCAATTATTGGGGGGGCGGATCTGGGCGGAGAGCGTCCATGGACAGGGCAGTACCTTCACTGTGTATTTGCCGGCGTTGACTGAACCATTGCCGCCCCCCATCGCTTCATAGACCCTGAGATCATCGGTCGTGAGATCATAGACAGCGTGATCCAACTTTCGTATCGTATTCCGCTCAACACGCGTTCCCGGGGGAAGATATGGAACAGGCAAGTACGCATTCAAAAGTGATCGGCTATATTCTCTGGATTTTCGGGTTCCTGGGATCCCACCGTTTTTATTACGGTAAACCCATCACCGGCACCATCTGGTTCTTCACCCTTGGCCTGTTGTTCATTGGCTGGATCATCGACCTGTTCCTGATTCCCGGCATGGACCGGGCGGCGGATCGCAAATATACCGCGGGCAAAGTGGATTACACGGTCAGCTGGATTCTATTGACCTTCCTGGGAGTGTTCGGCATTCACCGCTTTTATATGGGTAAATGGATCACCGGGCTTATCTATCTGTTGACTGGCGGCCTGTTCCTGGTGGGTTACCTGTACGACTACTGGACTTTGAACGGCCAGATTGATGAAGTGAACCGGCTGCCCTGAAGCAGCCGGCTCAGGCCACCGCCTGCTGCGATTCAAAGGGGTAGACCACCCCGGTCAGCTGTTCTGAAACCTCCCACAGCGTGCGGGCGATTTCCGGGTTGCGGGAACGGCGGGTGGAGGCGGCGGGTGCAGGTGATCCGAACGCTTCATAAAAGCCATCGGGGCCGATATAGTCGCCCCCCTGCACTGCGTCGGCAGTAGCGGCATACAAGGTGGGTAAAGCCCCTTTGAGGGCGCTCTGGCCCAACACCGGTGTCAACAAGTGAGCCAGGCTGGAAACGATGCGGGAGGTGGGAGTCTCTGTGCGATACTGCCCCAGGCTGGTGTTGGAAACGCCGGGATGAACCGCCACGGAAATGGTTTGGGTGCCGGCCCGATTCAGGCGGCGTTCCAATTCCCGGGCGAACACCAGGTTCGCCAGTTTGCTCTGGCCATAGGCCTTGTGCTTACCGTAAGCGCGCCGCTCAAAAAACAGGTCGTCAAAGTTCAGGTTACCTGCCCGATGGGCAATGCTGCTGACGGTGACAATGCGGGAACCCGGTTGTTTCAACAACGCGGGCAGCAGCAGCCCGGTGAGGGCAAAATGGCCGAAATGATTGATCCCGATCTGGGACTCAAAGCCGTCCCGGGTCGTGCCTTTGGGCAACCACATCACCCCGGCATTGTTGATCAGCCCGTCCAGGCGATCGTATTGCTCCAGGAAATCCTGCGCCATGGCGCGCACCGAATCCAGGCTGCCCAGATCCAGTGCCAGGAACTGGAGTGAGGCCTTGGGATGGGCCTGGCGGATGGTGGCCATGGCCTGCAGGGCTTTGGTTTCGTTACGGCAGGCCAGGATTACGTGGGCGCCTTTGGCCGCCAGCACTTTGGCTGCCGCCAGGCCGATGCCGCTGTTGGCTCCGGTGATCAGGAAGCGTTTTCCGGCCTGGTTTGGTATGTTGTCCTCTGACCATTTGTTTTTATTGGACATGATGGGCCGCTCTGTTTATTGGGATTGAAGTCACGATGCTAGCAAGAGATTCGCTGCGCTTTCAATGCGATTGCACTGCAGATTCGTCAAGCTTGCTACACTGTTAAGAACGATCATGTCGGGTATCGGGGATTTATGGCTAATCAGCGACGCTATCTGCGCACTGCATTGCGCTGCCGCTTCAAAATCTGGAGCGACACCATCGCACCCATGACCGTGTACACCAAGGATATTTCAGATGGTGGGGTGTTCCTTGTGATGGACCCCCAGGAGCAGGAAGTTCCACCGGTGGGTACAGTACTGAAGGGTCAGGTTCAGGGCCTGATGGATGACGCCCCCATTGTCACCCTGGAGGTGGTGCGAATGGTGGAGGAGGGCATCGGTTTGCGCTTCCTGTCAGACACAAAATAGGGGTTGTCATAATCCACTTCACACGCTAGGTTATCAGCTCCGCCGGGCCCGGTGGGCACCAGCTTGCCCGTTTATAGGCCTATAATCTAAAAATACCTATAAAAATCAATCGGTTTGGAGTTCGAAGAATGTTAGTGGGTATACCGAGAGAGATATACCCTGGGGAGAATCGCGTGGCTGTTATTCCCTCAGGTATACAAATATTAACAGGCGCAGGCTTTGACGTTGTGGTGCAAAGCGGCGCGGGGGAAGCCTCTCATTATGATGATGACGAGTTCCGCAATGCAGGGGCCAGCATTGCACCGGACGCCGCATCCTTGTATGAACAGGCTGACCTGATTTTGAAAGTGCGCCATCTGGTTGACAATGAGCCGGATCTCATCAAAGAAGGCTCCACCCTGATTTGCATGCTGGATGCCTGGTTCAACCAGGATCTGGTGAAGCAGCTGGCGGCCAAAAAAGTTCGCAGCTTTGCGCTGGAGTTCATTCCCCGCATTACCCGCGCCCAAAGCATGGACGTGCTCAGCTCCATGGCCGCGATTTCCGGTTATCGGGCGGTGTTGGCGGGCGCCATGGTGTTGCCCCAATACTTCCCCATGTTGATGACCGCAGCCGGTACCATTCATCCTGCAAAAGTGTTCATCATTGGTTCCGGTGTGGCCGGGCTGATGGCCATCTCCACTGCCCGCCGTTTGGGTGCTGTGGTGGAAGCCTATGACACTCGGGTGGAAGTAAAAGAGCAGGTGGAAAGTCTGGGTGCCAAGTTCGTTGAGTTCGATCTGCCCCAGGAGGAAGGCACCAGCTCCGGCGGTTACGCCAAGCAGCAGTCAGAAGCCTTCTATAAAGCCCAGCGTGAGCAGATGTCTGCCAAGGTGGCGCAGTCCGATCTGGTGATCACCACCGCGGCCATTCCCGGCAAACCGTCTCCGCGACTGATTACCGCCGATATGCTGAAATGCATGAAGAAGGGTTCCGTCATTGTGGATCTGGCGGCAGAACGGGGCGGTAACGTGGAAGGCACCGTGGTCAACCAGAAAGTCTATGTGGATGGTGTCACCATCATCGGTTATGTCGATCACCCTTCCCGGGTTCCGGTTCACGCCTCCCAGTTGTTCACCAAAAACATCACCACCTTCCTGCAGAACATGGCGAAAGACGGTGAGCTGACCATGAACCTGGAAGACGAAATTGTTGCGGCCACACTGGTAACAGACGGTGGCGAAATCAAACATGCTGGCCTGCTGGAAGCGATAGAGAAGGGGGCAAAATAATGGAAATGTTAATGTTGACGCTCACAATTTTCGTGTTGGCGATTTTTGTGGGTGTGGAGGTGATCAACAAGGTGCCTCCCACGTTGCATACACCGCTGATGAGCGGCACCAATGCGATCTCCGGTATTGTGGTGGTGGGTGCCATCATCAGTTCCGGTGGTGGCGAGCAAACCGATGGTCTGTCCACTTTCCTGGGTGTGCTGGCGATCATTCTGGCCTGTATCAACATTTTCGGCGGTTTCACTGTAACCGACCGTATGTTGCACATGTTCAAAAAGAAATAAGGCTAAGAAGGAAAGCACATGCACTCGTTTATTAATTTCGCTTATCTTGTCGCGGCCGTATTGTTTATCTACGGCATCAAGGGGATGACCACGCCGAAGACGGCGGTTCGGGGTAATCAGCTGTCCGCCATTGGTATGTTGATCGCGGTGATTGCTGCTCTGCTGGAGCAGAACGTGGTGAGCTACCTGTACATCATCATGGGGATTCTGATCGGTGCGGCCATTGGTACGTTCCTGGCGAAGAAGGTCCAGATGACCTCCATGCCGGAGATGGTGGCTGCTTTGAACGGTTTCGGTGGTGGTGCGTCACTGCTGGTGGCGTCTGCTAATTATCTTGAAATGCAAAAAGCGGCATCCATGCCCATGGGCGTGATCATGGGCATGCCGGAAGCCAACACCCAGTGGGCCATCGCCCTGATCTTCAGTATTCTGATCGGCGCCATCACCCTCACTGGCAGCTTTGTGGCGGTGGGCAAACTGATGGGTAAGCTGGGCGATCCGTCCTCCATCGGCATGTTCAAAGCCATCGTGAAGGTGTGTATTGTCCTGCTGCTGGCCGGTGCCTGCTACTTCGTTTATACCGATCCGCTGCAGAATACGGATCTGTTGATCGTGATGGTGGTGATCTGCTTGCTGCTGGGTGTGGCGCTGGTGATTCCCATCGGCGGCGCGGACATGCCGGTGGTGATTGCACTGCTCAACTCCTATTCCGGTCTGGCGGGTTCGGCCACCGGTTTCGTGCTGGGCAACAATGGGTTGATCATCACCGGCTCGCTGGTGGGTGCGTCCGGTTTGATCCTGACCACCATCATGTGTAAGGCCATGAACCGCTCGCTCACCAATGTGTTGTTCGGTGGCTCCATGGCGGCCCAGGCGGGTGTGTCCAAGGATGAGAACGATGCCTTCTATGAAGGTAAGGTGAAGGTCACCAGTGCAGACGAAGTGGCCATGCTGCTGGATTCCGCCAAGAAAGTAGTGTTTGTACCCGGTTACGGCCTGGCGGTGGCACAGGCCCAGCATGCCACCCGTGAGCTGGCCAGCATGCTGCAGAAACACGGTATTGATGTGAAGTATGCGATTCACCCGGTGGCAGGCCGTATGCCCGGTCACATGAACGTGTTATTGGCGGAAGCGGAAGTGCCCTACGAGCAATTGGTGGAAATGGATGCCATTAACCCGGAATTCGCCCAAACCGATGTGGCCATCGTACTGGGGGCCAACGACGTGACCAACCCGGCAGCGTCCAAGGACCCGAACTCGCCAATTTTCGGTATGCCGATTCTGGAAGTGGCCAACGCCAAGACGGTGATCGTGGTGAAGCGTGGCTTGTCACCCGGTTTTGCCGGTATTCCCAACGAGCTGTTTATCAATGAGAACAGCTTGATGGTGCACGGTGATGCCAAGCTGGTGTTGCAGGAAATCATCGGCGCGATGAAAGATCTGTAAGACCGGTAGTACCTAGCGATAGTACCTACGAGTAGTACCACAAAAAAGCACGCCTCGGCGTGCTTTTTTGTTTTCGGGCGTGGCTGGTTTCAGCCAAAGACCACCATGTTCTGCCGGCTCAGGGCGATGGGTTTGCCGTTGGGGCCCCACAGCGTGACCGATTGGTGGGTGTAGCCTTCGCCAGCGGCCACCAGGTCAGCGTCCACCCGCCAGTTCTCCAACGGCAGCCCGTTAAAGTCTTCCCCCAAAAATTCCAGCATCCAGGTCATGGAGCTGCCAGGCACCGGCTGGCGCAGGTGGCTGAGGGCCACCGGGGGAATGAAGTCCGCCAGGGCCACCACATGATATTCGCTGCAGGCCTGCTCTCCGGGCATACCCAGTTGCACCACGTTGTGGGTGCTGTCGTCGCCGCCGAACGGCAGTTTTCCCACCAGCCAGGTGGCGCTGAAATGTTTGGTGAAGCCAGGCACGCCGGGCAACTGTTTGAAGTGGCGGGGCCGTTCACTGTCCACCGCCGGTTGTTGGGGGGTAATGTTGACGGCGGATTCCCGCGCGGCGCCGAATACACCCACCACCAGGGCGACTACGTTTTCCTCGTCATCCAGCAGTCGGGCTTCGGCGTGGGTGACGTTTTTGCCGGCGCGAATCACCGATGCCACGGCTCTCACCTGGGGGCTGCGGGCCGGTTGGATAAAGGTGGTTTGCAGGGAGCGTAAGGGTACTTCCGGCAGCAGAGAGCGCATGGCGTGCAGGCAGAGGATGGTCTGCAACCCGCCGAACAGGGCACGGCCCTGCAGCCAGTCAGCGGGGTCGGGCAGCAGGCTGACGCCGGGCTCAGATTGGATGCTGGTGAGTAAATCGGTGAATTGCATGGCTCCTCCGGAAACAGCTGGATGTTCCAACATGGTAGGTTGAAATACCGCAGGGTCAACGCTTTTCGCACTAAAGGTGCCGAAATGGACGTTATTAGTCCGTTTCGGCCTGCTTCAGCCTGGCCAGTTTGCGATAAAGAGTGCGTTCACTGACACCCAGTTGCTGCGCCAGCTGCGCCGGGCTGCCGCCGAACACCTCCTGGGCGTGGTGCAGGTACTGCAGCTCGATTTCCTCCAGGGTATGGAGCTTTTCGGCGAAGTGGCTTTTGTCGTGGGCGGAAATCAGATCGGTGATGTCGCCGGGCAGGTGCTTGGTCTGGATCACGTGGTCGTCCGCCAGCAGCGAGGCCCGGATCAGGATGTTGCGCAACTCGCGGATGTTGCCGGGAAACCGATAGCGGGCCAGCTGGCGCAGGGCCGCGTTACTCACGTAGGTGTGTTCCGGCACCGGCGGCTTGGCCAGCAAGGCTTCACAGAGGGCGGGCAGATCCTCCTTGCGCTCCCGCAGGGGCGGCAGGTGGATGGGGAAGGTGGCCAGCCGGTAATAGAGGTCTTCGCGAAAGGTGCCCTGTTCCACCATCTCCTTCAGGTTCTTGTGGCTGGCGCAGATCAGGCGGAAATCGGTACGTTCCATTTCGGTCGCGCCAATGGGGCGGAAGGAACCGGTTTCCAACAGGCGCAGCAATTTCACCTGCAGGTTGATGGGGATGTCCCCCACTTCATCGAGGAACAGGGTGCCACCACTGGCACTGGCGGCGAGCCCCTCACGGTCACTGCGGGCACCGGTGAAGGCGCCTTTGCGGTAGCCGAACAATTCGCTTTCAAACAGGTTCTCGTTGATGCCGCTGCATTCCAGGACCACAAACTTGCCCAGGCGCCGCTGGCTGGCATCGTGAATGGCTTTGGCGATCAGCTCCTTGCCGGTGCCGGACTCTCCCTCCAGCAGCACACTCACGTTGGTGGGAGCCACCCGGTACACACTTTCCATCATCCGTTGAAACGGCGGCGATTCCCCCACCAGGGCCTTGTTGCTGGCCAGGGGGCTGGCGGATTCCGACTCGGTGATCACTTCGATGTAACCCAGGTGGTCACCCTTGCCGTCCGGCACCGGCAGCACCTGCACGTTGCAGTATTGGCGATGATCCTGCTGCTGATGGATGTGCAGGCAGCGGGCGGGTTTGCTGGAGCTTTGCGCTTGTTGCAGAGGGCAGGATTCGCCGTGGGTGTGGCAGGGGCTGTCGTAACTGTGGGAAACGTTGTAGCAGCGGCTGCCGTCCTGGGGGGTGCCGTAACGCTTCTCATAGGCCGGGTTGCTGGCCAGAATCCGGTAGCTCTTGTCGATGAAAATGGCCGGTTTATCAAACAGGGTCAGCAGGCCAGACGGCTCGATATTGATCATGTGTGCTGTCCAAAATGGCAGTATCAGTCTGTCAAATATGGCAGGGGCGGGCCTGTATGGCAACACAGAAAATCCATGCATGGTAACTATTTTAAATAAAAACAATAAGATAAAAAATTTACCCGACGTGCCTCAGGCTGGCATGAGCGATGCTATTAGGAGGGTTGGGACTGTTGTTTCTGTCAGCCACTGAGAGGGGCCTTGAATCATGCAACGAATGGATCTGTCACTGCGCCGGCATGTCACCTGGATTCTGCTGGTGAAACTGGTGCTGATCATCAGTCTGAAAATGGCCTTCTTCCCCTCTCTGGAACAGCAACACCAACCTGCCGACCTGTACCTTGATTCGCCTGCGGACGCTTCCGCTAAGGAGCACCCATGATCGATGCATCTGCCGTTGAAGTGGCACGCTTGCAGTTTGCCCTCACGGCTTTGTTTCATTTTATTTTTGTGCCGCTCACCCTGGGATTGTCGTTCATCCTGGCCATTATGGAATCGGCGTATGTGCTGACCCAGAAGACGGTATACAAAGACATGACCCGCTTCTGGGGTAAGTTGTTCGGGATCAACTTTGCGTTGGGGGTCACCACGGGGTTGACCATGGAATTCCAGTTCGGCACCAACTGGGCTTATTACTCCCATTACGTGGGGGATATTTTCGGGGTGCCCCTGGCCATCGAAGGCTTGATGGCGTTCTTCCTGGAAAGCACCCTGATCGGCCTGTTCTTCTTTGGTTGGGACCGGCTCAGCCAGCGCCAACACCTGGCGGTGACCTGGCTGGTGGCCCTGGGCTCCAATTTGTCGGCACTGTGGATCCTGATTGCTAACGGCTGGATGCAGAATCCGGTGGGGGCGGAGTTCAACTACGAAACCATGCGTATGGAACTGACCTCCATGGGTGAGGTGTTTTTCAATCCGGTGGCCCAGGTGAAGTTTGTGCATACCGTGGCGTCGGGCTATGTGACGGGGGCCATGTTCGTGCTGGGTGTTTCCAGTTGGTATCTGCTGAAAGGGCGGGATATTCCCTTTGCCCGGCGCTCTTTTGCCATTGCCGCCAGTTTCGGCACGGCGTCGATTCTGTCAGTGATCGTACTGGGGGATGAATCCGGTTACGAGCTAGGGGACGTGCAAAAAACCAAACTGGCGGCCATAGAGGCGGAATGGCAAACCCATGAACCCCCGGCGGCGTTCACTCTGATCGGATGGCCCGACGATGAGGCGCAAACCACCCACTATGCCGTGCGGATTCCCTATGCGCTGGGCATCGTTGCCACCCGCAGCCTGGACGAGCCGGTGCTGGGCATTGCCGATCTGAAACAGCAACACGAAGCGCGTATTCGCAATGGTATGGCGGCCTATGGCCTGCTGCAGCAATTACGGCAGGAGGGGGTTACCGACGCAACCCGGGCCGCCTTTGAGCAGGTGAAAGGGGATTTGGGTTACGGATTGCTGTTGAAGCAGGATGTGCCGGATGTGGTCAGTGCCACCGAAGCGGATATCCAGGCGGCGGTGGATCGCTCCATTCCCAAGGTATGGCCCCTGTTCTTCGGCTTTCGGGTCATGGTGGGGGCGGGCTTCTTCATGTTGCTGGTGTTCCTGCTGGCCTTTTATGAATCCACCCGCCATCACATTGGCGAGAAAAAATGGGTATTGCGCATGGCGTTCTATTCCATCCCGCTGCCCTGGATTGCGGCGGAATGTGGCTGGATCGTGGCGGAGTACGGGCGCCAGCCCTGGTCCATTGGTGAGATCCTGCCCACCCATCTTTCTGCCTCCAGCCTGGCGGCCGGGGATGTCTGGAGCAGCCTGATTGCCATCGTGTTGTTTTATACCGGCCTGTTTATCGTGGAGATGTTCTTGATGGTGCACTTTGTGCGGAAGGGGCCCAGCAGCCTGGGTACCGGTCGTTATCACTTTGAAGGAGAAGCCCAATGATTGCCGATTATGAAACCCTGAAGCTGATCTGGTGGGGCTTGGTGGGTGTGCTGTTGATCGGCTTTGCGCTGACCGACGGTTTTGATATGGGGGTGGGTGCGCTGTTGCCGTTGCTGGGGAAAACCGATGACCAGCGCCGCATCATCATCAACACCGTAGGCCCCCACTGGGAGGGCAACCAGGTGTGGTTTGTCACGGCGGGCGGGGCCCTGTTCGCGGCCTGGCCCCTGGTGTACGCCAGTGCCTTTTCCGGGATGTATGCCGCGCTGATCATCACGCTGATGGCGTTGTTCCTGCGTCCGGTGGGGTTTGATTACCGCTCCAAACAGGACTCGGCCCGCTGGCGCAACAACTGGGATTGGGCCCTGTTTGTAGGCTCGGTGATTCCGCCGCTGATTTTCGGGGTGGCGTTCGGGAACCTGTTCCTGGGTTTGCCGTTCCGCTTTGATGAGCTGATGCGTCCTTCCTACGAGGGCAACCTGTTGGGTTTGCTCACAGTGTTTCCCCTGATGTCCGGCATCCTGAGTTTAAGCATGCTGGTGATGCACGGTGCGGTCTGGCTCGGTTTGAAAACCGATGGCGTGGTGCGACAGCGTGCCAATCGCGCCGCCGCCCGGGTGGCGGTGTTCACGGCATTGCTGTTTGGTGCCTGCGGAGTGTGGGTGGCGTCGGGCATGAATGGCCTGGTGGTGGTGGATCTGCCAGACACCAACGGCGCCATCAATCCCCTGGGTAAAACCGTCGTCGTGCAGGCGGGCGCCTGGCTCGCCAACTACGAACAATGGCCCGGGTTGACGGTGTTTCCCATCCTGGGACTGGTGATGCCCTTTGCCACCGCCTGGTTCTGCCTCAAACAGAAAGAGGGGTGGGGGTTCCTGACCAGTTGCCTGGCTGTAGGGGGCATTATTGCCACTGCCGGTGTCTCCCTGTTTCCCTTTGTGATGCCCTCCAGCATCATGCCCAATCACAGTCTGACGGTGTGGGATGCCACTTCCAGCGCGCTCACCCTCAACATCATGCTGATGGTGGCCTGTGTGTTTGTGCCCCTGGTGCTGGGTTACACCCTGTGGAGTTACTACAAAATGTGGGGGCGGCTGGACGAGCAGCATATCCGTACCCACAGCCATTCTTTGTATTAAAAAACTGGACGTGAGGAGAGCATTATGTGGTACTTCACCTGGATTCTGGGCGTGTTACTGGCCTGTGCCTTCGGCATCATCAATGTGCTGTGGTTGGAAGTGAACGAGGACATGGACCGGCCGGATCCCGACTAGGGGTGCGCTGCCTCAGGCGTGCTGCAGCATTTTCTGGCGCAGCGCGCCGGCCATCGTTTCCACGGCATTCAAGGCGGACTGGGAACAGAGAATGTTGGCGAAGCCATGCACCAGGCCAGGGAATTCGATCCATTCCACATCCACCCCGGAAGCCTGCAGTTTTTTTGCGTAATCTCGCCCTTCATCCCGCAGCGGATCAAAGCCGGCGGTGGCCACAACCGCCGCCGGTGAGCCGTGTAGATCGTCAGCGTACAGTGGGGAAATATCCGGATGACACTGATCCTGCTCCGGTGGAATGTAGCAATCCTTGTAAATGCGGATGCCTTCATCGGTCAGCAGAAACCCGTCGGCGAACAGCTGGCGGGAACCCACCTCCCGCGGACTGTCGGCGGAGGGATAAATCAGCAGTTGAGCGGATGGGATTGGCAGGTCTTCGCGGGTGGAGAGCTTGCGCGCCAGCACTGTCGCCAGTTTGCCACCGGCGCTGTCCCCGGCCACTGCGATCACCGGCTGCTGCAGCCCCAGTTCAGCAAAGCGGGTCACGATGTCCTCGTAAGCACGCATGACATCCAGCACTGGGGTGGGCCAGGGGTTCTCCGGCGCCTTCTGGTATTCCACCGAGAGCACCCGCGCCCGGGTGACCCGCGCCAGGTGCCGACACAGATTGTCGTGGGTATCCAGGTTGCCGTGCACCCAGCCGCCGCCGTGGAAATAAATCAACAACAGATCTTCGGCCTGTTCTGGCGTATAAAGGCGGCCCGGCAGGTGGGGGGCGCTTCGACCCAGGGTCATGTCCCGGGTGTTCATGGGGATGACTTTGCCCTGTACCACCCGGGTGGTGGCGTTGAAGGCCCGGCGGCTGGCGTGCAGTTGGCGGGGATCGTGTCGGGACGGCCGCACCGGTGGTTCCAGATTGGAGAGTTTCACCAGCAACTGCATGTCCAGGTCCAGTTCCAGGCCGTCCACCCGGATCGGCTCCCCCACCAAACGGCGCTTGGCGAAGCGGGGCAGGTGGAGCAACGTGCGCAGGGCGTGGGACTTGGCTTTTTCGATCAGTGTCATAACTCAGGTGTCTCGGTGTCTTGGCTACGAAGTGTATCAATATTTGTCTGTTCGGCCACCCCCCGTGCGGGATTCCATGAGATCGTTACGTTAACAATGTTAGACTGCGGGTACGCCCTCAATTGGATTGGCTCTAAATATGTTGCAGATGTGGATTGAACGAAACAGTGGTGCTGTGCGAGGCCTGTTAGCACCGCTGCTGATGTGTCTTGGCCTGTTGGTGGTGAGCAGCGTACAGGCCGCGGACGAACTGGCCTATAAGCTGGACTATACCCTGGAGCTGCTGCCGGAGTCGGAACAGGCCGCGGTGACCATTGCCATCGATAAAGGCAAGCTGTTCCGCTACCTGGAGTTCGATAATCTGCCGGGTCGCTATTCCGCGATCCAGGCCAATGGCAAGCTGTCGGTCACCGAGACACGGGTGCGTTGGGAACCACCGGCAACGGACGCCCGCTTGTCCATGCGAGTGAAGATCCCCCATGAGCGCGATCCCGGTGAATTCGATGCCATGATCAATTGGGACTGGGCTATTTTTCGCGGGGATGACCTGTTCCCGGCCATCAAATCGGAGTTTGACGACGGCGCCTATGCGGAGGCGCAATTGACCGTGATTCTGCCGCAGGATTGGAAAAGCATCGAAACCGGCTGGCCCCGCCGCCGTGACAATGTGTTCCGCATTGATAACCCCGAACGTAAGTTCGATCGGCCCACTGGCTGGATGATCGCCGGCAAGCTGGGCACCCGGCGCGATACGGTTGGCACCACCTCCATTGCCATCAGTGCGCCCAAGGGGGGGTACCTGCATCGCATGGATCTGCTGACGTTTTTCAATTTTGTCTGGCCGGAGCTGGAGCGAGCCTTCCACAACACCCCGGAAAAGTTGCTGGTGGTGGGTATGGGGGACCCCATGTGGCGGGGCGGGCTGTCCGCGTCCAACTCGTTCTATCTGCATTCGGATCGACCCATGGTCAGCGAAAACGGCACCAGCCCACTGCTGCACGAATTGACCCATATGGTGACGCGGATTCGTGGCAGCAAGAGCGGGCAATTCAATGACGACTGGATCGCAGAAGGCCTGGCGGAGTTCTATTCCTTTGAGTTGCTGTATCGGGCCGGGGGCATGACCCAGGAGCGCCGCGACAGCATTGTGCGCAAGCTGGGGGCCTGGGGCAAGGGGGTGAAAAGCCTGCGCAAGTCCAATTCCTCCGGCAAAATCACGGCGCGGGCGGTGGTGTTGATGGATAAGCTGGACAAGGAAATCCGCAGCGCCAGCAATGATCAGTACAACCTGGACCACCTGGTCCGGGAGCTGATGGCAAAGCGCACAGTATCACTGGACGACCTGGAGCGCGCGGCAGAAGCCCTGATCGGCGCCAAATCGAAAGTACTGCAGTCCCCACTGTTGCGCTGAGACACAGCGGGGGAATGGCCAGTGACGGGAATGGATGCCGCTCAGGATCACCTGCAGGAAGTGCTGCGCATGCTGGCATCGGGGCTGCGCTTGCCTTTTATGGAAGAACCCCACGGCACAGAAGAACCACAGGGGCGAGAGGAGTTACGCCGGATCATGCGTGCCTGCCGTTGGCAACGCCTGCCTCCCGAGCACGTCCTGTACCGGCCGGGTCAAACGGCGTTGGAGGTGTATTTTGTCCACCAGGGGTTGATTCGGGTGTTCAACATGACGGAGTCCGGTGACAGGGAATTCAACAAATCCTTCGTCACCGAGGGCCAGTTTGTGGGGGCGCTGGTGTCCCCATTGCGGGCGCAGGCCTCCCCTTACACAGCAAGGAGATCAGCATGATCGGTTCATTGGTGGCACGGCATCAGGTCAAGCAGGCGTTTTCCCAACTCAATCAAAAGAACCTGGAGGGTTTTTTATCCGGCTGGCATGCGCAGGCGGTGTTTCAGTATCCGGGGCAGTTGTCAGTGAGTGGCACCTTCACCGGGCGGGATGCCATCCAGTGCTGGTTCGCCGGCTTTTTCGAGCGCTTTCCCCGCATTCAGTTTCAGTTGAAACACGTCTGCGTGGAGAACCTGTTTGACCTGGCGGGCAACAATAATGTCATCGCCTATTGGGATGTGGCTCTGACCAACAGGGAGGGGCGCGCCGTGGAGAACACGGGAACCAACCTGATCAAAATCCGCGGGCGCAAAGTGGTGGAAGTGCAGGACTTCTTTTTCTACCCGGAACGGTTGGCGCTGGGCTGGAATGAAGCCGCGCCGGCTACCAGGGTTCCAGTTGCACCGTAACGCTGCTGTGGTCGTTGCCTAAGGTGATATCGCCGTCC
Organism: Ketobacter sp.; assembly: GCF_003671495.1. GTDB lineage: Bacteria > Pseudomonadota > Gammaproteobacteria > Pseudomonadales > Ketobacteraceae > Ketobacter. The sequence goes on along the minus strand of NZ_RCHN01000015.1, from coordinate 303,580 downwards.
TGAATCGTGCAATGCAGGTGCATGGTGCGGTCGCACAGTGTCACCAGTTCGTTGCAGGTGGTGGGCGTAACGTAGTGCACCTGCACATTGTTGAACGTTCGGATTTTTTTGCGGTTCTGTTCCCACCAGATGGGTGCGGTACGTTCGCCGTAGCTGTAGATCTGCACCCGGTCAGCCCGATGGCTGGCTTTCTTGATGCGCCGCTCATCCGGTAACCCCACATCGATCCACAACTGAATGTGATCCGTCAAGTCTTTGCGCCACAGGGCGGCGTCTTCCTCGGTGCTCAAACCTCTCCCGAACATCAGATCCTCACTGGCATTCAGGGCGAACGCCAGCACGCGGATCATCATCCGTTCCTCGGTTTCGGAAGGGTGCAGCGCCAGGGTGAGAGCGTGGGACTGGTAGTAGTGCCGGTCCATGTCCGACACCTGCAGTTCCGCTTTATAAACAGTGGCTTTCAGCGCCATGATGCACCCGGGTCACTTGCCATGAATGTCGGCGGCCACTTCCAGTTCGTGGATGCCGTTCTCAATGAAGTCCAGCAGTCGCTGCATGGAGGGCAGGGTGCGACGGCAGGCGGTCAAGCCGAACTCCAGTTGGTTCTCATAACTCAGCAGGGTGATGTTGAGCGCGATCCGATCCAGGGGAATGGACACCGGATACATGCCTTCCAGTTTGGCCCCGTTCCAGTACATGGTTTTTTTCGGGCCCGGCACGTTGGAGATGATTACGTTGAACGGCTGCCAGTTGGAAATCAGCCCGGTGAGCATGTTGAACCCGGCCGGCGCCATGGTCAGCGCGGTGTAGTTCAGGGTTTCCTCCGGCGTCATGCTCTTGTAGCGTTCTTTTGACTCATTGACGGAGGCTTGAATGGTTTCCATGCGCAGGGCCGGGTCAGCGATGTGCGTGCCCAGGTTCACCAGGATCATGGCTATCTGGTTGCCGCTGTCACTGTCGTCGTTGCGGATCGACACCGGTACCATGGCCACCAGCGGCTTGTCCGGCAGGGCATGCTGCATGATCAGGTAATCCCGCAGGGCGCTGCCGCACATGGCCAGTACCACATCATTCATGGTGCCCTTGAAGGCCTTGGCGATACGATGGATGCGCTCCATGGGATAGGATTGGGCGGCAAAGCGTCGCGACCCGGTGATGCGTTCGTTGAGCAAGCAATTGGGGGCCTGGAAAATGGAAACATGGGCCGGATCTTTGCGCGCTCCGCGAAACAGCTTGGTGATTTCCCCGGCCACCTTGGGCAGGGTGCCCAGTTGTTTGCTGGCATCCCCGAACAGCTCACCAAAACCACTTACCAGTTCTTGCGGGTTGATGGGGTTGCTGCTGCGTTTTTTCGGCGGTATCGCCCAGATCGGGGGGCGGTGCATTTCGGTCGGGTCATACGACAGTGACCGCACGCAGGTTTTCATGGCGGCAATGCCATCCATCATGCTGTGATGCACCTTGGAATACACGGCAAAGCGACGACCGCGCACCCCTTCGATCAGGTGGAATTCCCACAGCGGGCGCTCCCGGTCCATCAGGTTACTGTGTTCCGCCGATACATGGGCCAACAGTTCCCGGATGCGGCCGGGCTTGGGCAGGGCCTCGTGGCGGAAATGGTGTTCCAGGTCGAAGTGATCGTCCTCCTCCCAGTAGTACTGTCCCAGCTTGCGGGTCAGCTTCTGGCCATAGCGGCCTTCCGGGTGCTGGTAGGCGCGCAGGGATTCGGCCAGTTCCGTTACGTATTTCGGGCCGGCACCTTCAGGGAAGGAGAACAGCATCAACCCGGCCACGTGCATGGGTTGCTGGCGTTTCTCAAGCCACAGGAAAAGTTGGTCTGCCGGGCTCAGTGGGGTCATGCCATGTATTCCTTATCATTATTGTCGTATTACAAATCAAATCCGGGCTATTGACACTGATTCTTATCATGTTTTCAAGCCGCCGGGCGCAATTACGCAAATTTTATTCGCAGTTGGCCGGATAGAGCCGCTTGTTATTGCTATTATTGATCTGTCGACACATTTTGTAGCGAAAAGTATCCCCCCCTGGCCGGTTGATACTGCGCAATCTCCACAAAGGCGGTTACACTTGAGCCGTCATACAGAGGTAAGTACCATTCAGCAATGTCCACTCAGCAGTTTGAAGCCATCCGACCCTATCAGGATCACGAAGTCCCGGGCGTTATAGAACGCCTGCTGCAATCCGATGAACTGGTTCACGCCATGATTCACGTGCAGTTTCCCCTGGTGCCCCGTTACCTGGAAAAGCCCCTGGCGCGGTATATGCGGCATCGCGTGCACAAAAACCTGCGGGATATCCAGACCGTGGCGGACTTTCAGGTGCGCATGCGCAGTTTTGTGGAAAGCACCATCGACAAGAGCATGACCGAATTCACCTTCGACGGTCAGCAACACCTGCAGAAAGGCGTGCCTTATGTGTTCATCAGCAACCACCGGGATATTACCCTGGATTCAGCGCTGTTGAACTATGCCCTGTTGCAGGCGGACCTGGATACCGCCGAAATCGCCATTGGCGATAACCTGTTGAGCAACCCGCTGGTGTCCGATCTGTTGCGGCTGAACAAGAGCTTTGTGGTGAATCGCTCGGTGAGCGGCGTCAAGGCCAAATACCAGGCCCTGACCGAACTGTCCCATTACATCAGCCAGGCCAATGCCGAAGGCCGTTCCGTGTGGATCGCGCAACGTGAGGGGCGCGCCAAGGACGGGTTCGACATCACGGACCCTGCCATCATCAAAATGCTGCACATCTGGCAGAAAAAGCTGGGGGTGGGATTCGGCGATGCCATCAACAAGTTGAACCTGGTGCCGGTGTCCATTTCTTATGAGTACGACCCCTGTGACGGTTTGAAAGCGGCGGAGCTGCAGGCCCGTGCCGCCGCCGACTATGTGAAACAGGAAGGGGAAGACGTGGAGAGCATCATGCGCGGCATCGCGCTGCCCAAAGGCCGGGTGCATATCCAGATCGGCGAACCCCTGCACGGTGAATTCCAGGATGCGGCCCAGGTGGCCCATGCACTGGACGCCCAGATTATCCAGAACTACCGCCTGTTCCCACCCAGCCTGCTGGCCATCGAACATCTGCTCAGCCTGGGCAAAGCCATGCAATCACTGAAGGACGATTCCATTGCCAAACTGCAGGCGGTGGCGCAACAGGCACGGGAATCCGTCGCCGGCCTGGATTCCCAGGAGCTGGCCCGGCAGGCGGCCGAGTTTTCCGCTCGACTGGGTCACTACCCGGCCCAGGTGCAGCGCTACATTCTTGAAATGTATGCCAACCCCCTGTTGAACAAATACGACTACGCCTCCCGCTGATTCGACCCATACAGGGCCATACTTGGTATGGATCGTGAATAACCTCATACTATCTACTTGTAAAGCAAGCGAAAGAATGAGGGGGAGACATGTCAGATGAACTCTGGGATGCCATCCAGTCCACCGCCGAGGCATTGATCCGGCAAGAGCATCTGCCCGACGATTTTCTAACCACCGTCGCCGATTATTTCTATCCCCTCGCCCTGCGCCTGCGGGATCTGCAGCACGCCCGGGGCCGACCTGTCATCATCGGGGTCAATGGCGCCCAGGGCACCGGCAAGTCCACCCTGGCCCTGTTTCTGGAAACCCTGCTGAACCAGCACCTGGATTGCCCCTGCGCCCGTTTCTCATTAGACGACATCTACCTCACCCGCGCCGAGCGGGAGGCCAACGCCAAAGCCATTCACCCGTTACTGCTCACCCGGGGCGTGCCGGGCACTCATGATGTGGCGCTAGGCAACCGGGTCATCGACGAGTTGCTGGCGGCGGGGCCGGACAATGTAGTGCCCATCCCCGCCTTCGACAAGGCCCGGGATGATCGCGCGCCCATGGCGGATTGGCCTCTGCACCGTGGCTCCGTCAGCATTATTCTGCTGGAAGGCTGGTGCGTGGCGGCGCTGCCGGAAGCCGATCCGCAACAGCTGCAGACCCCTGTGAACACCCTGGAGGCCCAGGAAGACCCCGACGGCCACTGGCGGCGCTTTGTGAATCAGCAGTTGGCCGAACCCTACCAACGATTATTCGGGCGCCTGGACTATCTGGTGATGCTGAAAGCACCGTCCATGGAGTGCATTCTGGAGTGGCGCACTCTCCAGGAGCAGAAGCTTGCAGAGAAAACGGCCATGCACCAAAATGGTGCTTCTGCCGCCGGAATCATGTCTCCGCAGCAGATCAAGCGCTTCATCATGCACTACGAGCGGCTCACCCGGGTGATGCTGGCGGAGATGCCCCAGCGGGCGGACAGCCTGTATGTGATCGATGAGCAACACCGGATCAAAGGAGTACAGCACCGTGACTGAACGGCAACTATTGGTTTTTACCGACCTGGACGGCACCCTGCTGGATCACAGCAGTTACAGTTTCCAGGCGGCATTGCCTGCGCTGCGACGGCTGAAAGAGCTGGAGATTCCCGTGGTGCTGAACTCCAGTAAGACCCGCCCCGAAATGGAAGCCTTGAAGCAGCAGTTGGACAACACCGCGCCTTTTATTGTGGAAAACGGCGCCGCGGCCATCATTCCCGCCGGCAATCTGGGGCGGGATTCCGGGCTGGTGGTGTCGTTCTCCGCCCCCTTGGATGAGGTGTTGGAGGCGTTACAGGGCCTGCGGCAACAGGGCTTTTGCTTTCGCAGCTTTTCCGATATGGATGCGGCGGAAGTGGCCAAAGTCACCGGCCTGCCTAACATGGCAGCCGCCCGCGCCAAACAGCGGATTGGCACCGAGCCGTTGTTGTGGCAGGGCACCGAAGAGGAGCTTGCGCAGTTCGACGCGCAGCTGCAAAGCCTGGGGCTGCAGTTATTGAAAGGCGGACGCTTCTATCATGCCATGGGTCAATACGACAAAGCCGATGCCATGCAATATCTGGTAAAGCGGTATCAATCCTGTTTTCCTGACAAAGAGATCATCACCATCGCCCTGGGGGACAGCCCCAACGATGCCCGCATGCTGGAATGCGCGGATTACGCTGTCATCATTAAAGGGGTGAATTCCGATAAACTCAATCTGGAGAGCGCCGGGGAGGTTATGCGCTCGGAGGGGGCAGGCCCCATCGGCTGGAACGAGTGCATTCAGTCGCTCTTAAACCGCTTGCTGTGAGTTATCTGCAGCCGGCAATTAAATTTGGAAACAAAGGCAATATCATGGGTGATTTTTATCAGAATGGAATTATCACTACGCTGCACAACCTGCGTAGCCGGTCATTGGAAGACCTGGAAAAGGAGCTTTCCACGTTCAAAAAACATCGGCCCATGGGGCTGGTGCTGCCGTCGCTGTTCTCTGAGTTGGAAGGCCCGGCACTGAAGCACATTGTGGAAGAACTGAAACAGGTGCCCTATCTGGAGGAGATTGTCATCGGGTTGGATCGTGCCGATCAGAGCCAGTATGAATTTGCGCTGGAGTATTTTTCCGGCCTGCCCCAGCGTCATCACGTATTGTGGAATGACGGGCCGCGCTTGACCGCGCTGGATGAAGAGTTGAAGGCCCAGGATCTGGCCCCCACGGAAATGGGTAAAGGCCGTAACGTCTGGTATTGTTTTGGTTATGTGCTGGCAAGCGGGCGCACTAAATCCGTCGCGCTGCACGATTGCGATATTCTCACCTATCAGCGGGATCTGGTGGCGCGCCTGATTTACCCGGTGGCCAATCCCAATTTCAATTACATGTTTTGCAAAGGCTATTACGCGCGGGTGGCGGATTCCAAAATGAACGGGCGGGTGAGCCGGCTGTTGGTCACACCCCTGATTCGGGCCCTGAAAAAAGTCTGCGGCCCGTCGGACTTTCTTGATTACCTGGACAGCTACCGCTATCCCCTGGCCGGTGAATTCTCGTTTCGTACCGACGTCATCAGCGATCTGCGCATTCCCAGTGACTGGGGCCTGGAAGTGGGCGTGTTGTCGGAGATGAAACGCAACTACGCCACCAACCGGCTGTGCCAGGTGGACATCGCCGACGCCTATGATCACAAGCATCAGGATCTGTCCGCTGATGATGCCAACGCCGGGCTGTCAAAAATGAGCACCGACATCTGCAAGGCGTTGTTCCGCAAACTGGCCACCAATGGCGAAGTGTTTTCCAATGAAAAATTCCGCACCATCAAGGCCACCTATTATCGGATTGCGCTGGATTTTATCGAGAGCTACCAGAACGATGCCATCATCAACGGCCTGAAGTTCGACCGCCATTTTGAAGAACAGGCGGTGGAGTTGTTCGCCCAGAACCTGATGGGAGCGGGGGCGTATTTTCTGGATAATCCCATGGACACACCCTTCATTCCCAGTTGGAACCGGGTGATCAGTGCCTTTCCGGATGTAATGGAACGTCTGCAGGAGGCCGTGGAACTGGATAACAAAGAGTTTTGCGGAAGCTAGTGGAACAATGGAGCTGTGAATACAGATCTTGGAATAGGAATCTTTGAATATCAACGTGCGCAGGGTTGAAACCGATGTTGGATGAGCTGGAAAAAAAGCTGATAAGTTCACTGGATTTTGTCTATCCCGATATTGATACGGCTTTTCTTGCCCGGCAATTGATTGAAACCATGAGGCTGGACCAGCACTGCCAGAAACCGGGGGATCATCAGAACAATTGGGATGAATCCGACATCCTGCTGATCACCTATGCGGACTCCATTCTCAATAACGCCCGTGAGGAAGAGAAGCCCCTGGTGACCCTGAATCAGTTCCTGCAGGGCAAGCTGCGGGACAAGGTAAGTGCGGTGCACATTCTGCCGTTCTTTCCCTACAGCTCCGATGACGGCTTTTCGGTCATGGATTACCTGGCCGTGAATGAATCCCACGGTGAATGGGAAGACATCCAGCGCATCTCAAAAGAATTCAAGTTCATGTCGGACCTGGTGATCAATCACATGTCCTCCCGCAGCCGCTGGTTTGATAATTTCAAAAAGCGCGTGGACCCGGGTAAGGATTACTTTTTTGAAGCCAGCCCGGATGCGGACATCAGTGCCGTGGTGCGGCCGCGAACCTCACCCTTGTTGAACCCGGTGCAGACCGAAGACGGCGAGCGTTATGTCTGGTGCACTTTCAGTGAGGACCAGGTGGACCTGAACTTCAAAAATCCGAAAGTGCTGATCGAGTTCGTTAACATCATCCGCCACTACATGGATAACGGGGTACAGATCTTTCGCCTGGATGCGGTCGCCTTCCTCTGGAAAGAGGTGGGCACCCCCAGCATCCACCTGCAGCAAACCCACGAAGTGATCAAGATCCTGCGGCTTTTGATTGAACACAGCAATCCGAATGCGGTGATCATTACCGAAACCAATGTGCCCAACCGCGAGAACCTGACCTATTTTGGCAACGCCAACGAAGCCCACGTCATCTACAACTTTTCGTTGCCGCCGTTGCTGATTTACACGCTGATTGCCGGTGACTGCCGCCACCTGAAAACCTGGCTGATGAGCATGCCGCCGGCGCAGATGGGCACCACCTACCTGAACTTTATTGCGTCCCACGATGGGGTGGGCCTGCGCCCCACGGACGGGCTGTTGCAGGAAGAGGAAAAGAACCAGCTGGTGAACGCCATGCAGCAGTTCGGCGGTCGTGTTACCTTTCGCCGGGCTCGGGAAGGCTTCGACAAACCCTATGAGATGAACATTAGCCTGTATGACGCCCTTAAAGGCACCATCGAGCAGGGGCCGGATAAATGGCAGCTGCAGCGCTTCGTCTGCGCTCATGCCATCATGTTGGCGCTGGAGGGGATTCCGGCGTTCTACATCCACAGCCTGCTGGGCACCGAAAACGACTATGCCCGCTTGGAGCACACCGGGCGCAACCGCTCCATCAACCGCAGCCAGTGGGATGTGACTGAGCTGGAGCAACAGTTGGACAACAAATACAGTCACCACAGCAAAGTGTTCAGCCAGCTGTGCAGCCTGATTGAGATCCGTAAACGCCAACCGGCCTTTCACCCCAACGCCACCCAGTTCACCCTGCACCTGGGTTTGCAGATATTTGGTTTTTGGCGCCAGAGCATGCGGCGGGATCAATCCATCTTCTGCATTTACAATATCAGCAGTGACACCCAGCAGGTGGCCTTAAGCGACATCAACCTGATCGGCACCGACAATTGGGTGGACCTGATCTCTGGCATGAAGATCGAGGACCAGACCGGCACCATCACCCTGACCCCTTACCAATCCCTGTGGCTATCCAATAAATAGGGCCTGACGGCCGTTTTGGGAAACATGGTAGAATCGCGCCATTATCCAAATGAGCGGCTCTACAGGGGGCGGAAAAGAGAACGGAGTGAGCAAATCCTATTCTTACGATGTTATTGTGATTGGTGGCGGTGCTGCGGGGCTGTTTTGTGCGGCCCAGGCCGCGAAACGGGGGCGCCGGGTGGTGGTGCTGGAGCGCACCGCCAAAGTGGGCAAAAAAATCCTCATGTCCGGCGGTGGGCGCTGCAACTTCACCAACATGTACACCGAGCCCGCCAACTACCTTTCCGCCAATCACCACTTTTGCAAATCCGCCCTCAGCCGGTATACGCCTTGGGATTTTATCGGCCTGGTGTGCGAACACGGCATTCCCTATCACGAGAAAAAGCTGGGGCAATTGTTTTGTGATGACAGTGCCAAGGACATCCTCAACATGCTGCTGGCGGAATGCGACCGGGCCGGCGTGGAGATTCACACCTATTGTGAAATCCAATCGCTGGAAGCCGGGGAGGGTTTTCGCGTGGACAGCAATCGTGGCCTCTATCAGGCCGAGGCTGTGGTCATCGCCAGCGGCGGCTTATCCATTCCCACCATGGGGGTGACCCCGTTCGGCTACGACGTGGCAAAACAGTTCGGCCTGGACGTGCTGCCCACCCGCGCCGGCCTGGTGCCCTTTGTGTTCACCGATACCATGAAACAGTTGTGCAACACCCTGAGCGGCGTATCGGTGGAAACCCTGGTGAGTCACGATGACACCGCCTTTCGTGAAAACATTCTCTTCACCCACCGTGGCCTGAGTGGCCCGGCGATTCTGCAGATCTCCTCCTATTGGCAGGAAGGGGAGAGCGTCGCCATCAACCTGCTGCCCGATGAGCAGGATGCGCAATGGCTGCTGCAGGCCAAACAGTCTGATCCCAAGATGCTGCTGAAAAACCTGCTGGGGCAGCGCCTGCCGAAAAAGCTGGTCACCGAACTGGAAACCCTGTGGTGGGCACAGGAAAGCCGCAAGCCTTTGGCGGAATTCTCCAACCAGCGCTTGTTGCAACTGCAGCAGCAACTGCAACAGTGGGCTGTGAAACCCGCCGGCACCGAAGGCTATCGCACCGCAGAGGTGACGTTAGGCGGCGTTAATACCGATGAGCTTTCGTCTAAGACCATGGAGAGCAAAAAGCAAAGCGGTCTGTATTTTATCGGGGAAGTGGTGGACGTAACCGGGCATTTGGGCGGGTTCAATTTTCAATGGGCCTGGGCATCGGCGTATGCGGCGGGGGAGGATGTTTGAGAAAAAAAGTGTGAATTTTCACACTTTGCTAAGCATTTGATGGTAAAGGCTATATTTGAATTGTTACAGAACTATACTTAACTGATATTGAGCGTGTTTTGATCGCTTCATAGCATCACTCAGATCGATGATCCCCCCCTGATTTGCTGGTCGCCCTGATGCGTTTTGATGGCATCTCAGTCGCACAGAAGCAGATTATACGTGAGCTCAAGATCAATTTATGGTAGACGAGGAACGAATATGTCAAATGCATTTCCATCACCTATGCTGATGATTTTGCTCAGCGAGCCATTTTCCATTGCGGCAGAGGCACTACAAGAGTACCTCCGCGAAAAATTAAATCCGGAGCTCACTGTAACCGGCGATAACAAGAATCGGGAAAGTTTTGTTATAACCTGGAACAACATGGCGTTTGCCGTCATGTGTGTGGATCAGCCCATTCCAAGCGCTACCTTTAATACTGCATTGAAAACAAGTCCAGGTCTGATTGACGGTGAGAAAATTATTGCCACCCATAAAGCGCATATCATCATTTCTCCGTTAACAAGTTCAGACAAGCAGCTGAAATCCATTTTTCTGGCGCTGGGTGTCATGACGATTGCCGATTTAATCGCGATTCAGGCGGGGCCGGAAGGCTTTTATTGGGGCAACTCTGAAGTGCTGGTGGAGAATAGTCGGTTTGCCAGTTATACCGGCCAAGCGGGTGAAGCATTGGGCAAGTTCAACCAAAAGGTGCCGAATGCTCTATATGGTTTGCCCTCGACACTGTGGGCTGGCCTGCGTTTCTTCTCCCCTGACCAGAAGACACAGTTTGGCGCCATCACAAAAGGCTTGGATGCTTTAACCGGGTTTGAAATTCAAATTGAGCCTTATGTCAGCACCCAGGCAGAAGTAGCTAAGCATCTATTGGGGATGGTGGCTTACACGTTGGCTAACGGTGCGGTGTTTCAGGAAGGAAACACCATTGGTATAGAGCAGGATAAGAATTTCAGAATGAGATTGATACCCGAAAAGAGTGGCATGCCTGCCCGTTGGGCAATGAGTTTGGACAGATAAACCGGGTATGCTGCACTAATCTGCTTCGTATTGGCAGCTTTGTGCAGCTCATTTCTACTTCACAACTTCACCAACATTAAAAAATCGCAGAATATTTTAACGTTCCTAAAGCATTCTTTCCTGCCGGTCCCACGGGCAAATACACCAACCTCTGCTAGCCTTTTAAATTATACGCAAAATCAGCTAATTGCATTGGAAGGAGTACCTCCATGGGGTTGGTTTACTGGCTTGTTGAACGCCTGAAATCGCTGTTCCTGAAGACGCCGCCGGGTCAGGGCGCCCCGCGCAGACGCGGTGGTGTACCCTCCTTAGGTGTGCCTTCCTTAAAGGAATACTATGAAGTGCATCTGGCAGATCATGGGCGGGCGCTTGATGAAAAGCTCCGGCAACCTAAAAAGTTCAGCACTTGGCTGCTACAAGACATTAACGCAGAGCACTACAAGTTTCTGTATGTGAACGGCTATCTTATTCAGTCATTGGAGGAAGAGGTTTCCCCCGCTGTATTGAAAAAGAAGCTCAAAGCGGTACTGGATGACTTGCGGGATTTCTTTCCGGAAGACACTTGGACCAAAAAAGCACTGGATGATAGAGAGATTCTGCTGCGGATCAGTCAGTCTGATTTGAGACCGTTCCTGCCGAACTTTGCGGAGCTGGTTGGGGTGGACCTGGCTGAGCTGGACATTCAGGAAGATCGACGCAAGATACCACGGGACCCTAACAAGAATCGTCCCGTGAGTAAGGTGGACAAGATCGAGACGCTTTCGCCGGCCTTCCTGCTCATGCAAATCTATCCCCCCACTCGAGACAGTCTGTTGTCCCCGAACTTTGTGGGCGGTGCCCCCTGGCTGCCGAAAAAGATGGCCTGGCCGTTGGGGAAGGACGGGGTGCCTATGCATTTTCTCGCCCAGATCGATTTGAGTTCTTTGCCAGCCGCCCATTTCGATGATGCACGAATTCAGGCGCTGCCGCAGTTTCCAAGCCAGGGTACGGTGTATTTCTTTCTGCGGGTCGGGGATGACGATGAGTTGTTTGCCCATAACGATGCCGGGGATTGCACCGTACTGTATTGTCCGGACCCGGTGTCCAAAAACGACGAACGCAAATTGCCAGCAAAGCTTGGGCCGATCCACTCGTCAACCTTAAACAGTGTTTGCCTGAAGATCCGGTCCTGGCCGAAAGTGCCCCTGGAGCCGCGGGTGTGTTTATCCGATGAGGAATTCAATGAATGTGACTTGGATGAAGATGTTACGGAAGACCAGGACAAGTTGGATTGGCTTAAGTCTTTGCGCGAATACCAGTTGGCCAGTGTGACAAACTGGAGTGCCGACAGCGGATACGTCACGAAAAAATGGAACTGGCTGAAAGATTTTCATGAGGGCGAGAAGGACTATGGTGATAGAAAAACCTTCGATATGCCCACCTCCTTTCCCTGGTACTACATTCAGATCACGGCCATCGTTCAGGTGTTCCTCAAGAAGCTGTACCCCGATTGGCAATCCGACCGTAAACGGCTGGCGCTGATTGAGGAGGCAGTAAGGCCGTTCGAAAAGGATGCACATAAATGGATCGACTGGACCAGGAAAAAGGGCTATTTGAATCCGGTTTCTGCCCAGGATAAAGCCCAGTTTCATAAATGGTTACAGGCGATTCTGAATCGCCAGCATGTCAACGAAACAGACAAGATGACAGGCGATCAAATGGAGAAAGACACCCGAGAAACCAGGCCCGGTCGGTATTCACCCAAACGGCTCCGTGACCGTGAGATTCGCTCCCTCATCGAGAGCATTCTGCGCCTGGGATTCGACGATGGATGGCCCTTTCTTATGTCGACCGCCACGATTGCGGAGATCCCGAAAGATTTTCTGGAAGCGATGCATCCGGAGAAACGCCGACAGAAAGGGGACGTCCACCAGGTGTTTGGTGTGCCGAGAACGATTTATAAATGCAAGGATCTGGTGGAGAAGGGTTATGTCATGCTGTTGCAGGTTTATGATGATCCCAATGCACGAATTGCCTGGGGTGCAGGCGGGGATGTGATGTTCTGGATAAAGCGGGAGGATCTGGCGCAAGGGGATTTTAGCAAGGTGTTGGTGCGTATGGAGATGTGATCTTCGCATACAGTACGGCGGTGAGACAGATAATCATAATTTATCATATGTCTCGGTCTTTGCCCTATCCATCCACCCATCCCACCCGACTGGTAAAATGCGACAGCAATCCGCCCGCGCAGTTTTCCGTTGCGCAAATCCGAGCGTTTTTGCCTTTTTTCACCATATTAATAGGTTCAAACCACCCTATCATTTCGCTGAAGGTCTGGCTGGCTTTACCACGAAGCCGGTTGTTGTTACATGCGGATATAAGGTGTTGGATTGTTCATGCAGTATCTCACGGAAGAAGTTCAAGAAAAGGTCAGGCGTCAGGGTCAACTCATTCCGTCCCTGTACGGTGGGGTGGATTTTAGCAAGGTGCCTGAGCGCTTTGCCGGCGGTGAGCAGGATGAGAGTTGTCTGCCTGCGCGCCAGAACGAGCGGCGTAAAGCAATGCTCCAGGACGTTGATCGTATTGATCGCTACCGCGCTTACACCATGCTGGGGGATACGGTGGCGGATGCCTACGCGGCCTTGTCGCCGGAGTACGGTTTTCGCAACCTGATCGGAATGCTCACCACCGCCTGCGAAAAAGGCGTGGATTCGGTCGCCAACGCGCCGGCTGAGTTAGTCAGTTTTATCCAGGCGATGGAAACCATACCAGAGTGGCTGGATATGGCGCTGGTTGAGGAGGGCGCGCGCATCACGCGGATTCAAATGGGGATACAGGTGCCGTTTGTGATTCGCGGTGTGTTCATCTCGACGTTCACCAACAAGTACTCCGGTTTGCCTATGGCGTTAACCGGTACCCTGGCCGGTCAATCTTCGGCACGGAGAATACAGGAAACCTCCAGCTTTTTTACCACCGCCTGTCTGCCCGGTGCGTTGGAACGGCATGGTGTTGGGTTCCGGGCGGCGGCCATGGTCCGGCTGATGCACTCCATGGTACGCTTCAATCTGCTGACCCACTCCAAGCGCTGGGACACCGCGATCTACGGCATTCCCATCCCTCAAATTGATCAGATGCCGGCGGGTATGGTGCCGGCGCTGCTGGTGGCACGCAAAGCCATCAAGCGCAAGAGCAAAACATTCACCCAGCGCGAGCGGGCGGTGGTTGAGTTCTGTCGTTACCAGAGTTACTTGCTCGGATTGCCGGAGGAGCTGTTACCTGGTACCCCCGAAGGGATCATAGAGGTCATCATGACCTACTTTGGCACCCTGCGCGATGGCTATGATGACGAAACCTGTGGCGCCCTGGCCAGAGCCACCATGGAAGCCTACCGACCTCAGGATCAAAGTCTGCGCAGCCGAATCTACAACAGTTTGGAGTGCAGTTTTTCCCGCGTGTATTTTCAGTGGTTGTTCCCCGGTTCCGGTAAAGGCTCCATGGCCCAGCCAATGGGTATCGAGTCCGGTATTCAGGATTATGTGAAGTTTCTTCTGGTGGCGCTCTATCTGGCCCCCAAGGTGGGGTTCCATATGGTGGCGTCCCGCACACCCATTCTGAATCGGTATGCCGATCGGATTCTGGTGCGCAAGATCAATCGGCTGTTGGTGGAATACGGCCACGCGGAATACACCACCGATGCCTCGCAGTATACGGATGGGAAGAACGAAACAGCGACGGCATAGGGATATGGGCCTTTCAGGCTGAACAACAATAATAAATAAACCAAAAAAAGCAGCAACGCTGTGTGGGGGCGTAATGATGTCCAGGTTTTCGAATGCGGCACGTTCGCGAATATTGGGAAGTTTGTGTGTATTTTTGTGTGTATCGTCCGTTGGCAACGGCTATGGCGCAATCGTCGAAAATCTCACGGTGGGCAATGCCAAGGCGTTGGCGTTGGGGAACGCGGTAACCGCAGATCCACCGGGGATCGATTCCATACACTTTAATCCCGCCGGGTTGGTACGGCTGGACGGCCGCCAGATGAATCTCAAGCTGTTGGTGGCTGCCATGCAGTTTGAGGTGGATTTTGGCGGCCACGATAGTAAAACCCAGCAGGCGATTGAGGATTACGGTTACGAAGACGAGGCCGCGTACGCCAGCAGCGAGACCTCCACCATCGGCATCAAAGTGCCCTTCACCGACGGCGTTAAGGAATGGCCACTGCCGTTCCTGGTTATGCCCCTTGGTGGGGCGTCTTACAGTCCACCGGGCTCTGAGGTCACCTATGCAACCGCCGTTTATACGCCGATGGCGGCGGGCTATATCCGTGATGAAGATGATCCGGGGCGTTTCATGGGGGAGGAGTTATCCCTGGTTAAAATAACGTACTTTTCCCCTTCGTTTGGTTTCCAATTGACAGACACTCTGTCCGTGGGGGCCTCCGTGGGTATGTCCTGGCAGGGTGCCGGTGTCAAGTTGCCGTTGCGTGTACCCAATTCGGTGTTGATCTTTGCCGATACCCTGGTGAACCTGTTTCAAAGTCAGGGTTTGTGCCCCGGTCAGGATGATCCAACCCCCTTTCTGGATTTGTGCGGCGGATCGGTGGGGCCCTATACCGAAATTTTTGATTTGGAGGTGGATGCTGAAGCGCCCTTGGTGTGGAATCTCAATATTGGTGCGCTGTGGGAGCCCACTCCCTGGTTCACCTGGGGATTCGTTTATCAGGCCGAGAGCATCGGGCACCTGGAAGGTTCTTACCGGTTGGAATACGGGGATGAGTGGGTCAACTTCTTTGGGGATCTGCGTCAATCGGATGCCTGGAACGTCATCAATGCCGTGATCCCGTTTCCATCGGGGTTGCAGGATTCGCCGGCTGGTATTGGGGTTGAGACCGGTGATGTGTCCATGGATGTGATCATGCCGGCCCACTTCTCTACGGGGGTGAGTGTACAAATGACGCCAGCCTGGAAAGTGAATTTTGACGTGAAGTGGACGGATTGGGGGGCATGGGAAGGCCTGGAACTGGAGTTCGACAAGCAACTGGATTTTTTGAAGTTGGCGAGCCTGCTTTCCCCTTATGCAGAGTTGGAAACCCTTACCATTCCCAGGAACTATGAAAGTGTCTGGAACTGGGCGCTGGGTCTGGAGTATCAGTACAACCACAATCTGGCATTCAGGTTTGGCTACGAGCCCCGTAAGACCTCCATACCGGATGATAAGCAAGACGTTCTGTTGCCGTTGGGGGATGCAGAATTGTTTGCGTTTGGGTTTGAGTATCGATTCGGTGTCGATCAGATCATTGAGGCGGGCGTTGGCTATCTGCATGCAGAAGCCGATGTGCCGGCCGGCAGCAGTACCAATTCCAACAGTTCAGATCAACTGAACAATATCATCTATAACCCCTATGCGGGCACAGACTTCAGTTCGCAGGTGCAGGGTTTGCTGTTTGAGTTGAGTTACACCAGCTCATTCTGAGCCATGAGGTGAATGTGTTGTCGCACCCTGTTCAGGCGCTGGGTGGAGGTGCGAGCATGGCCACGATCATGTCGGAAAGGATGTGCGCCAGCTTCTTCTCTGTGATCGTGTTATTCGGTGCACTTCGCAAATAGCGCACCACCGTGAACAGCGTGGAGTTGATGATGACGTAAAGTTTTCCCTCCAGGTGCTGTATCGGGTAATCCTGGTAGTGACGCACAAAATACGGTTGCGCCATCGACAGAAAAAACTTCTCCAGCGGGTCCAAAAGTCTTTCCAGGGGCAGACTGTTCCAGCTCCTCATGATCTCCAATGACAGTGCATCGTTCCTGATGGCGTTCATGCCATACAGAATCAAATAGTTGGTCACGGACTTCAGATCAAACTCGACGTAACCCAACTGGGTGGCGTGTTCCCGAAAAACGTTGGCGACCTTTTCGCTCACCCGCTCCATGAGTGCTTCCAGCAAGGCCTCTTTGTCGGGGAAATATTGATACAGGGAGCCTATGCTGACACCGGCGGTTTCGGCAATGTGATTGGTGGTGGTGTCTTCCAGTCCGCGCTCTGCCAGTGTGGTGGCGGTGGCTTCGAGTAATCGTTCTACCATTTCGCGTGAACGTTTTTGTTTTGGAATCTTGCGCATGGCGAGCCTGAATCAAAAATACGAGTTAAATAAGTATGTATGCTCAAAATATGTTAAGGGCTAATTGAACGGCAAGCAAGGTTGAGCAGAAGCAGAAAGTGTAATTTGGTCGAGGTTTTTTATCTCTTGTTTTTCCGGTTTGGAATGGGTGTTGTGACGTCCGTTGCGTTACGCATGGGCTGTGTAAATTAAGCCTGATAATGAACGATTTCCCTCTTTTTTGCTGGTGGTCTGAACGTTCATTATAGATCTTCGGCGAACCGCTCGTGATGAGACTGTGCAGGCCGAAAGTGATTACACAAGAAAGTGATTACACAAAAGGGTAATCAGATAAAACAGAATAATAATGGGAGTCGGGTTGTGAAGGGTGTTCGAATGTCCGTGCTGGTATTGTTGTTGATCGTATTGGCCGGCTGTAAGTACACGGTGACGGTGCATGATCCGGAAAAGGTATGGCCTGGTTATGTTTTGCCGTCGCGCTCACTGGGCAGTACCACGTCGGCAATGGATCTGCAGGGTAACATTGTCAAAACTTTCCCGTGCCCCGGGTTCCCCGCCAAAATGCTGGATGACGGTTCCATTATCTGCAACAACCTGAAATTCGGCCGCCTGATTGTGCCTGAAATTCGCCAGGTTTCCCGCGATGGTGATGTTCTGTGGCAGTTCAGAGGTTGGTCAAACAACTCGGCCAAGCAGCATCACGACTATCAGGTTACCGGTAATCCTGTGGGTTACTATGTGCCGGGTATGACCATGGTGGGCCCCGCCGATGGCGGCAATGTACTTATTATGGCGAATAAAACATTGGCGCCCTGGGAGCAGGATATCCATTACGGATTTTTAAAAGACGATGTGATTTATGAGGTCGATCCGTTTGGCAATGTTGTGTGGGAATGGTATGCCAGTGATCATATTGATGAAATGGGGTTTACCGAGTCGGCGCTGAGGAGTATCCGGCGCAGTTTGTCCAATGACTGGCTGCACATGAACACAGTCTCTTATGTCGGCCCCAATCAATGGTATGAGGACCTGGGCGATGAGCGCTTTCACCCTGAGAACCTGATTGTCGGGTCAGCAAAGGCCAACTGGGTTGCCATTATTGAAAAATCAACTGGCCGCCTGGTCTGGCGTATGGGGCCGGATTACTCCGAAGGCATGCCCGGTGCGAATCTGGGTGGTATTCGTTTTTCGCACAACGCTCATATCATTCCAAAAGGGTTGCCCGGTGAGGGGAACATTCTGGTCTTCGACAACGGCATGCCATCCGGGCGCGGTGATCTGGCGTTGAAAGGTAAGTTCAAATCCCGCGTTCTGGAATTCAACCCCATCAATTTTTCTCTGGTGTGGGAATACACCGACACCAGATTGTTCAGTCCGAACATGAGCAGTGCCCAACGCTTGCCCAATGGCAACACCTTTATCACAGAAGGTTTGAGCGGCACGTTGTTGGAAGTCACTGCGGATAAGGAACTGGTGTGGGAGGCCCATGGCCCGCCCACGTACCGCGCCTATCGGATTCCATTCCAGTGGGTGGACAGCCCGCAAGAATAAAACAAAGCGTTTTGTACATAACAATAATGAATGCGAACAATGCACGGAGGTTTCTATGCCCGAGCTGATGATCAATGGCACAAAAGCCACGGTTGAGTTACCTGATGGGATACCGCTACTGTGGGTGCTCAGGGACTACCTTCACCTGACCGGGGCCAAGTATGGCTGTGGTGTGGGGCTGTGTGGCAGTTGTACGGTTCATATTGATGGCGAGCCGGTGAAATCCTGTATTTATCCTGCCGCGAACGCCATCGGTCGGGACATCACCACCATCGAAGGCATCGGTCAATCGGCCATGGGGCAACGGGTGCAGCAAGCCTGGACGGAGCAAAACGTCCATCAATGTGGTTATTGTCAAACTGGCCAGATCATGTCTGCGGTGGCGCTGTTGAACGCGAATCCCAACCCCAGCGATGCGGATATCGATTTGGCTATGTCCGACAACTTGTGCCGGTGTGGCGTCTATAACCGAATACGAAAAGCCATTCACAGCGTT
The DNA here is from genome assembly GCF_003671495.1 of Ketobacter sp. Classification (GTDB taxonomy): domain Bacteria; phylum Pseudomonadota; class Gammaproteobacteria; order Pseudomonadales; family Ketobacteraceae; genus Ketobacter. The sequence continues at coordinate 284,878 of NZ_RCHN01000015.1, read as the reverse complement.
GCTGACAGTTGATCAGGGGTATCGGTTATGTCACAAGTTTCTCCTGTTTCACGTCGCTCTTTTCTGAAGCTTTCTGCCCTGGCCGGTGGTGGGTTGCTGGCCGCCTGGCGAATTCCAGTGCTGGCCGCGGAAAACGAAATTGCCGCGGCCGATGACGCCATTCAGCCCAACGCATTTGTCCGTATTGCGGCGGATAACCGCATCACCATCATTACCACCGCCGCTGAAATCGGTCAGGGCACCTTAACCGCGATTCCCATGCTGGTTGCGGAGGAACTGGATGCGGATTGGGATTGGGTAAGCTGGGAACTGGCGAACCCCACGCGGGAGTACAACAACCCCAAAACGTTCACTCAATTGACCGCCGGCAGCTCCACCATCAGCTCCTTATATCAGCAACAACGGCAGGCGGGGGCGGCGGTAAAGGCGGTGCTGGTGAAGGCTGCTGCGCGGAAATGGGGTGTTGCGGCGTCATCGTTAGAGACTGAACTGAGCAGAGTCATCGACAGGCGGAACAACAGAAGTGCCACCTACGGTGAGCTTGCCGCAGAGGCGGCCAGCATTTCAGTGCCGAGATCGCCAACGTTAAAACGCCGTTCTGAATTCACCATCATTGGTCGCTCAAAAGTGCGTTTGGACGGTGCTGACAAATCCAATGGCCGTGCGCAATATGGTTTTGATCTCTATCTGCCTGGAATGCTGACCGCGGTGGTGAAACGGGCTCCGAAATTCGGTGCCAGGCTCATCCGTTTCAATGCCGCGGAGGTGAAAAGCAGTCCGGGGGTGGTCGACGTGGTTGAGATTCCCAGTGGCATTGCAGTGGTAGGCAACGATTTCTGGTCAGTGCGACAGGCCAGGCTCAGGCTGCGTCCGGAGTGGGATCTGAGTGCGGCCGAACAGGTGTCCACCGAGGAACAACTCACCCACTACGAAAACCTGATGGAAAAAAGGGGCACCGTGCGCCGGAATCAAGGTCTGGTGGCACTGGCCCAGGCCCGCGCCGATCAAACGCTGGAATCCACTTACCGTTTTCCCTATCTGGCCCATGTGCCCATGGAGCCACTCAATGTGGTCATGGATTACGACGGCCGAAACTGCGAAATCTGGTGTGGTACCCAGTGGCCGGATGCAGATCGGTCGGCGGCAGCCAATGTGCTGGGGCTGCCCATTCGGCGGGTCACCTTGCACCCCCTGCTCAGCGGGGGTGGCTTTGGGCGCCGCGGTACCATGGATCAGGATTTTGTGCGTGAAGCAGCGCACCTGGCGAAAATAATAAAGCAGCCCATCAAACTCGTCTGGACGCGGGAGGATGACATCAAGGGCGGGTATTATCGCCCAAGCGCGGTGGTTCGTTTAACCGGCAGCCTCAATAGGAGAGGGGAGGTCACCGCTCTGCTGGGGCGTATAGCCTCGCAATCGGTTGCCATCGGGCCGTTGATGGAAGCGTTCATAGCCTTGATCGGCGAGGATGCTCGTACTGCCCAAGGCATTCAGGAGGTCCCCTATGACATTCCCAATCTAAGGGCCGAAGTGCATTACGAAAACTACGATGTACCCGTCACCTGGATGCGCTCGGTGGCGAACTCTTTCAATATCTACGCCCTGGAAACCTTTATGGATGAACTGGCGGAAGCGGCCGGGCAGGACCCCTATGACTTCCGCCGCAGTATGTTGGGCAGCAACCCCCGCTGCCGGCGGGTTCTGGAGCGGGTGGCCGCAGCAGCGGGTTGGTCCAGCCCGCCGCCTGCAGGTCTCTATCGGGGAATGGCCCTTCTCAATTCCTATAACAGCTATATCGCCCAGGTGGTAGAGGCCAGTCTGGACGGTGATCAACTGAGGGTTCACCGAGTGGTCAGTGCCGTGGATTGCGGCATTGTGATCAACCCGGATCTGGTGCAGGCCCAGATCGAATCCGGGGTGGTGTTCGGATTGTCCTCCGCGATGGGGGAGATCCGCTTCCACAACGGCGACGTCATGCAAAGCAATTATCACGACTACCCGATTTTGCGCATGCACCAAACACCCACCATAGAAACGCACCTGATAGACAGTGATGAGCATCCCGGTGGTGTGGGTGAGTTGGGTGTTCCCTGTGTGGCACCGGCTCTGGCGAACGCGATCTATCAAGCAACAGGAGAACGCATCAAATCGCTGCCCATGATGAATCATAACCTTCAACTCAAGTAGACGTATTGGCTTTGCCCTGATCAGGAAGACGTGATGTTTTCCTGGAGGGCTGTTTGAGCGCCTTTACTATAAATTCTGCAACCGAAAAACCAACAATAACAATCATAATTAGAACACGTAATTTGGAGTACCCATGCCGGCAACATCAGTTCAATCATCTCTTTTGGGAGCGATGATCTCATTGTTACTCACCACGCCCTGTTCTGCAGTAGTGGAATCAGCGGATTACCCCAACGACCCCAGATTTTACAGTCAATGGGGATTCGAGCAGCCCAATGACGCCGATGTGGATGTGCTCACCGCATGGGAAATGGTAAAGGACAAACCGCAATCGGAAGTGATCGTTGCAGTGATCGATACCGGTGTTGACAGTACCCACCCTGATCTGGTGAATCGTGTTGCACCGGGTTATGACTTTGTTTACGACGATTCCAATCCGGTGGACATGTTATTCCCCCACGGTACGCCCATTGCTGGCATCATTGCCGCGGAAAAGGATAACGACTATTCGGTGGTGGGGTTGACCGGGGATATGCCGGTCAAGATCATGTCGTTGCGGGTTTATTCCACGTTGGAGCTGCTTGGCCTGATGCCTGTTTCGGCTGCGTCACGTGCCCAGCGCCTTGAAAGCGCCTTCAGTTACGCCATTGATAACGGGGCCAACGTCATTAACTTTTCATCTGCGGTGGCGTTAAGTGCGGTGGAGTCGGATCCGCACCTGAAAGCCACGGTGGAATCACTACTGAAGAAGGCCCAGGATAAAGGCATAATCATTGTTGCCGGGGCCGGCAACAGTGGGTCACTGAATCCGGACTATTTTCCTTACCAGTGGGACCGGCCCAATATAATCAATGTGGCATCCATCAACCGCCGGGGCGCCCTGGCCGCGGATTGGGATCAGTCCGGGCCAGAGCCACGGGACCACAGTTCTTACGGCGCGCACGCGCACCTGGCTGCCCCCGGTACAGAGTTGGAAAGCACCTGGCCTTCTAATGACCTGCTGGATATCACCTTGTTCAGTCCGGATAGTGACAACGGTACGTCATTCGCAGCGCCTTATGTGACTGCCGCAATCGCTATGGGCTTGTCGGTGCGGCCGGATCTGATGCAGTCGGATTCCCCTGCTGCCGCGCTGAATAACATTCTTACCCTTCGTAAAGCGTTGCATCTGGGCGTACAAACTACACCTGAATTGCAGTCCACCGTGAATGGCGGTGAACCCATCGTCGTCGCAGGTGGATTTCTTAAACTCCCTTTATTTCTGGAAAATCTGGGTATTCGACTCAGCGAGCGCAACGGAGAGAGCATCACCACGTATCCCAAATCCGTTGTCCGGGCGCAGGAGAAAGGCGGCGCCTTTAACCCTTATGGCGGTGTCATCCGCCTGGAATACGAAAACCGAACCCTGGTAGCAGATGGCACGCAATCACATGATGACCATGGCATCCTGCGCTACGAATGGGATTTTGGCGACGGCCATAGTGCGCAGGGTGCGGTGGTTGAGCACACCTACGATCGAACGGGAACCTATTATGTGACCTTAAAGGTCATGGACGGTGAAATTGACCCTGTAACCGGAGAAGGCAAGTCAGATGTTTCGGCACCCCAGCGAGTGGAAGTGTTACCCCCTGAGTATGACTTTGTGAAAATACGCTACAAGGCCAACGGTGAGGGGTTTGCGCAAGAGGGCAGGATGTTGTCGGGCAGGATTGATATTCGAAAAATTGGGTCGTTGCGCAGAATAAGAGGCACCAGTCAGTTTCTGGATGAAAACAACCAGTTGGTGAAGGTGAGCGTTACCACGTCGTTTCCAGTGCTGGGGCTGGTGGCCGGCAATATTGCTTTTTCGCACCCGAATTTCAACCGAAGCGTCAACTTTGCGACGATTAATCCGGTGAGCTATGACGCGAGTACGAATACCTATTCGCTGAAGGTAGAAGAAATGGAACTGCATTTTACCGAAAAGACACGCCGTTAGCAGTGTGTCGTAAGTTCAAATGGGTCATGGATAAAAGGAGCACCTGAATGGGCGTATACAAGGCAACTAAAATCATCAATGGATTGTATCTGGTGGCTATCCTGTCGATAGCCATTTACAACAATCTGATTCAGGTCAACACAGAGAGTAATGGAGTGGATCGTTTGATCGTCGTGCTGCTCGCCCTGTTGGTTTCCATCCCCAACCTGGCCACGATCTGGGCATTGCCTCCCCGGCCCAGGTTTACCAAAACCACGATCATGTTGAATCTGGTTTGCCTGATTCTGTTTGTGATCGGGATGGTTTCCCACGATCAGGAAAATCTGGTGATGTATTGGGGCGTTACTGTGGTATCCATTTGTGTGATCAATATAGCGGTGTTGGTGTCGTCGATGCTTGCCCGGCGTGAGGGTCGATTTGCGACGCCTGCCGCCTAGTTAAACGGTTTCAATCCCTCCGGGGTCAGTTCCTGATCCCGGCGTTCATTCTTTTTTTGAGTCTTTGGAATCTCATCGTTTTGATGGGAAGTATTTATTTGAGAGTAAGATCCGGTATTTGCGATTGTGCAGCCAATTTATGCAGTTTGCGAGTTGAATGCGAGTAACTCTGACGATTATTGTGCCTTGCTGAGGAGGTGTAGATCTGCACTTTCGGTAGTCACCACAAGAAGTAGAAACAGCAGTATTCAAAAAAATAAGAGGAAGCCTTAATGAAAATCATAGATACAATAAAACGGGCCAAATGGCCACTCGCCTTAACCACAATACCTATACTGGCGCTGTCAATGGAAACGGCTGCCGCCGAATCTTGCGACAACGGTTTTCTGGTTGCTAACGGACAACGCTGTGTGCAATGGGATCACATCTCTGTGATCGAAAGAGAGCCGCAGCCCACTGATCCCGGTAATTACTTTTACGACTTTGATAAAAGTTACGACAATATGGGCGCTCTACTGACCAATCGGCCCATGATAGAGCCGGATGCGGCCCTTGGTGGATTCTATATGTACAACGGCGACTTTGTTCGCCTTGGTGTTTCCTATCCATCCTTTGTTGCTGCCTCCGGCCGGGTAAAGAACGCCGAGCGGCCTCCCTATCGGGATGATGCCCGCCAACGCAGGCTGCCTTATAACCTGAATGCGGTGAAGGCGGCAGACGGTGCGGATCTGGCGGCGCCGAACTGCACCGTGTGCCACTCCAGTGTGGTGCAGGGTAAACTGGTACAGGGGTTGGGTCGCTTCAACCACTTTATCGGTACCGATGCCAGCGGCTTTACCTTGAATGTTCTGGGTATTGGCGCGGCTTCTATATTCCGTGGCGATACCCTGGATCAGCTTAAGCATGGCCTCACCCTGTTGACCCGTCTGTTCCGCGATGCATCACTGCACAGTCATTTGTTCGATGTGTTTGCCGGGCTGGGCATGCGTCATGATCCTGATACCCTGGAGTGGACCGGCCGGATAAACCGCTTGCAAGGCCACAACCCGAATTCCGGTATGAAGGGTTGGATCGATTTCCCTGCCTGGTGGCTGACGAAGAAAAAGAACGCGCTTTACCAAGCTGGAAATGGACGTGGGGAAAAGGCCGATCACATGCTCTACATGAGTTGGTTCTCCGTTGACGGGATTGAAGAAGCTGAAGAAATCCAGAACAACTTTGCGCACGTACAGAAGTGGATCGAAGAAGAAATTGAAGTGCCCAAGTACGAGGATTTCGGCCCACCGATTGATTACAACCTTGCCAGTGCAGGTGAGCCGGTATTCCTCAGAAACTGCGCGGTTTGCCACGGTACCTACTCAGAGAATGACGCAGAAGAAACCTACCCGAACTTCCTGGTGGATCTGGAAGAAGTTGGCACCGACCCCTACCTGGCTCAGAAGAACTGGATTTACCCTGTAAAAACCTGGTGGGACAATTCCTGGTACGGTAAGCGTGGTACGTCCAGTATTGAGGTCACCAACGGCTATGTTGCGCCGCCGCTTGATGGTGTGTTCATTACCGCTCCCTATTTCCACAATGGTTCCGTGCCTACGCTTGAGGCGGTTCTGGATTCGTCCAAGCGCCCAACCGTTTGGACCAGTAACTACAAAGACAATGACTACGATTGGGATGCCGTGGGTTGGGAGAACAAGCCCCTGGATTGGAGACCCAATTTTGAAGTCAAGCCTCTGACGGGGATCGGTATTGGCCGGGGTCGTTACGATACCCGTAAACGCGGCAACTCCAATGCAGGACACACCTACGGTGATTTGTTGACTGCGGAAGAGCGACGCGCGGTACTCGAATATCTGAAGACTCTCTAAACCCAGGAGTAGCCGGGGTGGTGGTTAACGCCACCCCGGTCATGTTTCAAACTCAATTCTGACATTACTACATCGCCCGTACTTCCAGATCCGGTAACGTTCTTAAATAAGGTGCGAACTGGCTAGGGTCTCCCTCAAAACCGTCACTGATGAACATGCTGACCACCAGACCCATAAAGCCGCTCGTGGGGAATGCTTCAATACCGTATCCCACATTCGGCATCTGTCCGGGGAAGACCTCCGGTGGATCTTCCCGCTCGAGGTCATCCTCATACAGAAGGGACATGGGCTCATTGAAGTCACCCAGGTAATCCACAAACGCCACGATATCCAGGTAGCGCTTTGAGGTTACCCAGATCCAGTTGTCAGCCGGGTCCAGACCGGCCTTGATCATCTTTTTTTCGTTTTCATCCACGACTCCGTCGACAATGCCAGGATTGTCGGGCCAGGCCGAGGTGTAGGTGGCCGCCCCCAGCAAGCGGTTGGCATCCACCGACATGGTCAAGGTCGGGTTCACCATCAGTTTGCGTCGCAGCTCCGGAATCACGCCCCGCACATCAAACATGATGGATTTGGGATAATGATGAATCTGCATACTCATTTGCATAATGGAGACGCCAAACAGGTACAGGTTGACTTCCAACTGTGTGGTGGTGCGAATCGGACCAATGATCTCGCTGGAGGGCAGGGCTACAATCTGGTCGTTGTTCAGCTCGGTGCTGGTGACGGAGGTGATGATGCCGGTATTGAGGCGGAGCTTCAGGGAATCCAGGGGGCGTTCACCGACGTAGTTCACGTAGGTGAAATCATCCCATTTCATATGGTTGTCCGGGTTGTAACGCAAGCTGTAGAAGTCCGTTTCCACCAAGCCGATTTCGGCACTGTAGCGCACGTACTGTTCATCCGAGCGCAGCCGGGAATTCCGCACCAGGTATACAAAGCGCTCGACACCGTCGCGATCCCGGGTCACGATCTCAGCCACCATTTCACCATCATACGGTGTGCGGAAGGGGCGGCGTGCCCCGGCATCCTTGAATAGAAACAGCAGTTTATCCGTCGCATCCATCCGCTCGGGGTGACCGGCCAGGGGGACGTGCCAACCATCAAAGTAGATGGCGCCACCGGTATTGTACTGATCGATCTGAAACGGGATGGGTTCCATCACGCCATCCACCATGGCCGCCAGTGACAATTCATCAAGTTTCCAATCCAATACCCAGGGAATGTCTTCCCCGTCCAGGCTGATTACTTTGAATGCGTCAATTGGCTGCAATGGCGGTGGCATGGCTAGGACCAGGGCCGAGTGGGTAAGGGGTATCAGCAGAAGCCAGAATTTCACCATGTTCATGAACTCACTCCTTTATTGGTTGCGTTGCTGGCATCGTGTTTTTAATAACAACGCCAGCGCCGATATCAGGAGTACCCACCCGTTTATGCTGCCACCGAATTTTTCGGTGCTGGTGTTGTTGGCGCTGTTCGGGTCTTCTGTTGCAGCGCTCACGGTGGCGGAAAAATCCATTTTGTCTTTGTTGTCCGTGGCCGTGGTTACCTTGATATTAATCACTTGGCTGGTTCCGGACGCCAGAGAATCCAGATTGAACGTAATCAGTTTCCCAACGGAGGTGTAGGCGATTGAGCTGGGCGTTACTGCGTTGAGGGTTACCAGGTTGGGAATCCGGTGGGCAATCTTGACTGCGTTGGCGGTGTTCGGGCCTGCGTTTTTAACGGTGAGACTGTAGTTGATCACGCCATCCTGATTCTTGCCGTTGTTACCCGCCATGGTTACTGACAGATCTGCGCTGTCAGACACTACACCGCCACCAAAATAGGCGGTACTGGAATTGTTGGACGGGTTTGTGTCCTCGGTGATGGCGCTCACCGCGGAAGTGAAACTCATCAGGGTGTTATTGTCGATTGCGGTGTTCACGGTCAGTTCGATGCCTTGGCTGGAGCCCATGGTCAGAGTGTCCAGATAGAACGTGACTTCGCGGCCTGCTGTGGTGTACGCGATGGAGTCTGGTGTCACTTCGCTCAGGGTAGCCTGGGCGGGTAACAGGTGGGTGATCTCCAAGGAGTCTGCGGTGCTTGGGCCCGCGTTCGATACGTTGATGCGATAGTTGATTACCCCGCCATTGTTCTTGCCGTTGTTGCCCACCATCGTGACCGCCAAATCAGCGGAATCCTGCGGCGGGGTGATAGGGCACAGCTCGGGCTGATCCCAGCAAGTCAACAGTGTTTCGACATTACGGTAATGTGCAGAGCTGGTGGGCCAGTTCTGCAATCCGGTGTGATTGAGTGCCGGGTCGGAGTTCATGGTGAGCAGGCGGTTGTTGTTGACTCCTTCACCCAGAATCACCCAAGCATCGTAAAAACTCTGATAGTGACTTCGATCCGGATACAGCAGAAATCCATTGCCCTCTTCAACATCCGCCAGGCCGTTGGGGATGTGGCAAACACCGCAGAGCTGAAGTTGAGGGTTGATGTTGTTGTTGAAAAACGTTTCCAGTGCGACGCTATTGTCAGCGCTGGCGTTGATGGTGAAGCCCACCGAAAGGGAGAGGGCTGCAAGGGCGCGTGCGAAGGTGTTCATGATTATCAAACTCCATTGTTCCGGATGTGCGTTTTTGTTTTGAGGTTTTGGTTCGAGTTGCTCGCGTAGACTACCGCGCCGGATTGGCGTTGCTCAACGTCATCATTGGCCAATCGCGACGCGAATTCACGCCTTTAATCTAAGGCTAAAACGGTTTGTCTTGAATGGTTTATCTCGGCAAAAAGCGGTTCATTTTTACCCATTGTTCGGGTGATCCTTTTTGGATAGATTGATGGAAAACACAACAAAAAAGAGACGCATCCGTTATGGAAATCTGTATTTCGTCCACTGGGTTGTATTTGCCGCCGCGCATTCAGTCATCCGCTGAATTGTCGGGTTTGATCGGTCGCAGTGAAGAGTGGATTGTATCCCGCACCGGGGTGCGGGAACGTCGGGTTGCCGAAGAGGGAATGGAGTTCCTAGCCGCCAAGGCGGCTTTGGCAGCCATCGGTGATGGACCCCGCCCGGATTGCATCATCAATGCGTCACTGACGCCGGTGCAACTGATTCCGGACAGCGCTGTGTTCGTGCAGAAAGCGTTGGGATGGGAGGGGGTGCCCTGTTGGTCGGTGCATGCCACCTGTCTGTCGTTTGTGGTGGCGTTGCTCAACGCCTCGGGTTTGATTCAGGCCGGGATTTATCGCAGTGTGCTGGTGGTTTCCGCTGAGGCCGGCACACCCTGGCGTAACCTGGAGCAGCCGGAAAGCGCGGCATTGTTCGGGGATGGTGCCGCGGCGGCGTTGCTGGAGCAAAGCAAAGGCGAAAGTGCGGTCAAGGACTGGATCATGTATACCTGGCCGGAGGGCTCGGAATTCACCGAATTCCGCGGCTGTGGCACGCGGCGTCCGCCGGGGCACCCTGATACCCGGCACGATGATAATCTCTTCAATATGCAAGGCCCCAAAGTATTCAGAATGGTGCTGATGCATATCTCCCGGGTACTGAGAACGTTGTTTGAGCGCAATGACATGACGTTCGATGATATTGATCTGTTTATCCTGCATCAGGCTTCGGGTCCGGGTATGGAGGCCTTCGTCAAACTTGGGTTCCCCCGGGAAAAAATCGTCAATATCGTCGCGGATTATGGCAACTGTGTAGCAGCCTCCATTCCAATGACGCTCGCCATTGCCAATGAGCAGGGTCGATTGCGCCGTGGCGACCGGGTGTTGATCGGTGGTACCGGTGCAGGCCTGTCCATTGCCTTTGCCCTGTTGCAATGGTAACCGCATTAATTGACACCGTGATAACCATAAACCACAACGCAGATTGCGAAGTGCCGATTCGGGAGATTCCTCATGTTGCAGCGCATGTACACGGCCTATGGCATTGTCGCCAGCCAGTTTAAACAACGTCTTTCACCTTTGGTGACCTTCACCGGATTTATCCTGCTCCACGGCCTGGTGACGGTTGGGCTGGTGGCGGACCGTGTGTTCTTTCCCGCATTGCGGCGAACCAAAATCTCCGGCCCCATTGTAATTGTGGGCAATCCCCGCAGTGGCACCACCTTTTTGCACCGGTTTCTGGTTGAGCATGAACTGGGTGCCGGCATGCGCATCTGGAAAATGCTGTATCCCTCGCCGACATTGCAGGTGCCTCTGCAACCGCTGCTACCTCTGTTGGAAAAGATCAGCCCGGCTCGACACCATGCCCACGCCGCCCATGAAACCAATCTGACCGCCATTGAAACGGATGACCCCTCTTTGTTGTTTCGTTACTTTGATGGTTTGTTCCTGTATGGCTTCTTCTATGCCTGGTCGAAAACAGAAACCCTGGATGGGTTTGAACAGCGTTTTGTGGCCAATGCCGAGCGTGATTTCAATTGGTATGAATCCCTCTGGCGGCGCAACCTGGTGAGTGAAAAGCGCGATCGCGTCGTGGCCAAGTTGTTTTCCCTGTCCTTGCGTCTGCCACAATTTTTACGGCGCTTTCCCGATGCCAAGGTGTTGTATATGGTGCGTGATCCGTTGGAGACGGTGCCCTCCGGCTTGAGCCTGGTGACCGGTGTGCTGGATGGCCGTTTCGGTTTCTGGTCTTTGCCGCTGGAGCAACGACAACATTTTATCGAGAATATGTACGCCGCCCTGTTGCGATTGAGCCTGCGTTTCCACGAGGACTACACTTCCGGCCGGATTCCGCCAGACAATCTGTATATCGTCACCTTCCCGCGGTTGATGCAGCAGTTCGATGTGGTCATGGACGATATTCTCAAGTTTGTGGATGTTGAGCCTTCTGCTGAATTGAAGCAAACGATCCGGAGTATTGCTGACAAACAGCGCCGATACAAAAGTGCGCATCAATACGATCTGGCCCGCTTCGGTCTTACCGAAGAGCGTATCCGTCGGGACTATGCTGTGATTTACGATACTTTTTTGCAGGATGCCAGCTTGAACGAGTCCAGTTTGAGCGAGTCCGGATCAAATGACGAGGCCGGCTCAGAACAGGCAGCGGCAGAGTCGCAACAGGTATCACCCGCCTAAACTGATCCCCGGCTAAATCCGGGGATCCGGCACGTTTTCTGTTCCTCTTGTTACTCGGCGTCCTGGATGGCGTCGCTGTTCGCTCCCGCTGTCACCCATTCCTTTGGCACCCGATAGGCGCGATATAGGGGTAATCCCCGGGCTTGCCACACCACTTCATGGTCGGAGGTCACCTCCAGCATTCTTCCGGAAACCCCTTCGGTAATGAAGGTATTCCCATTGGGCAGCCGCTGGACGTTGCCCATGATCGGGCTGTAGTGTGGATGATCGAACTGCCAGACTACCGAAAAATCAATCGGGTTGATTTCCAGGGTGCGGGGGCGGCGGCCCCGTGCATGTTGATCGCCATAGCCCGACGCTTTGCCGTTATCAAAAACCAGTAGATTGCCCGCCCCCGGCAAGCCTTCGGGAATAATATGGGCGGCATGGGAAAAGTTCAGGCCGTCGAAATCCGCACCGGGATTTCCTGGTGAGTAATCGGGCCCCAGGCGCCACACGATGTCTCCGCTGAGCTTGTCGATGATGGCGACCCAGCGTGCATGGGGCGATCCAATCATGATGTTGTCCGGGTGAAACCGTTGGTCTCCGAATTCGGAATACCATTGGTTGGGCCCGATATAGGAGGCGGTGTTGACGTGCAGCCAATCGGCGCCCAGCAATCCCCGTTCCAGGTCTTTCATAGCGGATTCGCTGAATCCCATTTCGTCCAGGTGATCGATCGCATCCCATTGCCATAACACGTTGCCGCTGGCATCAATTTCATACAGCACACTATCGATCAGTCTGCCTTTGCGGATGTCCTGTTCGGAACGTGTGTAGGTGAGGTAGCTGAGCACCAGCATATTGCCGCCCTCGGCGGGACCGATCATGTCTTTGCCGGGAACATAGTAGCCAACGGGGTTACCACCGGCGAACTGAAAGTCATGGTGTTGTCGTGCGGAGTCGCTGTCCCAGTCATTGAATTCCCATAGCACCTCACCGTCTGCAGTGAGTTGGCGCAGGGTCTTCTGCACAAAGCCGCCGATTTTGGATGCGTAACACAGAATGGTGGTGTCTGGTAACATTTTGGATGGGTTGCCACCACAGTCGTAATGGGTGACGATGTTCCCCTCCATGTCGATCACCGGCGTGTAGCCACCCAAAGCGCTGGAGGGCAGTGTGTAACTGTCCCAGACCTTATCCGGCTGGTGCACTGTCACGGTGTACCTTTCAATTTTTTCGCAACCGCCGATGCCCACCAGCAGGAATATCCCCGCTGCCAGCATCCCGCCCCGGGGTATTGGTTTGTTGATACTGCGTTTGTACTTCATTCCGATTCCTCACGTTTCATTTTTGTTTTTGGCTCTCAACATAGCATTGCGCCATGGCCCTGGCAGCGGAACAAGGTTGTATTCAGGCAAAAGCACGGCCTAAACCGGCAGGGGCAGACGTTGCCGAAACCGGACAGAAATTGCCTGATTAGCCGCTTGTTGGCTCTGTTTCGGAATTGGTTAAATCTTTACACCATTCTCTTGGAGAGATTCTTCGATGATCCTGATGCCTTCCTACCGCAACCTGGTTGACATGTTGACCCAGCGTGCACACAGCAGCGGGCGGGCTGTCTACGCCAACTTCCTGAACAGTGACGGCGAACTGGCGGAACAGTTGACCTTTCGGGAGTTGAATCAGGCCGCCTGCCAGATCGGCGCATCCTTGCGGGAGCAGGGCCTGGCTGGGCGGACTGTGTTGTTGTTGTTTTTGCCCGGGTTGGATTACATCCGGGCCTTTTTCGGTTGCCTGTATGCCGGCGCCATTCCCGTGCCTGCGTATCCGCCCACCGGTACCAAGGATCTGCAGCGACTGGGAAAAATTGCACTGGATTGCCAGGCGGGGGCCATTTTGTCCAACAGTGGTTTGCTGCCTCAGGTCACCGGGTGGCAAAGTGGATTGGGCGTGACCTGGGATGTGCCCCGTATTTGTGTGGATCACCTGCTGTGGACAGACACGCCGGAGGCGTTTGTGCCTTTTCAGGCGCAGCCTGACGATGTTGCCTTTCTGCAATATACGTCCGGGTCCACCGGGCGACCAAAAGGCGTGGTGGTGTCTCACGCCAATTTGTTAGCGAACTTCGCCCAGATTCTGCAGGGTTTTCTGCGTGATCATCCGATGGTGGATTGGTTGGAGGAATTGCGTTCCGTTTGCTGGTTACCACCGTTTCACGATATGGGTTTGATCGGCGGTATCCTGACGCCGATTTTTGCTGGCGCCCAGGTCACCCTAATGGCGCCGATGACGTTTTTGCGACGGCCCGATGTCTGGCTTAAAGCCCTCTCCGTACAGCGTGCTCATATCAGTGGCGGACCGAACTTTGCCTACGATTACTGCTTGCAGAAAGTCACGGATGCGCAACTCAAACATCTGGATTTGTCCTGTTGGAAGGTGGCGTACAACGGTGCTGAACCTATTCAGGCCGACGTTCTCCAGCGATTTTCTGCCCGCTTCGCCGGCTGTGGGTTTAATCGCAATGCGTTCTTCCCCTGCTATGGCCTGGCGGAAGCCAGCCTGTTTGTGAGCGGTGCCCAGGGTGGGCGCGGCGCCCGCACACTGGCGGCGGACCAGTTTGCATTGCAGCAGGGACGATTTGTGGCCCCTGGCTCAAAGAGCGTGGATCCCCATCAGGATCTGGTGAGCAGCGGCCGGATTGCAGAAGGTACCGCGGTGCGTATTGTACAGCCGGATACCCGGCTGCCCTGCGCCGAGGGTGAAGTGGGGGAAATCTGGGTGCATGGCCCTTCCGTGGCGCAAGGCTACTGGGGTAAACCGGCTTTGTCGGAAAGTACTTTCCAGGCCCGTATCGCGCGTGAGCATTCATCACAGGAGCATTCATCACAGGCGCACCCGTCACAGGCTTTTTTGCGCACCGGGGATCTGGGCTTTCGCTGGCAGGATCAACTGTATGTCACCGGTCGCATCAAAGAACTCATCATTGTGGCCGGCCGCAACCTGTATCCACAGGATATTGAACAGACTGTGCAGGCAAGCCATGAGGATTTCCGACGCCGCGGTGGTGCCGCTTTCGGCCTGCCGGGCAGTGGGCGCGAGCAACTGGTGATTCTGCAGGAGCTGCAACGCAATGGGAACTGCAATAACGATCTTGCCGTGACGGCCGCCATGGCCGCCCGTGCTGTGGCCGCCCGCCATGGTGTGCTGCCCACGGTGGTGGTGTTGTTGCCATTGAATGCGCTGCCGCGCACCTCCAGTGGCAAACTGCAACGGGTGGAGGCCCGCCAGCGCTACCAGGATGGTACATTGAAGTCACTGCACGTCTGGCGTTCAGGCAGCCATCGCGAGCCGCGCAAGGTAGAGCCGGAGCGTCATGCCGGCACTGAAGTGCTGATGCATCTGGATTGGCAGGAGGCGCTCTGCCTGGATGTGCAATTGTGGGTAGCGGAGAAGCTGGACGTGGAACTTCACCATGTGTCGCTGGACGCCACCTTCGCTGATATGGGGATGGATTCGGTGGAGGCGGTGGAGTTGGTGGAGCGTCTTCAGGACCGGATTGGTCGTCCCATTCCGGTAATCGAGATGTTGCGTTATCCCACCGTCAGGGTGTTGATCGAGCATTTGGCAGAGGAACGGCGCCAGCATGAACTGCTGCGGCAGGAGTGTGAAGAAACCTTCGATCTGGGTGTTGAATAGCGCAACCGGGTCGCGCTGCAGTTGGTTCAGAGGTGTCTATGCACAGTCTTGATCATCAGGTCTTGGCCACGTTGCAGGACTGGGTGGAGCGCAGGATTCCCGCCTGGTTGTGCACCATTGTTGCCACCCACGGCTCGTCGCCGCGGCCCGCCGGATCTTTAATGGCCTGCAACCAGTTGGGGCAGGTAGTGGGTTCCCTGTCCGGTGGTTGCGTGGAGGATGACCTGCTCAACAAGTTGCAGTCCGGTGACTTCAGCCGATACCCGCGGCTGGAGACGTATGGCCTGAGTGCTGAGGAAAACGCCCGCCTGGGTTTACCCTGCGGTGGCTACCTCAGCGTACTGGTGGAGCAGATCCCGGATAGCGCGCTGCCGGATCTGGTGCAAATCAACCAGGCGCTCAGTCAGCGCCGCTGTATCGAACGTAAACTGGACCTGGCCACTGGCAACGTCCAGCTGAAGGCGGCGGAAAGCATAAGGCCTGTCCAGCTGGATGAACGCCATTTTGTGCAGGTGTACGGACCCGGTTACACCCTGCTATTGGTGGGGGCCGGTCAGATTGCGGGGTGTCTTGCCGCGATGGCGGGGATGATGGATTACCGGGTCCTGGTGACCGATCCCCGTGCGGATAAGCTGGACGATTTCCGTCTTCATATTCTTGAACCCTCTTCAGGCTGTGAATGCATACTCGGCATGCCGGATGATGTGGTGCGGAGCCGTGCCAGTGATCCTTTCAGCATCGTCATCACCCTTACCCATGATCCGAGGATTGATGATATGGCATTGATGGAAGCCCTGACCCTGGGCAATTTCTACGTCGGGGCGCTGGGGTCTGCCCGCACCACCGAAAATCGGATAGAGCGGCTCAGGCAGCTGCAATTGTCTGAGGACCACATCGCCCGCCTGCATGCCCCGGTGGGCTTGGCCATTGGCAGCAAGACGGCACCCGAAATCGCAGTGGCAATTCTGGCGGAGTTGACCCTGATCCGGCGCGCCCGGGAGAAGGCAGCTGCCTCCCGGATAGCGTCATTAGAAGCCTAATCGCACACCGAGGGCGGCATTTCTCCCTATTTCCCCTTGTGCTCTGGCGGTAAAATATCCAGATCATCGTCCGCTTTGCGTATCCAACGGGGTTCAGGCCATGTCACAGAACGCGCGCTTGTTAAGGGTAAAGGCCAGTTTTATCGACGATTCCTGTGTGGTGACCTATTTGAACGGGTCCGAATCGTTGTCACAGCCCTTCCAGTTACAGCTGGGTTTTCAATCCATCCGGGAATCCTTTTCCAGCGAGGATGTGATTGGCCAGAAGGTGGCGGTTGCCATTCATCCCCAGGGCCGTTCGGACCCCCACTACCTGCACGGACGGGTCAACCAGTTGACGCTGCAGGATGTATCGGACAACGGCACTCGGGGTTATGAATTGTCCCTGGTGCCGGGCTTGTGGTTTTTGTCTCAGGCCGGGTGCAACCGGATTTTTGAGAACAAGACCGCCGTCGAGATTGTGAAGGAAGTGATCAAGTCCTACGGTGCGTTTTGCCCCCTGGAACTGAAGGTGAGCAAACGCTATCTGGTGCGGGAATATTGTGTACAGTTCAACGAAAGCGACCTGGCGTTTGTACAACGGCTGCTGGCGGAAGACGGCATCAATTATTATTTTACCCACAGTGAGACGGAGCATACCCTGGTGCTGGCAGATGCCCCCGGTGGTTTTGCCGATACCCCGGAAGGCACGGTGGTGATCGAGAACCGGGCCCGCACCGGTGGCAGCGAAGGGGTGGCGATTTTCGAGTGGCGTCGCACCCTGCGTTATCATCCCCAGGCCTGTGAGCAGCTCGACTACAACCAGGACACGCCGAAGAATTTCTACAAACAGAACATTCCCACCACCTCCAAATTCTCCCAGGTGCCGGCGGTCAACAGCCTGCAGCGCTATGGCGGCTACAACTTCAAGGATGGCAGCAACAGTTGCCATGACTTTGAGCCGGACTACAACAAACTGCTCACCGCCCACTGGATGGAAGCCATGGAGTCCACACACAATGTGGCCGAGGCGACGTCCAACTGCACCGGTTTTCGTGCCGGCGCCCGGTTCGAACTGGATCACGCCCTGGCGTCGGAGTGTGACAAGTACCTGTTGACCCGGGTCAGCCATCAGGCCAGCAACAGCACCGGCGGTTTGGAACGGTATCAGAACCGGTTCCAGTGTGTGGCCGCCAAAGTGCCGGTACGGCCACCCCGGGAGCAGGTCAAGCGCCACATGCCGGGGCCCCAGATGGCCAAGGTGATGTCCATGAGCGCTTCCGCCTCCCAGGGGGACGCGGACCCGCAACGCATGATCCGGGTGCAGTTTCCCTGGGACAGCGAGCACAACAGCTGCAAGCTGAGGGTGTTACAGGGTTACGCCGGCAGTGGTTGGGGGGCCAGTTTTGTGCCGCGTGAAGGGCAGGAGGTACTGGTGGATTTTATCAACGGCGATCCGGACCGCCCGATTGTGGTGGGCGCCATGTACAACAAAGATAACCAAGGGCCGAAGTACACCGCCACCCAATCCGGCTGGCTGACCCAAAGCGGCAACGCCAATGAATTCCGCTTTGATGACAAGAACGGAGCAGAAGAGGTCTATATGAAGGCCGGCAAGGATTACAACTTTGTGGTGGCCAATAATGAAACCGGAGCAGTGCATAACGACCAGTCTCTGGCGGTCAGCAATATGCGCTCGGTAGACGTGGGGGCGGATGAAACCAAAACCGTGGGCGCCAACCAGTCTTTGACGGTGGGTACCAACCAGACCCTAACCGTGGGCGCCAATCAAAGCAATACCATCGCCAGCAACAAGACCGAAACCATTGCCGTTAATTTTGCCGAAACCGTGGGTGCCGCCAAGGAGCTCACCATCGGAGGTCTGTATCAGGTGACCGTGGGAGCGGCCATGAACGAAACCGTAGCGGCGGTGAAGGCGGAAGAGGTGGGGGCCAGCCGCTTCCTGGTGGTGGGGCAGAGCATGTCCGAAGATGTGGGCAAGGACCGCTCCCTGAACGTGGGCAACACCAGTACGCACACGGCCAAGAAAATACAGATTTCCGCGGAGGATGAGTTGGTGATCACCGTGGGCAAGGCCTCCATCACCATGAAAAAGGACGGTACCATCACGGTCAGTGGCAAAGACATCGATTTCAAAGGCAGCGGCAAGATCAATGTGAAAGCCAGCAAGGATGTGATCATCAAGGGCAAAAAGGTACTGACCAACTGAGTGGTCACCGACTGCGTCTTTATGAATGGCCGGGCCAGGTCTGCAACAGGGCGTGTTGGCGCCAGGTGGGGGCCGCCGTGGGGAAAAGAGGGGTGCCGGGGCTAATCAGGCACAGGTACTGGGCCGCGCCCACCCGCTGGCGTTGAAAACCACTCTTCAGCACCGCCAGGCAATGTTCGACGGTCACCGGCTTGCCCATAAAATAGCGGGTGCCTTCGGCAAACGCTTTACTGTGCTGCCACCACCAGCGAGCGACCTTCTCCACATCCGGCCAGGGCAGGTCGTCGTCTTCATCCAGATCCACATTGGGATCGTCCGGGTCGTCGTTGGGTCCACTTTCAAAATCTTCCGGTGGTTTGCGTTCCAGATCCTGATAGGCCAGGTCCACACCCGTAATGAAGCTAAAGGATTCACCCGCCAGGCGAGTGAATTCAGGTTCCCCCATGCGCTCCATCAGCCAGGGCACATAGAACGGATCACCGGCCATGGCAACGGCTTTGATCACCGCTCTCTGGTTCTCCGGAGTTTGGGAGAGGGACTGGATCAGCTTGTGGGCGGCGGCCAAAGGCACGGCCTTCAGCAACAGGCTCAGGGCCTGCTGCTGGAATGGGCCCGGTTTGATGGCGAATTCCCCCAGGGGTTTGAGGCCGTGTTGCGAACCCAACAGGGTGGCGCTCCAACTGGCCCAGAAGCGTATGTCCGGTTCCGGGTTGGACAACTGCGCTGTGCACCAGGGCAGGTGCCCGGTCAGGCCCTGCTCCCCCACCGCCTGCAGCAGGCGGGCCTGCAGCCCGGGATCGTTGTCCCTCATTGACTCGGTTAAAAAGGGGATGGGCGTCGCGCGCTGCTGGGCGCTCGCAGCAAGACCGGTCAACCGCCAGAACGGCTGATCGGATGCCAGCAAGCGTAGGTAGCTTTGTGTGCCCAGAGGCTCCGGCAGCCAGTCGAATGCCGCCAAGGCACCCGCTTGGGTTTCCGGCAGGCTTTCTGCCAGAGCCAGCACATGGCTGACGTATTGGGCGCGATCCAGTTCAATCGCCAGCAGGGTTGCCACACACATCTCCCCCGGGTCGGGAGATTCCAGCAAGGCCTTGCACATGGGCCAGCAGGATGACGCATTGATGCGCAAGGCATCCAGATGCGCTGCGATGCGCTCATCCATGCGGCCCAACAAGGTGAGGTTGCCGTTGGCCTGGTGCACCAGGCCCAGGCGTTGATTGATGAGGCCACTCAGATCATCCAGGTGCCGTTCGAGAATCTGGGGAATGGCGCCTGTTGACATTAACCTTCGATCTCACTCAGGCTCCAACCCGACCCATCAAATTCAATGATGCCGTTGCTGCCGCTGGCAATCAGCTTGTCCGGCGCGGCGCATAACCTTTGCACCTGAACCTGCTTTTCCTGCACCAGGGCGTCCCCATCCAGCTTCCAGACACCATTGATACCGGCGGCCGCATAGAGGTCGCCGTCGAATTCCCAAAGCGAGGAAATGTCGATGGGGTCATCAATGCTGATAGGAGTGTTGGTGTGCGGGGTCAGCAGAAACAGCACACCCTCGACGCCGCCCACGTACAATCCGGTTGGCCCCTTCCAGAGCGCCATCAGAGTCACATTGGTGCCGCTATCAAGCTCCTGCCAGGCGCTGCCGTCGTAGAACCAGAGCACACCTTCCGCCCCCACGGCATAGACTTCATGTTCCGTGATGCCCAGGATCTTGTACAGCGCCCGTTCCTTGGGATCGGCATACACGGTGACCTGTTCCCCCTGGATGTGGACGCGTTCCCCTTTCGAGCTGATGGCAATCAGGCCGCTGTGCTCATTCCACCACAGGTCTTCCAATCCGCCACGGATGGGCAGCGGTACCACGGTTTCCTGACCGGCTTTTATGTGGACAAGGCGGCCATCCATGTCACAGGCAATGATGTCACCGCCATCGGTTAAGGTGAGGTTTGTGAGCCAGGCCTGCATCGAAAAGATACTGTCCCATTCCTCATCGATTTCCTGATAGATCGCCGACCACATGTCATCGGGATCATGATCGGGCGACGCAAAGTTGACGAGCGCCAGATTGATTCCATTTTTACTGGTGAGTGCCGAAACGGTAACGTCAGACATCAATCATCCTCATTAAATAGAGACTTTCTTTTTCGCTTTCTTGATATCGGGCTTCCAGGCGGAACGCTGGCCCGGTGGTCGTAACTGTTTGTCAGCGGTGCCCCCGCACTTTTCTTCAAAATACTTGTCCACTTCTTTCAGTATGCACTCGGCTTCTTCTTCCTTCAGCCCCGGTCCGGGTTTCTTCTCGGTGAGCTGATTTTTTGCATCCTGCCGGGCTTCAGCGTAGGTGGGGTTTTTGCCCCGATCCCGATAGCGTTTTGCATCGGCTTTTTGCATCCGCGAGACGCGCCCATGTTCGGTGCTCACATCGGTGCCATCCAGCAAGGCGATGCAGGGCGCGTCGTTTTCTTCATACCCCGGGCAGATAGCCTTGATGGTGGTGCCGCGGGGTTTCTGGAAATGGGAATTCTGAATGACGTGATGGGACTGCTTTTCGATGCCGGTTTCCTGCTTCAGGGCCTTGCAGTCTTTTTGCTGTTCGCTGTGGGGTTTCACCGGGTACTCGAACAGCACTTTCTCACAGTCCACCTGCACCGGTGGGGCCATGCCCTCCACTTCCGGAAAGGGGGGCGTCTGGCCCGGCTTGGACGCATGGTTGTGGGTGGTCAGGTCCAGATGACGTACCGCGTTTTCACCTTCAAATTTGACATCCATCGACCAGCTATTGAAATAGACCTTGCCCTGGATCTTGCTGGTGATTATGCCTTTTTTCGGTGCCGAGCCTGCTTCATCGCCGGAGCTTTTCTTGAAGCAGGATTTGTCTTTCAGCATCGCCTCCTGACCGGAAATCTTCACAGTGCCGGTGCCTCCGTTACAGTCGGAGGACAGGCCGGTATTCGGGTAGGGGATGGGCACACCCGGTGGGGTGGCCGGCGTTTGCGGTGGGGTGAAGCACACATCCGGAAAGGCACAGATGGTTTTGCCGCTGCCGGCCTTGCAGGAAACTTCCATGTTGTTGGCAAACACTTTATTGGCCATTATGCACCCGCTGTTTCATAACGTGAGATGGCCACTGCGCGTTGCCCGGCGTCATTGCCGAATTGGCAGAGCAGCTGCCTGCCAGAGGCGTACCCCTTGCGGCTGCCCGCCAGGGCGACCACCAGCATCACCACGCCCATCGCCGCGCCCACTTCACCAATGCAGTCGGCTGGATGCCAGATATAGAAATGTTCTTTCCGGGTGCGCAGGGTGCGGGTCAGTGCCAACGCCGCTTCCTTGAAGTAGTATTGCTCACCGGACACATCCGCGATGCGAAAATCCAGGTCGCCCATGGTGCATTGGGCATCTGCCAACGCGTTCTTGATGGCGGCGGTTAAGCCGTCAGCGCGCAATGGACGTTCTGCCGTTACGGTGGCCTCTTCCTGAGCAAAGCCCAACCCTTGGCACAATAACCGGCCGCGATCGGAGGCAGAGACTAACGATGGGTGGCAGACCAGAATGGCCGCAGCGGCTTCCCCCGGGATAAAACCGTTGGAGTTCTGGCTGGTCAGCAAGCGGTCCTCGGCCTCAAATTCCCCCAGGGTGGCGCCGTTCAACAAACTGTCCACACCGGCGATCAAAACATAGGGAAACTGCTTTTCATAGATCAGCTCCCGGGCGTGCTTCAGGGCCACCGCCGCGGACACCCGTCCCAGGGGAATGCCCCTGGATTCCTGTGCATGAAACTGGTAGCCGAGTTCTGCTTCGATCTCACCGAACAGGTGCTCTTCCAGCCCATCCATCCGCCCTGGCCGTTCCCGTTCCGCCACGCACAGGAACAAGGGGATTTCGCTGGGCACGGTGGCAAAGTGTTGCAGGCACTCCTGCAGGGCCATGCTGGCCATCTTCGCCAGTTTTGTGCGCCCGCGCCAATGGGTGGCCAGGGGCACACTGGAGCCGATGATCCATTCTCCGCCCTTGTCCACAAACCGGGTTTCCTGAAAGTTATCCATGGCGCAACGAATGGCAGCGCAGGCAGAAGGGGCGTCCAGGCCCACACCACATACCATGCCGGAATCTGCGATGACGACGGGTTGATTGCTCATGGTGTGCTGCCCTCGTGGCGGGTTTTCTTTGGGGCGGGCACCTGGTCCAGAGAGGAATAGTATGTCTTGCCCGATTGCCTGGCCCGCCACCAGGCTTTGGAGCGTTTGCCGGCGACCACCTGCGCAATTTCAAACATGTTCCTTTTCAGGGGCAGATGAGTGCGCCAGGTGATGGTGAAGCGTTGTTGATCCGGCTCGAACACCAGGGTATCGGCATTGGCATGCTGCTCAATGAGCGGGCCTTTGCGGGGAAAGAAATACACTGGCATGTGGGTGTGGGGTAAGTTGAACTGTACCCGGCCGTTGGGCGTCAGGTTGATGAGGATTACCTCCTCACCCCCTTGCAGATACGCAGTCTGTTGCTCCGCGGGCGCCGACTGGTAATACAGTTCATTAAAATCCGGCGGCAAAAAAGGGAAAATCTCATCCAGCCAGTGTTGGTCGTAGGTCCCGCCGTAGGTGGAGCGTGGGTGCCAGCCGCGACCAACGGGCCCGAAGGCTTGCGGCACATAGTGCTTGTGGGGCAGGGTAATGGGCACGTTGAACTGCTCCGTTCGGGGCATGGGGGCAGCGTCCACCCATTGGCTCTTCAGGTGTTGGTGAAAACCCAGCCCCACCGGGTTGGCGATAAACGCGGCGTGTTTGGCCTCGTTCTCATGGTGGTTGTCCACACCGCCGAACGCGATGTCATAGCTGATGGGTTGGCTGACAAAGGGTTGCGGTTCCCCCGGACGCACCGTTACCGCCGTGGATTTCCACACCCGGGGGCCAGTCACCACAAAGCGCTTTTGCACGTTACCCACTTTCATGCCAACCCCCACCCGGGGGCAGGGGTCGCCACCGGGGGCATAGGCACTGCCCAGCAACAGCACATCACAGCGGTGTTTTTTGGGAGCGAAATCCGTTTCATAAATGGGGGCGGACAGGCCGGGCTCACCGCTGAAGGTGTCGGCCATGACCAATGGCACCTGTTGTTCCAGCAGGCGCGGCCGTTCCCCGGCCAGCGGCAGGTGGTAAGTGCCTTTGACCGCAACCACCAGCAATTCCCGACCGCTGGGCTCCAGGCCCATGCTGTAGCCGGCCTGCATCCGGGTTGCGTTGATCAGCTCCATGGGTAAGCGCGCCGGTCAGTTGAGCAGAATGGAGCCGCCCTTGATGCGATTGGCTCCTGAGGATCGGCTGGAAATGTAGGTACCTTTGATCAGCACTTTGCCGGCCTGGGTCAGGGTGATGCTGGCCTTGCCGCAACGCAATACGATCTGTTGTTTGGCGTCCACGGTGAGGCGCTCGTCGTCGGCTTCCACTGTGACCTGGGCAGGGCGTTCCGTGGCGGGCCAGGCCGCTGGGGTTCGCACCACGCCCATGATCATGGGTTTGCCCGGTTCACCGTTTTCATATTGGATCACCACTTCAGAGCCGATGTGATCGCCGTGCAGCTCCACAATGGAACGTGCTGCCAGGGCTGTGCATGTCGGGGTCGGGTGAGGGACAGAGGCGGTGGGAGGTTGGGAAAGGCTGATCAGTGGGGTGGAGCCGTCTTTGAATCCGATGAGGGTTGCGGTATGGATCCCAAAGTCGCGCCGGCATTCCGGTAGTTGAATATTGCTGGACGAATCCTGGTCAATGTCCTGTTGTGCGCCCATGCCCCTCTCCTTAAACGTTGGGTTTTCAACGGTTTTACCTTAATCCCGTTTCATGGGTCAATGGCATTATTGCGATCCAGAGCGTGATAAATGTCGCGGAGTTCGGATGCTTTTTGAGCGTGCTTTTCTCCGGGCCGAAACCGCTTTGTTGTATGAGTGAGCAGGCCTGTGGCGGTATGTGTATTCATTTTTACGGAAAATGTCTATTAGTACCAAAAGCCGTAAAAGTGCTTGATGTTCCCGCTGGCTGGCCTATTTTGGGAACTGGATCACATTCCCACAGAAAAGCACCCTGGATTAAAGCGATGGACAGCGACTTCTCAACTTTTATCATTGTCACTCTGGCGGATATTGGCGTCTGCCTGGTGTTGTTTGCGCTGGTGATATTGCCCCGTTTCAACCGTTGGTCAGCGACGGAACAGTCCCAGTTTGAGGGGCAACCGAAAGACTACATCCACGACCGGGTGTTTCGCGAGTACGCCGGGCTGTACTTTCTGACCTACCTCGCCATTGCCTTTGTCATCAGCCAGGTGCCCGGGCTGGAAGGGATCTTCGTCAACAGTGTGGTGTCCCTGCTGGGGGAGAACGATCTCGCAACGCTGGTGCTGTCCCTGGGGCAACAACTGGGCTTTGCGCTGCTTTCGCCCTATCTGATTGTGTTTGTATTGCTGGTGCAGTTGGCGGCTCCCATTGCCAAAGCCGATGAACGCTGGCGCAGTTTTTTACTGGCCTCGGCCCGTGTACCGCGGGATGCGTTGAATCTCAAGCAGCAGATCCTGCAGTCAATGCGGGACATCCCCATGAACCACCGCAAACTGGACAGCGTTTACGATACCCTGGAAAGCCGTGGCTTTGCCGAATTCTGGGATCGGGTGGCACGGGGCGTGGACGTTCAGGAGACGCCCTTGATCGCCGGGCGACTGCTGGTGTTGAACCTGTACCTGGTGAAGGTGAATCGGGAATTTGAAGACCATTATCCCGGCATCAATGATTTGCAGCGCATCGAAAGTCGCCTGCTGGAGATTGCCGGTGTGTTGCCGGCCATGCTGGACGGTGCCAACCTGGTGGCGATTCAGGAGTACGTGGGGGAACTGGAGCGGATGCAGGCCACGCTGGCGGAAATGCTGGCCAAGAACGGCGTCAAGCTGTCACCGAATCAGCAGGAGGCCCATCAACTGTTGTCCCGCTACGGTTTTGTGATCCGTTTTACCGATCGCAAAGAGCTGGATCTGAAACTGCCCATCGCCCTGGTGTTTATGGGCACCTTTGTGCTCACCGGCCTGAGCGTTATGTTGTTTTTGCTGCTGTTTGATGTGGTGGGGGCCGACAACCGAAGTGGCGGTCCCTGGTTCACAGAACAGCGGGTGATGGGTTGGTCCATCGGCGGTGGTCTGTCTTATGTGCTGGCGGTGGGGTGCGGCTTTTACATGAATGAAACCCTGCGGAATCAGTTTGGCAACCGCAGTCCGGCCACCTATATCCTCGCGTTTCTGACTGCGGCGGCGGCCTCCATGGCGTTTTATGCGCTGTCCTCGGTGGTGTTCAAACCGCCGCACATTCTGCTGGCCATCAATTTTGGTTTGCTGGCCATCGTGGTGATCCGCAGTCGCGGGCGTCGGCTGATGACGCAACAGGCGGTGCAGCGCAAAGCCACCCAGATTGCGCTGCAGTATGCGCTGATCACCGGCGTATTACAGGTGATGATCCGCTGTGCCTTTTATATTTATCACAAGGAAGACTGGACCTGGCTGGAGCTGTACCAGCGCCTGGATCTGCCCGTGTTCTTTGTATTCGGCCTGGTGCGGGGTGGCGTGATCGCCTTCCTGGTGGCCTATGTGTTCATGGATTGTGAGCGGGTGTATCTGCAGGGCGCCCGGCGCAAGTTCCCCCGCATAAAAGTGGGCAATTCCGTGCACGCAGAAATCGGCGGTCAGCCCGGTGAAGTGATGGTACTGGATCTATCCGAGCGCGGTGCCATGTTGCGCCTGGAGGAAGGGCGCACCGTTCAGGTGGGTGAATCCATTGCCATGCTGTTCAGTTTTGGTCGCATGGAGGGGCTGGTGATGTCGGTGCGGGGGAACCGGGCCCGCATCTGTTTTCACTCCAAATGCATTGCCGACAGTTCGATCCACAGTTATATCCACGAGGAAATGGGGCTGGCGGTGTGATTTTGTCAGTGGATTCAGCCACATAAGTGTCATCCCTAAGGGGGATTTGAACAATCTGCGGGAAGTGGCTGAGCTGCGCCCCGGGGGAATGTGCAGCCTTGAAGTTTCCCCTGAATTGGCCATAATGCGCCTTTATAAAAATACCCATTACGATCCACGCTCACACGCCTTTGCACCCGGCTTTGTTATCCAGAACGTGTTATCCAGAACGTGTTATCCAGAAGCTTGTATCCAGAAATATGACCCCGTCGTTGACTCCGTCCCCCCACCGTCAGGTACGCCTGGTCAGGCTGCTTACCGAGTTGGCCCTGATTGAGGACGACTGGCCCCAGCGCGAGTTCGCCGACCGCTTGGGGCAGATGTTCAATTTTGCCGATTCCATCATTCTGGCGGACGCCCACAAGATGAAGCCGGAACGGGGTTTTATGGCGGTCACCGAGTCAGCAGATGAGCTCAAACAGGCGGTGTCCCATGCCAAGGGCAAGCTGGTGCAGGGCATCATCGAAAGCTGCAGCCCCGGCACAGAGCGGCCGAAGATCCGCTGGCCGGCCCTGGCAGAGGATGACCCGGAGCTCAAGTACGAGCGCTTTCACCGCTTTTATCTGTCGCACCAGCGGGAGCAGGATCTGGCCCTGCGGGCGCTGCGCTCCAGCGGTCGGGAGGCCCTCACCGGATGCTCCCCGGCGTTGAAAAAACTGGCGCTGCTGGATCGGGTATTGGAAGACACCCTGTGGGATCACACCGCCCGGTTTCTGGCGGCGGTGCCCCGTTTGCTGGAACGGCGCTTTGATCGCCTGCGTGCCGGCGAGGGCGAGGCCGGTGCCGAACCTGGCTGGCTTGTGCAATTTCGCAAAGACGTGCAGTCGCTGTTGCTGGCTGAACTGGACCTGAGGCTGCAACCGGTGCTGGGACTGGTGGAGTCGCTGGAGCGCAGCACGTCAGCGCAGCGCATCCGAGCAGGCACCTGAAACCGGATATATGAATAGAGGTAATTCCCCCATTATGAATCGAATTTTGTTTGGCGGCGCGTTCGCCCTGGGCGCTGTGGCGGTGATCTGGATTGCGGCCGGGTTTATCGGCAGCGATGCCCTGGCCCTGACCGTCACCCTGATGATCGGCCTGGTGTACGGTATCGGCTGCTTTGAAATGCTGCAGTACCGGCGAGCCACAGCGTCCCTGGGCGCCGCGCTGCAGTCGGTGCCGGCCCAACTGGAGCGCCTGGACCCATGGCTGGCGCAACTGCCCGATGGCTTGCGGAACCCGGTGCGCCTGCGCATAGAGGGGGAGCGGATTGCCCTGCCGGGGCCGGTGTTCACCCCCTATCTGGTGGGACTATTGGTGATGCTGGGCTTGCTGGGCACCTTTGTTGGTATGGTGGTCACCCTGCAAGGCGCTGTATTGGCCCTGGAAAGCACTACCGAGCTGCAGGCCATGCGCGCCGGGTTGGCCACTCCCATCAAGGGGCTGGGCCTGGCCTTCGGTACCTCGGTGGCCGGGGTGGCCGCCTCCGCCATGTTGGGGCTGATTTCCACCCTCAGCCGGCGCGAGCGCCTGAGCGCCACCGCCCGCCTGGATCAGGTGATCGGTGAGGAATTCCGCGGCTTCTCCCTCAACCATTCCCGGCAGGAGACCTACAAAGCCCTGCAAAGCCAGGCCCAGGCATTGCCCCAGGTGGCGGAGCGCCTGCAGTCCATGGCTGATCAGATGGAAACCATGACCCGCACCATGACCTCCGCCATTGTGTCGGGGCAGCAACAGTTTCAGGACACCGCAGCCCGGCAGTTTGCGGAACTGGCGAGCTCGGTGGAGCAGTCCCTCAAAAACAGCCTGGCGGAAAGCGGCCGCTTGGCCGGTGAAAGCATTCAGCCGCTGGTGAGTGGCACCATGCGCGAGCTGGCGCAGCAGGCACAGCACACCCAGGCAGCGCTGCAATCCCAGACCCGGCAGCAACTGCAGGAGCTGGCGACCCAGTTCAGCGCCACGGTGGTTGGGGTCAGCGATGCCTGGCAGTCCGGACTGGCGCAATACGATCAGCGCCAGCAACAACTGGTGACCTCGCTGGACGCAGCCATGCAGGGCTTTGACCAGCGTTTCAACGACATGGCGGAAGCCTTCCTAAATGGTGTGAACGGGCACAGTGAACAGGTGCTGCAGCGCCTGGGTGAAGGCGATCAGCAGCGCCTGCTGCAGTGGCAGAGTCAACTGGAAGGCACCAGCTCAGGGTTGGTGGCGGCCTGGGAACAGAACGCGAAAACCCTGTTGCAAGAGTGGATGCGTGTGCTGGATCAATCCAGCGCTCAGGTGCAGGCCCGCCTGCAGGCCGAGGAGCAGTGGGGAACGCAGCAAAGCGAGCGCCTGCAGCAATTGACCGCAACCCTGCACGCGGAGCTGGGTCAGCTGCGGGCCGAGGAAGCCAGCCGCGGACAGGCCGCAGTGCAACGCCTGGCGGATCTGGAAGCGGTGGTCAGCGGCCACCTTACGCAGCTGGGCTCCGCGCTGGAAACGCCTATGCTGGCGTTGATCGAAACTGCGAGCCAGGCGCCCAAAGCCGCGGCCGAGGTGTTGGAACAACTGCGTCGGGAAATCTCCAATAACATCGAGCGTGACAACGAACTGCTGGCGGAACGCCAGCGCATCATGGCGGACCTGAACGGCATTCTGGGCACGGTGGAGAAGGCGTCCACCGAGCAACGTGCCGCCATTGAAGCCCTGGTGACCGTCTCCACCGAAAAACTGGCGGCGGTGAGTGAGCACTTTGGCCATCAGGTGGGCGGTGAAACCGCCAAGCTGCAGGACATGGCAGACCATCTGGAAGCCAGTGCGGTGGAGGTTTCCAGCCTCGGCGAAGCCTTTGGGCATGCGGTGGAATTGTTCAGCGCGTCCAACGACAAACTGATTGAAAACCTGAACCGGGTGGAAGCCGCCCTCGACAAATCCAGCAGCCGCAGTGATGAACAGCTGGCGTATTACGTAGCCCAGGCACGGGAAATCATCGATCTCAGCATGCTGTCCCAAAAAGAAATCATGGACGAGCTGCGCGCCGGGGCGGATACCCAGGCAGCCGCCCGGCCAGAGCAAGGGGCACAACAGGAGACACAGCAAGCGGAGGCCGGCGCCGCAGCCGAGGTTGAAGTTGAAGCCGATGTCGAAGGCGATGCCAACAGCAAAGCCGCCACAGCCGCCAAAGCCGCCAAAGCCAAGACCGGGGTCGCTGAGGGAGAACCGAGCTGATGGAGCAGTTGGAGGACCAGGCCGACGCCACGCCCATCTGGGCCATCTTCGGGGATCTGATGTCCGGTTTGGTGGGGGTATTTGTGCTGGTGTTGGTGTGGGTGATGGGCATCCAGTTGGAACTGACCCAGAACCTGCAGCAGGAGGTGGCCAAACGCCAGGCGGAAGAACAGCGGCGTATGGCCCTGGAGGAGGCGCTGGCGGAGCCCTTGGCCAGTGGCCGTATCACGTTGGATAACGGTCGCATCGGCATCAGTGGCAGTGTGCTGTTTGCCCTGAATTCTGATGAGCTGCAGCCGGATGGGCGGCAATTGCTGCAGACCCTGGTAGTGCCACTGCAGGTGTATCTGCAGGAGCACGGTGAACTGCTGATGGTGAGTGGCTTTACCGACGACCTGCCCATCCAGAAGAACAACACCCGCTATCAGGATAACTGGGAGCTGTCGGCCCAACGGGCACTGACGGTGACCCGGGCCCTGATTGAAGAGGGCATGCCCCAGGCCATGGTGTTTGCGGCCGCCTTTGGCGCCCAGCAGCCGGTGGCCAGCAATGAGCAGGCGGAAGGGCGGGCCAGGAATCGCCGGGTGGAGATGGCGCCGGTGCCCCGCGCCGGCCAGGATGCGGCAACCGTTCAGGCTGCCCGGCCAGGCCAGGGTCATTTCTGACGTGGCGGGCCGGAACGACAGTCTGCAGCCAGATGCGTTGCAGCAGCAGTTGGCCCATTGTGGTTTGCGTTGCGAACAAATGCAGCGGATGCCCATGAATCAGGCCGATGCCATTCGCCTGTATCGTGCCAAGTCGATGCTGCGGCGTGCGGCCCTTGCGCGCGCTCCGCTGGCGCAACGTCTGTTGCTCAAAGTGGAAGCACTGATCGGCACCCTGGAAGCGCGCCCGGAGCCCGCGGCGCAGCGCCTTCAGGACAAGCCCGTTCAACCCCGTTCCGAACTGGCGGCTTTGTTGCGGCAATGGGAACAACGCACCTCCCGTGAGACGCAGCCCCAGGAGCCTGCGAGCTTCGAAGCCCTGTTGCGGCGCCAGGAAGTGGAAGCCCTGCAACAGGTGGACGATGCGGACGCGGTGGCCAGTCTGGATGCCCTGGCCCCGGCCGGTGAGCTCAGAGCCCTGCAGCAGTTGCGCGAGGAGTGGGCCCGGCGCAGCACTGAAAAGGCGGTGGCCAAAGCCCTGCAAGAGGCGCCGGAAGATGCTGGCCCACTCAATGCCCACCGTCTGGTAGTGAGAGCGCTGGAGACCATGCAGGCGTCCGCCCCGGAGTATTTGGGGCGGTTTGTGAATTACATCGAGACCTTGCTCTGGCTGGAGCAGGCGTCTTCCCGTTTGCTCTCCGGCAAGGACGACAAAGGCAAGCGGCGGCGCCAGTAGCGAGCCTGAGCCACTGGCAGGTTGCTAGTCGGTGATGGCCTTGGTGGCCGTTTGCGTGCTGGTTCGGCTGCTCCACGCCAGCCAGGCCGGCAGCGCCAGCAGGTCAAACAGCAACGCCATCAGGATGATCAGGCCGGTGGCATTGCCCATATCGCTGTTGAGCTTGAAGCTGGAGCCCCCCAGCAGCAGAAAACCGGCCGCCAGCAGCACACTGGTGATGATGATGGGCGCGCCGGAGTGATACAGCACCTGTTCCAGGGCGGCCTTGCCATCGGCGCCGCGGCGGCGTTCCAGCTGGTAGCGATTCAGAAAGTGCACGGTATCGTCCACCACCACCCCCAGGCACATGCCCCCCACCAGCGCCATGGACAAGCCCAGTTCGCCCACCAGCAGACCCCACAGCCCGAACACCGATACGATGGGCACCAGGTTGGGCAGCAGGCTGAGCAGCCCCAGCTTGAATGAACCCAGTACCACGGCCAGAGCCACCGAGATCAGCAGCAGCGCCGTCAGCACCCCGATGATCATACTTTTGATATTCTTCTGACCGATGTGGGAAAACATCAGCATGGGGCTGGAACTGAGGGTCTCCCACTGCGGGAACACGGTTTTGATGTGCTGGTTGATGCGGGTTTCCAGAGTCAGCATGTCCTGGGAGGAAATGTTGTGCAGGGTGATCACCACCCGGGTGGCGCGCCGGTCCATGCTCAGGCGGTCCGATACATCCAGGCCAAAGGGCAGGGACATCTCATACATCAACAGGTACTGAGCCGACAGTTCCGGGCTGGCCGGCAGCCGGTAGTGGGCCCGGTCGCCGCCGTTCATGTTCTGGTTGATCAGCTTGAAGGTGTCGCTGATGCTGGCCACATGACGCACCTCCGGTTGTTGTAACAGCCAGGTCTCGAATTCATCCAGCTCGGCCAGCAGCAGCGGGTCCACAGCGGAGGAGGACCCTTGTCGGCTGATGGCGTATTCCACGGAATAAATGCCGGTGAGGTGCTCATCGGTGTAATCGGTGGCAATGCGGAACGGGGTGCGTTCATCGAAGTAATCCACGAACTGGTCGTTGAGGGTGCTGTTGCCAATGAACAGGCTCAGGGCCACCGCACCACCGCCCACCACCAGCAGAGTGGTGACACTGCGTTGAGTAACCAGCCGCAGCAGCGACGGAATAATCCAGCGGTTCACCAACAGCTCCTTGCGCGGCCTGGCATTGGTGAGGTGCAGAAACGCAGGCAAAAACGTCAGTGACAGCATTGTGGCCAGGGTCACGCCCACCGCCACGATGTTGCCCAGGTCATGGTATGGGGGAACGTCGCTGAAATTCATGGTGATAAAGCCCACCAGTGTGGTGATGCCAGCGATCAGCATGGGTTTGATGTTGTCGCGGATGGCCTGGTTGACGTTGTCGGGGTTCGCCTGCTGCCATTGCAGGCGCAGGAAGCTGTTCGCCATGTGCACGGAGTGGGCCACGGCAATGGTGAGGATGATCATGGGTGAAATCGCGGAGGGTGAGGACAGCTGAATGCCCATCCAGCCTCCGGCCCCCATGCCGCCCACCGCCGACAGCAGGATCACCAGTACGATGCCGAAGGTGGCTTTCCAGCTTTGCAGGAAATAACGCAGCCCTACCACCACCAGCAACAGCATCAGCGGCAGCAGGGTGGACATATCGGCCCGCGCACTTTCGGAAAACGTATTGGACATCATGATCATGCCGGTCAGGTCCACCCGCGCGCCGGGGTCCAGCCGCTTGATCAGGTCTTCCACCTCGTGGCCGTGGGCCACAATGGCAGCGGCCTCTTTGGGGGAGTGGCCGGGTTTGTTGATGGTGACCAGTAAACCGGTAACATGCCCCCCCGGTGCGATTAAACGATTCACCAGCATGGGTTCGTGCAAGGCAAAGTGTTTCACGTCAGCCAGTTGCGCGGAGTCGAAGGCACTGTCATCCGGCACCAGGTTGTCCACGAACAGGTCGTCTCCGGCGGCGATGGTGCGCTGAAAATTGGTCAGGGAGTCCACTCGGGTGGAATAGGGTGTTTTCCAGAGTTCAGCGGTGGCGGCCTGAAGGGCACGCAGGCTGGTTGCGGTAAACACATCGCCGGAGGAGGGGGTGTACACCAGCAGCAGTTTTTCAGAGGCGCTGAAGTTGTCCTGCAGGTGATTGAAGGCCGCCAGTTGTGGATTATCGGCGTCGAAAAACACCCGGTAGTCCACATTGAACGAGAGCCGTGTCAGGCCCAGCCCCAGCAACAACACCAGAATCAGCGGCAGGCAAAGATATCGCCCTGGTGCCCGGCCAATGTTCAGGCCCAACATCCCTGTTTTCGTCAAAGTTGATACTCCAAGCACAAATCAAAACACTATTCGATGGCGTCTGGCTCTGGTCCCCCAAGACCAGTACCGCCGATCCCTGCGATACCGTGCAATTCCATTTGACGCTGAACCGCCCACGGCGAGGGTTACAAACCCTAGGTGAACTTGGTTAAATACTAGCAGCGTTATGGCGCAAAATGCACCGTTAAAACGCTCTGAATTTGATCTGGTTTGTGTAAATTGAGGTCGAACTGGAGAAGCAGAAGGCAGTTAGTAAGGTGGGTTGATGGAGTGGCCCCGGTGTACAGGGGCCATTCGGTGCAGGCTTACTCGTACGTACAGAGATAGGCGGTATCCTGCTTTACCTGCAGTTTGAAGCTGGCATTGGCCGGTACCACAAAGCTGTCATTGCGTTCATAAGTGGTCCACTCTGCTGCGCCGGGCAATTGCACCGTCAGCGCGCCACTGACCACCGTCATGGTCTCTTTCTGGGAGGTGGAGAATTCGTAATCACCGGGGGCCATCACGCCTACGGTCGCCGGCAGAGACTCGCCCTGGAATGCAATGGAAGTGACCTTGCCGTCAAAATATTGGTTGGTTTTAAACATAGATCTGCTCCTGAAAACGTGGCGGGATTGTAGCACGGGTGGGCCGCCCGGGTAGCCTCCTGCGGGGACAAATTGACCAGGCCTCAATTATGCGATAGTTTTACAAGTATCGAACTATAGAGCGCTCTCTGGAGGTGCCCGTGTCCGGCCTGGAATCCCTTTCCCAACCCCTGTCTGAACCCCTTACCCTGCGTTGCGGGGCCGTCATTAAAAACCGCCTGGGCAAGTCTGCCATGAGTGAAGCCCTGGGTACTTTGGATAACCGTCCCACGGAGCTTCTGGTGAACCTGTATGATGCCTGGGCCCGGGGCGGCACCGGCCTGGTGATTACCGGCAACATCATGGTGGATCGACTGGCCCTGGGGGAACCGGGCAATGTGGCCATTGAGGATGCCCGGGATTTGCCTTTGCTTTCCCGTTGGGCGCAGGCCGGCTCACAGGACGCTACCCAGCTTTGGGTGCAGCTCAATCATCCGGGCAAGCAGTCCCCGAATATGGTCACCAAGCAACCGGTGGCACCTTCGGCGATTCCGCTGGCCGCGCGCTTTGAGCGCTACTTCAACCCACCGCGGGAACTGTCCCCCGGTGAAATCGAAGCGATCATCGAACGTTTTGCCACGGCGGCGGCGGTGGTGAAACAGGCCGGCTTCAGTGGAGTGCAGATTCACGGCGCCCACGGTTATCTGGTCAGCCAGTTTTTATCCCCCCATCACAATCAACGCCGGGACCAATGGGGCGGCAGCCTGGAAAACCGCGCCCGCTTTGTGATGGAGATCTATCGGGCCATCCGGCAGCAGGTGGGGAACGATTACCCGGTTTCCATCAAGTTGAACTCCGCTGATTTTCAGCGCGGCGGATTCACTGAGGACGAATCCATGGCGGTGGTGGAAATGCTGGATGGAGCCGGTATGGATCTGATCGAAATTTCCGGTGGCACCTATGAGGTTCCGGAGATGACCGGCAAGAATGTCAAAGCCAGTACCCAGGCCCGGGAAGCGTATTTTATGGAGTACGCCGAGAAAATCCGCGCCCGGGTGAGCACCGCGCTAATGGTCACCGGTGGTTTTCGTTCGGCCCAGGGAATGGCGGATGCCATCGCCAGCGGCGCCACGGACATGGTCGGCCTGGCCCGGCCGTTGGCGGTGGAGCCGGATTTCAGCGCCCGCCTGCTGAGTGGAGCCACCCGGTCCATCGACATCAAGCCCCGCATCACCGGCATCAAACCGATTGATGATATGGCCATGATGGAAACTGTGTGGTATGCCCGGCAGCTGGAGCGCATTGCCCAGGGCAAGCCCACCAAACCCAATGAAAGCCCGGTGCTGGTGTTCCTGCGGCAGTTGCTGCGTTCCGGCGTCAAAGGCTTCAGAACGCAGCGCATGCGAGCGAATTAAATTAAGGAACAGCCAGGTCAGAAGTTATAGACCAGCGACGTCTCGTATTCGGTGTTGGTCTCATAGGCGTCGATGGGCGGGTCTGCATCCGGGTTACGGGCGGGCTCGCTGTCGTGTTCCACCTTGTAGTAGATCTTCAGGTCGAGCTTGTCCGTGAGGCTCACCGACAGGGCTGCGTCCAACAGGGTGCGGAAGTCGCCGAAATCGTCGGTGCTGGGTTGATAATAAGCGGTGGCGGAGATCACGATGTTTTCCCGTAGGCGGTGTTTGTACACGGTGAAGGTGTTGATGCGCCAGGTCCAGCTGGTTTCCTCATAGGTGCCCAGATCCAGCACTTCCCGCTCACGGAAGGCACCCAGGCCCACTGACCAGTCGAACACCTGGTCGTCCTGCGCCACCACATAGCGGCCGCCACCGCCCAGAAGGGAGCGGGACACCAGGTTGTCGAACTCGTTTTCTTCCCATTGCGCAAAGCCTTCGGTGGCCCAGCGCTCATCCAGCAAATGAATCCAGCGGCCGTGTACAAAGCTCTCGTCGGTGTCCTTGATGTCGCGGGTGGTACCGTATTCCCGCTCTACGATGCCCAAAACGATGTTACTGCTTTTGCGAAAGGTCAGTTTGGCGGCGCCGCTGTAGGTTTCTTCACGGCTGTTGCCGGTTTTACCGTCCAGGCCGATTTCCACGTGACCGCTTAAGCCTTCTACGGGCAGGCCTGGGCGTTCGCTTTCAATATTGGAGATGGCGTTTACCTGGGTTGAAAGCAACAGCGCCAGTGCGGCATAAATGAATTTTTGCATGGCATTTCCCCCCTGAATTGGAATTTACAGGGGGGCGAGTATACGGAGTTGAGTGCCTGAATGACAGGAGACCGGTCACTTTATTCCGCTGCAAAGGGCGGTTTGATGGGGTGCAGATCCTCGAAATCCGGCTCCATCTGCTGGGCTTTGGCGCTGAACGCCTTCATCATATCCTCCGGCCGGAACATACCGGATTGCCAGGTGGCCATATAGCTCAGGCTGTCCTGCACGCTGTGATCACGGGTGTAGTTGATCATCTGCTTGCAACCGGTGATCGCCAATGGCGAGCGCTTGCTGATTTCCAGGGCGATTTGCTGCACTGCGCTCAACATGCTCTCCTGATCCGGGTACACGGCATTCACCAAACCGATGTCCAGGGCCCGTTGTGCGGGCAGTTTGGCACCGGTGTAGGCCAGCTCACGGATCATGCCCTGGGGGATCAGGTGCGGAAGGCGTTGCAGGGTGCCCACATCCGCGGTCATGCCTAAGTCGGTTTCCTTGATGCAGAAAAAGGCGTCTTCGGTGCAGTAGCGGCAATCCGCCGCGCTGATCATGTCCAGTCCACCGCCGATGCAGCCACCCTGTACGGCCGCCAGCACCGGGATGCGCACGGTCTCCAGCACGTTGAATGCATCCTGCAGTTGCAGCACCAGGCGCCTGAGGTTTTCGGCGCTGCGGCCGGGGTCGCCGTGCACAGAGATGTTTTTCGGGTTCATGAACACGCCCAGATCCATGCCGGCGGTGAAATGCTTGCCGGTGGAGGAAATCACAATCACGCGGGCACTGGCCTGTTCATCAATCTGGCGCACGGCGTGGGGCAGTTCGCGCCAGAAGTCCACGTTCATGGTGTTCAGCTCAGCCGGGCGGTTAAGGACGATGTGTGCGATTTTTTGTTCGATGGTGACGGTGAGGGCGCGGTATTCCATGGTGGGGTGCTCTTTTTATTTTGGGGTATGTGGGGTTTTAGCAACGGTGTTTGACCCCGTCAAGGATGATTGGTAGCTTAGCCAGCTTGATGAGAGAAGGGTGCACAAACTGTTATGCAAGGTACGTTATCGAAGCTGAAATCGTCGCTGCAGGCGCCGGTGGAATACGCATTGCCACTGGGTGAGCAGCGCCTGGATCTGAATCCGTTGCTGGGACAATCCATCAGGCTCACCTACACCAGCCAGATCTTCTGCACCCACTGCGGGCGCAAGACCAAGAAGAGCTTTGACCAGGGCTACTGCTATCCTTGTTTTCGCAAACTGGCGCAGTGTGATACCTGCATCGTGAAGCCGGAAAACTGCCACTTCGACCAGGGCACCTGCCGTGAGCCGGACTGGGCGCAGAATTTCTGTTTTCAGGGGCACACCGTGTACTTGTCCAATTCCTCGGGCATCAAAGTGGGCATTACCCGCAATGATCAGGTGCCCACCCGCTGGATCGACCAGGGCGCCATTCAGGCGCTGCCGGTGTTTCAGGTGAAGAACCGTTTTCACTCCGGGCTGGTGGAGATCACCCTGGGCAAATACGTATCCGATAAAACCCGTTGGCAGGCCATGTTGAAAAACCAGGTGGATACCCTGGACATGCAGGCGCAGCGGGACGCATTACTGGAGCAATGCCGGTTGGAGCTGGATGTGCTGCGGGAGCAGTTGGGTGAGGGCAGTATCGAACCCATGACGGACGCCGCTGCAATCAGTATTGAGTATCCGGTGCTGGAGTATCCGAGCAAGGTGGTGAGCCTCAATTTTGACAAGAACCCGGTGGTGGAAGGCACCCTGCTGGGAATCAAGGGGCAGTACCTGATTCTGGACAGCGGGGTGATCAACATCCGCAAGTTCACCGGCTACGAAGTGGAAGTGGCCTGCTAGGGCGCACTTCCCGTTTGCGTTTATTCCTGGGCCTGGATGGCCGTGAGGGCGATGGTGTAGATGATGTCGTCCACCTTGGCGCCGCGGGACAGATCGTTCACCGGTTTGTTCAGGCCCTGCAGCATGGGGCCGATGCTGATGACGTTAGCGCTGCGCTGCACCGCTTTGTAGGTGGTGTTGCCAGTGTTCAGATCGGGGAAGATTAACACCGTGGCTTCCCCTGCCACAGCACTGGTCGGTGCTTTCTTGCTGGCCACGCCTTTGATCACCGCCGCGTCGTATTGCAGGGGGCCGTCCACCAGGATGTCCGGGCGTTTCTCCCGCACGATGCGGGTGGCCTCCCGCACTTTGTCCACATCCACGCCGCTGCCGGATTCAAGGGTGCTGTAACTGATCATGGCCACCTTGGGGGGAATACCGAAGGCGACGGCGGTGTCTGCGCTTTCAATGGCAATGTCCGCCAGTTGGCTGGCGTCGGGGTCCGGGTTGATGGCGCAATCGCCGAAGATCATGACCTGGTCCGGCAGGCACATAAAAAACACTGAAGACACAATGTTGACGCCGGGTTTGGTGCGAATCAGCTGCAGGGCCGGGCGGATGGTGTTGGCGGTGGTGTGTACCGCACCGGACACCAGTCCATCCACTTCGTTGGCGAACAGCATCAATGTGCCCAGCACTACGTTGTCTTCCAGTTCCTGAATGGCCCGTTCCTCGGTGAGCCCCTTGTGCCGCCGCAAGTCCATCAAACGCGATACATAATTCGGGCGCAGGGGTTCCGGGTCCAGAATCTCCAGTCGTTCCGGCAGTACCAGGCCGTTGGCCGCGGCGACGGTGCGCACGGACTCCGGGTTGCCCATCAGAATGCAGTGGGCAATTCCCCGATGATGGCAGGTGATCGCTGCCTGGATGGTGCGCGGTTCGTCCCCCTCCGGCAATACGATGCGCTGTTTGGCGCGGCGGGCTTTTTGCACCAGGCTGTAACGGAATGCGGCCGGGGACACCCGCGGTGCCCGGTCGCTGTCGATGACCCGTCTCAACCAGTGCTTGTCCAGGTTCTGGGCCACGGTTTCCATCAGGTACTGAATGCGGGTGGTGTCCTCCACCGGGACCCGGTTGTCGAAGCCCGGCAACAGATTCACCGTTTGATAGGTGTCCAGCTCCGTTTGATAGATGGGTAGGCCAAGATCAATGGCGGGGCGGCAGAATTCGCGCACCGCCGGGCGATCGCAGCTCGGGTGGGTCAACAGCAGCCCGGCCAGTGCCACCCCATTCTGTTGCGCCATGGCGGCGGTAATCAGGATGTCACTGCGATCCGGTGAGGTAATCACCAGGGTGCCGGGTTTCAGCAGGGGGATCAGGTGGTCCACCTGTTGGGTGGCCACCACCACTTGCCACACCCGGCGCTCGATGGCTTCGCCCGCACTCAACGGCTGGGCCAGCAGGAACGCCATCACATCAACGGTGCGGGGTGCAGTCAGGTTGCGATGCCAGGGAATGGCCCCCACCAGATGAAAATCATCGCGCTGCAATACCGGCAGCTGGGTAACCAGGGTGTCATGACCGAAGGCTGTGTTGAAGGTGGGGCTGGTGATGTCCGGGCGGATGTGGCCCTGCCGGTCCAGGGGGGCGTTTAACATGTTGATGATGCAACCCAGTACCCGTGAATCATTGACGCCGCCAAACTGGCTGGCGGTGGCCAACAGGTGACTGTTCAACTCCTCCACCGTACTGGCCTGGGGAGTGGAGATTAAAATAACCTGCGCATCCAGGGCCCGGGCCAGATGCAGATTGAACTGGTCAAACAGGGTTTCGTTGCTGCTCTCGTTGATGCCTTCCACCACCAGAACATCCGGTTGCTCGTCGGGGTTTTGCTCCAGAATACTTTGGCGCAGGGAGATGATGTCTTCCAGCAGCAGGTCCAGTTTGCCTTCACTGATGAGGCTGTTGGCCCGCTGCAAGTCAACCGGCTCGGGAGGATCAAACAGGAAGGATTGGGCGACCAGTGCGGTGGAACGGTCGACCCCCTCGCGGGCAAAGGAAATGGGTTTGAAATATTTGACCCGTAAACCCATCTGATCCAGGGCATGGACCAGGCCCAGGCAAACGGAGGTGAGGCCCACGCCGGGTCCGGTGGGGGTCAACAGTAAGGTTTTCAAGTCAGGTTCCTCTCGTGTGGGTGTCAGGTGTGGGTGTCAGGTGGTAACGCTGCGGCAGCATCCATGCCCAAGTACTGGAATGCCTGCTGTGCGATCATCCACTCTTCATTGGCCGGGATGACATAGACTGGTTTGGAACCGTTGCCGGAAATCAGGCGCCGGCCCTGCTGCGGCGCTGCGTTCAACGTCGGGTCCAGGGTGAAATTCAGCGCTGCCAGCCATTCCACCGTGCGGGCTCGCACCTCCGCCGCATGTTCGCCGATGCCGGCAGTGAACACCAGCATATCCACTCCCTGCAGCGGGACCGCATAAGAGGCAATGTACTTTGCCAGACGATAGCAAAACAACTCAAAGGCCAGGGCGGCTTGCTCGTCCCCCTGGGCGCGGGCCTGCAACAGCAGGCGCATGTCACCACTGCTGCCGGAAACGCCTTGCAGTCCGCTTTGGTGATTCAGTTGGTGAGTGAGTGCCGCGATGTCCAGGTTCAACTTGCTGCACAGAAACTCCGGCAGTCCCGGGTCCAGATCACCACTGCGGCTGCCCATCACCAGGCCTTCCAGTGGTGTGAACCCCATGCTGGTATCGACACTGATGCCGTCGCGGATTGCACACACGCTGCAGCCGTTGCCGAGATGGGCCGACACCAGGCTGCGGGCGCCGGATTGTTGCAGCAAGGGTTCACTGGCCTGGGCGATGTAGTGGTGGTTGATACCATGAAAGCCAAAGCGTTTGATGCCGAACTGGCGTTGCCATTGCAATGGAATGGCATAATGGCTGGCAACGGGGTTGAGCGTGCTGTGAAAGGCGGTGTCAAACACGGCTATTTGTGGCAGGTTGGGGGCGAAGCGTCGACAGGCTTCGATACCGGCGAGGTTGGCCGGATTGTGCAGGGGGGCAAATTCGGCGTATTCCTGAATCAGGCCCAGTATGTCATCGGTAATGGGTTCGGCCTTGTGGGCGCGAGGTCCACCGTGCACTACCCGGTGCCCCACGGCAATCACCGAATCCAGAATGTCGTATTCGTTAAGCAGCGCCAGGATGGTGTTTAATGCAGCTTGGTGATCGGCATTGGGTAAGGATCGTTGCAGTGTGCTTTGCGTAGCAGAAAAGGTCAGTTCAGCGCTGGCGGAATGGAGCCCCGCAACCTGTCCCGAACACAAGGGTTGGTCATCTGCCGCACGGAAAACGGCAAACTTCACAGAAGAGCTGCCGGTATTGATGACCAGACAGGAACCTGAGGACATGTTTGTTACCCTGGGAGGTTGTAATTCCGCTTATGGTAACAACAATTTATGTCAGAGTTGAATAAAAACCGCAGCCATGAGCCGATGCGCCGGAACCCCCGGGCAGCAGCCCACAGCAAAATGAATGGCTATTTCAACGCATCCGAATCCGGCTTCTTCTTATGTGCGTCCTGATATACGAACACCCCGATTCCCAACAGGAATGCCAAGGTTCCACCCACCACAATCAAACCGGAAATGACCACATCGTCTAGGAACATAATAACTGCCTCCTCTTCAACAATTTTATTTTATCACTGTGAAGAGGAGGAGCATTGATGCAGATCAAACGGCCCGGTTAAACACGGTTAGAATGCATACTCAGGTCATTACGCAGCGGTTATCAAGCGTCGGGCACCAGCAGAATGGCATCGGCCACCACCGTTCCGTTTGCATTCAGGTTGGTGAGTTCAATGGACTGGGTGCCGGCGTCAAACCAATACACGCCCAGGTCCATCCAGGTGCCGCCGTTTTGGGTTTGGTCCACCTGCAGTGAGGTCATCTGCTGGTTGCCGGTGACCGCGTCGTGATGATTAATGCGATAGGTGGCGTTGGTGGCGAAGTTGGGGCCGTCCGGCCAGCGGGCATAGACCCGGTAATAATTGGCTTCGTTCACAGTGGGTGACCAAAGGAATAATTTTTCCGGATCATTGACCGAGGCATAACGATAGTTGGAGCCGTAAAATCCACCGCGATAGATGGAGGGCCACCACTTGCCGGTCCAATCGGTTTCATCGGTGTTGTCCACTATGATGGCCGCGGTGACCACCAGTTCATCGGCGTCGGCTTTCACGGAATCCCAGCCGGTGGTCAGCGAATACTCGAACTCACCAAAAGGTACTGTCCAGTCACCACTGTAGATGCCGTCGTTGGCCTGCGCGTCATCACCCAACCCGTCATCATACAGATTGAAGGTTTCGCCGGTTGGGGCAACGCTCACCGCAATGTGGCCAACGCCGGAGGCTGTAGCACAATTGAAGCTTTGTACTTCCAGGTGCAGGGTTTCTCCCGGCAGGGCAACCAGGTTATCCGCTTTGGGGGATTGGCGGCGGGTGAACAGCTGATTGGTGCAGGTTAATGCGCCTTTGCCATCGGTGT
Organism: Ketobacter sp.; assembly: GCF_003671495.1. Classification (GTDB taxonomy): domain Bacteria; phylum Pseudomonadota; class Gammaproteobacteria; order Pseudomonadales; family Ketobacteraceae; genus Ketobacter. Next base: position 242,345 of record NZ_RCHN01000015.1, on the reverse strand, counting down.
CCGCCAAGCGTACCAGTGCCCCGGATACGGATTTGTCCTGGCCGGCGGCAACCGGTTTGCCACTGCTCATCAACAGTCGCTTGATGGCAAAAGCGTCCAGGTTCTGGGTGTCGGCGTTGGCTTTCAGCATGGCAATGATGCCGGTGACGAAGGCCGTGGCCTGGGAGGTGCCGTGAGTTACCACAAAGTCCGCGTTTTCCTGTGGAAAGATAGGATAGGTGGGGGCGGTGCTGAGAATGTCTTCGCCCGGGGCCAGCACGTCTACCGACCAGCGTCCGTAGCTGCTGCCACTCCACAGGCTGCCCTGATTGTTGGTGGCGCCGACGGCAATGATGTTGTTGTTTTCAAACGACGCGGGAAAGTACGCCCGTTCATGGGTTTTCTGATCGATGCTCCAGCTGTTGTTGCCGGCAGCGGCCACCACCGGAATGTCTGCCGCTTCCAGCAGGTCCGCCAGCAGGTACATTTCCGGGGTGTCCAGCAGATAAGCTTCTCCCACCGTGGGGAACAGGATGCCGTAGAGATTGATGAACCGGGACATGCCGCCGGAGGCGTTAATCACCGCGATGTTGACGCCGGCTTGTTTCAGATTGTAGAAGTACCAGAGGCAATCCCGTATTGCCGTCTCTTTGGCAGCAGGCACAGAAACGCCCGGCACCAGGGGCAGCACATCAGGTTCGATCTTGGCGGATTTGCAGGTGGCGACCTGAATGTCGGGCTGCAGACCGACGACTCCAACAATACCACCGTGATAATCAGCGCTGGCGTTGTTGCCTTCCGCGGCCATCACTCCGGCCATGTTGGTACCGTGCCCTGCGGCATTGTCGATGGGGTCACCTGCCTCGCTGTTCAGGCTGCCATCGGCGTTGACCCGGGGCACCAACATGTTGGCGCCGTGGCAATCGTTCAGGTAACCGTTGTTGTCGCCATCGATGGCGTCTTCACACCCATCATCGACGCCGTTCTGATCCAGGTCCGTACCGGTGGCTTCACCCGGGTTTAACCAGACTTTGTTTTTCAGGTCCGGATGACGATAGTCGATGCCAGTATCGATCAGGGCGATCACGACCGGCTGCAGTGGCAAGCCGGTTGCGGGCACAAAGTGGTCCCAACCTTCTTCCGCATTGATGTCCATGTCTTCCACACCGGCGGGTGTGTAAGTGTTACAGGTGTAGTTGCCGGCGTTGATGTCCGGTCGTTCTGCACAGGTGCCGGTGGCCGCCACCTGGTTCGGGTCCACGTTGTCCGGTGCGGTGGTTCTGGGTGCGTTCTTCAGCGCCCATAACTCTTGCGACAACAAATCATTGACTTCAACAGCAGGTAAAGACTGGGAGACGGCAACAGAAAAGGAAATGGCACCGAGCGCTGCCAGTTTCCGGAAAGGAATACTACTCATCAAAATTCCCCTGAAGATAACAACTCAAATATCCTGGGAGCGGTACATTTATGTACCGCTGTATTAATCAGAGTAGACCAAAAACTAATCGAGTGAGTTGGAAACCGAAAAAATCTCTACGCCGTCATGGATGTGTCATAACAACTTCATTTCGGTAAATTGAATGACGCGCGACCATTGGCTGCGGGGGCTTCCTCTTCCTCTTCGTCAATGGGTTGCAGAGACAGACCATCCAATGCAGAAGCGGGTTTGGCTGGGGCCGTAGTGGGCGCGGGTGCCGGGTTCGCCGAATGGGCTGGGCCCGCCGGTTTGGCAGGAGCCGTCTGGGGTTGGGCAGCGGCTTTGGGAGCGGCTGGAGCTTCTTTCTGGGACGGGTTTTCTTCCAGGGTGATGCGCAGTCGCAGGTTGTTCTTGGAGTCCGCGTTCTTGAGTGCTTCTTCCATCGAAATCTTTTTGTCCTTATACAATTTATAGAGAGCCGTATCGAAGGTCTGCATACCGCCGGCTTCGGATTTCAGCATCACTTCCTTGATCTCATCCACTTTGCCCTGCTTGATCAGATCGCACACCCGTGGTGATCCCAGCAGGATCTCAATGGCGGCGGCCCGTTTGCCGTCCAGAGTCGGGATCAGGCGTTGGGAGACAATGCCCTGGATATTCAGGGACAGGTCCAGGAACAATTGCTTGTGCCGTTCTTCCGGAAAAAAGTTGATGATGCGGTCCAGGGCCTGGTTGGCGTTGTTGGCGTGCAGGGTGGAGATACACAGGTGGCCGGTTTCGGCAAAGGCAATGGCCTGTTCCATTTGCTCCTGGGTACGGATCTCACCAATCAGAATCACATCCGGCGCCTGACGTAACGTGTTTTCCAAGGCATCGTCGTAACAATTGGTGTCCATGCCCACTTCCCGCTGATTGACGATGGACATTTTGTGCTGGTGTACGAACTCCACCGGGTCCTCAATGGTGATGATGTGCCCCGCACTGTTGCTGTTGCGATAATCGATCAGGGCCGCCAGGGAGGTGGACTTGCCCGACCCGGTGCCGCCAACGAACAGAATAAGGCCGCGTTTCTGCATCACCAGTTTGGGCAGGATATCTGGCAGTCCTAAGTCTTTATAGTTGGGAATGTCCGTTTTTATGGCGCGGCAGACCATGGAATACTGGTTGCGTTGCTTGAAGATGTTCACGCGAAAGCGGCCGACGCCGGGCTCCGAGATGGCCAGATTCATTTCCGGCTTGTGTTCAAACTCGGCCCGCTGTTCCTCATTCATGATGGACTCGGCAATTTCCTTTACCCGCCCGGGGGGCATGGGTTCCTTGCTGATGGGCGTGAGCTTGCCATAGAACTTGGCGCTGGGAGGCGCACCGGTGGAGAGGTAAAGATCGGAACCATCCCGTTCAGCAAAGTATTTCAGATAGTCAATGAATTCCATTGCAAACCTATGTGTTTGAATTGATGCAGATTCTGAAAGTTGTTCGAACAGTATAGTCAAGGTCACACAGTCTGCTGTCCGGAGCCGGGCAGAGTGGGGAAAATCCATGCGCAGCACGACGGGATCACCACGGTGGCTTATTCAGGAAGGGTTATTAAAGCGTATCGCCATAGATGATTTGATTTTTAGCCAGGGTGGTTGACTTCTGGCCCCACCGGCATAGAATGCGCCCCAGCACCGTTGCTACACCGAATGCAGCAACCGAACACAGTGATTGAATACCACGATTAAATACAACATGAGGAGGTTTGAAATGACACAACGTGCAGAGGTAACCAACGTACTTTAAGCGGCTTTCGAACCTTCGTTCGGAAGCAGGAATTGATGCTTCCGGACCAGAAACCCTGGTATCCGAGATGCCGGGGTTTTTTTATGCCTGTCATCCGGCGGCAAGCATTCACAGACGGATCAGGAGAACGGTTATGCCTGTTTTACAGGAAACCAGAAAGGGCAAAGTGCCCGTTAAAATTTTTACCCACGATATTGAGGCGCAGGCTTTTCAGCAGCTCATCAACATTGCCAGCTTGCCCATCGTGCACGGCCACATCGCGGCCATGCCGGATGTGCACCTGGGTAAAGGCGCCACCGTGGGCTCGGTGATTCCCACCCTGGGGGCGGTGATTCCGGCGGCCGTGGGTGTGGACATCGGGTGCGGCATGCATGCGGTGCGTTTGTCACTGAAGGCCTATCAATTGTCGGATAACCTGCGGCCGTTGCGCGGTAGCCTGGAGGATCGGGTGCCGGTGGGTTTCGCCATGCACAAATGGAGCAACAGTCGCGATCGTGCCTGCCGTTCCCTGGCGGATGGCCTGGATGCCATTGTCGGCAAACACCCCGCCATTGGCCGCAGAGTAAAGAACCTGGGCAAAACCTGGGTCTGCCAGATGGGCAGCCTGGGGGGTGGCAATCACTTTATAGAGTTATGCCTGGATGAAAATCAGGATGTCTGGGTGATGTTGCATTCCGGCAGTCGGGGGGTGGGCAATGCCATTGGCCAGCATTTTATTGCCCTCGCGCGTAAGGATATGGGGGTGCATCTGAACAGTCTGCCGGACAAGGACCTGGCTTATCTGCAGGAAGGTACCCGGCATTTTGCGGACTACCTGTTTGCGGTGCAGTGGGCTCAGGCGTATGCCGCCCAAAACCGTCGGGAAATGATGGCCTTGCTGCTGGCGGGGTTGCGTGATCACCTGCCGGCGTTTGAGCTGACCTCGGAGGCCATTAACTGCCACCACAATTACATCGCCCACGAACACCATCAGGGGGCAGACGTGATCGTCACCCGTAAAGGAGCGATCCGGGCCGGTGTGGGTGAGCTGGGGATTATCCCCGGCAGTATGGGGGCTCACTCCTATATTGTGCGTGGTAAAGGCAACGCCGCTTCATTGTGTTCCTGTGCCCATGGTGCCGGTCGCAAAATGAGTCGGGCGGCGGCGAAAAAGCGGTTTCGCCGCGAAGACCTGATCGCACAAACCCGTGGTGTGGAGTGCCGCAAGGATGGCGGCGTGCTCGACGAAATTCCCGCGGCCTACAAGGACATTGATCAGGTAATGGAGAACCAGAGCGATCTGGCGGAAGTGGTGCACAGGCTGAAACAGGTGTTGTGCATCAAAGGTTGAGTTGTCATGGTATCTAGAACAGGAGCAGTGTATGAAGCACAAACAGCAACACAACAATCACAAACGCAGGAAGCTGCGTAATCCGCTGGCCAACGATCCCTTGTTGCGTAAAGGCGGTGTCCATGAAAAATCCCGTAAAGCCCAGCGTGCTGCGGACAAACGGGCGTTGAGAAACAAGGTGATGAATCGGGATGATTCATCACCCTTATTTGCGATCCCCTCTTAGCAGGGCCACCTTGTCCTGCAGCAGTGCTGCGCTGACCTCACTGGCTGGAATGGCAGCCCCGGCCACCAGTTCCACCCTGGACCAGAAGCGACGTGGCAAACCCGTCAGGGCTTTGCTGTCCTTGTGGCTGAAGAAACTTCCCCATAGACCCTTTAATGCCATGGGCACCACCGGCACCGGATCCTGCGCAATGATTTTTTCAATGCCGGATTTGAATTCGTCAATGTCACCATCCTGAGTCAGTTTGCCTTCCGGGAAAATGCACACCACCTCGCCATCCCGCAGTTCCTCCGAGATACGCTTGAAGGCCGTCTCATAAGTGTACGGATCAGCGGATTTGGAATGGATGGGAATGGTCTTACCAGTACGGAAAATAAAGTTCAGGACCGGCAGATCGTAGATGGGTTTGAACATGACAAAGCGCACCGGCCGTCGGCAGGCGCCGGCGATGATGAGTGCATCCATATATGAAACGTGATTGCACACCAGCACACAGGGGCCCTGCTGCGGAATTTTATCCAGGTCGGTGTGCGTCACCCGGTACATGGTGTGGGTGATGATCCAGATCAGGAAGCGCATGGCGAATTCCGGAATCACCGTGTAGATGAACCAGGCCACTACGGCGTTCATGATGGCCAGCACCACAAAGAATTCCGGAATGTCCAGGTCCATCACGCCCAGCAGCAGAATCCCGGTGCCGGCGGACACCACCATAAACAGCGCGTTCATGATGTTCACCGCAGCGATGATGCGGGACCGGTGGGCTTCGTCGGAGCGCTCCTGCACCATGGCGTAGAGCGGCACAATGTAGAGACCACCGGACAGCCCGATCATGAGGAAATCCACCAGCACCCGATAGTTTGCCGGTTGTGCCAGGAACTGGCCCACTTCGATCAGTTCCGTGCCGTGGTGGGGGCTGGTGTGAAAATAGAGATCCAGCCCAAACAGGGTGAGGCCGATGGAACCCAGGGGCACCAGGCCCAGCTCCACCTTATGGCCCGACAAACGTTCACACAACAGGGAGCCTGCCGCGATGCCAATGGAAAAGGCGGACAGCAAGGTCATCACCACGCTGGGGGCACCCCCCAGGTTCACACGGCTGTATTCGTAGATTTGCGTGAGATAGGCGGCGCCCAGAAACCAGAACCAGGAAATGCCCATGATAGCGAGAAACACGGCGTTGTTGGCGCGACTGAATTGGATGGTGTGCCAGGTTTCGGTGAAGGGGTTGAAGCGGATCTTCAAATCCGGGCTGGGGGCCGGACCTTGGGGTATTTTGAGGCTGGAAAGGAATCCCAGGATCGCAACGATGACGACGATACCGGCCACCATTTGCGGGCCGGCTTTCAGGTCGCTGAACACATTGGCGGCGATGGTGCCAATCAGAATGGCGATGAAGGTGCCGGTTTCCACCAAAGCATTCCCCCCGACCAGTTCACCGGGTTTCAGGTGCTGGGGAATGATGCTGTACTTGACCGGTCCGAAGAAAGTGGACTGGGTGCCCATCAGAAACAGCAGCAGCATCAGGCCCCAGGTTTGCAGGTATAAAAAGCACAGGGCCCCCAATACCATGATCACGATTTCCAACAGCTTGATGTAGCGGATCAGTCGCGACTTTTCATATTTATCCGCCAGTTGCCCGGCCAGGGCCGAGAACAGGAAGAAAGGTAGAATGAATAACATGGCCCCAAGATTGTTCATCTTTGCCAGTTCCAGCCCCGACTGCAGTATTCCGAAGGTCAGCATGGCCATCAGCGCGTTCTTGAAAACATTATCGTTAAACGCGCCGAAAAATTGTGTCCAGAAAAACGGCGCAAAGCGTTTGGTTTTGAGCAGACTGAACTGTGAACGTGATTCGTCGGGCTGGCTCATGCTTTGCTTCCTTCCCGCACCCAGGCATTCAGATAGTGAGTGACCAGAGATTGCATCAACGTTTGTGGGGTGGCGATATTGTCCGAATACAACTTATTACCGATGTTGAGAATGCAGATGCCGTGGACACTGCTCCACAGGGTGCGGGAGGCCAGCTGGATCTGTTTCTTGTCGCGACCGGGGGCCAGCTCCCACACCGCCCGTTCAATCAGCGAGAACAGGGCGTCGATGCGGGCCTGATACCAGTCGGGCATGACAAAGCCCTGGGGCAGGGTATGGCGAAAAATGGCAGCCCACTGTTTCTCATGCATCTGCCCAAAGTCCAGGTAGGTATTGGCAATGCGGATGATGCGCTGCATGGGTTTGGATTCCTGGTGATAGGCCTGTTCCAGCGCAGCCAGTAACTGGGTCAGGGAAAAGGCGTTGGCGTGCAGAATCAGCTCGTGGATGTTTTCGAAATTCTGGTAGAGCGTACCGACGGTGTAGCCGATTTGCTGAGCCACTTTGCGGGCGCTGACACCCTCCAGTCCCTCGGTGGCGATCAGGGTGCGGGTGGCATCAATGGCCATGCCCTGGATTTCTTCCCGTGTGTGGTCATTGCGACGTGCCATGTCGATTCCTGTTGGTCACAGCGGTTTGCCCGGTTGGTATCAAGTAGAGGCAGGCTACGCTTTCTGTTATTGTTCCCAAAAGCATAATTGAACAATGTTTACCATTCAAGGAACTGGACTATGTCGGCCGCTACCGTGGTACTGTTGCATGGGCTGGGCCGCAGCCCCCTGGCAATGAAAGGGCTGGAGCGATATCTGGTGCGGCAGGATTATCATGTGATCAATCAGGGCTACGCCTCCCGGCGTGGCAATATAGCGGAACTGTGCCGGCGTTTGTTTCACGACTTGCTGCCGGCACTGCCGGCCAGCGGTCAGATCCATTTTGTGACCCATTCCCTGGGGGGAATCCTGTTGCGCTTTGGTCTGCAGCACTGGAGCATTCATCCGGGTCGACTGGGGCGGGCGGTGATGCTGGCCCCACCTTCCCAGGGCAGTGAGGTGGTGGATGTGCTGCGGCACGTCCCGCTGCTGCCGAAAATACTGGGGCCGGCGTTTCTGCAGCTGGGCACTGACGACACCAGTGTCCCCCTGCAGTTGCTGGCCCGGGAGCAGGGCGGGTTGCCGTTGGAGGTGGGGGTCATCGCCGGTCGCACCTCCTATGAACCCTGGTTCTCGCCTCTGTTCGGTGAGGAGAATGATGGTAAGGTGTCGGTCAGCCGCAGCCGTCACCCGGGGATGAAGGATTTTCGGGCGTTGGACGTGGGGCATACCTTTATCATGAATGACAAGCGGGTCCGTCAGCAGATTCTGCATTTCCTGCAGTTCGGACGCTTCTGCTAATGGCGGCTTGCCAGTAAGGCAGCGGGGGGATTATGGCGATTGAGATTGAACGCAAATTTCTGGTCATCAGTGACGCGTGGCGTCGACGGGAGGACGGCAGTGAGCTGGACGGCGTGCCCTATCGACAGGGGTACATTCCCTCAGAGGGTATGACCACCGTGCGCATCCGCCTGCAGGGCGATGAGGCGAAGCTGACCATCAAGGGGAAGAATCAGGGCTTGTCGCGGGCGGAGTTTGAATACGACATTCCAATTTCCGATGCGCAGCAGATGCTGGATAACCTGTGTTCCCGCCCCTTGATCGAGAAGACCCGCTACCTCCGCCCGCAGGGTAACCTGACCTGGGAGATCGATGTATTTGAAGGGGATAACGCCGGGCTGGTGGTGGCAGAAGTGGAGTTGGAATCCGAAGACCAGCCGGTGGAACTGCCGGATTGGGTTGGGCAGGAGGTATCGGACGATCCCCGTTACTATAATGTGAATCTGGTGTTGAATCCGTACCGCAGGTGGCGGTGAACGGGTTAGAGCACGTCGATTTCCGGCAGCTCCAGCTCCGCCAGGCAATTGTGGCCCCGCAATCCATCCTGGTTGTTGGGATAGAGGCGGATTTTGTAAGGGGCGATCAGCAGGGCCTTGCCGTCCAGCAGACCCACATAGCCGCCGCTGTAAGTGGTGATGCAGCGCTGCTGTTGAAACTCAATCTGGTGCTCTTCGGCCAGGGGGCTGAAGGAAATCAGACCGTTGCCGAGCGGATCGTGCAAGGCCTGTCGGTTGCGGTAACAGCCCAGCGCCCGGGGCGACAGTGCGATGATCAGGCCGTTATGCAGCTTGATCAGTTCACAGGGCTCCTGATTCAGAGTATCAGTAAGGATTTCGGCAACAACACTGTTTGACATAATGATCGCATATAGACGCAGAATGATGGCATTGTCCATCAAAAGAGCAGCAAGATAAAGCCTGATTGGACATGACCACAGCACGCTTACACATCGCCATTGAATTGATTGAAGCTATTGGGGAATACCTCGACAGCCTGGGGCTGTCAGCGGCGGAATTCTATCAACAGAACGGATTCCACCCGGATGAGGAAAACGACAGCGGCTATGTGGATTTCGCCCTGTTCTCCGCGTTGTTTGATGCAGCGGCGCAGTTTGCCGGCGACGATTATATCGGCCTGAAGGTGGGGGAGAACTTTCTGGCCCGCCATTGGGGTCGCCTGGGTTACCTGATCATGGCCGGTGAAAACGGCATCGAAGGCATCCAGTATATCCAGCGCTTTGCCACCATCGTGACCAATGCCCTGGAAATGAAATGGCTGACCGACAGTGCGACCCTGTCCTGCGAATTTGCGCTGCTGGGGGGAACCTGGAGCCGCCATGTGGTGGATTATTTTGTTTCCAGCAGCCTGTCTTTATCCCGTGCCACCTCCAATGAGAAAACCCAGTACCTGAGTGTGCACTTCAAACACGATGGTGGTCCCACCCCGGCGTTTTACGACACGTTTCTGCAATCCCATTGTTATTTTTTGCAGGCCAGCAACCGCATCACCGTGGACATTGAAGGCCTGCGTCAGGCCTCGGCGTTCCGCGACCCACGCCTGAAGAAAATTCTGGAAGAGCACGCCGATCAGGTTTTGCAGTCACTGTCCGCCAGCGATGAGCTGGTGGAGTCAGTCCGCCGTTACATCATTGATCATCTGCCCCATGGGGCACCGTCGTTGAAGGAAGTCTGTGAACACCTTGGGCAGAATGAGCGCAGCTTTCAGCGGGCGCTGGCCAAGTTGGGGGTGAATTTTCAGGAAATGGTGGATGACCTGCGTCGCCGCATGGCGCTGGAGTATATTCGCAACGATTACAATTTTCTGGATATCGCCATGATGCTGGGCTATTCAGAGCAGAGTGCCTTTCATCGGGCGTTCAAGCGCTGGACCGGCATGCCGCCGTCCCGCTATCGCCGTACCCTGCAACAGAATGAAAAAAAGCCGGGCGAGGGGCCCGGCGAACAACAGAAAGTACCCGATTAAGTAAGTACTTGAGTTAAATCGTTTATTGCAGCGGTGTCAGCGTGCAGGGAAAGCCGTCTTTGGGCACCGCCAGCGGTACCACCTGCGTCGGCATGTCATAGCCGCTGCGGATTTCCACCTTGTAATTACGCAGTAACTGGAACAGGAAGACCTTCGACTGAATTTCTGCAAAATTCAGGCCCAGGCATTTGTGATGGCCGCCGCCGAAGGGCACCCACTGGTAAAAGTGTTTCTTGTGTTCGGCCCGCTCCGGGCTGAACCGTTCCGGGTCGAACTGGTACGGATTGCTCCAGTATTCTTCCATGTAGTGCGTGTGCAGGGGCACCACACCCACCGCCGCGTTGCGCGGAATCTTGAAACCCTGGAATTCGCAGTCATTAATGGCCCGCCGCGGAATGGTGGGCAGCGGCGGATGCATACGCAGGGTTTCCCGCAACACCAAGCCGGTTTTCTCCAGTTTATCCAGATCTTCATAGGTGACTTCTTCGCTGCCCAGGCTCAGGATTTCTTCCCGCAGGGCCTCCTGCCATTCCGGGTGCTTGGCCAGGCGGTACACCAGGGAACACAGGGTACTGGTGGTGGTGTCGTGGGCGGCGAACAGCAGAAAGATCATATGATCAATCACTTCCTGGTCGGTGAGCTCCTCGTTGTTCTCACCCCGGGAATGACAAATCTGGGTGAAGAAGTCGTTGTCCTGGCTGCGGCGTTTTTCCGCCACCAGCGAACCGATGAACTGCTCCAGAAAACGTCGGCCCTGTAAGCCCCGATACCAGGTGGTGCCGGGGATGGGCAAGCGCAGAACCGCCAGCGACGCGTCCACCGCTGCAATAAAGGATTCGTTCACTTTGGTGGCTTCCTGACCCATTTTGATGCCCAGAAACAGTTCGGCACCGGCGTTCAGCAGCAGGTTCTTGATGTGATCAAAGAACATGATCTCGCTGCCTTTGGGCCATTGCGCCAGTCCGTCGTTGAAGCGCGGGTTCATTTTGTCTACATAGGCTTGCATGGCGGGCTTTTTGAACGCCCCCTGCAGAATTTTGCGATGCACTTTGTGATTCTCAAAATCCCGCAGCATCAAGCCATTGGGAAACAGCTCTTCCAGAATAATGTCCCAGGCTTTTTTGCTGGAAAAATTATGGTCGGAATCCTTCAGGATGAATTCATTGGCATCCGGGCCGGTGAGGGTGATCACATCCTGCATCACCGCGCGATAGCGGAATACCGGACCATGTTTTTTCACCATGCGGTCGATCAGGCCGGGAAAATCCCGCAGGAACTGGAACGTGAAGCCCACAACGGGCAGGCCGTTTTCGCCGGGTATGTGGGAAACTTTGCTGCTGGGTTTGCGCGGCAGTTTGGACGCGGTTTCTGCAAGTGTCGCCATTGGGAATCCTCTGTGGTGCTCACGATTTCTTATTTGATCCCATTCAACCATAGCCCTCCCGGGCTTGTTTTGACATTGCGGCAATTGCGCTGGCGGGTGCGGTCAAAGCGCCTGAAACGGCTTAGGTGCGGCACTGGCTACCCGACGGGTATACAGTTTGTTAAACGATTGTGGTCGGCGCAGGGCTCCATTACTATGGCAATACACTTATCAAACCTATGGCAATGCAGCACGACAACAACATTAAAAACAACACCATAACAATAAAGACAGGGAGTAAAATCATGGGGTTACGTAGCAGGTTCATGCTGGAGGTCAGCATTCTGCTGGCCAGCTGGGGCGCCTTGGGGGCCGACACACAAATGCCCACCGACCGGCTCATCATCAAATTCAAGGACACGCTGCCGGCGCTGGAAAGAGCCAACCCCAGAGCATTGCAACGCCTGGCGCAGCTGGGCGTGGCGGCCCGCATGGGGCGACGCCTGCCAAACGGTGCCTATGTGGTTGAAATGTCGGAGTCCCGCCGCCAAAACGGCTGGCTGGATGTGATGCATCAGTTGAGCTTTGAATCCGACATCGCCTACGTGGAGCCGGATCTCAAAATGATGCCGGACGCCGATCCCTATTTTGGCCACCAATGGTATCTCAACTATCCCAATCGTGGCGTCAATGCGGAACGGGCCTGGCAGTACAGTACCGGTCTGGGGGCCGTGGTGGCGGTGCTCGACACCGGCATTCTGCCGCATCCGGATCTGCTTTCGAACACGCTACCGGGTTATGACTTTATCTCCGACAGCTTTACCGCCAATGATGGTGGTGGCCGGGACAACAATGCGGCGGACCCCGGTGACGGGGTGATCGCAGGTGCCTGCGGTGGTGGCCAGCCGGAGGAGGATCGCAAGAGCACCTGGCACGGCACCCATGTGGCCGGCATCGCCGTGGCACCCATGAATGGCATTGGGGTGGTGGGGGTTGCCCACCAGGCCAAAGTGCTACCGCTGCGGGTGCTGGGGCGCTGTGGTGGCTACACCTCAGACATTGTCGATGCGATTTACTGGGCAGCCGGCTACAGCGTAGCCGGCGTGGCCAATAACAGCACAGCGGTGGATGCCATCAACCTCAGCCTGAGCAGCACCGCCACCGGCGCCTGCGGACAGGCCTATTCCGATGCCATCACCGCCGCCGTCAATGCCGGCGTCACCGTCGTGACCTCCGCCGGCAACAAAGCCGCCAACGCTGCAGATTACGCCCCCGGCAATTGCGCCGGGGTCATCAACGTGGCCGCAGTGGACCGCTATGGTTACCAGGCACCTTATACCAATACCGGAGCCGTGGTGGATGTGGCGGCCGCCGGTGGCCGTATCGTCGCCGGCGACATCATCAGTGGAATCTGGTCCACCCTGAATGCGGGTCAGTTTGCACCGGGGGAGCATAATTACGTTGCCTATCAAGGTACCAGTATGGCGGCACCCCAGGTGGCGGCAACGGTGGCGTTGATGCGCAGTGTGGTTCCGGATGCCACGCCAGAGGCCATGGAGGTCGCAATCAAAGACACGGCCGCGGATTTTACCTCGCCGTGCGTTGGATGTGGCAGTGGGCGACTGGATGCCGAAGAGGCGGTAAAGCGGGTGTTGGGATTAACCGTGCCCAACGCGGTGGCGGACCTGAAGGTAGTGTTGCAGGGGGATAACGGTAAGTTCATCGATGCGGGAGACGGCACCGGCACCATCCAGTACAAGGTGATCGTGACCAACAACGGCCCGGATCTGGCGAGCGATCTCACTGTCAGCAATATCTTCCCCAGCCAGGTGACCCTGGACTACCTGCAACCGGCGGTGGGTGCTATCTGCAATATCTCCACCTACGCCTGCAGTTGGGCGGAGCAGCCGGCCGGGGAATCGCGCACCTTCACCATTCGGGTCCGCACCAGCAACGAAGACAAAATGGATTTTGCCGCAGCCATTGACGGAGCAGACACCGACCCGAACACAGCCGACAATTATGTCACCAGGAAATTTGGCGGTGGCATGGCTGGGTTGTTGTTGCTATTGCCGACTTTACTGTGGCGCCGGCGCTAGCCCGCACTCAGTTCGGCAGCGGAGGAACTGGAGCGGTAACCGGCGAACAGCCAGCCGTCCAGTTTCTCCAGCAGGTGCGGCAACATGATCAGGTCATAGATCAGTGCCACCAGAATGATGCTGGCCATGAGGATGGCGGTGGTTTGGTTGGGTCCGAAAATGGAGAGGGTCAACACCAGCATGCCCAGGCACAGGATCAGGGTAGTCAACATCAAGGCCGAGCCCACTTCCTCAAAGGTGCGTTCCATACTGATTTGCGGGGGTAACCCCGCTTCCCGATGGCCGAGATAGCGTTTCAGGATATGGATGGTGTCATCCACCACAATGCCCAGGCTGATGCTCAGGGTGCCGGCCGCAGCAATATCAATCACACCCACCGTTGCACCCCACACCCCATAAATGATGCCAGCGGGGAACAGGTTGGGGATCAGGCAGAGCAGGCCAACCCGAAGGTTGCGTAAAAACAGCCCGATCAACAGGGAGATCACCATGGCCGAGAGCAGGCCGCCAATGAACATGTTGCTGGTGAGCGCCTTGCCGATGCCGGCGAAAAGAATGGCGTGCCCGGTTACAGAAACGGGGTACTCCGGAGCGTTGGTTTGAAACCACAACTGGATGTCCTGCTCCAGTTGCAGCAGTTGAGTGCTTCTCAGCTTGGGTACGCCCACGGAGACCACCGCGGATTGGAAGGATTTATCCAACCCCAGCGTCTGCGGTGTATTCCCGGGGGAGGACATTTCATACAGGTTCCACAGGTCGGCCACTTCTGCGGCGCTGGTGGGGGTGGCGTTCCACTTCACATTATTCTGGTGTAGATGACGTTTCAGTTGAGTCAGCACCGCCAGGTAACTGTTGTGATGGGAAACCTGTGGATGGGCGTCGAGCCAGGTTTCAAACTGCCGGAGTACACGCAGAAAATCGGCCTGATAGATGCCGTCTTTTTGTTTGGAGTCCACCACAATGGAAACCGGGTGATGAATGCCAAACGCCTGTTCCGATAAGCGGGTGGCCTGCAGGATGCTGGAATCCGCTTCAAAATAATCCAGTGGGTCGTTGTGGTAGGTGTTCAGCAGCACACAGGCGGACAGACCGATACTGCCAAGATAAAACAGTGCGTAATGCCGGGTTTGCAACTGATTGCGGAACCGGTTGAGGTTGCCGCTCCAGCGTTGGAACATATCCGGCTCCAGGCTGCGGGCCTGGGTGCTGCGCAATACCGCCAGCACCGGGGTAATGGAAATCGCCGCCACAAAAGCGCAGGCAACACCGATGGCGGCAATATTGCCGAAGGTGGCAAACACGGGCGAGCTGCTGCCATTCAGGCTCAGGAAACCGATGCCGGTGGTGAGACTGGTGAGGAACAGGGATACGAAGTTGGAACGCAAGGCCTGCAGCATGGCCTGTTGTCGCGGCAACGCCGGGTCCTGGTGAGTGAAACTCATCAGCAGGTGAATGATGTCTGCCAGGGCGATGATAAACGCAATGCAGAATGCCAGCGCGGATGTCTGGTTGATGGAGAGTTTGAGCCAGCCCACCATGCCGGCGGTAAGCCACAGCGCAACGATAATGGAAGCAGCGCCGGACACCACCAGCCACCAGGAACGCAGGAAATACCAGAGTACACCCAATCCCGCCAGTAGCACCAACGGCATCAGATAAAAGCCATCGTGCAGCAGGGCCTGGTGCAACGCGTGCTTGATTTCCACCGGCCCCAGCAGTTTTACCTCACCCAGGCCCGCTTGCACGAATTGCTGTTGCAGTAGGTCCTGAATCACCGGATAGAGTTCGGTGATGTAATCCTCGCTGGAAAAATACAATTGAATGCTGGCCACAGAGCCGTCTTCTGATACGAACGTACCACGACTGACGTTGTCTGCCACCTGACCCAGAACCGAGTCGTAAAGCGGTCCCTGGTGTTTCAGATGGCGGTACACCGAGCGGGTATCCTGCTGGCTGCTGATGGCGGTATTCAGCAGGGACTGGGAGCGGTTGATGCCCGCCAGTGCTTCCAGTGACTGCACCAGGCCATACAGTGTGTTGATGCCGTTCCCGGAAACAAAGCTCTGCCCCGGGCTGTGGAGCAATACTAATAAACTTTGTTGCAATCCAAAGTTTGCTTCCAGTTTGTGAAAGTTGATAACGTCAGGATTATCCTGCTGGAAATAGTCGGTGATTTCACTGCGATATTGAATGCCGGGAATGCAAATTGAAAGGGCGCCGGCCGCCAGCACAATCAATAGGGCGATCAGTTTTAGCTGAACAAAGCTGAAGGGTTTCATTATTGTTATTCTGCGTTTGCTTCTGGCATGGGGCACGTTAACATGGCGCCTTGATTCAAGGCATCTAATCATCTTGCTTCGAGGTCTGCAATGATTTTTGGTAAAAATAAGTCACTGGCCTGTTTCAGTGCAAACCCGGCGGCACAGTACCGTGTGATCTGCTTTCCCTGTGCCGGTGGTGGCGCTTCCATGTATCGAAAGTGGAGTGATTTTTTGCCGGATGCAGAAGTCTGGGCTGCCAATTATCCCGGCCGCGAAAGCTTGCATGGCATGCCGTTTTCGGAATCGGTGGCGGATATTCTGGCCTTATTCACTGCACAGTCGGATTTTTTTGCCGGCAAGCCGTTCGTGTTGTATGGCCACAGTTTTGGTGCCGTGGTGGCGTATCAGCTCGCGGCGACGCTGCAACAAGCTGGCATCCGGGATCTTGGTATTTGCGTCAGTGCCCGGCGTGCGCCCCACCTGGAACCGGAGTTGAAGCTCGCCGATTTATCGGAAGAGGAATTCTTGCGGGAGTTGGAGCGCCTGGGCGGGTTGCCGGATGCCATTCGGAGCAATCAGGAAATGATGGATTTTTATCTGCCGGTGATCAAAGCGGATCTGGCCTTGAACGATGAGGCACTGAGTGATCCGGCGCAATCCATCAGCACACCTATTTACCTGTATTCGGCGACCGAAGATAAAGTGGCCAACCCGAATGAGCTGGCCGCCTGGAAAAATGCAACCACTTCACGCTTTGAGCACAAAGTTTTTGAAGGTGGCCACTTCTTTATTCAAGATAGCGTTACCGAGTTCATGGCCTCCTTACGATCCGTTCTGGCCACATTGACTCAGTCCGATGACGAAGAACTGATTGCGTTCTGAATAGACTTATAAAATACGAGACAGGAAGGAAACTTTGTCATAGCCAGGGACGGGTTCGATCGGTCTTTGAGCCAAGCTAGCGGTACAAGTGTTCATTAGTACACACTTCGATTACAGAATGTCACTTATTTGGCCGCATCTTACAAGTTTTGGCGATGAGCGCGAACTTAAACTGACTTTGCCAATGGGTTGTGCTGATAAAAATAATAAAGGCAGTAAAGGCAATACACGACGTAACCGATGGGATTCAACAGGGCACGCTTCTGCCACCGAATCGCCGGTATTGATCACGCCATTATACCTATGAGCACACCTTCGTCTTGAATCACAGGGTAAAGACAGTAGGGTGGAGGTAGATATGCAAGGGTTCCCGGATTTTAAGAACCTGGTCCAAATGAGTTCTCATCGCGCCGCAGAAAGACATGACGATCGGGTTATGACGTTCCTCGGTGACAGTGGGGCTCCAGAAGGTACAGAATCGTTCGCCGGGCTGGATGAAGCGGCCCGCAAAATCGCTGCCGGTCTGGTGGCGAAAGGGTTGTCCGGGCGCAACCTGATGCTGTTGTACACACCAGGTCTGGATTACATCCGGGCTTTCTTTGGTTGTATGTACGCCGGTTGCGTGCCGGTTCCAGCCTATCCGCCTATGGGCGCCCGGGATATCGACCGCCTGAAACGGGTGGTGCAGGACTGCGACGCCGGGGCCATCCTGTCCTCCAGTATGTTGCTGCCCATGATCGAAGCCTGGGTGGCCAATTCCAATAACGGTATCAATCTGCCCTGTGTTGCCACCGATGCCCTGGCGTCCACCCAGGATATCGCGGGTTTTGAAGCCCATGACGCCGAGCCCGGCGACGTGGCGTTTCTGCAATATACGTCCGGTTCCACCGGGCATCCCAAAGGGGTGATGGTCAGCCATGCCAACCTGATTGCCAACTTCCAGCAGATCATCTGGACCTTCGCTCACACCAGCGAGCTGGAGAAAGTGGCACCAGAGTATAAGATGGTCATCTGGTTGCCCCCATTCCACGACATGGGGTTGATCGGGGGTGTGCTCACGCCCGTGTATGCCGGGATCAACGTCACCCTGATGTCGCCGCTCACCTTCCTGAAGAACCCCTACGTCTGGCTGAAAGCCATTACCGATGTGGGCGCCAAAGTCAGTGGCGGCCCCAACTTTTCCTATCAGTATTGCGTCCGCAAAATCAAGGACGAGCAGCTGGCGGATTTGGATTTGTCCACCTGGCGTGCTGCCTTCAACGGTGCGGAGCCCATCCAGGCCGATAGCCTGAAAGCCTTTGCCGATAAATTCGGCGCCTGTGGCTTTGATGCCAGCGCCTTCCTGCCGTGTTACGGCCTGGCTGAGGCCACCCTGTTTGTGGCGGGAACCCCGGCGGAACGGGGTGCATTGGTAGTGGATGCCGACCTGGATCAGCTGGGTAAAGGTGCCCTCAAACCGGCGGATAAAGCCAAAACCGATACTGCGCCGTTGGTGAGTTCCGGTGTGCTGGCGATCGAGACCGATGTGCGGATTGTTGACCCGAAAACCCAGCAGGAGTGTGCCGACGGCAGCGTAGGGGAAATCTGGGTCAACAGCCCCGCGGTGGCCCAGGGTTACTGGAACAAACCCAGTTTTTCCGACAGCGTATTCCGTGCCACGATCAAAGGTGACAGCTCTGGAACGACCTACATGCGCACCGGAGACCTGGGGTTGTTGCATGACGGCGAGCTGTTCGTCACCGGCCGCATCAAGGAGCTGATCATTGTCGCCGGGCGCAATCATTATCCGCAGGATATCGAGTTCTCTCTGCAGTCCTCCAATCCCACCTTCCGCAAGGGGTGTGGTGCAGCTTTTGCTGTGACCGAACAGGGCAAGGAGCATCTGGTGATTCTGCAGGAAGTGGCCACCGCAGCAGCGGATCAGACCGACTTCCAGCAACTGGCCCTGGCGGCTTCCCGGGCGGTGGCGACACGCCATGGTATTACACCCAAGTCCATCGTCATGATTGCCCCCGGCACTCTGCCCAAGACCTCCAGCGGCAAGATCCAGCGTTCAGAAGCCAAGAAGCTCTACGAACTGGGCAACTTTGCGCCCCTGCACAGCTGGGAGAACAAAGGATCTGCCTCCGCCAGGAAAGCAAAAACAGAAACAGAGGACAGGCCTTTTACCGACTGGCAGTCCGAGTTGTATTTCGAAATGCAAAGCTGGGTCAGCGACAAGCTGAATGTGGAACCTCATCACATTGACCTGGATGTGACCTTCTCGGAGTTGGGTGTGGATTCCATTGAAGCAATCGACCTGGTTGACCGCCTGCAGGATCGAATTGAGCGAACCATTCCCGCCACTGAATTGATGCGCTATCCCACCGTCAAGGCGTTGATTGACCATTTTGCCGCAGAACTCACCGACAAAGATTTCAAGCAAGAACAGAAAGAAGAAAAAGAAGACCTGACGAAAAACACCGCGTAGAGGCACCCGCACCTGCGCGGTGCATTCCTAAGCTATTCCAAAAATACAATTAGACCAATATGAGAAGAAGCCCAGGGGCTTCACGGGGTTACTATGTCCAACAATAACAACACCGACACCGCCAAGTTACTCAAACAGGCTTTGAAAGAGCTGAAAAAATCGAAGGATTCGGTGCAGCGGCTCGAAAAAGAACGCCACGAACCCATTGCAGTGATCGGCCTTGGCTGCCGGCTGCCGGGGGGTGCCAACAGTCCGGAACGTCTGTGGGAGTTATTGCAGAACGGCGAGGATGCCATTGTGGACATGGTGGACCAGCGTTGGGTGGGGGATGATTTTTATGATCCTGACCCGGAAGCGGTGGGCAAGCTCTACACCAAGGCCAATGGTCTGGTGGACGATGTGGACCAGTTCGACGCGGAGTTCTTCGGCATCGCGCCGGTGGAAGCGACCCTGATGGAACCGCAACAGCGTCTGTTGCTGGAAACCACCTGGGATTCGTTGGAGCATGCGGGCATTGCCCCGGATTCCCTCATGGGTTCCAAAACCGGCGTGTTCGTCGGCATCTGTCATATGGGCTATTCCCACATGCAGGCCCAGTACGGCAGCCTGGAAGACATTTCCCCGTATAACGGCACCGGTAATTCCCACTCGGTGGCCTCCGGTCGCTTGAGTTATCTGTTGGGTTTACAGGGCCCCAGCCTGTCGGTGGACACGGCCTGTTCCTCTTCCTTGGTGGCCATTCACCTGGCGATTCAAAGCCTGCGTAAAGGCGAATCCGATATGGCCCTGGCTGCGGGGGTGAACCTGATCCTGGAGCCCACCACGTCCATGATTTTTGCCCGCGCCGGCATGCTGTCGCCGGATGGCCGTTGTAAAACCTTTGATGGGGATGCCAACGGCTATGTGCGCGGTGAAGGTTGCGGCACGGTGGTGTTGAAGCGCCTGTCCGACGCGCTGCGGGACGGTGACAATGTGCTGGCGGTGGTGCGGGGTTCCGCGGTGAACCAGGATGGTAAGAGCCAGGGTATTACCGCACCCAATGAGTTGGCCCAGGAAAAAGTGCTGCGCGCCGCGCTGGAAGATGCCCGGGTCAAGCCGGAAGAAGTGTCCTACATCGAAGCCCACGGTACCGGTACCCCCCTGGGTGATCCCATCGAACTGGCGGCTTTGAATACGGTTTACGGCCAGCAACGCAGTGACAAGCTGGTGGTGGGTTCCATCAAGACCAATATGGGTCACCTGGAAGCGGCGGCCGGCGTGGCAGGCTTTATCAAGCTGGTGCTGTCCATTCATAACCAGACCATTCCCCGCCATCTGCATTTTGCCAAACCGAATCCGTATATCGACTGGTCCACCATTGCTATCGAGGTGCCCACCGAGCAACGGCAGTGGAAGGCCCCGGTACGGATCGGCGGTTTGAGTTCCTTCGGCTTCAGCGGCACCAACTGCCACATCATTGTGGAACAGGCGCCGATTCCCGCCGATATCAATGATGAAAAACCGGCTACCCAATTTGCGCCGGAATTGTTGACCATTTCCGCCAAAACCAAGGATGCGCTGCAGGCCTACCTGCAGAATTATGCAGATGCGTTGGCGCTGCCGTCGGTGCAGGGTTATGACTG
Source organism: Ketobacter sp. (assembly GCF_003671495.1). Classification (GTDB taxonomy): domain Bacteria; phylum Pseudomonadota; class Gammaproteobacteria; order Pseudomonadales; family Ketobacteraceae; genus Ketobacter. Next base: position 221,629 of record NZ_RCHN01000015.1, on the reverse strand, counting down.
GAATGATGTGTGTTTCACCGCTGCCACCGGGCGTAATCATTTCCGTCATCGGGCCACGGTGTTGGCCGGTTCCGCCCAGGAAGCCGCCGATAAACTCAATGGCCTGCTGAAAAATGGTGATGCCACTGGCATCGCCATTAATGATGTGGGTACCAATCCCGCCAAAATGGCCTTTATGTTCACCGGCCAGGGCGCCCAGTTTGCCGGCATGGGCCAGGATCTGTACGAGAAATTCCCTGTCTTCAAAACAGCTCTGGATACCGTAGCAGAGTTGATGTCCACTGAGCTGGAGCAACCCCTGTTGTCCATCATGTGGGGTGACAACACCGCGCTGCTGGATGAAACCCAGTACACCCAGCCCGCTATTTTCGCTCTGCAATACGCCCTGACCCAGCTGTGGACATCGTTGGGTGTGCAGGCGGCCTGCGTCACCGGCCACAGCATCGGTGAGTATGCCGCCGCCGTGTACGCCGGGGTGATGTCGTTGGAAGACGCGGTCAAGATGATCTGTGCCCGCGGCCGTCTGATGGCCAGCGAGTGTTCCCGTGGTGCCATGGCGGCGGTGTTCGCCAGTGCGGAAGAAACCCGCAATGTGATTGAAACCCTGGACAGTGTCATCGACATCGCTGCGGTGAATGGTCCGCGCAATTGTGTGATTTCCGGTGAGAAGCCGGCGGTGGAGCAGGCGGTGGCTCTGTTGAGTGATGAAAACATCAAAGCCAAATTGCTCACCGTTTCCCATGCCTTCCATTCCCCCATGATGCAGCCCATGCTGGATAAGTTTGCGCAGGTGGTGGAGCAGGTGAAACTGAGGGCTCCGCGCATTCGGTTTATCTCCAGCAAGACCGGCAAGACCGCCACCCAGGATGTGAAAAACGCCCACTACTGGGTGGAGCATGTGCGCGATGCGGTATTGTTCCTGGAAGCGGCCAAGGAGTTGGGGCAGCAGAAAATCCAGGCCTGTCTGGAGATCGGCCCGGGTGCCAACCTGGTGAAACTGGCGCCCCAGTGCATTGAATCGGCGCAGCCCATTACCTATCTGTACAGTGTGGATCGAGACGGTAACGAAAGCGCGCACCTGACAGCGGTGGTCGCGTCCCTGCATTGCGCCGGTGCCAACCTCAACTGGAAAAACCTGTTCATCGGTGGTGAGCGTACCCGGGTGGACCTGCCCACTTACCCCTACCAGAAACAGAGTTTCTGGGTGGATAAGATCCGTATCGGTAATTACAGCAAGGCGGCCGGTATGTCCTTTGGTCGCCTACTCTATAACACTGACTGGTTTGCGGCGGCGTTGCCGGAAACCGCTGAGCCGAATTTCAGTGACGTGGTGGTGATTGGCGCAGCGCCGACCTGGCTGGCAGCGCTGCAGGCCAAGACCCAGGTTCTGCAGCTGGCTCTGGATTTGGATGCTGCAGCCATTAAAGCTGCGGTGGCTCCATTGCAGGCCAAGGCCCAGGAAGCCGGGCAGGTGCTGCCGGTGCTGGTATTGGCGCCCAAGATGCCAGCCAGCCTGGATGACATCAGTGGTGTGGTGCACCACCAGATCCATGCTGCCATGGCTTTAGCCAAAGGCATTATCGCCGGCAGTGATGCCAGCAATCCTGCCCGCATCTGGTGTGTCAGTGAGAACGCCTATGGCCAGGATAATGTCAACCTGGCGGCTTATCCCATGTTGGGCTTCGCCAAAGGTTTCGCCCTGGAAGCCGGTGAGCTGTGGGGGGGTATCGTTGACCTGAGTGGCAGTGCCGAGCAAATGGGCGCAGCGTTGTTAACAGAGCTGTGTGCCAACGCGCTGGAAGATGTGGTGCGGATCGCAGGGGAGCAGCGAGAGGTGCTGCGTCTGGGGCAGGATCGTCTGCCTTCCCATACTCTGGTGAAACTGGATGCTGACGCGTCCTATCTGGTGACCGGCGGCTTGGGTGGCCTGGGTCTGTATGTGGCCGATGCCCTGGCCCGTTCCGGTGCCCGACATCTGGTGCTGATGAGTCGCCGCGGCAGTCTGGACAATCTGGAAGGCGAGCGAGCCGAGCGCATTGCGCAGCTGCAGCAACAGGGTGTGAGCTTCTCTGTGGCCAATGTGGATGTGGCGGATGCCGCTGCCGTGGCGGACCTGGTGGGTGAACTGGCTCAGTCCAGCCACCCGTTGAAGGGCATCGTGCACGCAGCTGGGATCAGCGACATTGCCCTGGCCCACGAGATGACGTTCGAGCAATGGCAGGAGGTGACCCGCTCCAAACTGGAAGGCGCCCTGAACCTGCACACAGCTTCTGCTGATGTGAAGCTGGACCTGTTCGTAGTGTTTTCATCCATCGCCTCGGTATGGGGCTCCGGCGGTATGGCGCATTACGCAGCGGCCAACCATTTCCTTGATGGCCTGGTGGATTACCGTCGTGCCCAGGGCTTGCCCGCCACCGGTTTCAACTGGGGCCCATGGGGTGGTGCGGGCATGGCCACCGGCGATGCCGCGGAAGAGGCAGAACGTCGCGGCCTGAAACCCTTTGATCCGGAATCCGCCATTGAGCTGATGACCAAGGCCTGGACCGGTGGCAACGCCCATCAAACGGTGGTGGACATCGACTGGAGTCGGTTCCGTGAAATTCTGGAAATGCGTCGGCCTCATCCCATGTTCGGCACCCTGGGTCGAAGCCTGGCCGCCACTTCCGGCGTCACCGGGGAGAAGTCCGCTTTCTTCAAATCCCTGATCCCGCTGGAAACCGAAGAAAGGCAAGCCAAGATCGTGGGTTATCTGCAGGAGCTGTTCGGCCGCGTCACCGGCAAAGGCAGCGATGTGGACCCGGAAATGCCGCTGATGGATCTGGGCATTGACTCCATCATGGCGCTGGAAATCAAGAAGCAGGTGGAAGGGGATACCGGCCAGGCCATGAAGGCCACCCTGATTTTTGATTACCCCACCATTAACAAGATCGCTGAATATTTCGCGGTGAACCTGTATGGCGAGGAGGCGGAAGCTGCGCACTTTACAGCGGGTTCCTTCCACGGCGAACCCATCGCCATCGTGGGCATCGGCTGTAAGATGCCCATGGCCCCCAATGGCCCCGGGGATTTCTGGAACCTGTTGAAAAACGGCCAATGCGGCATTAACGATGAACCCAGTGAGCGTTGGGACATCAAGCAGTATCTGGACAAGAATGAGGATGCCCCGGGCAAAACCTACACTTTGTCCGCGGGTCTGGTGGACGACATCGAATCCTTCGATGGCAAACTGTTCGGCATTGCGCCCCGTGAAATCGAAAGCATGGAGCCGCAACAGCGTCTGGTGCTGGAAGCGTCCTGGAGTTCTCTGGAGAACGCCGGCTACGCGCCCAATGCCTTGAACGGAACCCGCACCGGTGTGTTCGTGGGCGTGGGTGCCAACGAATACATTCGCGCCTGTGCCACTGGCGCGCGGGAAGAGGACATCATGTTCATCCCCACCGGTAATGCGTTGAACGTGATCGCCGGTCGGGTGGCCTTCAACCTGGGCCTGCAGGGCCCCACCATGACGGTGGACACGGCCTGTTCCTCTTCCGCGGTGGCGATCCACCTGGCTTCCCAAAGCCTGCGCAATGGCGAATGTGATATGGCCCTGGCCGGTGGTGTAAATGCTATGGTCATGCCGGAAACCTTTGTCGCCCTGTCCAAGGCGCACATGCTGTCAAAAGAAGGCCGTTGTAAGACCTTCGATGAAAGCGCTGACGGTTACGTGCGTGGGGAGGGTGTGGGTGTACTGGCCCTGAAACGCCTGTCGGATGCCGAACGGGATGGCGACAATATTGTGGCGGTGATCAAAGGCTCCGCGGTGAACCAGGACGGTCGCTCCAGCAGTTTGACGGCACCCAACGGCCCTTCTCAGGAGAACGTGATTCGTGCGGCGCTGGCCAATGCCGGTTTGACCGTGGACGACGTGGACTGGGTGGAAACCCACGGTACGGCGACGCCTTTGGGTGATCCCATCGAAGTGCAGTCCCTGGAAGCCGTCTATTGCACCAACCGCAGCAGTGAGAATCCGCTGATCATCAGTTCGGTGAAAACCAACATCGGTCACCTGGAATCCGCCGCCGGTGTCTCCAGCGTGATGAAAGCGGCGCTGTCGCTGCAGCATGCTGAGATTCCGCCGCATCTGCATTTCAACAAGTTCAATCCGCACATTGCGGTGGATGCCAGCAAGTTCACCATTCCTACCGAGAGCCGTGAATGGAAAACCGGTGAGCGCAAGCGTCGGGTGGGCATCAGTTCCTTCGGTTTCTCCGGCACCAATGTGCACATGATTCTCGAAGAAGCACCACAACGTAAAGAAGTGATCAACGCCACCGAGCGTACCAGCCATGTGTTGAGCCTGTCCGGTAAAACCGAAGGCGCAGTGATGGGGCTGGCCAAGCGTTACGCCGAGTTCCTGCAGAACGATAACCTCAATGCCCAGGAAGCGGCGCTGGCGGATATTGCGTTTACTGCGAACACCGCTCGCCAGCACTTTGAGCATCGCGTTGCCGTGGTGGCGCCGGACAAAGCGGCCATGGTGGATAAACTCAAGCAGGTGGCGGAAGGGGTGTCCGTGGCCGCCAGTTTCACTGGAGATGGTAGTGCCCCGGTGACCGCACAAGCCTGGTTGTTCACCGGCCAGGGCTCGCAGTATGCCGGTATGGCGCAGGAACTGTACGACACCAATCCTGCCTTCAAAGCCCACCTGGATGCCTGTGAAAAGCTGTTCGAGCAGGAAACCGGTGCCTCCTTGCTGGAATTGCTGTGGGGTGACCGTTCCGCTGAGATCGACAACACCCAATACACTCAACCGGCCATCTTTGCCCTGGAATATGCACTGGCCCAACACTGGCTGGCTTTGGGGGTTAAGCCCAATGTGATGGTGGGGCACAGTGTGGGTGAGTATGCCGCCGCCGTGGTGGCTGGCATCATGAGCCTGGAAGATGCCATGAAACTGATCGTGGCCCGGGGTCGCCTGATGGTGGAACAATGTGAAACCGGCGATATGGCAGCGATTCTGACCACCCGTGATCAGGTGGATGCGTTGCTGGCAGGTGTGAACGATGTGCAGGTGGCGGCCTGCAATGCACCCGCCAATACCGTGGTGTCCGGCACCGCCGATGGCATTGCCGCCATCATCGAAAAAGCCAAGGCTCAGGACATTGATGCGCGCCTGCTGACGGTGTCCCACGCGTTCCATTCCAACATGATGGAACCCATGCTGGCGGAATTCAAAGCCGTTGCCGAAAGCATCGAATACCACCCGGCCAAACTGGATATTCTGTCCACGGTGAACGGGCAGATTAACCAGGGCGAGATGTCCAAGTCCGCCTACTGGGTGGATCACGTAAAGCGTCCGGTGCTGTTTGTGGATGCGGTGACCAAGCTGCAGGATCAGAAAGTCAACCTGTGCCTGGAGATCGGCCCGGGTTCCACCCTCACCGGATTAGCCACTCAGATTCTGGGTACGGATAAGTGCCGGTTTGTGCATACCCTGCGTGCCAAGCAGAATGCCGAGCGCCAGTTCAATATGGCCGTGGCCCAGATGTACGCCTGCGGTGTCGACATCAAGTGGGCTGCATTTGATGCACCTTTTGCCCGGCAACGGGTGGCCACGCCCAGTTACGCCTTTGATCGCAAACGCTACTGGTTGGGTGACAATGATAACGGTATTGCCACCGGCGGTGGTGCCATGGGTGAGGTGACTGAGAACCTGCTGACCATGTTGCGCCCGCCCATGAGCGAGGATTATTTCTTCGAGAATAACTTCGGCGTCAGCCATCCGTTCAACCTGGACGATCACCGTTTGTACGAGGTTGTGGTGGCCCCTGGAGCCTTCCATGTGGCCAATGCCATTCTCTGCGCGCGGGATGTATACGGCGAAAAGCCGGTGAAGCTGGACGACGTGGTGTTCCCCGAACCTTTCATTCTGGAAGAGGGGCAGAAGCGGCGCATTCATTATGGCTTTAAAAAACTGCCGGCCACCGCGAACGATGACTTCGAGGTGAAAGGCTTCAGCCGGGATGACAAGGCCGGTGAAACCGAATGGACCATGCACGCCAGCATGAACGTGTCCGCCTGCAACAGTCCGGATTCAACCCAGGTACTGACGCCGGCCGACATCGAGCAGATCAAGGGCCGCGCCACTCACAGCTACAGCGGCGACATGTTCTATGGCGAAATGTGGAAAGTGGGTTATCAACTGGGTTCCCAGTTCCAATGGATCTCTGAGTTCTGGCGTCGACCGGGTGAGACTCTGACCCGCCTGCGTCTGCCGGAATCCGCCATCGAGCAGGGCAAGTACATGATCCACCCCGGATTGATGGACTCCTGCTTCCAGAGCTCTGCGCTGGCGGCCATGCACGATGATTTCGATGCCTCGAAAGTGGATGCCATCTATATTCCGTTCGCCATCGAGAACCTGTGCTTCTTCCGCAAGCCCACCACGGAATTGTGGTGTCATGTGAAGATCAAGAACCCGCCGGAAGATCCCAATGAGGTGATGGAGAGTTACTCCCACACCATCCAGGTGTACGACGACCAGGGCAATATCCTGATCGACGTGGATACCCTCCACAGCAAGCGCGCTCCCAAGGAAGCTTTGCTGCGTGCCATCAGCAAGGACCCCTTTGATGGTCACTATGAAGTGCACTGGAAAACCCAGAACATTCCGGCGGACCAGGAGCTCAAACCGCTGGCCGGCACCTTTATGGTGGTGGGCGAGGCCAGTGGCCTGGCTACTGCGATCTGCACCGAGCTGTCGGGCCAGGAGGGCGTGACCGTATGGCAGATTGCCTGTGATGACAGTGCCACCTTCGCTGCGGAGGGTAATCGCATTACCTTGAACCCGGCAGACGGTGGTCAGTGGATGCAGGCCATCGGGGCCGTGGGTGGCCTGGATAAGGTGGCGGGCATGGTGTATGTGGCCCCGGAAGGTGGCCCGGATGGGGATGTGATGGGACTGCAGAAACGCATCTTCTCACCCATTCTGAACATGCTGAAAGCCCTGCAGCTGATGTCCGGTGCCGGTGCGCCCCGCCTGTGGTGTGTGACCGAAGCTGGTGTGGCAGCGCAGCGCAGCGACACCCATGTGAATCCAGCGCACTCTGCACTGATCGGTTTCGGAAAAGTGCTGGATATGGAGCACTCCGAATACAACGCGGTGCTGGTGGACGTGGATGCCGAGAGTGCTGCCCGGGCCGCGAAGTCGCTGGCCCAGGAAATGCTGCAAGCCGGCGCTGAGAAACTGGTGGCCTATCGCCGCGGTACGCGCATGATCGCACGCCTGGCGCGCACCACCGTGGAAGCAGCCGGTATGCCCATCCCGGAGGCGCCCTATCGCCTCATCATCGAGAAGAAGGGCACTTTTGAAGATCTGAAGTTCGTGCCCTTTGAACCCCGCACCCTGGGTTCCACCCAAATGGCAGTTAAAGTATTGAGTGCCGGCCTGAACTTCCGTGATGTCATGGGTGTGCTGGATGTGTATCCCGGTGAGGCCGGTCCTCTGGGCGGTGAATGTATCGGCCAGGTGACTGAGCTGGGCGCAGCCGTGAAAGACTTTAAAGTGGGTGACGTGGTGATGGTTCCGCTCACGGAATCCTGCATGAGTACCCAGACCATCACCGAGGAGCTGCTCACCTGCCGTGTGCCCAGCAACCTGTCCATCAACCAGGCCTCCACCATTCCAGTGGTGTATTCCACCGCGTTGCATGGCCTGAAGAACCTGGCGAAATTGAAGAAAGGCGAGCGGGTCTTGATTCACGCCGGGGCCGGTGGTGTCGGCCTGGCGGCGATCTACATCGCCAAGCACATCGGTGCGGAAGTGTTTGCCACCGCCAGTGAGAAGAAGCGGGATTACCTGCGCAAGATCGGTGTGGAGCATGTGTTTGATTCCCGCTCCCTGGATTTTGCCCAGCAGATCCGCAATGTCACCGGTGGTGAAGGCGTGGATGTGGTGCTGAACTCCCTGGCCGGGGAATTCATTACCACCAGCATGCAGTTGCTGAATCCCAATGGCCGTTTCATCGAAATCGGTAAAGCGGACATCTGGACCCAGGATCGGGTGAAAGCATTCCGCGAGGACATTTACTACGAAGCCTTCGACCTCGTCATCGTCACCATGCAGAACCCCAATGCCCTGCGTGAGTTGATGGAAGAGATCGTGGAGAACGTGGAAGCCGGTCATTACCAGCCGCTGCCGTACACCGTGTTCAAACACAAAGAGGCCATGGACGCCTTCCGTTATATGGCGCAAGGCAAGCACATCGGCAAGATCCTGATTAACCGCGATGACCCGTCCATTGAGGTGAAAGCGGATCGTTCTTACCTGATCACGGGTGCCAGCGGTGGCCTGGGTATGCTGTTCGCCAACTGGTTTGCAGATCAGGGCGCCGGTGAGGTGATTCTGGCAGCCCGTCGTGATGTGCGTGACGTGGACCCCGAAGGTGTGAAAGCCATCGAAGCCAAGGGCACCCGCGTCACCACGGTGAAAGCCGACTCCGGTGATCGGGAGCAGGTGGCGGCCATGATGAGTACCGTGCGTGAGCACAGTCTGCCATTGGCCGGCGTGATCCACGCAGCGGGTATTCTGGCAGACGCCTTTGTGGTGAACCAGGATATGGCCAGCTTCGAGAAAGTCATGGCTCCGAAACTGGCGGGTGCCTGGTATCTGCATGAAGAAACCAAAGCCATGCCGTTGGATATGTTTGTGTTGTTCTCGTCCCTGTCTTCCCTGTTGGGGGCACCGGGGCAGGCCAACTACGCTGCCGCCAACGCCTTCCTGGATGGCCTGGCGTTTTACCGCCGCGGCCTTGGGATGCCGGCTACGGCCATCAACTGGGGCCCCTGGGGCGAGGTGGGCATGGCGGCCAACAGCCAGGTGGAAGCCAACGCCAAAGCCTCCGGTGTACACTTGATCGATCCACAGGTGGGGTTGAGCTGGTTTGCCCAGGTGCTGGCAGGCAATCCCGTCCAGCGTGGCCTGATGGTGATCGACTGGGCCGCCCTGGCCAATATGTCCGGCTCGATTCCTGCTTTCCTCTCTGAGCTGGATGTGAAAGCCAGCGTGGGCGTGGATGCGGATCTGCAGAAGATGGCCGACGAGTTCCGTGCCGGCCTGGCGGATGCACCCATTGACGAACGTACACCCATGCTGATCGAGAAAATCTGTGAGCAGATCAAGCGGGTCATGGGGCTGGACGAATCGGATACCATCAACCCGAACCAGCCGTTGCAGGAATTGGGTCTGGATTCGTTGATGGCGGTGGAGCTGCGTAATATCCTGTGTGCGCTGATTGGCAAGCAGCTGCCGGCCACGTTGATGTTCAAGTATCCCACCGTGGCCAGTCTGAGTACGTTCCTGATTCAGGATATGTTTGCGGACGAAATGGCGGATGCGGACGACGCCGCGCAAGAAACAGAGAACACGGAGGCCTCTGCACAACAAGAACAGCAGGAAGAAGAGGATCAGTTGGATGACCTGTCCGATGACGAGCTGGCAGCGATGCTGGCGGCGGAATTGGGCGAGGACGATGAAGACTGATCATAAAAAGTGGATTGGTTTAGTTTGAAGAAATTGACACCGTACTCTTGAGGAGCAGTCAGGCAGATCGGTTGAAACTCTCAGCGGCAGGGACGCCGCTGTGAAGCCCCCAGGGATGGGTTCATGGCGTGTTTCAACCGATCTGCCTGGCTGCTCCGTGGCACGGTTCGGAATCTTAGAAGAACCAATCTAAATGCTCCGGGGGCAGACATGAGCAAATCAACACAAGAATTGATGCTGAATGCGTTAAAAGAAATCAAAACGCTGAAGCGCCAGCTGGCCGGATACCAAAAGGCCGCCCACGAACCCATCGCCATCATCGGCATGGGGTGCCGCTATCCGGGCGGCTCCACCAACCCGGACCAATTCTGGGAGCGTCTCTACAACGGCGTCGACTGCATCACCCAGCAGGACAACAGCGAACGTTGGAACATGGACGAACTCTATGATCCCAACCCGGATGCGCCTGGAAAAATCTACACCAAAGGCTTGGGTATCATTGACGATCCGGACCAGTTTGATGCGGAGTTCTTTGGTATCTCTCCCCGTGAGGCGGAGGACATCGATCCCCAGCATCGCCTGTTGCTGGAAGTCTGCCACGAAACCATGGAAGCGGCCGGTTACGCACCCGGTCGCCTGAACGGCAGCCGCACCGGTGTCTTCATGGGAATCGCCTCGGCCGATTACGCCCATCTGGGCAGCATCCTGGGCAAAGCCGAAGAACTGACGCCCTGGCAGGGCATCGGTAACGCCATGAGCGCGGCTCCCTGTCGTATCTCCTATCTGTACAATTTCAAAGGCCCGGCCTTGGCCCTGGACACCGCCTGCTCCTCATCACTTACAGCATTGCACTACGCCTGCCAGTCCTTGAGACAAGGCGAATGTGACACGGCGTTGACCGGTGGTGTGCACCTGGTGCTGAACCCGGCGATCTCGATCGTGTTCGCCAAGGCCCGGATGTTGTCGGAAGATGGCCACTGCAAAACCTTTGATGCGGCCGCGGACGGTTATGTGCGTTCCGAAGGCTGTGGTGTGGTGATGCTGAAGCGGTTGTCGGACGCCATCGCCGATGGCGACAACATTCTGGCTCTGGTCAAAGGCACGGCGCTGAATCAGGATGGCAAATCCCAGGGCTTTACCGCTCCCAATGAATCTGCCCAGGAAGACGTGATTCGGGCCGCCTTGAAACAGGCGCAGCTGGAAGCCAAGGATGTGAGCTACATCGAAGCCCACGGCACCGGAACGCCATTGGGTGATCCCATCGAACTGGGTGCATTGAACTCGGTGTATTGTGCCGGGCAGAGTCGTCGCCATCCCTTGTTGGTGGGCTCAGCGAAAACCAACATCGGTCACAGCGAAGCCGCTGCCGGCGCGGCCGGGCTCATCAAGCTGATTCAGTCCCTGCAGCACCGAACCATCCCGCCACACATCAACTACTCCACACCGAACCCCTATATTCCCTGGAGCAAAATGGCGATCCAGGTTACAGACAAACTCACGCAATGGGATCAGTACGCTGCGGAAGACGGTAAACTGCGGGCCGGGCTCAGCGCGTTTGCCTTCACCGGCACCAACGTGCATGTGATTCTGGAGGAATATTCTCCGCCGCACAAAACCGACGCATCCAGCGCGGAAGATTCCGCGCCGGTGGCGCAGCCCTGGGTGCCGCCGCTGGTGCTCGCCTCGGCCAAACAGCCTCAGGCGGTCGCCCAGTGGCAGGACGCAATGGGGCATCACATGGACGTGAACCCCGCATTGAGCTTGTCGCAGATAGCACGTACCTGTGCCGCCGGGCGCGATCACTACAAATTCCGTACCGCGTTCCTGCCCAAATCGGTGGAACAGCTGAGTGCGTTACTGAAGGAAAAACGAGGCCAGGCTGAAGGCATTCTGCGTGGCGTCAAGGCCAAACCCACTTACAAGGTCGCGTTGTTGTTTTCCGGGCAGGGCGCCCAGTTTGCTGGCATGGGTAAGGAGCTTTATGCCGAGGTGCCTGCCTTCCGCCAGCAGCTGGACCTGGTGTTCGAACAATTGAATCCACAGCTGGATCAGCCGTTGCAGGACATTATGTGGGGCGAACAAAGTGCCTTGTTAAACCAGACCCGGTATACGCAACCGGCATTGTTCGCACTGGAATACGCCTTGGCCAAAACCTGGATGCAATGGGGTATCAAAGCGGATTGTGTGGCGGGTCACAGCGTGGGGGAAATCACCGCTGCCGCCATCGCCGGGGTCTTTAATCTGGTCGACGCCGGCAAGCTGGTGACGGCCCGGGCCCGCCTTATGGGGCAAACGCAGCCGGGCAGCATGCTGGTGGTGTTTGCCGACCAGGCACAAACCCAAAGCCGGTTGGAGGATCATCCCGATCTGGAAATCTGCGCCCTGAATGGCCCCCAGAACACCGTGGTGGGCGGGCCGCCGCAAGCGGTGCAGGCGTTGCAGGCCGCACTGCAGGCGCAGTCGGTGGAGTGTCGACTGTTGCCGGTGCAGCATGCGTTTCACACCCAAGCCATGGAGCCCATTCTGGATCAGTTCCGGGCCGCCATCAGCGACATCAAATTCACCGTGCCCCGCATGCGGGTGCTGTCCAACCTCAACGGGCAGCATGTGGGCAAACAGATGGCCGAAGCAGACTACTGGGTGCAGCAGATTCGCAATCCGGTGAACTTCCTGGCCTGTGCCCAGGGCTTGCTGGAGGCGCAGGTGGACGTGGCGTTGGAAGTGGGTCCCGGTGCCGCCCTGGCGTCCATGGTGCAGGACGCATTGGCGCAACATCATCAGCAACACCACAGTGATGAAAAGCTGGTGACGGTGGCGAGCCTGCAGAAAAATCACAGTAGTCTGGACACCATTACCCGCAGTCTGGCCCAGCTCTATGTGGCGGGGCTGGACCTGAACTGGGCGGCCGTGGTGCCGGTGAAACAGGTGGCGCCGCTTTCCCTGCCCACCTATTGTTACCAGCGCAAAAGTTTCTGGAACGAAACCCTGCGTGCCTATATGCAGCGCCAGGAGCTGCCAGAGAAAGCCAGAAACTGGCTGTACCAGTTACGTTGGGAACCCACCGAGCCCCTGCACGACCTGCCCGTCGGACAGGGTTCCTGGGTGTTGCTGTTCCCAACGTATTCCATTGCCGATGAGTTTGCCTCACAACTGGGGGAGCAGGCCACGGCGGTGACCACCGCCTGTTATCAGTTTGAACACGATACGGTCACCATCGAGTCGGCGGCGGAGCGGGAGACCCTGACCCGGGAAGGCGATGCCAGCCATTTATTGCAGCAGCTGCTGTCCTCTGCATCGGCGGGGCAGCCCTTGCGCCTGGTCTTGTCCACCGCGGGATTGGAACACGCCAATGCAGCGGATGTGTCTTCAGCTCTGACCCGCCTGGTATTGAGTGTGGCCAAAACCGTGCAGCAAACACCCCATGTGGAACTGTGGCTGTTAACCGAGTCGGCCACGGCAACCCCAAATCAGTTGGCGGAAGTCAAACCGGAACAAGCCATGGTGCTGGGCTTTGCCAAGAACCTGAGCCTGGAACTGGCGGATAAAATGAAAGCCGCTGTGGACGTGGAAAGCTTCTCAAAAGCCAACGCATTACAGGTGGCCAGGGCCATGACCAACGGAGTGGATCGCCCCTGGGTGGCGTTGCGACAGCAAAGCTGGTGGGCGCCTGCCGTGGCCCGCGTAAACGCCGATGGCCTGGCCAACCGCAATCGCAAACTGACCGACGAGGGCTTTTATGTTATTGCCGGTGGCACCGGCTCCCTGGGCCTGTCCATTGCTGAATGGATGGTGCGCATGGGCGCCCGCCACCTGGCGTTACTGAGCCGATCCGGGGTGAGCGGGACCGCCGTTGAGCGGGTGGAGGGGCTGCGCAAACTGGGCGCCCAGGTGGAGATCCCGCCGGTGGATCTCACGGACCGCTCTGCCTTGGAGCCGGTCTTGAATCGCTTGCGTCTGGACCGCCCGATCAAAGGGGTGGTGCATGCCGCCGGCGTGTTTGAGCTGTGCCCGCTGCAGGAACTCTACGTTGAGCGCTGCCACAACCTGATGGCCAACAAAGTCCTTGGCATCCAATGGCTGGATGAACTCACGGAGCAGGATGCTCTGGATTTCTTTGCCGCCTATTCCTCCATTGCCTCTGTTTGGGGCTCTGCGGGTAACTTCCATTACAGCGCCGCCAATCAGGTGGTGGATGCCGTGATCCAGCGCCGCCGGCAACGGGGTAAACCAGGCATCGTCCTGAACTGGGGCCCCTGGGCAGAATCCGGTATGGTCACCGACGAGTCCGGTGATCAGGCGGAAAAACGGGGCCTGTTGCAGATGAACCAGTCCATCGGCACGCAAACCTTCGGGCGTCTGCTCAACTGTGATGAGCCCCAGGTGATTGTGGCCGACATCCGTTGGCAGCGTTTCAAACCGCTGATGGAGATCACTGCCGCTGGGGGGCTGCTGAAATCGGTTTCAGACCCGGAAGATCCGGCTGCGCTTTTGAACGGTGATGTGGAACTCAACGCTGAGGACATCGCCTTCAAAGAGGAACTGGCAGAGTGCCCCGAAGACGAGCGTGGCGAACGCCTGCTGGTCTACCTCAAGCAACAGTTGGCCAAAGCGCTGCAGTTGATGCCTGATGAAGTGGATGACAGTCAGCCCCTGATTGACATGGGGATCGATTCCCTGCTGGCGGTGGAGTTTAAAAACCGCGTCACCAAGGTGACGGAAGTGGAGTTGCCCGTGGTGCGAATGCTGGGTGGCGCCAGTTTACGGGATGTGGCCCAATGGATGGCGGAAGCCTATAACGCCCAGTTGAACGGTGACGCCCAGTTGAACGGTGACGCCCAGTTGAACGGTGACGCCCAGTTGAACGGTGAAGAGGCGGCCGCTGAAACCGATGACAGGGTTGATGATGTTGTCGAAGGTGTACTATGACCGCGGGCATTGAGCACCTGCTGCAGCCGCACCTGGAGCGCGGCCTGGAGTTGTGGCTGGAGGGCGAGGCCCTGCGTTTCAAAGCGCCCAAGGAATTGATGACCCAGGATCTGGTAGCGGTGCTGAAGGCCAACAAGCCGGCCATTCTCGCCTGGTTGAAAGCGCAGGCAGAAGACAGCAATGCTGACCACGCGCCGGAGCTGCAGGATGAGTACCCCCTGGCGTATACCCAGGGCGCCATCTGGATGCTCTACAAGTTTGCGCCCAACAGCCCGGCCTACAACACCACCTTCGCTTGCACCCTGGCGGAGGGCATTGATGAAGCGGCGGTGAAACAGGCATTCCACGCCCTGATGGTGCGGCATCCGGTGCTGCGCAGCACCTTTACGGACACCGATCTGGGGCCGCGTCAGCGGGTGTGGAGCCACCTGCCCATGCCACTGCAATTTGTGGATGGCCGTCAATGGAGCCAGCAGGAATTACAACAACAACTGGAGCAGGAAGCAGACGCGCCGTTCGACCTGCACCATGAGTCCTGCCTGCGGGTGAAGCTGTTCCGCAATACCGTGCAGGGGGATATCCTGATGGCCACCATCCAGCACGTGGGTGCGGACCTGTGGGCGCTGCTGATCGTGGCCCAGGACATCAAACAGTATTACCAGGAAGCCGCCCGCGGCCAGGCGCTGTCTGTACAACCGGTGAGCGCCCGCTACCGTGAACATGTGGAGTGGCAACAACACTTTCTGGAGAGCGCCCGTGGCAAACAGGAGCGGTTTTACTGGCAACAGCAGTTGACCGGCGCGCCGTTGGCCATCTCGTTACCCGAAGACAAACCGCGGCCACCGCTGTTGCAACTGCAAGCCAAAACCTTCACCCAGCGGGTAGCCCCGGAACAATATCGGCTGATCAAGCAATTCTGCAAACACAACAGTATTACGCCGTTTGTGTTCGTGCAGGCCGCATTCCAGTTGCTGGTACATCAACGCACCAGTGCGCAGGATTTTCTGGTAGGTACACCCACCATGGGGCGCTCCCGCAAGGGCATGGACCAGGTGGTGGGGGATTTTGCCAACCCGGTGGTGTTGCGCGCACGGGTGCGACCGGAGGCCTCGCTGCAGAGTCTGTTCAGCCAGGTGAAGAAAACCCTGTTGGCGGCGATGGAATACCAGGAATGCCCCTTCCCCATTGTGGTACAGGATTGCAATCCACCCCGGGACAGCAGCCGCACGCCGCTGTTCCAGCTGATGTTCGTCTGGCATCAGGGCAACGCCGATATGATGCCCAAAGACGGCTTCATCAAAGACATCCTGCCCATGAGCGGGCCCCGCGGTGCGCCCTATGATGTCATGTTGGCAGTGAGTGACCTGGGTGATCACTTTGAAATGAACTGGACCTACCAGACCAGTTTGTACCAGGCAGAAACCGTGGAGGGATTTGCCCGGCAGGTACTGGAATTGATGGCCCGTAGCCTGGAAACCCCGGCAGAAACCAGCATACAACAGTTTCTGGAAAGTCCTGCCAATGCAGCGGAGCAAGTGCTTGTCGAGCAAGTGCAACAGACACTGGCGCAGCAACTGCCGCAACTGGCACAGTATGATTATCAGGTGCTGGTGGATCGAACGCCGGCGGGAGAATGGTTCCGTCGGCTTATGCTGGTGAGCTCAGCGGAAACAGCGCAGTCGATGTTGCCGGACCTGCTGCAGTTAGTGGACGACGTGGTCTGCCTGCCTGCGTTACCTTATACCGTCAGTGGTGCCGTCGATACCTGGGCATTGCGGCAACAGACTGCCCTGGACCAGCGTTACCTGGCAACATTGCTGGAGCAGGCCGGAGGATCGGCGGCGGATCTGTTGATTGGGCGCCAGCGGGAGCTGTTGCCCACGTTTTCCCAAGGGCAATTGAAACAGACGGCTGCGCCGAAGGCCTTGGTTACGCCGCTATCCCAGGTAAACCTCGACGCCCGTCCGGATGCCTGGATGCAGGGCCAGGCATTTGCGCCACAAGCCGACGCGGGGCAAGGCGAGTCCCCTGATGCACCCACACATCTGTTTGCCGCCCTGCAACAGACTGCCGCTGCGTTCCCGCAAAAAGGTTTTGTCTTTGTTGCTGAGAACGGCGCCGAGCAACTCTACACCTATGCCCAGCTGGAACAGGATGCCCATGTGGCCGCCACCGGTCTGCTGCAGTCGGGTCTGCACGCTGGCGATATCCTGCTGTTGCAAATGCGGTTTGACCAGCGCTTTTTTGCGGTCTGGTGGGGCGCGGTGCTACTGGGCATTCGCCCTCTGGTGGTGGCAACACCGGAACACTATCATGAGCGCAACGGGGTGGCACAGAAACTGTATAACGTGGCCCACAACTACACCGGGTTGATCGTGGCGGCTGATCGGGCGCGGGTGGCGGACACGCAAGGCTGGCTGGGTGACGGCAAAACAGTGATCGATGCCGACCGCCTGCTGGAGCACGGCGAACCCATGCCCACCCCGGCGTTTCAAGCCGATCCTGTGGCCTTCCTGCAGTTGACCTCCGGCAGCACCGGTACCCCCAAAGCCATCCAGATCACTCATCAGGGTGTGCTGCATCATGTGGTCTCGTCTGCCCGGTTCAATGGTTACAGTGCTGAGGATGTGAGCCTTAACTGGCTTCCGTTCGACCATGTGGTGCCCATCCTCACCACCCATTTGAAAGACGTGGTGCTGGGCATTCAGCAGATACAATTGCCCACTGCGGCCGTGTTGTCCGATCCGCTGTTGTGGCTGAAAGCCCTGTCCCGTTATCGGGTGAACTTCAGTTGGGCGCCGAATTTTGCGTATCAGCGGGTGCTGGATGCATTGGCACTCAGCGAGGAATCCCTGGCGCTGGATTTACGTTGCGTGAAGATTCTGATGAACGCCGGGGAGCAGGTATTGGCCCCGGTGGTGCAGGGCTTCCAGGCGGCGTTGGCACCCTATGGCTTGCATGAGGATGCTGTACAACCGGCGTTTGGTATGGCGGAAGCCTGCACCTGCATGACCTACAATAATCACGCATCACAATCCCTGTCCGTGCATTTTCGACCCACCGATGATCCCTCCGTGGTGGACGTGGTGTCCGATCCCACCCTGGGACAGGGTTTTGTGGATCTGGGGCCGGTGATTCCCGGTGTGGAAGTGCGCATCACTGACCAGAACAATCAGCTGTTGAAAGAAGGCGTCATCGGCCGCATGCAGATTCGGGGCCCGGTGGTGACGCCGGGGTATCTGAACAATCCAGAGGCCAACGCGGAGGCCTTTGTGGGGGACGGCTGGTTCAACTCCGGTGACCTTGGCTTCATCTGGAACGGGCACCTGATTCTCACCGGTCGCGAAAAAGAAATGATCGTGGTGAACGGGGCCAATTACTACTGTTTTGAATTGGAACAGGTGGCTGCCAGGGTCAGTGGTGTGAAACCCACCTTTGTTGCCGCCACCGGTGTCAGCCTGGAGCAGGGTGCCAACAGTGATGTGCTGGTGCTGTTCTATGTGGCAGAGCCGGAAGCGGATCGTACCGCCCTGGAGCGGCAAATCGCCGCCCGGGTTGGGGAAAGTTTCAGTGTGGTACCCCGCTATGTCATCGAGGTCAGCCAGGACCATTTCCACAAAACCACCAGTGGTAAGATTCAGCGTGGCCAGTTCAAGAAACTATTTGAAGCCGATCATTATCAGGCGGCAGTGCAGGATTACGTGGAGCGGCATCGTACTGACCCATCCAGGGTGGACACGTTGTTTGCGTTCCAGCGTCGCGTACGCAAAATCCAAACCGTTCAACAGGAATATGAGTGCCTGACCTTGTCAGAGGCGGAGAGGTTGGAGGTGAAACGGTTGGAGGCAAATGAAACCGCAGATCAACACGCAGCCCCTCTGCTGTTGAACCTCGGCGCTTTGGATCTGGATCTGGATCTGGATTTACAGCAGCCTGAGCGCGGGCTGTTGGCATGTGCCCGGCTATTGGCGGAATCGCTGCCGCAGCTGATGGCGTTGCGTGCCCACACAGCATTGGCCATCTGGCTGCAGACACCTCACCAGGAAGCACTGTCCCTGATCAAGCCGTTGCTCGAAACCCTGCGCCAGGAAACAGGGCTTGAGCAACTGGCTTGTGTGCTGACGCCGGGCTTGGATCGTCCAACGTACCCACAACCGGGCAGCATCGTCTGGCAGCAGGACGCGCAAGAAGTCTCCATCGGCCTGGTGAACGTGGCGCAAAATCCGGTTCCCAATGAGCCCATCGCGCGTCGGGGCACCTACCTGATCAGCGGTGGCCTGGGTGGCTTGGCGCAAAGCCTGTGCGACTACCTGATCCGGGAGCGCAAAGCTCAGGTAATTCTGTCCGGACGGCAGCCATTGGCGGGTGACAGCCGGCGGTTGTCCCGCTTCAATCAGCTCCGGGCCCGCTATGGCGAGCAGATCCACTATGTCTGCTTGCCGGATTGGCAGCCGCAAACCCTGACGAATAACCTGAATGCCGCGTTGGCCGCCATCGACAGCAAGCGCCTGGACGGTGTGTTCCATTTGGCCGGTGTCATGGGCATGGCGCCCCTTGACGGACTGACGGATGCTCATTGGCATACCGTGATGCAGCCCAAGGCTGAAGGCACCCGGGCCCTGGCTGAATACCTGAAAGCGCATTGGCCTGATAGCATTCTGGTGCAGTTCGGCTCCGTCAATGGTTTTTTCGGTGGTCAGTCAGCAGCGGCCTACAGTGCGGCCAATGCTCTGCAAAGCCAGATAACCGAGACCTTGAATCGAACCACATCCATCCGCAGTTGGTGTTTGAACTGGAGTGTCTGGCAGGGCGCAGGCATGGCCCGCCAGTTCTCCACCGCCGATCTGCAGATGGCCCGCAACAAGGGCTTTCTGCCGCTGTCCCTTGCACAGGATGCCGGACTGATTGCCCGGGCGTTGCAGCTGCCCCCTGACAACTATTGCATTGGGCTCGATGCCCGTAATGCTGAGATCCACAAACAGGTGGTGTCCTGGGAGCGAAGCCGGGAGCTCATCGACGTGCTGGTGGACGGTCCTGCTCTGGACAGCCATGCTCTGAACAGTCCTGCTCAGGACAGGTCTGCGCCGCAGCGGGCGCAACTGCAGACAAAACTGCAAGCGTTGACACCGGCCCTCATGGCCCACGCCCACACACCGCAGTGGAATATTCAGATCAGTTCAGAGCCTCTGGCCCGGAATGCACAGGGGATGATTCGCCCGGACCAGCTGCACGTCCTGCGGGTACAAGCGGAAGACCAGGGCGAAGCCCCTGCCACCGCAACGGAACAACAACTGGCTGCCATCTGGAGTGATGTTTTGGGGCGGCCGGTAACCGATGTCACGCGCACGTTCTTTGAGTACGGTGGCCACTCCATCAATGCCACCCAGGTGGTGTCCGCCATCAACAACCGGCTGGGATTGCCGATCACGGTGGCTAACCTGTTTCAGTTCCCCACCATTCGGGAACTGGCACAATTGGCTTCCGGGGATGATGCCCGGGTACATACCCAGCGTTTGTCTCTGACCCTGCCGGATTGCATCGCGCGAGGGGATGATTATCGCCTGGATGCCATCAACCCGGATGTCGAGAGTGCGCAGCGCCTGGTGTTTCTGCCCACGGCATTGGGCATCCCCAGTGCTTATGGTCAGATGGCGGGAGCCTTGGGGGGATTCCAGGCGTTTGCCGCCACCGTGCCCATGCTTGATAAGGGGCACACCGAGATTTCCGCCATGGCGCGGGGCCTGATCGGATTACTGGAAGAGAACGGCTTACTGCACCCGCAAACCATGCTGGTCGGCTGGTCTATGGCAGGGGTGCTGGGGTATGAAATCCTGGCGCAACTGCATGTGCAACGCAAGCCGCTGCCGCGCCTGGTGATGCTGGACAGTGGATTTGCGGATGGCCTGCATGAGATCACCTTTGACCCTGCTTTTCAGCGCCTGATGTTTGCAGTGGAATTAGGCCTAACGCCGCAACATTTTGCTGATTTTAATCAGCAGCCGGACGACAACACAAAGTTACAATGGTTGAAACAATATCTCCCCACGATTGGCATTGAAGTGTCTGAAGAAATGTTGATAGAGTGGTGGAGAGCCTATCATAAGCGCCTGAAAAGCTTACTCACTTATAAGATAGAAGGGGAGTTGGCGGATGGGGACATACACTTGTTCAAAGCGGACTTGCATACCCATGGGCGCAGCGATTTAGGCTGGAATGATAATAATAACCGAATCAAATGGACGTTGATTCAGGCTGATCACCAGGGCATTGTGAAACAGCCTGAAACGTTCCGCAGGATTCAGGAACTGTTGGCATAAGAGAGAAGATCAATGGGAACCATCTCACTGCTTAGCGGCGTACTCAAACAGGTCTTGTTGTGCAGACAGCTCCGGCGTCCACGTGCCGCCGCCGGATTCCTGATGGTGGCTGCAGGCTTGTTGGTCTCATCAGTCAACCTATCGGCTGCCGGTTTATCGCCGGCAAGCACCTGCAATCCGTTGGCAGTGGAAACCTGCGGCCTGCCGTTTCCCAGTGACCTGTTCCGCAATACCGTTGGGCGCTATAACTTCGCCGACTCCATCCTGGATCGGCGCACCTCCGGCTTGGTACGTACGCTATTGCCGGCGCAGGCCCAGTTCCCGGCCGCCTTTCGACCCACCCGGATTTTCAACGACAGCACCGGTTTTTCTGCGCTGGGGCCTGTGTTGTTCGAGCTGAATGACTGGCCGCTCTCCGATATTCCCAAAGACGGTGAAGGCTATCTTCATGTCTACAACCTGGCCACCGGTGAACGGGTGCCCATGGTCGTGTCATTAAGTGGCGCAGCGCAGCCGGAACGGGATCTGCGGGAATCCCGCCCGGTTATTATCGGTTGGCCCCGCACCCGTTTTGAATTTGGTGAAAAGTACATTGCAGTGTTGTTCAAATCCGCGTTGAACGATGGTTTCTACAGCTCTTCCAACGTGGAGTTGTTCACCGCCTCAGAAGGGGTGCAAAAGGCATTGAACCGCAATGCCGGTTGGTTGCTGAACTATGTCTACAACACACCACTGAACGCCATGGATGACCTGGGCATTGACCGCTCTGATGTGCTGTCGTTTACCTGGTTCACGGTACGGCGGGAAGCCGAAGTGGTGGAACCCATCCAGCAGATGGTGGCCTCCGCGTTGGCGTACCCCAACTACCTGCGTAACCTGAAGGTCAGTGAGCCTTTGGGGGATCCGAACTTTGGCCTGGTGACCCTGAAAGGGGATGTGTCCCTGGTGAACTTCCGCAGCCCGGATGGCGGTGTGTATCCTCCTTACGAGTCTATTTCCGACCCATCCCGCCGCATCACCGATTTTGTGCTGACCTTGCCCAAGTGGGACAAGGCCGAGCCGGTGCCGATTTCGGTATGGGGCCATGGCTTGGGTAACTTCAAAGAACTGACCCGCAGTGGTTTCATCATGGGGGATCGATTGGGCATGGCCACCATTGCCATTGATCACCCCAATCATGGCTCCCGCGTCACCGATTTTGACTCCCTCAAGGAACCCCATATCGCCCTGGCGGTAACCTCGCCGCTGACCATCATGCAGTTGCTGGGCATGTTTGTGCAGGCCACCGTGGATCACAATGTACTGATCAGCAGTGCCAGTCATATCCTGCCGCAGTACCTGGCCAACTGGGAACACAGTGACTATCCCAATTTGCCGGCACTGGATGGCTCCCGGGTGATGTTTGATGGAATGTCTCTGGGGGCGATGCTGGGGGTGACCATTGGTGCAACGGCGCCGGAATTGCAGGGGGCATATCTGGTGAACGGTGCCGGCAGCCTGATGCAGGTGTTTTCCGAATCAACCTTCTGGGATGACTTCACCAGCAATGTGATTCCCCAGAATATGAATGGCGCGGAAATGCTGTTTGTGCTGGCCATGATGCAACACTACGTGGATATTGCTGACGGTAACAATTTTGCGCACTGGTATCGTTCACCGCCCGCCGGCCGGTCACCGCGCCCGATGGGAATGCATTATTCCCTTGGTGATGGCAGCATGAGCAACGATGCCACCCGGGCCTCTGCGGAACTGGTGGACTTGCCGCTGTTGAAAGAAGTGATCGAACCGGAAGCCAACCTGCGCTTTGGCACAGACGGGCTGGCTGGGTTTGAGAACGGCTATGGCCTGGTGCAGAGTGGCTATGGTTTGGAACAGGCGGAAGAAGCGTTGAACGCGTTGAAGGAATTCGATATCGAGGATTCCCTGGGATTGGGGGATATCGCTGTGTTGGGCGGCCTGGCGGGAATCGGGACGGAGATTCCCGACGGTGTGCCGTTTGCGGATTACCTGTCCGGTTTGCTGGGCACCAACGATGCCAATCAAATCGACGCCATTGTGGATGCAATCTATGCCGGCGATGCGGAGGACTTCCTCACCCACTTCAACCGGGGCGGGGTACAGGCGGTGCAGCACGCCATCGAGTGGCGTTGTGAATTGTTGGGTCTGGATGCGGCGCGCTGTGCCAATGCCAAGCAATTGGCGGTGGAAGACGCGGAAAACAGCGGCGGACTGGACGATCTCATACCAGGAGGCACCGATACCGATGACGATATTACCGATCTGATTGAAGAAGGTCTGAGTAATGTCACGGTCAGTGAAGGCAGCGCCGGTGCGGTCGAGTGGTTGTTGTTGGCGATGCTGCTGATCGCTTTGGGTGGGCACAAACAGCGGGGCAGATTGCTGCCAATCCGCTGCCGGCGAACCCATGACGGGTAGTCCGGGTTCCTTATTCCGCACCCGCCTGCTGCCTCTGATCCGCTCCCCCAGGGCGAGGGTCATCACGGCTGCATTGGCTTCTGCAATCACCTGGTTTTGCTGGGCGTATTGGGCCAACCGGGAGCTACCCGAGCAGGCGCTGGTGTCCGGCTTGTTCCAGGGCGGAGTTAACCTGCTGACCACGGCGTTTGGCAGTGCGTTGCTGGAAGCCCTGTTCCTGCGCTTTGGTGACAGTGCCAAAGGCCAGGCAGGTGCCATCCTGTTGGTGAGCTCCGGTTCCCTCTGTCTGATGCTGGTGGCCCATTGGCTGGCGGCTACCCCCAATGTGCTGTTGACCGTGTTACCTGTCTATACGGTGGTGCTGATCTATTGCACCTCCTACGTTGTTGGTTTGAATAAAATAAAAACAAAATATGAAGCAGAAGAAGTGGCAGTCCCTTAACTCGGTTAGCTCGGTTTTCATAAAAGTCCCCCCCACGCGTGCGTTGATTCGTTGCGGTATCCTGATGTTGGCCTTCAGCTCCGATCTGCATGCCGAAATGGGCGAGTTCTCCGGCTGGGTCAATGGGCAAACCCGCTACTATCCCGACACTGGCGAGAACGTGGATGAGCAGCTTTATCCTGCCGCCGCGTTGCAGTTGAACTACAGCCAGAACCTCACCGATGACGACCAGCTGGTGATTGGCTTGTTCGCTCGGGGTGATACGGTGGACGACGAGCGCAATTACGTGGATGCCCGTGAGTTTCTGTGGTTGCACTACGGTGACAACTTTCAGTTCCGGGCCGGGGTTGGGCAGGCCAGCTGGGGTGTCAGTGAGTTGTTCAAGATCACCGATGTGATCAACCAGAAAGACCGTGCCGAGCTGCCCTTGCAGCGCAAACTGGGACAGCCAATGGCCGCGGTCTCGTTCTATCTGGGCGATGACCTGATCGAATTGTACAGCTTGTATGATGTGCGCCCAGCCTGGTTCCCCGGTGAGGATGGCCGCATGCGCTACCCCATACTGGTGGACCCGGATCACCAGGAGTACGATCGCGGCAAGTCCGGGCGCTGGGATTTTGCAGCGCGGTGGAAAACCCGGCTGGCGGACGTGGACATTGCGTTATCCCATTTCTATGGGGTGACCCGTGATCCCTATTTCATTTTTAATTATGACTTCGCGGACCCCTATCTGATTCCGGTGTACGAGAAAGTGAACCAGACCTCTTTGGAAATGGTCTATCCGTGGCAGGATGTGCTGCTCAAACTGGAAGCCACCTATCAAACCGGCTCCATCGAACAGTTTGAATCCGTGGTAGCGGGATTTGAATACACGTTCGGTGGTGTATTTCAGTCCGACTTTGACCTGAGCTGGTATGTGGAGGCCATCTGGGACAGTCGTGACCAGATCTATGCTACCCTGTTCGATCATGACGTGGGGGTGGCTGCCCGGTTGGCCTTCAATGATGCCCGTGACAGTAACCTGATTCTTGGGGTGGTGGCCGACTATAAGTACAGTGAAGCCTTTGGCTACCTGTTCTGGACCAACAATTTTGGCGCCAGCTGGACGATGAATATTACAGGGCAGTACTTCATGGCCAACGAGCCGAGGCTGGACCCACGGGACTACGCGCAGTTCCAGGCGCTGGCAGATGATGTGGAGGCGGGTAACTACCCATTGCCACAGGCACTCATCGACTCCGTTCTCGAGGCGTTTGAGAACACCACCATCAGTCAAAAGCAGTATGAAATCATGCTGGAGCGACTGGAAGAAATACAGGCGGGGCAGGGTGACTATTTCACCAATGTGGAGGATTATACCGACGTGCCTCAAATCCTGTTTGATCTGTTAAGGATTTCAGATAATTCCCAAAAAATGAACCTGATTGAGCGGGATGGCTATATACAGGTTGATGTTTTCTATCATTTCTAGGGTGCGATTTATGTTAAGAGCGATTTCCTTGGTGCTTGGTTTGTGTCTGGCCAATGTCTTGCTGGCGGAACCCATGACGGGACTACAGATTATCGAAAAAGCCAAGCAGAACGGCAAAGGCTTCAAGGATCTGGTGCACGAAGTCAAGATGCTACTGGTGGATGAGTCGGGCGACAGCACCGAGCGCGAGATGCTGATGAAAGCCATGACAGAAGCCGGCGGTGACAGTTACAGCATGTTGATTTTTACGGCACCACAGCGGGAAAAAGGCATCTCTCTGCTGACGGTCTCGGCACAGGGAAGCAGCGACAAACAATACCTGTACCTGCCGTCTTCGCGCCGGGTCAAGCGGATCACCAGCTCCAACAAAGGCTCATCCTTCCGGGGCAGTGAATTCACCTTCGAAGATCTGTCTGATCAGAAAACCGGAGACTACCGGTTTGACCTGGTGCAGGAGGAACCCTGCGCAACACAACGTTGTTATGTGGTGGACCGCTTTCCCAAATCCGACGAGTCCAGTTACAGTAAAACCCGGATGTGGATCGATACCGAGTTTTACCGCCTGATCAAAGCGGAATTTTATGACCGGGATAACAAACTCCTGAAAACCATGCAAACCAGTGGCTACGAGTTGTTTGAAGGTCAATACTGGAACCCAAAAGAAGTGGTGATGGCGAACATCCAGACCGGCAAAAGCACCAAGATGTTGTCGCTGTCACTGAAAATGAACTCCGGCCTGCGCCAGTCCGAGTTCACTGAGCTGGCGATGCAGAACTGGCGTTAACGCGCAAGCTGGACACCGGTGCCTGGCGTCAGGCTTCCGTGTCCAGCTCCATTGTCTTCCATTCTTTTTCAAACGCCTGCTTGCGGAACTTGTCCATCTGGCCATAGTTCTTTTTGAATTCCCGCGGCGATTCCCCAGTCCATTTCTTGAATGCTTTGCTGAATGCGGATGAATCACAAAAACCCAGCATCAGTGCGATTTCGGTGATGCACTTGTCGCTTTTGGTCAGATAGTTAATGGCAAATTCCCGGCGCAGCAGATCCAGTTCATTCTGGAAATTGGTGCCCAGGCTGTTCAATTGACGGCGCAGGGTGCGACCGCTCATGCCCAGTTTGCGGGCGGCCGTTTCCAGGGAGGGAAAAGCCCCAACGCTCTGAATCAGCACCAGTCGCAGTTTCTTGGGCAGGTAATTCAGATTGATGGGGGGCACGGTTTTCAGAAAATCCTGCTCTGCCATCCGCGCAATACCCTGGTTCGCCAACAGCAGTTCCCGTCGTGCCAGCGATTTTGCCACAACAAACTCACAGTGCTCGGCATTGAAGCGGATCTTGCAATTGAAATAGCGCTTGTAGATTTTTTCGTATTCCGGTGCGGGATAGGGAAAGGCGATGTATTCAGGTTCGTACTCTTTACCCAACAGGAACTTCAGAATGTTCTTGAAGTTCACCATGATGGATTCAATGAAAAAATGGGAGAACGGCGCCAGCGAAATGCATTCGATCACCCGAATGCCCACCGTGTCCTCGGTCTCAAAATACTGCATGGAGAAAGGAGGAAAGGCTTTTTCACAGAGTCGGCAGGCCGCCTGCAGACAGTCCGCATAAGTCTGTTGTGCCATGGCGGACACGCCGGCCATGCCGTGACAGGTAAGCCGCATTTGCTGGCCGATGGCCAGGCCTCCGTAGGGCATTTGCAGCTCGCGGATGCCCACATCCACCAACTTCAGGATTTCGTTCAGCGTGAAAGGTCTGGGATTTTCCGCCAGAGCGACGAGGTCCACTCCGGCTTTCCGCGCCAGCTCCGTGCGCTTCAGGCCGAGTTGTTCCGGAAACTCCAGATAAGCCGAAATATATTCTGGCACTATTATGGGTGTGTCTCTATCCATGGTCTTGTTCTTGTTTTTTGGATTTCAACAATAAGTATATGAGAGAAGGGGAGTTAATTATTACTGCTTAAATGTATCTTCTTGGTCATGCTCTGTCGCTGAGTCGTTACAAACGAACCCGGATAGGGTTCATTCCCGCCACAGTCCGGCATGATCAGGACAAAACTGCTGTGCTCCCCGTTCGAACATTATAGGGATTATGCGGCTGTTTTTAAGCTTCGCGGTCAATTTGGCTCTAATTTTATATATTCATAAAGGGCTTTCGGTTGGATTGGGAAAGTGACTTTCGGGCGGCGGCCATCTTTAACCTATTTTTGGAATGTGAAAAGCGCAGAGAACGTCCGCCTGCCCTGAAATGGGCTTTTGTGTGTTCATGTGTTCACGATTTTTTTGATTGGGTATCTGATTGAATAGCTTCATAAAACGCTTTTTACACCAGTCATAATGGGGTTTGGCAGGGATTTATATTCTTGCGGGGCTTGAAAATCTCAATTACAGTGTACACATGTAAACTTAAATTGAGGTGGTGTCATGTCTGAGTTCGAGGCTATCGGGGATTCCAGCAGGGACCAGGCCCGTGCGCACTTGTCGCCTGTGCATTGGTTATTTGGATTGCTGTCATTGGCATTGCGCTCCGGAGGCGAGCTCACCAGGGTAGTGGGTGAAATGCACCATACCTGGAGTGATGCGCCCATGCCTTGGGATAATACCCATCAGGCGGATATTCAGCGGGCACCCAAGACCTATCTGTTGATCAAGATGTTGTTCGAGAGCAGTGCCACTCAACTGCATCGGGTACTGGACCGGGTTCCGGCGACAGAGAGGGTATCGCAGCCGTTGCATCGCGTGCGCAGTGCCATGAACGGCGTATTCGGCGACAAACTCAATGAGTGGGAGCATCCCCTGGCGCTGCCCATGGAGACCGTGGACGAGCAGGGGCGCGCCGTGGAACTGTCCAGGCTCCAGGCGGAGAGTGCGCAGGGTGTGGTGCTGTTCATACACGGTTTATGCTTGAGTGAAGGGGATTGGCAGGGGCCTGATCATCAAGCTTTTGTAACAGGCTTGCGCCAGCAGGGCTATGGGGTGGCCTGGTTGCGATACAACACCGGTTTGCCCATCTGGGAAAACGGTTACCGGCTCGATCGACTGTTGTCACAGCAATGGAATCCTGCCCATGACAAGCGGTTGGTCATGATTGGCCACAGCATGGGGGGGCTGGTTATCCGCAGCGCCTGCCACGCGGCAAGCCAATCCCGGGGCACCTGGTTGTCCGCGCTGACTCATGCGGCCTATCTTGCGTCTCCCCACGATGGCGCCCCCATGGAAAAAATCGGCAACCTGGCCAATTCACTGCTGGGCGTCACGCCCTATGCGCGACCGTTGATGGCGTTGGGCAACATTCGCAGTCTGGGGATTCGCAGTTTGCGCTACGCCAACGTGACGCCGCCGCAGGATGCGAGCCAGCGTCAACAACCGTTGCCCATCTACGAAGGCTGTCAGCATCTGCTGTTGGGTGCACGCAAATTTTACGAGCCTGGTCAGCGTTGGCTGGGGGATGGCCTGGTGCCCGAGGCCAGTGCCATGGGGGGGGAGCATTTTCCACTTTCACATACACAGGTGCGGCGGGAAATGCTGGACGATGTAGGTCATATCACCCTGCTGCAGGACCCACGTATGTACAGGCTGTTGTGCAACTGGTTGAGTGAGAACCGGCATCAGGGGTAGCCCCAAGCCCCCCTAGAATTCAAAGGCAATCTGATTGTGGGGGGCGGTATCCTGTTCCTGGAACCGCACTCCAACACCCAGCAGGCGCACCGCCAGGTCCTTGCGTTTGAAGGCCTGATCAAACAGCCCTCGGTACGTATCCAGAGTCGGGTTGTCATCACAGCATTCCATGGTGGTGCTGGTGAAGTCTGAGAACTTTAATTTCACAAAGGCCTTCTTGATGGCCTGGCGCTGGGGTTTGCGCTCCAATCGTTGCTCCAGCTGCTGTTTCAATCCCGGTAATTTCTCCTGGCAGGAGGCCAGATCCGGCAGGTCGTCAGGATAGGTGTGCTCCACGCTCAGGGATTTGCGCAGGGAGCGTGCCTGCACCGGGCGCTCATCAATGCCGTGTGCCAGCCGGTACAGATGCTCGCCGAAACTGCCCACCTTGTCGATGAAGCCAAAACGATCGTAGCCGCGAATGTCGGCGCAGGTGCGAATTCCCAGATTATGCAGTTTCTGTGCAGTCACTTTGCCCACCCCGTGCAGTTTCTCGATGGGTAACTGGCGAATAAAATCGTCGGTTTTATGGGGTGGAATAACACAGAGCCCATCCGGTTTGTTCCAGTCGCTGGCGATTTTGGCCAGGAATTTATTGGGCGCCACACCGGCTGACACGGTAATGCCGACCTGAGCGCGGATCTGCTTGCGAATGGCTTCCGCCATGCGGGTGGCACTGCCCTGGTAATGAGGTTGATCCGTGACATCCAGGTAGGCCTCATCCAGGGAGAGGGGCTCAATGGTCTCTGTGAACAGGCGGAAAATGCGGTGAATCTGTTGGGAGACCTCTTTGTAATAGCTGATTCGCGGCGGCAGTATCACCAGCTCCGGACACAGGCGACGGGCGTGGGCAGAGGCCATGGCTGAATGCACCCCGTATTCCCGGGCTTCGTAGTTACAGGTGGAGATGACACCGCGTCGGCCGGGGTCACCTCCCACCGCCAACGGTCTGTGCCGCAAGGTGGGATCGTCCCGCATTTCCACTGCAGCGTAAAAACAGTCGCAGTCAATGTGTATGATTTTTCGATTCATGGCGTGGGTATTTTTCTAAAAAAATCTTTGCCAAATGACCCGGGTTGCTATACTGTAAAAGTATACAGTAAAAATGATTCATGAAAAGTCCTAAAACACGTTCCCGCTGGGTCGAGGAGAAAGCAACATGAAATCTGCAGGTACACCCGCTTCACAGGTCAGTTCCCGTTCCCGCACTGATGCTCGCTCTGCTCCGGTTGTCCAGCTCTCTGATGTGTCTCTCTCCCACGCGCAGCTGATGCATTGGATTGCGGAGTTCAATGAAACCCGGGGGCGCTGGCCAGATCGCGATGAGTTGGAAGGCGCACCCCTGTTTGATGCGGCGTTGCTGAATGACCTGCAGCGCTGGAGCCTGGTGGCCTGGGATGGTGATGAGCGGCTGGTGGCCATGGAGCAGTGGGTGACCCTGCCGGTGGTGGGTTCGGTGGCAGCGGGCGTGCCCATTGAAGCGATTGAAAATCACCAGGGTCAGTTGTCGTTACCCCTCAACCTGTTTCGTGAGCGGCCCACCTATCTGTTGCGGGTGCGCGGTGACAGCATGAAGGATGCTGGCATTCTGGATGGCGACCTGATTGCCGTGCGCAAAACGGATAACGTTGGCGAGGGCAAAATTATCGTGGCCCGGGTGGACAACGAAGTGACTGTGAAGCGCTTAAAACTGGAAGCGGGTCAGGTGGCATTGATGCCGGAGAACCCGGATTACCAGCCAATCATGGTGGCCCCAGAGGAGCTGGTGGTGGAAGGTTTGTTTGTGGGGGTTATCCGGGACCGCAATCACCTGCATTGATCTTTTTCTCGCGCAGTAAAATCGACACCCATCAATTTTTACTGCCTCGTTACAGGCTGCAGCCCACTGCAGCCTTTTTTTTGTGTGATATCGAACCTGGGTTCCAGTGGCGTGAGAAGGAACCTCAGACCAGGCTCAACACGATCGCGACAATGCCGCACAGAAGGCCCGCCAGGCCCAACATTTTTCCGGTGGTGATTTTGGCGTTCAGCTCGTCGCTCATCTGCTCACTGATGCTGGACTTCAAGTCCCCCAGTTCCTGTTGAGCCACATCCTGTGCCACTGTCCGACTGATGTCTTCGGCAGCTTCTTTGGCAGCTTCTCCTGCGGTGGCGGCCGAGGTGAACTGAGCGATCTTTTTCACTTCTTCAATCAATTCTGCGGAGGGGCGACGGGTGGCTTCCAGAGCATGGTCAATGGTGTTCTTGCTGCTGTCTACCAATTGATTCAGGCGCTCACTGACGTCTTCAAACCGCTTATCCAGAAGTTCGCCGGCTACCCGCTGACTGATACTGGTGCCTTGCTCGCGCAACTGGCTGTCGAGTCGGTTGTTGAATTCGGAACGCAGATCCGATTTGGCGCGATCCAGCTCGTGCTTCATTTCTTCCAGCAGGGTGGTGCGAATGGTGTCGGACAATGATTTCTGGAAGGCTTCGAATTTGTCCTCCAGCACTTTGCGAACCATGTTCTCCACCACCCGCGTGCTGACCCCCACGCTTTGGGATTGGGTTGGCTTCGCTTCTGCTGCCTTGGCTTCCTCTTTGGCAGCCGTGTTGGGGTCCAGCCGGTTCAGAATGGCCGTCAGGGTCGCGGCGGGCGCAGGCTTCGGTAAAATGGCGTAGGCTCCGATGGCGATGGCCTGCTGGGCATAATCGCTGCCTTCTTTCGAGGTGCACATGATGACCGGTATGTCCCGGGTGTCCGGGTTGGACTTGATGGCCTTGGTGGCCTCGAAGCCGTCCATCCCCGGCATCAGGTGGTCCATAAAAATAATATCCGGGGTGTTGCTGGAGAGGTAATTCAGCGCGTCGCCGGCAGATTCCGCAAAATCCGTTTTGATGTCCTGCTGTTGCAATAACTTTTTCAGGGAAAATCGGGCAGACTTCGAATCATCTACCACCAATGCATGTTTGATTGACATGGGCACTTCTTCTTAAAGACGCATTGAGGAAAAGGGCATACCTTCCAGTATATACGGAAATCCGGTTTCTGCCCGTCATGGCATTCATATAAATTATTGTAAACTATGACAAAGCTTTGCAGCCGCCGCCAATGTTTTGTGGTGGGGATGAGAAGGGCTTCTAAATTGCTCAGCCTGGCCAGGAAATCAGCATCACCACCAGGGCCAGGCCCACCATCAGCGCTGGAAGGTTGGCCCGAATAACAGCACCCAGTGTAGGGTTTCTGCGCGGTGAGAGGTTCGCAGGCCTAAGCCGTTGTTCCAGCTCTTCACGAATCCCGGCCTCAAAGGCCTTCTGCTCATCTTTCATATCCTGCAACAGGGCGTCCAGACGCGCGGTCATGTGCTGGCGCAATTCCAGGTTCAGCTTGTGCAGTTTGCTGTCGGTGATGGTATGAATCAGGCTGCCCAGGGTGTTGAGGCTCTGTTGTTGGGGTAGGTTGTCATGCTTCCTGACTATGTCCTCCAGCTCCAGCAGCAGTTCGTGATGCAGCGTCTGGATTTGCCGTTCCATGTCGCTGGCCAGGTGATCCTTCAGGGAAGACAGCCCGTCGTCATCCGTCTCCAGTGGCACCTGACCCGTTGCCCCGCCGGGGGCCATGGCGGATGATGGTTTTGGTGATTTCATAACCTGCGTGCCTGTTTATTTTATTGTTCTGCGTTGTTCTTGTTATTAAGGCAGTCTGCCCGGTTACTACGGAGGGCGGTGCTGATACACAACGTTTAGCGTTGAAACAGCCCTGGATTTTGCTCTTCGATGGCGGCCAGCAGCAGCTTGACGTTCATGGCATTGGACTTATAGCCCGCATCCAGCACGTCCCCCACCACGGGGATCAATCCGATGAGAAAATCCACCACTATATTACCCAGCATTTTCCACATCACGCTACCTTTAATGTGGTATTTTCTGGCCGCAATGAGAATGAAAAGGGACATAACCGCGGTTAGCAGGTCCCCCGCCACCGGAATCAGGCCCAGGATGAAGTCCCAGCCCAGCCGATAGCGGGTGAAGGGCACTCGAAACTGGTCGTCCAGCAAGTAGGCAATGCGTTGCAGGGAGGCAATGGAAAAGAGGCCGGTCGGTGGATTCTGCATTGAATAACCTCTTGGTTTTGTTGAATTATCCATCCTACCATAATTGAGAACACGGGCAGCAACGGAAACCTTATGACAACCATCGAGATACAAGGCCACTGTAACCCCTCCTATGAACCCGTGCGGGCGGCATTTTCCGGGCTGTTCGAACAGTTCGGTGAAATCGGGGCATCCTGCGCCGTTTACCGGCAAGGGGAGCTGGTGGTCGACCTTTGGGCCGGCCGTCGCAACAAGAATGAGGAACCCTGGCAGCAGGACACCCTGGTCAACGTGTTTTCCGTGAGCAAGGCGGTAACCGCCATTTGTGTGCAGAAAGCAGTGGAGCTGGGCGCGCTGGAGCTGGAGCGCCCTGTGGTGGACTACTGGCCGGAATATGGGGTGAACGGCAAGAAACGCACCCGGGTGAGTTGGTTGCTGAATCATAAATCCGGCCAGCCGGCCATGAAAACCCCGTTACCGGACGAGGCGCTCTACGACTGGGAGCGCATGACGGACACCCTGGCGCGGGAGGAGCCCTGGTGGGAACCGGGCACCCGTCATGGTTATCACATGATCAGTTACGGCTGGCTGGTGGGCGAGGTGTTCCGGCGGGCTGTGGGTGTCTCGGTGGGAAGCTTCCTGCAGCAGGAGATAGCCGGCCCCTTAGGGCTGGATATGGGGTTCGGTATGTCTGACGCCGAGTTGCCCCGCCTGGCGGATCTGATTGCAACCAACCAGCCGCCGGCACCGGGTCGGGTGAGCCTGTTCAACCATGTACTGGAGAATCCTACCGGAATGACCGCCCGGGCGTTGATGAATCCCTTGAGCGTGATGAACGGGGCGAACACCGAGGGCTGGCGCCGATCGGAAATCCCTTCGGCGAATTTGCACTCCACCGCCGCCGCTCTGGCGACGTTGTTTGGCAAGTTATGCTGCCGGGAAGGGGTGCTGCAGGATGCGGCCCTGCAGCGTTGTTATCAAGAGGAAAGCCAGGGCCCCGATCCGGTTTTGCTCACCAACACCCGCTTTGGTCCGGGCTTTATGTTGCAACAACCAGGCAGCCTGGAAGCGGAGTTCGGGCCCGGGCCCAACGCCTTTGGTCACCCGGGGGCCGGTGGTTCCCTGGCATTTGGCGACCCCGATCAAGAGCTGGGTTTTGCCTATGCCATGAACCAGATGGGGCCCTATGTGTTGATTGATCCCCGCCCCAGGGCGCTGATCGATGCGCTGTACTCGTGCCTGGGTTGATCAGGCGCGGGACATGAGCTTACCGGTCAGGGTGTTCACCTTGACCCTTATACAGGCCCTGGGCATACAGTGTGCACTCGTGGGTGGGGTTGTATTCAGAAGTACAGCAGCAGCCACTGGAGCAAGCCAGACAACGCCCCCAGCAGAAAGCCGCCGATACCGCCGATAATCGACAGCGGCTCCAGGATGCGTTTCAGCTGGGTATAGACGCGGCTGTCCGGCATCAGTCCCAGCTGCTGGTGTAAGTGGTGTTGCACCAGGGTGGCTCGTTCCCGGTTGAAGGCATCATCTTCCAGCGGTTCAATGATGGCGTCAGTGAGTTTGTCGGTCAGTGTGTTTTTCAGCTCCAGATAGCCAATGGGGCCCACGGTGAGCTGGACGAAGGTGCGGACGTTGATGTCTTCCACCAGAATGGCCACCCGTTTGCGGATGATGCTGTGGGTGCGGCGGGAGCGGCTGCCGTTCAGCAGGGTGTTGAACAGGTTCTGGATCGACAACACATCCTGTGCCAGTAACTGGGCCAGTTCCTGATCCTGCTGCGGGCGAAACTTGGCAACCGGGCTGCGGATTTCCCAGCGCCCCAGTGTGATCGGGTGATAGGGGTACTGTATCCAGTGCTGACAGATCCAGAAGAAAAAGAACACCGTCAGTGCGCTGCTGATGACCCAGTACTCCAGGTGGCTGATCTGCAGCACCATGGCCACCAGTAACTGAATGCAGCCCAGACTGAATCCCAGCAGGGCGCAAAAATGGGCCATGCCATTGAAGGTGCGTCGGCTCAGGATGTCATAGATCCGGCGCAGGGTTCCCGGTTTCTGCTTCTCTGCGTGCTCCAGCAGGCGTTGATAGGACAGGATGCGGGTCAGGCCGTCTCCCAGCTCCTCAATAATGTCGTCGATGATGCGTGGCAGCAGGCGGTGGGCCCGCAGGTAAAACCGGTTCTTGACCAGCACCGGCAGGTTTTCCCACATCACGGCGTTATCCTCATTCATCACATCGTCGATGATGCCGTCGATCTGCGGCCGCAGGTTGCTCAGTTGGTGGGTGATGATCTTTTCGGGGCCCAGGAATTCGAAGATCTGTTGCAGGCCGGAGACTTTCTCGAACAGCTCCTTGGACCAGTGGCTGACATACATCTGGCTGTTGGCGTGAAAATAACCCTGCCAGCCCAGCATGGGGCGGACGCCGACGAAAAAACGGGGCCACAACGCCAGAAATCGAGCCATCTTGACCACGCCCCAGCCTGCGGCGGCCATCAGCAACGGCAGCACAACC
Organism: Ketobacter sp.; assembly: GCF_003671495.1. Classification (GTDB taxonomy): domain Bacteria; phylum Pseudomonadota; class Gammaproteobacteria; order Pseudomonadales; family Ketobacteraceae; genus Ketobacter. The sequence continues at coordinate 186,265 of NZ_RCHN01000015.1, read as the reverse complement.
GGGATGTAGCTGATCAAGTTTTCCGAAGATGGCGCACTCATGCTGGCGCAAAACCTCCAGGGGTCATGGACTCTTCTCCTAATGTGTGCGCACGGTGGATTGAGAGAGCCAACTGCATAGGGGACCTGACCTGTGATGAAACCAAAGTACCTTCAGCGTAGACTGGCGCGGCGCATCGGATGCCTGTTGTTATCTATTGTTATTGTATTGGGCTCAGCAGGCAGGCTGATAGCCTGGTCAAGCCGGGCTTTTATCATACTGAAAAAGCCGACGCATTGTAGGACAAATTTCTCAGTGTCTGCGTTGGCTGCATTGTAGTTTTTTTATGTCAAAAAGAACAATGGCCTTCAGGTGGTGGAGGCGAACATAAAGAACAGCTGGGCAAAGCCCGCCATCAGGCCGAGCACCCCACCCATGGTGATCAAAATCCACTCATCCTCCTGAAAGGCGGGACGCAGCAGGTCCTGGAACTCTTCCGAGGACATGGCCTGCATCCGGGTGCGGAACATCTTTTCCACCACCTTGCCCCGCTCCTTGGTGAACATGGGATCGTCGAAGGATGCCAGGGACATTTCGATGGTCTTTTCCTCGATGGTGCGCTTCAGGTCCACAAAGCCTTCCGGCCCCACGGTGAGTTGGGCCACGGTTTTCACCATGCCGCCGTCGATGATGGGACGCATGTGCCGCTTCAGCATGGCTTTGGCCCGATCCCCTTTGGGGCCGCGGAAGATCTCGTTCATGATGTGGCCGATGGTGAGAATCTCAGCAGTCACAATGCGGCAGAACACCTCGGAAACGGCATTCTGACGGCTGAGGAACAGCCCCTGTACCGTGGGCCCGATGGGGGTGAGCTTGGTGGGGTTGAGCGGGCGGAAGATCAGGTTCAACGCCAGCCAGTTGGTGGCCAGCCCCACCAGCAGGCCGAAGGCGGGCAGAATGTACCAGTCCTTGTTGTACCACCAGACGAACATCTGGATCACGCCAAACAGAAAGCCGAAGAAAGCACCGGAGTTGATGACGAACTTGAATTCCGTTTCGCCGCACTCCCAGAACACCCGGTTCAGCATGTTCTTGTCTTCGGAAAGTTTCTTGATGATCAGGGCTTTTGGGTCCACCAGATCTTCGATGTTGGCGTGCATGTCCTCCATGAGGCTGTCCATCATCTGGGGAATCTGGCGGCGGGCGCGGGCATAGGCCCGGTTTTTCAGGACATTGGGCAGGTTCTCCCAGAGCACCGCGTTGCGTTCGGTCATGATGTCGTCGGTGAGCTCTTCGATGCGGGAGTCCGCTACCTTGATGATGTGGTGCGCAATTTTTTCCGGCTCGAACTCGTCGAAGATCTCCTGCATGGTGCTGATCTTGTCGAGGGTGTTATCCACCACGATTCCGGCCATCTTCTTGCCCCGCTTGGGGATGATGCCCTGCCACCCCAGCCAGGGGGGAATGCCGAAAAAATTGACCGGGTAGAAGGTCAGCTGAATTGCCAGCCAGTTGGTAGACCAGCCCACGATCGCCGCCACGAAGGGAATGCTGATGTACTTCCAGAAATCGGGGTGATTTACAAACTCGTTGTAAAGCTCAAGCATCGAGTGGTGTTCCTAACTGTGTGTAAACAGGCATCGGATCGAAAAGTGCCCCGGATTATGCCTGAAATCCCATTCTGTAGTTATTGTTAAGCCGACAACAAACTGGCAACAAACGGCCCATATAAAAAAGTCAAATAAATGGCATAATGGCCAAAAAAACCGGCCCATTATACCTTGCTAACTGAATAAATCTTGAGAATTTTGAGATAAATTCACAGTGCTTCGGGAAGGTGGTACAGTCGGTCAGATGTACGATAGAAGAATAACTCCATAGTCGGTATTTGCTTTGTCCCTAGCCCCTGAAAACGATGAATCCATGGTTCGCTATCTGGTGATGGAAGTGCTGGAAGCGGCCGTGAATCTGGCCCTGTCCTACGAACCCGCGGCTCAGGCCCGCCTGCAGGAGCATGTGGGGCGGGTGCTGAGGATCAAAACCACCGCGCCGGACTGGATGTTTTACCTGGCGGTCTGTGAAGACGGTATCCAGCTGTTTTTGGAGTATGAGGAGGTGGTGGATGCCCGCATCACACTGCCCACTTCATTGCTGAGCCAGTATGTGCTGGGCAGTTACGCCGAAGATCTCATGGCGGCCGAAGGGGTCAGGGTCAGTGGTGACCAGGATTTCCTGGAGGACGTGATGCAGGTGGCCCTGGAATTCAGCATCTGGAGCCTGGCCAGGAAGGTTCTGCAGAGCTGGTTGCCGGAATTTGAGGGGCTGACAGGGTTGATTGATGCGTTCAAGCACAATGACCCGGCCTGGATTGTACGCCTGGAACACCTGCCGCAACTGGCCAATGAGACATTGATGGCCGTGCGGGCCCAGGGCGAGCTGCAACAACAACAGATCCGCGAAATTGAATCCATCAAGCGCCAGCTGGCGGCGGATCGGCGTGCCAACCGCATTAGTACGGTAATCGGTTTTTGTCTGCTGGTGGTGGCCTTCCTGGCCCATAACGGGTATTTGAAGGTGCCTCAGCTGGAGGGCATTTCCATGGATACCCTGGTACTGGTGATTTTATCCATGGTGATTCTGATTCCCCGCATGATCAGCGGGCGTTGAAACCGACTTAATCCTCGTCCAGTGGTGTGCCCGGAGGCCGGCGACCGGTGCCGCGGGGGCGGGCCGGGCGGGTGGCCATTTTCAGGCTGTCGCCCATGATGTCCAGGCCGGTTTTGGCGATGGAGCGGGTGGTGTCCCGCAGCATCTCGCGGGAAGGCAGGGATTTGATGCCTTCCATGACACCCTTCTTCACCCGGGCCTCAATCTCCGGTCCCACTTCTGCCTTGAACTGTTCGATGGCCGCCTGCAGGCCGGCCTCATAGCGTTTTTTGAAGCGCTTCTGAAACACATAATGGGCAATGCCGAGAGTGAGCAGGCTGCTCAGCAGGGCGGTGGCGAGGATGGTCAGCAGGGTGGTGGTCATGATTGGCGGTCTTGGTTCTGCAGTGCTTCGGTGACCTTGTCCAGGGCAGCGGCCAGGCGGTCTATTTTATCGTTGAGCAGGTCCAGGTCGGATTTGCGGCTGATGCCCAATCGCCCCAGGGTGGAAGAAACCCGCATGTCAAAGGCACGCTCGATCCGGTCCATCGTCTGGTTGGCGCGGACTTTCAGTTCATCCAGACGGGAATCCGGTGCCACTTCGATCTCTTTTGTGTGGTTAATGCGCTCAAAGTTTTGCCCTTTATTCACCAGTTCTTCAAAGGCCTCGCTACCTTGCGCCTCCACCATGGAATAGGCTCCCAGCCCTGCCAGCCAAATTTTGGTGGAGTTGCGTTTGATATCGTCGGCTTTACTCATGGAATAGTCCTTTGCTCCCGGCGGAGAGTGCTCTGGTGTGAATTCTTTTTTTCAGGGCAACGTTAATGTTAACACCGGAATCGGAATGGCGCTAAGTTAGCCATTAAGGTGATTAGGCATTATTGTTGTTATATTGGTTCTTGTTGGTATATTTGCCCTATAAAATAGGCTTTCTGCGATTGTATAAATTATTGGCAAAAGTCACTTAGGTCAACCGCTATTCGCGTGACGGCACCGGATCAACCGCAACTGAACTGCAACTGGAGTGAGAGGAATTTCCTATGGCGACGGATTCAACGCAATACAGTAATGCCTACCGGGCGGCGCTGGTGCTGCCCATGTTGCAGCGGGTGTGTTCCAAAGCCGGGCTGGATCTGGTTTCCCGTGCCCTGCAGCTGTATTACCTGGCACGCTCTCCGGACATTCCCGCCTGGGCCAAGGCCAGCATCTTTGCCGCCCTTGGTTATCTGGTGGTGACTCCTGATGCCGTCCCGGACATCACGCCGGTGCTGGGGTTTGTGGATGACCTGGCGGTGCTGACCTCGGCACTGGCCGGACTCAGCGGGTACGTCAGTCCTGAAATCCGGGCAAAAGTGCTGCTGAAGTTGCAGGAGTGGTTTGGTGGTGATGTGGAGCTGCCCCTGGAAAATTTGCCCGAGAGCAAGACATAGTGTGAAGCGTTCTATAAAATGGGCGCAGCTCTCAACACAATGTATCGGGTACAACAATACAACGGGGAAGGAAAATGCGCCGAGTCGTGTTCAATCAGAAAGGTGGTGTGGGAAAATCCAGTATTGCGTCCAACCTGGCTGCAATCAGTGCACACCGGGGATTGAAAACCCTGCTGATTGACCTGGACCCGCAATGCAATTCCACCCAGTATTTGCTGGGGCGGGATTTCCAGACCGGTGAGACGGACATCGGTGTATTCTTCGCCCAGGCTCTGTCGTTCCGTCACCGTCATAAGAAAAACCTCGACGATTTTGTCACGCCCTCCCAGTTTGAAAACCTGCATGTGATCGCCGCCAATCCCGAGCTGGGGGAAATCATGTCACAGCTGGAATCCAAGCATAAAATTTTCAAACTGCGGGATGCCCTGGCAAAACTCAATGGCTACGATGCGATCTATATCGACACGCCGCCGGCGTTTAATTTTTACACCCTGTCGGCCCTGATCGCAGCGGACAGCTGCCTGATCCCATTCGATTGTGATGAGTTCTCCCGCCAGGCGCTCTATAACCTGATCGAAAACGTGGAGGAAACCCGCCAGGATCACAATGAAGATCTGGAAGTGGAAGGCATCGTGGTCAATCAATTCCAGCCCCGGGCCAGTCTGCCGACGCGGATCGTGGACGAGCTGAAAGAGGAAGGATTGCCGATTCTGGATACCTATATTTCCTCTTCGGTGAAAATGCGGGAATCCCACGACACCGGCTTACCCCTCATCCATATGGCCCCCAAACACAAACTCACCGAAGAGTTTGTGGCACTGTTTGAGTTGTTGCATCCGGGGTTTGCCGTTGCGGTTACCGAGAAGGCTGACAAGGCAACGGTCTAGCGGCTCTGCAGCCCTTTGTTCAGTGCCCATTGGCTGAGGCCGAACAAGGTGAGCCCGGGTACGGCCCAGAGGGCGGCGATGAAACCGAACAGGTCCGGCGCCTTCATCAGGGTGGTCATCAACGATTCCTGATAGTAGAAGAACCACTGGTGATCCTTGGGGAATACCTGGGTGTGCAGCCAGTAAAAGCTCTGGGTGGGACCCACCAACATCAGCATCAAGCCCACCACCAGCAGGGCCAACAGCGTGCCCACCAGAATCTGTCTGGCACCCGGCGCCGACCAGCCCAGCCGACGATACACCACTGCCAATCCGATCATCAGAATCACACACACGATCGCCACCTGGTTAAACAGCCTGATCAGGTTGGCCACGTCCTGCAGGTGCACCACTTCCGGCGGCCGTAACAGGGTCTCGCTGACACCGTTGGGCCGAGAATACTGAATCTGGTCCAATCCATGGCCGCCATCCTGGATAGCGGTAACGATCTCGGCAAACAGCCGCATATGCTGCTCCGTCGAGGTGAACTCGAAATCCTTGCGATACTGGTTGGTGGGGCCAAAACGCTGGATATGGTGTTCGATCTCCAGTAGCTCGTAACCCAGAGAGTAGCCAAAATTGGCCTGCGCCAGGCCATGCCAGCTGATCCAGAAAGCCGTTATGAGGCTGCTCAGGGTTAACAGTAAACCAGCGAGCCCGCGGCTCAGGTTGGTTGTGATAGAGTGTGAGTTTGACGGCATGGGCTGGTGGTCTGGCTAAGGATAATGGGCCACAGGATACTGTATGGGGTTATGCAGTCAAATTGCCGATGTCTGAAATGTTGTGACGTCATGGGAGGAAATGGGATGTTGGGGTGGAAAATGTTGGGGGGGCTGATGTTGATGGCCATGGCCGGTGTGTCGCAGGGGGCGTTTTGGCACAAGCCTCCCGGTGCGCCGGAGCAAGGTTTTGGCTCACGGGAAAACGACATCACGGACACTTACTTTGAGTACCAGTTTGGCTCTGCCGCAGAAGGTGACCAAACCTGGTACTATGTGCCAGCGCAACTCAAATACGACACAACGGCACCGGTGGTGGTGTTTCTGCACGGCTTTGCTGCCCTGATCCCCAAGCTCTATCAGACCCACATCGAGCACCTGCTGAAGCAGGGCAACATTGTTATTTTTCCGCAGTTCCAGAAGGCCACGCTGACCGGCTTTTTATCCGAGGCCGGCCTGTTTGCGCCCGCGGATCAATCGCTCTGGGCAGCCAGGGCCGTGGCCACGGTGAATCAGGCCCTGGACGAGTTGGGTGAGCAGGTGCAGGCGGATGAAGTGTATCTGTACGGACACTCCCTGGGTGGATTGATTGCGCTGGCCTGGCAGGCGGAAGGGGGTGTTGCACCCCGGGCTGCGGTGCTGAGTCATCCCCAGGTGAATGCGCAGGAGGGTATACCGGCGTTTGTGCGCGCCTTTCTCCGCATCATTGAGATTCCCTGGCGCGACTACGCCCCGGACATTGATTTCCCGGTGGTGATCCTGAATGGCGATGAAGACACCATCGCCACCGTGGAGCAAAGTCGTGAGATTTTGTCTCTGCTGAGTGCCGTGCCCAGCGCGGAACTCTATATCGCCCAGCGGGACTGCTTTGGCTATCCCTGCGTGTCTCCCAATCATGGTGGGCCCCTGGACAAGATTCAGGGGCTGCCGGCCCACCTTAAATTGTTCTCGGTTTCTGGAGAACTGGATAGCCTGGACTGGCGTTTTTACTTTGCCGGTTTGGACGCCGTGATGGCCGGGTGGCAGCAGCAGCTGCCTTTTGATCCGGGCCACTGGAGCAACGGGCGGCCGGTGAAGCCGGTATTGGTGGAAGCGCTTTCCGCCGAATAAGCCTGAGGCAGATCAAGCTTTGGGGTGGATGTGCTTGCGTGACCTGCGCCCCTGTTTTTAACATGTATGAACCTGTCCCCTTAGAGAGAGTTTGATTGATGCGTCCACTGGCCTTGTTAATGATTGCCTGTGTCCTGGCGGCCTGTTCCACGCAACCGGCGCCCACCCCCATGAAGATTGGCAATAAAGTGGAGTTCGCCCTGTTGCAGGATCAGTTTGCGAACCCGTTCCCCCACGCTGAGCACATGGAGATGCTGGTGTTTACCAATGATATGACCGCCAGTCGGGATGTGCGGGATGCCCTGCAGCGAATCGACCCGGCCTGCTATAACGATGGCAAGCTGGTGTTCATCGCTGACGTCAGCGGCATGCCAACCCTGATTACCCGCCTGATTGCACTTCCCAAAATGCGGGGTTATGGATTCCCGGTCTGGCTGGATTATGAGGGTGAGGCAACCGAGGCGCTGCCGGTGCGCGAGGATCATGTTTCCCTGATCCGGCTGCAGGATGAAGCCATCACCGATATCGCGTTTGTTCAGGGTATGGAATCCGTGATGAATACACTGGTGCCGCTGTGTGGTTTGAAAGCGGAACAGGTCGCGCAGCGCTAAAGCAAATCCATCGTCATTCAAATCCCTGCCTGTTAACATAGCGCAACGCTTTTGCCAGGGCAGGGATTCCATGAAATTAATCAAACGCCTTTTTCTCTTTCTTCTCGTTCTCGTTCTGCTTGTGATTGGCGCCCTCTGGTGGTTGCCCGCCCCGCTGATCAAGTGGGCCATCGAACATCCCGGCTCCGCTGCGGTGGGGGCCAAAGTGGATGTGGCGGCTGTGGATTTTTCCTGGTTTCCCACCAGCCTGACACTGCAAGGACTTGCCGTCACCAATCCGCGCCAACCCATGACCAATGCGGTGGAGTTTCAGACCATTGCGACGGCGGTGGATGTGATGGAATTGCTGAGTGGCAAAGTGTACCTGGAGCAGGTGTTGGTGGAGGGCATTGCCCTGGACACCCCGCGCACGGTGTCTGGCGCATTACCGGGCCGGGATGCCCCGGTGGATGAGGGTTCCGGGTTTGCCCTGCCGGATCTGGGGTTGCCGGATACAGCGGATCTGGTGGCTCGGGAAAAAGCGCTCTATCAACAGCGGATCGATGCTTTCAATCAGGAACTGGACCAGCGCCAGCAGCGCTGGGACGGGCTTCTCAAACAATTACCCGACGAGCAGAAACTGGATCAATACCAGGCGCGCTGGGATCAGGCCAAGCAGGGCAGCGTGCTGGACAAGCTGGCCAAGGGTAAGGACATCGTTAAAGACCTGAAGCGGGATATCGATACCCTGAAGTCCGGCGAAAAACAGCTGAAAGACGAGTATGCCCAATTGCAGCAGGACTACCGTCGCTTGGGTCAGTTGTCTGGCCAGTCCGTGGAGCAGATTATCAAGGAGCTGGGGCTGTCGGAATCCATTGTGGCTAACCTGGGCAATCAATTGCTGAGTGGCAAGGTGCAGGAATGGCTGCAGATGGGGAAAGGCTACTACGACCTGCTGGCCGGGGGTGGCGCGGCTGCCAGCGCCAATGAACAGCAGGCAGAGGGTGGCGCGGATCAAGCTGCGCCGCAAACCGCACCGGATTTCCTGGTGAAGCTGATCCGCCTGTCCGGCCCTTTTGTGCAGGGCGGCCGAACGGGCACCATCGACGGGGAGATCCGCAACCTGTCTGACGCGCCTGCACTCTGGGCTGATCCGGTGACCATCAACATCAATGCGCTGGGCGAAAGCCTGGGCTCGATCAAAATCACGGGATTGCTGGCGCACCAAAAGCCCGGCGCGGAAGAGGACAGCCTGGCCTTGACGGTTAAAAACAGCCGGTTGCAGGGCCTGGCGCTGGCGCAAGGGGGCAGCCTGGGTATGATGGTGAATCAGGCGCTGCTGAATTTTGACGCCAAAGCCAGCGTCAAGGCGCTGAATGAATTGAACCTCAACCTGAATGGGGTGTTTTCCCAGTTGGATCTGGCGTTGACCGAGCAGCCCCAGGGTGGCTGGCAGAACACCCTGAGCCAGAATCTTTCTACACTCAAGGAACTGACCCTCAACGGCACCGCCAAAGGCCCGTTGCAAAACCCGGAACTGAAGGTTTCCACTAACCTCAACGGCATCCTGAAGCAGGCCCTGGCCGGGGAAATCAAGCAGCAGGCCAGCAAGCTGCGGGGTAAACTCAGCACCGAGCTGGACCAGACCCTGCAGCAACAGATGGCGCCGGTGGGGGGAGAGGTGGATGCGCTGGGTGGCATGGCTGGCGAAGTCGGGTCCCGGGTCAGTGAATTTGAATCCTTGTTGAAACAGATCAGGTGATCATGTGAAACCGTTGTTATTGTTGCCCCGTCTGGTGGAAAAGCTCGATACAGTGCTGGAGCGGGTGGAGCCGCTGCTACCCCAGCGCAGTAAACCCGTAGACTGGTCGCAGACCCGCGCCGCCCTTTGGGTGCGGCAGAGTTTCAGTGGCCACCTGCAGGCGGTACCTGTTGTTGGCAGTATCAGCCTGGACGATGTGTTGGGCGTGGACCGGCAAAAGGAACAGGTGGTTCGCAATACGGAGCAATTTGTGCGGGGCCTGCCGGCAAACAATGTGTTGCTGACCGGCTCCCGGGGTACCGGCAAGTCCTCGCTGGTGCAGGCGTTGTTGAATGAATACGGTGGCGATGGCCTGCGGGTAATCCAGGTGGATAAAAGTGACCTGGCGGACCTGATGAGCATTGTGGCGGCATTGGAAGGGGAGCCTTACCGCTTTCTGCTGTTCTGCGACGACCTTTCCTTTGAGGCCCAGGATGAGGGTTACAAGGCCCTGAAGAGTGCCTTGGACGGCGGCATGTACGCTGCCCCCGAGCACGTGCTGATCTACGCCACCTCCAATCGCCGTCACCTGATTCCCGAGTATCGGTCGGATAATGCCGCTGCCAGCAACCACGAAACGGAAATCCATCATGGTGAGGTGGTGGAAGAGAAGGTGTCCCTGTCGGATCGCTTTGGCCTCTGGGTATCGTTTTATCCCATCAATCAACCCATGTACCTGGACATTGCCCGCCATTGGTTGCAGCGCCTGTCTGAGCCCCATGGTCTTGAGATTCCCTGGACCGATGAGCTGCAGGTGTTGTGCGTTCGCTGGGCCGATAACCGGGGTACCCGCAGCGGTCGCACCGCCTACCAATTTGCCCGGCAATGGGTGGGTCAGCAGTTACTCACGCGCTAATGCACGGATTTCCGGAAGTGATTCATCAACAGTTTCGAATATAAAGGGAGCGTCAGTCATTAATTTGACATCTTCTGTGGATGAATGGGTTGGCGCCCCTAACTTGCTGAAAAATAATCGGTAAAGACTTGGTCAAATATTAATCAAAGTGCAGGTTGTCGACGTATGATGGGGATCCCAGCGATTTAACCCAAATCAATCCCCAAAGTTATCCACAGAATTTGTGGAAAACCCGACAAACAATTTTGTTGAAAAACCGATATACTCCTACGCCTACTAAATAACCATGGTTTTCGGGATCTTCTCCAAAGAGGTGAGGTCTATTGCTACCCCCTTCATGGGTGGCAGAATCAAGGCAAGGCGTTTGTGGACATACCCATCATTTTAGACATTGAGGCTTCGGGCTTCGGTTCCGGCAGCTACCCGATCGAGATCGGTGTTGCCATGCCGGACGGCTCCCTGCATGTATGGCTGATCAAGCCCATGGAGGACTGGACCCATTGGCAGGATTCTGCAGAACAGGTGCACGGCATTTCCCGTCAGCAACTGTTGGAAGAAGGCTGGGAGCCCCGCCAGGTGGCCGACGAACTGAACGAGCTGTTGGCCGGAAAAATCGCGTACAGTGATGGCTGGGGCGTGGATCGCACCTGGCTGGCTTTGCTGTTTTACGAGGCTCACGTGCTGCAGGGTTTTAAACTGGACTCCATCTACGGATTGCTGGGAGAGTCAGAGTGGGAGCGCTGGAGTGAGCAGCGGGATGAAGTGCTGGAGCTCACGGGCATGGTGCCCCATCGCGCCGGCACCGATGCTCTGGTGATCCAAAAAACGTTCATTCATCTCAAAGAGCCGGCGACCAAGCTGGCGGATAACGACCGCATCATTACCCACAAAAAAACCAGATAGCCGCCGCTGGATGGCTAATCGGCTGCATCAAACGTGATGCAGCTCGAATCCACTGAGAGCGGATGCCTCCCAGGCGGGTTTATGGGTGATCACCGCCGTACTGGCCTGATCCGGCACCAAGTAGGTTCCCGCCACCCGTTTCAGGTCGTCCACTGTGGTGGCCAGCACCCGCTCGCGGAAGCGTTGCTGGAAGGCTTCATCCCGTCCGAACAAACGATTCTGAAAGGCCTGCTTGGCTTCACCGGCGGGGGAGCTGGGTTTGTCCAGCGCGCTGATGACCCCAAGAATGGCTTCCTCTAACGCCTGATAACCATGGGCTTTGCTCAGCAGCCACTCAATGGAGTCATCAAAGTCTCGCAAGGTATCTGCCAGGCGGGGGTCGCGATAGGAGTAGAAGCGAAAAGCCGCAATGTTGGATTCCTGGGAGGCACCACCACCGTAGGCACCGCCCTGTTCGCGGATGGCGCGATGCAGATAGCCGTTGCGCAGAAAGCCACCCAGAACCGACAGTATCGGGGAATCGGGGTGGTCGGAGGGCACCGTGGGGTAGGCTTTGGCGCAGAAGTTCACCTGGGTACTGGTGAGCCAGCATTGCTGCACCTGCTGGCGCACCGCCTCCAGGCTGATGCTGTCTGCCTGTCCTGCCGGTTGTTTGGCCCAGAACTGGTCCAGGTGCTGGCTGGCGGCAGCGGTGGCATCCTGCTCCGCCACCACCAGAAACTGACGTTCGCCGCTGCGCAGCAGTGTGGAAAGGGCGGAGAGTTGCTCCCCCAGATGCTGCAATTGGGCGTCTGAGTTCAAATGGTGATCCAGATCCTTGATGGCACGAATTCCGGCCAGACCACCCACCTGGTGGGAGAGACGGGCAGCGGGGTTCATGCCACTGCTGGCGGCGATCATGGCCAGGGCATGCCCCTGGCCGGTGATGCTCTGGTCCAGGCGAGCCCGTTGTTGCGCCACCAGCTCCCGCAGGTGTTCCAGCTCATCGTAACGGGGTTGCTCCACGATGTTGTACATCAGCTCCGCCAGAGCAGCACTGTTGCGCTTCAGGGCCTTGCCGGAAAACGCCAGCACGCCTTTCACCTGTTGCTCGTCTGCGATGGCCCCGCGCAGCACGCTGAATCCAAAGATGCCGCCGGTCACTTCCGTGAGGCGTTCCTGAATCTGCAGATAGTCCTGTTCGCCGGCCCCGAGTTCCCCCACGAAGCGCGTGTAGAGTGGCAGCAGTTGCAGTTGATCCGGGCTCAGGGGGGGCAGATTATAGATCACCTGCTGGTACACCAGGCCGTTGGTGCCCTGGGCATATTGCGTGTGCTTGCCGCTGGACAGGGGCTGCTCCTGGTAGCTGGGCATGGGAATGGCCGCGGGCACATCCTCCAGTCCCACTTTCGGCAGAACGGATTCGTCTTCTTCCAGTTGCTGGCGGGATTCCAGGGCTTTTGCCTGTTCAATGATGGATTGCTTTTCCGCATCGCTGAGGGATGCCTTCAACGTCGCCAGTTTGGCTTTGGTGAAGGCTTCGCGGACTTCTTCCAGGCTGGTGTCCGGTTTCATCACCAGGCGCACCCGGTGGGGGTTGTCCAGCAGCCACTCCTGCACCAGTTTCTGCACGAAGTCCGGTTGCTTGATCTCTTCCCGCATCTTGTCCAGCACCGGGTCCAGATTGAGCAGGGCAATGGGGTCGCCCCGGTGCATGGCGGTGGAAATGGCCCCCATCATCAACTGCAGGCCATAGGGGTAGTGATCGCCGCCGATCTCCCGCTGGCTCAACTCCAGTTGGTGCAGGGCCGCTTCCAGACGGGACTGACTGACGCCGTGTTTGACCACGTCCTCCAGCACCGCCAGAATTTTCTGTTCCAGCTCGTCTGCTTTCTCTGGCGAGCTGCCTTCCAACCCGCACATGAAGGCCATTTCCCGGTTGGAATCCTCCAGTCCACACAGGGGGGAGGGGGACGAACCCAGGCCGCTGGTTTCCAGCAGTTTGCGCAGGGGCGCCGCACTGTTGTCCAGCAACACATCGGACATCAGCTCGGCCTTGAGTTGGTTTTCCAGGTCGGTGCTGTGGCCCAGCAGCCAGGCCATCACAATATGGGTCTTGTTATCGACGGATTCGCCTTCCTCCAGGTCGGTGGGGTAGGCCGTTTCCACATTGAGGGGAGCGCCATATCGTTTTTCATCCGCCACCGCAATGGTGCGATCCAACGCCTGAAACTGCTTGAGCGCCCGCTCTTCAAAGGCCGCCTGCAATTCCTGGGCAGGCATATCGCCGAAGGTCATGAAGACGGCGTTACTGGGGTGATAATGGGTTTGATAGAACGCTTTCAGTTGTTCGTAGCTGAGGTCAGGAATGGTGTCCGGATCGCCACCACTGTTGTAGTGATAGGTGGTGGTGGGGAACAGATAGCGACCGAGCTGATCCCAAAGTTCACTGGTGGGGGAGCTCATGGCCCCTTTCATTTCGTTGTACACCACGCCTTTATAGACCAGCTCGGATTCCGGATTGCCGCTTTCGGCGAAGTCCAGGCGATGGCCTTCCTGGGCAAAATCCAGCGGGTCCAGGCGGGAGAAAAACACCGCGTCCAGGTACACTGACAGCAGGTTGTCGAAATCCTTGCGGTTCTTGCTGGCGAAGGGGTAGGCGGTCCAGTCACTGGACGTGAATGCATTCATGAAGGTGTTGAGGGAGCGCCGTATCATCATGAAGAACGGGTCCCGCACCGGGTAGTTCTGACTGCCGCAGAGCGCCGTGTGCTCCAGGATATGGGCGACACCGGTGGAGTCCGTGGGCACGGTGCGCAAGGCCACCATAAACACGTTCTCATCGTTGTCGGCGGCGATATGGTAGTGCATGGCCCCGGTGGCTTTGTGGCGGTATTCCGACATCACCACGTTCAGGGATTCAATGGGTTCGCTGCGCAGCCACTCAAAGCTGTCGTGGCATTGCTGTTGTCGGCTGATGTCTTGATAACTGCTCATGATGTCTCTCGATGGCAAATGGGCGCGAATGAACGTCGGGCGCGGAGCGAGGGGCACGCCATCTCGGTATTCCGTATTAGAAATGATAGTATTTCACCCACCCCCTTCAATGCAAACGAGATCAGGGCCGTTGTACATGATTCCAACCCGGGTTTGGGCTATTTCCGACATTCATATTGATTATCAAGAGAATTTTGATCGTATGCTGGAGTTTGCCCGCCGTGGTCACCGTGCGGATGCATTGATTGTGGCCGGTGATGCCACCGACCGCTTAGACCGCTTAGGAGAGCTGTTTCGGGAACTGGTGAGTCACTTTCGCCAGGTACTGTTTGTGCCGGGCAATCACGAATTGTGGGTGCGACGTTCCGGCCATGAGGATTCTTTGCAGAAACTGCAAGCGATTCGGGCGCTGTGTGCCAACACCGGCGTGCTCATGGAGCCGGTACTGGTGGGCCAGTACCAGAAGGTGTGGCTGGTGCCGATGCTGTCCTGGTACGACGACAAGGATCAGCCGGCACACTCCCTCTTTGTGGAAAAAGATTACGCGGAGGATCGCACCGATGAGATGTGGGGTGACTTCGTCCACGCCCGCTGGCCCCAGCACATGACCCAACCCCTGGCGCAGTTTTTTGCGGCCGCCAATGAGCCCCATTTGGCGCAGCCGTTCCAGCATCCGGTCATCAGTTTCAGCCATTTTCTGCCGCGTCAGGATCTCATCTTCCACAAGCCGGTGGTGGAGGCGTTGGCACTGGCCAGCAAATACGATCCATTGCCGGAATTCAACTTCAGCCGGGTGGCGGGTTCACGCCGTATTGATGAGCAGATCCGCCGCCTGGGCAGCACCCTGCACATCTATGGTCACCAGCACCGTAACCGACGGCGCCATCTGGATGGGGTGACTTACCTGTCCCATTGTATGGGCTACCCCAAAGAACGCCAGCGGGGCCATGTGGCCCATGAGGCGGTGGAGCCCCTGTGCGTGTGGCGGGATGACACGGGCTTTGTGGTGTAGGTGGACGCATGTCAGCGGTGCGGTCGGATGCCATGCCTGGGGCGCTGTTGCTGTTGGCAGACAGCCAGCTCTTGTTTCGCGGGGATGCTGCACCACAACTGCAGCAGTGGATCAGCGCCCGTTTTCCCCGCGGGCTTGAAGCAGCGTACCTCGGTGCAGCCAACGGGAACGATCCGGTGTTTTTCGAGTTGGCCTGTGCGGGGATTAACCGGCTGTTGCGGCTTCCATCGCAGCGTCCCTGCCCAACCCATTGGGTCCGGGATTCCAACGCATTACCGCCTCCCTGTGCTCTGGTGCTGTTGGCCGGGGGCAGTGTGGCACAGGGTTGGCACCTGATCAGCCAGCCCCCGGTGCGAGCCTGGCTGCAGCGCTGCCGCGACCTGAGCGGAAGCCTCGTGATCGGCATCTCGGCGGGAGCGATTCATCTGGCCAATGGTGTGGATCCGGAGCAGCCCGGCCTGGGCAGCCAGTCGTTCTTGGGTTGGTTGCCCTATCACGTGGCGGTGCATGAGGAATCCACCGGCTGGCCATCGTTGGTAGCGGAGCCTGGCATCGGCATCCCTTTTGGCAGTGGTGCCTGGATCGAATCCGATAACCTGGAGCATGTTTGTGCACTGGGTCGGGCACCATTGGTTCGGCGCGGCGGCAGTTGTTAATTACAACGCAGGTTGTTTGGTCAACGGTTTGTTGGGGGTTGCTGTGCTGGTTGCGCTGTTGCGTTGCCGGACCATCCAGATTAAAAGGCACAGCCAGGCCACCATAATCAATCCGCACATGGCACTGCTGAAGGCGAAATACCCCAGCAACGTCAGTAGGGTGGACGGCACCAGCAACAGGGTGGACAGGCAGAACGCCTTGCCCAGTCGGCCCCGATGCCACATCAGCGGCAGCAGGCACAGCAGGGATACGGTGATCATCAGAAACTTGGTTGTGACAAAGAGCCGTAACAGCCAGAAGTCCGGCGCGCTGCCGTTGCCCAGCAAGCCCTGGGTCAACTGCATCAATTGCAGGTTTTCAGCAAAGTCCGCACTGGCGGCAATACCGGCGGCGATGATGCCAATCAGGCTGAGGGCGCGGCGCTGACAATACCAGGCGCTGAGATTGGCCAGGCCGAGGAAAGCGCCATAGGCCGCCAGGTAGAACATGTCCAGCAGGTGCCCGGTTTGATAGGTGTAGATGAGGGTGCTGTTACCGTTAAAGAGGGCGGTGGAGCTGGCCAGGGAGGTGGTGAATTCCAGGGCAATGATGGACAGTGAAAACCCGGCATCCGCTGCCCCCGGCAGAGGTGGATAATAGAAACTCACCAATATTCCCAATGCCAGGACCAGCAGTCCCACGGCCGCGGTGATGCGAAATCCTTGGTTCGCCGAAAGCATGTATCGTCCCCAACCTTTCCCTGTGAATGTCCTTCTTTTTTTACTCGCGTTGCATTCAGACAAGCGTCGTACTCAAAGCCGTACTCGTAGTCAGAATCTGTTGCTCCCCAGGCAACCCAGTCACCATACCACAAAAGTGCGCCCTGCATGAAATGATGAGGGCCATCAGAATGTGAGTGCTCTGCAAGTGTCAGGTTCAAGCGGGGCAGCCCGCTGGGGGAATGGGGGTGGTGCAGGATAGCGCCATTGGGCGGTTGCCGAGCGGGCAGGCCCTGAACAGGCTTTGATGCACGGCTGATGGACTTCACCAGCCGTTGGTGGACATCATGAGCTGAACCGGATCAGTAACTTTCCGGCAGTTTTTTCAGAATGCGGAACTGCTTGCGTTCAATTTCGATATAACCGCCGGTGGCCAGATCCTTCAGAATGCGGGCAACCATTTCCCGGGAGGAGCCAATGCGATTGGCGATGTCCTGCTGGGTGAGCTTCTCTTCGATGACGGTTTCGCCTTCTTTCTCAATGGACAGATCCAGCAGGGTTTTGCGAATGCGACCGTAGACGTCTTGCAATGCCAGGGTTTTCACGTTCTCCGTCAGTTTTCGAATTCGCGATGCCAGGTTACGTAACAACACCAGGGCGATATCCGGGTGGTTCAGAACCACCTTGCTGAAATCCTCTTTGTAGAGAATGGAAAAGGTGGATTTGTCGGTGGTGATGACCGACGCCGAGCGGGTTTCATCATCCAGCAATGACAGCTCCCCGAAGTATTCCCCCGGGCCCATGGAGTTGAGCACAAACTCCTTACCGTTTTCATCGCTGACGTAGACTTTTACTTTGCCGCTGGTACAGATGAACATGGCGTTGGCTTGGTCACCTTCGTTGATGATGACCGTGTTTTTGGGATAAGTGCGAGTGATGCAGAGTTCTTGCAGGGCGGATAATTCCGCTTCAGGTAGGCCTTCGAAAATCGAGATGTGGCTAAGGTCAGTCATTCAGAGCACCCTGTCGGCGATTTTTTAATCAATTTTTCTTGGTGTGCGACTCGTTGAGCGTGTCTACGCCCATGTGACGTTGGACATTGTAGTGCCTTCGTATGGTTAAAGAAAGGCCGGGGCGATGCTGGTAAACTGTTGCCCTCATTGAAAATCCCCCGGCGAGGAAAAAATGAAGTTTGTCTCCTTTAACACCAATGGCATTCGTGCCCGTATGCACCAGATCGATGCACTGATCCAAAAACACAACCCGGATGTGATCGGTATCCAGGAAACCAAAGTGGAGGACGCGCTGTTTCCCCAGGCCGACCTGGCGGCAATGGGGCTGCATGCGGAGTGGTTCGGGCAAAAGGGGCATTACGGGGTGGCGCTGTTATCCCGCCAGCCGCCTGTCTGGGTGAAAAAAGGCTTTGCCGGGGATGATGAGGCGGAGCAAAAGCGGCTGATCCGGGCCTGCTATCAGATTGAGGGGCAGGACGTGACGGTCATCAACGGTTATTTTCCCCAGGGGGAGAGTCGGGATCATCCGCAGAAGTTTCCCAACAAACAGCGCTTTTACGCCCGACTGCTGGAGCAGTTACAGACGGAGTATTCACCGGATGACAATCTGATCGTCATGGGGGATATGAATGTGGCACCGGTGGATGAAGACATCGGCATCGGCCCCGATAACGCCAAGCGTTGGTTGCGGACGGGCAAGTGCTGTTTTCTGCCGGAAGAGCGGGAGTGGTTGCAGCGGTTGCAGGCCTGGGGCTTGAGCGATACGTTTCGTGAGCAACAACCGCACGTGGATGATCTGTTTTCGTGGTTTGATTATCGTAGCAAGGGGTTTGAGCGGGAGCCCAAGCGGGGTTTGCGCATCGACTTGATTCTGGCCACCCAACCGCTGTTGCAGCGTTTGCAGGGCACAGGTATTGATTATGACATTCGAGGCCTGGAAAAGCCCAGTGACCACTGCCCGGTGTGGGCAACCTTTGGCTGATTGACGGTGACCACGGCCACCCACGAATCCGTCCACAGACTGCCCGGGTTTGTGCTCACCCGGCAATGGCGCGAGCACAACACGGGGTTGCGCCTGATTTACTGGTTGCATACCCGCTCCGGACCTCTGCAGGTGGAGATCACCGGCCAGGAAGCGGTTTGCTTTTTTCCCTCCCGCGCCTTGCCCCAGGTAGAAGGGGCATTGCGGGGGCTTGGTGGCTGGCGCGTGCGCCCGTTGCAACTCAGGTCGTTTTTCAACGAACCGGTGCACGGACTGTATTGTAATGGTCAGCGTACCCTGGCGCAGTGCCGCGAGCGGCTTGAGGCCCAGGGTATTTCACTGTGGGAGTCGGATATCCGTCAGGTGGATCGCTTCCTCAGCGAACGTTTTATCGCCGGTGATTTGGAGCTGCTGCTGGCATCACCGCCCACTCAATCGGTGGTGCTCAATCCGCCTCTGCGTCGGGGTGAGCCGGTAGCAGTGCATTTACGCTGCGCCTCCCTGGATATTGAAACCGCGCTGGATGGCTCGCAGTTATATTCCATCGCGGTACATTGTTTTGGCGGACAGAGGTCCGGCGTTGCTGCGCCGGAGATCAAGCGGGTGTTTATGTTGGGGGCGCCTGAGCCCTGCGGGGATCTGGACGTGGTCTGGTTCGACCATGAGCGCAGCTTGTTGTCGGCGTTTCTGGACTGGTTCCGGCGCGATGACGCGGATGTGATCCTGGGTTGGAATGTGGTGAATTTCGACCTGCGTTTTCTGCAGTCCTGTTGCGACCGGCTGGGAATCCGGTTTGCCCTGGGCCGCAGCCCCGAGGGTGAAGGGGATGTGCCGGAGTGGCGCCAGGCCCGTGATGAGAACCAGCATTTTTTCGTGCTGGTGCCGGGGCGCGTGGTGCTGGATGGAATTGATACCCTGAAAGCAGCCACCTGGAATTTCGAATCGTTCTCGCTGGAATTTGTGTCGCAGAAATTGCTGGACCGGGGCAAGCTGATCCACGATGTGGACAACCGGGGCGAGGCGATCACCGAGCTGTTCCGGCAGGACAAGCCCGCCCTGGCCCGCTACAACCTGGAAGACTGTTGTCTGGTATCGGCGATTGTGGCCAAGGCAGACCTGCTCAACTTTGCCCTGGAACGCAGTCGCCTCACCGGCTTGCCCATGGACAAAGTGGGGGGCTCGGTGGCAGCGTTTGAAAATCTGTTCCTGCCCCGCCTGCACCGTGAAGGCTATGTGGCCCCGAACATCGGTGACATTGAGAGTGACACTGCTGCTCCAGGGGGCTATGTGATGCAATCTCAGCCCGGTCTGTATCGCCATGTGTTGGTGCTGGATTTCAAGAGCCTGTACCCCAGCATCATCCGGACCTTTTGCATTGACCCCCTGTCGTTGTTGAAAGGGCGCTATGAGTCCGACCTGGAGTGGATTGTTCCGGACGTGTTTCAGCGGCCTGCAGGCGCACCCACCACCCGGGACAGTGACTGGATACCCGGCTTCAACGGTGCGGTGTTCAGCAAGCGGCACCACCTGTTGCCCGACATCATCAAAACCCTGTGGGATGCCCGGGATCAAGCCAAGCGCGCACACAATGGGCCACTGTCCCAGGCCATCAAAATCATCATGAATTCGTTCTATGGCGTGCTGGGTACGCCGTTGTGCAGGTTCTTTGATACCCGGTTGTCCAGCTCCATCACCCTGCGCGGTCACGACATCATGCGCCAGACCCGGTTACTGATTGAAGAGCAGGGGCATAAGGTGATTTACGGGGATACGGATTCCGTTTTCGTGTGGTTGGAATCCGCCTCCGGCGATGCTGAGGCGGAGGCAACAGGGCGGCAGTTGGCGGCATTTTTAAACCAGTGGTGGCAGCAACACCTGGAAGCCACCTTTGGCCTTGCCTCCTATTTAGAGCTGGAGTTCGAAACCCACTACCAGCGCTTTTTTATGCCCACCATGCGGGGCTCGGAAGCCGGCAGCAAAAAACGTTATTGCGGCATGATCAGCCAGCCCAACCCGCAGGGTGGTGTGATGGAAAAACTGGTGTTCAAAGGCCTGGAAAACGTCCGTACTGACTGGACGCCCCTGGCGCGCCGGGTCCAGCATGAAGTGTTCTGGATGCTGTTTCATGATGAGGACCCGGAGGGATTCCTGCAGCAGATCATCATCGATTTATACGCCGGCAAACTGGATCAGGAATTGGTCTATCGCAAACGCATTCGCCGGCGTCTCTCGGACTACCAGAAGAATGTGCCGCCGCACGCGCAGGCAGCAAAAAAAGCGGATCACTGGCTGCAACGTCAGGGCAAAGCCAGCCGTTATGCCAGAGGAGGCTGGATCAGTTATGTGATTACGGTGAATGGCCCGGAGCCCATGGAGTGTCATCCGTCGGCCCTGGATTATGAGCACTATGTCAGTCGCCAACTGGCGCCGGCAGTGGACGGTATTCTGCAGTGTGAGGGGCGCTCACTGGAAGCCATTCTGCGCTCCCAGATGAGCTTGTTTTAACGCTGCCTCAGCTCTTGATCACACGCATCAAGGCTTCCTGGCAGACGGACGCCACCAGCTTGCCGTTCTGGTAGATCTTGCCCTGGTTAAAACTGCGGGCGTTCATGGCGCAGGGGCTTTCCATGTCATACAGCAGCCATTGATCCATGCGGAATGGGTGATGGAACCACAGGGTGTGGTCCAGGCTGGCGGCGTGCAGCTTGGGGTCCAGGAACGAAATCCCGTGGGGCATCATGCCGGCACCCAGCAAGCCAAAGTCTGAGGCATAGGCCAGCAGTGCCTGGTGCAGGCTCAGATCGTCATTCAGGAAACCCGGTGCCCGAAACCAGGCCTGCTTGCGGGGGGATTTCGGTTCCGGATTCAGAAAGTCCAACGGGTCCACCGGGCGGATTTCGATGGGGCGCTTCTGCATCAACACCGGGCGGATGCGCTCATCCAGCTGGTCTGCGATTTTCAGCCGCAGCTCATGTTCGGTCACCAGATTATCCGGAGGGGGCACATTGGGAATATCGGTCTCCTGGTGTTCGAAACCCCGCTCCACAATATGGAACGAGGCGGACATGTTGAAGATGGCCTCGCCGTGCTGGATGGCTACCACCCGGCGGGTGGTGAAGCTGCCGCCGTCGCGAATCCGGTCCACTTCAAAAATGATGGGGGTGTTCATGTCCCCGGGACGCAGGAAATAGGCATGCAGGGAATGACACTGACGTTGCTCTTCCAGGGTTCGGTAAGCCGCCACCAGGGATTGGCTGATGACCTGGCCGCCAAACACGTTGCGCCCCACCACATCCCGGCTGACCCCACGAAACAGATTCAGCTCGATGGTTTCCAGATCCAGCAGGTTGATCAGTTCATCTACCAGGTTAGTCATCTACTTCGCTCCGGAGAGTGGCTCGTCAAACGAACTTGAAACAAAAAAGGCGACCGGGGTCGCCTTCTCATTATAGGACACGTCATCACAGGACACGTCAGTATAGGGGCACGACGCGTGCAGCGCTGGCCCCATCAGCATTATCAGAAATATTGCTGGACCACCAGGGGGCCGAATGCCACCAGCACCAGGGCGATGCCCATGACCGTCAGCGGCAGCACATAGCGTTCATGGCGAATCCAGAAACTTTTGCCCCGGGTTTCCTCCCTGGCTTTCTCGATCTCCTCTTCGCCCACCACCTGGCGGGTCAGCAGGTGGTTCACCGCCACCGGTGGGCTGAGATAACCGAGTTCGAAGGCCACCAGGGTGATCATCCAGAAGTGCAGGGGATCGATTCCCTGGCTGTAAGCGGCCTGGGCTACCGTGCCGGATACCAACACAATCGCGCCGAAGGGGTCCATGATCATGCCGATGATCACCAGCACAATGACCAGGGCGATCATCGCGGTCCAGGTGCTGCCGAAGAAGTCGCTCTGGGCGGCTACTTCCTCGAAGATGCCGGAATCCTCGATCACGCCGCCCACGGTCAGGCTCAGTGCCATGATGGACAGCAGGGCACCGATGTGAACGGTGGTGTCGGTGGTGGCCCGGCGAATGGAGTCTTCCAGGTTGGTAGCGCGATCTTCGCCTTCGTAGGTTTCGTGGGTCTCATTCCCAGGCTTCTTGATGCTGTATTCGTACACCAGCAACAACAGGATAATCATGGGCAGCACCACGGGGGCGGTGTGTTCGTCCAGGTGCGCATCCAGCAGGAAGGCGTAAGCGGCCGCGGTCACGACAAAGATCAACACATAGGGAATCAACGGGCGGAAGGCCTGCAGGCTGGGCGACAAGGCTTCCGACACCGGAGCGATTTTCATGGGGCCTTGCTTGGCGATCAGCGACACCAGGAAGAACAGGAAGGACGTGAGCATGAAGACTTTCACCCCCCAGCCATACATCATGTCGGTGGTGACTTCCTTGTTCAGCATGGCGATCAGTAACACCAGCAGGCAGGGTCGCAGCACAACCCCCAGGCTGCCGCTCATGGCGGTGGCTGCCAGGGCCAGGTTGCGACGGGCGCCAACCCGGCGCAGCTCTGCGTACACCACGGCGCCCATGGCAATGATGATGATGCCGGAGGCGCCGGTATAAGCTGTGGGTACCGCCATAATGACCACGGCCACGAACGCCAGCAGTTCCGGTGGCAGTTTCCAGGGTTTGAAAATGCGGAACACATACTCGCCCAGATACGTTTGCTTCAGCAGCATACCCACCCAGATGTAGAGGCCGATGTTCAGAAACAGCGACGCCTGGTCCATGATTTTATCAACGAAGAGCACCATGCCCTGGGGGTTGCCCGTTTCAAAGATGAAGAAGCGGGCAGAACTGATGGCCATGTAGGCGAACAGGGGCACCGAGAGTAATGCTTTGCCGATGCCGCCACCAGGTTTGGCGGTTTTGGGAATATTGAACAGCTGTACCAGGGACACCAGACTCAGGGCACCAAAGCCGAACAGGTAGAACCAGCGTATATGCTCGTTCTGGATCAGGGTGCCGGATGCCCAGCCATTGGTCAGATAGCTGTAGGAGGAATAGGTGAGCGAAACATGGGCGATCAGTTGGGCGGTAATGCCAAATCGATAGTCCATTACAGTCTGCATAGGGCGCAGGCCGATGTGGTGGTGAGTCAGGGCCGCAGTCAGGGCGCAGACAAAAAATACAATGGCCAGGAACACCTGATTGTTGTCACGGCGGAACTGGGAAAGCGCCGACAGGCCCAAATCCAGGGAGACAAAGCGTTCGACGTTGGGTGTTTTCTGCTCGAGAGTTTTTTGGGCGGCCGCGTGTTTCATGCGACACAGTTCAACCTGTTTGCCAAGGGATTCCCGAATGGCGTCCTCGTTGATTTCCTCTGCTCCAAACATCCCGCCGAAGGGGTCGTCCGCTGCCTCTTTCTGCTTTTGCGCAACGATTTTCTGGACCTCAGATTGAATATCCACATCGGGATCACAGGAGGGGACGGGAACGTCCAGCCGTAAAATGTGGTAGTCGGGCCAAATATGATTGCCCAGTTTATTCAACTGTGCATTCAGGTTTTCTCCGATGCTGAGCACAAGCACGCCGAGAAGAATGATGAAAACCGGTAATGAGGACAACCACTCGCGCAGATTTCGTCCCAAAAAGTGTATGTTCATTTCCCACCACATCTAATTTTTGTGATTAAACACTTGTTGTGATTATGCTGTGCTGGTTAGTCGGACCGTGTCCCTGAAAAGTATGGGGCTAATACAGGGTAAAACCGTCCAATCCCTCGAATGTCAGAAAGTCAAATCACAGCAGTACAAGCACTACAAATAACGTCGAAAAAATAAAGGAACAAATTATAAGAGTGTCAGGCATTGTGTGCCATAGATCACACAATGATTTCCGAAACTTTTACACTAACTCGTTTTGTAATGTAAGCCTGTATGGCAGCAGGCTAAAAAAAAGCAGGCTGACTGGTTAGCCAAGCCTGCTTCTTTTGTATACCGCGAGTGTTTATTCGCGGTCTTTGGCGGTACATTCTGCCAACGCGGGGTCTTTCTGGCAGCGCACTTTGCTCAGGAACGACAGCATCTTTCCGTCATAAAGGCCCTGGTCCCGCAAGGTCAGGCGAGACTGGCGGAACATTTCCATATAGCCTTCCTTATCCTTTTCCGGCAAATCCAGCCAGTAGCTGGGTTTGATGCTTTTCTCGGCCGCGTTGACCACTTCCATCGCCTTGCTGTACTGGCTCCAGGCATAGGCTCGGGAGTTCTGGCCAAAACCTTCCGGGAAACGGTTGTGGCGGGCAACGATCTGCGCGGTGAGCTGGATGATGGCAAAGTTCACCACTGCGCCGTTGTCACCCAGACCCTTGTACAGTTCCAGCGCGTTGTAGGCCACTGCCGGAGCGGCAATGATGTCCACGCTGCCGTTGTTGAACATGGAGCCGAAGTTGGTCAGCGACACCGATACCGGAGACGCACCAACGGATTCGATCATGATGGCCTGGGCTTTGTCGAAGTCCATGGCAGCCATCTTTTTGCCGGCCAGTTCCGCCACGGTGTCGATGGTGCGATCGTTGGAAAACAGATAGCCGGAACCACCTGGCAAAATACCGGCGATTTCGTATTCGCCGGAGACCATCAGCTTGGCGAGTTTGGGGTCAGCCAGGTACTGCAACACGACTTTCATGTGATCCCCATCGGGGATGGAGCCGATGGAGTCCAGGGTGCCGGTGAAACTGTTGAATTCCCGGGCGCGCAAACCGGTGATGCCGGCGGCGTCACAGGCGCCGGACTTCAGGTCTTCCGCGGCGATTTTCTCATCGGTATAGACTTTGAGTTCAAGGTCCACGCCCCATTTGATCGCGTTCAGACGGTAGTCTTCCATCTGGCTGGCGACGGGGCCGGATTTACCAACTATGTCCCACACGCATAGGGTGCGCTTGGGCAGGTCGGCGGAGAATGCTGTGGTGCTCAGCGCCATGGCGCCGGCGGCGATTGGGGTTAAAAAAGTTTTAAGAAGTGTGTTCATAGCCTCATCCGGAAGTCATGGTTGTAATAGTTGTTGTGGCCCGGAGCAAAGCCTGCCCCGGGCAGCTATGGTGCTGGATTAAAGCAGTTCGTCCAGCAGGTTCTGGTCCAGTTTTATGTCGTCTTTTTTGTCGTCCCAGAAGGTACCGTACTCACCAATGGGAGTGCGATGACCGGTGTTTTCTGTCCACAAGCGGTCTGAAACCTCAAGCAGCAGATCACCTGCCATGATATCCAACATGCGGTATTCGCGGTTGGATGCCGTGGATTGAACCGATTTGGCGTGCTCGCGCAGGATTTCGCGAACCCGGACCATGTTGCTGTCGTTATAGGAAACCAGTGCGTCCAGGGCGGAGGGCAGGCGTACGCCTTCTTCCATACCCATACGGCGGGCTTTGGTCAGCTCGTTCCAGGGGTCAACGCCTTCCGGGGTAACACCCGGTACGATGGTCCACAGGGCGGAGCGGATCGCCTTGGGCAGGCCCCACCATTTGCGGTTGTGCTTGTCGTCATCCAGGCAGGCCATGCCGCGCTCTGCCTTGGGGGCGACGTTGAACGGAACGCCCACGGCCATGTTGGCCTGCACGTCAGACAACGCGGCCTGCAGACCGGCCACGGAACCGATCATCCAAATCAACTGTTCGAAATCGTTGTCGAACAGCGGGCAGTGATCCCCGGGTTCACCCAGAGCCCGGGTCAGCGCTTTATAGCTGGCGTAGTAGCGGGCCGCTGCCAGGGCATACCAGCGCTTGGCACGAATGCGGGCATCCTGTGCCTGGGTGATGCGCTTTTCGCCGGAGAAGCGGGTGTATTCCAGCTCCAGCTCCACCGCACGCTGTGACGCACAGGCGCCTCCCACCAGGCCCAACAACACTTCCAGTTGATCCGGAGGTGTGGACACGGTTGAGAATGACATCAGCATGGGGGTGAGCGCCTCGCCGGAGGCACAGGCTATCTTGGAGTCGTCAGTGGTCAGCAAGTAGGGAACCATTACATCCTCACCGATGTTGGTCATGGTGTCCCCAGTTACTTTATACACGACAGATGAACAGCCGCTTAACAGAATGATCCCAAATGTAGTCACCGCAGTGGCAAGCTTGCTCGCCAAGCGGCTTTTGATACTAAAAAGCATGTGGTGGCTCCCTACACTTTATTATTTTGGTTATTACGTTTTTGTTGGATTTTTGAATCTTTAATAAGAGTCTGAAACGCCCATACGGTACATCGCGGCTACCGTATAGGCAAGTTCCATGCAATAAATAAACTTTTAAATTAACAGAAAAAAACAATAAATTTGTTGCGGTGTTAATCTTTGTGAATTAGACAAAATCAAAAAATCGTCTCAGGGCAAAATCCCGTCATTCAAAGCTGTCTTTCAGGGCTTTGCCGGCGTCTTCAATGGCCTCACCGCTCTGCCTCAGTAACTGGTTTCCGGTGTCTTTCATTTTTGTGCTTACCCGCTGGTCAGAGAAGGGGTTGCTGAGGATCGGCTGGTCGCGGCCGATGTTGACTCCCGCGGCGGTGCCCAGTACTCCGCCAATGAAAAGCCCTAGAATCAGATACTTAATTGACCTCATGCGTGTCACCTTCTGGTATTTGTGGTTGGTTTTTGTGATCGGTAATCGGGATCGGCTAGTGTAGAATAGGCGGCTTTTCCAATCCATTGATTGATACCGCCGGCATGTTATCAGACGAACTTAAACAGCAGATTCAGCAGGCTTACAGCACCTTCCTGGAGAAAAAAGGCCTCAAGCCACGTTACGGGCAGCGCCTGATGATCGCCGAGATTGCCAAGGGGTTGGCGGCGGTACCCCAGGACGCGGATGGCAAGCGCAATGGAGAGGGGCATGTGGTGGTGGTGGAGGCTGGTACCGGGACCGGCAAGACCCTGGCTTACCTGTTGGGGGTGATGCCGGTGGCGAAGGCCATGGGCAAAAAAGTGGTGCTGGCCACGGCGACGGTGGCGCTGCAGGATCAGGTGGTGAATAAGGATATTCCCGAGATTCTGCGTAACAGTGGCTGCAGTTTTAGTTATGCCCTGGCCAAGGGCCGCGGTCGCTACCTGTGTCTGAGCAAACTGGATCGACTGATGACACCGGGTCAGGATGTGGGCAGTACCTTGGCCCTGTGGGAAGACTTCCAGCAATATGCGGTGGACAAGCATGAAGCGGAATTGTACCGGGCCATGGATCAGGCCGTGGAGTCCCGCGCCTGGGATGGGGATCGGGACAGTTGGGCTGACTCCGTGGATGACCTCACCTGGCGTCGGGTGACCAATGATCATCGGGGCTGTACCGGCCGCAGCTGTGGCTTCTACGACGATTGCCCTTTTTATATGGCGCGCAACGATATTTACCGGGCGGACCTGATCGTGGCCAATCACGATCTGGTGTTGGCGGACCTGGCCATGGGCGGTGGCATGGTGCTGCCGGCACCCGAAGACACCATCTACATCTTTGACGAAGGCCACCACCTGCCCGACAAGGCACTCAATCATTTTGCCTGCTCCTCGCAGGTACGCAGTACGCTGTCCTGGTTACAGGATCTGGTGAAAATGCTGGATTCCCTGGTGGAGAGTTCCGATGCCCAGGGAATGGCGGCGGGCGTGGTCGGCGTGGTGCGGGATGTGAATGACTCTCTCAATGAAAACCTCAATCTTCTGCTGGCCACTCTGACGCCATTGGCGGAACAAACCGACCAGGTGGAGTCGGAGCAGGGGCGCCTGGTGTACCGTTTTGCCAACGGTGCGGTGCCGGATGCCCTGCGGGAACAGGCGTCACTGTTGTTGACCCCTTCCCGGGAACTGGTGAAGCAATTGCAGCTGGTGGTGGACTGGCTGCAGGAAGGCATGGAGGGCAAGCGCTCGGACATCACCAAGCCAGACGCCGAGGCCTGGATGCCGCTGATGTCCACCCAGTTGGCGCGGGCGGAGGCCTTGATGACCGTGTGGATGCGTTACGAGTTGTCGGACGAGGAGAATAGGGCGCCGGTGGCCCGTTGGCTGAACTTCTCCCAAAGCGCCCAGGGGCTGGATGTAGAGCTGTCGGCCTGCCCGGTTCTGGCCAGTGATGTGTTGGCCCGCTACCTGTGGTCGCGGGTATTTGCTGCGGTGGTCACCAGCGCCACGTTAACCGCGCTGGGAAACTTTGAACGTTTCCGTTTTCGTTCCGGGGTGCCCGCTAGCAGTCACTACAGCGTGGTGCCCAGCCCGTTTGACTATCAAAGCTGCGGTCGGATACGGGTGCCGGATCTGGCCTGCGATCCCACCCAGGGTGCCAAACACACCGAGCAGTTGGTGGCGTATATAGAGCGCATCTGGCAAAACCAACTGGGAACCCTGGTGCTGTTCAGTTCCCGGCGGCAGATGGATGAGGTGTTCGAGCAATTGCCTGATCCCGTGCAGGCGGCGGTGTTGGCCCAGGGGCACCAGGGTAAGGCGGAGATGGTGCGGCGGCATCGGGAGGCGGTGGATGCCGGTCATCACAGCGTGCTGTTCGGCCTGGCCAGCTTTGCCGAAGGGGTGGACCTGCCGGGTGAATATTGCAGTTGTGTGGTGATCGCGCGCTTGCCGTTTTCGGTGCCGGAGGACCCGGTGGATGCCACCCTGGCGGAATGGATCCAGAAACGGGGCGGCAATCCGTTTATGCAGATTTCGGTGCCGGATGCGGCCATTCGCCTGAAACAGGCGGTGGGTCGATTGCTGCGCACGGAAACCGATCGGGGTGAGATTGTGATT
This sequence comes from Ketobacter sp., assembly GCF_003671495.1. Taxonomy (GTDB): domain Bacteria; phylum Pseudomonadota; class Gammaproteobacteria; order Pseudomonadales; family Ketobacteraceae; genus Ketobacter. The sequence continues at coordinate 157,256 of NZ_RCHN01000015.1, read as the reverse complement.
TTCGATCGTCGCATCATCGATAAGCGCTACGGCAAGCTCCTGTTGCAGAGCCTGCCGCCGTTCCCGCTGATTCGGGAGTGACTAATTGAGTGGGGAGCGTATGTAAAATTGCGCGGTGAAATCCACATAGTTCCCCAGGTGCTGGGGCTCCAGATGCTTCACCACTTTATGAATGACTGCGCTGGCAGCCTGTTTGACCCCTTCCACGCCCACTTTCAGTAGCTTGCGGGTGATGGTGCCCATATTCACCGGATCCGAGGGGCGTAGAAAGAAGCCCTCGATGATGACATCAAAGAGTTTTTCGTAACGGGCCATCACCAATTCCACATCATTGGGGGAGAAATGCGGCTGATCCCCTTTCTCGTTGAGGATGGCATCCAGGTCCCCGGCCAGGGCGGCATCGATGGGTTGGGCCAGGTACCAGACGCCCCCTTGATCCTCCTGAGTGTTCTTGATCATGCCCTGCCACAAGGCGGCCACCTGTTGCATTTCTGCCGGCTTGGCTTTCTTGTAGATTTTTGCCGACAGCATGGCGGAGGCTTTGTTGCTGGTAGTGGCACAGACACTGAACACCTTTTGTCCCACAGAATTGACCTGGGCAATGGATACGGTCTGGATCAGCAGGTAGTCGATGACCTCTTCGGTCAGCTGGATGATCACGTTGTAAAAGTGCTCACCGGACTTGGGGTGGTTGGCGGCGGCTGCCTCCAGGAAGGTATTGGAGAGGGCCTGGAGTTTTGGGCTAAGGGGAAAGCCCACATGGGGCAAACTGGAGCGCATGGTCACCTACTTATGGTTCTTATGGGTTGTTGCTGGGTGTCTTGGGTCCAGAGCCTATCCATGATTGGCTTATAGCACAAGATTTCCATTGTTCAAGTTTTTTGGTTTTCCACAATTATTGTGGATAACTTTGTGAATAAACGCTTTAAAAGTTTGCTGAGAGGGCATGAAACCGCGGTTGGCTACAGTTTGGGTGATAATTGCTCAAAAAGTTGTTAAATCCATATAAAACAATAACTTATAAAAAGTTAATTGTTTTAAAAATAATTTCGCCGGGTTTTTGACTGTGCGGGCAGTGTTCCCTGCAGGGCGCGGGACCGGTTGTTAATAAGCACACACGAAACCCGCAGGGCGGGTTTTACGGTGTGTGCGTTCGCTCAATAGAATTTGTACAAAAAGTAGTCGATTATTGGTAGGCTTCTACCATATCATGGACACGGCTGGAGGGGTTGATCAGGCGAAACCCGGCGTCGTACAGCTCATTGGAGCCGTCACCCTGGCACCAACGGCATTCTACCTGGACATCGACGGTGGAGGTGTCATCCAGACTGGAGGCATCTTCGATTTCCAGCACGTACTGACTGTTTTCGTGCATGGGTTTGTCGCTGGTGATCAGCAGCCCGTTGGGGGAAATATCAACCACATGTCCAAACAGGGATTTGGTCCCGGGTTCGAACACGCGCAGGTAGTAGATCAGGTGGGTTCGGGTTTCTTTGCGTTGGTCGTCCATGGTGCGCTCTCCTTACTGACTAATGACCGTCATCACGGGTGATCTGAGGCTGGTTTAAAAATAGCCTGATGTTGAGGCCGGGTCAAATGGGTTCGCGCTTGTCACGAGAGGTTGGAGTGTATACATTTCATGGTTTCCCTGTAACGGCCATCCGCTTATCGCTTTTGGGGAGTTATCCGGTTTGATTAATCACGTGAGCTGCTACCGGTGGCTTGCATTGTGTGGGGTGTTGCTACTGTTGTCGGTGCCGATTCGGGCTGCGGCGACGCAACACGGTGCTCGTATTATCGATGTGGCCGAACTCAGTGACCGCATCACGGTTTCCAGCTCGCTGGACTATGTGGAGCAAACCCAACGGGTGTACACCATCGAGGATCTACTCGCTGATCAGCAGGCGGGGGACATCCCGTGGATAGGCAATCGAGCCGATTCCCCTGGCTTTGGTTTTGATACCAATACGTTCTGGTTCCGCCTGGTAGTGAGCAACAGTGCCCAGGTGCCGTTGCAGCGACTGTTGGAAATTGAGAACCCGGTACTCGATGAAGTGCTGTTCTATCAGGTGGATGACGATGGCTATATCGTCAATGTTGCCCAGACCGGTGATCGGAACCCGTCCACCAACCGCCCATTCTTTCACCATAACCTGGTATTGCCCTTCACCATCCAGGCGGGGGTGACCCAGTATCTGTATTTTCGCGTGACCACTTCGGGATCGCTGGAGTTCCCCCTGGAAATGTGGTCGCCGGAATCGTTTCAGGAGCGGGATCAGGTCAAGTTGCTGTTCTTCGGAGCCCTGTTCGGGATTTTGGTGGTCATGGGGCTCTACAATTTCTTCATCTATACCCTGTTCCGTGATGAGAGCATGGTGTATTACGCGGCGTTTTCCATTGGCCTGATGCTGTTTTTGTCCACCATGCATGGTTTTACTGCCCAGTACGTGTGGGCGGAAACCAGTTGGTTGCGGGAGAACGCGCTGGTCATTGTGATTCCACTGACGTTGTTTTTCTCACTCATGTTTTCCCGCCATTTTCTGCAGTTGGAGCGCTCCTATCCCCGCCTCAACCAAATGATCATCGGGCTGGGCTCTTTGTGTCTGGTGTTGGCGGTAGCGGCACCGTTTACCAGTTATTCGGTTCTGATCCGGCTCAATGCCGCTATGGTGATTCCCATCTGCACCGGGGGGATCGTGGTGGGGATTTCCCGGTGGCTGTCAGGGTATAAGCCGGCGCGCTATTTTGTGATCGCCTGGACGGCATTCCTGGGAGCGATCACCTTTTACGCGTTGTCGAAATTCGGGCTGTTTTCCCGCAGCGGGATCAGCGAGTATGCGGTGCAGCTGGGGGCCGTGGCAGAGGCCGTGCTGTTCGCGTTTGCCCTGGCTGACCGTATGAACACCCATCGCAAAGCCTTCGAAAAGGCCCAGGCCAAGGCTCTGGAACTGCAGAAAGAGGCGAATGAGCGGCTCGAGGCCAGTGTGGCGGAGCGGACTCAGGCGTTGCAGGCGGCCATGGAAGAACTGGCCAACGCCAATCAGCGCTTACAGGCCCTGAGCACGCAGGACGGACTCACCGGGATTCGCAATCGCCGTTATTTTGATGAGAAGCTGGAACAGGAATGGCACCGCAGTTTGCGCAATCAGGAATCCCTGGGGTTGCTGCTGATCGACATCGACTTCTTCAAGGCGTTCAACGACAAGCATGGTCACCTGGCAGGGGACGAATGCCTGAAGGCCGTGGCGCAAGTGATCGCCCGTACCCTGACGCGGCCCTCGGATTCCGTGTCCCGTTATGGTGGTGAGGAGTTCGCCGTGATTCTGCCGGGCACGGACATTGACGGTGCGGTGCACGTGGCAGAAAGCATCCGGCGGGCGGTGGAGCAGAAGGGGGTCGACGTGGACGGTGTAATGTTGCACGTTACCGTCAGTATCGGTGCGGCAGCGCTGATTCCGCTGCCGAACCAGGAACAACAAACGCTGATTGCGGTAGCGGACGAATCTCTGTATCTGGCAAAGTCAGCCGGTCGCAATCGGACCCAGACACCCCTGCCGGCCGCCAACCTGAATTGACAATCAGTTGTAGCCGCGCTCAAAGGCGTGGGTGACGTCTTTTTCTGCCACCGGGCTGTAACGCTGTTTGGATTTGAAAAAATGTCCCAGGCCGTAGCCGTAGCTGCGACGCTTCTGCGCCGGGTTGGTGCTTTCCTGTGACGTTGATCGTTTGCTGTTGGTGTCGGATTTTACTTCGCTCATCGCTTGTTCTCGCTTTGCTTTCTGTTACTTGCCGGTTGTTGCTCTTGGTGCTCGCCCGTTGATCAAAGCTTGTGTGTGAAGCCGTTGCATACTGCTTGAGTGCGAAATGCTTCAGTTAATATCGCTCAACGGGCAGGGATAGGCAATTAACTATACGTAACAAGATGCGACAAATCCGTTATATCCGACGTAGTTTACATTTTGGTTGTGCCTTTTCTCCAAAGATCAAACAACTGTTGCACCTGGGAGCGTAAATCCTGTTCTTTGTTGAGGGTCCAGGAGTAGACGGTGCCGATGGTGAGGTTCATCAGCAGGTTCAGCAGGATCTGGTTGGGGATGTCCGGCAGCACACCTTCACTTTTCAGGGCGTCAAAAAAGGCGTCGGCAAAGGCCTGGTTGGCGCTGACCACTTCCTCGTGCAGGCGCTGGATTTCGGGCATGAATTCACCGGCCTCGCGGATCAGTACCATGGAGAAATTACGGTTCCGGTCCAGGTAGTCGGCAATGGCCAGGCTGGTGCTCTTCAGGCGCTCCAGGGGATGTCCTGCACCCACCAGGTGGGTGAGGGCGATGTCGCGGATGGCCTGCAGGTCGGCTTTCACCACCGACAGCAGCAAGTCTTCCTTGCTGTCGAAATGTTTGTAAATCGTGGCTTTGCCCACCCCGGCCCGGGTGGCGATGGTTTTGACTTCAGCGGTGCGAAAGCCCTCTTTGGCAAACACTTCCCGGGCCGCCAGCAGGATGCGTTGGCGGCGTTCGGGCTTCTGGTCGATCATGTGGATTCCCTGGCGAACTTTTGACGGATCAGTTTGCCCACTTTGACCCGGCGCTTGGCGGAGGCCGGGATGGTACCCAGGGTCTGGGCGTATTTCAGAATGGGCTCCAACCCCTGTTGATTGGCGATTTGAATGGCCAGCCCGGGGCGGGCGTTCAGCTCCAGCATCATGGGCCCCAACTCACGGTCCATCACCAGATCCACCCCCAGGTAGCCGAGGGGGGCCAGCTCATAGCAGGTGGCTGCCATTTCCAGAATCCGGTCCCACTGGGGAATCTGGATGCCGGTCAGGGGAAAGCCTGTATCCGGATGTTCCAGTATGGGACGGGACTGCATTACCCCGTGATGGGTAAGCCCGGTGCCCAGGTCGATGCCCACACCCACGGCGCCCTGGTGCAGGTTGGCGCGGCCGTCGGATTGTCGGGTGGGCAGCCGGATCATGGCAAACAGGGGAATGCCCCGGAATACGATGAGGCGGATATCCGGAACCCCTTTGAAGGAGACGTTCTCGAAGCAGGGGTCGAACTTGACCCGGTACTCGATGATGGCCGTATCCGTCTCACCACCCAGGCTGTACATGCCGCTGAGAATGTTGGAGACATGGTGTTTGATCTCGTCGATGTGGACGACGCTGTCATTGGATTTGCGGAAATGGCCACTGGCGGTTTTGCCGGCGATCACCATGATGCCGTTGCCGCCGCTGCCGTTGGCAGGTTTGATGACGAACTCCGTGTACTGGGAAAGCAGCGCTGGCAGGTGGGCGGCCTGATGCTCCAGCTCAATGTGGCCATACAGTTGCGGCACCGGGATGTTCTTCTCGATGGCGCGCTGTTTGGTGATGATCTTGTTGTCCACCAGCGGGTAATACCGGCGTTGATTGTACGGCATGATGAACTCAGCGTTGCGCTGGTTCATGCCGACGATGCCCAGTTCCCGCAACCGGGTCCAGGGCATCTTCATGGTTTGTCCGCCTCTTTGATCAGGCCCCGGAAGCGCCACAGCTCCAACAGTCGATAACCGGTGTAACGGCCCAGGATCAAGGTCAGGGCCAGCACGATCAGCAGGGTTTCCGGGAACACGAAAATGATGTGCCCCAACCATTCATGGGTCATCACCAGATAACCGATGATGGCGGCGATCAGGCTGCCTGTGCCCAGTTTGAATGCTTCCTGGGAACCGTTCTCCTCCAGCACGATGGACATGCGCTCGATGGTCATGGCCAGTATCACCACCGGGAACAGGGCGACCGACAGGCCCCGCTCCAGGTCCAGTTGCACGCTGACGATGCTGAACAGGGCAATCATCATGATCACGATGGTGAGCACTGCCGCCAAGCGGGGCACCAACAGCAGTTTAAGCTTTTCCAGATACAGGCGCAGGGCGAGGCCCACCACCACCAGCATGGTGAACATGATGACACCCCAGAGCAGGGAGGTTTCGCGGAAGGCGAGGGCAATCAGCACCGGCATAAAGGTACCGAACGTGGACAGGCCGATCAGGTTGCGCAACACCACGATGACCAGGGCGCCCAAGGGTACCATCAGAATGATGCGGTACACGTTCTGGGTTTGAACCGGCAGGGCAAAGAGGGAAAAATCCATCAGCCGGGAATCCGTTTGACGCGCCCACTGTTCGGCGATGGATACCTGGGACAGGGCATGGCGGGAAATGGAAAAGTCCACTTCACCGGGTTCGCCGCCGGATACGGTGATCAGGGGGTCATCCCCGGTGCGCCACACCAGGACATCTTCACGGAAGCCCTGGCGCCCGCTGACCGGGTCAAAGGCTACCCATTCAAAGTCGTTGTGCACCTCGATCCAGGGCACCAGGGTGCCGTGTTTGACCAGGTCCTGCAACGGCAGCACGTAGACAATACGGGCCGGAATCCGCGCGCCTGCGAGGATGTCGATAAGCTGCCGCACCCACTCCACCGAGCCGTGGCCGGCTTTATTGATCAGCGAAATATTCTGGTCGGGTTTGGGGGTGTTGAGGCGGGACAACAATTCCCGGGTGAAGGTGGCAATGTCCGCCGAATGGGAGCGCACGTCCGACAGCAGGGCTCGGATGGCCGCGCCCAGTGGTTCATCGTAATCCGGAACCGGTGGGTAGGCCGGGCGCGGTTGGGTGCGCGGTTTGAATTCACTGCCATTCCGGGTCAGTTCCATGCGGTAATAAAGAACCTGCTTGCCCTTGGCTCGTCGCACTGCCCACAGGGCTTCCCGGTTGAGGGCATTCTGCTCGGTGGCCAGGCCGTAATTGCTGGAGATGAAATCCTCGTTGAGTTTGATAAAGCCCGGTGGGTCCCGGGGAATGTAGAACTGGGCCTTGGCCGGACCGCCGTTGGCCTTGAACTGGATTTTGGCTTCCACCGTCCAGACGTCGGATTGTTCCGCCGGCTTCAGGGGTAGGCCCAGCTTCTCATGTTTGTAGTAGACCGCGCTCAGGGCGATCAGGATCAGGACCAGCGCGGTAATGTTGATTTTACTGGACTTCATTGATCGTGCTCAGCCTTGTCGGTGGAGTGGTCTGCGGTGTCGGATTCGGGGGCTTCGGCTTTGGGGGCTTCCGGCTCCATGCTGCGGGTTCGCAGGAAGGTGTTGCCAGGATCGACGATGGCAACGTGCTTGAGGAAGCGTCGCCCCAGCAATACCGGGTACAGGAACTTGCTGCGATCGGTCAGGGTGAACTCGGCCGTGTATTCCATGCCGGCCAGGGTGAATGGCAGCGCCACCACCGGCCGCTCCAGACTGGTGTGCTTGTGACGCTTGATCAGGGCGCGGCGGGTTATGGGGGCTTCCAGCGTGATGACCTTTTTACTTTTACCGTTGGTGTATTTGGCTTCTTTCAGCTTGGTGTTGCTGGAAAACTGAAAGCGTACCCAGGGCTCACCATCCTTCTCAAAGTGCTCAATGTTTTTGGCATGAATGGAACTGGTTTTGGCGCCGGTATCCAGCTTGGCCTTGGCTTTCAGGCCTGAGGGTTGCAGGTGAACGTTCTCAATCCAGCCCAGGATGAGCTTTTCTGTGATCTCGCTTTCGTGCTCCCCGGCCTGCGCCGCGTGGGAGGCTGCCAAGGTTGTCAAAAGCCAATACCCCGTCAATATTTGGATGGTGATCCTGTTCAGATACTTCATAGTATAAAGGTGTTCGGTCTTCAAAAAAGTTTGCCGGGCAAACAGAGTTCCCGATTGTAATGTCTGGCAGCATGCTCTGCATCACAATTTACCCGTGCCGGCCTCAATAATTCGTCTGAATGTGAGATTGATACGGGGTTCGGTGGGGTGCCGGTTTTTGGGGATCTGGTGTAGCCAGAAATGCTGCAGGGACCCTTTCATGATCAGCAGGTCTCCCGATGCCAGCTCCAGGGCGAGTTTACGCTCGGGGTGCTTGCGGTGTTTCAGCTGGAAAGTGCGTTCCGCCCCCAGCGAGAGGGAGGCAATCACCGGGTTGGCACCCAGCTCCGGCTCATTGTCAGCATGCCAGCCCACGCTGTCCTGCTCATCCCGGTAGAGGTTGGCCAGCAGGCTGTTGAAGCGGTGATCACCGTAGTCCTCAATCTGCTCTTTAATGGTCAGCAGCGTGTCGCTCCAGGGCGTGGGCTCGAGCGTCATGCCGGAATAGGTGTAATTCATGCCCGGATCGCCGAACCAGGCTTGCAGGCGGGGAATGGGCATCTCTTTGCCGGCGATCCTGATGTTGTCCTGACGCCAGGGGATTTCCTCTTGCAGGCGGGAATAAAGCTGACGCGCGGTATCCTCATCGTAAAAACGGCGGGCCCAGAGAATCTCGCCGTCCTCCAGCTCGATCAGCTCCACGCTTTGCAGCGGTACATCGCCAAAAATAAAAAGGTCGTTCTGACTCATGCAGGGTTCCTGTTCACCGGTGAATGCAACCAGTTCATCCGATGCTACAGGGTATACACAGTGGGAGTCAAAAGGGCAGTGGCGCAGTGCAGGTGAACGGGGCGCCGCTGGCGGGATGGCGAAAGTACAGGCTTTGGGCGTGCAGCAGCAGTCTGTCCGCCATGGCGATGACCGGCGCCGGGGCGTAGAAGCGGTCCCCCAGGATCGGCATACCCAGGGCCATGGTGTGAACCCGTAATTGATGGGAGCGGCCGGTCACCGGGATCAGCAACACTCGCCGGCGCCGGCCATCCTGTTCCAGCACCCGATAACGGGTGAGGGAGGGTTTACCCTGTTCATGGCAGATTTTCTGCTTGGGGCGGTTTGGCCAGTCCGTGATCAAGGGGAACTGGATTTCACCCTGGTCAGCCGCGCATTCCCCGTAGGTGATGGCCTGATATTCCTTGTGCGTTTCCCGCTCACGGAACTGGCGGCTGAGTTCACTTTGCGCGACTTTGGTTTTGGCCAGCAGCATGACACCGGAGGTGGCACAATCCAGCCGGTGTACCACCAGGGCCTGGGGGTAGAGTGCCTGAGCCCGGGTGTGGATGGAATCCTGGTTGTCGGGCCCGCGACCGGCTACCGACAGCAGGTCGGCGGGCTTATTGACGATCAGCAGGTGGTCATCCTCGAACAGAATGTCCAGCGTGGGGGCGGCCATGGGTCAGGAAATGGTGACCATGATGCGCAGGCCGTCCAGGCGATACTGGCTGTTTCGGGCCAGCAGCTCCAGTCCCTTTTCCAGGCGTTGATCCGCAGCCTGCAGGGCTTTGCTCTGGTCATCGGCTTGCGCCAGGGCCTGCAGGCGTTGGCGCTCGTTGTCCCAATAGGCGCGGAAGCGTTGCTGGGCCTGCTCCACCAGTTCCTGCTTGCGGGATTCCATGAGGCTGTTGCCTTTGTTAAGCATGTCCAGCACCGGATCCTGGATTTCCTTGAGCATGGGGGTGATCAGGTCGCCTTTCACCCGTTTCAGCTGTTTGTCCAGGGCATCGGTGGTAACGGCCTTGCTGATGTCTCGACCCTGTTGGTCCAGCAGCAGGCGCACCGGGGTGGCGGGCAGCAGCTGGCCCAGTTGCAGCTCTGCGGGGGCCGGGCATTCCACAATGAACAGGGCCTCCAGCAGAATGGTGCCTTCCTTGATCTGCTTGTTTTTCAGCAGGCTCATCACGGAGCTGCCTTTGCCGCTGGTGATGATCATGTCCATGGCGTTACGCACCATGGGATGATCCCAACTCAGGAATTCGATGTCTTCCCGGCCCAGGGCTACGGCCCGGTCGTAAGTGGCGCTGAAGCCATCTTCGGGCAGGTTGGGGAAGCCGCTGTGTTCGAGGGAGGTGCCGGGACGGATCAGGATGATGTCATCGGACAGGTCTTCCTCTTCCACACCGTAGACGCTGAACACTCGCTCCATGAATTCCCGCAGCTCGGGGTCGTTGTCGCTGTCTTTTACGGCATCAATGAGGGGTTCCACACGGTCATCTCCGCGGGAGTGGATCTCCAGCAGGCGGTTGCGGCCGTGCACAAAGCGCTCGTGCAGATCGGCGATGCGTTGGCGGGTCGCCTCCAGCAAGGGTTCCAGGGCATCTTCATCCGGACTGGCGATGGCGGCCTGGAAGTCCTGGCTCAGGTTCTCGAACACCACGCTGTGGGAGGCCTCGGTTTTGGTGAAGGCGGTGAAACCCTCGTCGTACCAGGTCAGCAGGTTTTCCTGATGGGTGCCTCCCAGGTAGGGTGTGTAGATCTGGATATCCTGCTGCTGCCCGATACGGTCCAGCCGGCCGATGCGTTGTTCCAGCAGATCGATGCTGGCGGGCAGGTCGAACATCACCAGGTGATGGCAGAACTGGAAGTTGCGGCCTTCGCTGCCGATTTCGGAACAGATCAGGGCTTGGGCGCCGTCTTCTTCCGAGGCGAACCAGGCGGCGCTGCGATCCCGTTCGATCAGGCTCAGGTCCTCGTGGAAGGCGCTGCACTGAATGCCGCCCTTGAAATGCAGGTGGGCCTGCAGGGCGCAGGCTGTGTCCTTGTGGTGACAGATCACCAGGAACTTGTCACTGCGGTTTTTCTTCAGGGTATCCAGCAGCCATTCGACCCGGGGGTCCTGGGCGATCCACTCTGGCTCCGGCAGGTGCATTTCCGGATAGAGCTGGTCCAGAAAGCTCTCCAGCTGCAGGGTGGTATAGGCAGCGGGGTTCTTGAGGCGGACCCGGGTCAGCTGACGCTGGGGAAAGCCGCTGATGCTGGCCCGGGTGTTGCGGAACAGGGCGCGGCCGGTGCCGTGCTGGTCCAGCAGTCGTTGGGCCAGGGTGGTGGGGCCATGACTGTCTTCCTGGTTGTGCTCCAGTTGGTCGATGAGTTTGAGGCTGGAGTCATCGCTCAGCAATTGCTTGAGTTGGTCCAATTGCGCGGTGGACAGGGGCTGGTGATCAATGAGCTGTTCCGCAATAAGGGCAATGTCATTGAAGCGGGCCTGTTGCTCCATAAATCGGGGCAGGTCCTGGTAACGCAGCGGGTCCAACAGATGCAATTGAGCGAAGTGGCTTTCGGGGCCCTCTTTCTCCGGCGTGGCCGTCAGCAGCAGCAGGCCCTTGGCCTTGAGACTGAACGCTTCCACCAGGCCATAGGCCGGGCTGGCGTTCTCTGGTTGCCAGGCCAGGTGGTGGGCTTCGTCCACGATCAGCAAATCCCAGGGGGAGTCCAGCGCAGCTTCGGCCCAGCGCGGGTGATTGAGCAGGAACTGGATCGAACACAGCACCAGCTGTTCGTACATGAAAGGGTTGTCGGTATCTTCCTGCTCGCAGAGGGCGTCGCACTGGTCTTCGTCCAGCACTCGCACCGGCATGTTGAATCGGCGTCGCATCTCCACCAGCCACTGGTGTACCAGGGAATCTGGCACCAGGATCAGCACCCGGTTGATGCGGCCACTGATCAGCAGTTGATGGGCAATCAGGCCGGCTTCGATGGTTTTTCCCAGACCCACTTCGTCCGCCAGCATGACCCTGGCCTGGGCATGACGGGCGACCGTTTGTGCAATGTGGAACTGGTGGGGAATGGGGTCCACCCGGGGGCCCATAAAGCCTTTGGCCGGGTGCTGGTCATAGCGGGACAGCAATTCCCAGCTCTTCACCCGCATGCCGAAGGTCTTGTAGTGCTCAAAATGCCCCTGCAACAGCCGTTTCAGCGGTTCCGGCATGCTGCTGCTGCCCTGCACCTGGCTTTCGCAGAGGATTTTTACCTCACCGTTGTCGCTTTCCGCCTCGTAAAAATACAGCCCTTCCTCTTCGTGACGGGTCAGCACCCGGTAGTTGGTGCCGTCGTCGGTTTCAATCATGTCCCGGGGATGGAACTCCAGGCGGGTGAGGGGCGCATTGGCCTGGGCATAGTTGCGCAGTTCTTCGGTGTTGGGGAAGAAAAGGGTGACGATACGTTCGTTCACCTGGGTCACAATGCCAATTCCCAGGTCGGTCTCCGCGGTGTTGGACCAGCGCTGGCCGACGTGAAATACCTGTTCGCTCATGGTACTGACTGTCTCCGGAAAAATGCTGCGCGGTATTCTAACAAAGTCGGGGTGGGATTTCAGAAGGATATGCCGTTGCATCCGGTGTGAGCTTCAGGCCATCACTCGAAGGCCTGAAGCTCCGTGGGCTATAGCACCCCTTCCCACAAGGGGGCCGAAGCTGCAAAGGGGTCAGTATGCAGTTGCGGGGTTTCGCCAAAGCACATGACATGGCGGTTTTCGTCGTCAAAGGCGTGCCACTTGCCTACGCCGTCGGTACTGGGGTCCGAAGAGCGGGCAAAGGCGATCCAGCAATTTTGCACAATGGTGCTGAGTTTGGCTGCACCGGGGTCAGCGCCGCACAGGAACTGGGCAGCGGGGGTATCCGTGCAGCCGAATACCAGGGGAATGTCGCTGGCGTGGCAGGCCCCAAAGCCGCCCTTGTCCCAATTGAACTGGAACACGAAGGCGTTGCGGCTGTGCTCACTATGGGCCTCGGCGATCCGCAGGGTGGGAATGCGGAACATGCGATCCCCTTCAAAAGCGCTGTAGATGTCGGCCAGGGTGCTGGAATCCTTTGCGCCCTGCACCACTTTTTCATACAGGTTGGCGGCCCGCTCACCCATGCCCGGCACGCTTTTCTCCAGCAGCGCGATCAGGTCCGATTTTTCCACCTCATGCACATTGCCGGGGGCAAACAGGCCTTCCGTGCCGGGTAAGCTCAGGAACAGGTTCCATTCATCCCGGGTGCAGCCCACCATGATGGGGATGTCCTTGGCGATTCCTTGCTGGATGGCGGACAGCGGAGTCTGCGGCAGGATGCTGCCTTCCACCACCGGCAGCAGGACCATCCCGGTCTGGCGAACCTCCTGGCTGAACGGCCCACGGTTGAAGGACATGCGGGTCAACTTGCGCTGGGCCTTGATGATCTGGTCCGGGCTCAGTTGCCACAGCCGCCCCGGGTTGGCCGGGTCGATATCGGTGATCTCCAGGAACTTGCGGCCGATTTCGGTGGCTTCGCGGCGGGTCAGCACCTGATCGGCGGCCCCACTCTGGATAATGGCCCGCTTGAAGAGACCACAGGCGGCGGGCGTGGCCAGCAGGGTGGCGATGGACATTCCGCCGGCGGATTCACCGAACAGGGTCACGTCCTCTGGGTTGCCCCCAAAGGCCGCAATGTTGTCTTTCACCCAGCGCAGGGCTTCAATCTGATCCAGTAACCCGTTGTTGGCGCTGATGTTGTGCTCGGCGCTGATCAGGTCGTTCAGGTATAAATAGCCCAATGCCCCCAGGCGATAATTGATGGAAACCACCACCACGTCGCCGTTCACTGCCAGATTGCGACCGTTGTAGAGCAGCTGGGAGCCGGAGCCGGTGAGAAAGCCGCCGCCGTGAATCCACACCATCACCGGGCGCTTTTTGTCATCGCAGGCAGGGGTCCAGATGTTCAGGTGCAGGCAGTCTTCGCTGGTTTGGGTAATGCCGAAAAGGGGAATATGATCCTGAGGGGCGGAGTCGCCGAAACGATCGGCTTTGAAGGGTTCATCGAAGGGGAGCAGGGGCTCCGGCGCTTTGAATCGGGAAACCCCGATGGGCTGTTCGGCGTAGGGGATGCCTCGAAATTCCTGATAACCTTCCCGCTGAAGCCCGATGATTTCGCCGCAGGGCGCGTGCACGCTGACCGACATAGAGTTTCCTGTTATTGAGTGTGAATAATCTGTGGTTTTCCTTAATCGCCATAACAGGGTGGTTTCGGCAATATTTGCCCTGTAATTGACGTTTATCCCCTTTCAGCTTGAATGGGGTTCCCTCCTAAAATACTGGCTCCACTCCATTGCAATAGAGAGACAAGCATGAGCCAACTGGCACCGACCCGGTCTGTTTCCACTTTGTTCCGGCCTATCCAGTGCAAAACACTGCAATTACGCAACCGCATCGTAATGGCCCCGATGACCCGTAACATGTCCCCGGGCTATGTGCCCAATGACAAAGTGGTAGCTTACTACCGTCGCCGTGCTGAGAACAACGTAGGGCTCATTATTACCGAAGGCACCACCGTTGGCCAAGTAGCGTCCAACGGCTATGAGGGGGTGCCGGCGTTTCACGGTGAAGAGGCCCTGGCCGGCTGGCAACGGGTGGTGGAGGCGGTGCATGCTGCCGGGGGCAAGATTGCCCCCCAGCTGTGGCATGTGGGTGCGGTGCGTCGACCGGGGGTTGGGCCTGATCCGGACGTACCGGGTATGGGGCCGTCGGGCATTTCTTCAGCGGGCAAGCGTAAAGCTCACGCCATGACCGAGCAGGAGGTGAAGGATTGTATTGATGCCTTTGCCCAGGCGGCGGCGGACGCCGAGCGTATCGGGTTTGATGCCATCGAATTGCACGGCGCCCATGGCTACCTGATTGATCAGTTCTTTTGGGAGGTGACCAACGAGCGTACCGATCGCTGGGGTGGCTCCTTTGCAAAACGCAGCCAGTTCGCCATCGATATCTTGCAGGCAGTGCGCAAACGGGTGAGCCCGGATTTCCCGGTGATCTTCCGCTTCTCCCAGTGGAAACAGCAGGATTATTCCGCGCGTCTGGCGACTACCCCTGAGCAGTTGGAGCAGTTCCTGTTGCCTTTGTCGGAAGCCGGGGTGGATATTTTCCATGCCAGCCAGCGACGTTTTTGGGAGCCCGAATTTGAAGGCTCCAACCTGAATCTGGCCGGCTGGACCAAAAAAATCACCGGCAAACCCACCATTTCCGTAGGTAGTGTCGGGCTGAACGTAGATTTTCTGGACGGCACCCTGGCCCCCAAGCCCATGGACAATATTGGGCAGCGCGGCATTGATGACCTGCTCGAGCGTATGGAGATCGACGAGTTCGACATGATTGCGGTGGGGCGCGCCCTGCTGCAGGACCCTGAATGGGTGACCAAGGTGGAGCAGGGCCGTTTCAACGAGCTGGAAGATTTCGTCAAGGAGTCGGTGGCGAAGCTGTATTGATCAGCCGAACAACATCTGATTCAGCATGCGCCCCGGTGCCAGCGCCCCCAGTGCGGCACCGACGGCGCCCAGATAGGCGCCTACGGCAAAGGCCTTATGACGCCGCAGGTTGCCGGATCGGGCACCCTGCACCGACTTCACTACGCAAAAGATGACCCAAACGGACAACAGGTGGATCGGGCTGTAGCCCAACAACCAACTCCCTGACCTGTAACAGATCAAATGGTTTGCGCTGCACCCAGTGACGTGCTGCCGTCCTCCGCCTGGCGGGCGTCCCACTTCTTCGCCTGCTTGGCGGCATTGGCACCGGACAGAATGGCCCCCACAAAACCACCACCATGACTGCCAAAGGCGGATGCCAGGAACAGTCCGGGTATTGCGGTTCGGGTGGTGGGCGGCTTGGATTGAATGAACGGCGCGTTCTGGGCGAAACCGTAAGTGGCCCCCATGGGGGTGTTGAGGTATTCGTTCATGGTGCGGGCGGTGCCCATTTCATGGAACACAATGTGCTGACCCAGCCCGGGGAACTGGCGGTCCAGGTCCTTGAGCAGGGCTTTTTCCCAGGCGTCCTTCTTGGAGTAATAATCCTCTTCTGACAATGACTCCCAGTTATTCATGTCGTCAATTCCGCACAGCACGGCAAAGTGGCGCCCCTTCTCGTTCATGCCGGTGTCCAGCTTGCTGTAATCGGTGAACACATAACCGGGCATGTCCTTACCCGGCATCTCCGCGAACGCGGTTTTGAAATTGGCGTAATCATTGAAGTTTCGGCAATGCTCCGGCACCACGAAGGTGGCGTAGTCGGTGACGCCGAATTCCCGGGGATCGCGGTCCATTCCAACGAACAACACCCACAAAGCCGGGGAGAGGGGGCGCCCCTCATAGGGTTGCATAAAGGCAGCCTGTTTTGAGTCTGGCAGCATGGCCTGCAGAATATTGGGCGCGGCATTGCCGAAAATCAGGGGCGCAAAGTCACTGCGTGGCAGTTTGTCCTTGGGGTCCCGGCGTTTGCCAATGGTGAGGTTCTTCTCATGGGTTACGCCTTTCACCTGGCCCTGCGCGTCCAGCAGGATGTCGGTGACCGTGCGGCGGATCAGCGCCTCGCCGCCGTTTTCCTTGATGATGTCCACCAGGGCATCGCTCAGCTGCTGGGAGCCACCCTTGATGTAATAGCCACCGCCTTCGTGGTAGGAGCCCTGGGCAATGGCGTAGAACAGGGCCGACAGCTCCTGGGGGCGGTCGCTGTAATAGCCGATATTGGCAGCCAGGTAGAACTTGATGTCTTCGTCGTTTCCAAACAGGTCGTCAAACAGTTGTGACACGGTCATTTTGTTGTATTTGAACATGGCGCGGAACTTCAGCGGCATGATGGGTCCGTTGCGCAGCCACCACCAGCGGGTTTTATTGGCGTTGACGAAGTGGAAAATGTTGCTGCGGACTTCGTGCAGAATCTGGAAATAACGCAGGATGCCGCGTTTGTGTTGGGGGAACAGGCGCAGGGCGGCCGCTTTGGCCTCGTTCCAGCCCTCCGGCATCACCTGCTGTGGCCCACCGCTTTTTTTGACTGCGAAAAAGGTGGGGACCGGCAGGCGCTCAACGCGATCGTCCAGTTTCAGCTGGTGCCACACCTGGGGCAGGAGATCCAGGTGACCAAAGCCGCACAGCTCGTGTAAACCCACTTCGATGTTCAGGTGCTTGCGGTTGTATACGGTGGCGGCACCGCCGAACTTGTCATGGCGCTCAATCACCAGTACACGTTTGCCCTGTTGGGCGTACAGGGCTCCGGCGGTGAGCCCGCCCAGGCCGGATCCAATCACGATGGCGTCGTAGTGGGGGTGCGTCATACTGATCTCCAGGATATGCATCATGTGGCATAGAGGCTATCACCCCTGGTACGCATATGCAACATGAGTCATAATGTGCCACTTGATGACTGAGGTAGAGCATGTCCCTGAAGCACGTTTTATTGATGGTTTTGAAAAAGCAGAGTGCCACCGGCTACGGTATCAATAAATGGTTTGATGGCCCCCTGGGCTACTTTTGGGATACCAGCCATCAGCGGGTGTACCGGGCGTTGGCCAAACTGGATGAAGACGGTTGGGTGCGTTTCGAGGTGGTGCCGCAGCAAGGCAAACCAGACAAGAAGGTTTACCAAATCACCGAGCTGGGGGAGCAGGCCCTGGATCAGTGGATGCGCAAGCCGCTGCCCCTGCCCAAAGTCAACGAGTCCTTCCTGGTGAAACTGTTTGCTGCGGATACTCGCTACCTTCAACCTCTGATGGATGAGGCGAAACAAAGGCTTATTAAGCATAAGGAATTGCTGGCAGCCTACCGTCAGGTGGAGTCCCAATACTTCGCCGACCCGGAGCTGACACCGGAATTCCGCATGATGTACCTGACCTTGCGTCGCGGAATTCTGTTTGAAGAGAGCAGTGTTCAATGGGCTGAAGAAGCCCTGGCGGTGTTGACGGATTTACATGAACACAACAATAAAACTACCTGAATTTGCTTTGATAAATTTCAAAAAACCGGCGTCCTCTGCTATATACTTAGATGTCTTTTTTTATTTACTGATTTGCGATTTTCTCTTTTAAATTCAAATTATTCAGCCTGATTGGATATTAACACGATGAAATTTCGACAGCTTCTGATCTCAGGGTTTGCCTCTGTTCTGTTGTGCTCGACTGTCCTGGCGGCAGGTGTCTATGAGGGGGAGCGTAATGCCTTCAACCGGTTCCACGGCAAAGGCACCTATACGTATACCAACGGCAACGTATACGAAGGCGATTGGGTCGATGGCCGCAAGAGTGGTGAAGGCACTCAGGTCTGGACCAACGGCGAGAAATACGTGGGAGGCTGGAGCAACAACCGTGAACATGGCAACGGCACCAAAACCTGGCCCAATGGTGACTCCTACAAGGGGGAGTGGCTGCAGGGCAAGATGAGCGGTGAAGGTACCTTTACCTGGGCCAACGGTGACGTGTACACCGGCGGTTTCATCGCCGACCAGAAGCAGGGCAAAGGCGTGTTCACCAAAGCCGATACCGGCGTCAAGTATGAAGGCACCTGGATTGATGATCTGAAAGAAGGGGAATTCACCGTCACCATGAAGAATGGCAATGTGGCCCGTGGTGTGTGGAAAGCAGACAAGCCACCGACCCGGGCTACCGTGGTCCTGAAAGGCGGCGATCTTTACTCCGGTCCCGTGCGGGGCGGATACCTGCCTAACGGCAAGGGGTCTTGTACCATCGAAGGCAAACCAACTGCCTGTGAATTCAAATCCGGCGAGAAACTGGAAGTGGCCGTGGTGGCAGCACCGAAACCGGCACCCAAGCCCGCCCCCAAACCGGCACCCAAACCAGTGACGCCTGAGCCCGCCGCCAAGCCCACCGTGATTCCGTTCTCTGATGTGGCGGCCGGTGGTGCAGCAGTGGGTGCTGCTGCCGTTGCAGCGGCTCCGGAGGCCAAACCGGCACCGCCTCCAAAACCCAAGGATCCCCGTACCAAGCGTGGGGTTCGGGCAGATGGCAGCCAGTTTTTCTTCAAACACAATGGTGGTGTCAGTGACAACATTCCTAATCTAAAGGTGGAGAAAAACATCAATGAATTCGGTGCCATGCAGATTTCGGCCAGCGGTGGCGAATTCGAAGTCAGCTTCACCATTGATGAGTATGTGGGCGAAGGCAGCTATGAGCTGAAATACTTCAAGGCTGCCATTCAAAAGAATGGGGAGAGTAAATCCTACCGTACGTCCAGTGCTGAGCCAGGCAAGCTCACCGTGCTGCAGGATGGGAAGGGCATGTTAATCGGCCTGTTTTCTTTCACCGGTTACCCTTACGGGAATGTCGGTGCGGATAAGCAGGTGGTGACCGAAGGCGAGTTTGCCATTCCTTTGAAGTAAACCAAGGTCCGGTTCGGACAGAAAAAGCGCTCCTCGGAGCGCTTTTTTTATGGGTGGGTGGTATGGGTTTAACCTTCGTGGGCGCTCAGGCCACCAGCAGTTGACGGGTGTCCTCCAGCTGGGATTTGGCCTGTTCCATGATGCCGTTGAGAATTGAAGGGTCGTTTTCACCGGGGAACAGGCGCCGGAAGGCGGGCACTTTGCTGAGCTTCTTCATGCGCTCCTCGTCCAGCATCAAATGGTGCAGGTGGGCCACGATCACCAGATCGGCAAAGTCCGCCTCACCCTCATGCTGGTAGCGCCAGTTCTCGGAATGGGTGGCGGTGGCCACCATCTCCTCATTGAAACCCCAGCGTTTGAGGATCACCGAACCCAGCTCCGGCTTGAGTTCGCGGAGGGTCTTCTCCAGTTGCTGGGCGTCTTCTGCCAGGGTCGGGTACTGGTCGGCGTACATCAGAATCGGCACCACGCCAATGTCATGGAGCAGTCCGGCCAACAGGCCCTGATCCGGGTCCAGGCCCCGTACATTTTTAGCCAGAACATAACAGATGGCTGCGATCTCGATGCTGTGCTGCCACAGGCTGTCCATGCGCTGTTTCAAGAGCGGGGCGTTGGCTTTGAACAGTTCTTTCACCGTAAACGTGGTCACCAGTTGCTTGGTGGTCTGCATGCCCAAACGTACGATGGCCTGGGCGCTGGTTTCAAACTCTTTGGTGCCGCGGAACAGCGGGCTGTTGGCGGCCTTAATCAGTTTGGCGGCGATGGAGGGATCGGTGTTCACCGCCTGGGAAATCTTCTTGGCACTGTTGGTGCCTTCGTCAATCATGCGCCGAATGCGCACGGCCACTTCCGGCAGACTGGGCAACACCAGTTTGTTGTTGCGCAGGTCGGCATAGATGTCCAGCAGCAGCTGCTTGTCTTCCGGCTGTTCCTCTCGCAGTACTCGCCGCACTTCGAAGCTGTCCCCGGGCGCTTCCTGCAGCAGGGCTTTCAGGGCTTCCCGTTCCACCTGCAGAACCTGGGCGTTGGAATGGGCACGGACGTGAAAAGCGCGCGGGCGTTTATGGGCCACTGGCCCCTGGGCGTCGGGGCTGCCTGCCACAATGGTTTTGATGCTTTGGGTTGCCGGATCCTGCAGATCCAGCTCCCCCGCCAGTAAAAAATATTCAAACGGATCGGATGAGCCCGCTTCCACAATCGAATCACCGGGTCCAAGACGCAGCGTTTCACTGTTATGGATCAGGACGATAAGCTGCTCGTCGCTGAGATGGCGCAGTAATTCAAATTGCTTCAGTTGTTCCGTGTCCATGATGGTCTGTCGTCGGCTGTCGGGTATCTATTCAGTATAGAAACGGAATGGCCGGGGTGGGGGGATCTGCTGAAACTTTGTGACGGAATTCCGCCGGTGGGCGAATCCGGTTAGGCGGCTCCGGGCCTGCGTGAA
This sequence comes from Ketobacter sp., assembly GCF_003671495.1. Lineage (GTDB taxonomy): Bacteria > Pseudomonadota > Gammaproteobacteria > Pseudomonadales > Ketobacteraceae > Ketobacter. The sequence goes on along the minus strand of NZ_RCHN01000015.1, from coordinate 136,997 downwards.
CCCGGAGCCCGTTCGGTCAGTTGCTCAGGATGTAAGGGGAGAGCACATCGTAGCCGCGGATCTCCGCTTTCAGGACCGACATGAAGGTATAGGCCCCCATGATCTTGCGCACCAGGAACATCAGCTCCCGGGGCGGGATGGTGAAATGACGGTTGGCTCCCGCAGCGGACAGCCCGGCTTTCATGCTGAGGCGGGCCGGCAGGTTGCTTTCACCCCATTTGTACTCAAGCTGGTCGTTCAGCAGATAGGACGGCGGCGGGAAACGCTCCGGATCGGCAAAGGGTTCAATGGCCATAAAACACAGTTGTGCCAGGCCGCGCTTGGCGTCCATGGGGGTGTCGGGCCCGAACAGGTGGAGGGCGCTCAAGCCTTCCAGCAACAGGGCTTCATCGTGCAGAAAGGCGGCCTTCACGATCTTGCGGCCCGGCTCCAGGGTCTTGTCGGAGAACTCCCTGACCGCACCAAAATCCAGTAATACCACCTGATCCGGTTGCTCTGCTCCGTCACCCAGGCGCACAAAGTAATTACCGAAATTGGGGTCAGTCTGCATTTCGCCCCACAAAAATACCTCTTTCCAGCACAGATCCAGCGCGGTGCGGCAGATGGCATTGCGCCGTGCCTGGGGCAGGGCTTTGGTCTCCGGAGCGTCAATATCCAGGCCCGGTTCGAAAGAGGTCGCGATGACCCGATTGCTGCAGAACTCCTCGTAGATCTTGGGCACGATAAAGCGGGGATCATCCTGCAGGCGCTCGCGGAACAGCTTGGTTTTCTCCCGCTCGTGGTTGTAGTCCACTTCCCGGTACATCATTTCCCGGATTTCCTGGAACCAGGATTCGAATTCCTCGGTGATAGGAACAATCTTCAGCATGCGGATCAGGCTTTCCACCGCGCCGAGGTCGCTGTCCACCGCTTCCGCCACGCCAGGGTACTGAATTTTCAGGCAGATCTGTTCCCCGGTCGCTTTGATGACGGCTTTGTGCACCTGGCCAATGGAGGCCGCCCCCAGGGGCGACTCCTCAATTTCCAGCAGTGCCAACTTCTCTGCCCCCAGCTCATCTTCCAGTTCTTCATAGATGGTGGTCCATTCCAGCGCGGCGGTATTGTCTTCCAGCGTATGCAGAGCTTCGGTGACTTCCACCGGCAGGAAGTGCTCGCCGTACAGCGCCATCATTTGGCCGATCTTGACGATGCTGCCTTTCAGTTTGCCGATTTCCTCTGCCAGGTAGTGGGCCTGTTTGGAGAGGATGGCCTTCTGGCGGTCGGCCCGCTCTTCCTTGCGGGTGAACATGTTCCCGGCGGACTGTGCCGCCAGCATGGTTCCGGCCACAAAGCCCGCTTTGGCCATACTGAAGCGCCGCTCAAATGCGCCGGTTTTCACTCGCTTGAGCGTGGTTTTGGGTTTTTCGGACATTGAACACCTTACTGTTGTGGCTGCCGGAGACGGCAACCAACCCCCTGAATGGTCTTGATCCACCCATGTGGGCGGATTCGCAATGGCGGACGATATTAACGCAAATCGGCATTGATTACATTTGCCATAGTGTACAGCCCGGGCTGATCCACCATGTCATTGCCATTCTTGCCCGTGGCTGAGTGAGCGGTTAAATTGTGCTATATCTCAAGAGTCAGCGGGCAAGCACAGAGGAGATGGCCAGGCGTGGCGGAAGATAAGGATTCAGAAAACGTGGTGGAGTTCGGCAGCGCCCGGGAACGGGTGGTGCATGAGCGCAAAGAACAGGCGGCCAAAGACCTGCGCAAGCAGTTCCAGAAAGCGATGGGGTGGAATAGCTGGCCCAAAACCAAAAAGCCGTCCGGCAGCAAAGGCCCCAAACCCAAAAAAGGCAAGAAGCGTTAAATTTTCTGCCAGATGCCGTCAGATTCGCTGACGATCTTCTCTTTTAGCAGCTTGTCCAAGTGTGCCTGCAGGGAAAAGCGGGCAATCGGGTGGAGGAACTCCGGCACATCGTCATACACCGCGGGGGTCAGGGTATCCAGATTCGCGGGCCCGGTTTTCGCCATCCCTTCCAATACCTTGTGTTCCCGCATCAGGCGGTGCTGGATCAAGCCCTCAATCACGTCCAGGGGATGCTCCATGCGGTTGCCGTGCGCCGGCGCCAAATGCCGTAGTGACAGGTTTTTCAATTTGGCCAGGGAATCCAGATAGGCTTTCATATCGCCATCCGGCGGTGCGATCACCACGGTGGAGCCCTCCATGATGTGGTCACCGGTGAACAACACCTGCTCCTGTTCCAGATAGAAACACAGATGATTGCTGGCGTGCCCGGGGGTATGCACGGCCCGCAGGGTGAAGTCATCGGACTGGATGTAATCTCCTTCCTGCCAGCATTGGTCGGGGCTGAAGCTGGGGTCCTGGGATTGCGGGTTGTTGGCTGGCATGCCGATCACCAGCGCATCGGTGGCTTGCTGCAGGGCCACTGCGGCGGGGGAGTGGTCCATATGGGTATGGGTGCAGAGAATCCACTGAATAGTGGCGTGGGCATCTGCAGCGGCCTGCACAATGGCGTTCACGTGCTCGGGTATGGCCGGGCCCGGATCGATTACGGCCCAGGCGTCGGTGCCCACGAGGTAGGTGTTGGTGCCCGGTCCGGTCATGATGCCCGGATTGGGGGCCGTAATACGTCGAATCAATGGTGACAGCACGATGGTTTCACCGTGTACCAGCTTGCTCATAGTGTCGCCTTTTTGAATGCTCGAACCATGTTAACCTGTTTTGTTGTGGGCTGCCTGCCCTTCCTGTTGCAGCAGCTCCTGCACGTTGTTGTAGCGTGACAGGTGGCGCAGGGTCATGATGGTGGGCAGCACCAGATCCCAGTCGCCCTTCTCATAGCGGGTCAGCGCCTGCGTTGCGGTGAACCATCCGGTGTTGACCGCTTCGTGGTCATCCTGGCGCGGCGGCTGGCCTTCCGGCCACGGGCACAGGAAGAAGCGGGTGTCATAGCGCCTGGGGGTGCCCGGTGGGGTGATCCAGCGACTCAGGTACCGCAGTTTGCCGGTTTGCAGCTGCAATCCGTTGCGGGAGCAGAAATCGAGAAATCCAGAGGGCTCCTGCTGCAGGAACTGTTGCGCCCTGGCGGCCAGTTGCGGGGTGGCGCCTTCCGCCAGCAGGATGCCGGCCTCTTCCACCAGCTCCCGAATCGCCGCAATCCAATAGGCGTGACCGTGCGCTTCCAGTTCCAGCAACCGATTGGCGGCGTCCGGGGGCAGGTCACAGTATTCCAGCCAGGCGGATGCCTCATCATGGGGGTCCAGTTTGCCCCCTGGGAAAACCCAGGCGCCGCCCACAAAAATCGCTTCCGGATTGCGTTGCTGCATGAGGATCTGTGGACCCTGGTCCGAGTCCCTCAGCAGGACGATGGTGGCGGCGGGTTGAATGGGAACAGCTTGGTGTTTCAAGGGTTTGGTCTCGCTTCCTCTGTTTGGCATGCTTGGCATGGGCGCGCCGGCTCGCGCGGGGCCGTACACTTTAGCAGAGAAATGCCATCAAGTATCGTGCCGCTGGTCCCGCTGATTTGCCGGATCTGCGATCCGTTATTATGCTTAGGAAGTGAAGTACAAGAGTTTTTGTCCCTATGTCAATTTGGTCCCGGCTGGTCAGTGCCCATATCCGCAAACTGAAGGAAACCTGCAGCGATGAAGTCATCGATTTCATGCTGATGGAGAGCGGGTTGCAGCGTGACAGCGCCGGCCTGGTCAAAGTGGATTCCCTGGGCGACCTGAGTCGCTACCTGGACACGCTGGAAAACTACCTGGGTGTGCTGTACCGGGATCGCGCCGAGGAGATCTTCAACAATATTCTGGAATCCGGGTGGCAGGAGCAGTCCGTCAACGCTGAGCTGGACCAGGATCTTGCCCTCAAGCTGGAAGAACAGGCACGACTCACCAAAAAGTTGGAAAACCTGAACCGGCACCTGCAGCAGGCAAAAGATTCGGCGGAAATCGCCTCCCGGGCCAAATCGGTTTTCCTGGCCAACATGAGCCACGAAATCCGCACGCCCATGAACGGTGTGATCGCCAGTGTTCAGTTGTTGCAGGATACCCCCCTTAATCCTGAGCAGCATGAGTTGGTGACCCTCATCAACCGTTCCTCCAATTCCCTGCTCAGCATCATCAACGACATCCTGGATTTGTCGAAGATAGAGGCCGGCCACCTGGAGCTGCAGAAAGAGCCGTTTAACTTCCACCAGATGATCCACGATGTGTGCGACCTGAACCGGGCGTTTGGTATGGACAAGTCCGTTGCGATACATGCAGCGCTGGAGCCGGATACACCCAAGTACCTCATGGGCGATGCCATGCGCATTCGGCAGGTGCTGATGAACCTGGTTACCAATGCCATCAAGTTCACCCGCGAAGGCCGTGTGGATATCGAAGTCGGTTACGACCATATCGAAGGTAATCGTTTCAACATTATTATCGAAGTTCACGATACCGGAATCGGCATTCCCAAAGATCGTATCGACAAGATTTTTGAATCCTTCGAGCAGGCGGATGTGAGTATTGGCCGCAATTACGGCGGAACCGGGTTGGGGTTGACCATCTGTAAAAACCTGATTGATTTGATGGATGGCTACCTGGAGGTAGAAAGTGAGAAGGACAAGGGTGCCTCCTTCATTATTACGTTGCCGCTGCGGGAGACTGATCCCATCAAGGAAGAATCCGAACAGGAACTGTTGAATAAAAACTACCAGAAAAAAGTCCTGGTGGCGGAAGACAACGTCGTCAATCAGCGGGTGGCGCAGAAGATGTTCAGCAAAATCGGGCTGGACGTGGACATTGTGTTTGATGGCGAAGCGGCGGTGGCTGCCGCCAATGCCCAACACTATGACCTGATCGTGATGGACATCGAAATGCCCGGTCTTAACGGTTTGGAGGCGTCACGGTCGATCCTGCAGGGGAGTGGGCCGAACTGCGCCACGCCCATCATCGCCATGACCGCCAGTGTGCTGGATGAAGACCGTCAGCGCATTCTGGATGCCGGCATGCAGGGGGTGGTGGGAAAACCGGTTAGGCTGCAACAATTGACTCAGGAACTGGATCGGTTGTTTATAAATTGATCTGGTTATCAAACAGAATGCTCACTTCCGCGTAAAATTGACCATAAGAGCGGAATTTAGGTTGCGCGAACGGTAATTGGGGACAACTATTTTAGTGTTCCAGATTGAATGTGGTCGTTATGGCATTAACGTCAAATACAGTACAGACGGGCGAAATGGTTTCTGATGCCCAGTTCAGATTATTCAGAATCTTCGATGAGGTGGACCTCAAGCGTATCCGGCCATTGTTGAATCAATGTCGCAAAGAACTGCTTACCACCGGCGAAGTGCTGCTGCGCCCTGAGTATCGCAATGACAATATGTATCTGTTGTTGTCTGGCCGGGTCGCAGTGACGCTGGAAAGTCTGGATGCAACGCCCCTGGTGGAGCTGGGGAGTGGTGAGTGCATTGGGGAGATGTCGGTATTCGATGGCCGCAATCCCTCCGCCTATGTGCAGGCCACTGAACCCTGTGAAGTGGTGGTGATCGAGAAAGACACCCTTTGGCAGTTGATCGATTCCTCCCATAGCTTATGTCGAAACCTGCTGTACTTTCTTTCCAACCGATTGCGTACCGGCAACGATATTGTGGCGGTGTCCAAATCGCGGGAGAAAGAACAGGAACAGGCGGCCAATGTGGATGCGCTCACCGGAGTGCATAATCGGCGTTGGTTGCAGGGCATGCTGGACAATCTGAAAGGCCATGAGTTGGCAGAGCGAATGCCGTTGGCGGTGTTGATGCTGGACGTGGACCACTTTAAAAAGTTCAACGACACCTATGGCCACAAATCCGGTGATCTGGTGTTGCAGATGGTGGCCCGTATCATGCGCAAAAGCCTGCGGCCCAGCGATATGCTGGCCCGTTATGGCGGCGAGGAATTCATGGTCCTGTTGCCGTGCACGCCGATCGCCCAGGCCAAAGCGGTGGCTGAGCGTTTGCGCAAGGCTGTGGCCAACTGCCGGGTTTCAGCAGAGCAGGGCGTGGAATTGCCCGCTGTCACCATTTCGGTGGGCGTGTCACCCCTGACGGAAAACCAGTCGTTGGAACAGGTAATCGAAGCCGCGGATGAGGCGCTCTACCTGGCCAAGCACAACGGCCGCAACCGCATTGAAGTCCGTACCTGAGCCGGTCAGACCCCGTCATCCAGTCAACGCCTGCCTTTGGTTTAATGCCCGTCTCTGACTCAGTGCTGGCCTCTGGGCCGCATCAGATGTTTCAACACAAACAACATCACCCGAATTGGAACCACCCGCGGGGCCACGCTGATTAACCAGTTGATGGTGCCCGGCACCACCAGTGTCTTGCGTTTGTTCATGGCAGCCAGTGACGCCCGCGCCACCTGACCGGAGCTCATCATTGGCATCAGCTTGAGGAAAAACGATCCCGAGGTGCCGGCCTGCTGGTGGAATTCCGATGCCGCCGGTCCCGGGCAGCTGACGGTGACGCTCACCCCGGTGCCCTTAAGTTCCGCGTTAAGGGCCTCACTGAAGGAAACCACAAACGCTTTACTGGCGTTATAGGTGGCCATGTACGGGCCCGGCGTAAAACCCGAAATAGACGCGATGTTGAGAATTTTACCCAACCCCCGCTTCACCATATCTGTGGCAAACAGCTTGCTGAGATAGGTGAGCGCCATCACGTTCACCTGAATCATTTCCAGTTCCTTTTGGGTGTCGTTGGCGGTGAATGGTCCCCAGTGGCCGAGGCCCGCGTTGTTCACCAGAATGTCCACCGGAATGTTTTCCTGTTCCAAAGTGATATAGAGCCGGTCGATGTCTTCCAGGTCCGTGAGGTCCACCGGAATCACATGGGCAGTGATATCAAACTCTTTTTCCAGGTAGCGTGCCAATTGCTTCAGGCGGTCTTCCCGCCGCGCCACCAATACCAGATCGTGTCCCTGCTCAGCCAGCAGTTTACTGATCTCGTAGCCAATCCCACTGGAAGCGCCGGTCACCAGAGCCGTGGTTAATGCCATATCTCATTCCCAAGCAAGTCGTTGATCTGGCTATGGTATCCGCTTCAATGGCAATATCCAATGACCAGCCGCAGTCTGAGCCGTTCCGGGGTGGGTGGGGGGAGGCCAGCTGGATCAGGATTCCCCGTCAAATTCACCGTGGCGCCCCTTGCCCTCCCGGAAGCGGGTGGCACCGGCCACGGTTTCTCCGCTGGCGATGGTCTGCAGGCCCAGTTCGAACTCGTTGCGCAGGGCAGCGGGCAGATCCAGATCCCATTGCTGGTAGGCGCTCAGGCGATCATGGCGCATACACAATTGGGGAAAGCGGCTGATCTCGTGTGCCAGCTGCTCAGCGGTGGCGCGGGCGGCTCCGGGGGCGCAGATGCGGTTGACCAGCCCCATCGCCAACGCCTCCTGCGCGCTCACGGCTCGACCGGTGAGAATCAGGTCCAGTGCGCGGCTCATGCCAATCAGGCGGGGCAGGCGTACGGTGCCGCCGTCAATCAATGGCACCCCAAAACGGCGACAGAACACCCCCAGGGTGGCATTGTCGGCGGCCACCCGCATATCACACCACAACGCCAGCTCCAGGCCACCGGCCACCGCATGGCCTTCGATGGCGGCGATCACCGGTTTTGACAGCAGCATGCGGCTTGGGCCCATGGGGCCATCGCCGTCGGGTTCCAGGCGGTTACTGCCACTGCCGGACGAGACCGCTTTCAAATCCGCTCCGGCACAAAAAGTGTGTTCCCCCACCAACACAGCGACACTGGCGTCCGCATCGTTTTCAAACGCGCGGAAGGCGTCCGCCAGTGCCTGGGCAGTGGTGCGATCCACGGCGTTGCGTACCTGGGTGCGATCCAGAACGATGGTGGTGATGGCATCCTGCTTTTCTATTCTGATCGTCATGAACGTTGTCTCGTTATAACGTGAGCCGTAAGGGGAAAGTGCATTAATTGTGGGCAGGCTCACGAATTGCCCGGCAGTTCTGCACAAACTCATGGCATTTTAAAATTCTTTAACAATTAATGGCAAAATTACCTGAAAGGTCTTTGTTTTTCGGGCTAAACTGAAATTGTCGAAGTAAGGTTCGGGAGACAATCATGCAAATTCAGGAATTGGTCGCGCACTGGGAAAAAGCCAACAAAGGTGAGCGCACTCGTCAGCAGTTTTCCATCAACCTTCCACTGAAAGAAGCCGCTCAGGTGCTTGCACTCAAGGAGATGTATCCGGATTGTTCCGAGGAACAAATTCTCACGGATCTGTTGTGTTTTGCATTGGGTGAGTTGAGCCAATCTTTCCCCTATGAAGCGGGTAAAGAAGTCACCCAGGATGAGTATGGCGATCCCATATACGAGGATGCCGGGTTGACGCCCAAGTTCATTCGGCTGGCGCAGAAGTATCGCACGACCCTCGAAGCGGAAACGGTTGGAGAGCCTAACTAGGCTAGCCTCCATCCCCCCGGAAAGCGGTGTGCCGGACGGGCTCCGGTGAACCGCTTTCAATCCCACCTACCCTGTTCAGCAAATGGGGCGACATCCCTCCGCTCCGGTGTTAATATCGCTGACCACGCAGTCATTGATTGGCCCATAAGTCCGGCAGTGACTCTACAATAATTTCGGTATTTGTATACGTTAGTTCTTTGAGAGAGGGATGTAGCCATGAATGATATGGTGCAGCAAAAATTACGGTCACAGTACTCGGCGGATGATGTGTGGCAGCAGTTCACTCCCATCGTGACCGGGGACGATTACGTAGCCAGTCTGCGGGGTCGTAATCTGAAGGTGTATCTGTTCGGGGAAGAGATCGCCGAGCCCGTAGACCACCCCATGATCTGGCCCTCGATCAACGCACTGAAAGCCACCTACGACCTGGCCACGGCGGAACCTGAGCTGGCCAGTGCCAAAAGCCACCTCAGTGGTGAGCAGATCAACCGCTTTCTGCACATTCCCCACAGCGCTCAAGACCTGGTGTTGAAGAACCGGATGCAGCGCAAGATGGGCCAGATCACCGGCACCTGTTTCCAGCGTTGTGCCGGCCTGGATTCCATCAGTGTCATGCACTCCATCACCTATGATATAGATGAAGCCCACGGTACCCAATATCACCAGCGCTTCCTGAAGTTCCTGGAACGCCTGCAAAAACATAATCAGATCATCGCTGCCGGCATGACCGACCCCAAAGGGGATCGCAGTAAAGCGCCTCATGAACAGGCAGATCAGGATCTGTTCATGCGCGTCACCGGGCGCAATGAAAACGGCGTTTTCGTCAGCGGTGCCAAGGCCCATATGACGGGCGGCCTCAATTCCCACTGGATCATGGTGCTGCCCACCATGCGCCTGAGTGACCAGGATCGGGATTTCGCCATCATCGGTGCCATTCCCCTGCAGGCGGAGGGAATCACCTACATTTATGGTCGCCAGTCCTGCGACACCCGGGCCATGGAGCTGGGGGATGTGGACAAGGGCAATGCCCAGTACGCCGGCCAGGAAGTCTTGGCAGTGTTTGATAACGTGTTCATTCCCTGGGATCACATTTTCATGGATGGTGAATACGAATTCGCAGCGCCCATGGTGGAACGCTTCACGTCCTACCATCGCGCCAGCTACGTGTGCAAAACCGGCCTGGGTGATGTCATGGTGGGGGCCGCGGCCACCATCGCAGAATACAACGGCCTGGAGAAGGTCTCCCACATTCGTGACAAACTGGTGGAAATGACTCACCTGAATGAGACCATCTATTCCTCCAGTATTGCGTCAGCCCATGAGTCAAAACCGTTGCCCTCCGGTGCCTGGATCAACGACTCCATGCTGGCCAACGTCTGCAAGCACAATGTCACGCGCTTCCCTTATGAAATTTCGCGTCTGGCGCAGGATCTGGCCGGAGGTTTGATGGTGACCCTGCCTTCCCAACAGGATTTCGAATCCAAGGACACCGGGGCACTGTTGGACAAGTACTTCAAAGGCCGTGAAGACATCCCCACCGCCGACCGGGTGAAGATTCTGCGCCTGATTGAAAACATGACGCTGGGCCGCAATGCCGTGGGATATCTCACCGAATCATTGCATGGTGCCGGCTCGCCCCAGGCCCAGAGAATCCAGATCCTGCGGGGTATGGATGTGGAGAAAAAGAAATGGCATGCGAAAAAACTGGCGGGTATTAAGCAGGTTGATTAACTTTTAGTTAAATAACGTTCACCCTGAAGGGCTGCGGTGTGAATCGCGGCCTTTTTTGTTTGTACACACTGGAGAATTGAAAAAAACCCCGATAGTATGCGCTTCATCAATAGGATAAAGGGGAAAGATCATGAAGCGAATCATACTGCCTGTGTCACTCTGCCTGCTGGCTGGCCACGCGCTGGCGGAAAACAAGGAAGGGCAAATCGTAATCAACCCAGCGGTTTCGTACATCAAATTCGATAACGACCGCCTGCCTGACGAAGCGGATGGTTTTGGTCTGGGCCTGGAATACCGTTTTGGCCCCAACTGGGCGGCGGAAGTGGCGGCATTCCGCAACGACGCAGATCAAGGTGTTGACCTGACTCAGTACAAACTGGACGGACTGTATTACTTCAGCAAAGACGGTACCGTACAGCCGTATCTGGGCGCCGGAATTGGCCACGCCGATTTTGAAAGAGGTGATGCGGACGAAGGCGAAACCCAAGTGAATCTGGGCGGTGGTCTGCGTTTCAATTTCTCTGAAGCCTGGTCTGCGCGCTGGGACCTGCGTGGCATTTACGGGGTTGATGATAACGACACCGATCTGATGACGACCCTGGGCATCAGCTACGCCTTCGGTGGTGAAAGCAAACCGGAGCCCAAGAAAGAAGTCGTTGTAGCCGCACCGGTTGATTCCGACGGTGATGGCGTGACTGATGACAAAGATCAGTGCCCCGGTACAGCAGCGGGCGTCAAGGTGGATGCAACCGGTTGCCCGCTGGATTCCGATGGCGATGGCGTGACCGATGACAAAGATCAGTGCCCTAACACCGAAGCCGGTGCCACCGTGGACGAAAAAGGCTGTGTCGGCAAGGTACAAACCGTAACCGTGGAAAGCATTGAGCTGAAAATCAACTTCCCCACCAACTCTGATGTGATTCAGAGCCAGTACGATCCTGAGCTGAAGAAAGTGGCGGACTTCCTCAACAAGCACACTGACCTGGAAGTGGAAATCGAAGGTCATACCGATAGCCAGGGCGCCGCAGCTTACAACAAAACACTGTCCCAGAAGCGGGCGGACTCTGTGAAGCGTGCTCTGGTCAAGCGCTTCGGTGTAGCGGAAGAGCGTATCACTGCAGTGGGTTATGGTGAGGAAAACCCAATCGCGACCAACGATACAGCGGATGGCCGCAAGCAAAACCGTCGAGTAGTGGCGGTGATGCAGAAGGAAGTGATGCAGTAAAGCAGTCTGGTTTCATGCCGGCGCCCCGCGCCGGCATTTGCATTTTAGGGGATACACAAATATGAAAGCAAAAATCACTCTTTTGGCGTTGGCCATTGCACCTTTCACCGCGGTGGTTGCGGAGGAAGCAGAAGAAGACAAGCTGTGGAAAGGCGAAGCCAGCCTGAGTTACATCGACAGCTCCGGCAACACCGAAAGCACCAATCTGGATTTTCGGAGCACCGCAACCCGGAATGGGGAAGTCTGGCGCAACATTTACAAGCTGGAAGCCAGTAACGAAACCGCTGAGCAGGTTGATGACAACGGCGACAAGGAAGAGGTGCGTACCGCAGAAAAATACTTTGGTTCTGCCAAGGCCGAGTACAAGTTCGGTGACAGCTCCTATCTGTTCGGTTTGCTTGAGTACACCGATGACCGCTTCAGCGGATACGATTACGAGGCTTCCGCCACCTTCGGTTATGGTCGCGACATCCTGATGAGCAAGAAACACGAACTCAGCGCCGACGCCGGTATTGGTTATCGTGAATCCAAGGAAACCGAAACCGGAGATGTAGTTGAAGAGGCGGTATTGCGTCTGGGAGCGCTTTATCTGTGGCGCATCAGTGAAAACGCCACGTTCGATGAAGACTTCAGCACGGAAATCGGTGAAGAGAAAACGGTCACCAAGTCCTACACCCGCGTCAAGGTCAAGATCAATGGCAGCCTGCACGGCTTTGTTGCCTATGAAATCAAGCACACAGATGAAGTGCCTGAAGGCGTGAAAAACTCGGATCGCAAGTTCATGGTGGGTGTGAACTACACCTTCTGATCAGCCTGCGTTCCTGCAAAAGGCCACCGACCGGTAGACGGGGTGGCCTTTTTTTGTGACCCCAACTTGTCGACTGGTTCATGCCGGGGGTGAGACTCAGTGCCCCTAAATTAATTTGGTTGTCATGAAATCCTGTTAATTCTTTGTAATTGTTGTAGAAAGTGAATATCGGGTATATAACTTAATACTCTACTTTGAAAAATATTTGACCTATGACCAACAGAGAGCGGGTAGCACCACCCTCAATTCGGACAGGGCAGGGAACAGCATCATGCGTTGGCTAATGGCGCTGCTATCGTTTTCCATTGTCTTTCCGGTGGTGGTTGCCAGCCATCAGGGCAGCACCGACGCCTCGTTTTCCGTTGATATTCGCCATGCCGAGGACTCTGACCAGTTAGCCACGATTCAGGACGCTATGGCCTATGACTGGGGTAACGCCGAACCCTCCAAGGTTAACTACGGCTCCTCACCTTTTGGTCACTGGTTCTTTTTTGAGATCCCATTGGTCCAGATGGCCGAGGGTGAGAATGTCATCATTGAGATCCACTATCCCACCGTAGATTACCTGGCGTTCTATGTCGTGGATGAGGACGGCCAGGTGCAACAGGAGCACATTACCGGCACCGATTTTCCGTTTGATACCCGGCCCATCTGGGATGACGACTACAGTTTTCTGGTCAATCCCGCCCTGCAGGGTCGCCGTGTTTTCATCCATGCCAAGACCTCCAATTCGCTGCAGATGCCTGTGCGGCTGTATGACGAGTCCACCTTCTATGAAAAGGAAGAGTGGAACCTGATCCTGTGGGGTGCGTATTACGGCACCATGTTGGTGATGGCGCTGTATAGCCTTATGAACGGGTTTATTATTCGGGATCGCATGTATTTCTTTTATTCGGTGTATGTGTTGTCCACAGCGTTGTTTGTCAGCTCCCTTAATGGTCACGGTTTTGCCTACCTGTGGCCTGAGGTGCCGGCCTTCAACGATGCGTCGATCACGTTGTTCTTCTGTTTTTACAGTGGCTTCGGCACCGCCTTTGCCATGACGTTGTTGAATGCCCGCCGCTTCAACCCCAAGCTGTACCGCCTGGGACAGGTGGTGATTGCCGGCGGCATGGCGCTGGGGGTGGCGTCCATCGTGACGCTGGAGGACTACGCACATCTGGCCACCTATCTGGCGTTGGCCTTTGCCCTGTTGATGATGGCACTGGGCGTCAAATCCGTATTGGACGGTTATTTCCTCGGTTGGTATTTCATGGTGGGCTGGTCTGCGTTGTTACTGTCCATCGGTATTTTTGCGTTGAATATCCTGGGATACCTGCCATCCAATATCCTGATCTATCACAGCAAGGAAATCGGCTCGGTGTTTGAGATCATTGTGTTCTCCCTTGCCATGTCGGCTATCTACCGGCAGGAGAAAGCAGAGCTGAGCCGCATCAACATCACCCTGGATATGATGAAACAGCGCCTGCAAAAGCGTATTAATATTGTGAACAACAAGAGCGGGTTTCTGGAAATTCCGCCTCTGGAAAAGCACTTGAAAGACATCCGTGACCTGGATCGGCGAATTCATTCCGAGTTGGGGCGGGTACTGGTGGTGTCGGTGATGGTCATTGATAAAACCACGCGCCGACCGGATTACATTGCCCTTGGCGATTGCCTGCGCAGCCTGTTCAAGAGCCGGATCACGGTGTTTCCCTTCAAGACCTCCACTGAAGGTCTGCCCGGTGAAGTCACCGTGCTGTTATTCCCCCTGCACAATAAGTTTGAAGCGGAAGACGTGATTGAGCGGGTAGAGCATTGGAACATTGCGTTGGGTGAGCAGTACGACTTGCATTTTGGTTATGCGATCTCTCACCTGACTGAAAAATACGACGTGGATTATATCGAAGAGTCTTTCCACTACCTGGAAGAGGCGGTGCACAAAAAGTCCATGTCCTACTCCATCGACGACACCCTGACCTTCCTGCACCGCCAAGGCTCACCGGCTTGATACTCTGACGCTTTAGCGCGGGTGGCGCTAATGGAAGCGCATGTGCTTGGAAAACCCGGAACGCAGGAAATCCATCTGGTCCGCCAGGATGCTGCGGTTTGCCAACGCCAGGTATTCCATCTTGTTGGGTTTGAACGGTACTGCCATCAGGGGCATGTTGGCCTCTTCCGGAGTCTTGTCGCTTTTGCGCTGGTTGCAACGGCGGCAGGCGGCCACCAGGTTGGTCCAGCTTTCACCGCCGCCGCGGGAACGGGGAATAATGTGATCCCGGGTCAGTTTGTCCTGGGCGAACTGCTCGCCACAGTACATGCAGGTATTGCGATCGCGACGAAACAGCAACCGATTGCAGACCGCAGGCACATGGTGATCGTTATAGTGAATGTCGCCGTTGGTGGCGATGATGGTGGGGATATTCAGGATCGAACGCAGTCCGTGGCGGTTGTAGCCACCGCGGATGGTGATAGTAGTGTCGCCCAATGACCACAGTACCAGACCTTTCACCAGTAATGTGGCGGCTTGCTCCCGATCAAGCCATTGCAGGGGGACACCGGCTTTGTTGAGTCGCAGGACCCGGGTGTTCATCTGCATAGTACACAACCTGTTCTTATCAACGCATACTTTTGGAATGCTTACCCTGGTGAACGCTTGCTGCTTGTGGCCACTGCGCGCTCACCAAACTCTCCAGTTTTATTCATTCTGAGTCAGAATACTCAGATTTTCCAGACAGTTACTGAGTTTAATCAGTATTTGTGACAATTTAGACGCTTTACCAAATTAACTCAATAGCGCCGGCAGCCATTCGCCACAAGGCCCGATCAACTCCATATCCGCCAAGGCGCTGGCGCCACTGGCTTGGGTATTGATGACCAGCACTTTGCCGCCCTGGGCTTTGGTCAACTGAATCAGCCCCGCGGCAGGATACACACTGGCACTGGTGCCGATGACCAACAGGCAGTCCGCCGCCAGGCAATGTTGTTCAGACTGCTGCCAGGCCCATTGCGGGAGGGATTCCCCAAACCAGACCACCGCAGGGCGTAGGGGAGCATCGCACATGGGGCAGCTACGCAGGTCGGGAGGATTGGCGAGGTCGACTTTTTGCTGGAAGCCGCAACGTTGGTGGCAGCGGTCGTGGGTGATGTGGCCATGCAGATGAAATACCGCTTCCGGTTTGCACCCGGCCCGCTCCAACAGGTCGTCCACGTTCTGGGTGACCTGGACGATGTCGGATCGTGCTGCCAAAGCCTGGTGGGCGGCATTGGGTGCGGCGTCTGCGATGATACGGCGACGCCAGTTATACCAGTCGATCACCAGCTTGGGGTCCGCTGCAAAGCCTTCCGGGGAGGCCAATTGGGTCGGGTCGTACCGGCTCCAGAGGGCGTTTTCATCGCTGTCACGAAAGGTGGAAATGCCGGATTCGGCGCTCAAACCCGCACCCGAGAAGCAGACTATTTTGTCACAGGTTTGCAGTAATTCCCGGGCATGTTGCAGGGCGGTTTCACGGTCGGAGATGGCTTGACTCATGGCTCCCTGGGCTGGGTTCAGTATGGGTTGATGGAGATTTCAATCCGCTGGTTGCGCGCGGCCGTTTTGTTCCAGCGTTCTGCGCTGGCATCCGGATCCTGGCTGGCATAGCGGGCCACTGGCCGGCGATCCCCGGCAGTGGACAGGTTCAGCTCGATGTCGTCACCGTATTCAGACTGGAAGGCGGCCAGGAAGCGCTCGAACCCTGGAGTCTGCTCGGTACCGGTGGATTCCGCCAATGCCGGGGTAAACTGCAGGATCTCGCAGGTGCTGAGGGTGGCATCGGCTTCCGGTAATTGGGTTTCTCCGTTGGGGGCGGTCACCAGGCAAAAGCGGCCCAGGTGACTGCGGATGGCGATCTCACCCACAAACCCGACACTGCTGAGATTCTGCGCCAATTGGGACAGGGTCATGGCCAGGCGGTCGTTGAAGGGTTTTTCATCCCAGGCGAATTGGCCGTCCTCATTCAAGGCCCACTCAATGCTTTCGTAGAACTGGCGGTTGTGGTTGTCGTTGATTTTAACCTGGGCATCCAGCTGGGTATTCAGCTCTGCGCGCATGGCCTCATTCTGCTGGGTCTGCAGGCGCACGGTGTCTTCCAGGCTACGGTTGTCCGATTGCAGTACGGTGAGTTCCTGCATCAGTCGGTTGTTGCTTAACAACAGCCAGCCGATCAGGACCACGCACAGGGCCAGGCCCAGATACTGAAAGCGGAATCCGCGGTTGCGGCTGGCTTCACTTTGCTGTGACATGCCCTGCAGCTGGCTGGTGAGTTGTTCAATCCGTTGTTCCAGTGCGTCCAGCTCGGGGTGTTCTTCCGGCTTCTTGGGGGCAGGGCGGGGCGCGGGCACCGGTTCGGGCTTGGGCTCGTTATCCACGATGACCACATCATTGGCAGCCTGACCCACCTGCGGGGCAGCGCGGCTCGCGCCTACCTGATTGGGCAGCAGATTCTGACGTTCCAGCACCTGGGCCAGCATCAGGGGTTTGAGGGTCTTGGGCAATACATCCACCGCGCCCAGGGCCCGGGCCTGGCTTTCGTAGACTTCACCTTCTTTTGAGGTGTACATGATGATGGGAATCGCTGCGGTGAGCGGGTCGTTCTTGATGGCGCGCAGGCACTGGAAACCGTCCATGCCGGGCATGGTGTGATCCATGAAAATCATGCTGGGCTTTTTGCCACAGAGATAGCCGAGGGCTTCTTCTCCGGACTCGACGGAGTCCACGTCAATGCCCTGTTCAGTCAGCATTTTGCTGAGAACGTGGCGGGCCATGCGTGAATCGTCGACTACCAGAGCCAGCTTGTTGGACATGAACGACTGCTCGAATCTTTGTTATCGTTGTAGGTACAAACTTATATCAAAGGCACTTAGGTTGCACCAGATTTTTGTGCGTTTTGTGTTGCTGTCAGGCGAAAAAAGCCGATTTTATCGAAGCCAAAATGCTGGATGCCAGCTTCCAGTTGGTGGGTCTGTTCTGTTTCCTCGGTGAATAAAAACAGGTTGCCCGGCAGTGGAATGTGATCCTGATTGCGGGGCTTCAGATCTACCAGCAGTTGTTGGGCGCGACGGGCAATGGCCTGGCCGCTGTCGAGAATCCGGATGGGGGTGGGGAGCGCGTGGCGAATTTCGTCGGCCAGAAACGGAAAGTGGGTGCAGCCGAGGATCACCACATCAATATCGGTATCTATCTGGCGCAGCGGTTCCAGAACCTTGTTGATGATGTCCTGGTTGACCGGGCGCTCCCGGATTTTCTGTTCCGCTTCGTGCACCAGCTCATGGGAGCCGATGCGTTTGAAAGTGCAGCCTTGGCCGAAATCCTCAATCAGGCGGTCGATGTATTGGCGCCTGACCGTGCCGGGTGTGGCCAGCAACAGAATGTGGCGGGACTGGCTCAGAGCGGCAGCCGGTTTGATGGCGGGAACCACCCCGATCACCGGCGTTTGGGTTTGTGCCCGCAGCGGCTCCAGCACAATGGTGCTGGCGGTGTTACAGGCGATCACGATGATGTCCGGCCGGTATTGGCGCTCCAGCTCCGGCAGCAGGGTGAGTAAGCGTTGCACCAATGCGTTTTCTTCCATGGTGCCATAGGGGTAACCGCCGTTATCCGCCACATAACAGGTGTGACTGTTGGGAATCAGCCGTTGGATTTCCTGCCAGATGGAGAGTCCACCCACACCGGAATCAATGATCAGAAAGTTTGGATTTTGCATGGGGCGATTATACGTCAGTTCCAAAAAAAGCGCTCAATACAGAAGGCAGTTCAGCGCTGTTTTTCAAGAGCCGGGGGCGCCAGTGCGGTGGCAGCAACGCCCGATAAGCGGCCTGGCTGAAGCGATCGTCCATCAACAGCAGCACGCCTGTGTCCTGTTCGCTGCGGATGAGGCGGCCGGCGGTCTGAATGACGCGGTTGATGGCCGGGTAGCGGTAGGCGAAGTCAAAGCCGCGACCGTCGCTGTGTTCAAAGTGTTGCTTGATGTGTTCCCGTTCCGGCGACGGCGGCGGCAGGCAGGTGCTGACAATGATGACTCCGTCCAACTTGTTGTCCTGCAGGTCGATGCCCTCGGCAAACACGCCCCCGGCAATCACCCCAGCCAGGTAGCGGGGTGACAGCAGGTGTTGCAGAAACTCTGCCCGGGCGACGGGCTCGTTGCTGTTGGGTTGGCAGATCAGCGGCAGCTGTGGTTGCCCGGACAGTTGTTGCATGAGCGCGGCAAGATACTCATAGGAGGGCACTGCCATCAGGTAGCGGCCGGGCCGGGTCTGCCACAGCTGGCCAATGTAGCCGGCGATCTCAGCCATGGACTGGTTGCGCTGCTGGAAGCGGGTATTGACCGGGGCCACCAGGGTGCATTGATGCTCGGGGGGAAAGGGGTTGGCCAGTGCCAGTTGTGACATGCCGGGCAGTTGCTGGATACAGCGCTGGAAGTAATCCATGGGCAACAGGCTGCCGGAGAAAAAATGGCAGGAATGGAAACTGTCGGTGAGAGGCTGCAGATTCGGGGCTGGATCGGTGCAGAAGATCTGAATCCGGTGCGGCTGGTCACTGTAGAGGAGGACGTCCTCATCGGCGATGGATTGGGCGCGTTGGGCGAAGCGCCACAATGCCATCAGATGCTCGAACAGTTCCTCGGGAAACAGCAGCCAGTTCTGTTGCGAGAACCAGTCATTGAGGGGTTCCACCGTGGCCTGCAATAGCTGGGTGAATGCCGGGGGCAGGGCCCGGGGGGCGGCGTTCTTGTGGGTTGCCTCGTAGTGGCGACGCAGGGCCCGTATGCGTTTCTGCAATGCCGGTTCGGTGACCTGTTGCTGCAGGTGAATGAGGGATTTCCGATGCAGCTCGGCACTGAACATGGCCCGGGCCCGGTCCGGCAGGTTGTGGGCTTCATCCACCAGCAAACCGATGTGCTTGCTGTCGGCCAGGGCGTCGTGGAGCCGGGCCTGGGGATCGAATACATAGTTGTAGTCTGCCACCACCAGATCCACCCAGGGCAGCAGGTCCCGCGCCAGCTGATGGGGGCAAAGCCGGTGTTCTGCCGCCAGCGCTTGCAAGTCGCTTTCCTGCCAGGAAGGCGAGGCCTGGAACTGCTCCCGAGCCACCGGCAGGCGGTCATAGTAGCCGGTCTGTGGGCTGCAGTTGAGCTGAGTGCGATCACAGCCAGCGCAGACTTTATCTTTGGCCTGCAGGAACAGCACTCTCAGATCAGGCCGCTGCGGGAACTGAGCCAGGGCCTGCTGCACGCTGCGGTGGCCGCTGTTTTTGGCGGTCAGGTACCACAGCTGTTTAACGTGGCCTTCCCCCAGTTGTTTGAGGGCGGGGAACAGGGTGGCCATGGTTTTGCCCAGACCGGTGGGGGCATGGTACAGCCCCCGTTGCTGATCCCGCATATCACGATAGAGGGCCACGGACAGAGCACGCTGCCCCGCCCGGTACTGCTGAAACGGAAATTCCAGTGCGGCCAGGCTGGCGTCTCGCCGCTCCAGATAGCAGCAGTATTGATCCAACCAGCGGCTGTACTCCACCACGCAACCTTGTAGAAAATCGAGCAATTCCGCACCGGTGTGTCGACTTTCCCGTTGGTATTCGCTGTCGTCATCCAGTTTCAGGTAGGTGATTCGTACCAGGATGACGTCCAGGTCGTGCTGTTGGCATAACAAGGCACTGTAGAGTTTGGCCTGGGCCAGATGGAGGCGATGTTGGGCAGCGGGCAGATCCTGTGCGGAGCAGTAGGTGGTTTTGATTTCTTCCACCAGGGGCCCCCCGTCCAGCATCAGGCCGTCGATGCGGCCGGCCAGGGTCCAGTGGCAGAACTGCCCGCTGAAATGGGCTTTGACGGCCACCTCCCGTTGATACGCTTCCGGCCGTTGGGATTGCAGGCGCTGGTGACCTTCCTGCCCCTGCTGCAGGGTGGGGCTGCGGTCATTACCCAGCACCACGTCGCCCTGGCGGCAGCAGAAATGGGCCAGTTCCGTGACCGAAATGCGGAACGCGCGGGATTGATCCAGGCTCATGTGGGTTCCCAGTGCACCCAGCATACTGACGCCGGAATGCCGGCTTCGACAAAGGCGTTGAGCCAGCGGATCTGATTGGCTTGCAGTTTATCGCCGGGGCCCTTGATCTCGATGAGTTCATAGGAAGGATGGGTCTGGTGGTCCACTGCGAAGCGGATCAGGTCAGGAAAACCGTTACGGTACAGCCCCGGGTGCTGCAGCATGCGCCGGAACACTGCGTGCAGATGGTGTGGCGGAATCCGTTGCAGAGCCCGTTCCAACAGCTCGGGGGAGAGTGCTTCCCAGAATACGAAGGGGTTGGCGATGCCGGCTTTGGCGGCAAAATGCTGGCGCATGGTGTCCTGCCATTGCTGGGTTGTGAGTTGTTGCAACCGTGCCTCTATCTGCGGTTGGCGGCGTGGATAAAAATCCTCACTGTGAAGATCCAGCGGCCCCCGTTGAAAGGGATTGATAAACGCACCGGGCACGGCCGCAAAAACAATATCCCAGAACAGTAAGCCAAACAGTCCGTTGAACAGGGTGTTTTCCACATAGCAACATTGGTGGTGCTGGTCCGAAAGCGCGGCAGCGGCGAGCCATTCCACCGCTTCGCCTGGCGTCTCGGACGTGAGTGTGTCTGCGGGCCTGGTCAGGTTAAGGTGGGTTTCGGGCCAGGTAGGGGTGGGGCGCGGTGGTGATGGTTGCCCCAGGGCTTTGTGTAACTGGGGTAGAAACCGGTCCACAAACTCCAGTGCTTCCGGGTGCTGACTGTGCTGTCGAATCTGCTGGCACAACGCGAGGGATGCTTCCAGCTGCCCCAGTTTTTTCAGGATGCGGGCCTGTCGTTCCAGGCTGGGGTGGCGATCGCACAGGCGGAACAGCCCCAGGGCCGGTTGCCACTGCTGCAAGCGTTCCAGTTGTCGCGCGATGGGGATCAGGGTGCTTTGGTAACGACGCTGCAGGTGAGGGTGTTGGTCCGGAGCGGGTAGACCCTGGGCCAGAGCCAGCAACCGGTCGGCATCCTGCAAACAGGTTTTGTCCTCCAGTTGTTGCCGGGTTTGGGCATACAGAATCTGGTGTTCTATCTGCTCCCGGGTCTGAAAATAGCGGGTGTCCCGGCACAGGGAATAGGATTCATAGCGCACGTGGCCCAGCTCGCTGATCACAAACTCCGTCAGGTCCTGGTGGCTGTTGCCGAAGAAGCACACCAGAAAAGTGGTGAAGGCCTCTTGATAGCGGGCTTCTACATAGGGGAACCGGGTCTGGATGTGGCGGCGAAGGTCCTCTTCGGGTTGCTGCTCCAGAATCCGTTGCACCAGTTCCGGTTTCTTCAGCTTGCTGTGGCCCGTGGGGGAAAAGCTGCAGATCAACTCGGGCCGGGTCAGCAGGTGTAAAAGCTCCGGTACCGCGGCGGGGGGATTGCGGCGGCACAGGCCGGCTTGCTCCAGTTCCAACAGGGTGGCCTCCAGATCCGGCACATCCCCGTAATTCAGTTTGTCCTGGCGCAGCAGGGTGCCCTGGCGGGTGAGCAGGCGGTAGAACAGGCTCTTGGCGCTGTGATTCAGGGTATCAAACTGCTGCACCAGGGCATGTTCGTCCGCCGTGAGCAGATCGGCGTACTGTGCCATAACCCCGTGCAACAGGGTGGTGAGGTTCTCGACGTGATAGCCGATTGGCAGTTCAGGTGGCTTTTCCGGGGCGCTCATGCAACAGGGTGACCGGTACTGCCGGTTCAATGGCTAAGGACGAACCTATGGTAGCGCCGGTGTCGCAGACTGAAAAGGCCCGAACCGGTTGCGGCTCGGGCCACAGGCGATTACAGGGCCTGAATCGATCCGGCCAGGTGGGGCTTTTCGCCGTTCTGGTCTTTGACCCGGAATTCGATGGTGTCGCCGGTGTTGGCGTATTGGAACTGCACCTTGGCGGGCAGGAATACCGGCAGTTTGAAGGCCACCGATACCTTGAACGGGCCTTTTGGCAGTTGGTCATCCAGGGCGCCCAGGGCGTGGGCCTTACTCCACATGCCGTGGGCAATATGACGTTTGAAGCCGAACAATTTGGCGGTCATGGCGTAAAGGTGGATCAGGTTGGAATCGCCGGACACCTTGGCGTAGCGGCGACCGATGTTGTCGGGGGCGCTCCAGTAATCCATGTTGTCCGCCGAGAAGTGGTCTTCCTTCTTCTCTTTGCTGTCTGGCACATTGGTTTTGGTGCGGAACAGGTTGGTACTGACGCTTTCCCACACCAGTTTCCCTTCCACGCTGACCCGGGTAATGATGCTGAATTCCAGGCCTTTGGCGACGGTATCCGGCCCTGTCAGCTCACATTCGATGTCCATGGCTTCCTGATTGCCGATGGCGCGGTACTGGGTGATCTCGTTGCGTACATGCACCAAACCCAGTAAGGGGAAGGGGAACAGCGGATTCACCAGGATTTCCATGTGCAGGGGGAACGCCAGGATATGAGGGTAGGTCACCGGCAGGCTGCCGGATACCGGGAAACCGCAGACTTTGCGGTATTCCGCCAGTTTGCCCAGATCGGCGGTGACATTGCGCAGGTGGGCCTTGATGGTGGGGAGGGCGTCACCCTGCAGTTTGCCGGGCTTCTTGGAGGTCACAGCCCGGTAGTAAAGGCTCATGGTTGAGGGCGATTTTTCAAGTTCTATGGTTGCCATCATCAGATAGTCCTGTTTTGCAAAGCCAGCGGAGTCAATGGGGGATTGTAGTCGTCTGATTGTACAGGGTAATTGCCCTGGCAGGCACTGTGTGGGGGCGTTCCTGCCAATTGGCCGTAGCGACGCTATTGTGTTTGGGGGCCGTGCTGACTATTATTACTGACACTTTTCCGGTTTTATTCGGATTTTCATACAGTTAATTTCTCTGTTTTCTCCCAATCAGACGGCATATAGAAGGTAATCCATGGGCGATTTCACCGATTCTGGAGTGCTGGTTCGGCTCGCCTACCAAGCCATGCAGGATCTTGGCATTGACGCGGCAGTGGTATTGCAACGCATTGGTTTGCGCCATGAGCAGCTGGACGAGAAGGACCTGCGCACCCCCCATTCCGCCCAAAACCTGTTCTGGACTGTCATCGAAGAAGTCAGCAATGACCCGGATATCGGCCTGCACCTGGGGGAAAAAATCCCGGTATTCAAAGGCCAGGTGCTGGAATATCTGTTCCTGAGCAGCGAGACCTTTGGCGAAGGCCTGAAGCGGGCATTGAATTACCAGCGGCTGTTGAGCGACGCGGTGAATGCCACCCTGGATGAGGATGAGATCGGCCTGTACGTGGGGAACATCAGTTTCACCGGTGGCTTTCGGCATCTTACCGAGTGCGTGGTGATTGCCGTGCTGAAGTTTTTCAATTACGTCACCGAGGGAGCCTTTCAGCCGCTGGAAATCCACTTCGAGCATGCCATGGGCACCAATCCGGCGGAGTATGAACGGGTATTCCCGTGCCCGGTGAAATTCGAGCAAGCCGGTAACCGGATTTATTTTACCGCGGCAAGCATGAATATCCCCTCCAGCCACGCTGAACCGGAGTTGCTCAAGCTGCACGAGCAACTGGCCAACGAGCATGTGGCGAAGCTGGAGAAACAGGATTTCATCGCCAAGGTGAACCGCCTGATCGGCGAGCTGTTGGAATCGGGCAATGCCAATCTGGAAACGGTGGCGGAGCGCCTGCACATCAAACCCCGCAGCCTGCGCACCAAACTGGCGGAGGTGGACACCAATTTCAATCAGCTGTTGGCGGATTACCGCTGCAATCTGGCCAAGAAGCTGCTGGCCCGCACCGATGAATCCATTGATGAGATTGTTTATCTGACGGGGTTTTCCGAACCCAGCACTTTTTACCGGGCGTTCAAACGTTGGGTGGGGCAGACCCCGGTGGAATATCGCAAAGCCAAACAGCGTTAAGAAAAGTAGCTTATAAAAAAAGCCGGCATCACAAGAGCCGGCTTTTTTGTGCCTGTTTTGTTGTCGCCCACAGGCGGAACCCGATCAGGCTCCCAACAGGTTCTGGCCACATACCCGCACGGTGTTGCCGTTGATGCCGTTGGAGGCCGGGCTGGCGAAGAAGGCGATGGTTTCCGCCACGTCCACCGGTTGACCGCCTTGTTTCAGGGAGTTCAGGCGACGGCCTGCTTCCCGGGTGGCGAACGGAATGGCAGCGGTCATCTGGGTTTCGATGAAGCCGGGGGCCACCGCGTTGATGGTGATGTCTTTCTTGGCCAGGATGGGGGCATAAGCATCCACCATGCCGATGACACCGGCTTTGGACACCGCGTAGTTGGACTGGCCGAAGTTACCGGCAATGCCGCTCATGGAGGACACACAAACGATGCGGCCGCCTTCCTTCAACACTTCTTTTTCCAGCAGCGCCTCGTTGATGCGTTCTTCAGAAGACAGGTTGATGTCGATCACCATGTCCCAGAATTTATCGGGCATGCCGCCCAGGGTTTTGTCTCGGGTCACACCGGCATTGTGCACCACCACATCCACGCCGCCGTATTCGGCTTTCAGGGTGTCGGCAATGGTTTCCGGCGCCTTGGGATCGGTGATGTCGATGGCGATCATGCCGCCGTTCAGGCGATCCGCTACTTTCTGCAGATCTTCTTTGGCCTGGGGTACGTCCAGACACACCACTTTGGCGCCGTCGCGGGCCATCACGCCGGCGATGGCTTCACCGATACCCCGTGACGCACCGGTCACCAGTACCACTTTATCTTTCAGCGGTTGGCTCCAGTTGAATCCTGCGTCGACGGCTTTGGCTTTGCTGACGCGCACAACCTGGGCATCCACAAACGCGGATTTGGGTGACAGGAAGAATCGCAGCGCGGATTCAGCGGCTTTTTCTGCTTGTTTGGCGACGTACACCAGGTTGCAGGTGGCACCTTTCTTGCCGATTTCCTTGCCGACGGAGCGTACAAATCCTTCCAGGGCCCGTTGGGCGATTTGCTGGCGGGGATTGGCTTTGCAGGATTCCGGCGGCAGTCCGATCACCACGACGCGTGCGCAGTCGTTGAGTTTGCGAATTACCGGGTGGAAAAAGTTGTACAGTTCACGGGTCTGCTCGCTGTTTTCGATGCCGGTGGCGTCAAACACCAGGGCTTTGAATCTGGCGGCTTCGGCAGAGGCGTCCACCGCGGTCAGGGTCAGTTCGGCTTTTTCACCGGCGGCTTTGATTTCTTCCAGGGCCGCGCTGTTGTTGGGGGTCTGGATGGTGGCGTTGCTGGCTTTCAGGGTGCTGGCAATGGCTTCCACCATGCGGCCGCCGGGAGCGGCGCCCACCAGAACGTTGCCGGTTACGAAAGAGGTTTGAGCCTGTGAATGCCGTTCCAATTGGGTGGGAACAGGGAGGCTCAGAGAAGAGAGCAGAGAACGTCCAACGTTGCTGTTGAGCATGGATTCGTAAACATCGGCCATCAGTCAGATCCTGTGTGTTTGTGCGTTGTGTGGTATAGTTTTGGCCCGTTGTGTTGCGCGATTGAGTGCATTTCAATGCGCGCCGCACACGGTGCGGTAGTCGGCACGTATATTAAAGGAGTTGCATTGAAATTTGAATTGACCCGGGTTAAGTGCCCGCAGGTCAGTTGTGCCAATGCGAGACGATTCCATCGCGTTAGACTAGCCTCCCTTATCATTGGTAATAATCGTTGGTAATAAAGTTAGCAATAAAGTTTGTGGAAGTTCGCGTACGTTGACGCTGGCACTATGCCACTTGCAGCCCAATGCAATTTCTTAAATTGTAAGCAACTCAATACGTTATGCTCCCTACTGTGGAGCGCATTCAACAGGAAGCCATTCCATGAAAGTAGATAGTGTTCGTAAAGTAGCCATCATTGGCGGTAACCGAATTCCTTTCGCCCGCTCCAACACCGCGTATTCCTATGCCAGCAACCAGGACATGCTGACCGCGGCCCTGAACGGTCTGGTGGATCGCTACAACCTGGCGGGCGAGCTGATGGGCGAAGTGGTGGGCGGTGCCGTAATGAAGCACTCCCGCGATTTCAACCTGGTGCGCGAATCCGTGTTGAGCACTCAATTGGCGCCGGAAACCCCCTGTTATGACATTCAGCAGGCCTGTGGCACCGGGTTGGAAGCGGCGATTCTGGTGGCCAACAAAATTGCCCTGGGGCAGATCGACGTGGGCATTGCCTGCGGTGTGGACACCACCTCGGATGCGCCCATCGGCGTGAGCGAAGGTTTGCGTAAAATCCTGCTGGAGCTGAACCGGGCCAAGACCAATCAGGATCGCTTGAAGCTGCTGGGCAAGCTGCGCCCCAAGCATCTGATGCCGTTGATTCCCGCCAACGCGGAACCCCGCACCGGTTTGGCCATGGGGGATCACTGCCAGATCACCGCCAAAGAATGGAGCATTCCCCGGGATGAGCAGGACGTGCTGGCGTTCAACAGCCATAAGAACATGGCGAAGGCCTATGACGAAGGCTTTATGGATGACATGATCACCCCGTTCATGGGCCTGGATCGCGACAACAACATGCGCGGCGATACCACGTTGGAAAAACTGGCGTCCCTGAAGCCCTGCTTCGACCGGGAAAACGGCACCATGACCGCGGCCAACTCCACGCCGTTGACAGACGGTGCGTCGTCCGTGCTACTGGCCAGTGAAGAGTGGGCCAAAGCGCGCGGTTTGCCGATCCTGGCCTACATGACGTATTGCGAAACGGCCGCAATTGATTTTGTGGGCAAGAAAGAGGGCCTGCTGATTGCACCGGCCTATGCGGTGCCCCGCATGCTGGATCGTGCCGGCATCACTCTGCAGGATTTTGATTTCTATGAGATTCACGAAGCCTTTGCCGCCCAGGTGCTCTATACCCTGAAAGCCTGGGAAGACGAGACGTTCTGTAAAGAGCGCTTGGGCCGTGACGGTGTGCTGGGCAGCATTGACCGCAGCAAGCTGAACATCAAGGGTTCTTCACTGGCGGCAGGCCACCCGTTTGCGGCCACCGGCGGTCGAATCATTCACACGCTGGCCAAGCTGTTGAACGAGAAAGGCTCCGGCCGTGGTTTGATTTCCATCTGCGCGGCAGGCGGTCAGGGCGTAACGGCGATTCTGGAGAAGTAAGTTTCTCTCGGAATGGGAAGAAGGCGGCTTTTGGCCGCCTTTTTTTGTTTGGGATGGTGCTTCGTAGTACGTCAGAGGGTGGGAATCCGCTGTTTCGAAACGCTACAAGCACATCCCTGTGCGCTCGGCAGCGGCCGTCCTTGGCCGCTGACGTTCGAAACAGCGGATTCCCACCCTCTGACTCGTTCGTGCCGTTGACGCAGGTGTCGCAGCAATCAGACTGTGCAGTCGGGTTACTATTCCAGGCTGCCGAATACCGCCGGGTGCGCTAGGATTGCTGCAGTAACCACGGCCATTTTGTTCCACGCATTCAGATCACGTTCTGTTAGGGAGAGAACATGAACCAACATTATCCTCATATGCTCCAGCCATTGGACCTGGGGTTTACCACCCTGCGCAACCGGGTGCTGATGGGCTCCATGCACACAGGGCTGGAAGACCGGTTTTACCACATTGATAAGTTGGCGAACTACTTTGCAGAGCGGGCCCGGGGCGGTGTGGGCATCATCGTTACCGGTGGCTACTCCCCCAACCGCCGTGGTGACCTGTTGCCCTATGGGTCGAGTATGAATTCCAAAGTCACCGCCACCTTGCACAAACACGTCACCGCCAAGGTGCATAACGAAGGCGGCAAGATCGCCCTGCAACTGCTGCATGCCGGTCGCTATGGCTATACCCCTTACAGCGTTTCGCCGTCCGGGATCAAATCCCCCATCACACCCTTCAAGCCCGCCAAAATGAGCGCCAAGCAAGTACAGGGCACCATCGATGATTATGCCCGTGCCGCCGAGCTGGCCCGGTTTGCCGGTTATGACGGCATCGAGATCATGGGCTCCGAGGGCTACCTGATCAATCAGTTCCTGGCGCAACGCACCAATCAGCGTACCGATAAATGGGGCGGCAGCGTGGAAAACCGCATGCGCTTTCCTTTGGAAGTGGTGCGTGCCGTGCGCAAGGCGGTGGGGCATAACTTCATCATCATCTATCGCATCTCCCTGATGGATCTGGTGGAAGGCGGTCAAACCTGGGATGAGGTGGAAGCCCTGGCCAAATCCCTGGAGGCCGAGGGCGTGAATATTCTGAACACCGGTATCGGCTGGCATGAGGCCCGCATTCCCACCATCGTCACCTCTGTGCCGCGGGGTGCGTTCAGTTTCGCCACCGCCAAATTGAAGCAGGCTGTGAACCTGCCGGTGTGTGCCAGTAACCGCATCAACACGCCGGAACTGGCAGAAGACATCATCGCCAGTGGTCAGGCGGACATGGTGTCCCTGGCGCGCCCCATGTTGGCGGACCCCTATTTTGTCGCCAAGGCGGAAGCGGGCAAAGCCGATGAAATCAATACCTGCATCGCCTGTAATCAGGCCTGTCTGGATCACACCTTCAAAAACAAGCGCGCCAGTTGCCTGGTGAATCCCCGCGCCTGCCATGAAACCGAGTTGCGTTATCTGCCCACCCTCAACAAAAAGAAACTGGCGGTGGTGGGGGCCGGTCCGGCGGGGTTGGCTGCGGCCACGGTGGCGGCAGAGCGGGGCCACGATGTGACCCTGTTCGATGCGGCGGATAAAATTGGCGGCCAGTTCAATATCGCCAAGCAGATCCCCGGCAAAGAGGATTTTGAAGAAACCCTGCGTTACTTCGGTGCCATGCTGGAGAAGTTCAATGTGAACCTGCGCCTAAATACCTATGTGAAGGCGGATGACCTCAGCGAGTTTGACGAAGTCATCGTGGCCACCGGCATTGTGCCGCGCACGCCGGCCATTCCCGGCGTGGAAAGCGACAAAGTGCTTTCCTACCTGGATGTGATCGCCCTTAAAAAGCCGGTGGGCAAATCCGTTGCCATCATCGGCGCCGGGGGCATCGGTTTTGATGTGGGGGAATATCTCACCCACAGCCCGGCTGCGGATGAACTGCAACAGTGGTATCAAGAATGGGGCGTGGATACGCAACTGGCTCATCGCTCTGCCATGGTGGAGCCGAAAGTGGCGCCCAGCCCGCGGCAGGTGTATCTGCTGCAACGTAAGGAATCCGCCCTGGGTAAGAACCTGGGTAAAACCAGCGGCTGGGTGCATCGGGCTCAGCTGAAAAAGAAGAACGTGGAGATGATTGCCGGTGTGTCCTACGACCGCATTGATGAGAGCGGCCTGCACATTACCGTGCAAGGTCAGTCACGGGTTTTGCCGGTGGACAACATCATCATCTGTGCCGGGCAGGAACCGCAGCGGGAACTGGCCCGCGCCCTGCAAGCCCAGGGTAAGCCGGTTCACCTGATTGGCGGGGCGGACGTGGCCGCGGAGCTGGATGCCAAACGCGCCATCCGCCAGGGTTCCCAGTTGGCGGCGGAGTTGTAAGCCGGGTACTCAATCGTATGAAACAACCCCCGGATAAGTGACCGTAACGGTGATCGAGTCCGGGTTTTTTCCTCTTTTTTATCGGCCTTAAGCTTTCCTTAAGCTTTCTTAAGATTCCTTTAAGTCATCCCCTCTAACCTGACAGCATCCAATCTTACCGAGGGTGCTGTTGTGGCGATTGTTGTTCCCAACCAGGTATTTGCTGAGATTTCGTTAGGCGGCCGGTCGCTGAAAGTGGTGGGCTATCTTCCCTGGCATGAAGGCCGCAGTCGTGTGGAGCGGTTTATTGCGGCCCGGTTTCGCAAGGTGCATGGCGCCCTGGTGCACAGTTTTTTGCCCACCTTAATCAGTTTGGAGGCGGCCGGTGGTGAGATCCTGGCGGCCATCGGAGTGCGCAGTGCCCAAACAGAAAAGCTGTTCCTGGAGCACTACCTGAACCAATCCATCGAGCTGGAGATCAGCCGCCTGAGTCGCATGCCCTGTGCGCGCCGGGATGTGATCGAAGTGGGCAACCTGGCCGGAGGGCAGCGCGGTATCAGTCGCTGTTTTTTTGCGGTGTTGGCGGCGGTGCTGCAGGAGTGGGGTGCCCGCTGGCTGGCCTGTACCGGAACCGCGGACGTGGCCAATGTGTTTCACCGGCTGGGCATCCAACCGTTTGAAATCATGTTAGCGCAGCCGGAGCGTTTGCCCGGTGGCGGGGCGGAGTGGGGGCGCTATTACGAGCACCAACCGACGGTGATGGTGGGTGAGATTGTGGCCGGATTGCGCCGGGTGGCACAAACCGGGTTGTTACAGCGCTGTCACTTCAAAACAGTGGAGGTGCGCGATGTCCTTATTGCTTGAGCAGTTGGATTGGTTGGCTCATCAGCGCGCTGACGCCTTTGCGTTGCAGGATGCGGACAGTCGACTCACCTGGCGAGAACTTCAGGATCGGGTACAGGCCGTGCGGGGCGCGTTAACTCAGTTCGAGGGAGCAGCGATCGCGCTGGTGGGCGATAACCGGCTGCAATGGATTGTCTGTGATCTGGCGTTGATGGGGCTGAAGGTTCGGGTGGTACCGATTCCCCCGTTCTTCTCCCGGCAGCAGATCGATCATGTGTTTGAACAGGCGGCAATTGATCTGGTGATCGGCGACGAAGACGCAGTGAGAGCGTTTCATCATGGGCCGCAGCGTATCCCGGAGAGCGGCGTGGCGCTGGCTGTGTTGCGGAATCCCAGGCCGGTGGTCGAACACTATGAGAAGGTGACGTTTACATCCGGCAGTACCGGTACACCCAAAGGTGTGCGGCTCTCACTCGCGAGCCTGGAGGCCACTGCAGTGGCCATCGCCGAAGCCATGGCCGAGGTGCAGGTGACTTGTCATCTGGGTGTGCTGCCCTATGCCACTTTGTTGGAAAATGTGGCCGGACTCTATGCGCCCCTGTTGCAACAGGTGACGGTGCAGGTTCGAAACCTGGCTGATCTGGGCTTCAACGGTGCCAACCAATTCAATGTGTTTGCCTTTTTTCAGCAGCTCCAAAGCCTGCGCCCGGACGCCTGTATCCTGGTGCCCCAGTTATTGATGGCGCTGGTGTCCGCCTGTGAGCACGGCCTGCCGGTACCGCAGCATTTCAAATTTATCGCGGTGGGCGGTGGCAAGGTCTCGGCCGACCTGTTGCAGCGGGCTCTGGCGCTGCAGCTGCCCGTATACGAAGGCTACGGGTTGTCAGAGTGTGGCTCGGTGGTGTGCCTGAACCGGCCCAGCGCCCGACGCATTGGATCAGTGGGCAAACACTTGTCCCACGTGTCGCTGACGTTTACCGATGCCGGCGAGTTACTGGTGCGTGGCAACGGCATGCTGGGTTATCTGGGTGAGGAAGAAGTTTGCGGCCCCATCGCCACCGGCGATCTGGGCTGGATGGATGCAGACGGATTTGTCCATATATCCGGGCGTAAGAAGCACCTGTTCATCACCGCCTTTGGCCGCAACGTCAATCCGGAATGGGTGGAAGCGGAACTCACCGCCCGCCCGGCCATTGCCCAGGCTGCTGTGTTTGGGGAGGCCATGGCGGAGAACGTTGCCATCCTCACGCCCCGGTCGGGATTCGACTGGCAAGCTGTGGAAAGTGCTGTGGCAGAGGCCAATCAACAGCTGCCGGACTATGCCCGCGTCAGCATTTTAATACCCACTGTTGAACCGTTTTCTGTCAACAACGGCATGGCCACCGCCAACGGCCGCAATTGTCGCAACGTCATTGAACAACACTATCTCAGGTCACAGGGAGAACACTCCATGAGCTTTTTTGAACAACTCACCACACTCACAACGGCCGCCCGCGAATACCTGTTGTCGGCTCCGGTCATCCAGGCGGTGCCCGAGGGCCGCTTTCAGTTGGCGGGGTATCAGTTTTTTCTGGAGCAGGCTTACCACCATGTCAAGCACACAGTGCCCTTGATGATGGCCTGTGGAGGGCGCCTGCCCCAGGAGAAAGAGTGGGTGCGTGAGGCATTGGCGGAATACATCGAGGATGAGTACGGCCACCAGGAATGGATTCTGAATGACATCGCCGCCTGTGGTGGTGACAAGGAGAAGGTGCGTAACGACCAACCGGACATGGCGATCGAACTGATGGTGGCATTCCTGTATGACCAGATTCAGCGCCAGAACCCCATGGCCTTTTTTGGCATGGTGATGGTGTTGGAGGGCACCAGCATCAAGCTGGCCACCCAGATGGGCAAGATCGTGCAGCAGAAGCTGGATTTGCCCAATCAGGCGTTCAGTTATCTGTACTCCCACGGTGAACTGGATCAGAGTCACTTCGATTTCTTCCGCAATCTGATGGATAAGGTGACGGACCTCAAGGATCAGCAGGCGATCGTTCACAGCGCCAATGTGGTGTATCGACTCTATGGGGACATGTTGCGCAGCATTCCGCTTGCTAGCACTCAACCGGAACAGCAATCACAGGAGTCCAGCCATGCAGCTGCGTGATAAGAAAGTCCTGTTGACCGGCGCCAGCGGCGGGATTGGTAAGGCCATCGCCGAAGCGTTGCTGCAGCAGGGCGCGTCCTTGGTGTTGGCAGGCCGCGATATCGCGGCGTTGAACCAGCTCAAAACCGTACTGGCAAAAGAGGGTGTGCACATTGATGTAGGGCCTCTGGATTTGGGGTCGCCCCAGTTAACGGAGCAGGCCAGGGCCTTGCTGGCCCGGCATCCCGATATCGACGTGCTGATCAACGGTGCCGGTGTGAATCAGTTTTCCGCCTGCGATACCCAGAGCACAGAACAATTGGCCAGTCTGATCGACATTAACCTGAAAGGCACCCTGCTGTTGACCACGGCGTTGTTGCCCGCCCTGAAACAACGCCCGGAAGCGGCAGTGGTGATCATCGGCTCCACCTTCGGCAGCATCGGCTACCCCGGCTTTGCGGCTTACTGCGCCAGTAAATTCGGAGTGCGTGGCTATAGCGAGGCTTTGCGCCGGGAGCTGGCGGATACCCGGGTCCGCGTCTTCTATGTGGCCCCCCGGGCCACGCGTACGGCCATGAATGAGCAGGCGGTAACGGACATGAATCAGGAATTGGGGGTGGCCATGGATGAGCCGCAATGGGTGGCGGATCAATTGGTGCAGGCGATTGCCAATAACCGTTTCAAGCTGTTTTTGGGCTGGCCGGAGAAATGGTTTGTGATCATCAATGGCGTGTTTTCCAGCCTGGTGGACAAGGCGCTGATCAAACAGCTTCCCACCGTGCAGCGCTATATGAAACGTAACTGCAAAAATGGTATCTAACGCAAGAGGATAGAGACATGAACCTCAAACAAGTACTGCTGTGTTCGACATTTATGTTGTGGTTGGGTTCACAGGCCATGGCGGCTACCACCGGCTTTGATGAACAACTTCTGTCATTACAGACTGAGTGGGCCCACATTCACTATGAGATGCCCCCCGCCGATCGCGAGAAGGCCTTTGAAGCGCTGGCGGTGACGGCGGAGCGCATGGTGCAGGCGTATCCGCAACGGCCGGAACCGCTTATCTGGAAGGGGATTATCGTATCCACCTGGGCCGGTGCCCGTGGTGGCCTGGGGGCGCTGGGCCTGGTGAAAGAAGCCAAAGCACTGTTCGAGCATGCCCTGAACATCGATCCCGCCGCGTTATCGGGATCTGCCTACACTTCGTTGGGCAGCCTGTATTATCAGGTGCCGGGATGGCCCATCGCGTTTGGTGATGACAAAAAAGCCCGCGCGTTACTGGAACAGGCGATTCAGATCAATCCGGACGGTATTGACAGCAACTATTTTTACGCCGACTACCTGATGGAAGAGGGCGACTACCGGCAAGCTAAAGTATACTTCGAGAAGGCGATGCAGGCGGCTCCCCGGGCCCATCGACTGGTGGCGGACGAAGGCCGTCGTCACGAGATCATGGTCAAGCTGCAACAGGTAGAGAAAAAATTAAAGTAAGGTTAATTCAAGTAAGGTTAATTCAAGTAAGGTTAAGGTAAGGCGATTCAATGCGGCTACTGCTGGTAGAGGATGATGCCATGCTGGGACGCGCAATCCTGGCAGGCTTGAAAAAGGAGGGCTACTCCGTGGATTGGATGTCCGCCGGTCAGAGTGCCCTCCAGTGTCTGGAAGAAGAGGAATATGACATTGTGGTATTGGACCTGGGCCTGCCGGACATGGACGGCACCGATGTGCTGCAGTTGATGCGTCGTTCCGGTTCCACCACCCCGGTCATCATTCTCACCGCCCGCGACAGCATTGCTGACCGGGTGGGGGGGCTGGATCTGGGGGCGGACGATTACCTGTCCAAGCCCTTTGATGCCAATGAGTTGATGGCACGTATCCGCGCTCTGTTGCGTCGCCGTTCCGGGCGGGCGGAAAAAACCATTCAATACCGGGACATCACCCTGCACCCGGATTCCATGGGTGTGACTTACCACGGGGCGGACGTCACCCTGCCGCGGCGGGAGTATCTGCTGCTGCAGGAGCTGCTGTCCAATACCGGCCGGGTGCTCACCCGGGATCAGCTGGAGTCCGCGGTGTATGAGATGGGGCAGGATGTGGCCAGCAATGCCATCGAAGTCCATGTCCATCACCTGCGTAAAAAATTCTACAACGACCTGATTCGAACCATCCGTGGTGTTGGCTATCTGGTTGAGAAAGCCTGATGCAGTCCATTCGTCGTTTTCTCATGGTGATGGTGTCAGTGGTGTTGATCACTGCGTTTCTGCTGGCCATGACGGCGAGTTATTTTGAGGCCCGCCATGAAGTGGGGGAGTTGTTTGATGCGGAACTGGCACAGACGGCCCGCTTATTGAAATCCTCCTTTGAACGGGTCGGCAGCCGCCATACCTCACTGGAAGAAGAATTCAAAACCTTTTCCCCTGTCAAAGGTTCCCCTCTCATTGGCATTCCGCTCGATGGTGATGATCCTCCGACGGTGGATTCCAATGAAGAGCGCACCCGTTTTGGCCACCGTTACGAACGCAAAGTGTTGTTCCAGGTGCGCAAGCAGGATCAGGTCCTGTTCGAGTCTGAGGAGTCCATGCTGCGACTGGACGCCATTCCCATGCAAGGGTTTTCTGAGGTAATGGTGGACGGCTATCTATGGTATCTGTTCACCCTCAAGGATGGTGACTACAGCTTTACCGCCGGGGAGCGCGCCGACATTCGGGATGAACTGGCGGAGGAAATTCTGGCCAGTTATATGGTGCCGTTGCTGATCATCCTGCCCTTGCTGTTGCTGTTGTTACTGTGGGTGCTGAAAAAGGGCCTGCAGCCGCTGCGGGAGTTGGCCAGCAACATCCGCCGCCGGGGGCAGGATAATCTGACTCCCATCCAGATGGAGGCCACCCCGGAGGAGATTCGTCCGGTGGTGCAGGCGCTGAATCACCTGTTTGATCAGGTGAAACACTCCATTGAATTGGAGCGACGTTTTACGGCGTTGGCCTCCCATGAAATGCGTACCCCGGTGGCGGTGCTGAAACTCAATGTACAGAATGCACTGAATGCCAGCGACGAGACGGAGCGGGAGCAGTATCTGCAAGAGCTGAACCAGGGGGTGGACCGGGCCAGCCGCTTGATGGAGCAGCTGTTGACCCTGAGCAAACTGGAGCAAACGGACCTTTCCTACCAGCCACAGACGGTGGATCTGATCGCCCTGTTGCGGGAGGAAATGGCCGCCCTGTATCCCCTGGCCAACGCCAAGCGTATCCAGTTTGAACTGGCCACGGAGCAGGAATCCCTGCCATTGAACACGGTTCCGCAGTTGCTGTCGGTGGTGCTGAAAAACCTGATCGAAAACGCCATCAAGTATGCGCCGGCCGAGGGCACGGTGCAGGTGCGGGTTGAGCTGCAGAACCAGCAGATCCGGCTGTCGGTGGAAGACAGCGGGCAAGGGGTGCCGATGGCGCAACGGGCGTTGATCTTTGATCGCTTTTATCGCATGCCCGATGCCGTGGAACCCGGTGCCGGGCTTGGGCTTGCCATCGTCAAGCGGATCGTGGATCTGCTGGGAATCGATATTGAACTGGGCGACAGCCAGGATCTGGGCGGGTTATCTGTGCTGTTGACCATTCATCTCTCCGACTAGTCACTTCCCCCAATAAGTCACTTCCACCATTAAGTCACTTCCCCTGTATCCGGATCGGGTTAGTCTTGGATTGGCAGATCGGGTAACATCAGAGCATTACTGTTTGAGTGTATACAGGTTAGCGATATACAGATGACGGCTCTGCCTTATGCATGAAATGTCCTTATGCGAATCTATTCTGCAGATTGTGGAAGCCGAGGCGGCCCGGGAGCCGTTCATGCGGGTGACCTGGCTGCAGCTGGAGATCGGCGCCCTGGCCGGAGTCGAGATCGATGCCCTGCGTTTCTGTTTTGAGGCGGTGGCACCCAACACGATTTTGGCCGGGGCGGAGTTGGACATAGTGGAGCCCCCCGGCGAGGCCCGCTGCGTACCCTGCGACAAAACCGTATTGTTGACGGATCGATACAGCTGTTGCCCCCATTGCGGCGCGTATGGGCTGCAGGTAACCGGTGGGGATCAAATGCGAATCAAAGCGATGGAGGTGGAGTGATGTGCACAGTCTGTGGTTGCGGGGATGCACACCATCACTACGGCCAAGGGGTGGCCCGGGCCCATGCGCCGGGATTGTCCCAGGCCCGGATGGTGAAGATCGAACAGGATATCCTGGGCAAGAACGCGGAATACGCCCAGCGCAACCGGGCCCGCTTCCGGGAACAGGGCATCCTGGCGCTGAACCTGGTATCCAGCCCCGGCTCTGGCAAAACGTCCCTGCTTACCCGAACCCTCACCGACCTGAAAGGGCAGTACCCATTGGCAGTGATCGAAGGGGATCAGGAAACCTCTCAGGATGCGGACCGCATCCGCGCCACTGGGGTGAGTGCGGTGCAAATCAATACCGGAAAGGGCTGCCACCTGGATGGGCATATGGTTGGCCATGCCCTGGAGACCCTCAACCCGGACCCGGGCGCATTGCTGTTTATTGAGAACGTGGGCAATCTGGTGTGCCCGGCGGCCTTTGATCTGGGGGAGGCCCACAAAGTGGCGATCCTCTCCGTGACAGAAGGGGAGGACAAACCCATCAAGTACCCCGATATGTTTGCCGCCGCCGACCTGATGTTGCTGAATAAAACCGATCTGTTGCCCCATCTGGATTTTGATGTGGCGCTTTGTATGGAATACGCCCGCCGTATTCACCCGGATATTGAGATTCTGCAGGTGTCGGCCAAAACCGGTGCAGGAATGGAGCAGTGGTATCAATGGTTGCGGGCACATCGTCCAGAACCAGAATCGCCTGCCCGCTGATGCCGGTTTGACCATGACCCCGGGGATCATTGAAGACAGCGCCCAACCGGTTGTGCAAAGGACCATTCACATCCGCGGAGTGGTGCAGGGGGTGGGCATGCGGCCGGCGGTGTGGCATCTGGCGCAGCAATTGGGCCTGGCGGGTTATGTGCGCAATGATGCCGACGGCGTGTTGATCTGTTGTCGCGGTTCCCTGGGGGCGGTTGAACGCCTGATCAGCCAACTGCAAACCTCACCACCGCCACAGGCCCGTATCAGTGGTATCGAGCATTGGCCCTGGGAGGGCAATGACGAAGCCCGATTCAGCGACGGGTTTGTGATCCTGGATTCGCACGCCGGTGCACATCCGTTGCCATTCAAAACCGGGGTGGCGGCGGATATGGCCACCTGCCCCGATTGCCTGCAGGAACTGTTTGACCCGGACAACCGCCGTTATCGTTATCCGTTTATCAATTGCACCCACTGCGGCCCCCGCCTCAGCATCGTGGGCAGCCTTCCCTATGATCGCGCCAACACCAGCATGGCGGCGTTTGAACTTTGTGCCCACTGCCAACGGGAATTCGATGACCCACAGGATCGCCGCTTTCACGCCCAGCCCAATGCGTGTCCTAAGTGTGGCCCGATGTTGTGGGTGACGGACCACACCGGGGCGGTGTTGAGTGTTGAGTTGAGTGTTGAGTTCGATCAAGCGGATCATGATCCGATTGCCGTGGCGCAGGCTGCACTGCGGGCCGGTAAGATTGTGGCGATAAAGGCGGTGGGCGGGTTTCAGCTTGCAGTGGATGCATGCAATGAATCCGCGGTGGCCAGGTTGCGGCAACGCAAACACCGGCCGCATAAACCGTTGGCGTTGATGGCGCGGGATCTGGATGCGGTGAAACGATTTTGCCGGGTGTCCGAGCAGGAACAGGCTCTGTTGCAGAGTGCGGCGGCCCCGTTGGTGCTGCTTGACGCCAAGCAGTTTGCTGTCTCCAATTGTGAGCCCACTATCGCCCCTAGCATTGCGCCTCATATCGCCCCTAATATTGCCCCCATGCAACGGCGCTTGGGGGTCATGTTGCCAAGTTCACCCCTGCATCATTTGTTATTGGAAACCTTTGATACGCCCTTGGTGATGACCTCGGGCAATTCGGTTGGTGAGCCGCAGTGCATCAGCAACCACAGCGCATTTGAAAAACTTGCCGGCATTGCCGATCTGTTTCTGCTCCACGATCGTGACATTCTCAACCGGGTGGACGATTCGGTGGTTCAGGTGATCGGGGGGCAGCCCCAAATCCTGCGGCGGGGGCGGGGCGATGCGCCGCTGCCGCTGCCGCTGCCGCCGGGGTTTGACACCGCAGCGCCGGTGCTGGCCCTGGGGGCCGATCTTAAAAACACCTTTTGCCTGTTGGGGCAGAACGGCGCGGTGCTGTCCCAGCACATGGGCGATCTGCAGGAACCCGCAACACTGGCGGATTTTGCAAACAGCCTGGCGTTGTATCAACAACTGTATCGGCATCAGCCCCACTGCATTGCGGTGGACGCCCACCCTCAATATCACGCCAGCCAGGTGGGGCGGCAACTGGCGCAGCAACAGAATCTGCCTTTAGTGGAAATCC
Source organism: Ketobacter sp. (assembly GCF_003671495.1). GTDB lineage: Bacteria > Pseudomonadota > Gammaproteobacteria > Pseudomonadales > Ketobacteraceae > Ketobacter. The sequence continues at coordinate 97,924 of NZ_RCHN01000015.1, read as the reverse complement.
AGCATCATCACGCTCATATGGCGGCCTGTTTGGGTGAGCACGGTTGGCCCCTGTGCGACGAAGGTAAACCGGTGCTGGCCATCACCCTGGACGGCTTGGGCTATGCCCCCCTGGACCAACGCTCAACCCTGTGGGGGGGTGAGATCCTGCTGGGCGATTATGCCAGTGCGAAACAGTTGGCCTGCTTGAAGCCGGTGCCGTTACCCGGCGGCAACGCAGCCTCTGTGCAACCCTGGCGTAACACAGTGGCCCAGTTACACGGCGCCATGGGCTGGCACACCGTCATCGAACATTACGGCGAGCTTGCCGCTATCCACGCCATCGCCCAACAACCGGTGGCCACCCTCGTGGCCATGATGGAACAGTCATTGAATTCGCCGTTGTCCTCTTCTTGTGGCCGCTTGTTCGATGCAGTGGCTGGGTTGCTGGGGTTCTCCACCACCGGCATGAGCTTTGAAGGTCAGGCCGCCATGGCATTGGAAGCCGCCATAGGTGAACAGGATTGGCAGCACACACAAGCCTTTCCTTCACATGCCTGTCCTTCACAAGCGTATCCCTTCGCATTACAGCAGCAGGAAAGCGGCCTGTGGCAGATTGATCCCGCCCCCATGTGGCACTGCCTATTGCAGGATTTGAAAGCGGCAGCACCCAGCGGGTTGATGGCCGCCCGTTTTCACCAGGGGCTGGCCCGGGCCTTGGCCCAGTGCGCACAACAATTGGCGCGGCGCCATCAGGTGGATCATGTGGTACTGAGCGGCGGGGTGTTCCAGAACCGGCACCTGACCGTTGCACTCAGCGGCCTGTTGCAGCAACATCAACTGACGGTACTCACCCATTCCCAGGTGCCGGCCAACGACGGGGGCATCGCCTTTGGGCAGGCCCTGATTGCCGCCGCCAACATGAGGAACGCTCCATGTGCTTAGGTATACCCGGGCAGATTGTTGCCATCTGCGATGCAGACAACCACCTGGCCATGGTGGAGGTGTCTGGCGTGCAGCGGGAGGTGAACATCATCTGCATCGTTGAACCCAACACCCGTGTGCAGGATTATGTGGGGGAATGGGTGCTGGTGCACGTGGGCTTTGCCATGAGCCACCTGGATGAAGCGGAAGCCCAACGCACCCTGACGCTGTTGGCGGAATTGGGGGAGCTGCAAAAGGATGAAGAAGATGCAGGGCCTAATACAGGGGCGAATAAAGGCGAGTTTGAAGAGGGCAGCGCACCGTGAAATACATCGACGAATTTCGTGATCCGGACAGCGCCCGCAAGCTGGTCAAACAGATCCATCACCTCACCGACCGTGTACTGGCCCGGCGCAGTGCCGCCGGCAACCCCATGCCCCTGCAAATAATGGAATTCTGCGGCGGCCATACCCACACCATTTTTCGCTACGGAATCGAGCAACTGTTGCCGGAAGGCATCGAACTGGTGCATGGCCCCGGTTGCCCGGTGTGCGTGCTGCCCCGGGAGCGGGTGGACGATGCCATCGCCCTGGCCAAACATCCGCAGGTGATCTTCACCACCTTTGGGGATGCCATGCGGGTGCCCGGATCGCAGCAAAGCCTGTTGCAGGCCAAAGCCGATGGCGCCGACATTCGCATGGTGTATTCCCCCCTGGACGGCCTGACGCTGGCGCAGCAGAACCCGGATCGCGAGGTGATCTTTTTTGCCCTGGGGTTTGAAACCACCATGCCCAGCACCGCGCTCACCCTGCTGCAGGCGCACAAAGCAGGCATCACCAACTTCACCCTGTTCTGCCATCACGTCACCACCGTGCCAACGCTGGACCTCATCCTGAATGAACCGGGCCTGGCGCTGGACGGCTTGCTGGCCCCGGGGCACGTGAGCATGGTGATCGGCGAGGCCCCCTTTCAGTTTGTGGCCCGGCAATACCACAAACCCCTGGTGATCAGCGGCTTTGAGCCCCTGGACATCCTGCAATCCCTCACCATGCTGTTGCTGCAGTTGCAGGCAGGCCGCCGCGAGGTGGAAAACCAATACCAACGGGTAGTGCAAAAGCAGGGCAACCGCCCGGGGCAACAGGCCATCGCCACCGTGTTTGATTGCCACGATCCCCACCGGGTGCGCATCCGCGCGGATTGGGCACACTATGACGCCGAGCGGAAATTTTCCGTTACGGATGCCGCCGCAGATACGGCATTGAATTTTGACAAGCCTGCCTTCAACAGCCCTACGGACTGCCGTTGCGAAGACGTGCTCAAAGGCCTGGTGCGGCCCTGGCAATGCCGCCATTTTGGCGAACTGTGCACACCGCAAACCCCCTTGGGCGCCTTGATGGTGTCCTCCGAAGGGGCCTGCGCCGCCTATTACCAGTACAGCGATGTGCAGGCGCTCAAGATCAAACAGGAACAGTCATTCAAGCAGAAGCCAACCCCGGATGTGGTGACATGAACGCAGACGGCCCCTTGCAAAAAATCACCCTGGCCCACGGCAGCGGTGGCAAAGCCATGGATGATTTGATTCGCGATGTGTTTATCCGTGCGTTTGGTCCTCATAGTGCTGCTCTTCATACAACCGGTCTTAATAGCATCACACTGGAAGACCAGGCCCGCCTGGATCTGGCCGCCCTGCAGCAACAGGGCAATCGCCTGGCCTTCACCACCGATTGCTACGTGGTGCACCCGTTATTCTTCCCCGGTGGCGACATCGGCAAACTGGCTGTGACCGGCACCGTCAACGACCTGGCGGTGGGGGGTGCCAAACCTCTTTACCTCAGTTGCGGCTTCATCCTGGAAGAAGGCCTGCCCATCGACACCCTGAAAAAAGTGGTATGCTCCATGCAGCAAACTGCAGAGGCAGCGGGGGTGAGCATCGTCACTGGTGACACCAAAGTGGTGCCCAAAGGCAGTTGCGACAAACTCTTCATCAACACGGCCGGGGTGGGGGTGATTGCCGCCGGGGTCAACATCAGCGCCGCCGCCGCCCAACCGGGAGATGCCATCCTTATCAACGGCTACCTGGGGGATCACGGCGCCGCCGTGTTGGATGCCCGTGGTGAGCTGGCCCTGCACAACACCATTGAATCCGATTGCCAACCGTTGGGGGATCTGGTGCAGGCCATGCTGGCAGCGTGCCCGGACATCCACTGCCTGCGCGATGTAACCCGCGGCGGGTTGGCCGGCGTGCTGAACGAGTTCGCCCAGGCCAGTGATTGCTGTATTGAAATTGAAGAAACCCGGCTGCCCATCCGCACCGAAGTGCGGGGCATGTGTGAGATCCTGGGCCTGGACCCGCTCTACCTGGCCAATGAAGGCAAACTGGCCTGCGTGGCCCCCGCTCACGCTGCCGAAAAGCTGTTACAGGTGATGCAAAGCCACCCGGCGGGGCGCCACAGCGCCATCATCGGGCGGGTAAAAGCAACATCAGAAGTGGTAGCAAGAACAGTATCAAAACCCAGGGTGCTGATGACCACCGGATTCGGCAGCCAACGCATGATAGACCGGCTCGTAGGGGAGCCCTTACCGAGGATTTGTTGATGACCAGCCTCTTGATTGTAGGCTTTCTGTTGGGCATGCGGCACGCGCTGGACGCAGACCACATTGCCACCGTGGCGTCCCTTGCCAGTGTGCACACCAATCGCTGGCAGGTGCTAAAACAGGGAGTGGCCTGGGGTTTGGGGCACAGCCTGATGTTGCTGGCGGTGGGGGCCGTGGTGCTGTGGAGCGATACACTGATTCCGGAACAGATCGCTTACGCGTTACAAATGGCCGTGGGGGCGCTGATGGTGCTGCTGGGGGCGGACGTACTGCGGCGGGCTCGGCGCGAGAAAATACATTTTCATGTGCATTCACACAACGACGGCACCCAACACTTTCACGCCCACAGCCACCGGCATCAACCCCAGAACTTTCGCCTGGCCCCGTTCATACAACCGCAACCCCATGGCCATCATAATCATTCCCATGCGCGTCGACAGGATTGGCCGATACGGGCATTGTTCATCGGTGTGATCCACGGTTTGGCCGGCTCCGCCGCCTTGATCCTGCTGTTTGTGGATCAGGTGAATTCCATGGTGACTGGGTTGATGTATATTCTCACCTTTGGTTTGGGCTCGATCCTGGGTATGGCGCTGTTCTCGCTGGTGATTTCGATACCGCTTGGATTCACCGCCAAAAAACTCACCGGCATTCACACCGCCATGCAACTGACCATCGGCGTCGTCACCGCGGGTTTGGGGGTGATGATTCTGGCGAGCCCGCTGTCATGAGCACTTGATACTTACACTCTTAAAAAGATAAATCACAGGAGCAAACAACCACATGAACCTTCTTTACCGTTTGGCCTTGGGGAGCCTTTTTTTGACCGTAGCCGGAGTCGCATTTGCCCATGAAGGGGCTGGCCTGGCCGGGGGCTTTGCCAGCGGCTTTATGCACCCCATCCTGGGCTGGGATCACGTGGCGGCCATGGTGGCCGTCGGGTTGTGGGGCGCCTTTCTGGGCCGGCCTGCCATCTTTGTGTTGCCCATCGTCTTCCCCATGGTGATGGCCGTCGGGGGCGCCCTGGGTGTGGCCGGGGTGCCCATTCCGGCAGTGGAAACCGGCATCGCAGCGTCCGCCGTGGTGCTGGGTGCCATGGTGGCCATCGCGGCCCGCCCCAGCATCTGGGTGGCGGCGGTGATCGTCGGAGCCTTTGCCGTATTTCATGGCCATGCCCATGGCACCGAACTGCCACAATCCGCCAACGCCCTCAGCTACAGCCTGGGATTTGTGATCGCAACCGGCCTGCTGCACCTGCTGGGCATCGGCTTTGGCCTGCTGGTGCGCTGGCCAATGGGTAAAGTGGCGGTGCAAGCCAGCGGAGGCATCATCGCGTTAGCTGGCGTGGGGTTCTTAAGCGGCGCACTGTGATTCATTGGTTATGATTCATCGCTTCAAACTGGGCGTTGGCGTCGTTCTGGCGGCGCCAGCGCGGGCGTTCGCCCACAGCCCCATCGAGGGCATGAATGATTTCTACAACGGCGTGCTTCACCCCGCACTGGTCCCCTCACAACTGATGTTGCTGATCGCCCTGGGCCTGTACCTGGGGCAACGGGATGTGGCGCAGAATCAGGCCCCCATCGCCAGCTTTTTAGTAGCCGCGGCCCTTGGCCTGATGGTGACCGGATTCACCCCCGTTGTGGATCTGCAGCTGCCGGTGCTGGCCACCACCATTGTTGTCGGCGCTCTGGTGGCCGCCGATTGGCAATGGGGGCGCTTTGGCCGAATGGCACTGGGGCTGCTGGCCGGATTGCTGCTGGGGCTGGATTCTGCCCAGGCATCCCTGACCGGGCTCACCAGGCTGGTGGCACTGTTTGGGTGCTATATCGGAATGACCTTGCTGCTGATCTTCCCCATGGCCCTGGCCGACCGCTTTAACCAACAGGAGTGGCAGCGTATCGGCGTGCGGGTGGCGGGGTCGTGGCTGGTGGCGGCTGGGGTGATGGTGGTGGCGTTCTCATTTGCAAGTAGGTGAGGTTCCTTTACTCAACCAGAATCTGATAGGCCATCCCGTCCAGCCTTTCTTTTATTTTCTCCCACTTCGGCATAACCTGATTCATCAACCGATAAAATCGTTCGCTATGATTATGTTCAGCAATATGACAAAGCTCATGCAGGATCACGTAATCAATACATTCCCTGGGCGCCTTAACCAGATACGGGTTCAAGGTAATCCTGCCATTAGGAGAACAACTACCCCATTGAGTCTGCATGGACAGAATTCGTAGGGGAGGGCGACCTGTTACCCATAGGGCTTCTTCCAACATCGCATTCAGTCGATTCGAGAAAACTTCCCTGGCGCGAACCTTGTACCATTCGGACATCAATTCCTTCACCCGATCAGCACTTTTCCTCGGTACGGATACTTCCAACTTACCGCGCAACAGCTTTACTCCCTGCACCTCATTCTGTGCCTCTATCACTTTCAGCAAATACTGTTTACCTAAGTAGTAGTGGCTCTCCCCGCTGATATACTGACGTGGAGTAATGTGTTCCAGCTGTTTGCGGAAATCGCGTAGTTGTTCGTAGATCCAGCGGCCGCGCTTCTTGACCGCAGAAAGCACTGCGTCCTTACCGGCGTCTGCTGGCGCAGAGACAATTACACGACAATCCGGATGGACCTTTATTAGTACCTTGCTAGAGGCCTGTGGCCGCAGCACCCGTTCAAAGGTGATTCTCTCGTCACCGTACAGAAAGCTCATGGGCGTGCCTTTGACCTTAATCGGAACATTCATCCCGCTCAAACTCCAGTCACACCGCTGTTTAATCCAACCCGGGTAATCTGCACTACCATTTCCACAATCTTCTTGGCCTGATCCATACCGCTTCCTACAGATTTACATTCCTTGAACATAAGCGGTAACAGCTTCTTGCGGATATCCGCTTCGATATTCTGCGGATTGATAGAATTTTCGGCTACTGAAGTGGTAACTGACTCATCGACCTCAAAGGCCAGCTTCACCCACTTGTCCTGTACTTGCTGATCCATAATCGCCAATGCTTCTGGCAACTGCTTTTTGAATACTCCAAAGTATGCCTGGGCGTGACGATTACCGGCAAAGGCATCTGGGATCTCATTCAGGCGGCGTTCCTGAACCTGTTCTTCGAATTCGCGAAACAGCATGTACTGCTTCAGCGGATGATCGAAGAGCTTTTCAGCCTCTTCAATCGCCTGGCGCAGTAGTTTTGAGAAAGCTTCCTGCGCGTAGGGATCATCACGCAATTCTTGCTCGATCATGCGGGTAACGCGGGTTTTGATAATATCGGTTTCGTTGCGGGTCTTTTCTTCGCTCCAATCCTTCGGCTCTCGTTTCTGCCCCATCTTACCCACTTCGTACACGCCGCCGGGTTCCCTTACCTCAACACCCACAACGTGCTTATCCAGTAGTTTCTTAACCTGCTCTGCATACTCGTCGTAGTTGACCCTCTCGCCAGCATCTTTCTGCACCAATTTTCGCAAACTGGAAAACTGCTTCACTGTTTCCTTGTAGTGACGGCGATTGTCGTCGCTGAAACTCTTGTCGTCATAGAAGGTGGCGGATTGCAGTGCCACCTTCAGGCAACTGGCAAAGGCGGTCAGCGCCTCATAGAAGTCCTCACGTATCTTCAGGTGAGTATCCACCAATTCGCCATTGCGGTCTTCGATCTTGGGAACCAACACCTGTCGTAACTGTTCAATGTCGTTCTTGTTTTTCACGCCATCAAAGATTGCCCACAGCTGCTTGTAGAGCTGCGGCAGGCGCTTGTACTCGGTGCTCATCTGACTGTAGAGGCCAGCAATATCATTGATGTCGTAACCACCCTGAGTGCGGGCAGCCAGATCCTGATATTTCTGAATGGTGGTATCCAATTCCGCAAGAATGCCGCGATAGTCGATCAGCAAGCCGAATTTCTTCTTGGGATGCAGGCGGTTTACCCGCGCGATGGCTTGGATCAGGTTGTGTTCTTTCAGGGGCTTGTCGATATAGAGCACGGTGTTCTTCGGTTCATCAAAGCCGGTCAGCAGCTTATCCACTACAATCAGCATCTTTAGATCATCATCCTTGTCGAAGCGCTCGATCAAATGTTTGGTATAAGCCTGATCATCCTGGCTGCCTACGTTATCCTTCCACCATTTAGTCACCTCGGGGGCGGTCGCTTCATCCACCTCGGTATTTCCTTCCCGTGTATCCGGGGGGCTGATTACCACCGCAGATTCAAACAGGCCAGCTTCATCCAGGTACTTCTTATATTTGATGGCAGAGGCTTTACTGTCACAGGCCAGCTGGCCCTTCAGGCCTTCATCGATGTTCTTTACGAAGTGATTGGCGACATCCAGGGCAATCAATCGAATCCGATCATCTGCTTCGTACACTTGTCCCTTTTTGGCAAACTTACGCTTCAGGTCGGCTTTCTGCTCATCGGAAAGCCCTTCGGTAATACGTTCAAACCAGCTATCAATGGCACGCTCATTCACATCCAGATCCGGTATACGCTCCTCGTACAGCAGTGGCGTGACCGTCTTGTCTTCCACAGCGCGCTGCATGGTGTAGGCGTGCACAATGGGGCCGAATTTGTTGGTGGTCTTATCCTCTTTCAGCAGCGGTGTGCCAGTAAAGGCCACAAAAGCGGCATTGGGCAGGGCCTGCTTCATGCGGATATGGTTTTCACCACCCTGACCTCGGTGGCCCTCGTCGATCAACACAATGATGTCGGAACTTTTGTTCACACATTCCGGCAGCTTGGTAGCGGTATTAAACTTCTGGATTAGCGAGAAGATAATGCGCTCAGTTCCTTTACCAATCTGCTCCGCCAGCCGCTTGCCGGAGGTGGCCATGGCAGCGTTCTTGTCCTTATCGCTCTCCAGTACCCCGCCAGAGGAAAAGGTTCGGCTAAGCTGGGATTCCAGATCCACCCGGTCGGTTACCACCACAATACGGCACTGCTTCAGGCTATCGTGTAGGACCAGAGCCTTGCTTAAAAACACCATGGTGAACGACTTTCCGGAACCAGTGGTATGCCAGATCACCCCGCCTTCACGGCCACCACTGGCGTTGGTGGTATTGATGCGCTCAATCAACCGCTTAATGCCAAACACCTGCTGATAACGGGCCACGATTTTGCCCACCTTCTTATCGAACAGGGTATAAAAGCGGGTCATTTCCAGCAGCCGGTCGGGGCTTAGCAGGCTGATTAAAAGCTGGTCCTGACCGGTCACTGCCAGTTCACCGGCGCCAATCAGGCTTTGATACCACTGCAGATCGCCAGCGGGGCGGTGGTTAAACAGTCCCGAAACCTGATCAGCCGCCAGCGGGGTATTTTTGATGGCATACATTTCCGCATCGGTAATGTCTTCTTCCCGCCAGGCGGCCCAGAACTTGGCTGGGGTACCACAGGTGCCGTAGCGGCCCTCATTACCGTTAATGGACAGCAGTAACTGGCTATAGGCAAACAGTAGCGGTATTTCGTCGTGACGCTGGTTGCGCAGACTTTGCGAAATCCCTTCATCAATGGTGGGTCCCTTTTTGGACCCTGCCCCGGAATAGCCATCGGGCCGCTTGGCCTCGATCACCACCAGTGGGATACCATTTACAAAACAGACAATATCCGGGCGGCGTGTCTCTATACCACCAGAGCGAGTTACTACAAACTCCTCGGTAAATACAAAGCTGTTATTGGCGGGATTGTTCCAGTCAATCAGGGCAACAGTAGGGTTGGCCTTTTTGCCGTCCACGAATTCGGTGACGGATATTCCATACTGCAAGTGGTTATAGAGTTGCTGATTTGCAGTAAGCAAGCCTTCGTTCAATGCTGGGCTACATACCTCGGCAATCAGGTTGTCAATAGCTTTCTCAGATAGCGGGTAGCTGTTACCAGCGAAGGTGAAAGTGCGCTTTCTCAATTCGGAACGTAGAATCTGGCGCAGCAACACTTCGTCGGTTTTACCGCCTCGGGCAGATAACGTCTGTTCAGGGGGTAGGAAAGACCAACCCAGATTGGTTAACAGCGTCAATGCCGGGAGCTTAGCGCTGTATTCTTCCTGGAACTTTGGAAGGTTATTCTTACTCATATTTAGCCTTTTGATGCAGAGAAAGCTCTTCCCTTGCTCAGAACCTATTCCTGATGGCGACTATAAACTCACCCGTCTTTGCTACACAGACTCCATCTTTCACGACGAAGCCCTCTACCCAATGATCACCAATATAGGATGTTGACTCTGTTCGGTATATATCTCCCGAACCAGTTTGGATATGTTCGATAATTTCACCTCTCAACTGGCCTTTGTTTGTTGCCTCAGGACCAGTATTAACGACCTGCCAGTAAACTTGATACGGCTTTGGAACGTTGGTTTTTAATTTAAACTTAAGATCTTTACCCTTTAGCAGCGGTTGGCCCGATTGAAAGCTTTTCCAATAGACATGAGACATATAGGTTGCTTTAATTTCAGCAGTATAGCCGCTGGCCCGAGCAACAGGCCACCGCAAAGGCTTTCTGTGGGGTACATTGAAATTTAGTGCTGGCAAATTCGCAGGCTGATAAACGTCTACCAACGACTTCGTAAAACGGTCGTTCGCCACAAATTCGTTGATATTTAGAAAATCATCCTTTAACCACGCTACCCATTGGAAAAATGCTTTAGCTCTCGCATGATTGTCCTCATGCCAACGATCAGCAAAGTTCTCACCAGGATTCGTAGGGTTCGGTATAAGCCATTTCCCATCAGCAGTCCTGGTTATAAGGTTGTAAGTCGATTGTGCTCGATAAGCGTCGAATACGAAATTGGTGTTCAACTGCTGGGCTTGTTGGTCTAGATTCCTTATAAGACTACTCAAAGTGTCATAAATGCTAGTTTCGTTACGATAGCATAGCGAAGACAAGACAGTGATGATCATTGAGATGGGTTTATACTTCTCAATATCAGACTCAGAGAAGCGAATGTCTCGATGCCTTTTAAGGAGCTGGATAGACCTTTGCAGAGGTGTTTTAACATGTATATTTGGTACTTCATCCGTGGAATTAAATAGGTTTCTTTGACTGGCATAAATAGATTGCTTTTGGATCAATTTATCTCTATCAAATGCTTCTCTATTTTTTTCATAAAACCATTGTGAAAAGCCCTTTGGGTTGCTCGTGGTCCACGTATAATGACCACCTTGATCTTTATTTGTAGCTGCAATTGAGTCTTGTTGAAGCAAAAGTGCAGTTTCTTGAACAGATGGAAGGATATCCATGTGAAAGCCAATTCCATCCTGTTCAGCGTAATTTAGGGTCCAACAACGCTTACCTTCATCGTCAAGCATCGGCCCATAGGTTCCGTTACCCTTTAGATGGTCTCCAACCTGATTCTTCACTGTGCTTACTTGGACAAGATCTTTCTCATGCCCCAGACGGCAAACTAGATCGATATCATAGTCAGCATCTTTACTATTACGGAAAGGCCTTATCTCAGTTCCAAGCTTAAAGGAACCCTGAAGATAAACATCCGGAACTGAGTTAGCCCCCTCATAGTTACCGTCTTCAAGAAAGCCCTTCATAGATGAGAAGCGCTCCATTGCTTGTCGATACTTGCTAGGAGAAATATCAAGTTTTTTCGCTGCTTCCTTTAAGGCTTCCTCTCTTGAAATCAGTTCGCTCATTCATCCCCCTCCTGCTTGGTCCGAACAAAGAAACTGTCGAATTTCGGATGATCGATATGTAAAATGTTTGTCTGCTCGACTGATTAGATCATCAATCGCATCCACATCATCCAGCGGCAAGCTCGAATCAGACTCAAAATCGATTCTGAGTATTTGTTGTGGCTCGAGTTGTTGGTTGAGGTAATTCATAGCGCTTTGGCTTTGAAGCGACAGTAAAAAATTTATAAATTCTTTGTGCTTCCAACCTGTCGCAAAACCCCATCTTCTACCTTGCTTAAGCCCATAGGCAGTTTTTGCGTGGCCTGTACCAAGTGAAAGTACACGAATTTCATTCAGAGGGATCTCTAGGCGTTTCTGTGCGTCTATAACAGCTGCTAAAGCAGGATTGTTAGCCCACAACCCGCCATCTGATAGTAAGTACGCATCGACCCTATGCGGATCAAAAAAGGTTGGTGCAGAGCAGGAGGCTAGAACAGCATCTTTCAATTTTACTTTGGGATCACGTGTGAACTCAGCGCTATAACGTGATTTGAACACATGAACATTACCATTCCCAATATCTGTAGCGGGCAAAAGAAGTGGCTTATCAATTTCACCTAGAGTGACGTCACCAAATACACCTGAAAGAACTGCATATAGATTTTCGCTATCATAGATGCTTTCCTGCATTGGTTGAAAAGCATTTCGGAGCTTCTTCCCAGGTATGTATGATCGTTTCTTTTTGAATATTGCCTTTCCATGCTGCTGATACATTTCTTCGATTTCTTTTGCACGGACATCACATGCAACTCCAGCAGCAACAATAGATCCTGTGCTTGTTCCAGCTATCATGTCGACTGTTTCTAGAAGATTGATTTCTAACCGCTCTTCTATGCATTTCAGTATGTGTGCTGGATAAACACCCCTTATGCCACCACCGTCGATACTTAGTATTCTAAAAGTCATGCATTTAACTCTTCGTTTTTTTTCCACGGGTGAATTTTTATCGTTACATTAGCGATATTCTGCTCCGGCGATTCCGTCCCAATTAGAGATTTTGGCATAAACATCGACCTCACCTGAATTTAGCGAAGGGAAATACCCCAACCACTCACCGAGAACCAACCGACTCGACTCCAAACAGAATGGTACAGCCCAAAGCACCAAATCGGAGCTGAAATAGAACGGAGCCAGCGGCTGATCAAAACCTTCATGCTTGGGATATATCAACATCATATGGCCAGTACCCGATTGGTACTTCTGCCCATAGGCGAACAATTGATACATGTCGTTCTGGCTAATGCCGTACTTGGTATCTGTCTGTACAGCGGATTGATCCAACAATTTCCACTTGGCATCCAATACCTGCACTCCACCTTTATACCTCAGTAAAAAATCGGGCTTTAGTTGAAACCATCTTTGTGAAATATCTACTCCGTCAGGATAATGACGTACCAAATACTCGGAACTTGCCTGGGATGTCAATTTTGCCCCGGCCATCATCATTTTCCTCAGCGAGGCATCCACATAGGCTTCAAAGAGTTTTTCCATAGGGAACAGGAGCGAAATACCCTGACGCCCTCCTTTCTGGAAGTTGGGATTCAACTTTTCCAATATCAATTCGCACCAAGGTCTCACAGCGCTGTAGCTGTGCATCAACTTGCTGCTTCTCCATTGGGAGAACCCTTGTAAAGGGTTACTCTCCATGGGGATATCGCTCATTAGATGAGATAATTCGTTGGCTAGGCGCCAATTCTCTGGGCTTTTACATAAACCTTTAACCCATTCCAGAGCGGCTTTCAGAAGACGGTTCTCAATTCGGTTTGGGGTGAACACATCATGACAGATATGGAACAGATGGCCTTTTCCAGGTGGTTGACGCTGCTGTTTATCCAACTGCAACTGCCCGCGAATATACCGGCTTTCTTCTTCAACGCGTTCATAGTCAAAGCGCAACCCGCGGTGCACAAGGGCTTTCAGTTCCTGTAAAAACTGCCAAAAGATCCATTCATGCAGGGGCATACGCATGCACATGAGTTCAGCCCGGCCGGACTGTCTGGGCTTGATACCCAAGGCACTGCGCAACATGCGTTGCAAGATCGATCGGGCCTCTTCCGGATTCTCACTTCCCATACCGGTTTTCGGTAGAATCTCGATGGATTCTCCGCACGGGCTCTGCAGGTAACCCACATAGCTGCCCAACTTTAGCGATCGGCGATTATTGATCAGTGCTACTGGTTCAGCGCCTTTCCAACCCGAAGCCAGCCCATGCAGCCAGTTGAATGTAGCCTCGGAAACAACACCACTATCCAGTGATGCTGCTGCACTGGTATCTGTGGTTATCCGGGCGTACTCTCGGACCAACACGGTCATTACACAGCCTTAATCATAATGCCCTGATACGATTCCGGTTTCAGGAAGGCATCCGGGTTGATCCGATAGCGACGATCCTGCAGATCCTCAGCTATCTTGGTGCTAAACAGGCTATTGAGCTGTGTTTTTTCCTGTTGCAGCTGAATAAAGCGGTGCTCCCAGGCTTTATCAATGTCATTGAGCACCCAGCCAATCTTTTCCCAATCTGAAAAGAAGTATTCCTGTAGCATTGGGATAAGTTTGTTCCTGAAAATCGACGCCAGTGTGGCTTCTAGATGAATACCCGGTTGTTTTAATGGCAGGAAGTAACTGTGTCCAATCAAGTAATCTCGATCCAGCAGCACCTCAATACGCCCATTAATCACCTCCAACAGCTGACCGATAGAGACGCCATGCACCTCAACATCATCTAATAGCTGACTTTCCGGCATGACTTCGGTGAACTCAAACCTGCGCCGTAGCGCCAAGTCCAATTGCACCAGTGATTTGTCAGCTGTATTCATGGTGCCAATCACATAAAGATTAGCAGGAACGGAGAATGGCTCCTTGGAATAAGGCAAAATCACTGATTTTTCATCAGCACCACCTTTTCTTTTGTCCGGCTCAAGCAACGTGATTAACTCGCCGAAAATTCGTGAGATGTTTCCCCGATTAATCTCATCAATAATCAACACATAATTCGGCTTGGTTTTACTTTCTGCGAGCGGACTATGGGTAGATGTGAGGGAAAAACCCTGCCTTCCTAGTTCGTTTACTAGATCATCCCAACTTATACGCGTCAGTGGATAAACCGTCTGTTGAACCATTCTTGTCTGATCGTTGATAGGCAAAATATCGAACTCAATATCCGTCAAGAGCCAGTTTACTTTCCTCCCATGGGCGTAGGCAGCCCCATTCAGAGCGTCAACCGTGTTATCAAAAAAGTAATCTGACGCAACAATCCCTATAGCCTGCACTTTTGTCGCATCTTTCAGGCACAGTAAGACATCTCCTACCTGCATATCTTCAGCAAAGTTGTTAATGGTGGCGTGATTCTTATATGACAATGAATTCCAGTAACTCCGCTCTTCATCGCTACGATCATCAAGATCCAGCTTAAGATCGCCGGTGCTATTCCATCCGATTCTCGCCTCCCCTGCATCAATGTAGCGTTGACGCAACTCAGTTTCACTCCTCCGACCAATTGATATCTTCCATATCGTGGGAGCGGCAGATAGGCCTAGGCCTTGCTCAGTACTAACCGTTTTATCGGTACGGTAGGCCATACTTTTGAAAATTCCGTCTTCAACCTCATACAGAAGCCCCCCATTGTCACTAGTGGGTTTAGCGCGAATGCCTTCAATAAAGTCCTCGTAAGAGAAACTTTGATGAAAGGTAGTAAATGCCACGCGCTTATCTGACACTAACTGTTCATATATATTCTTGATAGCTTGGCGCCTATCTGTGCCGGATTTGGTGCGATCAATACGCTCATACTCCTCAGGCTCAGCAATCTTGACTGCCAGCTCCGTGGTGGCATAGGTTTTCCCTGTTCCCGGTGGGCCATAGAGGATCGTGTTCAACGCTGCCTGCTGTTTTGGGCCAGTATTTGCCATTCTCTTATCACTCTGATTAATCTGGTGCTGCTCTAATAGTCGTGAATCCGCATACATCTCACAGGCCTTTACTAGCTCACTCATCGTGTTCGGAGTAAATTCCAGAAAAGGTTTATTCAAATCAAACATCGAGGAATAGGCAAAGATCTCTCTATTTTTAATCTGGTCAGCCTCACAACGCTCTACGTTCATTCCATCCCGAGTAAGGCGCCTCTCTCGATGAAAGGGGCTCATATAGAGAACAGTGCGCTTGCCTTTGGAGGCAAGCACCATTGGATTACCATTTCCAGATTGGTAACCAAAGACTTTATCGGATGCACTGTGCATAGAATGATACTGTGCCGATGATTCCAGAAAGGCACGGGCTTTCTGAGGCGTAACCATTTCATCGAGGATGGGCTTCAACTTGTCCCAAAGCACATCAGCGTAGTCCAACAACCGCTTTCTACCGAGGCCCTTCATCAGTTTGACGTGAGCATTCGATAGGTTTGACTCTGGTTCTTCCAATAGAAGATTTAGATATTCCCCTTTGAAAAACGGTAGAACAGTTGGGGAGCTTCGATCCTGATAGAGAAACGCAATTTTCCAACGAACTGCTTCGCCCAAATCCGCAGCATCTACCTCAGCCAGATTGCCTTTGGCTGCAGCCTCGGCCACTTTTACTATTTCTGCCCGTACAGCTTTAAACGCCTCTTCGGCGGAGCCTCCATACTTGTCCATCCAGGCAAATTTATCGGTAAATATCCTGCCTCGACCGCTTTCTTTCGAATCGGTATTCCTGCGGGCGTAAACGCCGAACTTAAATGACGACCCACCCCAGATGGAACCGATGTCTTCAGTGTGCTTTTCCAGCCAGTTACAGAAGCTTTCCCCGGTATCCACAGATGTGTATTCTGTTAGTGTCATCGTGCGAAGCTTCTTTAGAGGCCAGCGCTGCAAGAATTCATCCCATATGGACTGCCGCTCTGCTACCGATTTATCCATGTGTCGTCCTGTTATCTATTTGAATGCAGCGCAATGGTAGAACCTAAATCGTTACGCGGCGCTTGCCAGTTAAGAGCTGCTGCATCAGAGCTTTCTTTTCTTGCTTTAGACCATCTAGCTTTTGTTGGAGCGCGGTTATTTCTCGATCGGTAATTGAAAGAACCGCAGCGATTTTTCGCTGTTCTTCGATACCGGGAAGCTGCCAGCTAATTTTCTTGAAGTGATTGAACTTCAAATTCCATGTGTCTGAAACAAGCCCTTGAGAGTGCCTATAGAAAACATGTATCAGTGCAGGAAGCTTGAACAGGTATGCTGCAAATGTCGGACATATATTGTCTGTAGGTGTGACAATAGTATAAGCAGGACTAACTATCCCTTCCTTATCTGACAAGCTGGATCGTCCTTGCCACATTCGCATGGTGTTGTAGCCGATATCATCCACACAAATTCGGCGGTATTTGGACTTATCTTCGTTGGATGTATTTTTTCTTCCAGTGTCTTCCTGGTATACAACGCCTTCGTCAGCTGTAATTGAAAGCAATGGTAGGTCAACTCGGCCGACTTCTACTCGTTCCTTGAATACGTTGCCAAATTTGTAGTGCATCCACTCCCCGCTAAACCTAACCCCATTCTCGTCCAGCAGGCGCTTTTTGCCGGTGAGCAGTTGTTGCATTAGGGCTTTTTTCTGCTGCTGGCTGTTGGCGAGGAGTTGTTCGGTGGTGGTGATGGCCTTATCCCAGGTGGAGAGGATTTGGGCGATTTTCTTTTGTTCGGGCAGTGGGGGGATGAGACCTACTACTGAGCATAATCGATCTGGAGAAGTATGTTTAACTTTTGTTCCAGTTGACTGTTCAGTAATTTGCTTTCGACTGAAAGGAGCATTGAAGAACAGGTACAGAAACTCCAAGCATACCCGGTTAGGCTGGATAATCTGAACCAAGCCGAGTCGCTGGTTGTGTAAATACCGGTCATTTTCTGGCACAAACAATGCGCTCCCTAGTAGACCCTCTGCTTGTTCTGTCATGGCGAGCAGCATGTCGCCCTTGTTAAGCAAATATCCATCAGGAACTTCACCATAGTAGTATTTGGTCTTTTCACCTTGATCTCTAAAGCCTCCTGATTCGTAGAAACTCCCTGGTGTGAGTAGTATTAAATCTCCATTACTCGTGAAGAATTCACTTTTGAATGCAAAGCCGTGCTTGATAGCAACCAAACCTTGGAGGTCTCGTTTTTCCCACCCATCAGGCACCATAACCAAGCTCCTCTAAATACTTGGCCATTTCACCTTCCAGCTCAGTCAGCTGTGCTTTCAACTGTTCCCGTTCAGCCCGCACTGCCATCAGATCAATTTCTTCCTCTTCCTCAAAGGTGTCCACATAGCGCGGGATATTCAGGTTGTAATCGTTCTCCTTGATCTCATTCAGGCTGGCCACGTAGGCGTATTTGTCGACGTTCTCGCCATTCTGGTAGGTCCCGACGATCTTGCGGATATTGTCTTCGGTCAGCAGGTTTTGGTTCTTACCGGCTTTGAATTCGCGAGAGGCATCGATAAACATCACGTTATTGTCAGCCTTTTCCTTTTTGAAGATCAGAATGGCCGCCGGGATGCCGGTGCCGTAAAACAGTTTTTCCGGCAGGCCGATCACGGCGGCCAGCAGGTTTTCGTCAATCAGCTGCTGGCGGATTTTGCCTTCGCTGGAACCCCGGAACAGTACGCCGTGGGGGACGACGACGCCCATTCGTCCGGTTTTTGGTTTGAGGATTTCGATCATGTGCAGGATAAAAGCGTAGTCGCCTTTGGTTTTGGGGGGTATGCCGCGGCGGAAGCGGCTGAATTTGTCGTGTTCGGCTTCATCGTGACCCCATTTGTCCAGGCTGAAGGGTGGGTTGGCGGTCACGATGTCGAACAGCATCAGGTTGCCGTTTTGATCCAGCAGTTTGGGGTTGCGGATGGTGTCGCCCCATTCGATTTTGTGGTTGTCTTCGCCGTGCAGGAACATGTTCATTTTGGCAAGTGACCAGGTGGAGCCGATGGCTTCCTGCCCGTAGAGGGCGTATTGCTTGCTGTCGTGGTTCTTGCGCACTTTGGCGCCGCATTTCATCAGGAGGGAGGCGGAACCACAGGCCGGGTCGCAGATGCTGTCGCCCGGTTGCGGGTCCAGCAGTTCCGAGATCAGGTCGCTGACTTCGGGCGGCGTATAGAATTCACCGGCTTTCTGGCCGCCGCTGGCGGCAAAGTTTTTGATCAGGTATTCGTAGGCGTTGCCGATCACGTCCAGGGTGCCCACGCGGCTGGGTTTAAGGTTGAGTTCGGGTTTGGCGAAGTCTTCCAGTAGGTGGCGCAGGATGGTGTTTTTCTGCTTTTCTTCCCCCAGTTTGTCGGTGTTGAAGGAGATGTCCTGAAACACGCTTTTACCGGCGTCCTTGAGTTTGGTGCCGTTGGCTTCTTCGATGGCGTGCAGGGCCTGGTCGATGCGCTCCCCATTGCCGGGTTCGTGGCGGCGTTCCCACAGGGCATAGAAGCTGGCCTGTTTCGGTAGCACGAAGCGTTCGTTCTTCATCATTTCGTCGATCAGTTCCGGCTCGTCTCCGTATTCGGCTTTATAGCCGTCGTAGTGATCCTGCCAGACATCGGAGATGTACTTGAGGAACAGCATGGTGAGGATGAAGTCTTTGTAGGTGTCGGCGCTGATGGTGCCGCGAAAGGTGTCGCAGGCGGCCCACAGGGCTTTGTTGATGCTGTCCTGGCTGATTTTGTCTTGGCTCATGGTGGTGTCGTTCACTCTTTTGATTCCGGTTTGTTCTGGTGGCCGAGTTTGTTGGCGGCGGTTTGTAATTGTTTGATGCTTTTGTCAGGGGTGGGCAGGTCTTCGGGCATGGTGCCTCCCAGCTCTGCGATGGTTTGGCGCACTTTCTGGCCCACTTCAAAGTGGGTCTGGTTGGCGTGCTGTTTGTTCTGGATGTTGTCCCGGCGCAGCTTTTCTTCGGCCTGGGTGGCGCGGAACAGGTTTGCGGCCAGTTCGGTGGAGTCCATGTGGTCGAGGATCTTCTGGCTTTTCTTGAGGGCTTTGCGGGCGTGGATGGCTTTTTGGTCCAGCCCCCCATACAGGCCTTTGTAGCCGTGATTCTGGAATATGGCGAAGTCGAGGCCGGTTTCAACGCCGGCTTGTTGTGCGGCTTCCACCAGGTGTTTGTTGTGTTCTTTCAGTTCGTTGCGCAAGAACAGGCGTTTTTGATCTTCCTTGAGCTGGGAGAAGGCGGCGTCATCCGCCAGCTCCTGGCGCCGGGTCTGCACCGCAAAGTAGGTTTGCCCGGCGGCGATCACGGGTTTGCTGGGGTCGCCGTTCTGGACGACGAGGTAGCAGGCGTAGCGGGAGAGCTTAACATCGGGCAATTCACGTTGGGCGCCAGAACCAATGGTGACCATTGCGAGGATATCCTCGAAATGGTCCGGCACTTGATGTCCGCTGTTGACGCAGGCTTCTTTGGATTTGGTCACTACGGGCTGGAAATGGCGATATTCGGAGTAACCGAGCAATTTGGATAGGGCGCGGGCTGACCAGTATTCCATGCCGTTTTCGTCAATCAGTTTGATCTGCTCGAAGGGTTTGTGTTGTTCGTTCATTCCATAACATCCTTGTGGTCGAATAAATCATTGGCAATGCTGCTCATCATGCGTTCACCGTTGTGCAGCAATTGCTGAATCAGTTGCTGCTCTGCCCGCAGGGTGTTGGCCAGCTGGATGATGGCCTGTTGCCGGGGGAGGGCGGGGATCACCACGGGTGCGTCTTCCAGTACGCTGCGGCGGATGCTCTTGGTGAGGGTGCCCTCTGCGTTCTGGTCAAAGTAACGCTGGAGCGGGCCCTGGTTCAGTAGCCAGGCCAGGTAGTCCGGCAGAATGTCTGGTTGCTGCAGGCTCACTACGAAAAAGTGGGGGGCGGCCACGGCTTGCGTGCCTGGGGGCAGGGCGTGGTCGATCTGGGTAGCGTAGTTACGGCTGCCGCGGGCGGCTACCAGAATGTCCCCGGGCTGCAGGTATTGAGGGGTACGTTTTCCGGTGAGTTCGGTGGGCACGCAGGATGGCCAGTGAACCCCTTCCGTTGGGGAGGCGTCCTTCATCTGAACCGCTACCACAGGTGAACCGGGTTGCTCAGGGATCTTGCCCCGGAACGGATAGCCTGCGTTGATGTTGGCGATTTGCTTGAGTTTCACATTTTAGCCATATTCATTGGTGATGATGCGAAAAATCTCATGTTATTGGTTGAGTGTCAATCAAAATTATGTTTCATTGGTATTGATGCAATAAAAATGGTTGTCTGAAGCCGCTTTAAAGGATGATTATTGTGGACACTAGCGCCCACGAGCGAACACAGAAATTTGTCTCTGCCAGAAAGCAGAATCCTGCATGGTTGTTGCTGGCATCGCCACGTGCACCTTTGGTCTTGGGCTGCTTAACCTCGTTATTTGAGAATACTGAGGATGGGATAGCAGAGGAAGACGCTCTCCAGTCGTTGTCCGAAATGCTGGCCGACTATGCTTCCCAGGATGAATACGATATTGATCCGGGGAGTACGCGACTATTGGCAGGGAAGGAACTACGCCAATGGATAAAACGAGGGTTGGTGATTGAGCGGGGCCAGAGAATCTATGCGACGGATGCCTTGTCATCCGCCATTCAGTTTGTGGAGTTGCTTGATGAGCGAATCATGACCTCCACGTCGTCGCGGTTGTTGGTGGTTCAACGGGAAATCGAAGAACTTGAAGTGGGTTTAAACCCGAATCCAGCCAGTCGTAAGGATGCTATTCACCGTAAGATAAAACAATTGGAAGCCGAGCTGGCCGATGTAGAAGCCGGGCATATACCGGTTCTGTCTCACGATCAGGCAATAGAGCGGATTCGTGAAGTATACGGTTTGGCTGCGGGGCTGCGGGCCGATTTCCGCCGTGTTGAGGATTCCTGGCGTGAGGCAGATCGGTTGCTGCGGCAGTCCATTATGTCGGAAAAGTATCACCGAGGTGATATTGTCGATCGGTTGTTGGATGGGCAGTCTGATTTATTAAATACGCCGGAAGGGCGCGTCTTTGACAGTTTTCAGCAACAGCTCAGGCAAAGCGTGGAGTTGGATAATATGCGCATGCGATTGCGGGCCATATTATCCAACCCTGCTGCTGAGAAAGCACTCAGTAGGACCCAGCAGGCTGATCTGCGCTGGATCACTTTGCGGTTGGTAAGAGAAAGTCATTCGGTGCTGCAGGCCAGAGCCCGCAGCGAAAGGGATGTGAAGGGATTTTTAAAAACCGGCCTCGCGGCTGAGCACCATCGAGTTGGGAATTTGTTGACAGAGATAATGAATGTTGCGCTGGAGATGGATTGGTCCAGCCAGAAGGTGCGGCGCACCGATACGCCTTTGCCTCCCGTTGGGATTACCCTGGGTTATGTTCCGGTCGCTGAGAGGCTGCGGTTTAAATCTCTGGAAGATGATGCCGAGGGTGAACTGGATCTGTCAGCAAAAAGCACGGATTTCAGTGATTTGGCCCCGGAGTTTTGGGACGCGCTTGAAGGATTGGATCGCGAAGCGATGGTTGCGGATACACTGGCAGTACTGGCTGCTGAAGGTAAACCTATGACCATCGCCGATCTGGTGGAAAAACTGCCACCGGTTCATGATTTGGAAACGCTGGCGTTATGGTTGGGGATGGCTCGGGAAGCCGGTATCGATATTCAGGATATCAATATGCAAGAGGTCACGTTGGTAGATGAGGATGAGCAGCATTGGTTGTTTCGGGTGCCTTGGGTGGCGCTGAGTACCGAGGCCTTGGATGATATCGAGTGGGAATTTTAAATGGCAGGCATATTCGATCAGATTACGGGTCAGCCAGGCGGTGATAGTCAGTCTGACCAGAAGGAATTGGATGAACATCTGGATGAGCTATCGAATACGGACTCACAACTCAGTGTTGATCAAACTATTGAAGGCGCGGCGCGAACAGATAAAAGATTGCGTGAGGCCGCACAGGAGTTGCTCCGTTATGGCCTGCTTGAAGAAAGTCAGAAGCCTAATCTTTATCGTGTGTCGATATCTCAGTTAGAGCTGTTGAACGGCGTGCTTGAACCCTTCGATTTTTCGGCACAGGTAGACGAGATTCGTGGGCTTATATTCTTGGTGGTAAAAAAGCCGGACGATTCTGCGGAGTTTGACGAGTGGTCTCATCCATTGGTGCGTAAACAGCGATTAACCCTTGAGCAGTCTTTGTTAGTCGCCATACTGCGTCAGTATTTTATTGTCTATGAACAAGAAGCTGGGACGGGTGCCTCCCAAGCCGTAGTGGCTGTTGACGAGTTGATTCCACAGTTACAGGTGTATCTTGGCGACACAGGTAGCGAAGCGAAAGAACGCAACAGGATGTTGCAACTGCTGGATCAGCTAAAAGGGCATGGCTTGGTTTCGGCCCCTGACACCCACGACCGTATTACCATTCGCCCCATGATTGCCCATTTGGCCAATCCCGAAAACCTTGAGGTGTTGTTGCAGTGGATGCATACGCGAGTGAAAGGGAGTGATGATCCGCAGGACAAAAACGAGGGTGACGCATGAGCCAGCAAGATATGTGGTCTATGGAGCCGACTTATATCCTGAAGGAGATCAAGTTGTTCAATTGGGGTGGCTTCGATGGCGCTCATCATGCTGCAATCGATCCCATGGGAACAGCTGTTATTGGACCAACTGGTAGTGGTAAAACCACACTGGTTGACGCATTGATGACATTGATCTGCGCGAATCCAAAGTACAACCTGGCATCTACCGGCGGTCATGAAAGTGATCGTGATCTGGTGTCCTATGTGCGTGGTGTTTCCGGTGCCGGTGATGGCGGTGATGGGCAGTCGCATATTGCGCGTCCTGGAAAAACCGTCACAGGAATTGCTGCCACCTTGTTCAACGGAGAGAATATCGCAAGGCTTGGGGCCGTCTTATGGTTTGATGACTCCAGTTCTTCCCCCACTGATATGAAGAGGCTATGGTTCTTTACCACATCAAACGAGCAATCATTGGAACATTGGATTACCGTGCAGCACGAAGGTGGAATGCGTGCATTACGTCAGCTCGATAAGACGGAAACCGGAATATGGACCTACCCCAGTAAAAAGGCTTATCTGTCCCGTATTCGTGATTTTTTTGAGGTCCGGGAGAATGCCTTCAATTTGCTGAACCGGGCCGCTGGCTTGAAGCAGCTCAACAGCATTGATGATATTTTTCGGGAATTGGTGCTTGATGATACATCGCAGTTCGATCGAGCCAAGGAAGTTGCGGACAGCTTTGATGACTTAACAGCCATTCACGAGGAGCTTGAAATCGCGCGGCGGCAACAACGTTCATTGGAACCGGTAAGATTGGCTTGGGAAAAGTTTACGGTCAATAGTACTGAATTTGAGGAGAAGTCCTTGCTCAGCCAAATTTTGCCAGTGTGGTTTGGTGAGCAAGCCTACCAGTTGTGGAAGACGGAATGCGAACGATTGGTGCTGGAATGTCAGCATGCTGAAGCCAACCTGGAAGATGCCTCTGAACGCTTACGTGTTCAGGAAAGCGTTCGGGACAACCTGAAAGAAAGTTATCTGCAATTAGGTGGATCAGATATTCAGGTTTTGGAAGCGTTGATCGATGAGAAGCAGAAGAATCTGGATCGTTGTCAGAGGGATGTATGCCAGTATCAATTATTGTCACAAAAACTAGGGCTTTCCGACGCGATTGATAGGCAATCCTTTATAGACAATCAATCTGCAGCAAAGATTCTAATGGATCAAGTGGCTGAGCAGTGGGCGGCTGCTGAGAACGCGGTGTTTGAGCAAGGAAGTAAGCAACACCATGCGAATCAACAGTTAACTTCTATCAAGGAGGAGTTGTCTGAAGTTGAATTGCGCCCAGGTTCTAATATTAAACCCGAGTTTCACGCTTTTCGTGCCGCACTGGCTGCCGAGCTGAATTTGGCAGAAGATGATCTACCCTTTGTTGCTGAGCTTGTTCAAGTCAGGGAGGATCAGGCAGCATGGCGTGGTGCTATTGAGAGGGCGATAGGTAATCATCGTCTCCGAATCCTGGTTCCGCCTGAATCTACAAAAGAGGCTTTGCGCTGGATCAATAACCGCCATAATGCGTTACATGTTCGTGTTATGGAGGTTAAGGAGGCGAAAGATCAACCGGTATTTTGGGAAGATGGGTTTACCCGAAAATTAGAATATAAGCCACACCCCTATCGAGAAACGGTCAAGGATTTTCTGGCAGGAATCGACCGGCATTGTGTCTCCTCTATCGAAGAACTTCAGCGAACCCCACACGCAATGACCCAGCAGGGTTTGATGTCGGGTAAAGCACGCTTTTTCGACAAACAGGATCAAAAACGACTGGATCAAGACTGGTCAACCGGGTTTGATAATAAAGACCGATTAGCAATGCTAAAACAAGAGGTTTATGAAGCAGAAACTGCCCTAAAAGAAATGGAGTCGCTCCTTGAGAAAGCCAAAAGCCAAGCTTCGTTGATTTCCCAAAGAAAAATGTTACTGGAACAACTACAAGGATTGGAGTTTGATCAAATCAATATTGATAATGCGCAACTGGAATTGGATACCCAGAAAGATAGGTTATCTGCGTTAAGCTCCCCAGACTCCGATGTTGCAGCAGCTAAAATGAAGCTTGAGCAGGCTGAGCAAGTGCTGAAAGGTTGCAAGGGCGAGCGAGATCTGTGTCTTACGCAAAGCGAAGGTGCAAAAAAGGATTTGCAGCAGGCCAAGCTTCAAAAGACTAGGGCCTTCACTAAGGCGGAAGTCGGGATGAATGACAATCAGCGGGATTTGGCTCGCAGCTATTTCCCGGTAGTCCAGCCTGATCAAATTAATGATATTTCCGATATTGAAAAAAGTACCTTCGATAAGCTGAACTCGCAACTGGATATATTGCAAAGAAAGCGAGCTCAAATAGAAAAGGATTTAGTCAGATATATGTCGGATGCGAAGAAGGAAGATCGCGGCGCGCTGTCTGAGGTCGGGCGCGAGCTAGAGGATGTGCCTAAATATCTAGAACGCCTGACTATATTGATTGAGGAGGCATTGCCAGAAAAACGCCAGCGTTTCCAAGAGTACCTGAATCGCTCTTCTGACGAAGGTGTCACGCAATTGTTAACCACTATTGATAGCGAAGTAGATCGCATCGAAGAAAAGCTTGAAGATCTTAACAGCACCCTACGTCGTGTGGACTTTCAAGCCAATCAGTATATGCAATTGGTCTCTAACAAAGTGATTCATGAGAGTCTTCGTAGTTTCAATAAGACAAGAACTAAATTGGCCTCTGCGCGTTTTGTGGAAGATGAAGGAGAGAGCCAATATAAAGTGTTACAGGAAATCGTCGCTTTGCTTCGGGATGCATGTGAAAGGAATCGCATTGCAGCGTCCAAGGCGTTGTTAGATCCTCGTTTTCGGATCGAATTCAAGGTTTCTGTAATAGATCGGGCTACAGGTAAGGTGATTAATCAGTTCAGTGGTTCGCAAAGCCGCAGTGGTGGAGAAAAGGAAATCATTGCATCGTATGTGTTGACGGCATCTTTGAGTTACGCGCTATGTCCGGATGGAAGCAGTCGGCCATTGTTCGGAACCATCGTCCTTGATGAAGCCTTCTCTCGAAGCTCTCATGCGGTGGCGGGACGCATTATTGCTGCCTTGAAGGAATTCGGTCTGCATGCGCTGTTTATAACCCCTAATAAAGAAATGCGCTTGCTCAGAAAGCACACGCGCTCCGCGATAGTTGTTCATCGGAAGGCAATGAATTCTACGTTGACTCCGCTTAGCTGGCAGGCGCTGGACGAATTGAATCAGCAGCGTTTAAGGAACTCGGATGAAATCCCCATCTGATCTGGCGGCCAAATTGGTTAAACAATGGCATCGTTCTGATGTGCGTGTGGAACGCCTTCTTTCTAAAGATGCTTGGCCACTTGAGCCTTTAATTGGAAAGCCAACCCCGGCGCAATTTGTACATCAACCTGCGGAAGTTCAGAAACATATCCAATGCTGGAAAAATGTCAGTATCGGCGAGGTCGTTTGGCAGCCTGTCAAATATAGGGCCGGTGATACACCTATTGATGTTCCAATGAAATGGTGCATACCAAGTCCATCAGAATGGGCACGAGCATGCGGGGACAGTGCTATAGAGGATGAGTTTTATTCCCTTGAATTTATTGTTGAAAATGTCAATGAAATATATCGTGAGTTACTCATACGTGAGCGAAGCTTATGGCGCAACAAAGATCTGGATGAAATTGTGGTTACGGCAGAGTTGGCGGATGCGTTTTGTCCGGGCGTGGCACAAGGAAGACCGTTGCGTCTTATGGCTGGCCATGGTGTCGATACCAAGTTTTTTGAGCGCCATGGATTGTTGCTCACTAAGCTTTTGGATGAGCGCTATCAGGGTGAAGCTAGCGAACAGGGCCTTTTGAGCTTTTTGGATGCTTACGAAGAAAATGATCATTGGGTTCTCGTTGTCCCCCTGGAACGCAACTTATTGCCTTTTCGGCGCCTGCGCGTTACCACGTCGGCTTTGTCTGAATCACCGTTACCAGCAAAAAATATTCTGATTGTGGAGAATGAACAATGCTTCCATCACTTACCTGAGCTTCCGGATACTATTGCGGTAATAGGGGCGGGTTTGGATCTGAATTGGCTTGGTTCCAGGACTTTCGAAGGAAAGTCCATAGGTTATTGGGGAGATATGGATACCTGGGGGTTGTTAATGCTTGCACGTGCGAGGCAGTTTGCCCCGGGTCTAGTTCCTTTGCTCATGAATCGGGCACTTTTCGAAAGACATAGGGATGGATCTGCTGTGTCGGAGGCCTCGACTGCAGGTTCTGAGCCCCCTAAGGGATTGACGGATTCAGAAGCCTCTTTTTATCGTTATCTGTTGAAGCAGGATCGGGGACGATTGGAACAAGAATTTCTGCCTGTTGATGAAGTTCAAAGCGTTTTGAGAGCGTGGGTTTCCGGATTACCAACTTCCTCATCGGGCCCCCCAACTGATTAACAGGAAGCCACATAGAATGCCAGGAAATACTTGCCGTAATACCCCTCCAACGCGCCTCGTAATCGCAGAACACAAACTGACCCGCGTCGATCCTGCAGATGCACCTTGATGGGGGAAATTGGGATTTTGCATTTTCAGGACATACAGTTGTACTGAGTGTTAACGTTTTGACAAGTTAAGCTACTATCTTCGCTGCGGCGCACTTACGGACAGGATTCCCGCCACTTCCGGGCAGGATCAGTCGTTTGTAGGTCGACGATGTAGAGTGACAACTGCTACTCTGGCCCATCCGGTCAAATAGACTGATTCTTGTAAACTTCATATTCGTAAATAAATCATAAAAGAACCATCAAAAGGAATCTTCATATGTCAGCGCAAAAGCCCTTAACCGGGGTCAAGGTGATCGAGTTGGGCACGTTGATCGCCGGGCCGTTCGCCAGCCGGATCATGGCGGAATTCGGTGCTGAGGTGATCAAGGTGGAGTCGCCGGATGGCGGTGATCCGTTGCGAAAATGGCGCAAGTTGTACGAAGGCACGTCGCTGTGGTGGTATGTGCAGTCACGCAATAAGCAATCCCTGACCTTGAACCTGAAATCCGACGCCGGCAAAGAGATACTAAAGCGCTTGGTGGCGGATGCCGATGTGGTGATTGAGAATTTCCGACCTGGAGTGTTGGAAAAGTTGGGCCTGGGTTGGGATGTTCTGTCCGAGATTAACCCGCGCCTGGTGATGGTGCGCTTGTCAGGCTTTGGCCAGACCGGGCCCTATAAAGACCAGCCCGGGTTCGGTGCGGTGGGGGAATCCATGGGTGGGCTGCGATATATTACCGGCTTTGACGATAGGCCGCCGGTGCGCACGGGTATCTCCATCGGCGATTCCATTGCGGCGTTGTGGGGTGTGATTGGCGGCCTGATGGCGCTGCGACATCGGGAAATGCAGGGTGGTAAAGGGCAGGTGGTGGACGTCGCCCTGTATGAAGCGGTGTTTGCCATGATGGAGAGCATGGTGCCGGAGTTCGATGTCTTTGGCTTTATTCGTGAGCGCACCGGCAATATTATGCCCGGCATCACGCCTTCTTCCATTCACACCACTGCAGACGGCAAGCATGTGCAGATTGGTGCCAACGGTGATGCTATTTTCAAGCGCTTCATGCAGGCCATTGATCGGGGTGATCTGGCTGCTGATCCCGCTTTGGTGGATAACGCCGGGCGTGATCAACGCCGTGATGAAGTGTATGGGGTGATTGATGAATGGGTGGCCGGGCATTCTCTGGAAACGGTGCTGGCGATCTTGAATAAAGCGGAAGTGCCCGCCAGTCGCATCTATTCCGTTGCAGACATGTTCAAAGACCCACAGTTCCTGGCCCGCGATATGATTCAATCTGCGCGTCTGCCGGATGGAAAAGCGTTTAAAGTACCGGGGATAATGCCGAAGCTGTCGGCAACGCCCGGCAGCACGGAATGGTTGGGGCCGGAATTGGGCGAGCACAACCAGGTTGTTCTGAGTCAGCTGGGTTACAGCGATGATGAAATAGAGCAAATGAAGTTGTCAGGTGTTATTTGAGCTGGGTGCCTGTTCCACCAATATGGCGTAACTCATGGCGCCCATCGCCTTCGGCGAAGCACCACCAGCCCAACCGGGCTGGTGGCTAACGCGGTTCCAGGTATTACTTATTAATCAACGCATTCAACGTGCCACTGGGGCGCATCAGTTTTTCCACCTTGTCGGAATCCGGCATATAGTAACCTCCCATATCCACGGATTGCCCCTGGCAGTTGTTCAGCTCCGCCACGATGGTCTCTTCGTTTTCTGCCAACGCTTTCGCCAGGTTGCTGAAGTAGTTTTTCAGCTCGGCGTTATGGGATTGGGCGGCCAGGGCTTCTGCCCAGTACTTGGCCAGATAGTAGTGGCTGCCGCGGTTATCCAATTCGTTGACGGTGCGTGAGGGGGATTTGTCGTTTTCCAGCAATTTCTCGATGGCTTCATCCAGCGTCTTCGCCAGTATCTGCGCTTTCGGGTTGTTGGATTTGATGGCAACGTCTTCGATGGATACCGCCAGGGCCAGGAATTCACCCAGGGAATCCCAGCGCAGGTGGTTTTCTTCTACGAACTGCTGCACATGCTTGGGTGCAGAGCCGCCGGCACCGGTTTCGAACAGGCCGCCACCGTTCATCAGCGGCACGATGGAGAGCATTTTGGCGCTGGTGCCCAATTCCAGAATGGGGAACAGGTCGGTCAGGTAATCCCGCAGCACGTTGCCGGTAACCGAGATGGTGTCTTTGCCGCGCAGCAGGCGTTCCAGGGTGTAGCGCATGGCCATGTCGGGGTTGAGGATGCGGATCTTCAAGCCTTCGGTGTCATGGTACTGCAGGTAGTGCTCGACTTTTTTGATCATCTCGCGGTCGTGGCCGCGGTATTCATCCAGCCAGAACACGGCGGGTTTTTTGGTGGCGCGGGCACGGGTGACGGCCAGTTTTACCCAATCCTGGATCGGGCCGTCTTTGGCCTGGAACATGCGCCATACGTCGCCGGTTTCCAGGTTTTCGTGTTGCAGCAGCACCTTGCCGGCGGAGCTGACCACCCGCATGGTGCCGTTGCAGGGCAGTTCAAAGGTTTTATCGTGGGAGCCGTATTCCTCGGCCTTTTGCGCCATCAGGCCCACGTTGGGCACGGTGCCCATGGTGCTGGGATCGAACTTGTCGTGGTGTTTGCAGAAGTTGATGACTTCCTGATAGATGGTGGCGTAGCAGGTGTCGGGGATGATGGCTTTGGTGTCCTGCAGTTTGCCGTCGGCGCTCCACATTTTGCCACCGTTGCGGATCATGGCGGGCATGGAGGCATCCACGATGATGTCGCTGGGCACGTGCAGGTTGGTAATGCCTTTATCGGAATCCACCATGGCCATCATGGGGCGCTTTTCGTAGCACTTGCGGAAGTCGTATTCGATGTCAGAACGCTTGGAGTAGGGCAGTTTGTCGATGGCCCGCAGCACGCTGCCCAAACCTTCGTTGGGTTCAACACCCAGTTCTTCCAGGGTGTCGGCGTGTTTTTTGAAGGCATCCTTGAAGTACACCCGCACCGCATGGCCAAAGATGATGGGGTCGGACACTTTCATCATGGTGGCTTTCAGGTGCAAGGAGAACAGCAGGCCGGCATTGCGGGCACCTTCCATTTCCTCGTCCAGGAATGTGCGCAGGGCTTTGGCGCTCATGTACTGGGCGCTGATGATTTCCTTATCCTGAACTTCGACTTCTTTCAGTACGGTGACTTTGCCCGCTGCGTCCACCAGTTCGATGCGCACGGTATCGCCTTTTTCCAGGGTGGTGGAGATGTCGCTGTGATAGAAATCACCGGAGCGCATGTGGGCCACGTGGGTGCGCGAGGCCTGGCTCCATTTGCCCATCCAGTGGGGATTTTTGCGCGCGTAGTTTTTTACCGCCGGCGGTGCCCGTCGATCGGAGTTGCCTTCCCGCAGCACGGGGTTTACGGCACTGCCCAGCACCTTGGCGTAGCTTGCCTTGATTTCAACTTCTTCGGGGGTTTGTGGATCGCTGGGGTAGTTGGGAACGTCGTAACCCTTTTCCTGCAATTCGGTGATGGCGGCGGCCAGCTGGGGGATGGAGGCACTGATGTTCGGCAATTTGATGATGTTGGCCGTGGGTTCCAGGGTCAGGTCACCCAGTTCCTTGAGAGTGTCTGTGACCTTTTGCTCTTCGGTCAGGCGCTCAGGGAAATTCGCCAGAATACGCCCCGCCAGTGATAGGTCACTGGTCTCCACTTCGATATCCGCCAGGCTGGCAAAATGGTTGACGATGGGAAGCAGAGAGTAGGTCGCCAGAGCGGGCGCTTCGTCGGTTAGCGTATATATGATTTTTGATTTGTTTTCTGACATCTCGGTTACACCTGTATTTTCCTGAGCCAAGGTATACAAAACTGTGGTTGTTTGACTCTTATCTGTAGTTCACCCAAATTTGTAGACCGCGCATTGTACTAAAATATTAATTTCATTTACAGATCAACAAGTTAATTACGTGCTGGGTAAACGCGAAGTATCCTGTTTCCTTCAACTGGTTGAAATGTTTGAAGACTGTGACTAATGGGTCTGACTAATTGGTCTGACCCGCTGGTCCGGCCGGTGAGTCTAGCAGGTCTGACCGGTGAGTTGTATGTGGTCTGGCCGGTTTGCGCACCGGGGCTTAGGGGTTCAGCTGCCGCAGATAGCCCGTGCCCCCCAGTTTCTGACCCGCTGTGATGATCGCCCGCGCACGGGTTTGCACGTAGTCCGATGGCTGGGCGGCGGACATCACCTTGGGGTTGGGCAGCACTGCCGCCAGCAGGCCCGCTTGCCAGGGCGTGAGCTGGCGGGCCGGGCGGCCATAGAAGGTCTGGGCCGCTGCCTGGGCACCGTACACACCGTTGCCGAATTCGGCGATATTCAGGTAGTGTTCCAGAATGCGCTGCTTGGGCCACAGGCATTCGATGACGAAGGTGAGCCAGGCCTCCAGCAGTTTGCGCACATAGCTGCGCCCGTTCCACAAAAACAGGTTCTTGGCCACCTGTTGGGTGATGGTGCTGGCCCCCCGTGGTCGCCCCTTGCTTTCACTCAGGGCTTTTTTGATGGAGTCAAAATCAAAGCCGAAATGGTGGGGAAACTTCTGGTCTTCGGAGGTGATCACGGCCAGTTGCAGGTGGGGTGAGATCTGCTCCAGTGGTTGCCAGTTCTGGTGGGCCCGGCGCCCGTTCTCCCATTGCCAGGCGATGATGAAGGCCGTGGTGGGGGGATTGAGAAAGCGCAGGGCGCCCACCAGGGCAAAGCTGATGACCACAAACACCAGCAGAGTCAGCAGGCTGTATTTGAAAAGTGTGCGGGCGGGTTTAGCGATCATAATCCGAATACATGTAAAGTCTTCTGTCTACCCTGCGCCCGCCAATCCGGGCAATTCAGACTTTCATCATTCTATTCCTTTAGTACACTGTTCACCAAACCCATGGCTTACCACCCCAACGCTAAAAATGTAACAAGGAACCCACCATGCGCTATTCACCATTGGGCACCAGCGGCCTTGAAGTCTCCCGGGCCTGCCTGGGCACCATGACCTGGGGCACCCAGAACACCCAGCAGGACGCCGACGAACAGATTGCCTATGCCCTGGATCAGGGGATCAATTTTATTGATACGGCGGAGATGTACTCCATTCCCCCCACGCCGGAATCCTATGGCAAGACCGAAACCATCATCGGTAACTGGCTGGCCCGCAACCCGAGCCGCCGCAGTGAGTTTGTGCTGGCCAGCAAGATTGCCCCGGGCCTGCGCTGGGTGCGCGAAGGCCGGCCCCTGTCCAGGTCTGCCGTGATCGAGGCGGTGGACCACTCCCTGCAGCGCCTGCAAACGGACTACATCGATTTGTACCAGTTGCATTGGCCCAATCGCATCAGTCCCCATTTCGGCAAGCATTTTCCCAACCGTTACGCCGTTACCGCGTTCAATGCTGAAGCCGAAACCGCCGGCATGCTGGACATTCTGGAAGGGCTGGACGTCTGTGTGAAAGCGGGCAAGATCCGCCATTGTGGTTTGTCCGATGACACGCCCTGGGGCATCGCCACGTATCTGAAGCTGAGCGAGCAGCACAACCTGCCGCGCATGGTGTCAATCCAGAACGAGTTCAATCTGCTGCACAGTAAGGATTGGCCGTATCTGGTGGAGCATTGCGTGATGGAGCAGGTGGCCTTTCTGCCCTGGTCGCCACTGGCCGGTGGCATGCTCAGCGGCAAGTACCTGGGCGGTGCGCGGCCGGAAGGCAGCCG
The DNA here is from genome assembly GCF_003671495.1 of Ketobacter sp. Taxonomy (GTDB): domain Bacteria; phylum Pseudomonadota; class Gammaproteobacteria; order Pseudomonadales; family Ketobacteraceae; genus Ketobacter. The sequence goes on along the minus strand of NZ_RCHN01000015.1, from coordinate 65,015 downwards.
CTGGACCTTAACCCAGCGTAACGGCCTGTTCCGTGAGACGGAAGCATCCAACGCGGCCATCGAAGCCTATGTGGCCATCGCCCGCAAACACGACATCACCCCCTCGCAACTGGCCATCGCCTGGTGTGATCAGGTGGACGGTGTCACCTCCACCATCATTGGTGCCACCACCATGGACCAGTTGCAGGAGGACATCGCGGCCTTTGACATCGAGTTCAACGATGAGTTGAAAGCCGAGGTGTCTGAGGTGGTCAAGCGGTTTACGGTGCCGTTCTAAACCCCTTACAGCAGTTCTTCTGTCGGCAGTTGGTGCCCATCGCGGGCAAAGAACAAGCTGACGTTCCCCATACTGTCCATGGACACAAAGGTCGGCCCGTTCCAGGGCCGATCCACCGACAGTTTCTGCAGGCTTTCTTCCATGGGCACATTCTGGTTGGCGCTGAGTTTTACCCGACACAGGGTTGCACCGCAGTTACCTTCCACAAAATCCAAGCCCTTGAACTCATCGCTGATGAGGGCGGTTTCCACTTTGGCCAGGGTGGCATCGGCCCACTCCATATCCACCGCCTCTGACATCAGCTGCGCCTCATAGAGGGATTGCTGTCGTTGCACCTGTTGTTCCACCTGCCTGTCCGCTTGCTCCGGCGTGGGGCGTTCCTTGGCCTGGGCCAACCGGTTCTGGCGCGGCCTGTGGATGTTCTGGGCCTGTTGCTCCTGCGCATACTGCAGTGCGGCCAGTTGCGCCTCCAGCTGCAGCAGGTCCGCCTTCAGGTTTTCCAGCGTTTCTGCATTCTGTTGGCTTTGACCTTGGTCGCGCCGGGGTTCGGCAAAAACGTTCTCGCTGGTGTCTGTGGTTTTAACCACTGCATCCACGGGCGCCGGTGCCGGGCGTGTCCATATCAGGGTGGCCGCCGTTGCCGCCACCACCAAAACCAGGCCTGCGCCCAGTGCCATTTTAGAGTGAGTCATGTTGTTCTCCCAAAAGGCGCGGTCACACAGGGAGCGCAATGTTTAAGGTGCCCTGTGTCACCGCGAAGGTACGGTTCAATCCGGTGGTTGATCAGCCTTCATAAACGTAATAGGAAATGATGCGCGACTGATTGCCGGAATACGTGGGCGGCACGGCGCAACTGAAGTACGTGTGCACGTTCATGCCGGTGCCACCCAGCGGGCCGGTGGACAGGGTTTGGGAGTTGCTGGAGGAGCCGGTGCTGTACACGTTGGTGCCCCACCAGCCGTACATGGTGTCGGCTGAATTATTCCAGTAAGCCTGGTTGATGCTGCAGCGCACGTCCGATGAGTAATGACGATCCAGCACCCGCACATAGGAAATCAGAATGTCATTGTCTTCATCGTTGATGGCCGGCAGATCCACGTACATCCAGGAACTGGAGGATGGATTCACGATGGCGGATGAGGAATAGCTGGGGGTGGCGCCGCTGTACTTGACCCCCATGGAACCGGGGTAGTTTTTGGCATCCGCTGCCAGGGCGGAGGCGGCGGCCAGAGCGCAGGCAGATGCCAGAACGGTGGTTTTCAGTAATTGGAACATGTTGAACTCCTTTTCACACTCGAATGGGTGTTGTGGGTAGTGAAGCTAATTCACCCGGATCAGAATGATCGCAGGCGCAGGGGAACTATAGCGGCAGGCGCCTTACAAATAGCTTTGTTATAACGCGGGTGGGATGCACGTTTCTGCGGGCACTTTTACACAGGTACAACCTCTGAAATTTACTTAATTGAATGTTGGGCGCTGTTAGTATGGGCTGGTCCAGGACGGATTGGCTTTGTATTGGACTGTATGGGTTGGTTTGGCAAGTCAGGATAAGGAACAGCATGGATGCCCGGAACAGAGTAAGGATGCAGGACATTCTGGTGGTGGCGGAGGAATCCTGCCAGCGCCGACATCTCACGACGTTTCTGCGGGAGCTGTCGCCCCGGGTGGAAACCTGTTCCTCCCTGACGGCGGTACAGGCTTACTTGTGTGACATAGTGCCGGACAGCGTTGTAGCGGAATGCCGCTTTCCTGGCGGCACGGTGGCGGAGCTCAAAGCCCTGCTGCCGAACCAGTCTGACGTGATTGTGATGAGTGCAGAGACCAGCGCCGAGGAGGCGTTCCGGTTGGCGCAGCTGGGCATCAGTTATTTTCTCAGCAAGCCGGTGGATCTGGAGCGGTTGTACGACTGCCTGGCTGCGATTCAGCAGCGCCGCAATACGCACCCCTCTGTTTTTATTCGAAGCTTTGGCGGCCTGCGGATCTTTCTGGGGGAAGCCGAACGGGTGTTTCCGAAAAAGCCGCCCCATCGTTTGCTGTCCATGATCAAGTTGATGGTGGCGCTGGGCGGGGTTCAGGTGCCGGTCAACAAAATCTGTGATGCCCTGTGGGAAGCAGACGATGGGGATGCGGCCCTCAACAAGTTTTATACCAGCGTACATCGGTTGCGGAAAATGCTGGGCAGCGAGTGCATTGTTCAGTCCAACAATAAAATCGGTTTTAACCCCGAGCATGTGGATCTGGATACCTGGCGTCTGCACCGTTGCCTGGAAGGCGTTTGCCGCCCATCGGAGGCGCTGGCGTTCTGCGGCTTACCCTGGCTGCCGGAGGATGACAGCCCCTGGTTGGAAACCCCGAGGCAATACTTTATGCAGTTGGCCGAGACAGCCAGGGCCAACGCACACCCGCCAGATTCAAGCACAACAGGCTTAGCGCCAATGCCGTTACCATTCGTCCACCCTGGGTCATAAAACGCTCCCAGAACACCAGTGGGTGGTGGTTCAATTGATCCGGAGCCAGGTGTTGCAGCAGCAACCCTTCAATGCTGCCCAGCAAGGTGAAGGGCAGATCCAGGACTAACGACAATAGCAACCCACCGGCCAACAGCCCCAGCAGGCCCAGTCCGCGTTTCCAGTCGGGGAGCGCCAGCATCAGGCCGCTGATCAACGCCATTCCGAAAATAAAAAAATGCAACATGGCGTGGGTGACCAGTGTGGTGGCGCTGACATCCATCCCCGGAAATTCCCGCCCATACAGTTGAATGGGTTGTTGGCTCACCAGGCGCAGCTCCAGCAGTTGTTCGCTGCCCCGTTGCAACACATTCATGCCCGCCACGTCCATGCGGGTTTCCACCAGGGCCGCCACCCCGTGCAGCAGGGGCGTCAGCAGGCTCACCAGCTCCGTGCGCCAATGAAACAGCACAACCCCCAACAGGGTAGCGGACAACAGCCAGCCCAGCCCAAGCAAGGTCGTGCGCCAGGGCATGTTACGCCTCCGCTGGCGTGGGTGCGGGCGCGGTTGTCGGCGCGGTAAGCCGCAACCAGCCCATGAATCCGATGCCGCACAACGCCACAATCAGAATGGGGGCCGCAAACCCGTGTACGGCTTCAAACCAGTCACGCTGCCAGGCCACCACAAAATACAGGGCGACAATGCGGAACTGGTTCAGCACAAACACCACGGCGCTGCCCACCAGCAATCCGATCAGGGTGGCACGCCAGGGGCGGCGCATGGCGATCATCGCGGCGTACAGGATCAGCAGCACCTCGGTGCCTTCACAACCCTTCAGTACGTTCAGGTTGGCCAAGGGTGACAGAATGCGGGTGTTCTCACTGGTCACCGTGTAAGAGGGCGTTAGCCAGTCCAGAATGTGGGCGCCGGGCACCACCGCAAAATAGCGCACGATCACCTGATCGATCAGGGTTTGGGGCAGGGCGTAGTAGCCTGCCATCAACCCCACCGCCAGCAGCAGGAACAGCACCGGAAACGGCGGTTGGTGCCAGGCTTTGGTGAGTGGTTTACGCATTGTGTGAACCATATCGCTTCGACAGCCAGGTGACCACACCGCCCAGCATCAGTAGCGCCCACAGGGGCAGTGGCACGTCTTCACCGGGCCCGCTGGAAAGCGGTGGAGTGAAGGGGCTGATGCCGGTGCCGGTGAGGTTGTAGCCGTAGTTTGCAGAGGATGGGTAGGCGTTGGCGACGATGATCGTCACGACTTCGTTGTGGGTAGGCACCCAGTCCAGAATGGTGGAGGAGTTGGTGCTGCCATAGGCCACCAGTTCCCGGTTGCTGTTGATAATATACAGGGTCGGAGTGGTATAGCTGGTGCCGCCGTCATCTAGATGGATCTGCACCGGTACGCCGTTCTGCACGATGACTTTGTAGACGTCGGCATCACCACCGGCGAAACTTCCCGAGAGGGTCATGCCGTTGGTGAGGGTGCCGCCTTCGTCCCCGGCGAGCGTGGTCACGGCCTGCGATGCGACGACGCCAGTAAGTTCATATTCGTATTCAGAGGAAATCGGATATCCGTTGGAAACCAGTACGCGGATGTTCTCAGTAGCCGGCGCCTGGAACAGCGCTTCAGTCCAATGGCTGTTAGCGGAAGACCAGAGCACCGCGCCGCTGCTGCTGAAAATGCGCAGCTGTGGACTGAAGTAGGAATTGTTGGTGTCACCGAAGCGCAGGTACACCGGTTCCCCGGCCACCACCGACAGGCTGAACAGGTCAGTATCGCCACCGGACAGATATCCACTCACCAGCGCCCCACTGTCGATGTCGCCACCCTCATCGCCCACCAGGGTGGTGATGGTCTGGGAGGCTGCCATGGCGGTGAGACGATAGCTCTCATCTGATGAGTTAGCGTAACCGTTTGAGGCCACGATGGTGAGGGTTTCGGTGGCAGGTGCTTTCAGCAGCGCTTCTGTCCAATGGGACTGGTTTGAGGTCCAAAGCAGTTGTCCGCTGCTGCTGAAGATCCTCAGGCTCGGGTTGGCATAGCTGTTGTTGGTGTCACCCACACGCACGTATACGCTCTCACCGGCCTGCACCGCCAGGTTGAATACATCTGCGTCGCCACCTGCAAACAACCCGGCAACCTCTTCGCCGCTGACGATGGTGCCGCTCTCGTCACCCGCACTGGTGGTAATAGTTTGTGAAGCCACCACTGCGGTGAGTTCGTAGGCGTAAGGCGATGAGATGGCGTAACCGTTGGCCGTCACGATGGTGAGGGTTTCCGTATGGGGCGCTTCAAACAGTGCTTCGGTCCAGTGGGAGGCGCTCGATGCCCACAGCAGGTTGCCATTGGCGCCCAACACCATAAGCTGGGGACTGACGTATGAGTTGTTGGTATCACCCACCCGAATGTAGACGGCTTCTCCGGCGCTGACGGCCAGGTTGAACACGTCCGCATCGCCGCCTTCGAAGGACCCACTGATCAATTCACCGGAGTGGATCAGGCCACCTTCATCCCCGCTGCTGGAGGTGACGCTTTGGGACGCCACCACCGCACTGAGTTTGTAGTCATAAATACTGGATATGGCGTAATGGTTGGAGACCACGATGGTGAGGGTTTCGGAGGCGGGGGCGTGGAACAGGGCGTCAGTCCATTGCGACGCTGAGGAGGACCACAGGATGTCCCCATTGCTGCGATAGACCCTCAATTTTGGGCTGACATAAGAATTGCTGGTGTCACCCAGGCGCACATAGACCGCCTCACCGGCACTGACCGTCAGGTTGAACACATCGGCGTCCCCCCCGGCCAGGGTGCCACTGATCAGTTGACCGCTGCTGATCACTCCGCCGATGTCACCCGCTACCGTGTTGATGGGTTGTGAAGCCAGTGCTGCCGTGAGCCGGTAGTCATAGCTGGCGGTGGTGGTGTAGTCGTTGGAGACCGCGACCGTCAGGGTATCATTGGCGGGGGCTTTGAATTCTGCCTCGGTCCAGGTGCTGCTTACCGAAGACCACAGAATGGCACCGCTGCTGCTGAACACGCGCAACCGCGGGTTGAGGTAACTGTTGCTGGTGTCCCCCAAGCGCAGGTAAACCGTTTCGCCGGCCACCACGTTGAGTTGGTATTTGTCGATGTCGGTGGAGCCGTTGAAGGTACCGGAGATCAACTCACCGTTGTCGATGGTGGCGATGCTGGCACCGGCGGGTACCGGAGAGGCCACATTGGTGCGGGTATAGGCCAGCTCGTAAGTGCCGCTGTTGGGGACGTCACCAGTACCGTCCGCCACCACGGCGGTGTACAGGCCGGACAGAATCGCCGGTGTGCTGATGCTGCCGCCCGTAGTGCCCTGGCCGGAGACCAGCGGTCGGCCCAGGGGATCATAGAGGGTGATTTGCGGGTAGAAGCCGCCGTTATCGGTCAGCTCCGTCAGGGTCAGGTCGATCTGGTCTTCTGCGTCCACATAGAAAGTCCAGGCGTCGAGATCGGCCCGCTCAATGGTGCCCGCCTGGGGCGTACCGCTGAAGAGGGTGCCCCCGTCATCATTGCCGGCAACAGTGAAACTTTCGGCGAGTTGCTGGAAGTAGAGTTTATAGCTGCCGGTGTCTGGTACATCGGCACTGGATTCACGGACGATCACCGTGTACTGGCCATTGCGCTCCAGGGTGGTGCTGATGTCCGCGGAGACGTTACCCCAGTTGCTGGTGACCAGGTTGCCCATGGGGTCGTACAGGCGGATCTCCGGTTGGAAACCGCTGGTGTCATCGGTGACTTCGGCGATCTGCAGGTGTACCGTTTGGTAGACTTCGCCGATGAAGGTCCAGGCGTCCACGTCGCCCAGATCAATGTCCCCTTCATGAACACTGCCGTTGTCAAGCACGCCACCTTCGTCGCCGGTGGGTACCATCAGTGACGCCTCGGTAACGCTGTTGAAGTAGAGTCTATAGGTGCCGGAATCGGGCACGTCGACGGAGGATTCTTTCACCACAATGGTGTACTCGCCCGCCATGGGGAGTGCCACGGTCAGGTCAGCGGCTGTGTTGCCCCAGTTGAGATCCAGCTGGTTACCCAGGGGATCGTAAAGGCTGACTTCCGGCTGGAATCCGCTGGTGTGATCCGCCACTTCCCCCACCTGAATGACCACGGTGTTGCCCTTTTCCCCTGTGAAGGTCCAGGCATCTATATCGGCCAGCTCGATCTCCCCATCGTAGACGCCGCCATTGGTGACCACACCACCCTGGTCTCCCGCCGGGACCACCAGGTTTTCACTGGTGTTGGTGAAATACAGTTGATAGGCACCAGTGTCCGGTACGTCGGCAGTGGATTCTTTGACGATCACCGTGTATTGGCCGCCTTTGGTTAACTGCACCTTCAGGTCCGCGGCGCTGTTGCCCCAGTTGGTTTGCACTTCGTTGCCAAAGGCATCAAACAGGAAAACCTGGGGTTGAAAACCGGCATTGCCGTTGATGTCCGCCACCTGAATTAGGACCGTATCATTGGCTTCTGCGCTGAAACTCCAGGCGTCGATGTCTGCCAGATCAATGTAGCCGGAATGCACACCTCCATTGGTCAGGGGACCACCGTGATCACCGGGGGGCGTAATGTACGATTGCCCGGCGCTGGTAAAGTACAAATCATAGGAGCCGCTGTCGACCACATCCGCCGTGGACTCTTTCACCACCACCGTGTATTGGCCGGCCAGAGGGCTTTGGAACGTCAGGTCGGCGGAGGTATTGCCCCAATTACTGCCCACTTCCCTGCCGAAGGGGTCGTACACGGTGATCTCCGGCTGAAAGCCACTGGAGCTTGTGGCGGTTTCGCCGATTTGCAGAAACACGGTTTCCATGGCGTCCACGGAAAATGTCCAGATATCCAGATCTGCCAGTGAAATGGTTCCGCTGTGCTTGTTGCCGCTGATCAGGCTGCCACCTTCATCACCGGCGGGGATCTGGAAGCTGCCGCTGGAAAGGGCAAGGAACATTTGATAGGTGCCGGTGCCATCCGGGGTGGAGGTGGCGTCCAGCACCTCTACGGTATAGGTTCCGGTTTGGCTGGCCACATATTTGAGGTCGGTGGAATCCTGGCCCCAGTTCGACGTCACCTCCACGTGGCCGGGGTCGTACAAGCGCAACAGCGGCTGCAGGTCAGTGCCACTGAGTTCGGCAACCTGCAGATGAATGCTTTGCCCGGCGTTGGCGGAGAAGGTCCAACTGTCCACGTCCAATGGGGAGGACAGCGTACCGGTGGGCGCGGCACCGTTCTGCAGTGCGGCGGCAAAGGCGGGAGTGGATACCAAAGCAATAGTCGAGAACACCACGGCGGTGGTGAAAGGCTTGAAGTCCATTTTATGATCCCCCGGTTGTCCCGAAATCTTCAGCATGTGAAATAGCGCTACGGAACCATAAATAATTCCGGTGACGCTTTTGTTAAAACGGGGTTGTTTAAGTGGACTGACCAGGCGGCGATGATTGGCGGATGCGTGTCATGCAAGTGTCACACAGGCGTCGTCGCCGCTTCATCCGTGTGGGGGTGAGCCCATTCCTCAATTGGGCTCAAACAGGGGTACTGCATCGGCATATACGGCCGCCCGAAACGGGGTTGCGAACACCGCGGTAGCGCCCATGTCCGCCAGAATGGCCGCCAGGCCCCACTGCAGGCGATTGATAAACAGAAAGTCGGCGGGCATGGCGCCGCTGAATTTGTTTTTGTTTTCCCAGATCATCAGACGCGTGGTTTTTGAATTGAACTCATGGGTGAAGGTGAAAGGCGTCTCGGTGGTGAACGGGGTGTAGACGTGGTTCATCATTTCCCAGTGATGGTCATGATCAAACGCCTTCATTCGCCCGATCAGCCCCATGGCGTCGGTGGCCTTCAGGTTGTCTGATTTGCGTTGCTCCAGAATGGATTTCGCCATGGCTTTCCAGTTGTTGATGTAGGCCGGTTCGAACTTTTTGATACAGCCGAAATCCAGGAAGGTGACCCGGCCGTCCGGCTGAAACAGATAGTTGCCGGGGTGCGGATCACCATTGAAATAACAATGGCGGAAGATGGCATTCATGGTGTGGGTGAATATGGTTAGGCCGGCCTGGTTTTTCTGCTCCGGTGATGCGCTGCTACAAAAATCCTGAAAGTTCATGCCACTGCAGAATTCCGTGGTGAGTACACGGCGGCTGGAAAGGCGGGCGATGACGGCAGGGACGTGCTCGCCAGGCGTGTTTTCACTCAGGGCCCGGATCTTCATCTGGTTGCGGGCTTCCAGATCGTAGTCGCATTCTTCCAACAGGCGGGCCTTTAGCTCCTGGGCCATGGCGCGCCCGGGCAGCGAGGTCCCCGCCATGAACACCGTGAACAGGTTACCCACCAGCTTCAGGTCCATGGACAGCAGTTTCTCGATCTCCGGATACTGCACTTTTACCGCCACCGGTTTGCCGTTTACCACCGCCTTGTGCACCTGGCCAATGGAGGCTGCGGCGAAGGCGGTTTCCTCGAACTGATCAAAGCAGGACTCGATGGGGGCGTGCAGTTCGGCTTCAATCAGTTCGCGTACGTCTTCGAAGGCCATGGCGGTACTGCTGGCCTGCAGTGTGGCCAGAATGTCCCGCGCTTCCGCCGGCAGATGCGTGCCCAGGTAACTGGCCATCTGGCCGAACTTCATCATCAGCCCCTTCATACCATCAAACTCGTTCACCAGTTTGGCGGCCACTTCGATGGCCTTTTCAGGATTGTCGGCACTCACGTTCAACAGCTTTTTGGTGGCCCCCATGCCCAGGCGGGCGGACATTTTGGCGGTGGTGAAGGTGCGGCTGATCAGTCCTGTTTTGATGGTGTTGGACTTGCGGGGAGGGGTTCTGCGGTCATCCATGTTGCGTCGGTCTCCTGTGGATTCAAGGGGGGCTCCGGATCGGGATTCTATCAGTTTACCGGTCTGACGATAGGGAAGACTCACCCCAAAGGGTGAGTTTACGGTGGGATGGCAGCCTTTTGCCGCCACGGGGTCAGGTTGAATTGCTCCGTTAATTCAAGCGCTTATGGGCGCAGGGTTGCCGGCTGGTGCGATTGTTTTTGCCCAGCGGGACTCCTGGGTTAGAATTCCACCGTTTGATTTTTCACTCAGGAAGCACACATCATGGCATCGCTACAGGATCAGTTGCTGAAAGCCGGCATCATCGACAAAGCCAAAAATCAGAAGGTCAAAAAGGAAAAACACAAACAGCAGCGGCAGGTCCCCAAGGGGCAGGTGCAGCAGGATGAAGCCAAGCTCCTGGCTGCCAAGGCACGGGCAGAGAAGCAGGAAAAGGATCGGCTGATCAACCAGCAGAATCAGGAGGAGGCGGAGCGCAAGGCGATCCAGGCCCAGATCCGGCAATTGGTGGAAACCTCCCGCCTGAAGCGGGAAGGCGCGGAGCAGCCCTACCAGTTTGCCCATAACAAGAAGATCAAGAAAATCTATGTGACCGATGAGCAGCAACGGCGTCTGGTGGCAGGGCAACTGGCGATTGTAACCCTGAACGAACAGTACGAATTGGTGCCGCTCAAAGTCGCGGCAAAGATTGCCCAGCGGGATGAGGGGTGTGTGGTGGTGTTGAACCAGGCCCCTGCTGACCAGCCGGCCGAGGATGATCCCTACGCCGATTACCAGATTCCGGACGACTTGATGTGGTGATGTAGCCTAATGCTGGCAGTCAGAATGTTCAAAATCACCGCTGCAACCCTGCTGTCGGTGTGTGTCCTGTTGGTGTTGGTGCTCTGGTTCGTGGATTTTGGTTTTCTGAAGCCGAAGGTTGAATCCACGATCAGTGATTTAACCGGCCGCGAGTTTCGAATCGATGGCGCATTGTCGGTACATCTGCTCCCCGTGCCGACCCTGGAACTTACCAACGTCAGCCTTGCTAATGCGGAGTGGGGGTCTGAACCCGTTATGCTGCAGGCGGACAGAGCCTATGTGCGCATGGGGCTGTTGGCCTGGCGTGCGCATCCCATCGTGATCAATCGCATCGAACTGCAGCAGGCTACGCTGTTACTGGAAACCGGGCCCCAGCAGCAGATGAATTGGTCGTTCCCCTTTATGCAAAGCGACGGGGTTATGCAAAGCGACGGGGTTATGCAAAGCGACGGGGTTATGCAAAGCGATCCGGAGCCCCCATTAAACCAAGAGACTGGCGGGATGAGTATACCCGTGGTGGTGCATGCCGCGGACATTCAGGGCGTGCGGATTACCTATCGGCAACCGCAAAGCCAGGATCAGGTGATGGTGTTGGAATCCATTGCGGCGACGGGGGAGCAAACGACCCGGCTGCAAGGCAAACTGCGGTATGGGGATCTGCCCCTGCAGGTGACCGCTGAGGTAGCACAGCACAGCGTTCAAGCCCGGATTGAGGCCGAGCCAGAAGCACAGAACCCCGCTGAACCGGTAGCACTGAAGGCGCGGATTGATTTTCCGGCACAGGGTTTCGATGTTGATCTGGCGGTGAACTCGCTGGCCAAGCTGGGCAGCTTGTTGCAGGTAGAGGGGCTGCCGGATCAGGCGGTGGCATTGAAAGGCCACATCACGCTGGGCGAAGACCGGATTTCGGTGGGCCTTTACCAGGCAACGCTGGGGAACAGTGATGTGCGGGGCTCGGTGCAGATTAACCTGGGGGAACCGCTGCGGTTTGACGCTCAGGCCAGGTCAAAGGTGTTGGACCTGACTCCCTTTATGCCGTTGAACGATGAACCTGAATCAGAATCCGCAACCAAGCCTGCTTCCATCTCGCCTTTTGTGTTCGACGATACGCCGCTGCCCATGGATCTGTTGCGGTCGTTAAACCTGAAACTGGATGCGGATGTCGAGCGGCTGATGCTACGTAATACGGAACTCGAGCAATTCAAACTGAATGCAGACGCCCGCCACGGGAAAGTGAGTCTCACCAATCAGTTCTCCGGCTATTTAGGGGGGAGCTTCACCAGCACGGTCGAGCTTGATGCCAGCGGCAGTGAGGCCAAAATTGCTGTGGACAGCAAGGTTCGTGATATTCGTTTGGGGATGCTGACCGGTCCCGGCGTTCCGAAAGAGGAGGTGCCCATTACCAACCTCAACATTCTGGTACAGAGCTCCGGCAACACCATCCGCGCTCTGGCGGGCAAGCTGGACGGCGGTATTGCCCTGAATCAGGGAGCCGGCAAGGTGAACAATGATCTGGTCCGCCGCTTCTCCGGCGACATTCTGTCGCAGTTGATCACGGCGTTGAATCCGTTCATGCACAAGCAGAAATTTACCCATTGGGAGTGCAGCATGTTTGCGCTGCGATTTACCTCCGGGTTTGGCGAGATCAAAGGTTTTCTGTTGCAAAGCGATCAATTGATGGTGGTGGGTGGCGGCAGCATCGATCTCAACAGTGAAGCCCTCAACATCGAATTCAATACCAAGCCCCGCACCGGCGTGGGGGTGAGCGCCGATATGTTCGTGACGCCGTTTGTGAAACTGGGTGGCACCTTGGGGCGGCCCAGCGTCGGATTGAATCGAAAAGGCGTTCTGCTCAGCGGGGGCGCCGCCGTTCTCACCGGGGGCATGTCGTTCCTCTATACCGGAATCATGGATCGCGCCACGGCAGCAGCAGATCATTGCGATGAAGCGCGGGCGGTGATTGAGGATGCGGTGGAGAAGGCCGAGTCCGGTTCGTCGCAGGATTGAACTGAATTCGGCCCTTGCTGATTACGAAGGATTGGTTTGCAGGGCAGGCGGTTGGGCATTGGTCGCTTCCTTGCGCATCCACCATTCAACCGGAATAAACGCAAAGGGCACCACGGCGGCCACGAACAACCCCAGCCATTTGATGACGGACCAGCCTCGCTGATTGCTCACCAGCAGGGATAACACCAGATACACCATAAACAACACACCGTGGGTCATGCCCAGAACAAATACATAATCCCGGCTGATGAAGCCCAGGGTGACGCTGAGGATAATCAGGTAGGACAAACCCTCCGCGCAGCTTACGATCCGAAACAGCTTAATCATTACGACCTCTTGGATTTTATACGGATAATGCCGGCAAGCGCTGCGGCCTGCAGTGGAAAACAGTGTTGATTATAACAGTAGCAGAAGCGCAGTGCTTTTCCCGGTTTCCTCGGACCAGATCAAAAATTCCCAATATTCAGTCAGTTAATGGCATTCGGCAGGGGCGCAACAGCCCTGGCTGGGGCCCTGCGCCCGCAGATGGACAATGGTCTTGACGGGGGTGGTTGGCTGTCGCACTATGACTTTCAGGTTTGAGAGTGTGTTTCCGACCTGAAGCATCGGGTTTGTCGCCACTGTCCTCTGTGGGGTTCTGCACCGTGTGGGGTGCAGTCAGGGGCGGTTGCAGCAGCGTTGCCCGCTGTCTTTGTTGAATTCAATGTAACCACTGTATTTCTGTTTTGTGACCGCACATCGACTGGGTTATCGGCGCAGCGGTGTCACCATAACGCCTTTGGGGGGCTTCAGATGAAAAACCGTTTTACCATTGCTGCCGTGTTGTCGTTGGGATTGTCTGCTACCGCGCAGGCAGGATTTTTTGACCAGCTGGAGGAGCTTAATAAAAAAGTGGATGAAATGCAGGGCAAGGTCACGGAAACCAGCACATCCGCCCAGGAAACGGTGGACTCTGCGCAGCAAACCTCAGCCACTGTGAAGCAGACCGCCACTATGGAAAACGCCTCCGACATGCTTGAAAGTGAAGTGAACAAGCGGGTGTTCGGCACCAGCGGCAATTCCTCCATGGCGCCTTCCGGCTTGCCGGATCTGGCCACCGGACTGGACATCTTCGGCGTTGATCTGGGGTACTACACCAAGCCCCAGCTTGAAGCCACTTTGAGTTCCCCTCAGTTGGCGAAATTCGCCAATAACCCCAAGTACACCGTGAGCACGCAGGGGCGTGATGTGATGGGGAAAGAGCTGTTTGCGCTGTGGGATTTCAGTGTGCTGATGCGCGAAGACATGGTGTGTAAAGACGTGGCCAAAAAAGCCATTAAAAAATATTCCAATGAGCCCTATTCCCGCCTGGACGTTGCCAGCGGTTCGAAGCGCTATACCTGGGGTGGCTCCAAGGTGGACCTGAAAGGGGTCCGCAATGTGGAAAAGAAACAGAAGAACTTCATTAAAAAGATGAACAAGATGTTCGAGTCATCCGGCACCCGCCTGGTGGGCAAGACAGACAATCTCGGGGATGGCTCGCAAATGCTGTTCGAGATCACCTGCAACAAGGGGCTTTCGGTGATGTCTGTGTTCCGTTTGACCTCGGGCACCGCGTTCAACGCCATCAATCAGTACAATTCAGACTACGTGATTCGCCAGCGTAAGGCCAACGCCGCTTCAACCCCGGAGTTCTGAGCCCGGGGCCGCGCTCACGCTGCTCACTCCATTGGAAACGGGTCCCGCGCCAGGCTGGCGATGAACGCATCCAGGTTCGGGACCTGAATATTCTGCACCAACGAAATATAACTGTGCCAATCCCAGGCCGGGTTGGGGCAGGCAGTGTGGCCGGAATGGGGTTGTTCCTCAATGTGGCCGCGGATGCCCGGAGCATGGCGCCGGGTATCGTGCACAATGGGAATGTTGTAACGCTGGCACAGCCACGCCACCAGACGGGCCGAGGCCTCATACTGACGGTGAGTGGGGCGCATGTGAATGCCGTGGCTCCACTGGTTCACATGCTCAATGCCGATGCTGTCGCGGTTGGTGGCGGAGTTGATGTTGTCCACATGGTTGGCGATGTGGGCATCCCGTACAAACTGCGTGACGTGCCCCTGACGATTCACAATGTAGTGCGCACTGGCCGGGCCATGGCGAAACGTGTTGATGGCCGGGCCTTCATCCTGGGCCGGGCCGCCGGTGATGTGGATGATGATGTATTTGATCTGGCGCGGCGTGGGTGGAATGCGGAAATTGGCCGCGTCGGCGCGAAACAGGGTCCCCGGATAGTCCACATCAGAAAAGTCGATTCGACGGTGTCTTGTCCACATTCTATTCCCCCTAAACCTCAGCCCGATTCAATCACACTCTGCCTAAAGTAAGGGCGGGCGGCTCACTGGATCAAGGTAATAGTCACATCCCGCGAATGCTTTTTGCCCACTGCCGCCCAAGACCGTCCGGACCATGACGCAGAATGCGGTAGTAACTTATAGGGTATTTATACACAATATGGAGGAATCAGGTTCACCACAGCGGATGCAGAAGGGGAAGCAAATATGGCGCCCGACCAGGCTCGGGGTTGGCAGGAAGTGTTGGCGCTGACCTATGAACAAATGTTACAGCAACTGATTGTATTTGCACCCAAATTGCTGGGAGCGTTTCTGTTGCTGGTGATCGGCGGCCTGGTGGCGTTCCTGATCTCCAGGGCCACGCGTACGGGCATGCATTTTTTTGAGCGCCTGTTGGTGCGCCTGTTTCCGTCGCTGTTCGTCAAACCGGATCTCAAATTCAGGCCCATCAATATCAATGCCGTCAGCAAGATGATTTTCTGGCTGGTGTTCCTGTTATTTGTGGCGGCCGCCGCCAACAGCCTGGGTCTGGAAATGGTGTCCAGATGGATGTCAGACCTGTTGCTGTATTTGCCCAAACTGGCGGTGGGTCTGCTGATCATGATCGGTGGCTATCTGATCAGCAACATCGTCGAGTTGATGGTGGTGTCGGCGGTGGAATCCGCGGGCTCCAAGCAGGCCAAGTGGATCGGCAAGGTGACGCAGTTTGCGGTCTTCTTCACGGCCATTGTCATCGGTATCGAACAATTTGGCATCAATATTCACTTTTTCACCCAGTTCTTTATTGTGATGTCCGCGATTCTGCTGGGGGGCTTTTCCCTCAGCTTTGCCCTGGGGGCCAGAACCCTGGTGGCCAACATCATTGGGGCCCAGCAGGCGGCCAAGTTCCTGCAGCTGGGGGATGAGGTCAGTATCGCGGGTATCGACGGTGTGGTGGTGGAAATCAGCGGCACCATGCTGGTGATCGAATCCCATCAGGGGCGGGTCACGGTGCCGGCCAACCTGTTCATGGAAAACGTCGGCTGCATTAAATCCAGCTCCGGCAGCGGCAAATAGGGCTTCATATATGACTGATCAGATTTATCGAATGGCGTTCAGTTTTATCAAACAGGAATCCAAGGCGGCGGCCCGGTTGCTGGAGGAGATGGAGCCGGCTGAAGTGGCAGAGTTCCTGTCCAACGCCCCGCATCCGCTGGCCCAGGAGGTGCTGCGGGAAATGGCGCCCTCGGCCTGTGCCGCGGTGCTGTTGCACGCCGAGATCAGCGCCACCATTCTGTGGTTGGCTGAGCTGTCCAACAACCATGTGTGCGCGGTATTGCGCCATCTGGACAAAAACCGCCAGCAGGAACTTCTGAACCAGCTCCCTCTCAAGCGCCGCACTGCCTGCCAACTGCTGCTCACCTACAAAGACGACATGCTGGGGGCCTGGGTGGAAACCGACGTGCCGGTGTTCCCGGTTGATATGTCGGTGGAGGACGCGCTGAAACGGCTGAAACGCAAATCCTTTGCGGAGGATCGGGTGATCCTGGTGGTGGATGATGAGCGGCGGCCAGTGGCGACCCTGTCCTTTACGGTACTGTTGCGCAGCACCAAAACCATCACCCTGGAAAGCATAGCCGGGCCCAAGCCGGAACTGATCAACGGTGCAATGACCTTATCCACGGCCATCAGCCTTCCTGTCTGGCAGCAGCAGGATGTGGCGGCGGTGGTGAATCGGCGCCGGGAACTGATCGGTGTGATCTGGTATAGCGACATCCGCCGCCTGTTATCCACCCATGCCCAGCTGCTGGAACCCGCCCATGCTCCGGCTGCCGGTGCCGCCCAGGATCTGATACAGGCCTACAGTGACAGCATGCGCGGTCTGCTGGATGTGGTGGGCAAGGGCATTGGCTGAAGCCGGCCGCGGATCGAAGAACAATGAACCAGTGGTGAAACCATGACAGCAACAACCGAGCATTTAAAAGATACCGCCCAACGGCTCACCAATGCTTACCTGATTCAGTACCCGGCCAAGGCCGCCCGGGAGATCGCCAAGTTACCCATTCAGCACGCCGCCACGGTGCTGGCTCAACAGCCGTTGCATGTGCTGGTGGCGTTGTTCAATCACATTCCCGCCGGGCTCAGTGAGCAGTTACTGGAACACTGGCCTGACCACAAGGTTATGGATCTGCTGGCCAAACTGGATGTGCATCTGGCGACTTCCCTGTTGTCCCGCCTGGATACCGACACCCGGGAACAACTGTTGGCAACGATGGCGCAGGCACACAAATCCCTGGCCAAGGAATTTCAGGATTTGCTGGCGTATCCGGATGGCTCCGCCGGGCGCCTGATGGACCCTCGCATTCACATGTTCTACAGCACGCTGACGGTTGAAGAGGTGCTGCATCAAATCAAGATCCGCCATCCCAAAAAAATGGATGCCCTGTTCCTGGCCAATCATGAGGATCAGGTGGTGGGCACCCTGGACCTGGGGGACCTGATTCTGGCGGACCCGAAAAGCAAGGTGTCCAAACTGGCGCGTCCCATTGCCCATTACCTGAATACCCTGGATTCCAAGGAAGACGTCATCGAGAAATTTGAAGGTGCAAAGGTCACCATGTTGCCGGTACTGAATGTCAATGACCGGGTGGTGGGCATCATCCGGGATGAGGACGTCTATCAACAGGCGAAGGAAGAACTGGCGGCAGACATGGCAGTGATGGTGGGTGCCAGCAAGGATGAGCGGGCGCTGTCCAGCAGCTGGTTTGCCGTGCGCAAGCGCATGCCCTGGCTGCAGATCAATCTGCTGACCGCGTTTGCCGCGGCGGCGGTGGTGGGCGCGTTTGAGGGTATTATTTCGCAGTTCACTGCCCTGGCGATCCTGTTGCCGGTGGCCGCCGGTCAGAGCGGGAATGCCGGGGCGCAGGCGCTGGCGGTGACCATGCGTGGGCTGACCCTGAAGGAGATCACCACCCGCCACTGGTGGCAGGTGTTTCGCAAGGAAAGCATGGTGGGATTTCTGAACGGCATTGCCATTGCGGTGACCTGTTCCATCGGTGTTTGGGTCTGGAGTGGCTCCATGGGGTTGGCGCTGGTGATGACCCTGGCGATGATTTCGTCCCTGACCATTGCCTGTGGCTCCGGCGCCCTGGTGCCCATGGTGCTGAAGAAGTTCGGCCTGGACCCGGCCCAGTCCTCATCCATTGTGTTGACCACGGTCACCGATATTGCGGGCTTTATGTCGTTCCTGGGGATTGCCACCCTGTTGGCGGGCATGCTGCCTACCGGTTAGGGTGCCGGTAGGCAGCATGTTGTTAGGCGGATTGCGGCAGAGCGGTCCCGGTGAGCGAGATCAGAGCGACATGTAATCGCCAAATGGACCGCTGATTTCGTAGGTGATGCCGAACCCATTGCCGCCGCCGAACAGGGCACAACCCCGCTGGGAACTGAAATACAAACGGCTGCCGTCCGGGCTGAAGGCCGGCCCGGTGATTTCGGAGCCGTCCTGGCCTTCGATCTGCATCAGCGGTGCAACATTGCCGTCACTGTCGATCACCACGATCTGCATGTCACCCCCGTCTTCGGCCACCAGCAGGTCGCCTCCGGAGGAGACCGTGATGTTGTCCACCCCGGTGAGGATCGGATTGGCGGCGGTGGCGGCATCATACACCACTTCCAGGTGATTGAGGTGGGTATCCAGTTTCCAGACCCGGTTGTCGCCTTTGGTGGTGAAGTACACGGCACCGTCGCTGTACCAGATGCCTTCGCCGCCACGGAATGCGGTACTCTCCGGAACCTGCTCGCGGGTGGGCGTTTGCAACAGGTTGGGGGTGGGGTTGGGCAGGTCGATCCAGCTGACATAGCCCCCGGGCATACCGTTGTCTTCCACCGCTGCCACCTGCAAGGTGCCCGCATCCAGATTCAGGTTGCCTTGGGCGTTCAGGCCGTCCGGCACAAAGCGATACAGGCGACCATCCCCTTCATCTTCGGTCAGGTAGAGGAATCCCAGATTGGGGTCCACCGCCACCGCTTCGTGTTTGAAGTAGCCCAGGGCAGGGCGCACCACCGCGCTGTGCTGGCCATAGGGATCACACTCAAAGACCCGGCCGAAGTCGATCTCTTCGCAGGATAACCAGGTGTTCCAGTGAGTGAGGCCACCGGCGCAGTTGACGTTGGTGCCGCCCAGGATGCGGTAGGCATCCACCACCACACCGTTGGCATCAAAGCGCACAGCGGAGGTGCCACCGCCCAGCAGGCTGATGGTTTCGCTGTTGGAAACGTAAATCCAGCCACCGTCCGGTGTGGCGAAGGTGGCACCGCCGTCCGGATAGGTGTGCCAGCGATACTGGGTGCGGCGCCACCAGCGGTCTTTGGCCAGGCGTTGGCCGGCACTGGCGACAATGCGCGCCGAAAAGCCGGCCGGCAGACGAATGCCCAGACTGTTGGCGGATTGCAGCTCTCCCAGTTGGGCCAGGGACTGGGCCTGCAACGGACGTGACATGCTGACCAGGCTGCTGCCGATGGCCAGTGCCGCCATGCCGGTGGAGCTGCGGCGAATAAACTGCCGACGTTTGGGATCATGTTGCTGGGTCATGATGCTCTCCTCTGTGTTGTCGGCTTAAAAGCCAACGCAATCCGTTTGGGCTGAGTGATCACAGCCGTCGCGCCCGATGTACTTCTGGGTGCTGTATTCTTCCAACGGCAACTTGCTGATGCTGGCGCCGGCATCGGTGAGTGCTTCTGCATACTTGATGAAGCCCTGGGCGTACTCGGTGAAGGTGTCTTCAAACAGGCCCGCATCGAAGATCACGCCGAAGGTGTCGTATCCATCCTGACCGGAGGCGATGAAATCGTTGGTGACCACGGTGTAGGTGGCGGCCGGATCAATGGCGCTCCAGCTGCCTGCCAGGCGGGCATTGATTTCCACATTGCTGATGCGATTGCCTTCACTCTGGGAGGCGTCCACGTGATAACGCAGGCCGGAGGCATAAGGGTAGGAGCCGGTGGAGCCGCCGTCATCCAGTGTGTTCGACAGCGCGTCTTCCAGCACGCTCTTGATCTGCTGGCCGGTCATCTCCAGGGTCACCAGGGTGTTGGAGAACGGCAACAGGGTGAAGGCATCGGCGATGGTGTATGGGCCGGCAGCCACATCCACCCGCACACCGCCCGCGTTCTGGATGGCGAAGTCCGCAGTGGGGGTTACCGTGAGGAAAGCCTTGGCCACGATGTTGGAGATGTCGCTGCCGTTGGCGTAGGTGTCCGCAGGGGAGCAAATGGCAGAGCGGGCTTCACCGGGCCAGCGCACCAGGCACAGATCGTCGGTTACCGTACCGATTTCGGTTTGCTCCAGTACCGACACCTGCTCATTGAAGCCGTCCAGCAGCGCCAGGGTATTGGCGTCTTCGCGGCTCAAGGTGATTTCCGGATTCAGGGCCAGGGACAGCGCCACTTTCCACTTGTCGAACCCGCCCAGGGTCTTCTCGCTGCCATCGCTGTCTGCGTACACATACTCGTTCTTGATGGGCATTAGCGGGTTGCCGTGACAGCTGGATACCTTGCCCTTGCGATCGAAGTTGACCTGCAGGCGACCCATGACATGGGCGTATTCCCAGGCTTGCACGATGCACACCGGATTGCCATCCAGGTCGGTGACCCGGGTGGGGTACTCACCCACCACCGGAAAGCCCAGGTCTGCCAAAGTGTTGTCCCCCAGCAGGCTGTGGGAGTCGCCACCCACGATCACATCCACCCCGCGCAGCTTTTGCGCCAGGGCAATGTCGTTCTGGTACTGGTAATGGGTCACCAGAATGATCTTGTTCACGCCCTGGGCGGTCAGCTCATCAATGTAATACTGGGCGGTGGTCAGCTCATCGAGGAATTCGGTGCCCGCGTCCGGCTGCGAGGAATGTTTGGTCTTGCCCGCGATGTCGATGCCGATGATGCCCACCGGCTGGCCTTCCACCTGCATGAGCGTATAGGGCTGAAGGTAGCCTTCACGCACGGCGGAGGTGGCAGCCGGCACCACGTTGGCGGCCAGCACCGGCGTCTGGCACGGACCGGCGTTCAGGTGATCCAGAAAACCCGCCAGGCCGCTATCGCCGTCGTCAAACTCGTGGTTGCCCAGGGCAAAGGCGTCGAAACAGATTTCGTTCATCACCGCGGCGTCGGCTTCACCCTTGAACAGGCTGTAATACAGGGTGCCGGTCACGGCGTCGCCCGCGTGAATTTTAATGGGGTTGCGGAGCACGGTTTCCAGCCGCTGAAAGGTATCCACCAGCATGGGGAAACCGCCGTAGGTGACCTCCACTTCATTCAGCGCAGTACCGTCGCTCAAGGTGGTGCGCAGGCGCAGGGCCGATGCATCGTAAGAGAACGCGTCCGCCGCCAGATGGGAGTGGTGGTCGTTCATGTGCAGGATGTTCACGGTCAGGGGACGCGCTTTCGCTTTCGGTTCATGGTCATGCTTGGCGGAGGCCGCCACTGGCACAGCAGCGGCTAACAGCCCGCATACCGCCCATGCTTTGATGGCAGAGGTCATGGTTAACTCCCGATTGTTGTCTGGTGTGTGATGGGGTTGGGCTTTAGGATTGGCGATTAATGCAACAGGCGTATGGCAGAATGGTTAATGGAGTGTGAAACCTGCCGCTGCAGCCAACGGATGCTGCAGCGGACGGAGAAGTGGCAAATGGTGCAATGGCGGACTAACGGCTTAACAGACCCCGCAGCCGTTGATGGGTTACGGCGCGCTCGATGAAGCTGGCGTCGAATCCCACTTGCATGGGTGTGACGGCGATGTTGCCATCACTGATCACCACGGATTCGTCTTTCAATTGCTTGCGGGTGGGCTCTTCGGCATTGAAGCCAATGGTGATGCCTGGATAGGGTACGCCGCCCAGGCCGTAACTTTGTGCCACCGGGTCCTGGGACAGGTCGGCCACAAACTTCACGTCGTAGCGGTCGTAGCTGCCATGGCGCGAAAACTCCCAGCGGGTCTCTGCACTGAAGGTGTCCGGGAAATTCACATTCAGGGCAACACCTTCGGGCAGCAATGACTTGCGGTCGGCCTTCGCCTGCAATTGTTCGATCAGATGCAGCGACAGTTCGGCGACGGTGACGGACAGCGGGTTATCACTGTGGTTGCCTGCTTCGTCCTCTGCTCCGGCGGTATTGGAACCGGCGCTGAGCGCGATGGCGGGAATGCCGCGTCCTGCAGCGAACTGTGCGTTGCTGACGGTGCCGGAGCCGTTGACGATTTTGCCCACGTTCTGGCCTTCGTTAGGGCCGGAAAGCACTAGATCCGGCGCGCTGCCCCAGCGTTCCTGGGCCAGGACATCCAGTCCATAGGCCAGCGCCATTACCGGGGTGCCTTCTACATAATAAAAATCGCTGTAGTCGAAATCCGCTTCGGTTTTGGTGACGGGGCCGGCACCGGGAGCACCGGGGGCGGCGGCGTTATTCAGGCAGGGTTGCGTGAGTGGTGTGATTGGGCGCAGATATTTCACTGCAGCGCCCATTCCGCTCTGACCGGAACAGGGGGCGGAGACAATGACGTCATGTCCGGCCGCTTTCAATGCCGTGTAGAGGGCTTTGATGTTGCTGGTGAGGCCGTCATCGTTGGTGAGCACGATGTTATCAGCCTGAACATTGGAAACCGCGGAACAGGACGCCAGCAGGGCGCCGGCGAGAATCATTTTTGTATTGTTCATGGGATTGATGCCTAGTGGTTGGTCAATTGGCCACCAATCCTAAAGCGGGAATATGTTATTCCGGTGACGGTTTGCGGGTGATTGCCTAGATTACCCAACTCGTGGTCACCCGGCTCTTGGTCACCCAACTGCCTACTACCGCAGTAGCGCCACCATCTCCTCCACACTGCCGGGATCATCAATGGTGGAGGGTATGGAATATTCCTCACCATCGGCAATTTGTCGCAGCAGTTTGCGCAGGATTTTTCCGGAACGGGTTTTCGGCAAGCGTTGGGCAATCATGGCTTTCTGGAAACAGGCGATGGGGCCGATCTCCTGGCGCACCATGGCCACCAGTTCCGTTTGCAGTTGGGCCTCGTCGATGTCGGCGCCGTCTTTCAACAGCACCAGACCCACCGGCACCTGGCCCTTTAATTCGTCTTGGATGCCAATCACCGCGCACTCGGCTACAGCGGTGTGGGCGGCGATGATTTCCTCCATCTCTCCGGTGGAGAGGCGGTGGCCGGCCACATTGATCACATCGTCGGTGCGGCCCATGATGAACACGTAGCCGTCCTCATCTTTGTAGCCGCCGTCGCCGGAGCAGTAATAGCCGGGGAAGCTGTTCAGGTAGCCCGCCTGAAAGCGCGGAAAGTTGTTCCAGATGGTAGGCAGGCAGCTGGGGGGCAGGGGCAATTTGATGGCGATGGCACCCTGTTGTCCCGGCGGCAGTGGATGGCCGGCATCGTCCAGAATCTGCACGTCAAAGCCGGGGGAGGGCAGGGTGGACGAGCCCGGTTTGGTGGGTTTGGCTTCGATCCCCATCAGGTTGCCGCAGATGGCCCAGCCGGTTTCCGTTTGCCACCAGTGGTCGATCACCGGTTTGCCGGTTTTCGAGCGGGTCCAGTCGTAGGTGGGTGGGTCCAGCCGTTCCCCGGCCATGAAGATGGTTTCCAGGGACGACAGGTCGTAGTCCCCCAGCAGGCGGGCATCCGGATCTTCTTTCTTGATGGCTCGGAATGCCGTGGGCGCGGCAAAGAGGGCCTTGGCTTTGTATTCACTGGCCACCCGCCAGAAGGCGCCGGCGTCCGGCGTTTTCACCGGTTTGCCTTCGTACATGATGGTGGTGCAGCCTGCCAGCAGTGGGCCGTAAACAATATAAGAGTGACCCACCACCCAGCCCACGTCCGATGCCGCCCAGAACACGTCGCCCGGGTTCATGTTGTACACCGCTTTCATGGAATAGTGGAGGGCCACCGCGTGGCCGCCGTTGTCCCGCACCACGCCTTTGGGTTTGCCAGTGGTGCCCGAGGTGTAGAGGATGTAGAGCGGGTCGGTGCCCTTTACCGGCACACAGTCGGCGCGGGTGGCGGCCGACACCGCCTCCTGCCAGTCCAGGTCGCGACCTGCGCTTAACGGGGCCTGGGCCTGGGGCCGTTGCAGTACGATGCAGCGCTCGGGTTTGTGTTGGGCCTGGCGGATGGCTTCATCCAGCATGGGTTTGTATGCGATGACTTTGCCCACCTCAATGCCGCAGGAGGCGCTGACAATCACTTTGGGGGTGGCATCGTCAATGCGCACGGCCAGTTCGTGAGGCGCAAAGCCACCGAATACCACCGAATGAATGGCCCCCAGGCGGGCGCAGGCCAGCATGGCAATGGCGGCTTCCGGCACCATGGGCATGTAAATCACCACCCGGTCACCTTTGGTCACCCCTTGGTTTTGCAGTGCACCGGCAAACAGGGCCACGGCGTCGGTGAGTTGTTGATAGGTATAGGTGCGTTTGCTGCCGGTAACCGGGGAATCATAAATTAACGCGGTCTGCTGGCCGCGGCCCTGGGACAGGTGGTGGTCCAGGGCCATGAAGGCGGTGTTCATTTCACCGTCGGCAAACCAGCGCTGAATGCCGTTGTCGTCGGTGGACAGTATACACTCCGGGGCTTTGAACCAATTCAACTGGGCGGCTTTGCTGCGCCAGAAGGCTTCCGGCTGGTCAATGGATGCATGGTATTCCTGCTGGTAGGTGGGGGTCGCCTGGGTCATAGTGCGTGGCCTGTGTACCTGTCAAAAAAGGATTCGTTAAAGGGCTTTGTATGGTGTTTTTTCAAACCCGGAGTCCGTTGCAGAATAGCATTGATCCGCGGCGTGGAGACACCCTACCAAAGTCTATCGCCGGGACAACACCCTGTCGGAAACCCGACAGAACGGTGCCTTCCTCGACGCCGTGTGGTTGCTGAGTTGTCGTTTCAATGCTCCTGTGCTGCTCCTTCGATGCCGGCCCATGGGCTGGTCAGGCGAGCAGTCGTCGAACTCGATGGCTGGTATATATTTTGCTCCCACGTAATGATCTGCCACTGCAATATGAGTTTTGACATGCACGACAACCGGGCTGCTGCCGAACCATCGTGGGTTATCTGGAACCTGACCCTGGGGTTGCGCGATATTGTGTTCATCGGTGAGGTTGAGACCCGCGCTTGCGGTCGCCAGGCCTGGCTGGAGGAGCCCTATGACATGGTGGGACCGTTCAGCCTGGATGATCTGGAAGCCAGCGGCTGTATCCGGTTCGAGGCCTGTGTGGTGATGTCGTTACAACGCTGGCAACGGGAACAGGCGGAGCTGCGGCGCCAGGCGCGTATTAATCGCCACGAATATCAGGAACGGGTCGCCGAGGCGTTTGCCCGTTTTAACACGCGCCGCGGCCATCAGCAGCAAACGGGACAGCCGCAACAGAAGCACTCGTCACTGAGTCGCGACAAACAGCACCGGGCGTTGCTGGGCTTACCAGTGGAGGGGGAGCTGGCCATTACCCAGATCAAGCTGGCGTATCGTCGGCTCGCGCAGAAGGCCCATCCGGATGTGGGCGGCAGTCAGCAACGATTTGTGGAGATTACGGAAGCCCGCGATGGGTTGCTCGCCCAAGCCCGACGATGATCGGGTGATCCACCTCCTGGTGTTGCAGTATCCGGGTACGCAGGTCGTACGTGGCGGCCAGATTGTCAGCGGTAAGGACCTGACGGGGCGTACCGTCGGCAATGACCCTGCCCTGTTTCATCAGGATCACACGATCACCGTAACGGGCCGCCAGGGGCAGATCGTGCAACACCGCGCAACTGATGACATCGGGGGTGGTGAATTGCTTGATGATGTCCAACACCTGGTGCTGGTGGGCCGGGTCCAACGCGGAGGTACACTCGTCCAGCAGTAGCACGCGATGGCGTTTGGTGTGCCCGGCTTCATGATCCGCCTGCGGTCGTGGCTTGTCCCCGTGAGGCCAGATCTGCGCCAGTACCCGGGCCAGTTGCACCCGTTGTTGTTCGCCGCCGGACAGGCTGGGGTAGTCGCGGTGCTGAAGGTGGTCGACTTCCAGCAGCGCCATGGCCTGGTCAGTGATGCGTTGGCTCTGGCTATCCATGCCGTAAGGGGAACGGCCCATGGCGATCACCTCGTGGACCTTGAAGGGAAAATCCAGTTGCACCTGTTGCGGCATGACGGCCCGTCGCCGGGCCAGCGCTTTGGCGGGGAACTGTGCCAGGTCCTGGTTATCCAGGGTAACGCGCCCCTGTTGCTGCAAGGCGGGGTGGCGCACCCGGGTGCCGGCCAGCGCGTTCAGTAAGGTACTTTTGCCCGCGCCATTGGCCCCCAGAATCAACGTGAGCTCACCGGGGTTGAATGCCAGGCTGACGTTCTCCACCAGATGGGGCGTGGTGGTTCGTTTATCGGTGATGCGTTTGTTGGTGAGGGAAATTCGCAGGTTTTCCGTGCGCAGCATCAGGCGACCCCTCCGGGTTTCAGTGCCGGGCTCAGCAACAGGGCCAAAAAGAATGGACCGCCAATGATGGCCATGATCAAACCGATGGGCAGTTCCGCCGGCGCCACCACGGTGCGGGCAAACATGTCCGCCACGGTCAACAGCAAGGCGCCACAGAGTGCAGACGCCGGCAGCAGCAGACGATGATCCGGGCCGATCACCAGCCGCAGCAGATGGGGCACCACCAATCCCAGAAAACCGATCACGCCGGAGAACGCAACGGCGGCGCCCACGGCCATGGCGGTGAGCAAAATGATACAGCGCTTCACCCAGCGAATGGGAAAGCCCAGGTGTTCGGCCACCGCTTCCCCCATCAGGAATCCATTCAGGGCCGGTGCAAACAGCGGCAATAACAACAGCGGTATCAGGATGAACGGCAGCATGGCAGCCACGTCCTGCCAGCTGGATTGGGTCAGGCTGCCCATGGACCAGAACGTGATGCTGCGCAGCTCGCTGTCGTCGGCGATGAAGGTGAGCAAACCGGTGGCGGCACCGGCGATGGCGTTGATGGCTATGCCGGCCAGCAACAGGGTGGCGACCTGGGTGTAACCGCTGCGGGTGGCGATGCGGTAAATCACCAGAGTGGTGATCAGGCTGGCGACGAAAGCTGCGATCGGCAGCGCCCAGCGCCCGCTCAACCAGACCCAACTGCTGAACAAGGTGTCGCCCAGAACTATGATGGACACGGCGCCCAACGCCGCACCACTGGACACCCCGATCAGGCCCGGGTCCGCCAGTGGGTTGCGGAACAGGCCTTGAATAGCCGCCCCGGAGAGGGCCAGGGCCGCGCCCACCAGCAGCGCCATCACCAGGCGGGGCAGGCGGATCTGCAGCAGGGTAATCTCCAGGTGCAGGGGCACCGGTTCAGCGGCACTGAATCCCAACCCTTGCTTGAGCACGGCAACCAGCTCGCGGCTGGGAATGTGCAGGGCGCCGGTCACCAGCGACCAGGCACAGGCCACCACCAGTGCTACGGCGAATATTCCCCAGAGGGCGATCGGATTAACGCGATACATAAAACGCCGGTGCCATAGCTTCGATGGCCTGGTCGATGCGGGGGCCGAAGCCCAGCAACAACATGCTGTCGGCGGTGATCACCCGTTTCTGACGGGCCGCCGGTGTGTGTTGCAGCAACTGGAATTGCTCCAGCACGCGCTCGCTGGCGGGAGCCTGGCCGCCGCTGCCGGTGTCCGCCACCACGATGATGTCCGGCAAAGTCTGCAGACCGCCTTCCGGTGTCAGCGGCTTGTAACTGTTGAAGTCGCTGACCACGTTGACGCCGCCCATCACCTGGATCATGGCGTCAGCATGAGTGTTCTTGCCGGCCAGCATGACGCCGTGATTGCCCGCTGCCAACAGGAACATCACCTTGGGCGGTGCCTGCCCGCGTCGGTCGTGCAGCTGCGCCTGCAGGGTTTGAATGTTGCTCTGCAACCTACCGATCAGTTCTTCCCCTCGCTCTTGCACTACCAACAACTGGGCCACCCGCCGGATCTTTGCATAGACGCCCGCGATGCTGCTGTCGGTGGTGATGGTCTCAACCCTGAGCCCGGCCTGGTCCAGTTGTTCCAGTACGGCAACCGGGCCCGCCTCGGCAGTGGTGATCACCAGGGAGGGCTGCAGGGAAAGAATGCCTTCCGCCGTCAACTGGCGCATGTAGCCCACATTGGGCAACGCTTGCGCCGCGGCGGGATAGCGGCTGGTGGTATCCACACCCACCAGGTGATCCGCTGCACCCAGTGCATAGACAATTTCCGTTATGGAACCGTCGATGCTGATGACCCGGGTCTCATCGCCTGCATAGACTGAGCCCGCTGTGCTCAAAACACTGAGTGCCCACAGGCAAAGTGGCAGCATCCACACCTTCATCATGCTGCTCCCGTGTGTGCTGCGCGCAGCTGTTCCGTCAGTGCCCGCCAATCGTCCCGTTCCCCATGGCCGGGCTTGCGTTCACCAAACAGGGTCAGCACCAGGTGGGCGTTGCGATCATAGACTTCCAGAGAGGTGATGATGCCGTCCACGCTGGGCCGCTGCACCAACCACACCTGGTCGATGGCATCCGTGTTGGCGTGCAGATTGAAATCCGGGTCCAGTACGTTGAACCAGGGACCGGTGCGCAGCAGTTTGTTGAGAATACCGGTATGAATCTGCACGATGCCCCGGTTGTTGACGAACACCATCAGCGGAACCTGATGTTCAGCGCCGTAACAGAGCGCCTGCTCGAAGCTGTCCACTGGCAGCGGCTGTGCGTAATGGCGGCCCACCAGGCGTAAGGCTTCAACGCGGGAGATACCCAGTTGTTGCAGCATGCCGTGGAACTGGTGTACATCCTTGAGTGCTTCCCACTTCGACAACACCTGTTGGGTGGTGGTATTGCCTGAATTCGGAAACACCGGTGTGGGGTAGGGTTCCGGCGCGACCTGGTAGTCCTGATTGTTGCTGATGTGGCGTGCAATCAGCCGGTCCCAGGCGTCACTGTCGGTGGCTGCGGTCTTATAAATCTTGTGGATGGCAGCGCCTTCCTGATCAAAGAACTGCAGGCTCTGGCGGGTGCCGGAATCGGTGGCTTCGGTGACCGAAAAACCGTAACGCCATTCGTTCAGGAACACCCGCAGATCAATGGCACCCAGGCAAATGCCCATGGCCCCGTTGCCACGGATTTTGAAATCCGTGTACTGGCCGTGTTTCTCATGCACCATCAATTCATTGCGGGACAGGGCCAGCACCGGGCCCACGGCCTCCAACTCCACCAGCAGGGAAGGCAAGCTCTGGTTCAGTCGGAACACGTTCCTGCCCAGATCCGTGCACAGTAATTCCGCTTCGCTCACCTGCAGACGTTCCGCTGCGTTGCGAATGCGCAGGGTCGGGGCTTCCGCTTTCAGGTTAGCCCAGCGGGCCTTGAGCTGTTGACGTTGTTCGGGGTTGAGCAAGGTTGCCTGGGCAACCGTAGTGGGTGTGTTGGTCATTGCTGGCTCCCTCATTGCTGTCGATATCGGATATTGGGGAAACCGCTGGCGCCCGCGTTGGAGTAATAGCTGGTGATCTGCAGGGCGTAGACTGGGGCGGTGTCGGAGGTGTTGTCGGTGTCGATCATGTACACGCGGTAGTTGGGCCACAACTTGTGCGCACCGGACAGGTTGTACTCATACCAGCTGTTGTCGGTGAACACGCCGGCGCTGCGATCAACACTGTACAGGAAGCGGATGTCCTGCCCGTCCGGGGAGGTGGTGGCCGAGGTGTAAAGATCCGCGTCGGCGGTGGCCAAGGGGCCAAATGCACCACCATTGCCGTTGGCGGTGATGCCGCTGTGGGTCCACAGGTTCCAGTTACGGCCGGCGATTTCCAGTTTCAGATCCCAGTTGGCGGTGGCACAGTCGACGCTGCTGTCGCTGTCAAAATCGAAACAGGCCTCACCGCCGGCACTGGGGATATGGGCGCTGAAGCTGGCGCCGCTGGTGAATTGCACGGTGCCCGAGGGCTGCACATCAAACTCGAAAGTGACGTCCAGACCGTTGACGCTGTCGTAACTGAGGGCGGTGGCATGAAACAGCCCATAACTGTTGCCTTCGGCGGAACGCAGCAGCCACCAGTTGTCCGCGTTGAGGCTGATGACGTGAGTGGTGAAGTCGTACAGGTACCAGCCCATATCCAGCTGGGTGCCGGACAGGGCGCCGCTGGCCTGAATGGCGGAGGCCTTTTCATCGCTGGCGAAACTCAGCGCGTCCAGATCATAGCTGGCCAGCAGATGTTCCAGCTCGCTGTCGGGTGTGGCATTCAGGAACACACTGGCGTTGGGCTCCGTCGCTGAGCTGTAGAAATCGTCTTGTGCCGCTGCCAGTGCACCGCTGACGTTGCCGGGGCCGGAGTCACCCCCGTTCAGGATTACGTTGTAACGGCTGAACGCGATGTGCCAGTCGGTGGAGGCCGCTGCTTCGGAGTCGGTCAGCGCCATGACGGTGCCGCTGTCCAGGTTGAAATAGGTGTATGCGGTTGCCACGCTGGCGTCCAGGCTGGCGCTTTCGTATTGAGCCCCGGGGTCGCTGCTGCCCCGTTCGGTTTCGCCATCGTCAGAACCGCTGGAACTGCCGCCGCAACCGCCCAGGCCAAGCAGCCCGGCACAGAGTAGGGGAATGGAACAATATCGGGTAATGGGTTGCAAAACGCTGTGCATGTGATGGCTCCTGTCAGTCATTGCCAAGTTGTAAGCCCAGATACATAAAACGCCCTTCATCCGGACGCAGATCAAAGCTGTTGGTGAAATCCCGCTGGGTGTCGGTGAGGTTGTCGACGCCGCCATACAGTTTCAGCTGGCGGGTGATTTGGTAGTTCAGCTTGAAATCGAACCGACTCCAGGCGGGAGATTTGTGCTGGTTCTCCAGGTCATACCAGGCATCGCTTTGCCACTGGCCCAACAGGCTCAGGGTGAGGGGTGACCATGGGTTGTAGTCGATGCCGCCCTTCACCTGATGCCGGGGGCGCTTGCCAAGATCGTTGCCGGTGGTGAGGTCCTTGGCTTCCAGATAGGTGTAGGCCAGATTGAAGCGGGTGTTGGCCGTGGGGGTGATGCGGGTACTGAATTCGCCGCCCCGGGTCTCCGCTTCCGCCACATTCACGTAGGCAAATTGGGTGATCCAGTCATTGTCCGCCGACGCCGGCTCCACCAACCCGGTTTCGATCAGGTCGGTGAGTTTGTTGTAGTAGAAATTGATCTCAAACTGGAACAGGTTGGGCGTGGCGTAGACCCAACCCAGTTGCACACTGTCGGAGGATTCCGGCTGCAGTTCCGGATTGCCGTTGACCACATAACCGTGCTCGGAATGATCAAACAGATAGTAGCGTTCTTTCAGATTGGGAACCCGGTAACCCTGGCCGATGCCGACCCGCAACATGTTGGTGTGATCCGAGTTTAGGGCACCCAGGTCATAGCTGCCGTTGATCTTGGGGGTGACGTGGTCACCAAAGTCGCTGTCGGACTGGTAACGTACGCCGGGCAATACCCGCAGGCGTTCACCGATGAAGATTTCATCCTGCAGGAACAGCTCCAGGTTATCCCGTTGCGGTTGCTGGCCAGCCAGTTCGGAATCAATCTCGACCTCGGTGGCGCTGCTGCGCTTCAGGCGTGACTGGCTGAGGGATTCTTCAGCATAGTCGAGCCCGCTGGTAAGGCGATGGTTGTGGCCTAAGTTCAGCGTCCACTGGGACATCAGCTTGTTGGTTTCCAGCTCCGCCTCGCGCTGTTGTTCCAGGAATGCAGTGGCGGCGCTGTCCTGCTCGGTGGTGTCTTCGAAGGTTTCCGAAAACAGCTTGATACTCAGCTCCCCGAACGCCTGCCCCTGCCAGGTGCCGCCCGCGCGGTAGGTGGTGCGGGTGGCCTGTTCCCGCTTGGTGCGGTAATCCGGATTGCCGGGGTTGGGTTCGGTATAGCGGTATTCCGTATCCTCGTCGTACAGCTCGGCGGCGAGGAACAGGTCCTGGCCCTGGCTTGGGGTGAATCCCAGTTTGCCCCGAACGGTGCCTTTCTGACTGGTGGGGCCCAGCTGATCCCAGCTGGAGGGGTAGGGCTGGAAGCCGTCGCTGTCCACGCCGTCGAAATTCAGGTTGCCGTACCACAGGTCGTGCCGGGCTGCCAGATAACCGGCGGCGCTGCGCTGGGCATGGCTGGAGGGATCGCCGTTGATGTTCTGATCCCCGTAGCTGCCCAGGTCGCCGCGCAGGGCATAACTCAGAGGCTGATCGGATTGGCGAGTGATGATGTTGATGACACCGCCCATGGCGTTGCTGCCGTACAGGGCTGAGGTGGCACCCTTGACCACTTCAATGCGTTCAATGTTGACGCTGCCGATCTGGGACAGGTCCACCGAGGAACCGGTGCTGGCGGAGACCGGCTCGCCGTCTATCAGCACCAGTACCCGGTTGCTGTCGATACCCTGCAGCCAGACTTCGTAGCCGGTTTTGCCGTGGATTTTGTTGAGCAGGGCCCCCGGCAACACCTGCAGGGCTTCCTGCAGATTGCGGGCGTGTTGACGCTCAATGTCCTGGCGGTCGATCACTTCCGTGCGCACCGGAGAATCCACCATCATCTGTTCAGTGCGGGTGCCGGTCACCACGACCCGATCCAGCATCAGGTCCAGCTCTGCCCCCTGCAGCCGGGCAACGGGGGTGATTAACAACATCAGCAGTGCGCCGCGCACCGGGCGCAGCGTGAGTCGAAATGTCCACATAGGCGAGAAGATTTATATGCAAATGAGAATTATTAGCAACAATACAGAATTAAAG
Source organism: Ketobacter sp. (assembly GCF_003671495.1). GTDB lineage: Bacteria > Pseudomonadota > Gammaproteobacteria > Pseudomonadales > Ketobacteraceae > Ketobacter. The sequence continues at coordinate 32,541 of NZ_RCHN01000015.1, read as the reverse complement.
ATCTTTGTGCAAATGATAATCATTACGATTTTTAGGCGGAGCGACGAGCGGGTGAATGGGGGTTACAGATGGAGAGGAGGACGCGGGGCAGACAGCAGCTCAGCTGTCTGTTCTGCCCCAGGTATAGCGGGCACACAGCACCACCGGAATGGCCAGGCCAATCCAGGAGACGGCGTCCATCCAGCCGTCTCCCAGGAGCGCCGACACCAGTCCCACGGCGCTGAGTACACCCACCCAGAACGGCGTGCGGAAAATCTGCCACAGGCTGCGGCGCTGGGACGAGCTGCCAACGGTATTGTTCATGTGATGTTTCCTTCTGCCAGACCACCGGATTCAATTTCGTCCACGGGACGGGAGACGGTACTGCCTCGCCCCAACCAGAGATACAGTCCACTGCCGAGGACAATGATGGTGATGATATCGAGCAGGGCCCAGATGATTTTCAACGGCATGCCGCCGTAGTCCCCGAAATGCAGCGGTTGCGACAGGAACAGGGTTTTGACATACCAGGGCATTTCCCGGGTGTCGGTCAGTTCACCGGTTACGGCGTCCACCAGGGCGGGCTGCAGCAGGCGCGAGGTGACCGGGGTGTTGCCGTGCAGGAACACGGTGTAATGATGGGGGCTGGAGAACTGTGAGCCGGGCCAGGCGATCAGGCTCAGGTTCATGTCCGGTACCGCAGCCAGGGCGGCTTCCCGGGCCCGTTGTACAGAGCCGATCTGTTGCGGCGGCGGCAGGTCCTGATAGGCGGCGGTCATTTCCGCCATCTGATCCTGCTGCCAGATCGCCACCACAATCTGGCTCAGGGTATTGATGGTGCCGGTGACGCCCACCACCAGCGCCCACACCAGCGTCACCACGCCCAGCAGATTATGCAGATCCAGCCACTTCAGCCGTGTGCTGCGATGTTTGCGCACGGTGCCGAAGTCCAGTTTGCGCATGAACGGGGTATAAAGCACCACGCCGGAGATGACGGCAACCGCAAACAACAACCCCATAAAGCCCAGAAATAGCATTCCCGGCAAACCGGCGAACAGGTCCACATGCAGTTTGAAGAGTATGTACATCAGGCCTTCATCCAGCTTGGGTTCATCCAGTACCAGGGCGGTGCGCGAGTCCACCACCACCCCGGAATTGGCGTCCGGGGGCGCATCCATGGATTCCGCCATCAGCACCAGCACTTGATTGGGATGATGGTCGTTATCCCAGAACATGAAGCGGATATGCTCCCCCGGGCGTTGTGCCCTGGCGGCCTCCGCCACGCGATCCAGACTGGTGTGCGGGGTGTCCTCGGGCATGGGTGGGGCTGTCACCTGATCCCCCAGCTCATGCTCGATTTCCTCGCTGAAAATCAGCGGCAGGCCGGTGATACAGAGCAACAGAAGAAACGCAGTACAGATAATGCTGGTCCACTTATGGACCAGAAACCACAGCTTGACGTTCATGCTCAAACTCCTACGGTCTGGGTGATCATAAATCCACGCTGGCGGACATCAGCAAGGTACGGGCGTCGCCGGTGTGCAGGTAACCTGCGGTGGCTACGCCCCAATAGTTTTCGTTGAGCGCGTTCTCCAGGTTCAGGCGCAGTACCAGCGGTTTGTCCATCATTCGGGTGCGATAGCGTGCGCCCAGATCCAGTCGGGTCCACGGGTCCACTTCCAGGTTATTGGCCGGGTCTACATATTGTTCGCCGGTGTAAATGGCCCGCGCTGTCAGGGTGAATCCGCTGAAGAACGGCGTGTCCCATTCGCCGCCCAGATTCAGCTGCAGCTCCGGCACGCCGACGGCGTGGTTGCCACGGTTGTCCGCGTTGCTGGTTTCGGTCAACTCGGAATCGATCCACGACAGCCCGCCAAGCAGACGGACGTTGTCCACCGGATTGCCGAACACGCTCAGCTCGGTACCGCGTAAGCGCTGCTCGTTGCTGACGAACAGGGTGCCGACCAGTTCTCCGCCGGGCTGCTTGATTTCGTACAGGGCGATGGAGCCGCCGAACTGTCCCCAATCCGCCTTGGCACCGATTTCCGTCTGCTTGGATTCAAATGGCGGAATGTTGGCGGTAGGTACGCCCACTGGCGCTCTGGGGCCCGGGCTCAGCCCTTCGATGTAATTGGCGTACAGGGAGATCTCTTCCTGGGGCTTGTAGACCACGCCCACCACCGGGGTGACTTCGGATTCGTCGTAGGGCTCGGTGGTGGGGTCGCCGGTGACAAAGCTGTAATTCTGCAGCTCAACTTGTTGGTGGCGCAGACCCAGGGTGACTTTGAGGCGGTCTTCAAAAAAGCCCAGCGTGTCGGCCAGGGCATAACTGGTGAGCGTGGTGTCTTCCCAGGGCACCGTATTGCTTTGCATGCCAGCGGTGCTGACGCTGCGGCTGTTATCGGATTCATACAGGTTGCCGGTGCCGGGGGCAAAGCTGGTGAAGTCGAAGAAGATCTCCTCATCCTGGTCCACGCGGGTTGCCCCCAGGTTCAGTTGATGGCTGATCGAGCCGGTATTGAACACCATGTTGAAGCCGGCTTCATAGGAGACCGAATCCACATTGAAGATTTGCCAGGCGGGACCATACATATAGTCGCCGTCATTATTAATCAGCATCGGGTTACCGGCCAGGGCATCCATGCTGCTGCTGCGGGTGCCGCCACCGGCATACACAGTCACCCTATCGTTGATGTCGTATTCAATGCGCAGTACCCCTGAACTGTCTTCCATCTCCAGGTCGGTCCAGCTGCCCGGGTAGTTGACGTTGCCGTCGGCGGCATCCGGCAAATCGGTGACACCGGGGCCTAAGGTGAATTGTCGCACCATGCCCTGGGTCTCTTGCTGCTGGTAGATAAAATCGGCGCTGGCCCGCAGCCGTTCACCCTGATAGTCCAGGCCCAAGGTGAAGAGTTCGTCATCCTCCTCCTGATAATCCACGGTGGAGTCGCCTCCCCGCAGCATGCCATTGAAGCGCACGCCGAAGGCATTGTTGTCGCCAAAGCGTCGCCCTACATCCACATGGGCGCCAGCGATGGAGTCAGAGAGGTATTCCAACGTAAGCCGGGTGAGCGGCGTGTCCGTGGCCCGTTTAGGCACCACATTCACGCTGCCGCCAATACTCCCGCTGGGGGGCATGCCGTTGAGCAGGGCGCTGGGGCCTTTCAGTACTTCGATACGTTCCGCCATTTCAATGGGCACGCGAAAGTACGGCATCAACCCGTACATGCCGTTCAGGGCCACATCCTGGCTGGGCACCGCCAAGCCGCGTATGGTGAAGTCTTCGTTGATGTTGGTGCGGGCGCTGGCGGCGCGTACCGACGGCTCGTTGGCCAGCACGTCCGCGATGCTGCGGGCTTGTTGATCTTCGATGGTTTGTTCGGTGTAGCTGGTGATGCTGAACGGCGCGTCCATGATATCGGTTTCACCCAGCAAACCCAGACGGCCGCCCCGGGCCACCTGGCCACCGGCATAGGGTGCGGGCAACTGGTCAGTGGGAATGTAGCTGGCACTGACCTCCACCGGTGGCAGGGAGTCGGGGTCTCCCTGCACAATGGAGTAACTGTTGGCCGCAGTTTGTCGGGCCTGCAATCCGGTCCCTGCCAGCAGTGTGTTCAGTGCCTGCTGTACACTGAAATGGCCGCTCAGGGCCGCCACGGAATGGCCTGCCAACAGGCTGGGGTCGGCCGCCAGCGTCAGGCCGGACTGACGGGCCAGCGTATTCAGTGCAGTGGCCAGTGGCCCTGCCGGCAGATTGATCTCCTGCAGGCCGGGGCCAGGATTGGATGAACTGGGACTCGATGACCTGGAATTGGATGAGCTGGAAGCGGAAGTATCGGCCAAAGCGGACTGGGTGCCGCCCAACGTCAGGGCGGAAGCCAGCACCAGCAGGGCCAGTTCGGAACGAGTGTACTGCGGCATAGAGAATCCCCAAGGAAAAGAAAATCGGTGTGTTTTATCTCTATGCCGAACGAGACCGGAAAACCGGTAAAAAAATTGAATTTATTTTTGCCGGATGAGCACCAGCCAGTCGGTCACCATCTGCACCTGTATCGGTAACGTATGCTCCAGGGACGCCAGGGCAGAATCCGTGTCATCCACCCGAAAGACGCCAGTGATGCGCAGATCTGCCACGTCCTGGTGATAGTGAATCCAACCGTGCCGGTGTTGGCCCAATGCCTCCAGCACTTCCGCCAACCTGGCGTCGTTGGCTTCAATCAGGTTGTCGGTCCAGGCTCCGGGGGTCAGTCCAGCACCGGTTTGCAGGTGAACTCCGGACTCATCCACGCGCCAGCGTTCTCCGGCCACGCTGAGCTGGCGGTGGCCTTGGGCTTCGATGTTCACCTTACCGTCGGTGACGGCCAGCTCACTGCTGCCGGGCGCATGATCCACCAGAAAGCGGGTGCCGACCGGTGTGAACACCGCCTCTCGTGTATGCACCCGGGGTTTGTCCGCAGGCGCTGCAGAGGCGGATTCCACCAGAATCTCACCGTTGTGCAGGTACAGCTGGGGTCCCTGTGCCGTGAGATCGATATCCAGGGTGGTATTGGCGTTCAGGTGCACCAGGGCGCCGCCGGGCAGCCGCAGCAGCGCCTGTTCCGCAACACCTGTCGCGTAGTCATGACGCCAGGATTTGCCACCAAGCCAGCTGCCCAGACCGATGGTCAGCAGAAGGGCCAGGGTCGCCCCCAATTTCAGGCGGCGGCGTTCTCGACGCAGGTGTTTCAATCGCTTTAACGTGACGCTGCTGCGTTTGGCAGAACGTCGCACCAGGGCGAAATCCTGTTCAATCACCTGGATACGTTGCCAGGCCGCCTGGTGTTGAGGGTGCGCGTGGAGCCAATCCTGGAACCCCTTGCGGTCAGTGCTGGTGACCTGGGTGTCCCCCATGATCACCGCCCAGTGAAACGCCTGCTCCAGTACGGCTTCCGGCAAGTCCTCGGCCGTCAGCGGCTTGGCCAGTGAAGATTCTCCATTCAGGCTCACTGCATCACCCCATCAATACTTGGTAGCAATGGCGCAGAGCCTGAGCCATGTCTTTCTGTACGGTGCTGAGGGATACATCCAGCGTCTGGGCAATGTCCTGATAGGCAATGCCCTCCAAGCGGGACATCAGAAATACCTGCCGGGGTCGGGGGGCAAGCTGGTGGAGCAGGGCGTCGATGCGGGTCAGGGTGTCGATAATGATTACCTGGGATTCCGGGGAGGGCGCCTCTTGTTCGCTCAGCACCGAGAGGGACGCCAACCAGGCCTGTTCCACCCTCTGGCGCCGTTGCCGGTCCACCACCAGGCCATGGGCTACCCGCGCCAGGTAGGCCCGCGGCTCCAGCAGCGGGGCCGGCAGGGTTTTCCCCATCAGGCGCACGAACACGTCGTGGGCAAGGTCCTCGGCGGTGGTGACACAGCCGACACGGCGACGGATTACATTCAGCAGCCAGTAATGGTGGTTGTTGTACCACGTATGTAGAACGACAGACTCGGCGGATGGGGTACCAGACACGATGCACTCCTGCAAAACGGCAGATCGGCTGAACAGCAAATGATAATCACTCGCATTATATGGTGTAGTACAGAAAAAATACAACTCTGCGGCGCCATCATGGCTTTAAAACAAAACTGGATATTGCGGATGATAATCATTACTCTATGGAAACTGTTCTCAAATCTGTGATCAGTTGGCCATCGGGTGGAACTCCCATCGCACGGCCCCTGACTGATACACAGATGGAAATACGGAACGTTCAGGAGCGTTCAGGTACGCTCAGGAGATGGTTAATCTGGAGAAGGCTCAGGTTATGAAAAAGTACATTACAGGGGATTCGAACCGTTTCATTCCGGCAACCCGCTACGAAACTGACAAAACGGTGAGTGCCCTCAAGGGACTTGCGCAGCGGGCCATACTGGAAGCCGACAAGCTTCGGGTGGACTATCTGGACAACGACGTGCCCTGCACCAATGTCAGCATCCGGCGTCTGCAGCGTATCGCCGCCGCGGCGGAGACCGAAGTCATTCTGAGAAACCTGTTCAACTGAATTCAAACAACCGGCTGCAACCCCGTAGCCGGTGTCATTCATTCTGATTTGGAAAGAGAGTACTCCTATGGACAATCCCGGTGCCCTAGACCTGGCCGCGATCAATCAGCAGTTGCGCCACCAACATCCGGCCGACATCGTGAAATGGGCTGTGGCCCTCAACAAGAAAACCGTGGTTACTACCAATTTTCGCCCGTTCGAAGCCGTGATTCTGCATCTGTGCCAGCAGGCTGACCCGCACATGGATGTGTTGTGGATTGATTCCGGCTACAACACCAAAGCCACTTATCTGTGCGCTGAAAAAATCATTCAGCAGCTGGCGTTGAACCTGCATGTGTTCAATCCGCTGATGACGGCAGCGCGGCGGGATGCGCTGATGGACGGCATCCCCGATATCGATTCTCCCCTGCACGAGGAATTCACACGTCAGGTGAAACTGGAACCTTTCAGCCGGGCCATGAAACAGTTTCAACCGGAAGTCTGGTTAACCGCCATTCGCAAAGACCAGACGGCGTTTCGCCAGAACCTGGATATTGTGACCCAGGATGAGACCGGCCTGTTGAAAGTGGCACCGCTGTTTTATTGGTCTGAAGTGGATATGGAAGGGTATCTGTACGAGCACAGCCTGCCCAATGAAGAAGACTACTACGATCCCACCAAGGTGCTGGGAGACCGCGAATGCGGTTTGCATACGCGCTCTCCCGTGGCTTCCTGACGTTTCTTGTTCTGCTATTACTCCGCGCCCAGTACCCGCACATTGATCACGTGCTCGACCTGACGTAACTGATCGATGATGGTGTCGCTGGGCGGGGTTTCCACGTCCAGAATGTTGTAAGCCACATCACCGCGGCTTTTGTTCATCATGTCGATGACGTTCACGTTGTTGGCGGTGAAGATGGACAGCACATTTCCCAACACACCCGAGACGTTGTCGTTGCTGAAGGTGATGCGGCAGCAACCTTCTGCCCGTGGCATATTCACGGCGGGGAAGTTGACGGAGTTTTTGATGTTGCCGTGCTGCAGGAATTCCATCAATTGATCCGCCGCCATCACTGCACAGTTCTCTTCGGCTTCTGCCGTGCTGGCACCGATGTGCGGCATGGCAATCACGTCTTCCCGTTCCAGTAAGCGGGGTTCAGGGAAATCGCAAATGTACATGCCCAGGCCCTGGTCCGCATCCAGGCTTTCCACCACGGCAGCGGAGTCCACAATGGCGTCGCGGGCGAAGTTCAACAGACGGGCGCCGGGCTTCACCGACTTGAGGACATCCTGGTTGATGAGGCCGCGGGTGGCTTCCAGGGCCGGTACATGCAGGGTGATGTAATCGGCGCGGGCCAGCAGGGAATGCAGGTTCTCCATCCGTTCCACCCGGTTGGGCAGGCGCCAGGCCGCTTCCACCGATAATGCAGGATCGTAACCCACCACCTTCATGCCCAGTGCCAGGGCCATCTCCGCCACCATGGAGCCGATGGCGCCCAGTCCCACCACGCCCAGTGTGCTGCCGTACAGTTCGCGTCCGGCAAAGCGTTTCTTCTCCGCTTCCAGCAACTTGCTCATGGCGGCAGCGTCGTTCATGTGGGTGAGGCTTTGCACATATTCAATGCCGGTGAGCACGCCGCGGGAGCCCAGCAACAGCCCGGCGAGCACCAGTTCTTTCACTGCGTTGGCGTTGGCGCCGGGGGTGTTGAACACCACAATGCCCCGGTGACTGTAGTCTTGCAGGGGAATGTTGTTGACGCCGGCTCCGGCCCGGGCCACACAGACCACGCTCTCGGGCAACACTTCATCGTGCAGTTTGTGACTGCGCAACAGAATGCCGTCCGGATGGCTGATGTCACTGCCCACTTCGTAATGGGCGCGGGGAAAGCGATCCAGGCCTTTCACTGAGATCTGGTTGTAGGTTCTGACTTTGAACATCGGTTATTCCCTTTGTAATCGAATCTGTGTTCTATCGAACACTAGTTGAATTCAGTCGTTAGTATTTATTGTGCGACTTGCGCGTAAGCCCATTCCAGCCAGGGCAGCAGGGCTTCCAGATCACCGGTTTCCACGGTGGCGCCGCCCCAGATGCGAATGCCGTCCGGAGCATCCCGATAAGCCCCGATATCATAGGCCACCCCTTCGGCTTCCAGCAGTTTGATGAACTGTTTGGTCTGATCTTTGTCGGCCTTCAGGGTTAGACAGATACTGGTGTTGGAACGTTGCTCCGGAATCTGTGCCAGAAAATCGATCCAGTCATGCTGTTCCACGAAGTTCTCCAGCACAGCAAGATTGGCCTGGGAACGCTCGATGGCCGCTGCCACGCCGCCGATTTCCCGCACCCAATTGAGGGCATCCAGATAATCCGCCACACAGAGCATGGACGGCGTGTTGATGGTTTCACCGCGGAAGATGCCTTCAATCAATTTGCCGCCCTTGGTCATGCGGAAAATCTTGGGCATGGGCCAGGGTGGTGTGTAGCTTTCCAGTCGCGCCACCGCTCGTGGGCTCAGGATCAGCATGCCGTGGGCGCCTTCTCCCCCCAGCACTTTCTGCCAGGAATAGGTGACCACGTCCAGCTTCTCCCAGGGCAGCTCCATGGCAAATACGGCGGAAGTGGCGTCGCAGATGGTGAGCCCCTGGCGTTGCTCCGGAATCCAGTCACCGTTGGGAATGCGCACGCCGGAAGTGGTGCCGTTCCAGGTGAACACCACATCGTGATCAAAATTGACCTCGGCCAGGGGGGGCAGGGTGCCGTAATCCGCCTGCATGGAGCGTACGGATTCCAGTTTCAATTGCTTCACGATGTCAGTGTGCCAACCGGAACCGAAGGATTCCCAATGCAGCACATCCACCGGCCGCGGCCCCAACAGCGACCACAGGGCCATTTCCACTGCACCGGTGTCGGAGGCAGGCACCACGCCCACGCGATAGCCCTCGGGCAAGCCCAGGAGTTCCGCGCTTTCGTCGCAGCAACGCTGCAGGGCGGCTTTGCCCAGGGCGGAACGGTGGGAGCGGCCCAGGGTGTCGAGCTCCAGGGCAGCAACATTGTACCCCGGGCGTTTGGAGCAGGGGCCGGAAGAGAAATTCGGATTGGCGGGTTTAACTTGGGGACGCATTGCATTCCTCGCTGGTCATGGAGCTGGCTGGTTGTGATGGTTGTAATGGCTGTGAGTGGGGCATTATGCCAGTTGAATCCCGGTGGTGACCACTGCTCCTGGATAAGCGCTCATGCTGTGGCTTAGCGGGCTAAGGTTGATGAAATGAAATAGGGCAAGGTTTGAGCAAATAGAGCCAGACAGAAACGAGGATACTGAAAAAGGTGGGGGTAACCGGGCGAGGTGTCACTCAGAAACCGTGATACAGAAGCCGGGCCGACCGCAGCCGGCCCGGAGGGCGATCAAAGCAGGGTCCGGTGGGTATTACTGGGCACGCCCCAGGACCTGATCCCGTACACTTTCCGCCACCGCAGCCACTTCTTTGATTTTTGCCTCGGGCACGTCGAACTCCACCAGGGTGGCCCCGAGGATTTCAACGATGGCGTCCACGTGGGAGTCATTCAGCCCCCGTGCCACCAGGTGGGCGTGGGCATCGCTCATCTTTTTTCCGGTGTAGTTGTTGGGGCCGCCGAAGGCGAAGGCCAGAAAGGCCTTTTGCTTCTTGGCCTGGCGTTCCATGTCCGTGCTGTCAAAAAAGCCGTTGACGCGGTCATCGGCAAGTACTTTTTGGTAGAACGCATCGACTACAGCGTCCAGCGCTTTGGCGCCACCCAGGTCTTCATACAGGCTCATAGTCCCCCCCTCCAGAGGTTGGTTGCAGATAGGTCGTGGTAATACAATCTTAAAAATGTAGCGCAAATACATCTTATAGAATTGTATTCGAAATGCAACTCCAATATCATGGGTTGATGCCCATCCGGACCCAATTCCATGCAGCTCAGCCTCTACACTGACTATTCCCTTCGAGTCCTTTTGTTTCTCGGCTCCAATCCGGGCCGACGGGTGACTATGACCGAGATTGCCGAGCGCTATGGAATTTCAAAGGAGCATCTCAGGAAGGTGGTACACCTGCTGGCGCAGCTGGACATCATCGAAACTTTCCGCGGTAAGAATGGTGGTTTCGTGTTGAAGCAATCGCCGGCGGAGATCAACATTGGCCAGTTGGTGGCAGTGACGGAGCCGCGGGCACCGGTGATCGACTGTGATACGCAACCCTGTATTCTGACCGCGGCCTGTTCCCTCAAAGCCATGCTGGGGCGGGCCGAAAAAGCCTTCTATGACGCCCTCAGTGAATACACCCTGGCAGACCTGTTGAAGCATAAACCCATGCAGACGATTCTGCGGGTATCGTCTGCATGAGGCTGCCTTAGTTTTTGGCGCGGGATTCTCGCAGGCGCTTGCCTTCCGCAATGATGTAGGCCTGGAGGTTGGCGGCGTCGGCTGCGTCGATGACGTCGGCGAAACTCACCATGCCGGCATCCTTCAGAATGCCGCCCAGAACAATGTCGTTAAATAAGCTGTGCTTGGCTTCACCCATAAAGCGCAGATCCGGTATCACGCCACCCCCCTGAACGCCCGGCCCGTGACACACTCCGCAGTAGCGGTGATAGGTGACTTTGCCCTGCAGTATCTGCTCGGCATCGGCGCTGGATGCAGGCAGCGCGGGCAGCGGTGCGGTGTCTTCCAGCAGCGGCGGTAATGTGGCCGTGCCACCCAGTTTGTAGGTCAGAATCCGACCCCGATGCCGCTGGTTCATGGCGCTGGCGGCTTCACCGGCCGCCAGGGCAAACACACCGCCCCAGCCGGCCACGACGCTGACGTACTGTTCACCGTCGATGCTGTAGGTGATGGGCGGTGCCACCACACCGGTCTGGGCTTCGCTGCTCCACAGGGGGGCACCGGTTTCGGCATTATAGGCGGCAAACTGGCCGTGACTGGTGCCCTGGAAAATCAGGTTGCCGGCGGTGGACAGAATGCCCCCATTCCAGGAACCGGCGTGTTGTACCCGCCACTTTTCTTCCTGTGCCACCGGGTCCCACGCGGCAATATGCCCGCGCACCGTGCCGGCGATGATCTGATCCAGTTCGGCGTCGCCGGTGGGGGCATTCAATTGCCAGTTGATGGCGATGTTCCAGCGGCCGTCCTGATATTCAAACGCCGGCTCATTACCGTAGGCATAGGGTATGTCCAGTGCCGGAATGTACACCAGACCGGTTTGGGGGTTATAGGACATGGGGTGCCAGTTGTGGCCACCAAAGGGCGAGGGCTTGTGAAAGGCGCTCTCCAGAGCCTGGGGGCTCATGGGTTTCAACGCCGCCACCAGTTGATCCGGCGGCAAGGTGGCCAGTGGATTCACGGCCTGGTAGCGGGCATTGGCGGTCTCCACCGGGCGCCCGGTTTCCGGATCAATGTGGGTGGCCCAGGTCACCGGCACATAGTTGTTGGCGGAGATGAACTGGCCGTTGCGGCGATCCAAAACATAGAAAAAGCCGTTCTTGGGAGCCTGCATAATCACTTTGCGCAGGCTGCCGTTGATGTTGAGATCCGCCAGGATCATATGTTGAGTGGCGGTGTAATCCCAACTGTCCCCGGGGGTGGTCTGGTAATGCCACACGTATTCGCCGCTGTCGGGCTTCAGGGCCACAATGGAGGACAGGTACAGATTGTCGCCGCCCTCTGGACTGCGCACAGACCGATTCCAAACGGACCCGTTGCCGGTGCCCACGTACAACAGATCCAGTTCCGGATCATAGGCCATGGAATCCCAGGCGGTGCCACCGCCGCCATATTGCCACCATTCCCCGGTCCAGGTTTGGGCAGCCCGGGCCATGGCGTCGGATTCAAAACCGTCGGCGGGATTGCCGGGTACCGTATAAAAACGCCAGGCCTGCTTGCCGGTGCTGGCATCATAGGCGGTGACATAGCCCCGCACGCCGTACTCGGCGCCCCCGTTGCCGATGATGACCTTGCCTTTCACCACCCTGGGTGCACCGGTGATGGTGTAGGGCTTGCTGCGGTCGATGGTGTTCACTTTCCAGAGTTCCTTGCCGGTGGCCGCTTCCAACGCCACCAGATAGCCATCCAGCGTGCCCACATACACCTTGCCTTCCCACAGGGCCGCGCCGCGGTTCACGGCGTCGCAACAGGCTTTGGCACCCCAGGCTTTGGGCACCTGGGGATCGTACTCCCACAGCAGAGTGCCATTGCGCGCATCGTGGGCGTACACCTTGCTCCAGGCGGCGGTACTGAACATGATGCCGTCCACCACAATGGGAGTGGCTTCCAGGCCGCGGTTGCTGTTGAAATCAAAGGACCAGGCCAGTCCCAACTGGTGGACGTTGTCGGTGTTGATCTGGTCTAACGGGCTGAAGCGGGATTCATCATAGGTACGACCGTGGGCCAGCCAATTATTGGGCTCGCTGTCGGCGTTCAGAATTCTCTCGCCGTCGACCGAGGCGGTGGCCTGCCTGATGGCCTCAGCGTAAATGTGGTCCGGGGTTGCCGGGGGTTGGCCATCGGCCGTGTGTGGAGGAGTAACAGGATCGCGCAGGTTGGATTGAAAAAACCAGATCGCAATCAGGGCCAGTAAAACCAGGCCGAGACTGATGAACGCACGCATGGAAGTTCCTTCTTTTCGTTGTTGTGTTGTTCCACTGACCGCACAGTCTGCAGTGCCCGAACAGGATGAACTGAAACGAAACTCAGATCAACCGGCCGCTGAGGGAGGTGCCGCCATTGCTATTTGAATGATATTCGAATAGAGTTCGTAAAAATCCAAGGAATCGCTATGCCGCCAGCCCCAAGATACTCACCCCAGGAACAGGAAGACAGGATATTGGCATCCGCGGTGCACTGCATCGAGGAGTCTTCCCTGCTGGATTTCACCATGTCCGCCATATCCAAATCCGCCGGTCTTTCCATGGGCTCCATTTATAAGCACATGCAAAGCAAGGAGGATGTACTGGTGGCCTTGGGTTATCGATCCAATGTGCGCCTGAAGAATGTGTTCAGCGAAGTGCTGGCGCTGCCGTTACCGGTTGCGGTGCGGCTGATCGCGGTGCAGTTGTTTTGTCACGAGAAAGTGGCTCTATATTCATTCAGCCAGCACCTGGATACGCTGCTGGCCAATGAGGCGATCCTGCAGCGGGCCTCGGAGCGGTGGTTACAGCGCTTCATCGAAGAGCACATCGCCATCGAAGCCCTGTTTCGCCGCACCATTTTCGATGCCTGCGATGCCGGTGAGCTGAGTGTGAGTGCCGACGGCCAGGAGGCCATGGCCCATGAGATGGTGATCGGCCTGTGGTCACTGTGCGTTGGGCATACACAGGTGATCATGCAGCGCAGTGCCCGCAATGTAATTGGGCGGGGTGTGCAGCCACCCTCGCGCCTGCAGAGTGATTCACCCATTATTCGCAGTGTCAAAACCGTTTTAAACAGTTATCCCTGGAAAACACCGGTGACGGACGAGCTCATTATGCAGGCGATCTCCCTGCTGGAAGAGCGTCATCTACGTTAAATTGCCGCCGGTAACGTTTTTAGCCCAGTCACGTTGAGAGAGTAAGTGTTATGAGCATCCGCCGCTGGAGTCTGACCGTCGTTATTTGTTTCGCTGTGTTTGCCGCCCTGGCGCTGTTCAAGGTCATGGAGATCCGGGCCGCTATCGCTTTTGGTGAATCGTTTCCCGAACACTCGGAAACGGTGGAGGAGGCGCGGGTTGAAGAGACCGGATTCACCCCGACTATCAAGGTCATGGGCACGGTGGTGGCGGCCAAACGCCTGGATTTGCATAACGAGTTGGCGGGGGAAATTGTCCAGGTGAATTTCCGCTCCGGTGATCACGTGCAGGCGGGCCAGATTCTGCTGCAGTTGGATGTTGCCATTGAGCAGGCCAATCTCGGTGCCGCCCTGGCCCGGGCTGATCTGGCGAAGTCCACCTATGAGCGGGCCCGGGAGCTGTTTGGCCGCAACGCGGTCAGCAAGGAACAGTTGGATCAGGCCCAGTCCGATCTTGCTGCCTCCCAGGCGGCGGTCAAGGTGCTGCAACGCACCATCGACAAGAAAACCCTGCGGGCACCGTTTGCCGCCACCGCTGGCCTGCATCAATTCGAGGTGGGTCAGTATCTGCCGGAGAACACCCTCGTTACCACCTTGATCGGCGACAGTGACGAAGTCTGGGTGGATTTCAAAGTCCCGCAGTTTTATCGCCCCCTGTCTACCGGCTCAGCGGTGACGGTGGAAACCATCGGTCAACAGGCGGGCAGCAGTGCGGTGACCGGCACCGTCATTGCCGAGAATACCGTAGTGCAAACCGCCAACCGCAGCCGCCTGTATCGCGCCGCCATTCAAGCCGGTAACAAGGCGTTCATGGCCAATACCATGGTCAGCGTGCAGGTGCCGATTGGTGATGCCGTGCCCTTGTTGAAGGTGCCGGCTGTCTCCATTCAGTATGACGCTTTGGGTGCTTATGTGTTTCGCCTGCAGAAAGCAGAAGACGGGCAGGGTTTTCGCGCCCATCGCCATCAGGTCCGGGTCAAAACCACCATTGGCGATGCCGCGTTGCTGGAGCCTGCTTCCACCGCGGACAGCCTCAGCGTCGGCGCCCGCATCGCCGCTGCCGGCGCGTTCAAATTGTATGAGGGCATTCTGGTGTTCGTACCTGAACCTCAACCCGCCGCGGCCACAGACGCGGAGAACATGGCCGCCGAAGGCACCACCGGTGCACCGCAACAGGAAGCATTGTGATGGATATTTTCGTGCGTCGCCCGGTGCTGGCCGTGGTCATCTCGCTGGTGTTGTTGCTGGCCGGTGGTTTTGCTGCATTGCAGATTCCGGTCATCCAGTTTCCCCAGATCGAGAGTTCATCCCTGGAAATCAATACATCCTATCCTGGGTCATCTGCAGAAGTGGTGCAGGGTTTTATCACCGAGCCCATCGAGCGGGCAGCCATGACCATTCCCGGTGTGGATTATGTGGATGCCACCACCACCGCCGGGCAAAGCAAGGTCACCGCCTGGCTGGAGTTGAATGAGGACAGCACCCGTGCCCTGGCCGAGCTGTCGGCCCGACTGGCACAAATACGCTACGAATTGCCGGAGGGAGCCGAGGACCCGGCGGTGTCGGTGGTGCGGGCGGATCGCCCGGCGGCCTTGTTCTACCTGGATGTGCAGGGTGATCAGTGGACCCGTTCGGAATTGACGGATTATCTGGAGCGGGAGGTGAATCCGCTGTTTGCCGCCATCGATGGGGTGCAACGGGTGGGGCTGGAAGGGGGGCGCTCCCCGGCCATGCGGGTGTGGATTGATCCCCTCAAAATCGCGGCTCTGAACATGGGGGCAGACGATGTGCTGGGCGCCATCCGGGCCAATAACGTGATCGCCACCATGGGGAAAACCGAAAACGATCAACGCCAGATTCATTTGCTGAGCAATGCGACCCTGCAAACCGTGGCCGACTTTGAACAGTTGGTGGTGAGTCAACAGGAAGGCGCCATGATCCGCCTGGGGGATATTGCCCGAGTGGAGCTGGGTGAAACCCGCGGTACCATCAAAGCCCGCTACGATCAGAAAACTACGGTCTACATATCCATCTGGCCGTTACCGGGTGCCAATGAAATTGCCATCGGCGATGAAGTTTACACCCGGCTGGCCACCATCAATGCCGCCTTGCCCCGGGGTCTGGTGATCAATACCGGCTACGACGGCACGATCTACATGCGGGAATCCCTGCGGGAAATTTTCACCACCCTGTTTGAAACCATCATTCTGGTGGGCATTGTGGTGTTGGTGCTGATGGGATCGTTCCGCACGGCCCTGGTGCCGCTGGTCACCATTCCCATTTCCATCCTGGGCAGTATTGCCGTGATCTACAGCATGGGCTTTGCTCTCAATCTGCTGACCATTCTGGCGGTGGTGTTGTCGGTGGGGTTGGTGGTGGATGACGCCATTGTGGTGGTGGAAAACGTGGCCCGCCACCTGCGGGAGGGGCGTTCCCGGATGGAAGCCGCTTTGGTGAGTTCCCGTGAGCTGCTGTCGCCGATCATCGCCATGACCTTCACGCTGGCAGCGGTGTACACTCCGATCGGCTTTGTCTCGGGCTTTACCGGCAGCTTGTTCAAAGAGTTTGCGTTCACCCTGGCCACGGCGGTCATCATTTCCGGCGTGGTCGCCATCACGCTGTCGCCCATTATGAGCGCCTGGGTGTGTGCGGATAATGGCCGGGAAAGCAGGATGACGCAACGGGTGAACGGCTGGTTTGATCGGCTTCGTGATCGCTATATCACACTCTTGAGTGCCAGTTTCGCCTGGCGCAACCAGATACTGTTTACCGCGCTGTTTATTACCTTGCTGGCGGTGCCATTCTATCTGTTTTCTGCCAAGGAACTGGCACCCATCGAAGATCAGAACAGCATCAATATCATCATCGAATCGCCCCCCAATGCCTCCTTGGAATACACCGACCACTACATGCATGATGTGATCGATCTGGTGCAAAAGACCACACCGGGTTTGAAAATGGTATGGCAGATCATTTCGCCGGATGGCGGCTTTGGTGGAATTGAATTCGTCGATTTTGCTCAGCGGGAGCAATCCGTGCAATCCCTGTTGCCAACGGTATTCCAGCGGTTGAACGGCATCACCGGGGTGAAGGTGTTTCCTATTCTGTTCCCCAGTTTACCCACTGCGGGTCAGTTTGATGTGGAATTGGTGGTGCAGTCTCCTGACGACTACCAAACCATGGAACAGTACGCCGGCCAGCTGATCCAGGCCGCGTACCAGAGCGGTCAGTTCATGTTTGTGGACACGGACTTGAACGTGAATCTGCCGCAGGGGCGACTGCGCTTCGATCATGACCGGATCGCTGACCTGGGCATGGACATCCAGTATGTGAGTAACCAGCTGGCCTCCTTGCTGGCGGAAATGGATGCCAATCGTTTCAATGCGGATGGCAAAGCCTATCGGGTGATCCCCATGGTGGAACATCAGGCCCGGGACAATCCGGATGCCATTCTGGATGTGCCGGTGCGCACGCCTGCTGGGGAGCTGGTGCCCCTGCGCACCATTGCCGAACTGGAATCCATTACCGGTCCCCGCTCCCTGGGCAAGTTCAATCAGCAACGCTCATTCCGGATTTATGGCGGGGTATTGCCCGGTACCACCAACGGCCAGGCCCTGGCAACCTTGGAGCAAGCTGCCGCAGACGTTCTGCCGGCCAACTACACCATCGACTATGCCGGTATTTCCCGTCAATTGAAAAAAGAAGGCAACAGCATGGTGTCGGTGTTGGTGATCGCCATCATCGTGGTGTATCTGGCCCTGGCAATACAGTTCAACAGTTTTCGATTGCCCCTGGTTGTCATGGTGGGGTCGGTGCCCCTGGCGTTGTCCGGCGCCATGCTGTTCACCTTTCTGAGTTTTACCACCATCAATATCTATTCACAGATAGGCTTTATCACCCTGGTGGGCCTGATCGCCAAGAACGGCATTCTGATCACCGAATTTGCCCACGAACAGCAACGGCTGGGCCAGGCCAGGGTGGAAGCGATTACCGCCGCTGCCGCACTGCGTTTGAGGCCAGTGCTGATGACCACCGCCGCCACGGTACTGGGGCATTTTCCCCTGGTGTTGGTGACCGGGCCGGGAGCGGAAGCCCGCAACAGCATTGGTATAATTCTGGTGGCGGGCATGGCAGTGGGCACGTTGTTCACGCTCTTTATTCTGCCTTCGGTCTATCTTTGGTTGGCAGAAGAGACGCCTGTGTCAGCGCCGTCAAGTGCTGACTCTCCCTTGGCGGTTCCCGCATGATGGCTATTTTAGCGTTTTATTTAGTAGAAAATGTCACGCAATGGGGGTGTCATATCTGATTGGGAAGAATTTCATTTCGGGTTCCAATTTGTGGTGAGCCATTTGGGGCTGTTTCAGGCTCAGTAGTATTGCTCGCCACATGCTTCACTTTCGTGTAATGGAGATACCGAAATGAAATACCTATTCAGGATAAAATTAGCTGTTCTTTCAATTGTGCTCGCACTTTTATCCGGCTGTTCAGTCGGAGTCTATGACGGATTGCGCGTCAGCAATACCGCGTCCACCATCAACCCCTGGGGCTACGTGACATCGGCCCCGACCTCAGCGTCGAAAATGCGTGTTCAGGCACGCCATCCCACCACCGGCAGCTGGGTTACGATCAAAAACAATGTCGGCATCAGCGCCAGCGTCGCCTGGACCACAGCCGACGGCACCAAGTTGTACAACTGGAATGCGGGTAATATCGTCATTCCCGGAGTTTACTGGACTGCCGGAACCGGTGGCTATTTTGCCCGTATCCGCACCCAGTGGACCACGAACGGTTCCAGTTGGATCAACACGTTGGTGTCACGCAAGGATGCGTTTGAATGCTTCACCGAGAACTTCAACGGCGAAGGCAACACCACCTCTTACATGTCCTCCAACTGCTTTTCCCATCGTGGTGAAGCGTACGTTTACACCAGCAATTACCGGGAAGGGCCGGCCAGTTGCCCGGCACCGGCTGCCGCCCTGGCCAAGACCAACGGACACTACATGGTGAACCAGATTCCGAGCTGCGCCCGCACCATCGTCAGCAATCACATGCGGGAAAAAATCGATGAAAACAACATCCTGCTGCACTACGAAATCAATCACAACACCTCCACCGCGGCCTCCAAAAATGCCTTGCCCAATGACGCCAGTGGCACCTGCAGCCGGCAGCCCGGCTCTGATGGTACCTGTGAGCTGGGGGGCTTTTTCGGTGGACATGAACGCTACATCCGCCGGATGGAACGTCACGTCATGGTGTATGACTATCCCTGGATGCCGGAAGGTAAAATTCCTGCCTGGAATGGCAGCACCTGGATTCCGACCCAGTTCCAAAACGCAGAAGTCTCACCCAACGGCAGCTGCAACAGCTGGACCTGTGATGGCTGGCGCTCAGACCCCATCACCGATTCCACGCCCAATGCTCTGAAACCCAACTCGGTGCTGCCCGGCAACGTCTGCGCCTTTGCCTCTACAGCGGCGGTGGCCAGTGCCTCCAACAGCTGGCACAGTTCAGGCCATGTCAATACCGGTGGCCACTTCGGTACATTTGATTCGCCGGCCAACCCCTTGTTCTTCCTCTGGCACAACGCCATCAATGATGTCTGGGTCGATTATCGAAATTGCCCCTAAAACCTGATATCGGAGAGCGCCCAGGTGCTCTCCGAACCAAACAAGGGAAGTACGCAGAAGGGAACTACGCAGAAAGGAGAATTCTGATGAAAAAGTCATTGTCCATCGCCCTGGTGGGTGCGGCCGCGGCGGTTACGTTCGGTGCACTGTACAGCCTGATGCCATCGCCGGATGCCGAGCAGCCCCTGGCGCAGGCAGCGCTGGAATCCAACCCTTACATGACGTTCCTGACCGAGGAGCAAAAGCAGCAGGTGCGTGACAGTTTTGCGGCATCGAAACAGGATGGCGGCATCGCCAGAGAGCCGCAGGTGGATGAGGCCAATGGGGCCGCGGTAGAGGATATTCCGGAAATGTCACCGGAGCTGATGAGTTACATCGCCAACGCCCAGCCGGAAAAAATCATGGAGTTTTTCGCCCTGGCCCGCAAAGAGCGCGCTGAAACGATTCAAGCCATGATGCGGGATGAGGATGAAAACCCGGAATGGAAAGATGAGATGCTGCAATACTTTACGCTCTCGGAAACTCTGGCCCCCCAAATGAAAGGGGTGACGCTGTTGAATGCCGATTGCCGCGAAAGTGTATGTGCGCTGCAGGTGGATTACGGCCAGTACATCAAAAACTATCAAGACATTGAACCCTTCCTGTCCAATATAGGAAATCTGGTGGGGCTGGATGCCTGGGTGCATCATGATGCACTCCCTCACGGCGGAGTGATCTACTTCGCCCGGGAAAACACGGCATTACCAGAGATGCGTAAGATCTGAAACGGTCCGCTTGAATGAACACAGGTAGCATTTAAGCGCTACCTGTGTTGTGACAGCCTGGCTTATTTCAGTTCAGCGGAAGAAAGGTTCAGCAGACGTCGGGCGACGATCAGTTGCTGAATTTGTTGGGTACCTTCAAAGATGTCCAGGATCTTGGAATCACGGCACCATTTTTCCAACAACTCATCTTCCCCATACCCCAGACCGGCACAGAGCTCGACGCACTTCAGGGTGATGGCGTTGCAGCTTCGCCCGGCCTTGGCCTTGGCCATGGAGGCTTCCATGGAGTTGGGCTTGCCGTTATCCGCCATCCAGGCCGCTTGCAGGGTCAACAGGCGGGCCGCTTCCCAATCCGCTTCCATACGATAGATTTCCGCTGCAGCGGAGGAAACGGAATTAATGGGGGCAGAGTAATCGAGCAGGGTGTGCTCCTGCAGCAGCTCCTTGGTTCGATCCAGAGCAGCCTTGGCCACACCCACCGCCATGGCAGCCACCAGCGGCCGGGTGTTGTCGAAGGTCTGCATGACACCGCCGAAACCTTTTTTGGTGTCGATCTCGGGATTGCCCAACAGATTGCTTTTATGAACGCGGCAATCCGTAAACGAGATGGCGGCCGTGTCGGATGCCTTGATGCCCAGCTTGTGTTCCAGGCGCGTTACCTCCATGCCGGGCGTACCCCGTTCCACTGCAAAGGATTTGATGGCTGCGCGGCCGATGCTTTTATCCAGAGTGGCCCACACGACGATGATGTCGGCACGGGAACCGGCCGTCACGTAGATCTTCTCCCCATTCAGCACATAATAGTCCCCGTCCTGTTTGGCGGTGGTACTGATGTTGGCGGAGTCGGACCCGGTGCCCGGCTCAGTGATGGCCATGGCGGCCCACTTGCCCTGAAAACGCTTCGATTGTTCCGCGTTGGCCACTGCCCCGATGGCAGCGTTGCCCAGGCCCTGGCGGGGTAGGGTCAGCAACAGCCCCACATCGCCCCAGCAGAATCCCTGAATGCCCACACAGGCGGCCATATTGGCCCCATTGCGCACACCGGCGTTCTCATCCTTTTTCTGCTTGGACTGGTCGGCACCCACGCCGGCACCGCCTTCGCCGTCGTTCATACCGTCCAGCATGGACGCCACCAGGTCCAGTTCCTTGGGATACTCATGTTCCGCCAGATCGTACTTACGCGAAATCGGGCGCAGCATTTCCACTGACAGGTTGGTGGCCATGTCACCCAGGACTTTCAGTTTCTTCGGTAATTCAAGATACATAATCAGTTCACCCTTTATCTGTTGTGGCAGATATCGTCTGTGGCAAGGTTCAGTTCGGTCAGAGGTGGAGGCCGCCGTTCATCACGGCAATCGCGCGCAGGTCGCGATACCAGAGTTCAACCGGGTGCTCTTTGGTGAATCCGTGCCCGCCCAGCAGCTGGACCCCGTTGGTGCCGATCTCCATGGCCTTGTCGGCGCAGATCACCCGCGCCAGGTAGGCTTCCCGGGCGAAGGGCTTGCCCCGTTCCGCCAGGGCCACGGCACGCTGGGTCATCAGGCGCATGGCATTCAGTTCAATGCCGATGTTGGCAATCATAAAGGCCACGGATTGGCGGTGGCTGATGGGCTCGCCGAACGCTATCCGCTCGTTGCAATAGGGAATGGCGTAATCCAGCACGGCCTGGGCGGTGCCCAGGGCCAGGGAACACCACCCCAGGCGGGCCATGTTGATGAACGCCTCGTAGTCGAAGTCATCGTCACCCAGCAAGGCGTCTTTGCCCACGCGCACCTGCGCCAGCGCCAGGTCTCCCATGCCGGCAGCCCGGACACCCATATTGGGCTTGCGGGCGATGCTGACGCCCTCCGTGCCACTTTCCACCAGGAACAGTCGGGGTTTGCCATTCAGGCTGGCTGCCACCAGGAACAACTCCGCTTTGTCGATCAGCGGCACCATGGTTTTGGCACCATCCAACTGGTAGCCGTCCGCTTGTTCCACGGCGACGGTGGCCAGCTCATTGGCATTGAACAGGGGGCGTTTCTCGTTCACGGCGATGGCGGCCTGCAGGGTGTTCTCTTCCAGGAAGGCGGGTAGGTATCGGGATTGCTGGGCTGCGGTTCCCCACTGGGTGAGGGCATTGGCCACACCGATGCTGGACAGAATCGCCACGGCCAGGCCCATATCGCCGTAGGCCAGATCCTCGGCGATCAGCATGCTGGTGACCGGGGAACGTTCCGTGGCCGCTCCGCCCAGGTTCTCAGGCACCGCAAAATACGCCAGACCCAGCTCGTTGGCCTGGGCCAGCAGTTCCGGCGAGAGGTTGCAATCCACGTCACTTTGGGAGGCGGCCGGCCGCAGCACTTCTGTGGCAAAAGCACGTACGCTGTCGCGCATCATCTGCTGTTCTTCGCTGATGGTGAGATCGAACTGGCTCTTGGGTTGGGAGGGTGCTTCCAGACGCTCTGGGCGCAGCAACTGGGTCACGCTCTTGAACTGGCGCGAAGCGGCCCCCAAGGCCTGAAAACCGGATTTGGTGCCCTGATACGTTAGTTTTTCGATGGTGGGGCGCAGACCCATCCTTTCCACCAGGGATGAACTGGCGATGCGACTCATGGTGGCCATGGCTAATCCGATTGGATCGCGACTCATTGGCTTCTCCTCATTAATGTCCTGCTGGGTGTGTCATTGTTATGGATAATGATCTGATGATGCTCATATCAGAGTAGTAAAGCATTGGCATTGTAACGGCGGTTGAGGGGCAATTTAGTCAATCTGGCGATGAAGCCCGGTCTGATGGCCGTTCCTGCAACACGACTCATTATTTGTAAGAAATTTATGTAAAATCCTGGCCTTACCCCTAAACGGATCGTGTTATGGCAAACCGCAGTTTTCTCAGCCGAGTGGTCAGTCGGATCAACCGCTCCCCGGAGCAGGTCCGACCCCGGGCGCTCACCCTGATTTACGGCAGGGCGGTGCGATTTGCCGGTATGGCAGGGGTCAAGGTGGAGTTTCTATCCCATTCCCGGGCGGTTCTCAGTTTGCGCAATCGCAAGCGGGTGCAGAACCACCTGGGGACCATCCATGCGGCGGCTGTTGGGCTGTTGGCGGAATCGGCCAGCGGCCTGGTGGTGGGTATGCATGTGCCCGATTCCCGGGTGGTGGTCTTAAAAACCCTACATCTGGATTTCCTGAAACGGGTCAGTGGCAACCTTAAAGCCACCGCCAGCCTGGCGCAGGCGCAGATCGATCAGATCCAGACTCAGGAACGGGGTGAGGTGGTGGTCGTGGTTCAGCTTACCGACGACAAAGGACTGGCCCCTGCTCAATGCGAGGCGGTGTGGAGCTGGGCCCCCAAAGTGCGGGCCACCCGCGCAGAGCAGCTGCGCAACCTGGCAAGCCAGCGTTCAGCGTGATTTCATATTCAGAATACCGGCACCGATAATAAGGGCACTGCCAATCAGAGTGGTGATCACCAGCACTTCATCCCAGAACATCCAGCCAAATACCGCGGCGTAGATTACCGTGGAATAGGTGAAAGGTCCCACCTGCCCGGGGTTGGCCACTTGGTACGCCCGAGTCATCAGCAGCTGGCCCACGGTTCCGGTAAGACCGATGGCGGCCAGCCAGGGCAGGGTGGATAACGCCGGGGTTTGCCAATCCCAGATCAATGGCACGCCGGACACCAGGGTCGCCAGCAAACCAAAATAGAACACTACCCGATAGCCGGGTTCGGTGACGGTCATTTTGCGAATGGCGACTTTGGCCACACTGGCCAGGGCGGCTGCGGCCACCCCGATCAGCGCTACCGGCTGAAAGGTGTCGCTGCCCGGGCGTAGCACGAACACCACGCCAACAAAGCCAATGGCAATGGCCCACAGGGTCTTGTGATTGATGCGCTCCCCTAACCAGATTAGCGTGATGATGGGCAGGAAGAAGGGTGACGACAGCTTCACCAGGGCCGCTTCTGCCAGGGGCAGATGAGTGATCACATAGAAATAACCGTACATGGCGGCCACCCCTACAATGGAGCGGATCACATGCAGGCCCAGTTGATCGGTTTTCAGGTTGTGCCAACCCTGGTGCGTAATGATGGGCAGGAGGAAGAACAGGCCAAACAGATTGCGGGCGAACACCAGCATGCCATGGGAAACCTCGGGGGAGATAAGCTTGATCAAGGCGGCCATCACGGCAAGCATGAATTCGGCCGTTAACAGGAGGATGGCCCCCCTGCGTAAATCGTTGGACATGTACTGGCTCTTGGGAAAAATGCCAGTATATAAAGGGAAAAGAATACTGTCAGTGGGTCAGCCGAATTTTTCCACCCGGTAACGTTGGATTCGAAGTCGGTTGCTCCAATAGTCCTGGGGCAGCCCGGCCTTGTTTTTCAGGTGTGCCAGAAACGCCGCGGGGGAGGGGAGTTGATCCCACACCTGGGGCAGGAACGTGGCGCGGTGAACACCTTCCTCCAGAATGATTCCGTCTTCGCCGGGTTTGAGCTGCCGCAACAGATCCGCCTCATCCTTGCATTGAATCTCCTCCGCGGGTGACAGCACGGACAACTGCAGGCCCAAGGCGGTCAGTTCCTGTTGCTGGAGCGGGGTAAATCGGCTGTCGTGGAAGGCGGCGGCATAGGCGTTATGGGCCACATCTTCTGCCAGGGGGCGATGCGCCTGCAGGCTGCCGATGCAACCCCGTAACGCGCCGTCCAGTTCCAGCGTGACAAAACTGGCCCCCGGCTCCCGCAGCGCCGGACTCAGGGGTTCAAGCATTGTGAGCGGTCCACCCTGTGCCAAACCGTGCCGGACGGAAGCCCAGGCCAGTTCGATGAGCCTTTGCCGGTCTGCTGCTGACAACGTCATTCGCTTTCCCAGAATCCCCAGGCGCCGTAACCCACCACCCGCTCATGGTCGCCGGAGGTGTCGCCTGAATTGCACAGGGCCAGGGTGTGCACCTGCAACCTTTTTTGAGCGGCAACCTCCAACAGCCCTTTGACCGGATTGCGGCCGCAGGCTTGTTCAAACCCGATGGCGTCCGGCAGCAGCCGTTCAATCGCGTCGCAGGTAGCCGTGTCCAGCCGTTGTGCAGTCTGGTAATCATGATAGTGACTGAGGTCAGAACTGATCACGAACAGGGTCGACTCGTCGCCCCACAGGCGTTCGATCACCCGTGCCACGGTCGTGGTATCGGCATCCCCCACCACCAACGGCACCAGCTTGAAATCAGCGAGGGTCTTTTGCAGGAACGGCAGTTGAACTTCCAGGCTGTGTTCCTGTTCGTGAGCGCGATCCAGCAACCCCACGTCCGGCAGATCGGAAATGGCCACCAACGCGGAATGATCCACCGGTACGTCCCCTAGAGGCGTGCGAAAATAATCTGAACTGCAGAACGCGATGCCTTTGAAACCGACCCTGTGTGATGGGCCCAGCAGAACCACCCGCCGAATGTGTTGGTTGGGTAACAGCAATGCATGGAAAGCCTGTGCAGCGGTTGCGCCGGAGTACTGATAACCCGCATGGGGGACGATGATGGCTTTGGGTGTCTTTTGCTGCGGCGCCGTTAAATGCAGTGCGGAATCATTCTTGTTTACAGTCGCGCTCGATAAATATTTCTCAATGGCGTTCGCCAGCGCTTTTTCATTACCTGGATAAAATAACCCGGCAACCGCTGGATTTCGTATCGATGTCATCATCTTTGCCTTCATATCGGTTCAGGCCCACTGCGTCTTGTTTTATAATGGGGGATGCAACCCGAATTTCAACCTCTCTGAGCCGTTATGACATCAGCGTATTCCACCCAGGCTTCTGAACAGCGACTGCTAAAACTGGCAGCCAGCGCGTCTGTGCTCACGGCGGTGATCCTGTTGGTGGTGAAAGCCTATGCCTGGTGGGTATCCGGATCTGTCAGTGTGTTGGCCTCGTTAGCGGATTCCACCATCGACGCGCTGGCCTCCTGCGTGAACTTCCTGGCGGTTCGGTATGCGCTGCAACCGGCAGATGCGGAACACCGCTTTGGACACGGCAAAGCAGAGTCGCTGGCAGGGTTGGGGCAATCGCTGCTGATCATGGGCTCTGCCATTTACCTCCTGGTTCAGGCGATAGATCGTATGCTGCATCCACAGCCGTTGCAGCAATTGGATGTGGCAGTGGGCGTCATGGGGTTTTCCATTGTGGCGACCCTGTGCCTGGTGCTGTACCAGCGTTGGGTGGTCAGCAAAACCCATTCGGTGGCCATCAAAGCGGACTCACTGCATTATGTGTCCGACCTGCTGACCAACCTGGGAATTGTTGTGGCATTGATACTGAGCCAGTTGGGTTGGAATCAGTTTGATCCGCTGCTGGCGATCGCGATTTCCGTCTATATATTCTATACCGCCATTATGATCTGGAACGAATCCATTCAGCACTTGCTGGATCGGGAGTTACCTGAGGACGAACAGCAGAAAATTGTGAATATTGCGTTGAGTCATGTGGAGGTGCTGGGGGTGCATGAGCTGCGTACCCGCCAATCCGGTCGGGTCAAAATCATTCAGCTGCATCTGGAATTGGATGGCAACATGCCACTATGGCAGGCCCACGATATTTGTGATGAAGTGGAGCGGGAGATCCGGGAGGCATTCCCCGCAGCGGATGTGTTGCTGCATCAGGACCCATTTCGTGCGGACCCTGATGCGCGCCCGATAAGGCGCTCAAAGTCGATCAGGGCGTTGCGAGCTTCAAAATATCCAGCGCGCTGACCACGCCCACGATGCGCTCCTGTTGGCGAACAAACACCCGGTGAATCCCGTTGGAAACCATTTCCCGAGCAACCTCGTTGACACTGGCATGGGTGTCAACGGCAAAAATGCTGGGAGTCATAATGTCTTTCACCGTGGTGATCTCCAGATCGTTGTCCCCGGAATCTTCCAGATAATCCAGAGACGACCAGCTGTCCAGACTGTCGGTATAGTATCCGTGCCGACCCCGTTCCTCCCGCAGATCATCCCCCCGACTGGCAAAGCGTGCGACATCGGTCACTGAAACCACACCCACAAGATGTTCATCTTCATCCAGAACCGGGGCACCGGTGATACCGTTGCTCACCAGAAACTGCGCCAGCTCAGCCACTGACCAGCTATCCTGGGCGGCTAACAGCGAAGTGCTCATGACATCCCGGGCAGCCAGAGCATCCTGCCCGTTCCGATTCAGGGAAATGGATTGACGGGTTTGGGTTGTATTGGTCATGTGCTTGTGTAACCTCTTCCTATAGACAGATAGATAATGCTCCAACGTTTGATGATGGGCGTTGACGTGCATCAAACAGCAAGCAGGCAGTAACAGGTAGCAGGCAAATAACAGGAGAGCGAGGAATGCAGAAGGCCTGGATCAGCGCAATGCAGTTTCCCCATGAGGCTTCACGGGTGGAATGGCGCGAAACCCACATCTCCCAGATTCTGTTGACCGGTCAGTGGGTTTATAAAATCAAGAAGCCGGTGAATTTCGGGTTTCTGGATTTCTCCACCCTGGCGCAACGCAAGCATTATTGTGAAGAAGAGCTGCGCTTGAACCGACGCTCGGCGCCGCATTTGTACGAATCCGTTGTGCCACTTTGCCAGGAAGGAGATGAGTACAATTTTTGTGGTAAAGGCGAGGTGATCGATTACGCCGTTAAGATGAAGCAGTTTGATCCCGATGCGTTGCTTTTGAATGCTCTGCCGGAGTTGGCAGAGAACCATGATGTTTTTCAGGTGCTGGCCTTTGACCTGGCGGCATTTCATGATGGAGCGCAGTGCTGTGCGGATGAGCAGGCATATGGAGATGCGGAATCTGTCCTCTTTCCGGTGGAAGAGAATTTTCGACAGATTCTTCCCCGATTGCAGCAGCAGGAAGACATGGCTCGTTTAGAACGGATACAGGACTGGAGCCAGGCGCAGTGCAAGGCATTGAGTGCTGTGTTCACTCGGCGTAAACAAGAGGGCCGGATTCGTGAGTGCCACGGGGATCTGCACCTGGCCAATATCGCCTTGATTGAGCAGAAGCCGGTCCTGTTCGATTGCATAGAATTCAATGAGCGGTTTCGTTGGATTGACGTAGCCAGCGACCTGGCCTTTCTCCTTATGGATCTGGAGATTCACGGTTATCCCGAGCAGGCAAACTGGGTTCTCAACCGTTATCTGGATTATTCTGCGGATTATGATTTGCTGAGCGTTCTGACCTTTTATCAGGTATACCGGGCCATGGTGCGGGCCAAGGTGGCAGTGTTGCGGATGGAACAGGCAACACAAGAGCAGGCTGAGGATTTGCTGCAGCAGTTCCGTCGTCACCTGGATTATGCGGAAACCCTGATTCAGCCGCGCAATGCTTATCTGGCCATCACCTGTGGCGTTTCCGGATCAGGAAAAAGCACACTGGCCCGCCGGGTGGCGGCTCAGACCGGGGCAATTCATCTTAGATCCGATGTGGTCAGAAAGCAGATTGCAGGGCTCAAACCATTGCAGAGCAGTGCCGCCATTGATCCGGACGACCCAGAGGCCTTGTACGCACATTTTTATACTGTGCGAACCTTTCAACGCCTGCAGCAGTTGGCGCAGCAAAGCATCGGACTTCATTACCCCGTTATAGTGGATGCTACCTTCCTTAAACGCGTGGCGAGGCAACCATTCCACCAGTTGGCGCAGTCGGTGAATATCCCGTTTCATATTCTGTTTCTGGATGTTCCCGCAGCCCTGTTGCGGGAGCGCCTTGCCCTGCGGCAACAGAAGAAAAACGATCCATCGGAGGCGGATGTGACCGTGATGGAAAGGCAACTTGCAGAAAGGGAGGGCTTTACCTCCCAAGAGGATGGATGGGTGATAAGGGTGGACGATGAGATTGGAACGGCGGGGTTTTCGCGGGATTGGAACGCCGTATTACGTTCGAGCTAAATCCGATGTGGTTGTGCTCCCGCAAGGAAACCTGATTGAGGGTATGCCTTTGTTCCCCTAGATGATGCCTTTTTCAATTTTAGCTGCAAGGTCTTTTAATAGATCAAAAAACCCATGCTCAAAGAGGAATGAATCGGTAAAACTCATTTTCTTGGACGTGTCCCATTCGCTTTTGCGTGAGTGAGTGTATATCGTGTAGCTGGATTCCCTGTTGTCATCGGTGCCTAAACCCATTGCCCTGCTGATGCCCAGTTCCTCTCCATCTACTATCCCTTCGTAGTGCCGAACATCAGCTGGTAATCCTCCTTCATGGGAGAGTTTGAGAAACTTTTTTTCGATTGTGTTTACAGTCCAACTAATACCAGATTTAGGTAATTCTATTTGGTGAGTTAGCCACTCGCTTTTACCTGTTTTGGGATAGGTGTGTTTTTTTGTTGAAGCAATAATGGAGTAATTACCCTCAATCAATATATAGAGTGTTCGTTCTTGGTTGTAGGGATCAATTAGAGCGGCTATAACGTCAGGGTTTTGGCTGATTGTGAGTGGGTTTATTTCATTGAAATAATGCATGCTTCAGATTCCTGGTCGCTGGTTAAAAGTTGGTTGAAGATGCGCGATCTCTTCTGAGATCTCCTAATCATCCAGGTCCCTTAAAGATTTTATGAGTATGTCAATTTTGCTATTTGCGGGTTGAGGAATATAACAGTCAAAGGCCCTATTATATCTCGCCTCGCTCGTATTTCTCTCCTAACGTTTTCCAGAGTTCCAGTAACCCATAATCGTACAAGAGATCGTAGTCAAGGTTGAGGTTGGTAGGTTCGTAATAATCAGGATCTGCGTTTGCCCCGCTTGCGTCTCTAGACCAATTTGTAATTTCATAGCCTTTTGTTGTGCTACCTACAGAGAGCATCTCTCCATCTACGTCCTGATCTCCACTGGTCATTGCCCCGGCATGCAGGCCACCGTTAGCGGGTGACTTTATGAACTCTTCCAAAGCTTTTGGAAACCAGGAAAGGACTTTTAGTGGAAAGTCTTTTTGGCGGCAAATATATTTTTCCTGTCCTGAGATCACTGTTGTATATGTGATTAGAATAGAAAGACTGTCGCCTCGTTTGATGAACATGTAAGCGGGGTTGTTTTTTTTATTTCCTTTGCGTAACTCAGCAATGCACTCTGATTCAGGCGGTAACTGATCATGGCGTGTGATCTCCGGCAAGGGAGCTAAAAGAGGGTGATTTTGTATGTAGCTCATTGCAATCCATTGACAGGGCGAGAATTTTTAAACATGGATATTCGGTTAACGGTCTTCAGATGTCTCCGCCTTCATACGTATCACCCAGTGATTTCCAGAGATCTAGAAAGCCGAGTCGGTACAGAAAGTCGTAGTTCAGCGATATCTCAATAGAGCTGTAGTATTCTTCGGGGTTATAATTATCATTCGAATGATCATTGCGGGACCGATTAATAAAACAGTAACCATCAGTTGTGCTGCCTACAGCTTGCATTTCGCCATCGACATTTTCGTCGTTGCTGACCATGGCTCCAGCATGAAGTCTGCCATCAGCGGGAGGCTTGCGGAACTCATCTAACGCTTTCGGAAACCAGCTGAGAGCGCGGACTGGATAGTCGTACTGGTCACAAAAATACTGATCGTGTGGACCCGCGTGATAGGATGTCAGTATAGCCAAATGACCTCGATGTTTAACAAAAGTGAAAAGCTTGTCTCGGCCTGAAGTGTTATCGAGACATTCACCCAGCTTAATTGTCCCAGCAGGAAGCTGGTTGTGTCGTTCGATTGCTGAAAGAGATTTCAAAACGGCATATGGCGGTTTTATATGGCCCATAGTGGAGTCAGTCCTGTTGTGATGTTGATTGCTCCGGCATTGTGTGGCTGTTTGAGGTTTATTTCGTTGCGCTCAAAGTTAAGGGTTTCTACAGTTCCAAACTCGTTGTTGGAACTTGAATAAATTTCCTTGGTAAGGCTGTTTCATTAAATACTCATGATTTCTATTTTGTCTTGTGGTATGTCGGCGGAGACTTGGCTAGTCTTCCTCGGCTGCTCCGGAATCCCGTCGGTCTGCCCAGCTCTCTGCTTCCACTAAAATGCTTGTTTTCTCAGCTCTGCTTCAATGGCTGCCTTTTCCTGCTCTTCGGCGGCGACGATTTCCTGCAGGGCGGCCGCAATTTGTCGGCGGGTTTGATCTGCGTGTCTTCTATCTTTAGCTAAAATACTAATCGGTTACATGTGAATGCATATTTGCCATCACTAAATTCACAAGCAAGTGAAATCCCAGGTAGTGTTTATGCCTGAAATGATTCCAGATCACTAAATAGAGTATCCCTGTCATCAATGCCAAGGGACGTTAATTTGTTCTTCAACTCAAAGAACGCTTTGCTTTCATTCTTTGAGTTGCATGTGTAACCGTTGTTACGAAGATAAAAGTCTGCCGCAAGGGATTTTACTTTTGGGTCGTATTCAGCTTCTAATAAATTTCTGTAAAAGGTGTTTGCCGCTTTGGGTTTTGGGGAATTATTACGTATTAGCCACAGAGCTTCTTCTCTTTCCCAGTCTAAATAATGGCTGTAATTTTCTATCATTTTATCTAAATACTCTTGGTCTCCGGTCGCTTTGTAGAGCGCGTTGTATACTCGATGGGTTCCTGCGCTTGTTCCAGGTGTTGCACTGCTGATGTATTGTTTAAACGCGTCTATTGCTTTTGTCTGGTCAAGGTACATTAGCCATTCAGTGACACCTGGAGCAATTAATTCTTGCTCGAGCAAATCGAAAGCTTTAGCTTTTTCAGCGTCGTTAAGGCTGTCAAAATGCGATTCGTTGTATCCATCTGCTTTTTGACTTCCAGTAGAGTTGTATTGTTTTAGGAAGTGGTCGAAGGTGGCTGTCATTGTTGACCGTTAATGAGTCTTTCCTAACTGCTCAGAATCGGAGCTTAGGTTTCGAGTGTCGATTAATTCCATGAATAATTCCAATGTTTGCTCTATCCGCTGGGCTGGATTCTTTATTAGATTTCACCTCGTTCGTATTTCTCTCCTAACGTTTTCCACAGGTCCAGCAACCCATAATCGTACAATAGCTCATAGTCAAGGCTTAGGCTGGTTGGTTCGTAGTAATCTGGATTTGCATCTACACCATTTGCGTCTCTGGACCAGTTTGTTATTTCGTAGCCTGTTGTGGTGCTCCCTATAGAAAGCATCTCGCCATCTGTTTCCTGATCTCCACTGGTCATTGCGCCAGCATGCAGGCCGCCGTTAGCGGGTGGCTTTATGAACTCTTCCAAAGCTTTTGGAAACTAGGAAACGACTTTTAGTGGAAAGTCATATTGATCGCAAGAATAAACTGGACCGCTCTTCCATTCTGTTGTGTATGTTTCCAGTATGGATAAGTGGTTTCCTCTTTTTGCTAGGATCATGAGCACATCGTCTTGAGTGTTGCTTTCTTGTAGTTGGGCTATGATCTGACAATTGTTTGGTAATTGGTCATGCCGATTAATCTTTTCAAGCGGGGGGAGCACTGAATGGTTCTGCACGTAGCTCATATTGGAATCATTCGAGATAAGATTGTTTTCCGATGTGTGAAAGGAAAATTGAACGTATGCCTTTGTTCCCCTAGATGATGCCTTTTTCAATTTTAGCTGCAAGGTCTTTTAATAGATCAAAAAACCCATGCTCAAAGAGGAATGAATCGGTAAAACTCATTTTCTTGGACGT
>NZ_RCHN01000014.1 GCF_003671495.1 Ketobacter sp. | reverse complement strand
CATCAGCTGGTAATCCTCCTTCATGGGAGAGTTTGAGAAACTTATTCTCTAATGTGGTGACGATCCAGTTTATACCTGATCTGGGGAATTCCAGCTGATGTGTTAGCCACTTCGATTCGCCCGTTTTTTTGTTTGTAAAAAAATCACAAACGACAATAATGGCGTAGTCGTTCGGTGTAAGCACATAGTAGGTGGTTGTAGGGCTTCTGTTATCGCTTAAAGAGCCTGCTACGCTGGAGTTGTTGTCAATGCTGATTGGGTCAATCTCGTCAAAGAATTTCATGTCTGCTTCTCTTCAAGCGTATTAATGTGATGTTAAAGGAACTCGTTGCAGTGTGCCGTTCCGTTCAAGCTCCCCTAGAAGCCCAGGCTTTTTGTCCAGAGTGAATGTTTCAACCATTCCATAGCTTTCGGAGCTGGGAGTATCGTTAACATCTTTTGTGAGACCATTGCCCAAAAACATTTCGTTGGCGCCATACTGGTTTTGTATCTCCTGCCTCGTTTCCAGTAGCTTAGTTTGCTCTGGGGATAACTTCGATTGTTTGATGAATTCTTTGAGCTGCTGATCCTTATTCAAATTAAATCCATCAGCTTTTGCATTTTGAACTAATGCCTCATAGGTTCCCGAATAATCAGGTGTCATCACCTTATCTATGTGATCAGGGTTGATGTGAGGCATATCAGTTTTCGCTAGTTCTCCCAGTCGTTCATAGGTGGGGATAAATGTAGTCATATCGCCCGTTTTTGCTGCTTGTTCTGCATCGATAACAAGCAGTGTATATTCGCTTTTAGGGTCGTAATCAGTTCCTACGGCCTTTGCAATCAGCTCGGCATCTTTGTCCGCATACTCAAGTTGGGTATAGGTGGTCGTCCAATAGGTCGATCTGCCCGTATCAGGGTTAACCCAACCAATACTGCCGGTGTCTTTGGCATAGTTAGTCTTGATAACCCTGACGATGTACTTTTCTTGCAGGCCTTCTTCAACGATTCTTAACTTATCTTCAGTTGTAAAAGGCGAAGTGGGAAGACCTGTTCCTTTGCGTCGAGCTTCTGCTACTTTTTCTGTGGCTATATCCATTCGAGTTAACACTTCATCCATGGTTTGAGGAGTTGGAGGAAGTCTGCTGGTGCGAGGCTCAACAACCCCAGGTTTATCCAACTGCTCCGGAATCTCCCCCCCGGTCTGCCCAGCCTTCTGCTTCCTCTGAAACGCCTTCTTCCGCAACTCCGCCAGTTTTTTAAACAACGGGCCCAGTTTCTTGAATTTGTCCAGATAATGCAACTTGGTTCCAGCGGCCACGGCCAGGCCGAGCCCTGCGGTGGCGGCTGTAATCAGTGCATCGATGGCGATTTCCGTTGCGGCGCCTGCGCCAAACTCCAGAATCTCCAGCTTATGTTGGGCCGATACGTAATCACCGCCAAACTCCACCAGCAGTTTCTGGGTCTCAGGATCATCCCAGACAAAGTTGGCCATGGCCCAGGCTTCGGCCATGCCTTCCCGGGAGATGCTGCGGGGATCAAAGCCCAGCACGTCGGCCACTTCCTTGAATTGGGAGTCCGTCAGGTTTTCGCTGAAGCGTTGCAGGTAGGGGCGGTCATCGGTGTTGCGCCAGGAATCCCAGGCTACCTTGTGGGCGCTCATGAATGCGTTCATCGGTGCCAGGTCGTTGACCTCTTTAAGGAAGGAGAGCAGCCCCACCACGGATTTACCCATGCCCCGGGCTTTGGCTTTTTCCTCTTCCCACCACTGGCCCACCGCACCCTGCTTGGCGTACTCTGCTTCGATTGACGCCTTTTCCTGCTCTTCGGCGGCAACAATTTCCTGCAGGGCGGCCGCGATTTCTCGGCGGGTTTCCGCCAGCTCTGCCTCGTTGACCTCTTCTGCATACTCCACCGAGGCGGTACCGGGTGGCAGCCCGTCCAGGCTGCATTGGCCGTTTGCGTCCAGGGTGCCGCTGCGTACACTGCCATCTGCCAGGGTGACCCGGTAGGGCAGGTTGGCGGCGGGGCCTCCGTCGGCATCGATGCAGATCAAGTCCAGGGTGTCGGTCGTGATGGCTGCTTCACTGACTGCTTTGCTGGTTGCCTCATGTGCCGCGGCCATGGCTGCCGCCTGTTGTTGGGCGAAGAGGGCACATTCGGGGCATTCCTCTACAAACGGCGAATTCAACTCCGCCGCCTCCTGCAGTGTGGCCAACTGGGCCCGGGTGCGTTCAAAGTCAATGGCGGGTGGCAAGGCGGTGTTGGCGCCGGTGGCCGCCCGGATACGGGCGCCGGGTCGGTCGTTATCCGCTTCAGCGGGAGTGCCTGGCCGGGTGGGATTGGCCGATTGGGCAGAACCGCCGCCACCGCCTTCATTGATGCGCACCAGCGGACCCAATATGGCGACCCCGGACGGGTCCAGGGTGATCACCCCGGCGCCGCCTTTTACCGACAGGCTCATGCCGCCCTGCAGAATTGCCTTGCTGCCCACTTTAATGTGGATGCTATTGCCGGACTGAACCACATGGGCGCCACTGATTTTAAGCTGCAGGTCTTTGCCGGTGCTAAGGGAGAGGGTTTGGCCAACGTCGTCATTCTGGTTGGCCCCCACTTCCGAGTGCAGGTCCTTGCCGATTTCCTCCGATAGCACGTTGGCCACCGTCAGATGCTGGTCCCGGTCGGTCTGGGATTTCAGGTCGTTCAGCACCCGCAGGTCCAGGTCTTTTTCCGCCCGCAGAAAAATCTGTTCGCTGCCTTTTTTATCTTCCAGCCGAACTTCGTGATAACCGCCACCACCGGGGCTGGACAGGCTCTTCAGGGTGGACCGGGTTTTGTGGGCGGGCAGGGGATAGGGTGGCAGGTTCTGGCCGTTGTAGACCCGGCCGGTCATCACCGGGCGATCCGGGTCTCCGTGCTCAAAATCAACGATCACTTCCTGTCCGATGCGGGGCAGGCTGATACCCCCCCACTGGATACCGGCGATGGGCTGGTTGACGCGCAGCCAGCAGCTGGTGCGTTCGTTGGCCTGGCCTTCGCGATCCCAGTAAAACTGTACTTTGATGCGGCCGTGCTGGTCGGTGTAGATCTCTTCCCCTTTGGGGCCGGTCACAATGGCGTTATGGGGGCCTGGCACCTGTGGGCGGGTGAATTGCCAAGGCGGGCGGTACGGGGTGCTGTAGGGGATGCACAGCAGGCGGCTGATGCAGCGGGCCGGTGTGTTGCTGGCGCCGGAATCCAGGGATTGTGGTTGCTCGGCTTCCAGTTCACTGCGGATGATCAGATAGCGCTGGTTGATCCCCGCGTTGGGGTGCTTCTCCAGGGTGAAGGTCTGACCGGACTCACAATGGATGGAGTGGGTCTCCATGGTGACGATCTGGCGTGGATACTCGGACTGCTCCAGGTAGCGCTGGGAAAGGGCCTTACCGCGCCCCGGCTCGTTGAAATGACCGGGGAAGTGATAGTGCTCCAGGGCGGGCTCATGGCCTGCGCTGGTTTCCTGCAGCGTCAGCGATGGTTTCTCAAACTGGTAGTCACCCAGGCGGATCTGCCCGGTTTGCAGCTGGTGTTGACTGTGCAGCAGATGTACACACTCTTCCTGCTGAGGACGGCTGCTCTCCTGCTCGTAGCGGAGCCTGGCACGCCCGCTTTTCTTCGCAAACGCCTGGTTGTTATCGGCCAGCACCAGGATCTGCTTCTGCGGTGTGTTGATAAAATGGAAATGCCAGCCTTCCTCAGCCATCAACCGGGTGATGAATTCATAGTCGGTTTCACCGTACTGGGTGCAGTAGGGCCGTTTGGGTGCCGCCTGGGTGCGGTCCTGCAGCAGGTCTCCGCTGATCCCATGCTCTTTGAGAAGGCCCAGGATAATGGCGTTCGGTGACGTGTCCTGAAAAATTCGAAAGCCGCGTTTTTGTGCGCAGATCCAGAAAGTTGGCACCACTTTCAATTGGTATTCACTGTATTCCCGACCGTGGTTCAGATAGGCGGCTTCACTGATGATGCCGCGCAGGAAGCGGGGTGCTCCGGCCCCGGTCAGGTCATGAATGGTGATCAGAACCGAGTGATTAAGCAGGTCTTCCAGTGTAATTTTTTGACTTTTACTTGCGCAGGAAATGTCATATTCATACAGATCGCCAATTGCAGAGGCACCGCGCAGGCGGGTGAGGCGGAAGGACTCGTCGATGCCATGAATGGCTAGGCTGAAACGACTGGAGTTGGCTGGACGTGAGGTCATAAGGGCGGCTTGAGTCCGGTCTGCGGTTACGGTTAGTGGTGGTTGAGTGTTACGTTCACCCTATAAAGACCGGAAACGGGTAAAAAATCCCGCCAAACCGGGCGGGACCGTTTAGACTATGCAGGCATACCACAAATGACTGATGGGTTAGGCAGTTAGAGAACAGTTTGGGAACCGTTTGGGAATAATGGAACTAGTACTCGAAGTAGTGAGCACAGAAAAGCACCTGATGGGCCAGAATGCCCGTCATGTGTTCTATCCGGCCGGTGGTGTGATTGGGCGATCCGCCGGTTGCGATTGGGTGATTCCTGATCAGACTCGCCACATGTCCGGTCGTCATGCCATTGTGTCCTACGAGTCCGGGCAGTTTTTCATTACCGATATCAGCACCAACGGCATCTACCTGAATGGGGTGGAAACGTTGGAGAAGAACCGCGCCACCCCGCTCGGTGACGGCGACAAGTTGCTGATGGGGCAGATTCACTTTCAGGTTCAGGTGAACCTGGAGCCAGGTCGCGAGCTGGACCCACCGCCGCTGCAGGTGCCAAGGCCCGCCATGCCGGGCCGGCCAGGGGCGGTGTCTGCTGTCAATCCGATGGATCAGGTGGACCAGTGGGCGGCCGAGCAGGCCAAGGCAAAAACCACGGCTGAACGGGAAGGCTGGCACCGCCAGGCCCACTCCATGCCGGATGATCTGGCGCCGGAGAAAGCCCCTTTCGAGGTGCCTAAAGTCCAGTCCCCGCAGCCCATTCACCCCCCCGAACCCCCGGCATCGAATGCCAAGTCTTTGGGTGGGGAACTGCCCGAGAACTGGTGGGATGAGCCCTTGCATGAACCGCCGGGGCAGGATTCCTCACTCCCGGAACCCGCAGCACACAAGCCCCCGCTCACCCCACCAGGCGCTGCCGCGAAAAACAACGATGGTGGGGGCGAGCGTCTGCCCGGCAAAGCGGATATCCCGCCGCTGCCGCAATGGGCGGAGGTGGATTCGGAGTGGGACATGAACATGGAGGATCTGCAGAATTTGCAGACCGCCATCGCCCCGTTGAAGAGCCAGCCCACCGCGGCCTCTGATCGGGGTTCCGGTGCTGCGCTGCAAGCCTTCGCCGAAGGCATGGGCATCAGTGTCCAGGAAGTGGAAAACGCCGGCGGCGAGGCATTCCTGCGGCGGGCGGGCATGCTGTTGCGGCTCTGCATGCGGGGCCTGGTGTCCGCCTCCCAGATGCGGGCCAGAATGAAGAATGAGTTTCGCCTGGATATGACCCTGGTGAACATGCATGACAATAACCCGATCAAGCTGTCCGCCAATGGGGAGCAGGCCATCAAACACCTGCTCAGTCGGGAGGTGGGCTCGTTCCTGCCCATGGACCAGGCCATCGAGGAATGCTTTGAGGATTTTCAGGAGCACCAGCTGGCGGTGATGGCGGGGATGCAGGGGGCGTTCCTGGAGCTGCTGGATACCCTGTCCCCTGAGGCGCTGGAGCAGCGGTTTGAAAAAGGCCGGGGGGGTGGGCTTTCCATCGGTTCCAAGACGGCCCGTTATTGGGATGCCTATCGGGAATTGCACAAGGATTTGCTGGCAGAGGATGATATCTTCTCCAGCCTATTCGCCGAGCCCTTTGCCCGGGCCTATGATGAACAGATTTCCAAACTCAAGAAAACCAGAAAACGTAAAGGAAAGTAACGCATGAAGTGGGGGAAACACGCCGTTGTACTGCTGTTGGCGCTGTGGTTGGGGGGCTGTGCATATTTCATGTCGGACCTGACCAAGGTGGATATGCGGATTGTCGCCGGGGGGGATGTGAATCCCGATGACAACGGGCGCCCGTCGCCGGTGGTGGTGCGGGTGCTGGAGCTGAAGTCCCAGGCGGTCTTTGAAGGTGCGGATTTCTTCGCGCTGTACCAGTCAGAAGCCCAGACCCTGGGCGCGGATCTGGTGGCCACCGAAGAGTTTGAGTTCAAGCCCGGGGATGTGCAGGACCTGCGGTTTGCGCTGAAGCCGGAGTCCAATTACGTGGCGGTGCTCGCGGCCTATCGCCAACTGGATAAGGTGAACTGGCGCCTGGTGCTGCCCCTGACCTTGCGGGAAAAGAATCAGATCACGGTTCTGCTCAATCACCGGGGGATTGAGGTCGCTACACCCCGTTAAGGGAAATAGTGTGGTTTTCTGCACACAACCTCCCGAAATTTTGCCCTGCCCCTGTCTCTCTAGGCATTAATACCATGTTTAGGGAGATACCACTCCATGCCGTCTTATGACAAGGTAGTTTGGAGTGAGGGCATGTTACTCCGCCCTCAACACCTGCAGCAGCACGACCGTTACCTGGATCAGCAGTTCCGGACCCGCACCCAGATGCTGAATCCCTTTGGCTGGGGCCTGCGTCAGTTGCAGATTGATGAGCAATTGCTGCAGCAGGGTGCCTTTGCCCTGTCCCAGGCAGATGGCATCTTCGCAGATGGCAGCGTGTTCTCCCTCAACAGCCGTTCCCAGCGTTTGTTGCTGGAGGTGCATCCGGGCAAACAGAACCTGTTGGTGTATCTCGGCCTGCCCATTCTGTTGTTGGGGGCGGATGAAACAGCACCGGCCCAGGATGAAAACAGCCTGACCCGCTGGACGGTCAGCAACGAGGACGTGCAGGACAGCAACCTGGGGGCCAGCAAGACCGTCAGTGTCAGCGTGGCCCAGCCCCGTTTTCGGCTACTCCTGGAGAGTGAACTGACGGCGGATTACACCGCGTTGCCCATCGCCCGAATCCGGGAAAGCCATGCCGATGGCCGAATTGAACTGGATGACCAATATATTCCTCCCTGTCTGGCGGTGAACAGCTCCCGGCGTCTGACGTTTTTCCTCAAAGAGACCCTGAGTTTGCTGAGCCACCGGGCGGAGGCCATTGCTTCGCGCCTGTCAGCGGCTTCGGGCCGACGTGGCTCCACGGATATCGCGGATTTCATGCTGTTGCAGATGGTGAACCGGTATCTGGCGGGGTTGCGCCATCTGCATCAGGTGCAGCAGCTGCATCCGGAAGCCCTGTATCACCAGTTGGTGATGCTGAACGGGGAAATGGCCACCTTCACCACAGACACCAAACTGGCCCCCGCCGAGATCCCCTATGACCACCGTAACCTGAGTCATTGCTTCAATCTGCTGATGGGGGAGTTACGCCAGGCGCTGAGTCTTGTGTTCGAGCAGACCGCCGTGGCTCTGCCGCTGCAGGAACGTCGTTTTGGTGTGCGGGTGGCGCCGATTCAGGATCGCGCCCTGCTGGATCAGGCCCAGTTCTTCCTGGCGGTGAAATGCGAATGGAGCCCGGACGCGGTCCGAACCCGCCTGCCCAGCTCGGTGAAGGCCGGCGGTGTGGAACAGCTGCGGGAGCTGGTGAACCTGCAGTTGCCGGGCATCAGCCTGATTCCCCAACCGGTGGCCCC
This sequence comes from Ketobacter sp., assembly GCF_003671495.1. Classification (GTDB taxonomy): domain Bacteria; phylum Pseudomonadota; class Gammaproteobacteria; order Pseudomonadales; family Ketobacteraceae; genus Ketobacter. Next base: position 65,900 of record NZ_RCHN01000014.1, on the reverse strand, counting down.
ACGACAGGTGCCCTATACCTCCGGCAGCACTTATTTCCAATTGGAGAAATCCCCTGAACACTGGTCGCAACTCAAAAAATCCGGTGGTATCGCGTTTCATTTTTCCGGGGACATACCGGGGTTGGAGCTGGAACTCTGGGCGGTAAAAGGATAGCGGTGAGACCCCTATGAGCAATGAAGAAAAAACCCTGATTCAGATACGTAACGCCGAGGGCGTGACCCACACCTCCAGCCCCGTGGCCGGCGGCTTTGCACGCCCCAATCCCGGTGGACGCAGCGCTGCACCACCGCCACCGCCCAGGCCGCCTCAGCCCCCGTCTCAGGCTCATCCCCAATCACAGCCCCAATCACAGCCCCAATCACAACCGCATAGCCCACCGGCCGGTAGCGGTTTTTTTCAGCCCGGTGCGAACGCTGGTTACGGCTGGGGGTATCCCCAGCCCAGGCGCGCCCTGGATAATCCGCTGCTGGCCGCAGCCGAGGGTTTATTGGAGCGGGTGGCGCAATTGGCGGTGCAGGCGGAAGCCCACGAGGTGATGCCTTACCGGGACAGTTGTGTACAACAGCTGCAGGCCTTTGAGCAACAGCTGCTGCAGCAGGACGTCAATGAGGAAACCCGCTTTTATGCCCGCTACGTGCTGTGCACGGTGATCGACGAGCTGGTCAATAAAACCCACTGGGGCAGTGGTGTGTGGAGCAAACAATCCCTGCTCAGCCAGTTTCATGGCGAAACCGGCGGTGGCGAGCGCTTTTTCCAGCTGCTGGAATATCTCCAGCAGGCACCCGCCAAAAACCTGCACCTACTGGAGTTGATGTACGTCTGCATGGGGCTGGGCTTTGAGGGTAAGTTTCGCCTGGATGCCCGGGGCTATGCCCAGCTGGAAGCTCTGCGGGATAACCTGTTTCATTTGATCCGCCTGCAGAAAGGGGAACCGGAGCGGGATCTGTCTCCCCATTGGCAGCGGGTCACCCAACGCCGCAATCCCTTGTCCCGTTACCTGCCGCTGTGGGTGGTGGTGGCGGTGGTGGGGGTGTTGATGCTGGGCACGTATTCCGGCTTTTCGTACTTGCTGAACGGTCGAAGCGCAACGCTGCTGCAGCAATTGGAGCGGCCGCTGGCCACAGAGTCGGAACGTAATCCAGCAGATCATTACGCGGATAATTAAAGGGTAACCTCGATGTTGAAGCAAAAGTGGGTGATAACCCTGGTAGGTGTGATCGCGCTCTCCATCCTGATCTGGTTCGGTGGGCCTTACATTGCCATTGCGGATAAAGCGCTGTTGGCCAGCGAAGTGGTCCGCCTGCTGATCATAATGGCCCTGATTCTGGCGTGGGGATTGAACAACCTGCGCCTGTCCATGCAGGCTAAATCCGGGCACCAGAAACTGGCCCAAGACTTACAGCAGGATGGGCAACAACACAGCGACCCGCTCACCGCGGACCCCGCCGGCGTCAGCCAGGGGGAAGTGGCGCTGTTGAGTGCGCGCTTCAAGGACGCCATTGAGACCCTGCGGCGCAGCAGTGGCAATAACAGCCGCTACAGTAAGAATTACCTGTACGATCTGCCCTGGTACATCATCATCGGCCCTCCGGGCACCGGAAAAACCACAGCCCTGGTGAATTCCGGCCTGGATTTTCCCCTCGAACAGCAGTTTGGCCGCGGTGCCATCCAGGGGGTAGGGGGAACCCGTCACTGTGATTGGTGGTTCACCAACCAGGCCGTACTGATTGATACGGCCGGTCGTTATACCACCCAGGACAGCCACGCCAGTGCCGACGCCACTGCCTGGAAAGGCTTTATCGGGTTGTTGAAAAAATACCGCAAACGCCGCCCCATTAATGGGGTGCTGGTGGCCATCAGTGTGGATGAGCTGGTACACAAAACCGAGTCGGAGCGGGTGGCCAACATCAATGCGGTGCGGGCCAGGCTCAAGGAGCTGAAGGATCAGCTGGGGGTTAACTTTCCGGTGTATCTCCTGATCACCAAGAGCGACCTGGTCCCCGGCTTCAACCAGTTCTTTGACATGATGGGCAAAGAAGAGCGCAACCAGGTGTGGGGCATGACCTTCCCGGACAAACTGGAGGCACATCAATCCTATCATCAATTATTTGATGAGGAATTTGATCTGCTGGCCAAGCGCCTGCACGACGGTGTCCTGGGTAAGTTCCATTTCGAACGGGACTTTCGCCGGCGAGCGGATATTCTGGCGTTCCCCGCCCGCTTCGAACAGTTGAAGTCCCTGTTCTCGGAATTCGTGGGGCGTACCTTCAGTGAATCCCGCTTTCACGATCACTACCTGTTACGTGGGGTGTATTTCACCAGCGGTACCCAGGAAGGGGCGGGCATGCAACGGATCATGCAGAATATGGCCGGGCAGATGGGATTCGGTCAAGAGGCGTTGCTGGGTGCGCCTGCGTCCGGCAAAAGCTACTTTCTCAATCACCTGTTCCATAACGTGGTGTTCCCTGAAGCCGAGCTGGCCGGGGCCAACCGCCGTTACGAAAGCAAGCTGCGCTGGGCGCGCAATGCGGGCTACGCAGCCACTCTGGCGGGTGCCACCGCGATGACGGTGCTGTGGTCCACCAGTTACGGCTTGAATGAATCGCGCCTCAACCAGGCGGAAGTCCAATTGGCTCAATATGTCGAGCACCGCGGCCGTCTTGGGGGCGATGAACTGCCGGAACAGGTGGTGCTGGAACTGCAGCCCCTGCTGGCACTGCGCGATGTCTATCAGCCGGGGCAGGATGGTTGGCAAATGGGCGGCGGGCTGTATCAGGGCAACGTGTTCTATGAGCAGACTGAAACGGAATACCAGCAGGCTCTGCAGCAGGAGTTTCATCGATCCCTGCAGCAGCAGATCGCCCGCCAGTTGCAACAGAATCAGGATCTTCCGGAATACCTGCACCATGCCTTGAAAGCCTATCTGATGTTGAGCCTGCCGGAGCGTCTTGACAAAGAGTATGTGGAAACCTGGTTGCGGGCAGACTGGCGCAATCGCTATGCGGATCAGCCGGAGCAACTGGATGCCCTGAATCGGCATCTGACCCGGTTGCTGGGTATGGATTGGCCGGGGTTGACCGCGGACGCTCAATTGGTGGAGCAAACCCGACGGGTTTTGCGACAGGTGCCGCTGGCGCAGCAGATCTATGCCTCATTGCAGGAAAAAGCCCGCCAGCAGGCCCCCATGGACTATCGTTTTGACAGCCAGATCGGCCACGATGTGCATTATGTTTTCAACGGCGAATTTGTGTCGATCCCGTGGTTGTACACGGCAGCAGGTTATCATGATTTCTTCAAGCCCCAGCAGGCCAACATCATGCAGGATCTGGCGGACGACAGCTGGGTGGTGGGCAATCGCAGCCAGGACATGAGCGAACTGGATCTGGCCAACGTCCAGGCGGAAATCGAAAAGCGGTATCTGGATGATTACATCGGCTACTGGCGTTCTGCCATCAGCAGTTTGCGACTGCAAAACTCCCGCTCCCTGGATGAGCATGTGCGGCTGCTGAACGAAATGCTGTCCGGCAGCTCCCCATTGCGGCGGGTGCTGGAGGAGGTGGTGGTGCACACGCAGTTGTCCAAGCCCCTGGTGGACCCCGGTGCCCTGGCGGAGAACCTGGAAGGGGCGGGCAAGTTGGCGCGAATGGCCGATCCCAAGGCGGGCAAAATCGGTCGCATCGCCAGTATGGCGGGTCGCAGCCGCCTGATGCAGCTGCCCGAGAACCCTGCCACTCTGGTGGACAAGCGGTTTGAGCCGCTACATGACCTGATGCTGGCGGAGAAAGGCCAGTCGGCTCCGTTCGACCGGGTCACTTCCGCGCTGACGGAGCTGCAGTTTTATCTGGAAGGCATCACCAGTTCAGGCGCTACCGGGCAGGGGGCGTTTGACGCCGCTGCGGCCCGCATGCGCAATGGTCGTTCTGATCCTATTGGGCGGCTCAAGGTGGAGGCCCGTCATTTGCCAGAGCCGGTGAAGCAATGGGTTGAGGCGCTCACCGACCGGGCCTGGGGGCATACCCTGGGCGCGGCCCGCAGTCACATCGCAGCAGAATACGATGCCAGCGTAAGGCCTTTCTACAACCGCAGCCTGTCCGGTCGTTACCCGTTGGACAAGCGAGCCAATGTGGACGTGACACTGACGGATTTTGCGGAGTTTTTTAAACCCGGGGGCATCGAACAGCAGTTCTTCGACAACAATCTGGCGCCGTTCGTGGATACCCGCCGTTCACCCTGGCGTATGGTGGCGGTGGACGGCCAGGGATTGGCGTTGAGCAAGCAGAGCCTCGCACGTTTTGAGCAAGCTCATCAGATTCGCACGGTGTTTTTCCTCGACGGTGACGCCCCCCAGGTCAACTTCAAGCTGAGGGCAACCTATCTGGATGCCAACATCAATCGGTTTGAGCTGGATCTGTTGGGTGAGCGCCTGGAGTATCGTCATGGCCCGGCCCGGCGCAATGATCTCAGTTGGCCGTCCGCCACCCGTCAGGACAGCATCCGCTACGTGTTTGAGGATCATTATGGCGTGCAATTCTCGGATCAGGTGGCCGGAGCCTGGGGATTGTTCCGTCTGCTGGACAAGTTCCCCCTGAAAAAGACCGCGTATGCGGACCGTTATCAGTTGACGGTAAAAGACCAGGAACGCCGGGCGGTGTACGAGCTGCATGCAGGCAGTGCCCGGAATCCGTTTGCCCGGGATTACCTGGGTAACTTTGCCCTGCCGGCCAAACTCTAGGGCCATGGCGCTTCGGTTTTTGTCGGCCGCCTGCACCCATGTGGGCAACGTGCGCAAACTCAATGAGGATGCCTACTGTGAACACGCGGCGGCGGGCGTGTGGTGTGTGGCTGACGGAATGGGAGGATATGACGCCGGAGAGGTGGCGGCCAACATGGTGGCCGATGCGGTATCGGAATCTCTGCAGCGGGTGCAGCTGGAGCCGGACCTCAACGGCAGAGTGGCGGTGGTCAAGCAGGCGATCCAGTCAGTGAATACCCGCTTGACCGTGGAACGCACCCAGTCGCCGGATAGCGGCATGATGGGCTGTACCGTAGTGGCATTGATTGCCGAGGGGCAGGAGTGTGCCTGTGTCTGGGCGGGTGACAGTCGCTTTTATCTGCTGCGCGATGCCGGTCTGTATCAACTGAGCACGGATCACAGTGTGGTGCAGGAGTTGTTGGATACGGGCATGATTCAGCCGGAAGAGGTGGATTCACATCCACGGCGTCATGTCATCACCCGTGCGGTGGGCGCAAACGCGGTGCTGGAGTTGGATTACATTGCTCTTGATCTGCTGCCGGGGGATGTGTTGCTGCTGTGCAGCGATGGCCTCCATTCCGAGCTTTCTCCGGAGCGGATAATGTCGATCCTGTCCGCCCCGCAGGATTGCCACACCAAGGCTACCCGGCTGGTGGAGTCGGTGTTGTCCGGTAACGCCAATGATAATGTCACTGTAACAGTGATTGCGGTGGAGTCGGTGGCAAAAGGAATGCTGCTGCGTGAATAAGCCGGTGGACAAAACCATTGTACAGCGCCCGGATGAGTCGACGGTGGTGGAGTCCACGCCGAATCGCACTGTGGTCGCCGGCAACCCGGGGCTGGATCAATCCACCAACAAGCCGGTGGCAAGCGCCAGCGAAGGTATGATTCTGAAGCAACGCTTCGAGCTGGTGGAGCTGCTGGGTGCCGGTGGCATGGGGGCTGTGTTCAAAGCCCGCGACCTGCGTCAGGTGGAGGCGGGGGATCTGGACCCCTGGGTGGCGGTGAAGGTGATCAATGAGAGCTTCGCCAGCCATGAACATGCGCTGCTGAGTCTGCAGCAGGAAACCAAAAAGACCCAGCGTCTTTCCCACCCCAATATCGTCAGTGCCTATGACTTCGATCGTGATGGTGACATTGCGTTCATGACCATGGAGCTGCTGCAGGGGCAATCGCTGGACCAACTGCTGCGCCAGAACAAATCCGGCCTCAATCAATCCCGGGCGATGCATATACTGCGGCAAGTGACGGAGGCCGTTTCCTATGCCCATCAACAGGGTGTGGTCCATGCGGACCTGAAACCCGCCAACATTTTTGTGACCCAGACCGGTCAGGTCAAAGTGCTGGATTTCGGCATCGCCCGCGCCTTGCAAGCGGAGTCCCCGGCCCTGTCCAAGTCCGCCTTTCAGGCCTTCACTCCGGCCTACGCCAGTGTTGCGGTGCTCACCGGTGCGGCTCCGGAACCCAAAGATGACCTGTACGCACTGGGATGCATATTTTATATGTTGTTCACCGGGGAGCATCCCTATCGACGTTGCAAAGCCACCGAGGCGGATGCGGCGGGGCTGAAGCCACAACGCATTTCCGTGCTCGGTCGCAGCCAATGGAAAGCGTTGTCATCCCTGCTGGCGTTTCAACCGGCGGACGATCTCAACCTCAACCGCTTTCGCCACCGGTTTTTTGGTGACCGTACTTCGCAATCCAGGCGCATCGCGCTGGTATCGATGACGGCGCTGGTGGTGGTTGTGGCGGGCCTGCTGGTGTTCAATTGGATAACGCATCGTGAGCACCGGGAAGTGATTTCCCTGTTATCGGCGAATGAATTAAAGTCGCTGCACAAGGGGCAGGGGCGTCTGGCGGAATTCAGCGATGGCGATAAAGCCGTGATACTGGGCAGTGCCCGGGAAGCGGTACTGGATAATCTGCGCACCTCGATGCACTCGCTGGAGTCTGCTGCGGATTATCAGCAAGTGGGGCGTCGTTTTGAGCTGGTCCTCAGTTTGTATCCGGATTCATCGGCGTTGCTGGAGTTAGAACATCAGTTCGCCGGGATGCGGGAGCGTTATGTCTCCGGTTTGGCGCAGGAGCTGGAACAGCGTATTGAGGCGCGCCGTTATCAGGAGACAGATCCGGACTTCAGCACGCTGCTACAGGATCTGCAGTGGGTGGAACCTCAGCATCCGCTGCTTCAGGGGCGCGATTTCCGCGCCTTGCTGGCTCGCGAGGCTGCCTTGGCGGTCTACCTTGGACATCGTGAGCTGGCCCAGGCGGTGGTCACCCAGGCCAGTCAGTTGTTTCCACAAGACCGTACCCAGTTCCAGCAGCTCCTGCAACGGTCGGCATCATCGGCCGCAGTCCATGGTCAAGGGCAGCCGCCCCCGCGTGCAAACGCCATGCATGAACAATGGCTGGCGGACTATCGGCAAGCGGTGGCACTGGCCGCCGGACGTAACCTGGCGGACCCCGATCAGCTGCGTGCTTTTTTGTCTGCATTGCGAACGGAGAACCCGGCCATGCTGCAAGTGGTGTCCAGCAGCCTGCAGGCGTTCGTGCAACGACATGGGGTTCGCGACCCCGAAGTGTTGGCGCTGAAGACATCACTGGCGCCGGAAATCAAGAGGCCCAAGGCACCACAGCGGCGTAACCCCTGTTTGTCCTCTTGGGCGAACCGGGGGGCGGACAGCCGTTTTCACTGCCGGGATTCGCTCACCGCGTCTGTGCATGGGCCAGAGCTGGTGGTGGTGAAGGGTAACCGCTCCCAGCCCGCGTTTGCGGTGAGCCGCATGGAAGTGAAAGTGGAGGACTACAATCACTATTGCCGACTGTATCGAGTCTGTACTCCCCGGCCTGACAGCGCGCTGCCCGTCACGGACCTCAGTTTCGCAGAGGCGAAACGGTATGCGCAATGGCTCACTGATCTGTCCGGATTCCACTACGACTTGCCTACCCTGGAACAGTGGCGGTTGATGGCCAGGGACGACAGCGGCATTCGTGACCATAATTGCAAGGTGTTTGCTGGCGGTCGCTGGATTCGGGGCGCTGCGCTGCGGCCGGCAGAGCAGGGCTACCCGAACAGTCTTGGGCTCAAGAATCTGTTGGGCAATGCCGGCGAATGGGTACGCTCCGGGTCTGCACTCTGGATCGCCGGCGGTGATGCAGCGACTGATCTGGGTCAATGTGTACCGGAATCGCTGCAGAACGCAGATGGGGAGCCCTCGCCTCTGCGTGGGTTTCGCGTGACCCGTGCGTTGAACTAACGCTCAGGCTCAGGTTGGTGCCAGATGCCGTATCAACATGGCAAAGTCTGGATCAACATCCCCTGGTGCAGGAATCCGCACAACCCAACCGTCTCCCTTGGCGGTAGCCACTGCATCGCCCCCGGTGGTTTCCATATGCGTCAACCTGAACGGATGGTCCCCACGGGGTGTCATCAGGGTCAGTTCGTCCCCCACGCTGAATCGGTTCTTTACCTGAATGGTCATTAGCCCGCTGTTCCGGTCCAGTTCGACCACCTCCCCCACAAACTGCTGGGTGCCGGAGCGGGAGGTGTTCTGCTCGTAATTCTGGTACTCGGCGGGTAAATGCCGGCGATAGAACCCCTCGGTGTAGCCCCGGTGGGCCAGGCCTTCCAGTTGTTCCATCAGTGTCCAGTCAAAATCCGCCTGCGTTGCTGCATCTTCAATGGCCCGGCGATAAATTTGCGCGGTGCGGGCCGCGTAGAAGTGGGATTTGGTTCGGCCTTCGATTTTCAGGGAGTGGATGCCCATTTGCGTGAGGCGCTTAATGTGTTGTACCGCCCGCAGATCTTTTGAGTTCATGATGTAGGTGCCGTGCTCATCCTCGAAGGCGGGCATCCACTCTCCAGGTCGACCTTCTTCCTGCAGCAGGAATACGGTGTCTTGTTGAGTGGTGGTTCGGGGCCGCGGGGGGCGTTCAGGATCGTAATTGTGGACCGCCACCACATCCCCCTCGGCGGTCTCCCTTGCCTCCTGGGCGGTGTACTTCCAGCGACATGAGTTGGTGCAGGCCCCCTGGTTGGAATCCCGGTGCGTCATATAGCCGGACAGCAGGCAGCGCCCGGAATAAGCAATACAGAGCGCTCCGTGCACGAACACTTCCAGTTCCATGTCCGGCACCCGCTGCCTGATTTCTTCAATTTCATCCAGGGATAATTCGCGGGAAAGTATCACACGGGAAATGCCCTGTTGCTGCCAGAATTTCACGCTGGCCCAGTTCACCGCGTTCGCTTGCACAGACAGGTGCACTGCCTGATCAGGCCAATGCTCCCTCACCAGCAGGATGAGGCCGGGGTCCGACATGATAAGGGCGTCGGGCCCCATGGCGATGATGGGCTCCATATCCCGCACAAAGGAGCGGATCTTGTCATTGTGTGGGGCCAGGTTGGTGGCCAGATAAAACGACTTGCCCAGCTTATGCGCCTCCGTGATGGCCTGTGCCAGGTTCTCATCCTTGTTGAACTCGTTATTGCGAACACGCAGGCTGTAGCGGGGCTGCCCGGCATAGATTGCATCGGCGCCGTAGGCGAAGGCATAACGCATGCTTTTCAGGGAGCCGGCAGGAGACAGTAATTCGGGTTTGTGCATGATTGTGACACCAAATTGCGTTGGCTGAAGCAAAGGGCCGGGGATTTTAGTGCATATGGACACAGCAAAGTATTAATCCAGATCAAATTGGCGGTTGGTCGTACATCAGTGGAAAAAGTTGAGCAATAAAATGCTCAGGTTAGCGGTGTTTTGCTTCTCGTGGTCGTCACTAATTTTGGCAATGCCGGTTATTTGTCAATAAAAACAATAAGATAGAGTTTGTGGCACGGGCTTTGATATAAGGCTTGTGTCAGCGAATAAATGGACCAATAGGGGTTATCGCTGCAGAAACTGAACATTAAACGGATTTTATAGATAGAGGTATCGGCAATGCCAACTCCCGCGTATATGAGCATCGAAGGCGAACTGCAAGGTTTGATCACCGCTGGCAACTTCACTGAGCCCAGTGTTGGTAACATTTTCCAGGAAGGTCACGAAGACCAGGTTCTGGTTGAAGCATTCAAGCACAACATCATTCTGCCCCGTGATCCGCAAAGCGGTCAGCCCACCGGCCAGCGCGTGCACCAGCCGGTTACCATTACCAAGGTGTTCGATAAGTGTTCCCCTCTGCTGTACTCCGCGCTGACCTCCGGTGAGCGCATGGTGGGCTGCAAAATCGAGTGGTGGCGTACGTCCGCTACGGGTACTCAGGAGCATTACTTCACCATCGAACTGGAAGACGCCATCATCGTTGACATCAAGGCCTACATGCCCAACTGTCAGGATCCAGGCCAGTCTCACTTCACTCACCTGGAAGATGTGTCCTTCACCTATCGTAAGATCACTTGGACACACGAAATTTCCGGCACTTCCGGTCACGACGACTGGCGGGTACTCAAAGTGTAGTCCTGACCTGTCAGGCACAAAAAAGCTGGTTGCCGCAAGGCACCAGCTTTTTTTGTGTCTAGCGATAATGCTGGAGGGCGGAAGGGAGCGAACAGGTGTGCCTCGAACCTCCTAAAAGCAGCCGGTGATTTCTTCCACGGCGCGATGATACCGTTGCCCAAACTCCTCTTCGTCCTTATGGGACGCCTTGATGATCCAACCCAGATTAACCGGATTAATGGCCTGCTGTTGATAGTTGGCGTTGTAATCATTCTGAAACAGGTAATTGGCGTTGGTGGTGCTGGAACCAAGATGATCATCCTGATCCCAAAGCCCAGCCTGGGATTTTGGGGTGCCAGACAACGTGTCAATGACGTAATGGGATTGATTGGGTGGCTGATAAATGAGAATGGTCTTTTTGTTGTAGGTCACAATGGAAAACTGATGGCTGCCGCAATGCTTGGGAAACTGATAGGTGCACTGTTGCAAGGTGCCTTTATCCTTTCCCCAAAAGCTGTTTTCACTGGTGTTGATCTGATAAGCCAGAGGCTGGCAGTGGATCTGGGCGGTCTTGACGATTTTATTGATGAGCCCGGGGTGGCCGTAGCGCACCATGTGGTTCCCCAAATGGCTTGTGGTGCCTGCCTGGCGGGATAGGCGGGTGGTTTCCCCCGGGAAGTCCGGCACCGGGGCCGGTACGCTTCCGGTGTTCAGATTGCCGGTTCGGCTCTCGAATTCTTCGTCAACGTATTTTTGTACCTGTTTCGGGGGCTGATGACCGATAGAGCGATAAGAACCATCGTCCATTTTGGTATTCGTGCCGCAGGCGGTCAGCAGACAGGCTGACGCCAGGGTGCAGAAAAACGTGCCACTGTAAACCGATATTGTTGCTTTCATGATGGATTCCAAACCGCTGATGTACCTGTATATAGACAGGCGCCAGGTAAAACTGGAGTCAATCGTGGGGCTTGGATCAGTTGAAGAGGTTTTTGTGGCTCTCGAACAGGCGCTTGAGCTCATCCAGATCCTCATCCACCGCGATTGGAAGGTCGTTGGTGATCAGGTCCAGCAAGACGATGGCGTTCAGGGCGGAGTCAGTATCCGAGTAATTCTTGATGCGGGCGGCTATCTGCACATTGATCTGGTGGATGTTGTGATAGATCACCTTCAAGGCGGAAAAGTCCAGCTTCTTGCCATCCCGTCGATGAATGTAGTGGGAGAACAGGTAAGCCGTACACACCCGGTACATGGTTTCTTCCGGGGTGGAAAAGGGCTGATGGTACCAGGCCATGGGTTTGAAAAAGCTGGTGTGAGGGCAGCCGCTGGTGGCCATCACCAGGCCGAGTACCGAGCTGAACGCCTCCTGGGCTGAGGTCTCCGCAATGATGGTTTTGTGATTCAGGGTGACTTCTGCCCGCACTTCATCGTAAGAGTTGCATGCAGGCAGCTTGACGAACGGGATCAGGCGTACGGCAAGGGGGCAGTGCTCATGCCAGATGCTGCTCAACGTGCAATTCGGGCACTTCTTGAATTCCAGATTGCACCACTCCGGTATCTCCTCATCAGGCGCCGGGTGCTCGTAGGTTTCGTCATTCAGATGGATGGTCTGGTCGAAGACATAATCCTGGGTCTTGAAAAAAATCTGATAACGAACCGACTTTTCTTCAGTGCTCATTAGCCCCACTCCTACCTAATAAGCTAAGTGTAGACCATGATGTCGGACCGTTTAGCGTAAATTGTAAAATTGTGTTGGTTGAAAATTATCCAGAGTGGCGGTGCAAGAGGAATAAATTCACCCTCCTAAAAAGATTTTCCAAAAACAGACTGCTTTTTTAACGGTCACCGGTCTCTATTTACATAAATCTGCGCACTTTGGTGCACGAGCTTGTCGTAAGCCTTGCCTAAAACCAGCAAACCCAAATGGAGACTGAATGAGCCTGCTTTCGGTGGAAGAGATCAGCCTACTGGCCACCCAGCCAATCCCCGGGGACAATCCGGCGGGTGAGAGTGTGCGCCTGGAACCGGCATTCGAATCCATTGCGCAGGAAATCGCAAAACTGGATTCATTCACCGCCGATGATCCGGTACGTTGGGAAACCATCCGCGACACCGCCCGTCAGATCTTACAGGAACAATCCAAGGATTTTCTGGTAGCCTGTTTCCTGACCCGCTCCCTGTGTGAAGTGGACCTGCTGGACGGACTCCATCAAGGGCTGCAAATCGGAACCGGTATCGCCGAGACCTATTGGGAGCACGCATTTCCGCCTAAAAAGCGATTGCGCGGTCGGTCCCAGGCATTTGAATGGCTGGTGGAGAAGTGTCACCCCCTGCTGGAGGATTATAACCCTTCGGTGCATGATCTTGAGCGCATTCGCCAGGTGGAAGAAAGCCTGTCCGCCCTGGATGGCATGTTGCTGGAGAAAATGTCGGACCAGGCGCCGAACATGGCGGAGTTTCGCCAGGCGTTGAAGCGTCTGCGGCAGGGCCTGGAGGTAGAAGCGCAAAAGAACGTGGCGTCCAGTGCAGTCCAGACCGGCTCCGGCGCGCGCCAGGCCAGCACTTCATCCACTCCGTCCGCCTCGGCGGTGTCCTCTGTGGCGACTTCAGCGGCTGCGGCCAACGCTCCGGCCCAGGTAGCCAGCGACCGTGACTTGATGGCGGTTTACCGCTTGTGTCAGGAACAGTTGCGCAACGCCAGTCAGCATCTGGCAGGCAAAAACCCACTGGATGCCGAGATCTTCCGCATCAACCGCTTCATCACCTGGCTGGGAGTGAACCAGCTGCCCCCGGCCACCCAGCAAAAAACCCAATTGCGTCCCATCTCCAAAGAGAAATTGGACACCTTCAATGGGCTGTATCAAGAGCAGCGCTGGCGGGATCTGATCGTGGAGCTGGAGCCAAGCCTGGTTAAGGCGCCGTTCTGGATTACCGGGCAGCGTCTGCTGGCAGAAGCACTGGATCACCTGGATGCCGAACTGGCGCTCAATGCCGTTAAACAGGGCGTGCGCGATTTTGTCGGCCGCCTGCCAGATGTAGTGAATCTGGCCTTCAACGATGACACCCCTTTTGCCGATGAAAAAACCCGCCAATGGCTGCAACAGATCGTCCAGCCCACTGCCTCGTCTGCGGGGGCTGCTCTTATGGTGGATGCGTCCGAGATCAGCAAGGACTGGGAAGGCGCCCTTCAGCAAGGGGCGGCCCTGGCCCGGCAAAAGAAAATCCGTGAGGCGCTGGACCTGTTCCAGGGCGGCGTATCCCGCTCCACGTCTCTGCGGGAGCAGGCGCTGTGGCGCTTGAGTCAGGCGCAATTCTGTTTCGACCAGGGCATGTTGAAATTGGCATTGCCTTTGTTGGAGAACCTGGACACCCAACTCAGCCAACAGGGAGTGGCCGAGTGGGAGCCCCAGGTAACAAAGCGGGTACTGGAGTTGCTGTTACGTTGCCATCAACAGGGTGATGACTCAGAGCACAGGAGCCGCAGGGTGGAGCAACTCCACGGCCGGCTTTGCAAATTGGATCTGGCATTGGCATTTGATCTGGCCGCACATTAACCACGTAATCATTCAAGACTAACCAGGATAACCAGGAAAGGTGACGTTATGTCCAAAGAGGGTACGGTAGCGCCAAAAGAGCGCATCAACATCAAATATCGCTCAGAACACGGCGGGGCGCAGGAATCCATCGAGCTGCCCTTCAAAATGATGGTGGTGGGCGATTTCACACAGCGCGAAGACGACCGGGTGATCGAGGCACGAAAACCCATCAACGTTGACAAGGACAACTTTGACGACGTATTGCGCAATCAGAAAATCGGTGTGGACATGACCGTGCCGAACCGACTGTCAGAGGAAGAAGGTGCCGAAATGGGACTCAGCCTCAAATTTGACACGATGAAAGATTTCAGCCCCGAGAACGTGGCCCGCCAGGTTCCGGAACTGAAAAAACTGCTGGAGCTGCGTGAAGCTCTGGTGGCGTTGAAAGGCCCCCTGGGCAACGTTCCCGCTTTCCGCAAAGCCATTGAGAGCATTCTGGAAGATGATGAACAGCGCAAAGTCGTGCTGGGTGAACTGAAGATTGAAGGTTAACAGGATCTACTGATCAGGAGAGTATCATGGGCAATCCCGAACGCATGGTACAAAATGGCGACAACGCGCTGGAAGTCACCGAAGGCTCGTTGCTGGACCAGATTGTATCTCAAACCCGAATGAATCCAGGTGATGAAGGTTACGACGTTGCAAAACGTGGTGTAGGTGCCTTTATCGCAGAATTGCTTCGTCCGGAGAACAAAGAGGAGCGGGTCAATAAAAATCTGATTGACCGTATGATTGATGAACTGGACGTCCAGCTCAGCGCGCAGATGGATGAAATTCTCCATCACAAGGAGTTTCAATCTCTGGAGTCCGCTTGGCGCGGGCTGAAATTGCTGGTGGATCGAACTGATTTTACCCAGAACATCAAAATTGAAATGCTGAACGCGTCCAAGCAGGACCTGTACGACGATTTCGAAGATGCTCCGGATATCACCAAATCCGGCCTCTACAAACTGGCGTACACCGCTGAATACGGTCAGTTCGGTGGTCAACCGGTGGGGGCGATCATTGCCAACTACGAATTCAATCCCAGCTCCGCGGACATGAAGGTCATGCAGAATGCGGCTGCCGTAGCGGCGGTATCCCACGCGCCGTTTGTCGCGGCGGCCGGGCCCAAGTTCTTCGGGCTCGATGAATTCGAAGGCCTGCCCAACCTGAAAGAGTTGAGCTCTATTTTTGAAGGCCCTCAATTCGCCAAGTGGCGCAGTTTCAGGGAATCCGAGGATGCGAAGTATGTTGGCCTGACTCTGCCGCGTTTCCTGCTGCGTTCTCCCTATCATCCGGAAGACAACCCGTCCAAAGGATTCAATTACACCGAAACGGTAAGTGAATCCCACGAAAATTACTTGTGGGGTAACACCTCGTTCGCGTTTGCTTCCCGCCTGTCCGATTCCTTCGCTCAGTTCCGTTGGTGCCCGAACATCATCGGTCCCCAGAGCGGGGGTGCAGTGGAAGACCTGCCAGTGCATGTGTATGAGTCCATGGGTGAACTGGAATCCAAGGTACCCACCGAGATTCTGATCTCGGATCGTAAGGAATTTGAACTGTCCGAAGAAGGCTTCATTCCCCTTACCATGCGCAAGGGCAGTGACAACGCGGCTTTCTTCTCTGCCAACTCGGTACAAAAAGCCAAGTACTTCGGCAATAACGAAGAGGCCAAGTCGAAAGAGCTGAACTACCGTCTGAGCACCCAGTTACCCTATATGTTCATCATCAACCGTTTGGCGCATTACCTGAAAGTGCTGCAGCGGGAGAACATCGGAACCTGGAAAGATCGGGTGGAACTGCAGCGGGAGCTGAACCACTGGATCAGCGCCTATGTGGCCGATCAGGAGAATCCCTCCGCCGCCGTTCGCAGCCGCCGTCCGTTGCGATCTGCCGCCATTGTGGTGGAAGACGTGGAAGGCCAACCGGGCATCTACCGTGTGGACCTGAAAGTGCGCCCCCATTTCAAATACATGGGTGCGGATTTCGAGCTCTCCCTGGTGGGTAAACTGGAGAAATCCTGATCTGAGCCGGGCTGAATTGTCAGCCCGGCACGAACAGGGAAGAGGGGCTTGATGTGAGAAAAGAGCATAGCTTGTTGGATCGTCTGGATAACGAAGTGCTTCCGGCCAGTTATACGACGCGCTTTGACTGGAATGCGTTTCTCGACAGCGTGACCCTCAATATTCAAAATATGCTGAACGTGCGTCTGGGGAGTGTGAAAGCGCTGCAGGAGTTCGGAATGCCGGACTTTAATGATGTGGTGAACCAGTTCCCCGACGCCGTACAGTATATTCGCAATGCCATTCAGCATTTTATCGAACAGTATGAACCCCGCCTGGAAAGTGTCAGTGTCTACTATGTGCCGGATACCGAACAGCCCTTGTTGATGAAGTACTCCATAGAAGGTCGTCTGCGTTATCAGGGTCAGGTATCCAGGGTCGCGTTTGATACAGTGCTCACCGGCAGTGGCCAGGCCACCGTCAGGGTGTAAGTGTGTCCTTCAATAAATACTTTCACGATGAACTGTCCACGATCCGTGAGCTTGGCAGGGAGTTTGCAGAGCGCAATCCGCGGTTGGCGCCTTTTCTGACCGTGGAGGGTCAGGACCCGGATGTGGAGCGCCTTTTGGAAGGGTTCGCGTTCCTGACCGGTCGGCTTCGGCAGAAGCTGGATGATGAGCTGCCGGAAGTGACCCATTCCCTGATGGCGTTGATGTGGCCGCACTTTTTACGACCGATTCCAGCCCTTTCCATCCTGGAATTTACCCCGTTGACCACGCTGTCAGAAAAGCAACGTATCTCCCGTGGTGTGGAAGTGGAATCCCGTCAGGTGGATAGCACAGCCTGTGTGTTTCGGACCTGCTACGATGTTGACCTGCTGCCGTTGGCCGTGGGGGATGCCAGACTGCATCAGCGTCCAAGTGGGGCCAGCGTCTCCGTGATGTTAGGGCTGACCGCGCACATCAGTTGGCAGGACGTGGCACTGGATAGGCTCAATCTGTATTTGCATGGTGAGGTCCACGTCGCCCAGTCGCTCTACCTATGGATGTTTCGCTATTTGGAGTCAGTGGATGTGGTGGCCCACACCCAGGATGGTGACGAGCTTCTGATCACAAGACTCGGTTGCGAATCCGTGACCCCCAGTGGCTTTGCCGATAACGAAGCGCTGTTGCCGGCCTCACCGCATTTGCTGAATGGATACCGTTTGGTGCAGGAGTACTACGCCCTGCCGGAAAAATTCCATTTTATCAATGTGACCGAGCTTGGGTCTGTCCAGGCACGGGCAGGGCGGGATGAGCGCGTTGCCGGCGCCACACAGATGGAAGTCCGATTTAACTTTGATCGACCATTGGACAGCCATGTGCATGTAGGGCCGGACAATTTCCGGCTGTTCTGCACGCCAATCGTCAATTTGTTCAACCACGAAGCCATTCCCATTCGTGCCGATCATAAGAAAGCCGAGTATCGGGTGATGCCCGGGGGGCAAAATCCGTCACATTATGAGATTTTTGATATTGTGCGTGTGCAGGGTTGGGGACACCAAAGCCACCACAATCGTGAATTCAAGCGCTTTGAATCCTTCGAGCATTTCCAGAGCGCTCCGGTGGACAATCAAAAACGCTTCTATCGGGAACGGCAAAAACCGTCTGTCACTGGCTACGGGCTGGACAGCTATTTGAGTTTTGTGAATCAGTACGAACATGGTGTGTTTCCGGAAACCGAGACAATTTCCATTGATCTGGTGTGTACTAATCGGCACTTGCCCACCTTGCTGGGGGTTGGGGACGTTTGTGTGGAAACCGGGAGCAGTCCTGAGTACGCCCGCTTCCAGAATATCACCCATGTTACGCCTTCGTTTGCCCCCCCTTTGGACAAGGCGTTTCACTGGCGCCTGATCTCAAACATGTCACTCAATTACCTGTCGTTGACCGATATGAATTCGTTGAAGGCCATTCTGTCGACCTATGATTACAAGAGCTATTACGACCGCCAGCAGGCCCTGGCCGCCCAGCACCGGCTGGATGCGTTCGACGGAATCCAATGCGGCAGTGAAGACCGGGTTCACAATGGCTTGCCGGTGCGCGGTCGGAAAACGGTGCTTCGACTGAAAGAAAGCCACTTCGCTAGTGAAGGGGACATGTTTCTGTTTGCGTCCGTACTGAACGAATTGTTTGCACTGAACAGTACTATGAACAGTTTCCACCACCTTTATGTACACGGTGTTGAGAACGGTGAGATTTACGAATGGAAACCAAGAACCGGCTCATACCGTCTACTGTAAATGAAGAGCTTGAAAAAGCCGGCGACTATGCTTTTTTTCAGCTAAATGCGCTGTTGCAGCAGTTCCGCACGGTGTACAACAAAGCCAATGACAAGCCAGTGGATATTCGCTATCGCGCACTGGCCAGTCTTGGGTTTCCGGCGTCGGATATCGCCGGTGGGCGCTGGCTAGAGCAGGCGGACCGGGAATTCATCGAGCTTACGGTGAGTTTTATGGGGTTGTATGGCCCGGCTTCGCCCTTGCCGGTGTATTACACTGAGCGGGTGTTGCACTCCAATGACCCCCAGCACCCCAGCCGGGATTTGATGGACATGTTCAATCACCGGTTGATCAGCCTGATGCAGGTGTGTTGGGAAAAGTATCGCTATTACATTCAATATGGTGTCGATGGTAAGGATCACTATTCCCGTTGGTTGCTGAGCCTGGCGGGGGTGGATCAGCCCCTGCTGCGGCAGCAAAGCCGGTTGAAGTGGCACCGCCTGTTGCCCTTTGCCGGCGTGTTGGCGGGTGCGAATGGGGGGGCGGATTTTATGTCCAAGGTGATCGCCCGCTACTTTCGGCTACCGTCAGTTGAGTTTGAGCCCTGGGCCGTGCGTACGGTTGTTGTTCCAGCGGGGCAATGTAATGCCATGGGGATGCGTAATGCCAGTCTCGGCAGCGATCTGGTGATGGGGGACAGCATGCAGGATTGCATGGGAAAGTTCCTGATTCACCTGAAAGGATTGGCGCAAGATCAATATGAGAGCTTTTTGCCGGATGGTGACGGCTTCGACGAACTGATCGAGTTGCTTCAGCTGCTGATGTCTGACCCCTACGAATATGAGCTGTTGCTGCATGTGGAGGGAGAGCAGGCTGTAGGGTCAGGCGATAGCCTGGGTGGCGCACTGGGATGGAACCTGGCGCTGGGTGAGCCGGAGGGAGACAAGTCTCCCGAGCCGGTGAGAATTTGTGTAACGGATTACCGTTCTATTTAACCCTAAGTTGTCTTTGTAGGTATGAACGATATCGGTAAGCTCGTCAAATCCCTCAGCTTCATTGAAGAGTTTGTGGAAACCACCACAACCCTGGCGACGGAGCGCAATGTCCAGAACCTACTGAGTAAGGTGCTGCTGTCTGCCCGCAACTTTACCAATTGCGATGCCGGACGTATCTATGTTCTGGACGTGACCAAGCGGATGCTGCAGTTGCGCATCAGCCAATGGGAAGACGAATCCCCGGATCCGGGCTGGTATCAGGTGCGGGATTTCGGTCAGGTGGGTTCACTCGCTGCCAATGATCCGCTGCTGTACTGTGGCATGACGGGATCTGTGGTGTTGATCGATGATGTCTACAGTTACAGCGGCTTTGACCTGGAATATATCTATCAACATGATCAGGATAGCGCGGTTCGTACCCAATCGCTGATTCTGGTGCCCCTGAGGGATCACGACGGGCAAACCATCGGTGTGCTCGAGCTGATCAATGCCAAGGACGCCTACAACCGGCGTTACGTCTCATTCAAATCGTTGGAACCCATCATTTGTGCCTTTGCGGCTCAAGCCGCGGTGTGCATCAATAACGCCCTGTTGATAGAAACCAATAATCACCTGATTGAGCTGTTGAACGACACCAACCAGCGTCTGGAGGAAGAGAACCGGCAGTTGAAGGAGCGCGGTAGTCGTAAGCAGGAGTACAACATCATCGGTCAAAGTGAATCGATGCAGAAAGTGTTCGGGCTGATGGAAAAGGCTATGGATACTGGCGTCAGTATCCTGCTGACGGGGGAAACAGGCACCGGTAAGGAAGTCTTCGCCCGTGCCATTCATGAGAACAGTGTCCGCAAGTGCAAGTACTTTGTGACGCAGAATTGTGCTGCATTACCAGAGCAATTGCTGGAAAGTGAGCTGTTTGGCTATAAAAAAGGTGCATTCACCGGTGCCACCACCGAAAAGAAGGGGCTGTTTGAACTGGCCAATGGTGGCAGTATTTTTCTGGATGAGATCGGGGATATGCCCCTGAACCTGCAGAGTAAAATTTTGCGGGTATTGCAGGAAGGTGAAGTCAGACCCTTGGGGGGTACAACCTCAATTAAAGTGGATGTGAGAGTCATTGCCGCAACCCACTGCAATCTGGGCGAAAAGATTGAAAAAGGCGAGTTCCGGGAAGATCTGTTCTTTCGATTAAACGTGTTTCCCATTACGTTGCCCGCGTTAAGGGATCGGGGTGGGGACATCAAGCTGCTGTTGGATCACTTTGTCAGCAAATACAAAAAGCAATACAGCAAACGGGTCACCGGCATTTCGCCCGCTGCGTTGGATGTGTTGCTCAAGTATCACTTTCCCGGTAACGTGCGGGAACTGCAAAACGCGATAGAGCGCGCGGTATTGCTCTGTGAACAGGAAGGCGCTGTTTTGATCGAGCACTTGCCGGATGCGATGCAACAGCAGGTGCGCAGCAAGGTCTCCCTCGCGGGGCGCACCGGTGGCACCCTGGTGACACCCCAGCCCGCTGACCAACGGTTCTCGTCACTGAAAACCGCAGTCAATGCCTATGAGATCTCCGTGATTGAGCAGCATTTGCAGGCCAACAACTGGAATCAGACGCGCACCGCAGAGACTTTACAGATTCCGCGCCGTACGCTTATTGACAAAATGAGCCGCTACAACATCAAGACACCAGATCGGAAAAGACGCCGTAGCCTTCAGTGAATACGGCTATTCACCTTGTCGACAAAAAATCCCGTTTATCCAGGCCGCTAGCCAGCTCTTTTTGATCGTTTGCTGGGGGGCGTGGTCTGGAATTCATCCAGATATTGGGTTAACTGGTCCGCAATACGCCGAATTTCCTCTTGCCCGTTTGGGGTCCTGGTGGGGTTGCCGGCATTCTGAGTATCCACAATGCTATCCCGCCAGCCTTTGCGAATCCGAACCCGGATTTCATCCAGAAGGTGATCGGTGCGAAGGCATTGGGCTAATATCAGCTTGCGGTTATCCTGGCCCTCCGTCGTCAGGGACTTGGTGCGGCGGATGATCCCCTCCAGCTCAGCCTGGGCTTTATAGGTCAGATCTTCCAGCGGCTTGGTGTCGATCTGGATATCGATCTGTTCTCCATCATCCACCGGACTATGGGTCAGCTCGCTTTGCAATGATTCCGCCAGTGCGCGCAGGTGCTCAATACGCTGGATCAGTGCCTCCCGGCTGTGATTGAAACAGCGGGCCAGATCGCTGGTGGACTCGTAATGCTCATCAGCGCGTATGTACAGAATCCCATCGGCCAACGGCCGGATATCGTTCATCAATTTGTTTTTATCGGTTTTGATTTGGTTCAGGAAGTGGCTGCTGGTGATTTCGCTGGCGGCTTCCGGCTGGGTCACTGGTACCGGTTTCGGGGCGCTGGCCCGTTTGTTCAGCGCGAGAAATGTGCCAGCGAGAGCACTGGCAACGGCCACCAACCACAGCCCGGCTGTCAGAAGCCAAAGGGACGTAAATCCGGACAGCAATTGCACTTCCACCGTCTCCATCGCCTCCGCGAACACCGTTTGGGCTTTCTGCAGTTGCGTGACCTGGTTTGAAACCGACTCTTCCAGGGTGGAGAACTCCTGAATCCCGTCAGCCTTCGCCGCAAATGCCTCGATGTTGTCCAGAAGGTGGGCGGCGCTGCGCCGTAAAATGGCAGACTCTGATGCCTGGCCGCCGCGGGTGAGCGTACCGATGGCACTGCGAATGTCGTCAAGGTCGAGGAGCGCATAACGGGCGGCGTTGTTAAAAACCTGATTCACGTTCCGGTGGTGTTTTGCCAGTACCAGCGCCAGCTCATAGGCGGTAGCGACCTGGGGCGTGCTGGCGCCGTACTGCAGAATGCCCTGGGCCAGGTCCGATGCCTTGTCGGCCAGGTCCCGGGATGCCAACAGCGCGTCCTCCTTTTTCGCGGCCAGTTGAGTCAACCGGGTACGACTCTGCAGCAGGCCGGAAACGTGGTTCGAGAACTGATTGAACTGCCCGTTGAGGTTTGTCAGATCGGTGTCGAGCAGGTCATCAAGTGGGGGCAGTCCCTGTTTGATACTCCCATGGGTGATGGCCTGGAACTCAACAATGTTCTGGTCCTGGAGTGACTGAATGATGGTGAGGCTATCGGCCTGTTGCAATAGCGAACGGGACTCCCCCGCCAGGCGCTTGGTTCCGTGCACGAGGTGTTGGATATGCGCTGCATGCTGGAGTTGGTCATCGCGGACGCTGTTGTAGTTAACCAGGGTCCAAACCGCCAAAATGGTGAACGTCAGGCAAGTAAACAAAGAGGCCCCTAGAGGTCTGGAAATGGTCTGCATCGTGGATATCCCTGTTGGTGCTTCGTAAATAGACAGGATCGGGTCATAAAACCTCCCTTTTTTTAACCCGATGCTGTCTTTGAACTAGATGAGCTTTTTGTCACGGATTGGAGTCCATTGGGAGGTAGAAATGGTCAAGCGAATGGTGGTGTTGAGTGGTGCAGTGTGGCTGTTGGCCGGGTGTTCGCTGTTTGGGGAAATGGCGCCGGGCTCTGAGGAAGGCTACTTTGAGCCAAGATCCGCAGCGACCCAGGACCCTTATTGGGAGCGTTTCTACGCACTGGAGCAGGAGATAGCCCGCCTGCGGTCGAAAATGGGGGAGCCCGCTGCGGTTCCGCAAGCAACTCAGGTCATTACAGGCGAATCGGCCCCCATTGCCGATCGTCAGGCCGATGAATTTCTCGCGCGCCTGAAATCCAAAGCAGATAAGGCGGTACAGGTGATTGATCAGGCCATCGCTGCTCTCGACGTGGCGCCAGCGGCTCAGGAGCAAACGGAAGCGCTGGCGGCGGTGCCTGAACCTGTGACGCCTGCTGACTACGCTGTTACTTCTCTCTCCCCCCAGGTCGCTGTTGCAGGCAGCGTTCAGCGGGGTGAGCAGGGCCAGGTGGTGGGGCAAGTGACGCATTCGCAATCCCGGCAGGCTAAATACAACTATTCATTGGTCTATGTCTATCAGGAGCCACAGCCCTGGAATGACATGTGGGAAAAGTTGGAAGAGGCCCAAGAGCGTGATAAATGGAGAGGCTCCAACCCCGCCAAGCCCAGCTATTTCATTTATGTAGGGGCGTATTACCGGGAATCCGATGCGCTCAAGCGGCATGACACATTAAGTGCCTTGTTCGGTGAGGGGCCTGAAATGCGTGCGAATGTGCAATCCTCTGCACTTGCCTCCAATTAAGTGAGCAGTTTTTCGTAAGTTCTTTGCGAGCTCACTGTCTTTGTTAACGATCATTGGAAAATCTTGGAGTAACTGATCATGAATCGATCTTTGGCGTTAGGGTTGACGCTTATTGGGGTGCTGAGTAGTGCCGATGCCGTCTTGGCTGCGCAGGAATCTGCTCAGGTGGCTGATCTGGATTCGGTAAAGGTGGAACTGGAAGAGGCGAGGGCTGCGGTGGAAGAAGCACGCCAGATCGCCGAGCAAATTGTGCTGGAAGCACAACAGCATGCAAACCAGATTCGCCAGAGCTCAGTGGTCAATGATCAAGCCGGCGATTTGAGCCCGGTAGAGATCCAGCGGGGGCAGGTGGCGGTGGAGGTTTCCGCTGCCACTGTGGAGGAGATCGCCGTGGCCATCATGCCCTCTGACTGGCGGGTGCTGGTGGACGTTAAAAACAAAGACGTGTTGCAGAAGCGCTTTCAGTATGTGACCACGAAGAGCCGTGACCAGGCGCTGAGGGATCTGCTCGCACCGATCGGGCTCAAGCATCAGTACTTTTTTGATTTAAAAGATGCGTCCGGCGCCAAAACGCCGTTACTCGTCATTAGCCAGCGCTGATATTTGCGGGGAACCAGAACATGCAATTCAATTTTAAAGTCGCGTCATCCTCCTTCGTGTTGGCTTCGTTGTTGGCCGGTTGTGCGGTGACGCCGTACAACGAAAAAGAAAAGTACCAGCCACTGCAGGATAAACCCACCCAGCTGGTGGTGGAGCGCAGTGACACCTACGTGCGGGAGGTCACTCCGGAAGAGGCTATTTTCAATCGTAAAGTGAGCTTTAGCGGAAAGGTGGCGTTGATCGACGCCATTCGCAAGCAATTTGAAGATGTGAATATCGTGCCCGGGGATCAGAATGTTCTGCTGAACAAAGAGATCAGTGTGTTTGCACAGGGCATGTACCTCAAGGACTACCTGCGTTATCTGGAATCAGTGACCGGCTACAACATTGAATACAGCCGTGGCGTGGTAACCGTGCGTTCATTTGTGCGCAAAGAGTGGAATGTGGCTGCGTTTGCCTCCCATCGTACGGTCAAGTTGAAAGTGGGCTCCACCTTCAACACCGAAAGCACCACGACGCAGTCAGACGGTGAAAGCACCTCCACCCGGGGTGGTACCGATAATAAGATTGAAAGCAACTACAACGACGATGAATGGAACATTCTGGTGAGCGGAGCCCGCGATATCCTGAATGTGAAGCAGTCCGATACCGAGACTAACACGGTGGACGACACCATGATCAAACCCTATGTCCAGGCGGTGCGTTCCGTGGGGACCATCAGTGTGGGAGGTCAGGCCAATCGGGTCAATGCGCTGGACGAATTCATCTCCAATCTGATCGAGCGTGGTCAGCGTCAGGTAAATATCAATGTTCAGGCGTACGACGTGACTCTCAAGGACGATCGCGGTGCCGGTATAGACTGGACCCAACTGGCGTTAAAGGACGCGACCATCAACGGCAACCCTTTGGATTTCAGTCTCAATAGCATTTTATCGTCTGATGGCACCAACACCGTCAGCAAGAACGTTGTGAATAGCAACAATGGTCTGTTTGAAGCCAATGTGGGCTATAGCAGCGACTCGGTGGATGCCAATGCCATCGTCCGTTTCCTCAGTGAATATGGTGAGGTGGAACTGTTGACGCAACCTAACGTCACCGTTCGGAACGGCTCATACGCCTATATCTCCACGGGTGAGGAACTGACCTTCATCGGTGAGATCGAGACCGAACAGGGTGATAACAATAATGACCGTATCACCGCTACTTTGAACTCCGTGAGGGTCGGGGTCACCCTGGCAGTAACCCCCCGGGTGCTGGGAGACGGCCGCATCATGTTGGAAATCTGGCCTGTGATCAGCTCAGTGTCGGGCAACTCCACTTACACCTTCGAGGGGCTCTCCTATGATGTGCCGAACATCGCCCTGAATGAATTGTCTACTGAAGTCATCACGGAAAGCGGCAAACCCATCCAGTTGGGTGGCTTTATCCGCCGCTCGGTCGCCAAGAGTCTGCAGGATTTGCCCTGGAAAGATGCGGTTACCCAAACCTTGGTGAATCCCTTGTTCCGCTCCGAATCCAATGAGCTGAGTCGCCGCGAGCTGGTGCTGACGGTAACGCCCACCATCGTGGAGGGGGTTTAATCTGTGAGTTCGCTGGCGGACTACATGAAGCGGCCAATCACCATTCAGGGGCAGGAACTGGTTCTGGTTCCCGACCTGGTTGGCCCGGTACCCATTAGTGAGCAACATCAGTATGTGGAATCCTGCCCCGCGACCAATACCTGTCCGGCGATCCATGTGCGGGAAACCGATATTGAAGAGATGCGTGAGCGTTATCCGGATCATCCGGTGTACGGTCTTTGGCATGTTCTGATCAAGAGTGGGCTGGTGTCCTTCAAGCGCACCCTGCAGGTGGTGCCGATCACCGGGGACGATGGCTATTACATCCACTGTGATTTGGGGCGGGCAGAGTACTCCGGTATTTATGAGGCGGGCTTCTTCGCAGCCGACGCCGGGTTCTCTCTGGATGAGGCGCTGCCCATTGAGGCGTCCCTGGATCAGCTGGTGCTGCCGGAGCACGAGGCCAAGTTGGCGGCGGAGCTGCGTTTCGAGCGGCAGATGATCACCCGTCAATCCTGGTCTTATCTGGCCATTGTCCTGGTGCTGGTGCTGGCGACTGCCTTCGGTGTCAATTTCGGTTTGGCCACGATTTATGCACGAGCCCATCAGCAGGTGGAAAGCAAGACGGCCATGCTCAACAGCCTGCAGACGGGCCTCGACAAGCTGCGCACAACGCGCTTGACGGAAGTGCCGAACAATCATGAGGATCTGGAGCGCTTGGCCATACTTTGGCGGCAATATCCGAATATTGAGACCCAAGGTGATCAAACCCTGGCTGGCGGAGACATGATGTTGCAGTACAACACCGATCATGGACCGGACTCCGTCCCCCAGTATCCCTGGGTGGAAAGCCGTTACGACCCGAAAGGCATCGTGACGTTGAGAATGCCGGTGAAGAGAAACTGATATGGCTGCTGCGAGATTAAACTTTGGGTTTGTGAAGAACTGGACTTGGGTGCATTGGGTTGCCCTGGCGGCGGTTCTCGTAATCTCCGTAAAGGAAGTCTACGAGAACCAGGTGAAACGGCTTCAGGTGCTGGACCAGAACCAGGTGGAAGTGATTGAACAGAACATTCAGGAATACAACACCATGGCGGAGCGCCTGGCGCAACTGGAAGTGTTGCCTCCGGTGAAGGAGCAATGGAAGTATGTCCCGGCCATCGCCGGTCGCTATGGCGTGGATCTGAATGTGCTGAGCAACCCTGCGAACATGTACGACGGCCCCTTGCGTGCCTGGAATGGCCAATTGGAAGGCAAGGTCGGTTCAGTGCTGGTGGCTGCATTGGAAATCCAGCAAACGGTACCGACGTACCTTTACAAGCTTAACATCAAAAATGGAAAGGCCACGCTGGGCTTTTCCGTACTGGGAAGTGAATAGGTGATGCTATGAAACGATTGATGATATTGAGCATGATGTGCACATCGGGCTTGGCTTACGCAGAAATGGACGGATCCAAGATTCTGATGGAAGAAGCCGAACGGGCAAAAGAAGTGCAGCGTCTGCAGTATCAGGCGGAGCTGCTGAAACAGCGGGCGGAGATCGCCAAATACATGGACGAGATCCAGAAGCACGGTGGTGATGTTACCGACTTCGGCACCGTATCCACCCGATCCACTGGCACCAGCAATGCGCCAGTGTCTGTGTCGGCGCCGGCCATACCTAAGGTGGATGAACTGCCGACGGTATTGAATATCGAGAATAATCGAGCGGCCTTTCAGACCAATGAAGGCAAGGTGTTCGGCAAAGTGGGCCAAACCCTGCCCGGTGGTTACCGGGTGGTGGCCATCAGTATGCGGGATGGTGTGCGCCTGCAGAAAGACGGCATGCGCTATGACATCGATATAAGCTGGTAACGCAATGAGCGAAAAGCAACAATCCAGGTTGCATCAACAATTTGATCAGTTGTTGGGTGAGTTGATTAAATTGGGCGCCATCACCGAGGCCTCATCGCGCAACTTACCCTTGCCGTCCGAGGCGGGGGAGATCGTACCCCGTCTTTGGGAGGTGGGGATCGATGATGTGAAATTGGCGAAAGCCCTGTCGTTGTTGTTCAAGCGTGATTTGTTCAACGGAGTCATCAAGGATCGTGACGGGTTGATTAGGAGCAGTAATGATCGCTGCCCCTGGCTGATCGTCGACCGGGTGCTCTACGTGTCCAACCCCTATGATCGGGCCCAGATCGAGCCGTTGATGCGGCGCAAGAATGACCTCAAGGATAAGCTGAAGTTCGAGAAACTGGGCATCCTGGCGATGTCCGATTTCGAATCGGATCTGATTGTTCAGGCGAACTACGACCAGGGTGTTTCGGTAGCGGAAGTGTCCGGGGCCTGGGCAAAAGGCTTCGTGGATGATCTGCTCAATGAGGCCATTTCCCTCAGAGCCAGTGATATCCACATCAATCCAGAATCCCATGGTGGCGTCATCAAATTTCGGGTGGATGGTCGCTGTCAGGTGTGCCGCGTACCGGGGTTGCAAACCATCGAGCGGGAGCGGTTCCGTTTAGTGTCCAACAACCTTATGGAACGGGTTGGTAAACAGAACAATTACCTTGAGCCTTCCAGTGGCTACCTGGTATTTCAATCAGCCCACAAGCAGGTAAGCATGCGGCTGGAGATGGCGCCGGTCAAAATTTATTCCGAGATCCAGCCTAAGATCACCATTCGCTTGCTGAACAACCAGCGCGGCGTCAACAAGCTGGAAAGCCTGGGTTTGAGTCCATCCCATGTGGCGCAATTGCGCGGTCTGGGCCATCGTGCCAATGGCATGCTGGTGGTGACTGGGCCGACCGGGAGCGGGAAATCCACCACCCTGAAAGCAATTTTGAAAGACATTCGGGACAGCTTTCCCGAAAAGGCCATCTACAGCATTGAAGACCCGGTGGAGGACCAGTTGGACGGTATCACCTCATTGGAGGTGACCAAGCACATGGGGTTTGCCAAAGCCTTACGGTCACTGTTACGGCATGACCCGGATGTGATCATGGTGGGGGAAATTCGTGACGGAGAAACCGCGGAACTGGCCTTACGGGCCAGTATGACCGGTCACTTGGTCCTGACGACATTGCACACCAATGATTCCCATGGTGCCATCAACCGCCTGCGCAACCTGGGCCTGGACAACGCCCTGATGGCCGAGAACCTGATGGCGGTCACGGCCCAGCGGCTGGTGAACAAGGTCTGCCCCCATTGCTCCGAGCACTTGCCCATTACCCAATCGAAAGAATTATGGGCGAAATATCAACACGTTCCCGAGCTGAAAAGTCCCGAAATATTAGTGCCCGTGGTGTCTAATAGGGAAGGATGCCAATACTGTAATTTCGGGTATACCGGTAGGCATCTGGTGTGTGAATTGTTTATGAATGATCCGATTTCCGAAGCGCAGATCATTGATGGGGTGCCCTCGAATGAGATCCGGCGTCACCAGTCCCAGCGGGGTGTGTTCCAGGACCTGTGGGACGACGGTATACGGCTGGTGAAAGAGGGGGTGACCACCTTGGAAGCACTGGAAACCAAGATCAACCCGATCCGGGTGGCGCGGGCCTACCGTAAGGCGGAATACGTCAAAGGGGGTGCCCGCCACCTGCAAAATATGGAAACACCTTTGCTCGAAGTTGAGCAGGCTTAACAACATTTCTGACCAAGAAGGAAAGAGGAAACGTTATGGGTAACAAGCAGTTTATGAAAATGCGCTTGGGCGCGCGTCCAGCAAAGACACGAGGCTTTACGCTGGTTGAGTTGATCGCAGTGGTGGCCATTATCTCCATGATCGCAGTGTATATTACTATCGAGATCAACCAGTCCAGCGATGACGCCAAGGTGGGTATTGCCACGGCGTTTCTGGCTTCGAATGTGCCAGCAGCGATTTCCTCTTATCGAGCACGTAACCGATCCAGTTGTAGAGATCTTGGCTCGGGCACCGGGGTTGATATCACGTCCACATTGGTATCCAGAGGTTTGGCACCAAACTCACCCTGGGATGAGCCATGGTCAGCTGTATACAATGATAGTACTCGTGAGATCTCTGTCACTATCACAACCACCGGCCAGCAGGCGAACGATAGTGCATCGACCATAGCAACAAATCTGAATGATGCAGAGGTCCCTCAGGTGGTGCGAGCTACTGCTTCGAATAATACGGCAACCGTAGTTTACAGCTGCTCCTGATCCATGTACTACGTTGTTCAATATCTAGATGCCAAAGGTGAGCAGGCCTCTCTGAAAGTAGAGGCCCCCACCCGGGAAGAAGCCCGCTGGCTGTCCCGCATTCCTGAGCGCCGGATCATTTCCGTGCGGGAGGACATGCTGGGCCAGCTGAGCTTTGTGCTGGAGCCGCCAGGGCCGGATCGCAAAAACCAGGCCCTGTTCATGCAATCCCTGAGCAGCTCCCTGTCCAGCGGTAAAACCGTCAAGCAGAGTGTTGAACAACTGGTCAAGAAAAACCGTTGGCTTAAGGTCAAACCGGACGAGCTGGATAACTGCGAAAACCTGGCAGACTATCTGGAGTTGTTCCGGTTTGACCATTTTGCGGTGTTGATGGCACGGGCGGCGGAAAAAGCAGGAGAATATTCCGGTGCGTTACGCCAATCCGCTCAATTCCTGTTGACCCGGGAAAAGATCAAGTCAGAAGTCAGCTCTGAGCTGAAGACCGGCCTGATTTATATATTCGTGGGCTCCGCCTTCTTCTTTGTGGTACCGGCGTTCCTGGATAATTCCTTGCAGTCGTTGATGGGCGTGGGTAGCAATGGGTTTGTAAAGCCCAATAATTTTACCCACGTGCTCATGGGGTTGGGGCAGGCAACCAAGTCATACGCTTGGGTTGTGCTGCCAGTGGCCGGTGTCGGTTTTTTCTACCGCAATGTGGTGTGGTCCATCCTGAAACGCCTGCCGCTCTTCAACTTGATCGAAACCAAGCGTATTCAGGAACGCTCCATTGAGTTTGTTTCGGTGTATGAAATGCTGCAGAAAGCCGGGTATGTGGACTCCGAGATTGTGGCGGAGTTGATGCGCTCCACCCGAGGTCAGTTGCGAGCCAGTTACCAGAGGGTCTACGCCCATCTTGCAAAATCCGAAGAGCTGGGGGATGCCCTCACGGACGATGAGTGGGATGATGCCCTGATCGAGGCCATGCAGGTGTTTAATGAAGTCGATGAAGAGCAGCAGGGCTTTATTCTCGACTCCGTGAAAGAAACCTTGCATCTGAAGAACGTTAATACCAGCCGCCAGATTTCCAAGTTTCTATCCAGAATTGGCTTTCTGATGATGGTGTTGGCCGCTGTGGTCTCGGTGCTTGGCTTCTATCTGCCGTTGGCCGGCGCAGCGTCGAATGTGAATCACTGATGACCCGGCATCAACAGGCATTTACTTTGGTGGAGCTTCTCACCGTAGTTGCACTCCTTGCCCTTATGGCGGTGATTGCCGTTCCTTCCTTCATTCATGAGCAGCACTATCAGGAAGTGGGCAGCGCCGTTAAGCGGGCAGGAACCATAGCCGCTGCCATTGACAGCGCCCGGGCTATGGGGGTGGTAGGGAATTATGACGGAAGCCTGCGTAATTTCATCACGGCTCAGGCTTGGAATGTAAACGACTATATGTCGTCTCTTAATTCCAATATCGAAGTCTTGGGCGTGAATCAGCGTGACCTATACCGGGTAAAAGTCGGCCCTTATTCGGTGCAGGTGTCATTCAGCCAGACGGGCAGCGAATATTCCACGTTTCAATTTCCCTCTAGCCAAAGAACCGTCGTATTACAGGATGTGGCGGGTGTCCAGCAGGAAGTGGTGACCTGGACCACCGGCCCCGCACTCACGGATGGCATCAGTGCCGCACATTTGACAAATCACTACATGAATTATGAAGACTGAGTTTTATTTCCGACGCACACAACAACAGTTTGGTTTTACGCTGGTGGAAGTGCTGGTGTCAGTGGCCTTGCTGTCATTAGTAGCAGCTTATTTCATTACGGCTCAGATTAATCAGGTTCGTGAGAGGATGGTGGAGTCTATCGCCCAGGATGTGCTCAGCCTTGCCAATTCTTCCATGGCGTACTTTATTCAAACGGATGAGTGGCCCGATCAGGCGGGCAACTGTGGCAATCTGGTTGCGGTGCTGGCGGCCGCAGATGCGTTCCCGGCGGGGGCTGGCGGTTATACTGGCCCGAACGATGTAACCTTGGATGCCGACTGCTCAAATCTGGGGAGTGTGGGGAGCACCTTGCGGATCACGGTAGAGTTTCCTGCCGGAAGCGGCGAAGATGCGGACATGCTGATGAGCCTGTTGCCGACCGCAGCGCGCTCCACCTCCGGCAGTGGCGAGCCCCGCGTCACTCACTACGTGGCGACACCCCGCAGGGCGTCTGGGCGTTACACCTTTCATAAAGCAACTTTGGAAGCCGACTCTGCATTTTTCTTGACCAAGCCGGATTGCCCCGGTGGTGGTTCCAATCCCGCTTATATTGTGATCCCGCAAGCGGTGTGTATTTCCGGTGGCAGCAACGGGTTGGGTGGCTATTACTTTGCTGAAATCAGTGGCGGAGCTGGTAATCAATGGCGCCTTCAGCTTCGAGTCGCCAACGGCACTAACAACGGACTGCCGAACAACTTTGCCAGTCTGGGTGACGGTCCCACATGTGGTGGACAACCCATTATGGTAGGGGCCGTGACTTTCTGTGATTAAAATAGACTACCGCACCCAATCCGGACTGTCTTTGATCTATGTGCTGATCAGCATCAGTGTGTTTTCCGCAGTGCTGATTCATCGTGGCTATATGAACAGCGTGAAGGAAGAGCGTAGGGCGTTCGAGTTTACCTTGGCGCAATTGCAGAATGCACTCAATCTGGCTAATGCCTACCGATTGGAGCATAATCGCTGGCCGAGGAATAATGCGAACGACTGCCTGGCCCCCGATAGAGTGATTAGCGGCATGGGGGGCATGACCAATGGCTGGGGTTATGACATCGTCGGTAGCGGTGATTGCGGTGGCAACAATGCGACTTACACCCTATCTCAGATCATTCCGGACAAGTATTATGCGCGCTTCAGGTCAATGATGGATGAGGATATCTCCAGAAGTCATTCGGGTGTGCCTGCGGGGTATTCACGTATGTTTGTGCGGGTGAATCGGCAGGATATGAACGGTGGAGCCCTGGTGGAGTTTGGGGAGTTGTCGAACGATAATGAATACAATCCTCTTGAATTTACCTCCCCATTATGCACTGGTGTGCAAGTTGAGAATTACGTTTACGGTTTTGATGGGATGTGTATATCAGCGCGAAAAAACTTCAACATCCGTGAGCCATGGAATGAGCCGCCAGATCCCACCGTGCGGGGCTTTATTTCGTATAGGCGCAATGTTTTTCTTGGCAAGCAAGCTGCCCAGTATCGAGGGATAGTAGAGAACGCGTCTGATTATTATCCCAATTGGGAGGGAAATCCTCTTGACTTGAATGGCGATGGGCTTGAGTACGCTGACTGGCGGTGTCCCAAAAACACAGGGAACCCTGATTTCGTTATCGACGTGGTATATATGGCTTGGTGTGAGTGATGGTAATGAATAGAGAGTTGGTTTTAGCTTTCGCGGTTTTATTGTTTTCTTTGATTTTGGCTTCCTGCGGTGGCGGTGGCGGTGGTGGAGGCAGAGGTTCAGACTCCACCCCCGATCGCGTCAACAACAACGGCCCCACCGTGCCGGAAGACCTGCAGACCGGCCTGTTTACCGATGCACCCGTCACCGGGTTGCGTTATGTACAGGGTGATCGTCAAGGCTATACCGAAGCGGGACATTTCACCTATAACGTCAACAGCTCCAAGCCCGTCTGCTTCTACATCGACGAATTACTGTTGGGCTGCGCTCCCGGCGGTGAGGTCGTCACACCCTATCATCTGACCGCACCAGGTCAGCCTGCCGGACTGCAATCCGGCTACAACATCTCCCGCCTGTTGATCAGTCTGGATCAGAGCACCGCCCCCGGGATCGACCTGCCGTTTCAGAATCACAACATCAAGGGCAGCATCAACTTTGCGCTATCCGACGGAGCGTTTGCCACCGACATCGTGGTGACGGATCTGGTGGAGCGTTATGCACCCTCCGGCACGTTGGCGTCCCGTCAACAGGCCAACGAACACATGGCGGATAATGCTGATGTCCAACAAGCCATCAATCATCTGTACGCCACGCTCGATGCACAGATATCCAACCTGAACATCCAATGGGACTCCACCTTGGCGGGGCCTGGGGTGTTAGCCCATGTGGAGGCCAGCGCACCCGGTTCCAGTCCATCATCAGAGCATCTTTACCTGGAAGTCAGTAATGGCGATGGGGGCCTATACCTCTCCCGTATTACCCATGTGGATACCCAGGGCCACTACACCTACCTGACACTGAACGAATCCGGTTACCCCTTCAAAGTCAGCAAAAATGGGCGCAACTACGCCTATATCAACATACTCGACACCACCTTGGAGAGCATCATTGCCACCTCATCCTACCAGCCCAAGCGTTCAGGCACCTTGGTTGGGAATGGCGGTTTGTCGGATAGTTTGGAAACAGCGTACATCCAGGACCAGCAGGCCGAAGAACTGGTGGCGGCAGTTGGGAACTTATCAAATGCCACCTTCAACCGTGAGGATATGCTCAGGGTCGCCAGTCATGCGTCGAGTTACGTGCGCGGTGTGGCCTGTGCAAACGAGTCGGAGCACTGCAACACCTACCTGCAGGACGCTCTTCTGCTGGCAGAAGTGGATGACGACTATGCCAATCGCGTTCTTGGCTGGGAAGCAACGGAACTCTCACCGCGGTTGTGCCTGACCGTGGCCATTCCCGGGATGCCGGGTGAAGAGCAGTGCAGTTTTGCTCCGAATCTTGAGCAGTTTAATGTGGTGATGGCGCAGCAATCTGGTTCTTACTCTGGCGCAGGTAAGGTTGAACCGGAGACAGAACTCTCATTCCTCTACGAGGTTGCAATGCATGATTGGATTGGTAACGTAGGTGTGAACCACCGGTTTGTTTGTGTTGGTGGTTTGGAGCTGTATTCGTTTTCAGATGATAATTTCTACATCGAGAGTAAGAACGGAGCATGCTATCCATTGTCTTCATCTGATGTTTTTTCAGCAATGTATCCTGAGTTTGAATGCACTCCTCCACCGTATCAGGTCACCACTGAATACTGCAATGATATTGTTGATTTTTCAGACTGGCAAGACTTTAACGAAAAGAGGGAACTGGCATATCGAATTGCGAATAGATATGTGAAGTATGGGATTGGTCAGAGGCTAAGCTATTTTGGCCTTCTTGACGGTATGCCCTCGTATGTTGATACAGATAGGCTGAACGCACGGGAAAGCATTCCAGATTTTTCTGCGTTGAACTGGTTTGATTCTTATTCGGTTGATGTTGAAGGTGAGGACTTTTACGCACATGGCGTAATCGAAAACTTGTTTGGTTATTACTCTCCCACACCATTAGGTACTCTTGTTCAAGTGACAGATAGCAAGTTAAGTTTAGGTATGGCTAGCTTGGGGGTTAGCCTGAAATATAGAAGCCCAAGCGCCTCGGGTGTAACCTTGGATATTCGCGGTATTGGATTGGTTAGTTCGGTGATTCGTTAGTGGTTAATGTCGTTTTAGCTTGATCAAATTTGGAGGAAGGAGGCGATTGGGCCTCCTTCCTCCAATTAGTCATCCAGTTACTGCCCCCCAACTACCCCCCAATCAACACAGTCGGTGCCCCCATCACCACCACCCCGCCATGTGACGTACTGTCACCCATTCTTGCCGCAGGTTTATTTCCTATCAGGACGGAGGCGCTGCCTTTGGCGATGGAGTCTGGTGGGCCAACGCAGATGGCCATATCACCCTGGCGGGCGGCGGGCATGCCGACGATCAGGACATTGGGTTGCCCGATGGCAATGGGGCCGCCTACGTGGGGGACTGGGCCGGGGTTGACCTTGGGGCATACGTGGAAGTCACCGATTCTCGCTGAAGGGGGCATAAGCTGTCCTTTTTGAAGCAGTCTTTATATAAGACGGGGTTGGGGCAAAATTTCCGCTGATTTTTCCTGATTCCCATCATCTTTTTTCCTCTGGTCGATGCCGTATAATGGTTGAACAGCTATTGAGGTGCTTTATGCCAAAAGAAACATTGCAGAATTCTGTGTCGGAACTGAAAGACCATCTGGACCAGGCCGGTGAGGTGTCCACCGATGACAAAGAGGCGCTCACGGATCTGGCGGCCCGGCTGGAGGTGATGCTGAGTGGCTCAGCTGAGCACTGGGAAGAAGGGCTGGTGGAGGAGTTCGAAAAGCAGTTGATTCAATACGAAGAAGCCCACCCGCTGATTGCCCGCGTCATTTCTCAGATCATTACCACCTTAAACGGCATGGGGCTCTAGGCCCCGTCCACTCTTCTCTGGCACAGGCCTTGCTCTTCTCTTTGTCATAGTAAAAGGAGGAGGGCGTCCATGCGCACCGACAACAACCCCAGTAACAGTTCCCCTTCGGTTAATCTGTCCGGCAAACAGCAGGGGATGAGCCTTGCAAATCAGTTGTTTAGCGCGGGCGAGTCGGGGCAGTCCTTTGATCGGATTTTGATGTCCCAGGTGCAGACGGCGCGGGCGCAGGAGTCCGCCCGGGCGGATACAGCCGCCAGATCTGATGCGCAGGGGGCAAAGCAGCGGTCGGCGGGCGGCAATGGCTTGCCGGATGAGCGACGTGTAGAAAATCAACGACGCACCGAACGGGATGACCGGGTCCGCAGTGAGCGTGACAGCCGGGCCGAGGCCCATCGGGATGCCAAAGAGAACCGGCAGCGGGCGGCGCAGGGGCAGGCTGACCAGAATAGAGCTTTGCAAAATCGGGCAGCGGAGGAAAAAGCCCGCTGTGAGCACTATCGTGCCGCCTCTGAGGACCAGGCGCGTCAAGATGCCGCGGTCCGTGCAGAGGAGGTGGCGTCGTCAGAGGCTGAAACTTCCTCGAGCCCGGTCAATGGGCTTCCGGGTGAGGCAGAGGGCGGCTCGCCAGAGTCTGCTGAGAATCCGGCGCTGATGGGAGAGTCCGCGCAGTCTGGGCAGGATTCGCTGGAGCAGGCGTTGAATTCGGCGGATGAGGATGCGGCGTCGGCGGAGGGCTCACTGGTGGCTGATGTGTCGGCAGAATCGGCAGAGAGTGAGTCCGACACCGACCTGGTGGCGTCGTCGGAGCAAGCCGCGGCATCCGGGCAGACGGTAACTGGAGAAGCGGGCACGGACGGCGACGAGTCGAATGCGGATTCTGAGGGGGGCGATCCGGAGTGGCTCGGCGAAATGGAGGCGGGCGTCACCAGCAAAATGACTGAAGAATCCGGCTCTGCGGAGCACACCCTGGCTTCTGCACAGGTGAAGGATGGGAAGGCCGCTCAAGGCGCGCGCCCGGGCGTCGCGCAGGTGATGGAGCCAACGATGGATGCAGGCGCCAAGACCGCGGATGACGCTAAGTTCCCCCGTTCAGGCTCCGCTGCAGCGCATACTGCGGCAGCCGGTCAGGACTTTCAGGGCGGTGGTCAAGCCGCAGACTCGAAAGCCGGTGTAGCGCAAACAGGTGCCGAGGCAGATGAGTTGGCGGTATTCGAGCCAAAAACAGACAAGAAATCCGATCTCGGTCTGTTGGCGGACAAGCTGGCGTTAAAACCGGCGCAAGGGGAAGGGGTGGCCCCCACTCCGGTGCAGGAGCGTTTGGCCGCCCTGGCTAAAGCGCTGGACAAGGCCATGAACGGTACGGCGGACAAGTCCCTGGGACCGAAGGAGACTTCCGCGGCGAGCAAGACCTCTGAACCGGCGGATGGCAGTAAGCTGAACCCTTTCCAGCGCAGCCTGGAACAGATGGGGCGAGCGGCCGGCAGACCCGCGACGGCCAATATGCCGACGGCGATGCAGTCACCGCTGCAGAGTCGGGAATGGGCTGGTGAGATGACGCAACGCCTGGTGATGATGGTCAGTAGCAAGCTGAGCAGCGCCAGGATTCAACTGAACCCCCAGGAGATGGGCACCATCGATGTGAAGGTCGCGGTCAAGCATGATCAGGCCCATGTGGTGTTCACCAGCCAGGTCGCACCCACGCGGGATGCACTGGAGCAAGCCATCCCCCGGCTGCGTGAGATGATGGAACAGAACGGGGTGGCGCTGGGTGACGTGGATGTGCGGGACCAGGGTGCCCGGGAATCCCATGAACAGGCGGGTGGACAGCAACGCCGTGGCGAGCGGGCGGCGGAATTGGCGGCCGCCTCTGACGAGGGTGCAGATTCCCCCGCGACCAACAGTGCAGTGGCCCTTGGCCTGGTGGATTACTACGCCTGAGGCCGAGATACGATCCTCTGACTTCTAGCCAGTGGGGCCGCCCGGCCCCACAGACCTTCCTCGTTTTTTTCAACTAATTCCAGCACTTGGCAGTATTTTGACGGGCAGTTCCGGGAATCTTGTCTAAACTTGCCTGAGTAGGCCGATTTTTTGACGTTGCTGGCGCCGGGTTCTGTTTCTGCTGGCTAACCTCATGAAAACCTTGAAGAAATGGTTTTGGTATAGGCCTTGCTTTTGTTCATGGCAATGGAAATCCGAAGGGTGTTTTTATGGCGGACGACGACAACAAAAACGGTGAAGAGCAGGAAAAGCCGAAATCAAAAATGCTGCTGATCATCATCGCGGTGCTGGTGGTGCTATTGATTGGCGGTGGGGTGGCTGCATTCCTGATGCTCTCCGGTGGGGACGAGCCGGCTTCCGAAGAAGCGGCGGAGCCGACCCAGAAGCCCGCAATTTATTTCGATTTCAAACCACCCTTTGTGGTGAATTATCAATGGAAGGGGCGGCAGCGTTATGTGCAGATCAGTTTGACGGTGATGACTCGCGATGCCAGTGCCATTGATGTGATCAATACCCATATGCCGCTGGTGCGCAACAACCTGGTGATGATTCTGGGGGCCCAGGACTTTGAAACCCTGCGTACCACAGAAGGCAAAGAGGTTTTGCGCCAGACCATGCTGGAAGAGATCCAGAAGATTCTGATGGAAGAAAGTGGCGGAGCCGCAGCGGCCGGCGGGGCGGGTGGAGAAGGTGGCCTGTCAGCAGGTGGTGGTCCTGTGATCGAGCAGGTGTTGTTTACCAACTTTGTGATGCAATAGTTATGGCCGTACAGGATCTATTATCACAGGACGAAATCGATGCGCTCTTACACGGCGTAGACGATGGCGACATTGAGACCGGTACGGATGAACCGGAAGACGGGATACAGTCCTACGACCTGAGTACCCAGGACCGGATCGTGCGTGGGCGTATGCCCACGCTGGAAATGATCAATGAGCGGTTTGCCCGTTATACCCGCATCAGCATGTTCAACCTGCTGCGACGCACCGCCGATGTGTCGGTGGGCGGGGTGCAGGTGATCAAGTTCGGCGAGTATGTCCACAGTCTGTATGTTCCCACCTCTTTGAATATGATCCGCATCAAGCCCCTGAAAGGCACGGCGCTGTTTATTCTGGATGCCAAGCTGGTATTCAAACTGGTGGATAATTTTTTTGGCGGCGACGGCCGTCACGTCAAGATTGAAGGCCGCGAATTCACGCCTACGGAAAACCGGGTGGTGCAAATGGTGCTGGAGCAGGCCTTCGTGGATATGCAGGAAGCCTGGAAAGCCGTGCTGCCGGTGAAGTTCGAATTCCTCAGTGCGGAAGTGAACCCTTCCTTGGCCAACATCGTCAGCCCCAGTGAAGTGGTGGTGGTGAATTCCTTCCATGTGGAGTTGGACGGCGGCGGTGGCGAGATGCACCTGACGCTGCCGTATTCCATGATCGAACCCCTGCGGGAAGTGTTGGATGCCGGTGTGCAGAGTGATATCGGTGACCAGGATGAGCGTTGGATGAAGTCGCTGCGGGAAGAAATCATGGGCGCCAAAGTGGAGCTGAAGGGCAAGCTGTGCCAAAAGAAAATGCGGCTCACAGAGTTAGCCAAACTGAAAAAAGGCGACATCATCCCGATTGAAATGCCGGACAGTGTGTTGATGCTGGCCAACGGCATTCCCGCGTTTCGCGGCAAGTTGGGTGAGGCCAACGGCAACCTGGCGTTACAGGTGATGAGTAAGGTAGAGCGTCCGGAGTCCGACAGCGGCAAAGAATCCCGGTTGACCTGGATGCGTGAACAAGCAATATCGGATGAGGATGAACAGGCGAAGGCCTGATGCATGGGGTATGAACAATGACAGATGAAGATAAACCGGTGGATGATGATGCGCTGGCGGACGAGTGGGCCGCTGCCCTGGCAGAACAGGATTCCCCGGAGGAAGACGAAGTGCAGGCCGCACCCCTGGAGTCGTTGAGCGACCGCTCCACGCCTTTTTCCTCCGAAAACAGCCCCAACATGGACGTGATTCTGGACATTCCGGTGACGCTTTCCATGGAGGTGGGCAGCACCAACATCAGCATTCGCAACCTCTTGCAGCTCAACCAGGGTTCGGTGATAGAGCTGGATCGTTTGGCCGGTGAGCCATTGGATGTACTGGTGAATGGGACCCTGATTGCTCATGGTGAGGTGGTGGTGGTGAACGAAAAATTCGGCATCCGTTTGACGGATGTGATCAGCCCCACTGAGCGCATCAAGAAACTGAGTTGATCCAGCCATGAGAACGTTGATCGTAATTCTGTTTGTGATGGCCTGCGGTCTTGGCGCTGGGGCGATGGCGTCGGTACCGGTTCCGGAAGCCCCGTCGGAGTCAGAAGCCTCGGCGCACACACCCGCGCCACCGGTGTTTCGATTGAAAGACGAACTGGTCAGCAACGGTGAAGCCAAAAGCGGGGGAGACGTGGGCACCATGGTGGTGGGGCTGGCGGCGGTGCTGGGCATCATCCTGTTGTTGGCCTGGCTCAGTAAGCGCTTCAATTTTACTGCACCGGGCGGTCACAACAACATGCGCCTGATCAGCGCCATGAGCGTTGGGCAAAAAGAGAAAATTGTGCTGGTGGAGGTGGAGGGAGAAAAACTTTTGCTGGGGGTGACTCCACACCAGATCAATGCGCTGAAAGAGTTGGGTAAAACCGGACAGACAGAAGAGGAAGCGCTGGCATCGGA
Organism: Ketobacter sp.; assembly: GCF_003671495.1. Classification (GTDB taxonomy): domain Bacteria; phylum Pseudomonadota; class Gammaproteobacteria; order Pseudomonadales; family Ketobacteraceae; genus Ketobacter. The sequence goes on along the minus strand of NZ_RCHN01000014.1, from coordinate 25,417 downwards.
ATCGCAGACCAACACACCGCGTACGGAATTCGCAGACCGCATCAGTAAATTGCTCAAAGCCGGAGTGACTGGACATGATTAAGGGAGCGCTGCGTCTACTGTTCCTGGCGCTGCCTTTGTTGGTGTGGTCGGCGCCGAGCTGGGCGGCCGATCCGTTCTCCATGCCGGCGCTCAGCGTGACCAGTAACGACGATGGTTCCCAGAGTTACTCCGTGACGCTGCAGGTGGTCATCCTGATGACCATGCTGTCGTTCATCCCCGCCATCATCATGATGATGACAGCGTTCACCCGGATCATTGTGGTGTTCGGGATTCTGCGGCAGGCGATTGGTTTGCAGCAAACGCCTTCCAACCAGATCCTCATCGGTCTGGCGCTGTTTTTGACGGTGTTTGTGATGGCGCCGGTGTTTAAACAGATTCACAGTCAGGCCATCCAGCCCTATATGAATGAGCAAATGGGTGCCTTGGAAGCGCTGGAGACCGCCAGTGTGCCCATGCGCCAGTTCATGTTGGCGCAAACCCGGGAAACGGATCTCAACCTGTTTGTGGAGTTGGCGGGGGATGACCAGAAGTTCGATTCCCTGGATCAGGTGCCCATGACCATCGTGATTCCGGCGTTCGTCACCAGCGAGTTGAAAACCGCCTTCCAGATCGGTTTTCTGCTGTTTATTCCATTTCTGATCATTGATCTGGTGGTGGCCAGTGTGTTGATGGCCATGGGTATGATGATGTTGTCGCCTATGATCGTATCGCTGCCGTTCAAGATTATGTTGTTTGTGTTTATTGATGGCTGGGCCATGGTGGTGGGCACCCTGGCCGGCAGTTTCGGGCTCTGAGGTTAGCTTATGTCGCCGGAAGTGGTGTCGGATCTGATGCGCGAGGGGTTGTTCATCGCCATGGTGCTGGTGTCGGTGATCATCATTCCCAGCCTGGTGGTGGGGTTGGTGGTGTCGGTGTTCCAGGCGGCCACGCAAATCAACGAGCAAACCCTTAGCTTTCTGCCGCGACTGCTGATCACCTTGACCACCCTGGTGGTCATGGGGCCCTGGTTGGGTGGCCTGGTGCATGACTTCGCCATGAAGATTCTGGTGGACATGCCCACGTTCCTGGGTTGATGCATGTTTGAAATCGGCATTGAGCAGCTGTACCAGTGGATTGGCCAGTATGCCTGGCCCTTCTGCCGTATTGCGGCGTTTTTCATGGCGATGCCCATTCTCAGCACGCAGTTGGTACCGGCCCGCATTCGCCTGGGGTTGGCGGCAGGGGTGACCCTGGTGGTGGCGCCGATGATCGATCCGGTGCCCATGATTGAGCTGCTGTCCATCGAATCCTTCCTGATTATTCTGCAGCAAATTTTGATTGGCGTGGCCATGGGGTTCGTGTTGCAGCTCATGTTCCAGGTGTTTGTGGTCGGTGGCCAGATTGTGGCCATGCAGAATGGTCTTGGCTTTGCTCTGATGGTGGACCCGGTGAACGGGGTCAGTGTGGCGGCCATCAGCCAGTTGTATCTGATGACGGTCAACCTGCTGTTTTTCGCCCTCAATGGCCACCTGGCCGTGATGTACCTGATCGGAACCAGTTTTGAGCAGCTGCCGATAGGTCAGCTGGGGCTGCCGGTGGATAATTATCTGGAAATTGCCCGCCTGGGCAGCTGGATGTTCACCGGTGCCGTGTTGGTGGCGCTGCCCTCCATCATCGCGTTGCTGGTGGTGAATGTGTCCTTTGGCGTAATCAGCAGGGTGGCTCCGCAAATGAACATCATCGCGGTGGGATTTCCCTTCACCATGGTGATGGGGCTTATCATTATCTGGCTCACGCTTTCCAATATTCTGCCTCAGTATGAGCACCTGAGTGCAGATGCCTTCGACTTTTTGCGGCAAATGGTGCAATAGGTGGCTGAGAACGAAGACGGGCAAGAACGCTCGGAAGAACCCACCCAGAAAAAGTTACAGGAGGCCCGGGAAAAGGGTCAGATACCCCGTTCCCGCGAGTTGGGTGGGGTGGCCGTCATGATTTTCGGCGCTGCCGGATTGATGCTGTCCGGCCGGATGTTGTTTGACGCTGCGCAATCGGTGTTTGAGATGAACTATGAGTTCGATCGGGATGCGCTGATGACACCGGATGTGATGGTGGAATCCCTGATTCTGTCGGCTCAGACCGCGTTTGCCGCCCTGGTGCCGTTTTACATTGCGGTGTTGCTGGCGGCGGTGCTGATTCCTCCCATGGTGGGGGGGATGAATTTTTCCACCAAAGCGCTGGCACCCAAGTTCAGCAAGATGAACCCGCTCACCGGGTTGAAGCGCATGTTCTCCGTGCAGTCCCTGATGGAGGTGCTGAAAGCGGTTTCCAAATTCGGACTGGTGTCGACGGCGGCCATCCTGATTCTGGATCACAACCGCGAACGGTTTATGGCGTTGGGCTTTTTACCGCCCCATGAGGCGATGGCAGAGGGCATTTCCATCGTGGCCTGGGCCCTGTTCCTGTTGTCCTGTACGTTGCTGGTGGTGGCGGCCATTGATGTGCCGTTCCAGGTCTATCAACACAATAAACAGTTGAAGATGACCAAGCAGGAAGTGAAGGATGAGTACAAGGACACCGAAGGCAAGCCGGAGGTAAAAAGCAAACTGCGCTCGAAACAGCGGGAGATTGCCCAAAGTCGCATGATGTCGGCCGTACCGGATGCGGATGTGGTGATCACCAACCCCACTCACTATGCGGTGGCCCTGAAATACGATCCCCAGAAAATGCTGGCGCCCATTGTGGTGGCCAAAGGTGCGGATCACCTGGCGTTACAAATCAAAAAAGTGGCCCTGGCCAACGACGTCATGATCCTCAATTCGCCACCATTGGCGCGTTCGATCTATTATCACACTGAGCTGGAGCGGGAGATCCCCCAGGGGCTGTTCCTGGCGGTGGCCCAGGTGCTGGCCTATGTTTTCCAGCTGCAGCAATTCCAGAAGGGCAAAGGGCCCAACCCTGGAGTGGTGCCGGATTTCCCGGTGCCGGAAGATCTCCGAAAAGACGAATAACCTTTCCCATCAATTGTTTGCCCGTTCGGGCACGATCTTTGCGATATACCCCTGTAGAGCACGTAAGGTGTCAATTTTTCGTTATTGCGGGATCAAGGTGTTATGGCAGCAGGTGTTGCATCTCAAACCGGAAATATTCTGAAGCAGGGAAACTGGGGCGCGCCCATCTTCCTGCTGATCATCATGGCCATGATGACCCTGCCCATGCCGTCCATCCTGCTGGACGTGTTGTTCACATTCAATATCGCATTGGCCCTGGTGGTGTTGCTGGTGTCGGTGTACACCATGCGGCCCCTGGAGTTCGCCATTTTTCCGACGGTGCTGTTGATTGCCACGTTGTTGCGTCTGGCCTTGAACGTGGCCTCCACCCGGGTGGTGTTGTTGCGCGGCCACGAAGGTGGGGATGCCGCAGGTAAGGTGATTCAGTCCTTTGGTGAGGTGGTCATCGGCGGTAATTACGCCGTGGGCCTGGTGGTGTTCCTGATCCTGGTGATCATCAACTTCGTGGTGGTGACCAAGGGTGCCGGGCGTATTTCCGAGGTAAGCGCGCGCTTCACATTGGACGCCATGCCCGGCAAACAGATGTCCATCGATGCGGATTTGAACGCCGGTATTATTGATCAGGAGGAGGCCAAGGTACGGCGGGCGGAAGTGTCCCAGGAGGCGGACTTCTATGGTGCCATGGACGGTGCCAGCAAGTTTGTGCGCGGTGATGCCATCGCCGGCATTCTGATTCTGTTGATCAACATCATCGGCGGACTGGCCATCGGCATGGTGCAGTACAACCTGGGTTTTGCCGAGGCCCTGAAAGTGTATGCGTTGCTCACCATCGGTGACGGCCTGGTGGCGCAGATTCCCTCCCTGTTGCTGTCCACGGCGGCGGCGATCATCGTAACCCGGGTCAACAGTTCCCAGGATCTGGGGAATCAGGTGATGGTGCAAATGTTCGGGTCACCGCAGGCATTGGCCATCGCCGCGGTGATTCTCGGCATAATGGGGGTGATTCCCGGCATGCCGCATTTTGCTTTCCTGGGATTGGCCACCCTGTGTGGTGGTGGTGCTTACTGGATTTACTATCGTCGACTGGCCCAGGGTGGTCAGGATCAGGAAGAGGAAAAAGACGCCCGCAAAATGGAGGAGATGGCCGCGCAACGTGAAAGTGAGTTCAAGGAACTGGGTTGGGATGACGTGCAGCCGGTGGATTCCATCGGCTTGGAAGTGGGCTATCGTTTGATTCCGCTGGTGGACAAAGCCCAGGGCGGGCAGCTATTGGGGCGCATTAAAGGCGTCCGCAAAAAACTGTCCCAGGAGCTGGGCTTTCTGATGCCCTCGGTTCATATTCGCGACAACCTGGATCTGCTGCCCAATGCCTATCGCATTACCCTGATGGGAGTGGCCATTGATGAAGCCGAAATCCATGCGGACCGGGAACTGGCCATCAATCCCGGCCAGGTGTTCGGTTCCATCAACGGCATTGAATGCAAAGACCCGGCGTTTGGCCTGGATGCGGTCTGGATCGAACCGGGGCAACGGGATCAGGCGCAGACCATGGGTTATACGGTGGTGGATGCCAGTACAGTGGTGGCCACCCACATCAACCAGGTGATGTTGCGGCATTCCCATGAGCTGTTGGGCTTCGAGGAAGTGCAAAAGCTGTTGGAGAATCTGCAGAAAGCGTCGCCCAAACTGGTGGAAAACCTGGTACCGAATCCGTTGCCCCTGAGCAAGCTGCACAAGGTATTGCAGAATCTGTTGCAGGAAGACGTGCCCATCCGCGACATCCGTACCATTGCCGAAGCTTTGGCGGAGCTGGCACCCAAGAGTCAAGACGCTGACGCTTTGACGTCCGCGGCCCGCGTTGCGCTTTCCCGCATGATCGTGCAGACCATATACGGCGTGGGCCGTGAGCTGCCGGTGATTACCTTGCAACCTGAATTGGAACAGTTGTTGCTACAGGCAGTACAACAGGCTCTGAATTCTGGCGGTACCGCCAGCGACGCAGTGATCGAACCGGGCTTGGCGGAAAAACTGCAGCGTTCCGTTTCAGAAGCTGTTCAGAAACAGGAACTGGCTGGCAACCCGGCAGTTTTGCTGGTATCCGCAGGCATCAGACCGATGCTGTCACGGTTCCTTCGGTTCAGTGTTCAAGGCTTGAATGTGCTCTCGTATAACGAGATACCGGACAACAAACAGATCACCATTACCGCTTCGGTGGGCCAATAAACTGGCAGAGCCGTCGAAGCAGAGAGGCTAGACAATCATGAACACAAAAAAATTCATTGCAGCCGATATGCGCCAGGCTTTGAAGTTGGTTCGTGAGGCATTGGGAGCGGACGCGGTCATTCTTTCCAATCGCAAGGTGGCAAACGGGATTGAGATTGTGGCGGCAGCGGACTATGACGAGTTTGTTGAGCAGCACAAAGCCCGTGAACGCCGTGACAACCATATTCCGGATTTTATGGCGGACAGCGCGCGGGCGCCGGCCCAGGGTGATCCGGCCAAACTGCTGGATTCCCGCGCTGCACGGGAGGCCTCGGCGGAAGATAAAGCCCGCCTGGTGGAGGCGTTGCAGCGACGGGAGCAGGCCAATCAGAAATTCAATGATCTGTGGTTGCAGCAGCTTAATGACGGTGATGACGCCGATCTGAATGTGCAGCTGAGCCAGCAGGGGCGCTCGCAGGCGTCGCGACAGGCACCCGGTCAGGCGCCCGGCATGCCCGCCTCGGTCGCAGCCCCGATACCGTCCAGAGCTGCGCCGGCGGTGAACCAAGCTCAAGCGGCGGCACCGGTGGCCGTCACGCCACCTGCCCAAAGTCATAGCGAGCTGGCAGCGATGCGGGGTGAACTCAATCAATTGCGCCAGATGCTCAACGTGCAGATGGCGAACGTGGCCTGGGGGAGCTTCTCCCACCGGCATCCCATGGAGGCCTCGGTCTTCAAAAAATTGTCGCGCCTCGGGCTGTCTCCCGCCTTGTGCCGTAAGCTGGTTCGCAACCTGGCACCGGATGCACAGATCAAATCCGCCTGGCGCGATGCCCTGTTGGAGTTGAGTGAAGATCTGCCGTTGATGTCGGAGGATATCGTGGCCCACGGCGGGGTATTCGCCTTTGTGGGCCCCGCCGGTGTGGGCAAGACCACCACCATCGCCAAAATCGCCACCCGCTTTGTGCTGGAACACGGCGCCGAAAATTTGGCGCTGGTGACCACCGACAGCTATCGCATCGCCGGACATGAGCAGTTGAGCACGTTGGGCCGCATTCTGAAGGTGCCGGTGCGGGTGGTAACTGACCAGGCCGGGCTGGACCATTTGCTGCGCTCCCTGTCCCGCAAGAAGCTGGTACTGATCGATACGGCCGGTTTAAGTCATAAAGATCAGGTACATCAGGAACAAATGGCTATGATTGAGAGTATGGGGGCCAATGTGCAACGCTGGCTGGTCCTGTCCTCCACCAGTCAGCGCCGGATCCTGGATCGGGCGGTCAATGAGTATAAACATCTGAATCTTGAGGGTTGTATCCTCACAAAACTGGACGAATCCGCCAGTTTGGGCGAGGCTTTAAGTGTTGCGATCGAGTCGCAGCTACCCATAGCCTATATCACGGATGGTCAGAACATCCCGGACGACATCGCCCGCCCGAACGCCACCCGCCTGATCAACCACGCCATCGCACTGGCGAAGGAATATCGCGTGGACGAGGATCTGGTGGCAGATATGTACAACGACGCCATGTCGGGAACGGAATCGGATCTGGCCTACGGATAAAGAAGACACAACAAGGTGTATAGAAATACGTTTATGAGCAATCATCCCGTACAGGTAATTGCCGTCACTGGTGGTAAAGGCGGAGTGGGCAAGAGTAATGTCTCCATTAATCTGGGGGTGTGTCTTGCAGAAATGGGGCGCCGGGTGGTGATTCTGGATGCCGACCTGGGTCTGGCCAATCTGGATATCCTGTTGGGAATCAGTGCCCGGGAGAATCTGTCCCACGTGTTGCGCGGGGAGTGCAGTATCCGGGATATTCTGGTGGAAGGACCGGCGGGGGTGAAAATCGTGCCCGCCTCATCCGGTACCCAGGAACTGGTGAGCATGGGCCCGCGGGAGCACGCCGGCCTGATCCACGCCTTCAGCGAACTCAGCGACGACGTGGATGTGCTGATTGTGGACACCGCCGCCGGAATTTCCGAGATGGTGATGAGCTTTGTCACCGCTGCCCAGGAAAGCCTGTTTGTGGTGACCAACGAGCCCACCTCCATCACGGATGCCTATGCCATGATGAAAATCCTGAATCAAAAGCACGGCATGTACCGTTTCAACGTGGTGGCGAACATGGTGCGTACGCAACAGGAAGGGCGGGAGATCTATTCCAAACTGACCAAAGTCACCGATCGATTTCTGGATGTGGCCCTGCAATTCTCCGGCTGCATTCCCTTTGATGACTACCTGCGCAAGGCAGTCATGCGACAGAAGCCGGTAGTGGAGGCCTATCCCCGCAGCAAGGCGGCCCTGGCCTTCCGCTCCCTGGCCAATAAAGTGGACAGCTGGCCATTACCTTCCACGCCCAGGGGGCACCTGGAGTTCTTTGTGGATCGGCTGGTACAAGGAGCGGTTGCCCGATAGGACAACAGAGTATCCCATGCTGGGCATGAAGCGACACGCTATGTACAACGACGAATCGGCGCCACAATTGGATGTTTTGGTTGAGCAGCACACCCCGTTGGTGAAGCGCATCGCCCATCATCTGATTGCCCGTATGCCGTCCGGCGTGTCCGTGGAAGACCTCTACCAGGCCGGCATGATCGGTCTGCTGGATGCCCTCAAACGCTATGACAACAGCAAGGGCGCCAGCTTTGAAACCTATGCCGGTATCCGCATTCGCGGTGCCATGGTGGATGAGCTGCGCAAAGGGGAGTGGGCGCCCCGCTCCGTGCACCGGAATGCCAGACGAATTCAACAGGTTATCCACGAAATAGAGCATGAAACCGGGGCCGACGCCCGGGACCGTGATATTGCCGAGCGCCTCGGCGTTTCGCTGGAGGAGTACCATGTCATGCTGCAGGACAGCATGGCCACCCGTCTATTCAGCCTGAATGAGCTGGAATCCACCGAGGAGAACATCAGCGTTGGTTTGCAGCAACAGCAGGCGGAAAACCCCCTCGACAATCTTCAGAACGGCGTGTTCCGCACCCACCTGGCCCGAGCCATTGAGCAGCTCCCGGAGCGGGAGCAGTTGGTACTGTCGCTGTACTACGACGAAGAGCTCAATCTCAAGGAAATAGGCCAGGTGCTGGGTGTCAGCGAATCGCGGGTCAGCCAGATCCACAGTCAAGCAGCTCAACGGTTGCGCTCGCGCCTGCAAGAGTGGCTTTGAAGCCTGAACAGAGGCCTTATCAGACAAAAACTGGATCAGATAAAAACAGCTACTAGACTTAATCAAAAGGGTCTGTTGAAAGTCCAGCCTGCCGGACGAATTCTCGGGAGGGTTTATCAACAGCCAGATAAATCAGATGTTTGCGTAGTAGTAGTGAACTGGGTTCATTGGAGGCAACCTTGGACAAGAACATGAAAATTCTCATTGTCGATGACTTTTCCACGATGAGACGAATTATCAAGAACCTGCTGCGGGACCTGGGTTTCACCAATACCCAGGAAGCCGATGACGGGAGTTCTGCTCTGCCATTACTGAAATCCTCCGATTTTGACTTTCTTATTACGGATTGGAATATGCCCGGCATGACCGGGATCGATCTTCTCAAGGCTGTGCGGGCTGACGAAAAGCTGCAGAGCCTGCCGGTGTTGATGGTGACCGCCGAGGCCAAGCGCGAGCAGATCATTGAGGCGGCGCAGGCGGGTGTGAATGGCTATGTGGTGAAACCTTTCACCGCCCAGGCATTGAAAGAGAAGATCGAGAAAATATTTGAACGGGTGGATGCCTAGTACCCTTCGTTCCCAGAGTCAGATGTGAGATGAGCATGACGGAGCAAGCCCATCAGGACAACTTGGTGGAATACGCCAAGACCCTGGTAGAACAGTTGGAAAATGGAGACGCCAAAGAGGCGATGCGCACCATATCCTCCTTGCACCAGCAGCGGGATCAGGTGTTGTTTCAGGAAGTGGGTAAGCTGACCCGTAGCCTGCATGAGTCCATCAAGAACTTCGCCATTGATACCAGCAACAGTGAAATGCGGGAAGAGATGTCCCGCATGCAGGATGCCTCTGAGCGGTTGAACTACGTCATCGAAAAGACGGAGAACGCCGCCAACAAAACCATGGACATGGTGGAGCACACCATGCCTGTGTCCGCTCATCTGCGGGAAACCGCCCAGGATCTGAAAAGCGAATGGGATCGGCTGATGCGGCGCGAAATGTCAGCCGATGAATTTCGTCAATTAAGCAAGAAAATCGATGGTTTTCTGTGTACCGCGGTGGACGAATCCAGCCGCATTGATTCCAATCTTTCCAGCATCATGCTGGCCCAGGATTACCAGGACCTCACCGGACAAGTGATCAAACGGGTCATTCAGCTGGTGAAGGAAGTGGAAGACAACCTGGTGAACCTGGTGACCATGGCCAGCACCATCGACCAGATTACGGGCGTCAAGCACGAGCTCCAACCCCAGAAAACCGAAAGCAAAGAAGAACAAATTGGTCCCGAGGGACCCATCATGAACCCCGAGACACGGGAGGACGTCGTATCCAATCAGGACGACGTCGATGCCCTGCTGTCCAGTCTTGGGTTTTAAAGGAGTAAGGGCATGAGCTTCGATGGCGACGAAGAGATACTACAGGATTTTCTGGTTGAGGCCGGAGAAATACTGGAAGTGCTGTCTGAGCAGTTGGTGGATCTGGAAAACCGACCGGATGACGCTGACCTCCTGAATGCCATTTTCCGCGGCTTTCACACGGTAAAAGGCGGCGCTGGCTTTTTGCAGCTGGACACCCTGGTGGATCTTTGCCACGCAGCGGAAAACATTTTTGATTTACTGCGCAACGGTAAATTGTCCATCAATGCCGAGTTGATGGATGTGGTGCTGCAGGCATTGGATGCCGTTAATTCCATGTTTGAGCAGGTGCATGGGCGCGAGTATCCTGACCCGGCCGACCCGGCCCTGATGACCGCCCTGCATGCCATTTTAGAGGGTGACGCACCGGCAGCCCCGGCTCCTGCAGCGGAAGCAGCTGCAGTGGAGCCCGAACAACCCGCAACCAAGGGCGATATTACCGACGAGGAATTTGAACAATTCCTGGATGCGCTGGATGAATCCGGCACGCCGAAGCAGGCCGCCGCCCAGGAAGCCGGTGGTGGAGTCGACCTGTTCGGTGAGGACGAGGAAGTGGCTCAAGCCGCAGCATCCGGTGGCTCCGATGAGATCACGGAGGATGAATTTGAGGCGCTGCTGGATCAGCTTCATGGCAAGGGCAAATTCAGCGCTGCCCCGGCTGCGGAACCGGCAGCTCCAGCCGCCGCTGCCACCGGCGGCTCCGATGAAATTACCGATGACGAATTTGAATCTCTGCTGGACGAACTGCACGGCAAGGGCAAGCACGGTGGCATTCCCAAAGCCTCTGAAGACGGTGATGAAGCGGCGGCTTCCGGGGCGGCCAGTGCCGATCTGATTTCGGACGACGAATTTGAATCCCTGCTGGATGAGTTGCACGGCAAGGGTAAAGGTCCTACTACTGAGAAAGGCGCCACCGCAGGAAAAGGTGCCACGGCGGAGCAGGCCCCCAGTGCAGCGAAAGCCCCCCCTGCTGCGCCAGCGGCCAAACCCGCTGCGCCTCAATCTGCGGCGCAGCCACCCAGCCCGGCCGCAGCGGCAGCGAAACCCGCTGCTGCAGCGCCTGCGGCGAAAAAGCCTCCTGCCAAACCCGTACCCGGCAAAGAAGCCCCTGCGGCGGCTGAAAACACCGTGCGGGTGGATACCAAACGCCTGGACGACATCATGAATATGGTGGGCGAGCTGGTGCTGGTGCGTAACCGCCTGGTGCGCTTGGGATTGCGGACGGCAGATGAAGATCTGGCGAAAGCCGTGGCCAACCTGGATGTGGTCACCGGGGACCTGCAAACGGCGGTAATGAAAACCCGCATGCAGCCCATCAAGAAAGTATTCGGGCGCTTCCCGCGGGTGGTCCGCGATCTGGCCCGTAACCTGAAGAAGGAAATCACCCTGGAGTTGGAGGGTGAGGAAACCGATCTGGACAAGAATCTGGTGGAAGCCCTGGCCGATCCTCTGGTGCACCTGGTCCGCAACAGTGTGGATCACGGTATCGAAGCCCCGGACGTGCGTGAGCAGATGGGCAAACCCCGCATGGGCAAAGTGTTCCTGGCCGCAGAGCAGGAAGGGGATCACATCGTGCTTTCCATCACCGACGATGGTGGCGGTATGGACCCGGACATGTTGCGCCGCAAGGCGGTGGAAAAAGGGTTGATGGACACCGAAGCAGCGGATCGCCTGAGTGATCCCGAAGCCTTTAACCTGATCTTCCATCCCGGGTTTTCTACCAAGGAACAGATTTCCGATGTGTCCGGTCGGGGTGTGGGCATGGACGTGGTCAAGACCAAGATCACCCAACTCAATGGCACCATCGACGTTCACTCTGAAAAAGGTGTGGGTACCCGGATCGCCATCAAGGTACCGCTGACCCTGGCCATCATGCCCACCTTAATGGTCATGTTGGGCACGCAGGCGTTTGCCTTACCGTTGGTGAACGTGAACGAGATTTTTCATCTGGATCTGTCCCGCACCAACGTGGTGGATGGCCAGGAAGTGGTGGTGGTGCGCGAAAAGGCGCTGCCTCTTTTCCACCTTAAGCGTTGGTTGATTCGGGGTGCGCAAGGCAAAGACACAGAAGCCCACGTGGTGATTGTCAGCGTCGGCACTCAAAAAGTAGGGTTTGTGGTGGATCAGTTGATCGGCCAGGAAGAAGTGGTGATCAAACCCCTGGGTAAAATGCTGCACGGTACCCCAGGCATGGCCGGCGCAACGATCACCGGTGATGGCCGTATTGCCTTGATTCTGGATATACCCAGTATGCTTAAAGCTTACGCGCAACGAGTCTGATCGTACTGGATTGCACGGCGTTGCCGTTTTTGGAGATGTTGAATGCCAACCAACGTGCTGGTCGTGGATGACTCCGCATTTTTCCGCAGAAGAATAAAAGATATTCTGGAAAAGAACCCGGCTTTGAACGTGGTGGGCTTTGCGGACAACGGCAAGGTGGCTGTTGAGAAGGTCAAAGAGCTCAAACCGGATGTGATTACGATGGACTATGAGATGCCGTTGTTGGACGGTATTTCTGCAGTGCGTCAGATCATGTCGGAACAGCCGACGCCGATATTGATGTTCTCGTCTTTAAGTTATGAAGGTGCCCGCGTCACCCTCGATGCGTTGGAAGCCGGCGCATTGGATTATCTGCCGAAAAGTTTTGAATCCATGTCCGGTGACCCGGGCGACAGCGCCAAACTGTTGCAGGATCGGGTGCTCGCGATTTCGCGCCGTGGTGCGACGATGCGACGGGCTACTCCCGCCGCCGCGCCGCGGCCACCGGCTACAACGCCAAGCGCAGCAAGTGCCCCCAAACCCAAACCCAAATCCACCCCTGCATCCGCTGCGGCGCGAACCCCTGCGTCGATCGCAAAAGAAAGCCCGGTTTCCAAACCCGCTGCGCGAACCGGTAAATCCCCATTGGACAGCCTGCAGGGGGATCGGCCCCGCATTATTCTGATCGGTGCATCCACCGGTGGCCCGGTGGCACTGCAGAATATTCTGATGTCGTTGCCGGCCAATTATCCGTTTCCCCTGTTGCTGGTTCAGCATATGCCGGGGACATTTACTTCCGCCTTTGCGGAAAGATTAAACCGCCTGTGCAAGATTAATGTGAAGGAAGCGGCAGATAACGACCTCATCCGCCCGGGCACAGCACTGCTGGCACCCGGTGGCAAACAGATGCTGGTGGAGGGAAGCGGTCAGTCGGTGTCGATTATCGAGGGTGATGATCGAATTCAGTATCGTCCCAGCGTGGATGTCACCTTTGGATCAGCGGCGCGCGCCATTAGAGGCAAGGTTCTTGCATTGGTGCTGACAGGCATGGGCAGTGACGGTCGTGAAGGATGCAAATTGCTGAAGCGGAATGGGGCCACCATCTGGACCCAGAACGAACAGAGTTGCGTGGTTTACGGCATGCCCATGGCAGTGGCAACCGCAGGACTGTCGGATGCGGTGATTGACGTAAAAGACGTGGGAACCCTGTTGGGCGAGTTACGCTGATACTATGGATATATTAAGTTTCCTTGGCCTCCTGATTGGCATTGTGGCCATTGTGGGAGGTAATGCGCTGGAAGGAGGGCATCTTTCCGGCCTGGCCAATGGGCCGGCGGCAGTGATTGTGCTGGGCGGCACTCTGGGTGCTGCCATGTTGCAAACCCCGATGGCCACGTTCCGGCATTCTTTCACAGTATTGCGTTGGGTGTTTTTTCCTCCCACTGTGAACATGAAAGAAAAGATTGATCATGTGATTAACTGGAGCATGACAGCCCGCAAGGAAGGCCTGCTGGGATTGGAGGCCATCACTGAAAACGAAACCGACCGCTTTGCCCGTAAAGGGCTGCAGTTGCTGGTGGATGGCGGCGAGCCGGAATCCATCCGCAATGTGCTGGAAGTAGATCTGATCACACAGGAGGACAGAGATCTGCATGCGGCCAAGGTCTTCGAGGCCATGGGCGGATACTCTCCCACCATCGGTATCATCGGTGCGGTGATGGGGTTGATTCATGTCATGGGTAATCTGGCGGACCCCAGCAAACTGGGAGCGGGGATTGCCACCGCCTTTGTGGCCACCATCTATGGGGTGGGTGCCGCCAACCTGATCTTCCTGCCCATCGCCGCCAAGTTGAAGTCCACCATCAAAGCCCAGAGCAGCCAGCGAGAGATGATCATCGAGGGTTTGATTGCCATCGCTGACGGAGAGAATCCACGTACCATCGAAATGAAACTCGAAGGGTATCTGGATCAATAATCCGGAGGGGATATGCGGCGCAGGCAATTGGAGGAACCTGAGAATCACGAACGCTGGGTGATTTCCTATGCGGACTTCATCACCTTGTTGTTCGCTTTTTTTGTGGTGATGTATTCCATCTCCTCAGTCAACGAAGGCAAGTACAAAGTACTGTCCGATTCCCTGGTGAGCGTGTTCAATGCCCAGCCTAAAACCCTCGACCCCCTGACCGTGGGGGATAAGGATGTTTACAAGAGTAATGATCAACTGATCAAGCTACCGGTGCCGGGGGATTACCCCAGTAAAGAAGATTTCAAATACGGTGTGGAAGGCTTGTTCGACGATGTGGAAAACCGGGCGGCCCGTCAGGGTGAGATGCGTGACAACGAAGTCGCTCATCTGTCCCGGATCACGGATCAACTGGCTACCAAACTGCAGCAGCAGATCCAGAATGACGAAGTGGAAATTCGCGGCAACGACGAATGGATCGAAGTCAATATCAAGGCCAGCGTACTGTACCCCAGTGGCAGCGCGACGCTGTCCAGCGGCGCAAAAGAGGTCCTGGCCAGGGTCAGTGACATTCTGAAAGACAAGCTGAACCCGATTCACGTGGAGGGCTATACGGATAACGTCCCCATCGAAACCCGACAATTCCCATCCAACTGGGAGTTGTCTGCCGCGCGGGCGGCCAGCGTGGTACGTTACTTCGAAGAGCTGGGGGTCAATTCCAGTCAATTGGCGGCTGTGGGCTATGGAGAACATCACCCGGTGGCCGATAACACTACTGAGGAGGGGCGCTCCCGCAATCGGCGGATTGCCCTGGTGATTTCCAAAGCAGAACCGGAATCCAGCGCTGCGCCGGCGACGGCTCCGCAGGATTACAAACTGGGTACAGGCAAAACCGAAAGCAAAGACCGACGTCAGCGGGATGAGGCGGAAGTACCTTTGCGAATCATCCGCCTGCAGGACGGAGGCTTACTGTTCTCTGCCCCGGGCGCAGCAGCAAAATAGGTCGACATCGTGAAAGTATGGGCAGTGGCAAATCAGAAAGGTGGCGTCGGCAAGACCACAACGGTGGTGGGCCTGGGTGGCCTGTTGGCGGAGAATGGGCACCGGGTGTTGATGATCGATCTGGACCCCCATGGCTCGCTCACCAGCTATTTCCAGTACAACCCGGATGAAATGTCGAAGTCGGTGTATCAACTGTTCCAGCACAAAGGTGATGTGCCGGCCCATTTACCGCGCGAGCTGGTGCTCAGCACCGGCTATCCGCGTCTGGATTTTCTGCCGGCGTCGACGTCGCTGGCGATGCTAGAGCGTCAGGCGGTCAGTCAGGGCGGCGCCGGGCTGGTGATCTCCAAAACCATCGCCTGGCTGTGGGATGACTATGACTACGTGTTAATGGATACCCCGCCCATCCTGGGGGTGCTCCTGATCAACGCCCTGGCAGCCTGCCAGCAGCTGCTGTTACCGGTGCAGACCGAATTTCTGGCCATCAAAGGGCTTGAGCGCATGATGCGTACGCTGCAGATGGTGATGAAATCCCAGAAGCGGGAGCTGCCCTATCTGGTGGTGCCCACCATGTTTGACCGGCGGACTCAGGCCTCGGTGGGCAGCCTGCGTTTGCTGCGCCAAACCTATGACGGCCACATCTGGCCGGCGGCCATCCCCGAAGATACCCGGTTTCGTGATGCCAGCAAGGCGGGTAAACCCCCCAGCGCTTACGATGCCAACAGCCGTGGCGTGGCAGCCTACAGCTCTCTGCTAAAATATCTAATGAACCGTGAACCGCAGTTGGCACCGAAACATGAGCTGTCTTCCTAACCTGATTTGGGCCGGTGCAAGGTTTCTGAATCGAGCATGCTTGGGTCGAACGCAGTAGCAAAGACATGAACGACGAAAAGCAAGACGATTTGCCCATCAGCGACACAGAGCGGCAAATCTACAGTTATCTGGATGAGATGCTCCACGACCCGGCGGCAGGGCAGCCGGTGTCTGTGCAACCGGAGCTGGGGCTGGTGATTCCGGATAACGTGGCGCGTTTTGATCGCAATAAGAAAAAGTCGGTGCAATCCACCCCGGCTGCATTTCCAGCTGCGCCTTCGACTTCACCCTCAACTTCACGCCCGGTTCGTCAATCGAAAGAAACCAAGCCTCTTGCCCTGATCGAGCGACCGGCATTGCTGTCCGAGTCGTTGTTGCCGGAGTCTTTTTTGCGAGCACCCACCCCCGCGCCGGAATCGGAGCCGGTTTCGCCGCAACCTGAAGCAACGGAAATCCGTCAGCCTGCCGTCACAGACCGTATTCCCAATGACCTTGCTCCCCAGGAAACGGTGCCCCAGGAACCTCCGCCGAACGAGGTTGAGCCTGCTAGCGACGAATCAGCGCCGGAGGTGCTGATTGCCGGACTGGAAACGGACAGTGTCTTGGATCGGGGTGCGGAGGACGCGGCGGAGCAACATTCCTGGTGTCCAAACGGACGCCCCCAGTGGGCGCAATCCCGTTTTGAATGCCTGATTTTTACCGTGAACGGGCTGAAACTGGCGGTACCGTTGGTGCTGTTGGGTTCCATTCACCCCATTGATCGCAGGTTCAACGCCTTGCCCGGACAGTACGACTGGTTTATTGGCATTCTGCAGACCCCAAGCGCTGGCAACATCAAGGTGCTGGATACCGGTTTATGCGTGATGCCAGAGCGACACGACCCGGCCTCCCGCGAGTCGTTGGCCTATGTGATTACCATTCATGGTTTTGCCTGGGGGCTGGCCTGCCACCAGGTGGAAAAATCCGTCACCCTGGAACCGGATCAGGTAAAGTGGCGAACCCAGCGCGGCAAGCGGCCCTGGCTGGCGGGCACCGTGCTGGATTATATGTGCTCCCTGGTGGACACCGATGGCTTTCAGCACATCATCAACCAGGCAGAGCAGGGCACTTAACCCTGCGTTGATCACGATCTCACCCGATTTTTCCCCGCGCTAAAAACTGGCGTGCCCGTTCCCCTGTTCTATAGTTATAAAACAACCAGTTAAACTGGCCGAAGTGTCATCAAAATCGAGTGGCATATAACTATGGCAAATACAGCACAATCCCGTTCCAGCGACGATCCCGTCATCCAATGGGTCACCTTCCAACTGGCGGGGGAAACCTATGGCATCAACGTAATGCAGGTGCAAGAGGTGCTCCGTTTTACGGACATCGCCCCCGTGCCAGGGGGCTCGTACCATGTACTGGGCATCATCAACCTGCGCGGCAATGTGGTGACGGTGATCGATACCCGCCTGCGATTCGGTCTGCCCAAAGGGGAGATCACCGACAACACGCGTATTGTGATCATTGAAGCCAATGGTCACGTGATCGGCATCCTGGTGGACAGCGTGGCGGAGGTGGTTTACCTGCGCCAGTCGGAAATCGACAGCTCTCCCAATGTGGGTAACGATGAAAGCGCCCGCTACATCCAGGGCGTTTGCCACAAGGATGGCGAACTGTTGATCCTGCTGGAGCTGGATAAGCTGCTCACGGACGACGAGTGGGCGGAACTGGAAGCCATCTGATCAAGGGTAATTGGCATGCAAGCTGCATTTTTCTCAATTGCGGCCTGTTGCGATAGAAATTTGACGTTAAGGAAAGACTGCAGGAGTCCTGATTATGGCCAGAGCGGAAGCTGCCTCCGATGACCAGGTAACACAATGGGGTACGTTTCGATTGGGCGATGAGATCTATGGTGTGAACGTGATGCAGATCCGTGAGGTGCTGCGCTACACCGAGATCACCCCGGTGCCCGGTGCGCCGTATTTTGTGCTGGGAATCATCAATCTGCGGGGTAACGTGGTCACGGTCATTGATACCCGTATCCGGTTTGGGCTGAGTTCCGGCGACATCGACAACAACACCCGCATTGTGATCGTCGAGGTGGATAAACAGGTGATCGGCATGCTGGTGGACAGCGTCGCGGAAGTCACTTATCTCAATGAGTCCGAAATTGAAAAGGCCCCCAACGTGGGGAACGAGGAGACATCCAAGTTCATCACCGGGGTGTGTAATAAGCATGAAGAGTTGCTGATATTGATCGACCTGGAGCGCATGATCGACAACGCCAGTGGTGGTGTGGGCATGGCCATGGGATTCTAGTGAGGCTGCTATGTACATAGATCAGTTCTGGTTAGGGGTTTTGATTGCGGTGCTGTTGACCACCGGCATGGTGTTTCTGTTGTTGCAAGTGCAAAAAATGAAGCACAGCCAAGGGCAATTGCTGCAAGAGAAGCAAGCCCTGGAGAACCGATTGAAAAGCCTGGAAAGTAAAATCGAATTTCTGAACACCGGTTCGGTCGGTATTGGACAACGACTGATGAACGCTGAAAAGCGCCTGAACCAGGCTTTGGACCGCCAGGAAGACATCACCAACCAGAGCAGTGAACATCTGTTTCGCCGGCAGGCGGATCGGGTTTTGAAAGGCAGGGATATGGAGCCGGTGGAGGAGGAGTCTCCTTCGCGCTCTGAAGCCAAATTAATGGCACTGGTAAGCAAGCAGCCCGCGAAAAAACCCTAAGTGCCTTCGTTGTGTCTTTCTTTCTGGCGCTTTGCTTAAAATAGTTCTATAAAATTCAAAGTCTTGCGAATAGATTTCCCTATTCTTAGAGCCAAATATTCCAACTCGCCACACCCCCCACACCTATACTCATAAAGAGTTTTCAAGAGCCTGTCCGGGTGTAATCGTATGAAGCATTTTGCGAAAGTAGTGGGTAGTCTGGCGTTTTTATTGTGCTCAGTGGTCGCCATGGCGGAAGCGCCGGAAGCTGTGAACGGTGCAGAAACGGTGGATCTGGAACAGGCCAAAACCCTGTTTGATGATGGCGCGGTGTTCATTGATGTTCGGGATGCGCAGTCCTGGAGCCTGGGCCATATTCAGGGCTCGGTGAACCTGGATTTCAACGCCAGCGAATTTGCCGTGCTGTACATTTCCAAAGAGCTGGATCGTTCCACGCCCATCGTGTTTTACACCAGCAGCCCGCTCAATGTCAGCAGTGCCATGGCCAGCTACTTCGCCTCCAACTGGGGCTACAGTAAGGTGTATTACTTCCGGGAAGGGTTTTATTCCTGGATGGCGGCAGACTTTCCGGTTGAACTGAAAATGGCCGGTCGTAGTGTACAGGTGGACAGCGTCATTCAGTAGGCCTGTATCACCGTATTGGATTCGTATAACCAACGCTCGTACAACCAAGTGCTCGTATAGCCTGGTGCTCGCATTAAAAGCGGTTTTCCCTCGGGAAAGCCGCTTTTTTTTATGGGGACTGATGGCATCGATGAATAGTGGTGTTGATCGATGAGAGATCGGTAGTCCCTCAGGGCGTGGTGTCTGTAGGTGTATCGGGGCCGTTGAGCACGTGGTTGTGGGGGCTTGTGTCCGTATCGAATCCAGCCGGGGTTTTCCCTTTCAGCATGTACACAAACGCAATAATTTCGGCGATGGTGCGATACAGCAGTTCTGGTATTTCATCACCTACTTCCAGGCGCGCCAGGATGTCCACCAACTGGGGGTTCTCATAGATGGGAACCTCATGCTCCCGGGCGATGCGGATGATTTCCTCCGCCAGCTCGCTGCCACCGGAAGCGCTGATGAAGGGAGCGCTCTTGCCGTCATAGGTGAGAGCCACCGCCTGGTTGGGATGATGTTCGCTCATGTGCGGATGTCCACCAGTTGATTGTGCAGGATGGCTTGCTCGGATTTGGGAAGGCCCAGGTGGCCCTGCAGTTTCTCCACTCGCAAACCCATTTCCGTGAGCACCGTTTGCAGGTAATCAAAATGGCGGCGGGTGTGTTCCAGGGTGCGCTCCCATTCCGCCCAGAACGATACCGAGGCACTGTGCCCCAGCATGCTGATCTGACACAGCATGGGCCCCAGTCCCTCCACATCAAACGCCATTTGCACCACCCAACGTTTGCCCAGGGTTTTGGCTTCCTGTTCATCCCGGCTTGGTTCTTCCTCAATCCGAAACTGAAAAATCTGCACCTGATTCTGGTGCAGAATGGGGAGCTCGAAACTGAGCAGTGGCTGAGGCGCGGCCGGGTCCTGGCTGCGGGGTTGCGATGCCACCTGATGCAGGTTGATTCGACTGATGGCGCCTTTCACCTGTTTTAACAGAACCGATACCAGAGCATCGGCCATATCACCGCTGGCCGACAGCTTGCTGCGCGCTTGTGGTTGTAACACGATATTGCCGGGCAGCGGCGGCAGAATGTAGGTCTCCAGCGTGGAGCGGGTGCCGTCTCCCGGCACACTGCCTTGGAAGCCACTACCTTGAAGACCACTGCCTTGAATACTACGGTAGCCCTGCAGTCGATTGGTCGCTGCGCGCTGTGTGTTGTGCAGCGGGTCAGTGCGTGTGGGCTCTCCGGTGCGGCCTTCCACAGGGCGGTTGCGGGCATCCTGTGGTTGGCCCGGCTGGGGCGGTTGACCGGGTTTGCTGTCTGCTGGCGTCGGCGCTAATTTGGCGTCGATCGGCAGCGCTTTGTCCAGCGCTGAGCCTGGCTGGGGGGTGTTGGGGGCTGCTTCGGCCTTCAGGGTATTCTGGGCCTGCTCCAGTTTGACTTGCAGCTGTTGCAGCAGGTGTTTTATATCCCCTTGCACGACCCGATTCAATGCCAGCGGCGGGGTTTTGGGGGGGGGTGCCTCTGATGCGTTAGCGCTACCGGAGTCCTGGCGGCTGACCACGTTCCTCAGGTGTTGGGAGGCCTGTTTCAAACTGTCCAGCAGTGCCGCGCCAGGTGGGGGGGCCGCGCCGGGTGGGGGGGCCGCAGCGGATGGGTTGGCCGACGTTCGGTGGTTGGCGGCGCTGCTGCTTGCCACGGAGTTCTGTTGTACCGCCTGGCGAATTTTGTTTTCCAGAAACAGCCCGCTGTTGTGGATGGCCTGGCGCACCTGATCGGCGTTGCGCAGTTGTTCCGGTGTGGGCAGCTGTTGCAGCAGGGACGCAGCCAAGGCTTGCACAGACACAGCCCGGTTGGCGCCAGCCTGATTCGCTGTTTGCTCCAGGGCTTGGAACAGGGGCGCCAGGCTCTGTTGTTGTGGCACCCATTCCCGCAAGGCCTGGCTGAGGCTGGCTGCCACCAGTGCCGGCAGAATGCGGTGGATCACCACCCCAGTGTTGGGTGTTACGGAGGCCAGTAACTGGCTGCCCACTGTCAGGGGGATTTCCCCCTGTGTTTTGATCAGCAGAGACTGACCCTGACGCAGGGCCTGGATGGCCTGGGCAGTGATCTGGGTTAGAGGGGTTTGGGTTAGTGGCGCTTGGGTTGTAGATGCCGGGTTAAGCGACGCCTGGCTTGCGGGGGGGGGCGCCGCTTCCGCAGCCAACGGCGGCGCTGTGCCCGGTGCCGCATTGGCCCGCAGCAATATTTCGTACACCGGCCTGCCATTGGCACCGACTTCCGCTACCAGGCGGGCTTCCTGCACCACCGCCTGGATGGTCTGGCTTACCTGCTGGCGGGCCAGATCCGCGGCCGAGCGAACCTCCGCCACCGTTTGGGAGCCGGCGGCCGGCAAGCCGGGCAAATTGATCATGGATTCAGTGTAAAGCGCGTATTCATGCTGCCAAGTATAGTTCGGATCGACGCAGCGCGGGCACCCTGTTATTTCAGCAGGGCCGCCACACACACCAGCATGGCCATCCCCAGCAGAATCCATTTCAGGGTCTGCTGGCGGGCGCTGATGGCAAATTTCACGCTCAATTGAACCCCCACAATGGAGCCCAGGCCCACAATCAGGCCGGGAATCCAGAGTACCTGATCCTGATAAATGAAGACTCCCAGCGCCACCAGGCTGAAGACCAGGGTGCACATCATTTTCAGGGCGTTGGCCCGCAGCAGGTCATAGCGTAATACCCCTGCCAGTGCCGTCAACAGGATAAAGCCGACCCCCGCCTGCACAAAGCCCCCGTAGAGGCCTGCGAAGAACAGCCAGGCGATGGCGGCGGGGCGCTCCTGCAGGGAATACACCGGCTCGTCAGAATCGGGGATGGAGCCAGGCTTCAGCACGATAAACAGGGTCATCGCCATCATGGTGCCCAGCAGCACCGGTTTCAGGATCTCCACCGGAATGACCGAGGCAATGGCCGAGCCCAGCAAGGCTCCGACGATAGTGGGCAAGACGATGGGCGCAACGGCATCGCGATCCAGTTTGTTATGGCGATCAAAGCCCCTGACCGCGGTCAGGGATTGCAGCAGCACGCCCACCCGGTTGGTGCCATTGGCCACGTCCGCCGGCATCCCCAGCAAGATCAGCGCCGGCAAAGTAAAGATGGAGCCACCCCCGGCAATGGTATTCACAAAGCCGGCGGCAACGCCGGAGCCAATCAGCAGGAGCAAATGAAGCGCATCAATATCCATGGGGTGAACCAGAATGGGTGGGATCAGAACTTCGGGCCGGAACCTTGATTCCTGGATCTTATCCTGAAACCTGAAACGTATTCTGAAAAAGGGAGGCCAATGGTAGGGGATGAAATACAGGACGGCAAGCCGTACAAAGTTTGGTTATAATGGGCCGCTTTAAATACTCTAACCAAGAATAATTAGGCTGGGTTTGTGGCGACAGCACTTTTGCAGACGGTGAAACTGTTTTGTGAGCGGGATGATCGGGTCCTGATCCGCGATCTGGATTTCGCGCTCCAGCCCGGCGAGGTCGTGCAGATAGAAGGCCCCAACGGCAGCGGCAAAACCACCTTGCTGCGGATACTCTGTGGCCTGTCTGATGATTTCAGCGGCAACATTCTCTGGCAGGGCGCGGCGCGGCGGCGGGTGGACAGCGAATTTCGCCGTGACACACTCTATTTCGGTCATCTGACCGGAGTCAAATTCTCCCTCTCTGCGCGGGAAAACCTGCGCTGGATACTGCAACTCAAAGGCATTCCCCCGCATGCTCCTGGCCTTGATGACCGCATCGACCAGGCCCTCAGCAACGTGGGTCTATATAGCTATGAAGATGTACCGGTCTATAGCCTCTCCGCCGGCCAAAAGCGGCGGGTGGCCCTGGCCCGGCTGTTTGTGGAACCGGCGGATCTGTGGGTATTGGATGAACCTTTCACCGCCATTGACCGCAAGGGCGTGACGCAACTGGAAGGCCTGATTCAGGCGCATGCCGGTCGCGGCGGCTCGGTCCTGATCACCACACACCACGCGTTGGACTTGCCCACCATCCGCAAACTGCAATTGGGCCTGGGGAGGGGAACTTGGCAGATCCAATAGTGTCTCAACCGCTGCGGGCGGTGGAAGTCCCCTCCATGTGGTCCGGTATGATGGCCATCATGAAGCGGGATCTGAAGATTGCCTTCCGTCAACGGTCGGACATGGTGAACCCGTTGTTTTTCTTCGTCATGGTGATTGCCCTGTTTCCCCTGGGCATTGGCCCGGAGCCGTCCACCTTGCAGAAGATCGGCCCGGGTGTGATCTGGATTGCCGCCCTGTTGTCCACGCTGTTATCGGTGGACAGCCTGTTCCGGCAGGATTTTGACGACGGCTCACTGGAGCTGGCGCTGTTGAGCCCGCAACCCTTGTTCGTGCTGGCATTCGGCAAGGTCATTGCGCACTGGTTAGTGACCGCCATCCCGCTGATTCTGGTGGCGCCCATTCTCAGCGTGATGCTGTATATGGACCGAGACACAGTGTGGGTGACCCTGTACAGTCTGTTATTGGGTACGCCGGTGTTGAGTATGATCAGTGCCATCGGCGCAGCCCTGACGGTGGGTTTGCGCAAGGGTGGTGTGCTGGTGGCTGTGATTGCATTGCCGTTGTACATACCGGTCCTGATCTTCGGTACCAGCGCGGTGGAGGCCGCCGCCATGACCTTGCCTTACGCGGGGCAGTTGGCGTACCTGGCCGCGTTTTTGGTGTTGGCGCTTACCTTCGCACCTTTTGCTATTGGTGCTGCGTTGCGCATCAGTGTCACCAGCCAGTAGTGTGAACATGAATTTGAGGTTCCTGTGTTCGAATACCTGAAAAGGCTTTATCACAAATTGGGGTCCCCCAAGTATTTCTACGACATCAGCGGGCGGATGCTGCCTTGGCTGGTGGCCCTGTCGGTGTTGTTACTGATCCCCGGACTGATCTACGGGCTGGGATTTGCCCCGCCGGAAAAATACCAGGGCAACAGCTATCGGGTGATCTACATCCATGTGCCGGCCGCCAGCATCGCCATGTCCGGCTATATGCTGATGGCGGTGGCCGGGGTAGTGGTGCTGGTTTGGCGCATGAAGATGGCCGAGATGGTGGCCAAGTCGGTGGCGCCCATCGGTGCCTCCTTTGCCTTCATCTGCCTGGTGACCGGGTCCATCTGGGGTAAGCCCACCTGGGGCACCTGGTGGGTGTGGGATGCCCGGCTGACCTCCATGCTGATTCTGCTGTTTCTGTACCTGGGGGTTATGGCGCTGAACGCGGCCATCGAAAATGCCCAGTCGGCGGCCCGCGCGACGGCGGTGCTAAGCATCGTAGGGGCGGTCAATTTGCCCATCATCAAGTATTCGGTAGAGTGGTGGAATACCCTGCATCAGCCGGCCTCCATCAAAATGACCAGCTCGGCCATCGATCCTGAAATGCTGTTCACCCTGTTGGCCTGTATTGCCGGATTTTATTGTCTGTTTGCCGTGATGGTGATCCTGTCCACGCGCTGCGAAGTGTTGCTGCGGGAGCAGCGCAGCAATTGGGTGAAGAAACTGGTGGGAGCCTGCTGATGGAATTTGAAACCTTCGCTGACTTTATTGCCATGGGCAAACACGGCCCTTACGTGTGGTCGGCTTACGGCATCACGCTGGTGGTGGTACTGGCCAACATCGTCGCCCCCTTGCTGCGGCGCAAAGGGCTGGTGGAAGCAATCAAACGCAAAGCTAAACGGGAGCAGTTGGAATCATGAATCCTAAACGCAAACAACGGCTGGTCATTGTCTTGGGTGTCCTGGTGGCGGTGGCATCGGCGACCGGATTGATTACCTTCGCGTTGCGGGAGAACATCAACCTGTTCTTTACCCCCACGGAAATCGCCGAAGGCAAGGCGCCCCTGGAACGTCGTATTCGCGTGGGTGGCCTGGTGGTACCCGGCAGTGTGAAACGGGGTGAGGAGCTGGAAGTCAGCTTTGATCTCACCGACAACGCCCAGCAGATCACGGTGCGTTATGCGGGTATCCTGCCGGACTTGTTTCGCGAAGGGCAGGGCATCATCGCCCATGGCAAACTGATTGGTGGCACCTTGGTGGAAGCCGATGAAGTTCTGGCCAAACACGATGAGAACTATGTGCCCCCTGAAGTGCAGGAAGCCATCGAAAAAGCCGGGCACCCCAAAAAACAGGGTTGATCGTTTGGGTTATTCCCGATGACAACCCCACAAAAAAGCCCGGCTGCGCAGCCGGGCTTTT
>NZ_RCHN01000013.1 GCF_003671495.1 Ketobacter sp. | reverse complement strand
TATGTTGATCATGTCATTCTTGGGCAGAAACGAACGCAAACCGTAGGACATAATCTGCTCCTGTTACTTACGGATCTTGAGTGAGAACAGACCCTGTGGGCGCAGCATCAGGATGCCGACCACAACGAGCAGGGTAAGTACTTTAGCCATGGAACCGCTTAAGAAGAATTCCATGGTGGACTGGGCCTGGGAAATGGTGAACGCGGAGGCGATGGTACCCAGCAGACTGGATGCGCCACCGAACACAACCACCAGGAAGGTGTCTACAATGTAGAGCTGTCCGGACGTGGGGCCAGTGGAACCGACCATGGTGAACGCGCTACCGGCAATCCCGGCAATACCGCAACCCAGAGCGAACGTGATGCGGTCGACTTTTTCGGTGTTTATGCCCACTGCACCGGCCATCTCACGGTTCTGTACCACCGCACGAACCTGGCCACCCCAACGGGATTTGAACATCCAGAAATACACGCCAACGGAGATCACCACGGTGATGCACATAACGAAGATGCCGTTGATGGGAATTTCAATCATGTCGGTGAGGGGGTAGGAACCCATCAACCAGTCAGGCAGTGTCACACCCACTTCGCGGGGGCCGAATACCGTACGATACAGCTGTTGCAGAATGAGGCTTAAGCCCCAGGTAGCCAACAGAGTGTCCAGAGGGCGCTTGTAGAGATGCCGGATCATGGCCCATTCCACAAACGCCCCGAGGGCAAAGGTGACCAGGAAGGCCAGGAGCATGGCAATGAAGAAGTACCCTGAAAACAGATTCTGCGCGTACTCAGAAAACAGGTTGGATGTTAAGTAGGTAATGTAGGCACCGAGAATCATGAATTCTCCGTGCGCCATATTGATCACTCCCATTTGACCGAAAATGATCGCAAGTCCCAGTGCCATCAGCACAAACACTGAGAACAGAATCAGACCAGCAAACCCTTGCATGGCGAAGATGGACGTCAGCTCTGACGCGGTGTATTCGGCAAACATAGCAGCCTCCAGAAATTACTACCAAGAGATGGAGCAGGGCAGGTGGCGCCGTTAAGGGCGCCACCGCGAGTTGCCTTATTGATAACCTTCGGGGAATGGATCGGGTTCGATCAGGTCGTCACTTTCATACACCACTTTGTACTGGCCATCGGGCATGGCCACACCGATGCGGGTCTTGGACCACAGGTGGTGGTTTTTATGGATCTTGACGTAGCCTTCAGGAGCGGTGGTCAACTCAATGCCCGGTGAGGCTTCACGCACCTTGTCCACGTCGAAGGAGCCGGCTTTTTCCACCGCGGCTTTCCACAGCCAGGGGCCGAGGTAGGCAGCCTGGGTTACGTCACCGATTACGATGTCTTTGCCCCATTTTTTCTTGAACGCTTCAACAAAGGCTTTGTTGTTGTCGTTGGGCAGTGACTGGAAGTACTTCATGGAGGCGTAGATACCTTCGATGTTCTCGCCACCGATACCCAGGATTTCGTCCTCGGTTACAGAGATGGTCAGGAACAGCGGCTTCTCTTTGGTCATGTCGATACCAGCGGCTTTCAGCTGCTTGTAGAACGCCACGTTGGAACCACCCACCACGGAGATGAACACGACATCAGGCTTCTTCAGCTTGATCTTGTTGATCACAGAGTTGAACTGGGTGTGGCCCAGGGGATAGTACTCTTCACCCACGACCTGTGCCTTCAACACGTTTTCGATGTGTTTGCGGGCGATCTTGTTGGAGGTTCGGGGCCAGATATAGTCGGAGCCCAGCAGGTAGAATTTCTTCGCCCCTTTGGTTTCCGATGCCCAATCCAGACCTTCGAGGATCTGCTGGGTGGCTTCCTGGCCGGTGTAGATTACGTTGGGTGACTGTTCCAGGCCTTCATAGAACGTTGGGTAGTAGAGCATACCGTTGTACTGCTCGAATACCGGCAAAGCGGCTTTCCGGGAAGCGGACGTCCAGCAACCGAATACGGCCGCCACTTTATCGTTCACCAACAGCTTTTTGGATTTCTCTGCAAAGGTGGGCCAGTCACTGGCACCGTCTTCCTGGATAACCTCGATCTTGCGACCCAGCACGCCCCCCATGGCGTTGATCTGCTCGATGGCCAGTTTTTCCGCTTGCACGGAACCGGTTTCACTGATGGCCATGGTACCGGTGACTGAGTGCAGGATGCCTACAGTAACCGTGTCATCAGTGACAGCCAGTCCGGTGGTGTTCACGGAATCCGCCTGGGTGATGGCGGGTGCCATAAGCAAACTGGCGGAGAGTGCCAGCGCGGTCTTTTTCAACTTGGAGCTAAGGGTTTTGGACAACATGGTTCGACCTCTTTTGATTTACGACCCAAAAAAGACACTCAAATGCCCGTCGGCAGCGCACAGGCGCAAGGCATCGTGTCATGGGGTTGCAGTATTGCGATTTCCAATGGGGGGGAACATTCGCCGAATGACCCAAGCCCCTACGTCATTTGACGCATAGGCAGTCAACAAGGGCCTGCAGTAGTGTTTTGCCAGTTTCATTCGCAGCAGTCATGACGAACAGAGGAGTAGCCAATATGAGACACGGTGACATATCCAGCAGCCCGGATACCGTGGGCGTGGCGGTGGTGAATTACAAAATGCCCCGCCTGCATACCAAGGCGGAAGTATTGGATAACGCCCGCAAGATTGCCGATATGATCGTGGGTATGAAGCAGGGCCTGCCCGGCATGGATCTGGTGATCTTCCCGGAATACAGCACCATGGGCATCATGTACGACGCCGACGAGATGATGGCCACCGCTGCCACCGTGCCGGGGGATGAGACCGAGATTTTTTCGGCCGCCTGCCGCCAGGCCAACACCTGGGGCGTGTTCTCGCTGACCGGTGAACAACACGAGGAACACCCCAAGAAGTCCCCTTATAACACCCTGGTGCTGATCAACAATCAGGGTGAAATCGTGCAGAAGTATCGCAAATGCATTCCCTGGTGCCCCATTGAGGGCTGGTACCCGGGGGACCGCACCTATGTAACGGAAGGGCCCAAGGGCCTGAAGATCAGCATGATCATCTGCGACGACGGCAACTATCCGGAAATCTGGCGGGATTGTGCCATGCGGGGGGCGGAGTTGATCATCCGCTGTCAGGGGTATATGTATCCCGCCAAAGAACAGCAGGTGATGATGGCCAAAACCATGGCCTGGGCCAACAACAGTTATGTGGCTGTGGCCAACGCCACCGGGTTCGACGGGGTGTATTCCTATTTCGGCCATTCCGCCATTATCGGTTTCGACGGCCGCACCCTGGGGGAATGCGGGGAGGAGGACATGGGCGTGCAGTATGCGCAGCTGTCGGTGTCGCAGATCCGTGACGCCCGCGCCAACGATCAGTCACAAAACCACTTGTTCAAACTGCTGCATCGCGGATACACCGGTGTGTACAACTCCGGGGACGGCAATAAAGGGGTGGCGGACTGCCCCTTCGAGTTTTACCGCACCTGGGTCATGGATGCTGAGAAAGCGCAGCAGGACGTGGAAGCGATTACTCGCTCCACCGTCGGGGTGGCGGATTGCCCGGTGTATGAGTTGCCCGGTTCCGAAAAGGAAAACACCGCTTAGGCAAGGCTGCTGAAGTATGCCCTTCATCAATGATGTGCTGGCGCACAATCAACAGCAAAACCGGGCGGCTGCCGCAGCAAACCAGGTCAGCCCGGTGGGGACGGTGCGCTCCCGGTACCTGTTTGATGCTGACGGGATCGCAGAGCGCCTGCGGGCGCGCATCGTGGGGCAGGATCATGTACTGGAATCCCTCTGCCAGCAGTTGAAGGTGATCAAGGCCGGTCTGACCGAGCCCCGCCGACCGCTGCTGGTGATGCTGTTGCTGGGGGATACCGGTGTCGGCAAAACCGAAACCGTGCGCCTGCTGGCGGAAGCGATCCACGGAGATGCCGGGGCGTTCTGTCGAATCGACATGAACACGCTGTCGCAAAGCCATTACAGTGCCGCCATCACCGGTGCCCCGCCGGGATATGTGGGGAGCAAAGAGAACACCACGCTGCTGGACGAGGCGGCGATTCTGGGCAGCGCCAGCCGCCCCGGCATTGTGTTGTTCGATGAGGTGGAGAAGGCCAGCCAGGACGTAGTGCGCAGTCTGATGAATGTCTTCGACAGCGGGCACCTGCGCCTGGCCTCCGGCACCCGCGAGCTGTCCTTCACCAATTGCCTGGTGTTCATGACCAGCAATCTGGGAGCGGAATCCTGGCGTCGGCTCCAGCACCGCCGATGGTGGCATGGGCGTTTTAATCTAAAACGTTTTAGACGATCCCATGCCAGCCGCCGCAGCACCCATTTTGAAGCCGCGTTGCGGGCGCACTTTGACCCGGAATTTCTCAACCGGATTGATTGCATCGAACTGTTCGACGGGATTGGTGCCAACCAAGTGTCCCGCATTGTGCTGTTGGAGGTGGAGCGCATCAATCAACAGCTGATGAAAAAGCAGATTCAGCTGCAGGTGTCCGACGCGGTGATTGAGCACATTGCCGCAGAAGGGTTTGATGAACACTATGGCGCACGGGCCTTGCGCCGCAGTGTGCGGGATCGGTTGCTGGTGCCGTTATCCGCCGCGCTGTTGGATTCCGGTGCCCTGACGGGGGAGCTGAAGGGCGCAGGGGCGCAAGTGCCACAGTGGTTCGTGGCCAATCTGGTGGCGGGCCGGGTGCAGTGCAGCGCGCGCTGACGCGCCGTGGGTTAAACATAATGGTTTCGTTTGGTATGCAACTTGCTCTGATACCCAATCCAGGTCATTCAGGATGTGACTGGGGGAAGTCCGATACACGGGCCCCATCTCACAGTTATCCGCCGGCTTTGGATCGTCTGGTGCGCTGTGGGCAGACAGAGGATTCGGTGTGAGCAAGAGGTTATGGCGGCAAGGCAAAGAATTTTTCGCGTTCGACGCAACTACAATCAGTGGGTAGCCAATGAAACCCTGGAAGATTACGCGTTACGCTTCACCGCCAAAAGCGCCCGCCGCTGGTCTGCGGCCCGGGTCAGCAATACCGCGCTAGGGGCGATCTCCTTTCTGGCGCTGGAAGCCATCGGCGGCGCCATTACCCTCAGCTACGGTTTCAATAATGCCGCAATGGCCATCATGGCGGTGGGGTTAATCATCTTCATCACCGGTCTGCCCATCGGCTACTATGCTTCAAAATATGGCATAGATATCGATTTGCTCACTCGTGGTGCAGGATTCGGCTACATCGGCTCCACCATCACCTCCTTAATCTACGCTACCTTTACATTCATCTTTTTTGCCCTGGAAGCGGCCATCATGGCGATGGCGTTGGACCAGTTGTTTCAGATCCCGTTATCCATTGGTTATCTCGTCAGCTCTCTCATCGTGATCCCCCTGGTGACCCACGGCATCACCCTCATCAGTCGTTTTCAATTGTGGTCGCAACCGGTGTGGGTGTGTCTGCAGTTGTTGCCGTTTATTTATATTGCCTGGAATGATGTGGCCTCGGTGGAAGACTGGACCCAGTTCGTGGGCACAGAGCAGCAGGACCACGCAGGCTTCAATATTCTGTTGTTCGGTGCCGCGGCGTCGGTGATATTTTCCCTGATTGCCCAGATTGGGGAACAGGTGGATTTTCTGCGCTTTCTGCCGCCACGGGAAAAGGTGTCGCCGGTCCGCTGGTGGTTCGCCATGCTGGTGGCGGGGCCCGGTTGGATCTGGGCCGGTGTGTTGAAGATCTTCGCCGGATCATTTCTGGCGGTGCTGGCCTTGAGTCATGGCGTGGGCATTGAGGATGCCTCGGACCCCACCACCATGTACCGGGTGGCCTTCGGTTACCTGACCCAGTCGCCGCAGATCGCGTTGGCGGTGGCGGGGATCTTTGTGATTCTGTCGCAGCTCAAGATCAACGTCACCAATTCCTACGCCGGCTCCATTGCCTGGTCCAATTTCTTTTCGCGCTTGACCCACAACCATCCCGGCCGGGTGGTGTGGCTGATCTTCAACGTGGTGATTGCGCTGTTATTGATGGAGTTGGGAATCTATAAAGCGCTGGAGGAAATCCTCGGTGTTTATGCCATCGTGGCAGTGGCCTGGGTGGGATCTCTGGTGGCCGATCTGATCATCAACAAACCCCTGGGGCTGAGCCCCAAAACCATCGAGTTCAAACGCGCTTATTTATACGATATCAATCCTGTGGGGGTAGGCTCCATGGTACTGGCGACCCTGGTGGGCATCAGCGCCCACATGGGCACCTACGGTGAGGTGAGCCAGGCCCTGGCGCCGTTTCTGACCCTGGCGTCGTCGTTGGTGTTTGCCCCCTTGATTGCCTGGGCCACTGGCGGCCGTTACTACATTGCCCGTGACCCGGCGCGCATCGCCACCGATGATGGCATGGCGACCTGTTGCATCTGCGAGCACCGGTTTGAAGCGGAAGACATCGCCCAGTGCCCGGCCTATGGCGGGCACATCTGCTCCCTGTGCTGTTCCCTGGATGCCCGCTGCCAGGATCGCTGCAAGCCCCACGCCCGTATGTCAGAGCAGATGCTGCACCTGCTGGCCAAGTTTCTGCCGGAGCGCATTGTGCTGCGTATGAACTCCCGCTTCGGCCATTTCATGGCACTGATGTCGTTGTGTTCCCTGTTCATCGCCCTGGTGCTCACCATGGTGTATTTCGAAGTGCCGGTACCGGAACAGGCACTGCGCGAGGCCATTGGCAATCTGTTATGGAAGGAATTTTTCATTCTGCTGATCGTGGTGGGGGTAGCCTGCTGGCTGTTTGTATTGGCCCATGAAAGCCGCCTCGTGGCGCAGGAGGAAACGGAACGCCAAACCGAATTGCTGGAACAGGAAATCCTGGCCCACGAACAGACTGACCTGCAATTGCAAAAGGCCAAGGAGCTGGCGGAAGCGGCCAACAAAGCCAAGAGTCGTTACCTCACCGGCATCAGTCATGAATTGCGTTCGCCGCTGAACTCCGTCATGGGTTATGCCCAATTGCTGGAAAAAGACCGCTCCATTCCGGAATCCCGGCGCGAAGCCATCGGCGTCATCCTGCGCAGCAGTGAACATCTTTCCGATCTGATTGAAGGCCTGTTGGATATTTCCAAAATTGAAGCCGGGCGCCTGGATCTGCATCGCAATGAAGTGCGCTTTGCCAAACTGATGGATCAGTTGGTGAATATGTTCCGGCTGCAGGCCCAGGCCAAAGGCATTGAGTTTGAGTATATTTGTCGCGGGCGGCTGCCGGAATACGTGGCCACCGATGAAAAACGCCTGCGCCAGATCCTGATCAATCTATTGTCCAACGCCATCAAGTTTACCCAGGTGGGCAAGGTGACCCTGGAAGTACGCTACCGCAATCAGGTAGCGGAATTTGCGGTGCAGGATTCCGGTGTGGGCATCAGCCCTGATAATGTGGAAAAGATTTTCAGGCCCTTTGAGCGGATTCGCGAGCCGGGCATGGCCCCCACCCCTGGCACCGGGCTGGGCCTCACCATCACCCGCCTGCTGACGGACATCATGGGGGGGGATATTTCACTGCAAAGCGAACCGGGAGTGGGCAGTCGTTTTACTGTGGCCCTGATGTTGTCCAGCATTGCCAAGCCTACGGTGGCGCCGGCGCTGGAACAACGGATTCGTGGCTATGTGGGGCTGCGCAAAAAAGTGTTGGTGGTGGATGACGATGCCACCCATCGTACATTGATTAACACCATACTGGAGCCCATTGGCTTCGTTGTGGCGGAGGCCCAGGATGCAGAAGAGTGCCTGGCCCTGGTGGAACACTGGAAGCCGGATATTTATCTGCTGGATATGAATATGCCGGGCATCAACGGCCTGCAGCTGGCCTGCCGGTTACGGGAGCAGGGGGAGAGGGTGCCCATTGTGATGATCTCGGCCGATGCCCGCGAAGGTCAGCAGGAAGATGGGGAACCCAAGCCCCATAACGATTACCTGATCAAGCCGGTGCGGGTGCATTCCCTGCTGGAACGCCTGGCGGGATTGCTGGAACTGGATTGGATTTATGAGAATGAAATCAAGATGCCCAGGACAATGATGCCGCAACCGTTGCAGCAGCAGGATTTGCCGGCCGCCGACGTGATTGCACAATTGCAGATCATGGCGGAAATCGGCCATCTGCAGGGCTTGCGCAAAAAACTGGATGAGTTGAAACAGGATAAAACCACCAGTGCAGCTTTCCTGAAGTATTTGGAAGCTGCCATCCAGCAGGTAAGGATGGATAGTATTCTGAATTTAGACCAGGTGAAATCAGCATGATGGCCGAAGACCGTAAATCCGATGTGGTGTTGGTGGTGGATGATTCCGCAGAAACATTGGGCATGTTAAGCCAGGCATTGGATGAAGAAGGGCTGACGGTGCTGATTGCACTGGACGGCGAGCAGGCCATCAACATTGCCAGCAAGATGACGCCGGATATCATTCTGCTGGATGCCATCATGCCCAACATCGACGGCTTTGAAACCTGCCGCCGCATGAAACAGAATGCGGGCCTGAAAAACACGCCGATTATTTTCATGACCGGGCTCAGCGATACGGAGCACATTGTGATGGGGCTGGAAGCCGGCGGCGTGGATTATATTTCCAAACCCATTAATCCTCAGGAGCTGGTGGCCCGCATGCGGGTGCACCTGGCCAATGCCCGCATGACCCAAAGCGCGCGGGTGGCGCTGGATAATGCCGGGCAGAATATTTTCACCACGGACTCCGTGGGGCAGATGTTGTGGGCCACGCCCCAGGTGTTTGCCCTGTTCGAAGCGGCCCTGGCGGACAGCAAGTGGCTGGAAACCATGCTGGCGCCGTTGTTGCGCTCGTGGCTGGATCGCACGCCGGAACAGGGTCATAAACTGTCCCTGGATGCGCCGCTGAAAAAACTGCAGTGCAAATATCTGGGGGAGGTCAGTGCCAACGAGCATCTGTTCCGTCTGTTTGAAGAAGACGGCGGTTCCGATGAGGATGTGTTGAAGAAAACCTTTGCCCTCACGGAGCGGGAGGCCGAGGTGTTACTGTGGATTGCCCACGGTAAAACCAATCGGGAGATTGCCCAGATCCTGGACATGAGCCCACGCACGGTAAACAAACACCTGGAGCAGGTGTTCAAAAAGCTGGGTGTGGAGAACCGCACGGCGGCGGCGTCGGTCGCCATTCGCTTGTTGAGTGAGGCCGGTCGTTTGGGGTGACCGGCCCCAAGAGCAACCAAAACGCATTCGGCCCCTTCGTACAATATCCCCCACCCCGCGCCCGCTATGATCCGCTTCATTATAATGAACGGTGATATACCGGGTGGGGGTTCCTGTGCAGTTCAGACTCTGTTGGTTGTGGGGTTTATCAGTCATTCTGTTGGTCGGGTGCGGTGCTGATCCGAAGGTGGCCACCTCCTATGGTGTGGTGGAGGGCAAATGGGATGGCACCGTCAAAGAATACCTGGGGATTCCCTATGCCGCGCCGCCCCTGGGCGAGCTGCGCTGGGCCGATCCGCAACCACCAGCAGCCTGGGATGGGGTGCGCGACGCCAAGTACAAAGGTCATGCCTGTACCCAGTGGGCCACTGGTATTCCGGCCTTTTCCCCCAGTGAGGATTGTCTGACCCTGAACATCTGGGTGCCGGAGGGGGAAGGCCCCCATCCGGTGATGTTCTGGGTCCACGGTGGTGCCCAGGCGGCGGGTTCCAGTAACGAGCTGCAATACGATGGCCGCAAATTGGCCCAGGCCCAGAACGTGATTGTGGTGAGTGCCAATTACCGTTTGCTGATCTCCGGCTTTTTTGCATTGCCGGCCTTGGGCAGCGGCGAGGCGCTGTCCGGCAACCAGGCCATCAAGGATCTGGTGGCGGCCCTGCAGTGGGTGCACACGGAGATCCGTCAGTTCGGGGGTGATCCCGGCAATGTGACGGTATTTGGTGAGTCCGCCGGTTCCACCAACACCTGCGCGCTGTTGGCCACACCCAAGACCCAATCCCCGGAACCCCTGTTGCACAAGGCCATCATGCAAAGCGGAGCCTGCGACACCCTGGGCATTATGAGCCTGGAACAGGCCCAGCAGATTGGTCAGGACCTGTTGCAGGAGTTGGGCTGCCTGGCGTCGCCGGAGCCGTTGCAGTGCGCCCGTGACCTGCCCATCGAGGACATCCGCCGGGCCAAAAAGTACGATCTCTTCACCTCCTTCGTTTGGACCCTGGATGAGTGGCCGTACCGGCCGGGACTGGTGGTGGATGGCGATCTGTTCCCCGCTAGCCCCATCGAGCTGGTTGCCCAGCGCCAGGGGGAGATTCCCATTCTGTTAGGCACCAACCTGGATGAAGGCAGCCTGTTTGCCGGGTTTCTGGCCCACCCGGACGACGCAGAGGGTTATGCCGAGCTGATGGAACAACGTTATCCGGGGCAGGGGCAGGCCATTACCGAGCGCTATCCCCTGACGGACTACGCCAACGCGGGCGCCGCCCACGCCCAGGTGCGGGGCGACCTCATCATGAAGTGCCCCACCCTGAATATGGCCCGGGTATACAGTAGCCACAATAATGTTTGGCTGTATTCCCTGGAGCAGAACGTATTCAGCGTGGTGATGGAGGTGGTGTCTCTGGGCTTCAAGCGCAATGCGCCGGAGCTGGGGGTATTCCATACGGCGGATATCGGCTATCTATTTGAATTTCCTCTGCTGAGTGCGCTGGTCAGCGACTCCGACCGCCGGGTCAGGGATCTGTTCCAGCAGGCCTGGGGTAACTTTGCCCGCAACGGCAACCCCAATGGGGAAGGGGTGCCCTATTGGGAGCCCTTTGATCCGGCCCGCAACAACTACCTGGTGATCCAGGGCGATGCGGAAAACCGTGACGATTTTCGGCAGGGGGCGTGTGACTATTGGTTTCAGGTCGGTTACGGTTTTTAGCGTTTCGCAACCGGCCAGGCTGTCAATTTGATTTCATTTTCGCTTGCGGTTACCATGCGCGACCTTGCGTGGTAACCATACCACCTCACCCGGAGCACCCCACCCGGACCCTCCCAGAATAACAACAATTCATGTGTAGGCTTGGTAATTGCACAGGTTAATACACAGGGTATTGCGTGGCCCCATTGTCTCCCGAAGTATGAGAGCTGTAGTTGAGAGAGCACTATGTTTGAATTGAAGGCAAACACTGTCCAGAGTGTGAAAAATGATGTGCTGTCCGGGTTTACCGTCGCCCTGGCGCTGGTGCCGGAAGCCGTGGCGTTTGCCTTTGTGGCCGGTGTGGAACCGCTGGTGGGTCTGTATGCGGCGTTTATGGTGGGCTTGATCACGGCCGTATTTGGCGGCCGGCCGGGGATGATTTCCGGTGCCACCGGCGCCCTGGCGGTGGTGATGGTGGCCCTGGTG
This sequence comes from Ketobacter sp., assembly GCF_003671495.1. Taxonomy (GTDB): domain Bacteria; phylum Pseudomonadota; class Gammaproteobacteria; order Pseudomonadales; family Ketobacteraceae; genus Ketobacter. Next base: position 280,220 of record NZ_RCHN01000013.1, on the reverse strand, counting down.
GCGCAGCACGGGGTGGAATACCTGTTCGCCACCGTGGTGTTGATGGGTTTGCTACAAATGACCGCCGGCGTGCTGAAATTGGGCAAGTTCATACGCATGGTGCCGCATCCGGTGATGCTGGGGTTCGTCAACGGCCTGGCCATTGTGATTTTCCTGGCCCAGCTCAGCCAGTTCGGGGTGGCCGGTGAAACCGGCTGGCTGCAGGGTACGGCCCTGCAGGGCAGTGTGGTGGACGTGGCCTGGCTGGAAACCGGAGATCTGGCACGCATGCTGGGGCTGGTGGCCCTCACCATGGGCATTATCTTCTTCCTGCCGAAATTGACCCGGGCCATTCCCTCGTCCCTGGCCGCCATTCTGGTGGTGAGCGGGTTGGTGATCGGCTTTGGCCTGGACACCCGGGTGGTGGGGGATGTGGCCGGTATCGCCGGAGGCCTGCCGCAGTTCCATATTCCCACGGTGCCGTTCAACCTGGAAACCCTGCGCATCATTCTGCCTTATTCCATTATTCTGGCGGCCATCGGCCTGATTGAATCCCTGCTTACCCTGCGCCTGGTGGATGAGATCACCCAGACCCACGGCAACGGCAACCGGGAGTGTGTGGGCCAGGGCCTGGCCAATACCGTAACCGGCCTGTTCGGTGGCATGGGCGGTTGCGCCATGATTGGCCAGAGCATGATTAACGTGAATTCCGGAGGGCGCGGTCGCCTGTCCGGCATTGTGGCTGCCCTCAGTCTGCTGGCGTTCATTCTGGTGGGATCTGCCTGGATCGAGAAAATTCCCCTGGCGGCGCTCGTGGGCGTGATGTTCATGGTGGTGCTGGGCACCTTTGAATGGAGCAGCTTCCGCATCATCAACAAGATTCCCCGCAGCGATGCCTTTGTGCTGGTGCTGGTGTCGGCGGTGACCGTGGTCACCGACCTGGCGATGGCTGTGGTGGTGGGGGTCATCGTGTCGGCCCTGGTCTTCGCCTGGAACAACGCCAAGCAAATCCGGGTGCAGCGGGAGGAACACGGTACATCCCAGTATTATCGGGTCAGTGGCCCGTTGTTCTTCGGTTCCACCACCGCGTTCCTTACCCAGTTCTCGGTGGCGGAGGATAAGAACGACGTCATCATTGATTTCGCGGCGTCGAAAGTCTGTGACCATTCCGGCCTGGAAGCCATCGACACCCTGGCGGAGCGTTACCTGAAGTCCGGCAAGACCCTGCACCTGTTGCACCTGAGCGCTGACTGCAAGCAATTGCTGAAAAAAGCCGGCAACCTGGTGGAAGTCAACGTGATTGAAGATCCTCGCTACCTGGTCCCAGTGGTGGATTAAGCCCAGCTTGATATACTCCCTACAGCACGGGATTCCAGCCCGGCGCCATTAGTGGAGCAAGCAACGAAAAATGATGCAGCTGCCAACCAGCCCGTTACCGGGCAGCGGCGCCCGTTACCTGCTGTGGTATAACGGTGCCCTCACACTGATCATGACCCTGGCGGCGTGGCTGATGGGCCTGCAGGGCTTTCAATTGCCTGCTGCCATCCTCTGGAGTGCCGTGGCGGGGCAGCTGCTGCTGACCGGGCTGTGTACCCTTTTCTCAGCGCAGCTGCAGTCCACCACCGGGATGGCCTTTCTGGTGATCCTGCTGGTTTCCATGTTCAATCTGGCGCTGTATCTGTTTGCCAGTGGCGGTCACACCAATCCGGTGATTTCCCTTCTGCTGCTGCCCCTGGCGTTGAGTGCGGTGAGTTTGCGGCCCTGGCAGACGCTGCTGCTGGCACTGGTGGTGGTCTTGCTGTACACCCTGCTGACGCACTACTACCAGCCCCTGTCGCAGCCTGATCCGGGCCCTGTTCATCATGCTGGCGGGCACACCGCCGATAATCACCAGGGGTTTATGCAGCTGCACTTGCTGGGTATGTGGTTGACCTTTGCCATCTCGGCACTGTTGATCTGCCTGCTGGTGATTCCCCTGGCGGGTTCGGTGCGCCAGCAGCAGCACCTGATTGCCCGCCAGCGGGAAAAGATGCTGCAGGATGAGCAGCTGGTGGCACTGGCCACCTTCGCCGCCAGTTCCGCCCACAAGATGGGCACACCCCTGTCCACCCTGTCGGTATTGGTGGATGATTTCAGGGAACTGGTGCAGGGGCGGCCGGAGTGGGCCCAGGATCGGGAATTGATGGCGCAGCAAATCCAGCTGTGCAAGACCATTCTTCAGGAAATGATGCAGCGGGCAGAGCATTTGCGTCACAATGTGCCGCAACCGATCGCCGTGAAGGCGCTGTTGCAGCAGGTGCGGGAACAATTCAATCTGCTGCATCCCCGCTTTGCGCTGAAGGTGATGAATCCCGATATTGCCGGCAGTGTCATGGCCGATGGAACCCTGGAGCAGGCATTGCTCAACCTGTTGGATAATGCGGTACGGGCCGGTGATCATTGCCCTGTGTTGCGAGCGATGGTGGAGGGCGCTCAGCTGCGGCTGGAAATCGAAGACATCGGGCCGGGGATTCCCCAGCGCATCCAACAACAATTGGGGCAGCCGGTGGTGTCCAGCCGTAAGGATGGCATGGGCTTGGGGTTGTTTCTGTCCCACGCTACGGTGGAACGTCTGGGTGGCACATTGAGTTTGCACACCCGTGAGCAAAGCACTGAACAGGATAGTCAGAAACCGGGTACCATCATCCGTGTGCATCTGCCGCTGCTGGGCAGTTGAGATTAACCGACAATAACAAACGAAGATTGAGGTCGAGCTTTGGAAGCAACGTCGCAGCAACGATCGCAACAAGCAGCACAACAAGCAGCGCAACAAGCCTACAGTGTGCTGTTGGTGGATGACGATCCGGTATTCCTGCAGACGCTCTGCCGTTCCCTGCAGCGTAAAGGCCTGCAGGTGCACGCGGTTGAGACCGGCGTTGATGCAATCGACCACTTGCAGCGTGAGTATTACGATCTGGTGTTGCTGGACCTGAATCTGGCGGGGGAAAGCGGTCTGGCATTGCTGCAGGAAATCAAACGCCAGTGGCGCGATCAGCGCGTGGTGATGCTGACGGCTTATGCCAGTATTGCCACCGCCGTGGAAGCCATCAAGCAGGGTGCCGACAATTACCTGTGCAAGCCGGTGAACAGCACTGAGGTGATGGCCCTGTTTGACAGCGATGGGGACGCAGCCACCGTCACCATGGAAGACACACCGCTGAGTGTGGAGCGGTTGGAGTGGGAGCACCTGCAAAAAGTCCTCATGGATCATGACGGTAATATCTCGGCCACCGCCCGCGCACTGAATATGCATCGCCGTACCCTGCAACGTAAACTGCAAAAACGTCCGGCTGCCAAATAATCCTTTCCCGTATTTACAAAATCCTTTTCCAAACTACAAGCGGATGTCTCCGGGGGGAATAAAAAGGCGGCTCTGGCCCGCCTGTTACGGGGTTCCACAAGCTGGCACGAATATTTAATAGCGAATAGCAAGCAGAGACATTGACACACCTGTTCCGCCTCTGCATGACAGCCGGGAGATGCCTGATGAACTCAGTGGAGACAAAACCCAGAATTCTGGTGGTGGACGATGACCCTGCCTGCGTTGAACTGTTGCTGCAGTTGCTAAGCTTCGAAACCGTGACGGTGCGGGCGGCCCATAATGGAGAGGAGGCCTTGGCCATCCTGGCACAGTGGGTGCCGGATCTGGTGCTGCTGGATGTGACGCTGCCGGGCATGAATGGCTACGAAGTCTGCCACCAACTGCAGCAGTCGCCCCGCACCCGGGACGTGGGCGTGTTGTTTCTCACCGGTATGGATGATGTCACGGATGAGGAGAGGGGCCTGCAGCTCGGCGCGCTGGATTACATCACCAAGCCCTTTCAATTCGGAACGTTGCGGGCCCGGATTCGAAACCATCTGGCATTGCAACTGAAAACCAGGCAGTTGGAATCCCAGGCACAAACCGATGCCTTGACGCGAATTCCCAATCGGCGCTGTTTTGAATCGGCGTTGGAGCAGGAATGGTATCGCTGTGCCCGTCACGGTCGTCCGATTTCTGTAATGATGGTGGACGTGGATTTCTTCAAACAGTTCAATGATCACTATGGTCACCCGATGGGGGACGCGTGCCTGCAGCAAGTGGCGGCCATCTTGGACCAGGGTTTGAACCGGGCGACGGATCTGGTGGCAAGAATCGGCGGTGAGGAGTTTGCCGTGTTGTTGCCGGAAGCGGATGAGGCAGACCTGTTCATGCTCGCCGAGCAGATCCGGCGGCGGGTGGAATCCGCCGGCATACCGCACCCGTCCGGTCATGCAGCCGGTGTGGTGACCGTGAGCATTGGCTGTTGCGCCATGTTACCGGAGTTGGGTCAGTCCCTGGATACCCTGATGCTGAGTGCCGACAATAATCTGTACACCGCCAAAGCCCTGGGTCGCAACCAGGTGGTGGTGGCCTGCGGTGACAGCGGTCTGTCGTAATGATGTAGGAATAGACAGTGATGCAGACTCAGGTGTGGCTGCGCAAACAGGCCAGCACCAAGGCCCAGAACTCCGAGAAATCATTGACCACCACATCCGGTTTGTAAGGGTAACGTTCGTTGCCCGGAAAAATGGTGTGCAGCCAGTTCAGATCCCATTGGGCACCGTTGAAAAACACTCCGGTGAAGCCGCCGACTTTGGCGGCGATGATGTCGGTAGTGCTGTCCCCCACGTACCAGATGTCCGTGGCGGGCGTGCGCCCCAGTTGTGCCGCAGACTCAATCAACTGATCGGGATGGGGTTTGCGGTTCACCGTATCGTCGCCGCACACCATGGTGTCAAACAGGTTTGCCCAGGTGCCTTCCTCCACCGCCTGAATCTCATGCTCAAAGAATTCCCGATCCCGGTTGGTAATGACGCCCAGCCTGATGCCCAGGGCTCTCAGGCTTAACAAAACGCTGCGGACCTTGGGTTCAAATGGCAGCACGGTACCGAAGTGATTGCGGTAGTGCTGGTTGAAAATTTTATGGGCAATCTTCTTTGCCTCCTGGTCATCACCGAACAGCACTTCGAAAATGTCTGTGCGGGAGATCTTGCGGTCGGCCTTGATCTTGGGGTGGAGCTGGGCAAAGTCCCTTACGTATTCCACCAGTTTCGCATCGTCCGGGGACTTGCTTTGCTTCGGGTCAACGATGCGATGCAGCAGATCATGCTGCTCCAGCTCCGGCAACATGTCATCCACCGCCCGATACATGGCGTCCAGGGTGTCCACCAGGGTGGCGTGCCAGTCGAACAGGATGATCGCAGGAGGCGTCAGCCGTGCCACCGAGGGGTGCCAGTCCGGTTCGATGTGCTGGGGCGGTGGCTCCGGTGGTGGGAAAGCCGGAGGCCGCGCTTTGCTGACGATTTTTTCAAAGGCCTCGGGATGATTGCGCTGGACTTCCTCCAGCAGATCCATCAGTTCTTCCAGGCTGTTGATGATGGCATCCGGTGTATAGCGCGGGTCATCGGCAAACAGCGCCTCTAGTTCCTCCGGGCTGCGGCAGCCGCCGTTGTAGAACAGGGCAGTGACACCGGCTTCCCGCGCGGTCACCACGTCCAGGTAACTGTCGCCGATGTACCAGGTTTCTGGTCGTGGATAGGTGTCGATCTGGGCCAGGGCATAACGAATCACCTGGGGATCGGGTTTGTAATAGGTGACGTCATCGGCGCAGATGGAAAGATCCACCAGTCGGGGCCAGGCCCCGTCATCCACCGTGCGCAGTTCGTGTTGAAAAAACTCACGGCTGCGATTGGTGGCCACGCCTACTGTAATGCCCAGGCGCTTTAATGACGAAAGATATTCCCGCACGCCTTTCTGAAAGGGCTTTACTTTGCCGAAGTGGTTGCGATAGCAGCGATTATAGGCCCGGTGTGCCAGGTGTTTGGCTTCGGTGTCAGCACCAAAAATGGCATTGAATATTTCTGTTCTCGACACCCGCCGCTCCGCCAAAATTTTGGGGTGCAGGCGGCGGAACAGGCGCATGTATCGCACCAGCTTCACGTCGTCCTGGGTGTGGCACTTTTCTTCCGGCTGCAGACGTTCGATTAAATGCAGGTCTTCCATCTGCGGCAGCATTTCTTCCAGCGCCGCGATCATGGCGTCCTGGGTGTCCACCAGGGTGCCATGCCAGTCGAACAGGATGTGCTTGGGTACGGGTAGGTTGGGCAAGGTGGTCACACCGGCTCCTGCAGGCAATCGGCCTCTTATGCGTATAGGTTCATGAGTATAGGATAGTTTGGTATTGAAAGTAATAGTGGCTGCCTTGGATTGGCAGTGCTTCCGCTTTGCCGTCTGCAAAGGTCACTTGAGTTTATTCGATAACTGTGCGCGTTCGCATGGGATGCGTGATTTTACAAATTTTGTGTAAAACAAACGGCTTATTGGGAGTGAAAAAGTCACTGAGGGAAGCAACCGGGTTCTCTACCATTGGCTGCGTAACGAAATGCAGATTGTGATTTAGGTTAAGGGTGCTTGCGTTACATGGAATTTATCTAAAGGAGAACTCAATGAATAAACTGAACAAGGCTGTTGTACTCGCAGCAATAGCCACCCTGTCTTCTGGTGCAGCATTGGCAGTGGATCGCGAGGAAGGCGGTTACGCTGGAACAACGGACGAAGGCCATGACACTGTGGTCTACAACTTCTTGAAGCACTTCAACTATCAGCAGTACTACTATTCTTATCAACATCAGTGGAGCTGGAATAATAACAATCGGGTGGATGCCATGGACTTCGCGATCTTCGCCGGACATGGTAATCGCTGGTTGATCGCGGGGCTGGATGGTTCCGTCGACTTGAGCTCGGCGGGTTCCTCCAGTCATCGCGGTTATGGCGATCTGGATGCGGAGTTTGTTGCCTTCGAATCCTGCTACGTGGTGCCGAGCCCCATTGAAGTCAGCGACTGGTACTCCAACTGGACCAGCGAAAGTGATGATGTGTTTGATGGCCTGCATCAGGCGTTGGGTTTTCACACCGTCAGCTGGCAATCCACCGACCAGAAAATAACGAACTACTTTGGGCCCCGTATTCGTGACGGTTATGCTGTATGGCAATCCTGGTTTGATGCCATTAACGCCAAAGGTCGTAGCGATGAGCATGGGTCAGCAGTGATGCATCCCAGCGCGGATGGCGATACCTATGCCTCGTTCGTCAGCGATCCGGTGGAAACCCATTCCAGTCTTCGTCTTTGGTACCAGTATTAAGAAAAGGAATTTCAATCATGAACAATCAACACAATCGTAAACTGTCAATGTTGGCGGCGGCCCTGTGTATGGTAGCCTCCGGCCTGGTGTCTGCAGCTAAAGTGGAAGGCTTGGACAAGCTGGAACGTATGGGCGAATACCAGGTGCCTCTGGCCACCTATCATGCGGCCAAACCCAGTCGTGCCCATCTGGCCCAGGTCAGCAAAACCGCTGCCCACCTGTCCGAGCTGAATGAGATTCGCCTGAATCAGGAGAACGCCTTCAAACTGGGCGCCAATCGCATCGGCTACAGCAGCGATGCGGATCCTTCTGCCTCCTTCGAAGTGGATAGCCTCACCGGAAACTTTATGTTCAACGGTGGCCTGAAAAAGTATCGGGAGGACGCGTCCACTCCGGATCTGCCATCGGAGGGCGAAGCAGTGGAGTTGTCCCAGCGCTGGCTGCAGGAAATGGGTTTGGCACCGAAGGGCGAGGCGTTGCAGATTGCCCATGTGGGTGGCCTCAACATGTCCGCCTCCGACGGCAAAACCGGTTCAGTGATCTATGAGAAATTGAAAACCGTACGCTTCAGCCGGGTGCTGGGTGGACTGCCGGTGGACGGTGATGCCCGCATCATCATGCACCTGGGGGAAAGTGGCAAGCCGGCTGGTATGGTCTACCAATGGCCCGCCATCGGCGCCGTGCAGAAGCTCAGCAGCCGTGAACTGATGCCCGCCGAAAAGCTGCAGTCCCAGGCCCGCGATAAAGTCGAAGCCGCCGCAAAGAAAGCGCTCAGCGCCCAACTGAAGGCCGTGGACCTGGTGCTGTATGATGATGGTCTGGGGGTTATGGAACCGGCCTATCATGTGGTGGTGGAGCGTTATTTCGATTACGGTGACAAAGAGCCGGTGATGATCCCCTTCGACTTTTATGTGCCCACCACCATTGAACCGCAGGCCTTTTATCCCTACATGGAAGTAGCGGAGCTGGCACCCAAGGACGGTCGCGACGAGCGGGCCATCAAAAATAACGGCGATGAGTGATTGTCAGTAACTCCAGCGTAAGTCACACCAGGGAAGGCGTAAAAGGGGTGGTCGATGCACCCCTTTTTTTTGCTTTGACCTGTCTGCTTTTGTTGCCCGTCTTTCAGCCATCACTTCAAACCACGCTGTACCTCTCACTGCTGCCATTAAGGAATGCGTTTGATTGTTATGCTTGTGCGGTACAGCCGCTTGAGAAAGCGAATGGCAGCCGCATTAAGGTCATCACCGTAAACAAGGCGTTGGCAGAAGAGTGTTCAGAAGGGCCAGTGGAACTATTTATCGTGTTATCGTGAACGCGGTTCCAGGAAGCGCCCTAGATCCCATCAAAGCTGAGCTTGAAAGCAGCCTGCAATGAACGTTGCAGTAAAATGGCGCGCCCGGAGAGATTCGAACTCCCGACCAAGTGGTTCGAAGCCACCTACTCTATCCAGCTGAGCTACGGGCGCGTATCGACATCAGAATCTGATGAAAGAACCGGCTTTAGACGCTAATTCCCTGATTTTGTTCAGAAAATTGATCTTTCAGCCTGATCAAGACCGCCATTATACAGGGCAATTCCCCCGAAACTCAATGCACCCCGGCAAAATTCGTCAGCGGGCTCGGTATTCGTGTTTTCAGTGGATTATCAATTCAGTATGCTGGTGAGTATTCATCCTCTGAAAGAAAGGAAAGACACCATGTTCAGACTGATATGGGTTGGGATCGCGGTGGCGGTCACGTTGTTGACTGGCTGCGCACAAAAATTAGCCAATTATGATTATGATCCGAAGTTCAACTTCACCGGTTACCAGCGCTACGCTCTGCAGCAGAGCGACAAGCAGACCTATCAATCCCTGGACAGCAGCCGCATCGAGGCGGCCATCAAACAACAGTTGAGCGGCCGCTATCAGCTGGTGGAGCCGGCCCAGGCGGATTTTGTAATGCATTATTACCTGCAGGCGGAACACAAGGTGGACCAGTCCGGGGTCAGTTTTGGGTTCGGGGTCGGGGTGGCCAGCAATGTGGGGGTGGGTGTGAGCACCAGCCCGCCGGCCAAGCAGAAAACCGAGGGCCAGTTGGTATTGGAAGCGGTGGATAGCGCCAGCCAGCAAATGGTGTGGGTGGCCAAGGGCACCCGCAACCTGAAGGACAGCATGAACCCCACCCAGCGGGACTATCTGGTGAACGACGTGGTGCAGGAAATGCTGGCCAACTTCCCGCCCAAGTAGGGCCCGTGCGCCGATTCCTGGACAATGCCCTTACAATGATTCCGTTTTAGGGGTAACTAACGGTATACTTGCGGCCTTCCATGATTTGTAACCGTTTCGAGCGGGGCTGAAGCGTCGCGAAGCATTCTGTAGAGAGGACACGATAAGATGGGCAAAATGAAGCAAGCCATTGTTTCTTTGGCAGTATTTTTGAGTTTGGGGATGTCTGGCCAGGCCTTGGCCTCGAAATTGGTGGACCAATCCGGCAGCGATGAACCCATCGGAACCCGTTCCATTTTAAGCCCTGCCAAGATTGATGCCCGCACCCAGCCGGCCGCCAAAGTCTGCCTGCAGGGTGAAGACTGCGGTTCCGCTGCGGTGGTGGCCGATGCCGGTGCAGAAGCCAAGAAAACCCCGGAAGACCTGTACAACACCACCTGTGCCGCCTGTCATGGTACGGGTGCGGCCGGTGCCCCCAAGACCGGAGACGCCGCAGCCTGGACTGCTCGAATCGCCCAGGGTAACGAGACGCTGTACAACCATGCGATCAATGGTCTCAACATGATGCCCCCCCGCGGCACCTGTGCGGCCTGCTCCGACGATGACATCAAGGCCATCGTGGACTACATGGTAAGCAAATCCCAATAAGGGGCCTGCCCCGCGGAAAGCCCTGCCGAGTGCCTCGGCGGGGCTTTTTTTTGTCCTGTAAAAAAGCAGAAATTTGTTAGTAAAGCCGCTATATTTGAAGAGATATTACCCTAAAATCAATTAGCTACAGGATGCTCTATTTGTATCGTCTGGACGGCCGAGTCTTATTGCCCACCCGAATTGGCCTGTTGTCACTGTTTCTGGTCGTGCCGCTGCTGTTGCTGTTGATTCAATTGATTTACGGCGGTGAGGAGCGCATTGCTGCCATCGACCGCAAATTGAAGGGCGTTAACGATATCCGGGTGTTGCAGGGCATGGTGGACCTGGCGGAGCGGCTGCGGGACCTGAGCGTCATCGTGGTGTATGACCGCTCCGAGGAGTTGGAATCCGAGTATGAGCGCCAGCGCCTGGAGTTGCTCAATTCGGTGATGCTGCTGGAAAAGGACGTGGTGTTCAGCCAGGACAATCCCATCATGGAGCTGACCTATCCCCGCATTATCAAACAGATTCGCCGGGTGCGCCCGGTGCTGGGGGCGGAGCTGTACACCCCGGATGTGGCTTTCCGTGAACACCAGCCCCTGGTGGAAACCCTGCAGCAGATCCAGTTCCGGCTGGCGGACCAGGGCGGGTTGTTCAGTGACCGCAATGACGCCTCCCTCAACCTCACCTATCTGGCCCTGGACGAATTCAGCGACCTGACCACGGACCTGGGGCGGGCCCGCTCCTATGGCAGCCTGTACCTGCGCATTGGCCATGTGCCCTCCGACGGGGTGGACAGCCTGGAGCGGATCTATGAGCGCCTGGTGCTGCAGCACGACCGCCTCAATATCCGGGTCAATCAATTGCTCAAGAACCACGCCGCGCTGGCGGAGAAGCCACCGTTCAATAGTGTGCCCTGGAACCTGTTGCAGGATGCCGCCCAGACCCTGGATGACAAGGTGATCCAGTCGGCGGACCTGGACACACCCTGGCGCCAGTTTTACCAGAATGTCAGTGCCTATGTGGTGACCGCCTCCATCTATCGTGACCAGATCCTGTCCCTGCTGCAGGAGCAGTATCAGCTGGAGCGCAGGGAAGCGACCGCGCAACAGAAGTGGACCCTGGGCGGGATGGGGTTACTGGTGCTGGTCTATGCGTTCATCTATGTGATGGATTTGCGGGAGGCCTCGGCGCGGCAAAAAGAACGCCAGGAGAAAGAGGCGGCCGAGGCGGCGGACCGTGCCAAGAGCCAGTTCCTGGCCACCATGAGCCATGAGATCCGGACCCCCATCAACGGGGTGCTGGGCATGGTGGAGCTGCTCTCGGACACGCCGCTGAACGAAGAGCAGAAGAATTACCTGATGGCGCTGCGCAGTTCCGGGCAGACCCTGTTGGCGGTGATCAATGATGTGCTGGATTATTCCAAGATCGAAGCCGGCAAATTGCAGATCGACAATACGGTGTTTGATCTGCGCCAATCGGTGAACGAAGCCCTGACCCTGTTCAAGCCCCTGTTCCGGCAGAAAGGCCTGGAGCTCAATATCTCGTTTGAAAAGTCTGTGCCCACCCTGGTGAACTGTGATCCCCAGCGTCTGCGCCAGATACTGATGAATCTGGTGGGCAACGGCCTCAAGTTTACTGAGCAGGGCTCGGTGAATGTGCGGCTGTCGGTAAAGAACACCGGCGAAAAATGTTTTCTGTACGGCGTGGTGCGGGATACGGGTATCGGCATGGACAGTCATCAGCAGACCGAGCTGTTCAAGCAGTTTTCCCAAGCCAACCGTTCCATCTCCCGGCGTTATGGTGGTACCGGCCTGGGCTTGGCCATCTGCCAGCGTTTGTGTCGTCTGATGGGGGGTGAAATCGGCGTCAGCAGCAAGCAGGGCAGTGGCACCAGCTTTTGGTTTACGGTGGAACTGCAGAGTATTGATGAGGCACGGCTATCCGGTTTTGAGGCGGCGGAGCCCTCTGCGCGGGATGAACATTTTCGCAGCGAGCTGAAGGGCCGTCGTATGCTGGTGGCAGAGGACAACAAGGTCAACCAGATGGTGATCCAGGGCATGCTGAAAAAAGCCGGGGTGACCGTGGATGTGGTGGAGAACGGGCTGCAGGCTTATCAGAAGGTGGTGGAAGAAGGCCAGCGCTACGATTGTATTCTGATGGATTGGGAAATGCCGGAGTGGGATGGCATCACCGCCGCGCGCCGTATTCTCAGCTGGGAGCGACGCAAGGGGCGGCCGGAATCCCTGATCGTTGCACTCACCGCCCATGTCTTGTCAGACTACGAGGCCCAGGCCACCGAGGTGGGCATGAAAGGGTTTCTGAAAAAGCCCATCGAACGGGAAGCCCTGTTCGCAAACCTGATTGTGTTATTGAAAGAACAACAAGGACAGTAGCAATAAGGACTACCTCTATGATGCGGTTTTCTTGCGGCGCGATACTCTGTGTGCTGCTCAGCTGGCCGGTGCAGGCCGCCACCCTGGGTCAGGATCTAACGCCGGTGGGGGCGGAGCGGGCGGGCAATCAGGATGGTTCCATTCCCCCCTGGAATGCGGATGAGCTGAGTGACCAGGAGCACCTGCAATGGATGCAGCGGATCACCGCAGAGGCACCGCTCTACACCATTACCGCTGAGACCATGGAACCGTATCGGGAGTGGCTGGCACCGGGTCTGCAAAAACTGTTTGAACTGCATCCGGAGACGTTCAATATGCCGGTGTACAGCACCCACCGAACGGCACGCCAGCCACGATGGACTTACCCTAATATTGAGCGCAACCTTGCGGATGCCCGCATCAGCGACAGCGGCGACGAGTTGCTCGTGGCCTGGCCGGGCACGCCGTTCCCGATCCCCAAGTCGCCCCATGAAATCATCTGGAATCACCAGACCCGCTGGAAAGGGGTGTTCATCTCACTGCATTTGTTCGAAAACACGGTTTATCCCAATTCCCTGGTGGATTCCCTCGAAACCACCATCGAAACCTATGCGGCCTATTACAATCCCCATCGGCAAAGCTCCCTGCTGAACAAGCGCAACCTGTTTTATTTTTCCCACATCCTGGGGCCCGCCCGGTTGGCCGGTGGCGGCTTATTGATTCACGACACCCTGCAACCGATTCAGCGACCGCGCCAGTCGTGGATCTACATTACTGGCGAGCGCCGGATGCGCCGGTCGCCGGCTCTGGGCTATGACTCCCCCCTGTTCAACTCTGAAGGCCTGCGGGTGGCGGATGAAATCGATATCTTCAACGGGCCCCTGGATCGCTATGAGTGGACCCTGTTGGGCAAGCGGGAAATGCTGATTCCCTATAACAACCAGAAAATGCGTTACAACCGCTGTGACGATCCCCAGGCGCTGACGCCTTACCACCTATCACCCCATGCCATGCGTTTTGAGAAGCACCGGGTCTGGGTGGTGGAGGCCAGGCTCAAGGCCGATGCCCGTCACATTTACCCGCGGCGCACGTTTTATATTGATGAGGACACCTGGAGCATCGTGCTGGTGGACATCTACGACAAGCATGATGAGCTGTGGCGGTTCACCATGCGCTTTTCTGCATATTACGAAGAGATGCCGGGGATGTTTTCCTCCCTGGATGCCTATCATGACCTGAAGGAAGGGGCCTATTTCATGCAGTGCAGTGCCGGAGAGGGCACCCGGTTTTACAGCGAGCCGCCGCCGGACGGTTACTTCAGCCCGGCCAGCATTCGCAAACGCATGAAGCGCTAGGGGCAGAGCGGTGCTTGATGCATGATGGTGCGTGGTGCACCATATGAAGGATCTGGTTGGTGGATAATCAGAGGGGAACCAAGCCGGAGCGGCTGCATCAGGGGGAATGGATTTTGCTTTTCAAAGCCCACTCCTATATATAAAGCAACACAATACAGAACGTTATCTTGAACGCTAATCCAGTGCAGAAGCACAATCCAGTCAGCAGAGGCCTATTGCATGAATGCCATTGCGACCCCGGTTCAGGCCGGGTGGTCAGCAACCCTTTCCCTGGAATTTGAGCGGCGGGGGCCCCGTACCGCCCTGGTCCGCAACCGGCACGATGGGCCCCTGCGGGTGCAGCGCCCCTTTTATCCCGAACCCCAGGGCCAGGCCCACGCTTATATCCTGCATCCGCCGGGTGGCATTGTGGCCGGCGACAGCCTGACCATTGATACTGCTGTTGGCACCGCTGCCCACGCTCTGGTGACGACACCTTCCGCCGGAAGGGTCTACTGTTCCAACCGCCAGCGCCTGCTGCAAACCCAGCAGGTGACGATGACCGTGGCCAGTGGCGGGTTTGGGGAGTGGCTGCCCCAGGAGAACATCGTCTTCAATGATGCCCGGGCCATCAATCGCACCCGCATCCATTTGCAACCAGGCGCCCGCTTTATCGGCTGGGAGATCACCTGCCTGGGCCGGCCCGCCTCTGCTGAGCTGTTTGTGGCCGGTTCGCTGCAGCAGCATTTTGAGGTGACCCTGGAAAACCGCCCCATACTGTTGGAGAAGAGCCGCTTTGACGGTGGCTGCGCCCTGCTGGCGGAGCGCTGGGGTTTGAACGGCCGGCCGGCCCTGGCCACCATGGTGTGTACCTTGCAGGACCAGGCCGCCGAGCAGGCGTTGCGGGATCTGTGTGAGCAACACCGCAATGATAGATTTGAGATCGAGGTGACGCAGCTGCCCCAGCTGCTGATTCTGCGGGCCCAGGCCGGGCAGGCGGAGCCGATCAAGAAAGCGTTTTTTGCGGCCTGGCACCTGCTGCGTCGCACAATGTTACAGGCCGAGGCGGTGGCGCCTCGTATCTGGTTTACCTGATCGAACTGACACGGGAATAGAACATGGAACTGACACCACGGGAAAAAGACAAGCTGCTGCTGTTCAGTGCGGCGCAACTGGCGGAGCGGCGTAAAGCCCGCGGCCTGAAACTCAATTATCCGGAAGCAGTGGCGCTGATTTCCTTTGAAATCATTGAAGGGGCGCGGGACGGTAAAACCGTGGCGGAGCTGATGGATTACGGCCGCACCCTGCTCACCCGCGACGATGTGATGGAAGGGGTGGCCGAGATGATACATGACGTGCAGGTGGAAGCCACTTTTCCCGACGGAACCAAACTGGTCACCGTACACGACCCGATTGTCTGAAGACACCAGAGTATAACGAGCCAGAGTTTAAGGAGCCGATCCATGATTCCAGGTGAACTGATTACCGAGCCGGGCGAGCTGGAGCTGAACGCCGGGCTGCCCACTGTTACGGTGACCGTTGCCAACACCGGCGACCGTCCCATCCAGGTGGGTTCCCACTACCATTTTTATGAAACCAATGGCGCGCTGGATTTCGACCGGGAAAAAACCCGGGGCTATCGCCTGGACATTGCCGCCGGCACAGCCGTGCGCTTTGAACCGGGGCAAAGCCGGGAGGTGACGTTGGTGCAATACGCCGGTGATAAAACCGTGTATGGCTTCCGTGGCATGGTGATGGGGAAACTGTAATGGCGAAGATTGATCGACGTGCCTATGGCGAAATGTTTGGCCCCACGGTGGGGGATCGGTTGCGCCTGGGCGACACCGAACTCTTTATTGAAGTGGAAAAGGATTACGCCATTTATGGCGATGAAGTGAAATTCGGCGGTGGCAAAGTCATTCGTGATGGTATGGGGCAATCCCAGCGCCTGCGCAGTGAGTCGGTGGACACCGTGATCACCAACGCGGTGATCCTGGATTACTGGGGGATTGTCAAAGCGGATGTGGGCATCAAGGATGGGCGCATCGTGGCCATCGGCAAGGCCGGTAACCCGGATGTGCAGCAGGGTGTCACCATCGTGGTGGGACCGGGCACGGAAGTGATCGCCGGTGAGGGCCAGATTCTCACGGCCGGAGGTATCGACGCCCACATTCACTTCATCTGTCCGCAACAAATCGAAGAAGCGCTGATGTCCGGCGTCACCACCATGATTGGTGGTGGCACCGGCCCTGCCACCGGCACCAATGCCACCACCTGTACTCCAGGCGCCTGGCACATTGAACAAATGCTGAAAGCCGCAGAAGGCCTGCCCATGAACCTGGGGTTCCTGGGCAAGGGCAATGCGTCGTTGCCGGGTCCATTGGAAGAGCAGGTGGTGGCCGGTGCCCTGGGTTTGAAGTTGCACGAAGACTGGGGTACCACGCCTGCGGCCATCGACAACTGCCTGGACGTGGCGGAAAAGTACGATGTGCAGGTGGCCATTCACACGGATACCCTGAACGAATCCGGTTTTGTGGAAGACACCGTCGCGGCGTTCAAAGGCCGCACCATTCACACCTATCACACGGAAGGCGCTGGCGGTGGTCACGCGCCGGATATCATCAAGGTGTGTGGTGAGGACAACGTGTTGCCGTCCTCCACCAACCCCACCCGTCCCTACACGGTGAATACCATCGACGAACACCTGGACATGTTGATGGTGTGTCATCATTTGGATTCCGGCATACCTGAAGACGTGGCCTTTGCGGATTCCCGCATTCGCCGCGAAACCATCGCGGCCGAAGACATCCTCCATGACTTGGGCGCCTTCGCCATGATTTCCTCCGACTCCCAGGCCATGGGGCGGGTGGGGGAAGTGGTGTGTCGCACCTGGCAGACCGCGCACAAGATGAAAGTACAGCGGGGGCCTTTGGACCCGGACAGTGATCGCCACGATAACTTCCGTGCCAAACGTTACATCGCCAAGTACACCATCAACCCGGCCATCACCCATGGTATTGCCCATGAGGTGGGATCAGTGGAAGTGGGCAAATGGGCGGATCTGGTGTTGTGGAAACCCGCATTTTTCGGGGTGAAACCGTCCCTGATCATCAAGGGCGGTGCCATTGCGGCGGCACCCATGGGGGACCCCAATGCCTCAATTCCCACGCCTCAACCGGTGCACTATCGTATGATGTTCGGTGCCTTTGGCCGTTCGGTGCTGGATACGAATTTGACCTTTGTATCACAGGCTGCGCTGGATAATGATATCGGTACCCGTCTGGGGTTGCAGCGCAAACTGGTGGCAGTGCAGGGTTGTCGCTCGGTGCAGAAGAGCAGTCTGATTCTGAACGATTACCAACCCAATATCACGGTGGATGCGCAGACCTATGAAGTGCGCGCTGACGGTGTGCTGCTGACCTGTGAGCCGGCTAAGGAATTGCCGTTGGCGCAGCGGTATTTTTTGTTTTAGTGACGCTTTGTTGTAAAGAAAGTGGCACGATAGATCAGGGGAAGCGGGGTGGAGAATCGGGAACGTCAGCGGCCATGGACGGCCGCTGTCGAGCGCACAGGGATGTGCTTGTAGCGATTCCCGGTTCTCCACCCCGCTTCCCTTACACCAGAGTAAAACGACAACATGATTAAAGTATGTGAATTTGCCGCCGATGCAGCGGCCTCTACACCAACCTCTACACCAGCCCAATTAACCGTGCGCCTGCCGTTTGATGAGCGTAAGAAAAGCCGCCTGAAGACCGCGGCAGAAAACGGTGAGCCACTGGGCTTTATGCTGCCCCGCGGCCATATCCTGCGGGACGGCACCAGACTCCTGGATGAGAGCGGCCGGGTGATAGAAGTGAAAGCGGCAGATGAAACCGTCAGCACCGTGTCCAGCGACAATGCCCACTTGGTGATGCGGGCGGCGTACCATCTGGGTAACCGTCATGTGCCCCTGCAGATTGGCGACGGCTGGTTGCGGTACCAGCACGATCATGTGTTGGATGCCATGGTGATTGGCCTGGGTCTGACGGTGACCGTGGAGGATGCACCGTTCGAGCCGGAAGACGGCGCCTACGCCGGTGGCCATTCCCATTCCCATGGTGATGGCCATGCTCACGGCCATGATCACGAACCTGGCCATCACCACCATGAACATTGATCAGCTGCAATTGCTGCAGCTGTTGCAGCTCACCAGTCCTTCCCTTCCCATCGGCGGCTTTTCCTGGTCCCAGGGCACCGAAACCGCCATCGAGCAGGGTTGGTTGCAAGGGGAAGCCGACTATGCCCGGTGGCTGGAAGGCATCATTGGTTCGGCCTTTGTGAATCAGGAGTGGCCGTTGCTGCGTAAGTTGCAGCAAGCCTGGCAGATGCAGGATCTGGAGCAGGTCCGGTACTGGAATCAATACGCGCTGGCGCTGCGGGAAACCAAAGAGCTGCACCTGGAAGACACCCAGATGGGGGCTGCGTTGCTGCGCCTGATGCGCGACCTGGATTATGCACGCGCGGCACTCTGGTCGGAACCAGGCACCAGCTACCTGACGGCCTTTGCCATGGCGGCCACGGAGAAAAAGATCCCACTGGACGCGGCCGCCATTGGTTTGGCCTGGAGCTGGTTGGAGAATCAGATTGCCGCCGCGCTGAAAACCTTCCCCATGGGGCAGACCGCCGGGCAAAGAATTTTCCATCACATTGCACCGCTCCTTCCGGATTTGCTGCAACAATCCATGACGGTGCAAGACGAGGATATTGGGTGCTCACTGCCGGGTGTGGTCCTGGCGAGCATGCAACACGAGCGGCAGTACAGTCGGCTGTTTCGTTCGTAATAACGTAAATGATATTCCTTTGCTTTTGATATCCCATCTTGTCTATGGCGTGCGTAATTGCCCGCGCGTGTGAACCAGGCGATGCACGACCAATATTTTGATTAAGGTTCGTTCAGGTTTTTCTGTGCTGGCGTCGAATCTTTTGACAACCGTGCGCTGAAATTTTTTTCTGCGCGGAATAGGCTTCTGAAAAAACAACAAATTTAGTTTTTGGTACAGCATCTGCTAAGTGTTGCGTGGGTAATTCTGCCCAAATGGGGATATATCATAGAGGAGTAATCGAGATGTTGAGAAAACACTCGTTACGTCGCACCATTTCTGTCTTGAATTTTTTACTTATCGCATCACTTACTTCCACCACAACCTACTCTGAACTCAGTTCTTCCGAAGTGGACTTCGAATTGAAGCTGCTGGGGAAGTACATTTTCTTCGACAAGATCTCCAGGCCCAGCCGGATGGCCTGTGCGACCTGTCATGATCCCGATACCGGTGGTACCGGCAGCATTTCGGGGGTAAACCTGCATCAGGTTGCGATTACCGGTGCCGACCCGCACACTACCGGTGCATTAAAGCCGCCAACCAATGCATACGCCAGCCTGGTGCCGCCTTTTCATGAGTGTGGTTTGGGGGGTGTTCGCATAGGAGGTTTTCCAACCGGCGCGGGATATTGTGGCGGCAATTTCTGGAATGGCCGTGCAGAGGGTGCTGACAGTCCGGTACTGCCCGGTGCAACCAAGCACATCGGAGTGGAGGTGTTTCAGGGAGCGGACCCGGGTAATCCTATTTGGAACTATGCGATCTACTTCGGTGGCACCTCAGACCAGGCGCTAAACCCGATGCCGAATCCCGTTGAGCAGAACATTGAGCGTCAGGCGGTCTGTGAGCATGTGGCCAATGCCAAATATGCGGAGCTGTATGAAATTGCCTGGGGGGAAACCATTGACTGCAGCGAGGACGAAGTTTCGATTGTAGGGGCGGATGTGAGCTCTGAAACCAAATTCGACATCAGCTTCAAGCGGATGATGCTGGCGATTGGGGCCTGGCAGAGCTCTGCTGACCTGAACTCGTTCAGTTCCAGGCGGGATGTGGCGTTGCGTCAGGAATTGGCCTGTTTTGATGCCGAGTATGCAGAGTATTACGATGCCGCTGTGTGCAAGCATGCAGACTACCTGACGTCACCGGGGCGTTTCCCGCTGGTTGGCCTCACTGATCAGGAAAACCTTGGGCATGATCTGTTCTACAATACCAATTTCCCGCCCATTCCCGGTCGACAGCCTCCGCGTACTGATCTGCCCACCACCAACTGCTCTTTCTGCCACCTGAGCGAATCCAGCAGTCCGGATGGGACCGGTGTCTTTGAGCGTTACACTGACGATGCCTACCACAATATCGGAATTCCTGTGAATCCGTTGCTGCCCGCAGACCCCGACCCCGGCATCGCCGGCCACGCTGAACAAAGTCCGTTGGTGGATGTGGGCGGCTTCAGAACGCCCACATTGCGCAACGTGGATAAACGCAAGGGCAAGGGGTTTACCAAAGCCTATGGCCACAATGGCTGGTTCAAAAGCCTGGAGAGTATTGTGCACTTTTACAATACGGGTAAATCCAAGCCGTTCTGCGAGTCGGTCATACCCTATCCCGGACCTTTTTCAGAAAAGGATGCTTTGGCGTTTGACTGCTGGCCGGAACCGGAGTGGCCCCAGACGGTTGCCACCCCGTTGCTGGTGGGCGCACTGGGCATGTCCCCGGATCAGGAGGCTGCCCTCGTCGCTTACCTGAAGACACTCACCGACCAGGAGACAGCTACACCTCCCAAACCCTATAAGAGCCAAAAATAGGGTGGCTGTGGTGACCGCGTTGGCGTGAACGCGGTCGCCGTGACGTTTAAACAGGGCCCCTGAGTGGGGCCCTGACGATTCAAGATCAGGCCGCCAGCATCTCATCAATATCGTCTTCGGTCTGAGCCAGCTGTTCCAGTTGTTCAAACAGTTTGAAACTGTTCAGCGCCAATGCTGAGGTGAGCTGGTCCGGCAGCTCGGATACGATGGTTTTGGGATCAATGTCGTCGTCCAGACGCTGCAGGATGTTGTGCGCCAGGGCGATGATCGCAGCATAGGGCGTAAAGGGGGATGCCTGCAGCGGGGCTTCCTGATGGCGCAGCGCAGTGGTGATGATTTCCGGAAATTTCCAGGATTCTGCCAGGCGCGCGCCTACATGATTGTGGTTGTACCCCAGCTTGGCGTTTTCCGCATTGATCTGGCTGTTGCCGTTTGCCACCATGGACTCAATGGTTTTCATGGTGTCCGTTTGCACCAGATACATCAACGGTAGTCCGATCTTGTGCAACATGCCGCAGGTGAAGGCAATCTCGGGGTCGCAACCGCTGGCATTGCGGGCGATCAGTTTGCTCAGATTGGCCACCATGAAACTGTCGTGCCAGAATCCGCGCATGTCCAGCCCGGGAATGTTTTTCACCGCGCTGGTAACGCCAGAGGCGATGACCAGTGTACGCAAGGCATCGCTCCCCAGCATAATCACCGCTGAATCCAGGGAAGCCACCTTGCGCCCGGCGCCATAACGCACTGAATTGGCAAGCCGCAACACCTTGGCGGCAATGGCCGGATCACTCTGGATGCTGCGGGATATGCTCTCGGCGTTGGCGGTGTGGCTGCTGAAATTGGCGATCAGCTCCTGCACAACATGGGGAATGCTGGGCAGCTCATAAATCCGTTTGATTACATCTTCCACCGGCATGCTGTTCTCCTTAACGTGGATCCCGGTACAGGGTCAGTGGGAGAAGTATAGTTGCCGATCCAGCCGGGCCACCCCTTTGTTTTACCGCTGCTGATCACAAATTCTGATAAGGGGTATTCCGGTTATGCCTTCAGGCCGTTGCGCCCTGCAGGTTGTCCGCTGCCTGTGACGAGGTGAGTGTTTCCAGCAGCAACGGCTTGACCTGTTCCACCCAGGTCCGCAGGCGTTCTTCCGTGTGCATCCCCTGGGTGCGTTGATCAATCACCAGGCCGACGAAGCGACCCTCTACCACTGAGGCCGAGTGCTCAAACGTGTAGCCGTCGGTACTCCAGTCACCCACCATATCGGCACCCAGATTTTTGAAGAGGGTGTACAGTGCCATGAGGGAGCTGGCAAAGCGGTCAGCATAACGTTCCTGGGCGC
The DNA here is from genome assembly GCF_003671495.1 of Ketobacter sp. Lineage (GTDB taxonomy): Bacteria > Pseudomonadota > Gammaproteobacteria > Pseudomonadales > Ketobacteraceae > Ketobacter. Next base: position 258,496 of record NZ_RCHN01000013.1, on the reverse strand, counting down.
CCAGCCCGAAAAAAGCGATCCGTTTTCCCGTCAGATCCGGTTGGCCGAATTGCGCGAGAAACTCTTCCCAGTTGCGTTCCAGGCAACCGGCACTGAGACCGGGAATATCCCCGACGCCATAACTGGGAGTGCCCAGGATCAACGCGTCATACTGCAACAGGTCTGCGGCCTGTATACGGTTAACGTTGACAGGTTTGTCCGCCAGATCCGCCCCCAGCAATTTGTGGATTTTCTTGGCGATCAGGCGGGTGGTTCCGGTTTCTGTTCCAAAGAAAATGCCGATTTTGCCGTTACTCATGGGCGGGTCTCCTCTTTCCTCTTCTGCGGATTCTGCGTCTGTGGGCATCATGCGGTGGCGGACTGGCTTTTCAGGTAGCGCAGAATCTCAAGGTTGGACGCCAGATCCAGTGCGCTGTAGTCGTCATGATTGGTGAGGTCCAGCGCGGCACCGGCTTCCACCAGCAATTCCACTGCGTCGGTTTTTCCCGCTGACGCGGCGTACATCAGCACGCTGACACCGTCCGGATTCTGATGGTCGATATTGGCGCCGGCTTCCAGCAATTCGTGCATGAGGGTCAGGTGGTCACCGTAACAGGCAGCCCACAAGGCGGTATTGCCGGAGCCGTCACAGGCTTCCAGGTTGGTGCCGGATTGCAGTAACTGGCGTACCATCGTCAGATCGCCACTGCGTGCCGCCTGAATCAGCGACGCGTCACCGCTGCCGCTGAGTTTTTTCCAGGCAGTGAATCCACCCTGCAGGCTGTAACAGCGCTTAAAACCGGCCCGACCGAGAATCGCGGCCATATCCTTGCTGCTGTTGCCATGGTAGCAGTACACCAGCACCGGCCGTTCGAACTGCCCGCTGTTGATCAGGTGCTCGGTGAGCTGCTCGTGCCCGCGCATGGCACCATCAATGTGCTGTTCCTTGTAGGAATGGGGGTCCCTGACATCGATGATAAGCGGGTTGTCGGTCATGATGAGTGACTGGGCCTGGAGCGGGCTGATCTCGCTGAAATACGACATGCTGATGTTTCCTTCTGGCAGTAGAACCCATGTGATTGCAGGAATTGATCCAAGCAGGGCCATGTCGTAAACAGCTGAATTTATTGCGCTAAACGATCCGAGTTCGAGGGCTCGGGGTGGCGTGTTTGCCATCTGCCCGGGGTGATTGTCTGTTTTGCTACAGGCGGCGACGCCAGATCAGGGTATGATGGTGGTCACCAAACGTCAGCATGGGAGGGAAAACCGATGCACTATAAAGCCGTAAAACTGGTGAAACGGCCTGGTTTACAGATCACCCCGGATGTCTTTCAGGTAGTGACTGAGGAAACCCCGGAACTGAACGACGGTGAGATCCTCATCAAACAAACCGCCATGTCCCTGGACCCGGCCATGAAAGGCTGGATGTCCGAAGACCGGGACAGCTATATCCCCCCGGTGGAGCTGGGTGAGACCATGCGCTCCAGTGGCGTGGGGGAAGTGGTGGGCTCCCTCAATGAGCGGTTCCCGGTGGGCGCACGGGTGATGGGATTGACCGGCTGGGCGGAGTACATAGTCAGTGACGGTCGCGGCATGCAGTTGGTGCCCGACAGCGTCAGCGATGAGGCGGTGTTGTGTGTGTTGTCGCTGCCGGGCATGACGGCTTATCAGGGATTGATGAAGGTGGGCAGACCCAAAGCCGGCGAAACCCTGTTTGTGACCGGAGCGGCCGGGTCGGTGGGGGTGATGGTGGGTCAGATCGCCAAAGCCGAAGGGCTGCGGGTGGTGGGCTGTGCCGGCAGCGATGAAAAGTGCCAGTGGCTGCAGCAGGAGTTGGGGTTCGATCATGCCATCAACTACCACAGCGCCAACCTGGCCCAGGCGCTGGCGCAGGCCACGCCCAACGGCATCGATGTGTTCTTTGAAAATACCGGTGGCCCGGTACAGTTGCTGGCATTCGAACGGATGAATACCTTTGGCCGGGTGGTGGTCTGTGGCCTGATTGCCGATTACAGCAGTCTGCAGCCGGCACCGGGGCCCAGTTGGCTGCGGGTCATCAAAAAGCGATTGACCATCCAGGGCTTCACCATGCCGGATCATTGGGACAAAATGGAAGAGCTGGTGCAAGCAGTTTCCGCCTATCTGATGAAAGGGCAGATCAAGTACAAAGCCCACACCATCGAAGGTCTGGAAAGCGCCATTGAAGGCATCAATTTGCTCTTTACCGGGGGCAATATGGGTAAACTGATGGTGAAGTTATAAATGCCGTCATTCACAAGCCGTCATGAGTGAGGTCGTATCATGAGTCATGCAGTACAACCCCGTCCACCGTTTCCCCCTTTCACGGAAGAAACCGCCCGCCAGAAGGTGCGCATGGCGGAGAACGCCTGGAACGGTCGTGACCCGGACAAGGTCGCCCTGGCCTACACGCCGGACAGCCGCTGGCGCAATCGCAGTGAGTTTCCCGTCGGTCGCGAGCAGATCGCGGCCTTTCTCAAACGTAAATGGGCGCGGGAGCTGGAGTATCGTCTGATCAAGGAACTCTGGGCTTTCACGGAGAATCGCATCGCTGTGCGTTTCGCCTACGAATGGCATGACGAGAAAGGACAATGGTATCGCAGTTACGGCAATGAGAACTGGGAGTTCAGTGCCGAAGGGTTGATGCAGGTGCGTCACGCCAGCATCAATGACCTGCCCATCGCGGCCACAGAGCGACTGTTTCACTGGGAGCATGGGCCCCGGCCGGAGGATCATCCCGGGCTTTCGGAGCTGGGGCTTTAAGCGCTAACCGCGGCGGGCATGACGGGCTTGCGCCAATCTGCAGTAAAAGTCCACGTACTGTTGGTGCCCGTCGGGAAACACCACATTCAGGTGCAAGGGGTCGTCCTGGTCGCTGATGCCGGCCATCGCCTGCCAAGGCTGTTGTTGCAACAGGGGCACCTGAATGCTGGGGCGCTTCAACTCGCCACCACTGCTGTCCACAAAGAGCACAGCGTTGTCCCTGTGAAAACGGGTTCCCAGCGCCTGCACCAGACTTAAGAAGCCGCGATCACTGCCACCCCGCAACCAGTGCCCGTTGTGTTGTGGGTCCGGTTGCGAGGTGACGGTATCGCCCACACCGATGATGCGGGGCATCTGATCCGGATCGAAATGGTCCTGGGCCAGTTGTAACAACGCCTGCGGGTCGCGGGGTGCCTGCCGGGCGTTAAAACATTCACCCAGGGGATAGGTGCCGGTGCGCTGCTGGTAGTAACGATTGAGGATCACCAGGACGCCCACTTCTTTCACTGCCCCTTGCAGCATAAATTGAAAATCGGTGGTGCCGGAGTCTGCATCGGTTGCCCATTTAATGCGTTCCCCTTGTGGGCCGGTGCCCAGGTTGGGCGCGTAGTGAATGAAGAATGAATCCACCAGGCCTTGCTTCTCTGCCTGTTCTAACAGTTCAAGCAGAATACTCTGAACCGTGCGTTGCAATTCGATGAGCCCGCTCACGCCCAGCGCGTGTTGCTGCAACAGCGCGTGAAATCCATTGATGTTGATGGTGGGGGACACCGGGTTGTCCAGGATCACCACCGCCAGCACGGACTCGATTGCCTCTGAACTCAGTGCCAACGGTGGCCGACGCATCCAGTCTGACAACGCTTTGCGCATTACCTCGGGCACCGCCGCCAGAAACGCCAGTTCCTCCGGGGTGACTCCGGGGTGACTGACGTTGCCAGCTGCATCCTGCCACTGAACCCCACCGGCAGCCAGCCCGGGCAGATAGGCCTGATGCTGCGCCTGACGCTCCTGCAGTGCCTGATCCACCAGAGTGTTCACACCGCGCCGGCCGATGTGTTCACCGTTGGTCAGCACGAAGAACTCCGGCTGCATCAGGGCTGCGGCTTCGATGTAGCGGCGGGGCAGGGCACGGGTTAACGGGTCCCGCACCAGGGGCATGCATACCCCGTCCAGATCCTGAATGATCAACAGGTCCGATGTGTCACTCAGGGTGTGCAGGAGTGTGTTGAGTTCCGTCGCGAATCGTAATTGAGAAAGCATGTCTCTACTGCGCTGGGTTTGATGAGTGGTGAATCGACTAATCCTGTTTGTGAATGATACCTGCATCGCCATCAAATTTAAAATCAGGCATATTCATATAACATATTGAACTTTTCATGGACCTTTTGCGCAGCGCGTTTTGTCTATACGCTGTCTGGTTAGGCCCCTAAGATTTTGCCTGTACATGCTGTAGAAGTAGAAAAATAAAAAACACACTTACTCACAGTAGACAGGTCCCACCATGAACAAAGCGTTAATGTCCTTGCTTGCCCTGATCCTGGCTATCCAGCTGAGCGGTTATTCGGCCGCAGTCATGGCCGCCGGTTATACCCAGACCCGTTACCCGATTGTGTTGGCGCACGGCATGTTCGGGTTTGACAGCATTGCCGGCATCAATTACTGGTATGGCATACCCCGTGCGTTGCAGCGGGATGGCGCCCAGGTTTTTGTGACCCAGGTTTCTGCGTTGAATTCGTCGGAGCAGCGGGGGGAGCAACTGTTGGCCCAGGTGGAGGACATTCTGGCGATTACCGGTGCCGAAAAAGTGAATCTGATCGGCCACAGTCACGGCGGCCAGAGTGTGCGTTACGTGGCAGCGGTGATGCCGCAGCGGGTGGCCTCGGTGACCACCGTGGGCAGTCCGGTGAAGGGTTCAGCCGCAGCGGATCTGGGGTTGATGGCATTGGCTCTGCCGGTGGTGGGGGATGCCCTGCAACCGGTGGTGACCAGTGTGCTGGAAGGACTGGGCTGGCTGATCGGTTTTGCTGCCGGCGAGCCGTTGCCGCAAAACGCGCTGGACAGTTTGAATTCCTTATCCTCTGCCGGCACCACGGATTTCAACCTGCGCTTTCCCCAGGGGGTTCCAGTGACGAGCTGCGGTGAAGGGGCCTACGAAAGCAATGGCGTAAAGCAGTTTTCCTGGAGCGGAGTGAACACCGGAGTGACTCATTTTTTTGACCCTTCCTCCTATGCCATGGTGTTGACCAAACTGGCCTTCAATGAGCAGAACGATGGTTTGGTGGGCCGTTGCAGTTCCCACTTTGGTCAGGTGTTGCGGGATGACTATCCCATGGATCATCTGGATGAAGTCAATCAGTTGTTTGGTCTCGCCTACGTATTTTCCACCAATCCAAAAACCGTGTATCGGCAACACGCCAACCGGCTGCGCAATCTTGGGTTATAGCATCCAATCATGTCGAACGTTTGGATGCAGCCCGCACGGGTGGGCGTTGCGGTGCTCGTGGCGGTTGCGCTACTTGGGATAGCTGCGATTGTTATAGGCTTCAGCCTGCCTGCAACCTCCGTGCGCGGTATCGGTACACCACCGCAATGGCGCGCTTTGCCAACGCCAGCCTCCCTGCCTGTCGCAGGCTCTGCCGCAGCGCCGGACAGGCTACCGGCGAAAGCGCCAAGACAGGTGCAGGATACCTTGCCCCGTTCATTGCAGGGAACCGAAACGGATGGGGCATTGCGCTGGGATGACGAGGGACATCTGGTGGTGAACCGGGGGCTGCGGGATTGCTTTGATTATTTTCTTGCAGCGCTGGGTGAAGAAGAACTGCCGCAACTGTTGTTGCGGTTACAGGCGTATCTGCGATCACAATTACCGGAGCCGGCGGCCAGTGAAGCCATCGCGATGCTGGAACGTTATGTGACGCTGGGTGAGGCACTCAGTCAGTTGTCCGGCGCGGAGTCCGAATGGGAATGGACAGACGCATCCGCCTGGCACAACAGGATGAGTGAGATACGGGCATTGCGCGGTCGTTTCCTGTCTCCGCAGGCTATAGACGCCTTCTTCGGTGAGGATGATGCCTATGATCAATATACCCTGGATCAGCTGGCCGTGATGCAGAATGAACGGCTTTCGCCGCAGGAGCGCGCAGCGCTGTTAGCGGATCTGGAATACCAGTTAACGCCGCAAGTGCAGGATGCATTGCAACGTGCGCAACAGCCTTCGACTCTGGCTGCACTCACCCGGGAGTTAAGGGCCCAGGGCGGTGATGCGGATGCGGTATTCTCCTTGCGTTCGGAGCAGGTGGGCGTGGCGGCGGCAGAGCGTTTGCAACAACTGGATGATTCACGCCGGCAGTGGCAGGAAAAACTGCAAGCCTGGTTGGAGGAGCGGGACGAGTTGTTACAGATGGATAGCCTGGACCCGGTCACCAGAACGCAGCAACTGGATTCCCGGCGCGAGCAAGTGTTTCTGCCGGAAGAGTGGATTCGAGTGCAAGCCCTGGAACGCGTACACGATCAATCGGGCAATGGCATCACCACCGTGAAGCGCGTGGGATTGGCGGACTGAATCGAAAGATCCGCTTCCAACTGATCGCTGAGGGCTTCCACCAGCCGCAATCCCAGGGATTCCTCCTTCGCGGTGTTGCTCTCCAGGCCGACGCCGTTGTCGCTGATATCCAGTCGGGCTTTGTGCTCCGGCAGCCGTTTTAACGTGATGCTGATCTCGCCTGCCCGATGATCGGGGAAGGCGTGCTTAAAGGCGTTGGAAACCAGTTCATTGATGATTAAGCCCAAGGGGATACTGCTTTCAATGGGCAGGGTGATGTCATCGGTTTCCACCTGCACCTGCACATTGGGATTGCCGGGAATGCCATAGGAGTGCGCCAGGTTGTTGATCAGGCCGGAGATCACCAGAGAAATATCCACTTTCGAAAAGTCCTGGGACTGATACAGGGTTTGATGGATCACCGCCATGGATTTGATGCGGTTCTGGCTGTCGGTCAACAAAAAGCGGGCTTTCTCATCGCTGACATTATCCAACTGCATGGCGATCAGGCTATCAATGATCTGCAGATTGTTTTTAACCCGATGGTGAATCTCCGCCAGCATCACTTCTTTTTCCTTGAGCGCGGATTTCAGTTGCTCTTCCTGCCGTTTGCGTTCCGTGATGTCCAGTACCGACGCCAGAATCATCAGGCCCTGGGCGGTGTTAATGGGGTTCAGGCCGATCTCCACAGGAAATTCCCGACCGTCTTTGTGCAGGGCGTAAAGGTCGCGGCCCTCGCCCATGGCCCGTGACGTGGGATTGTGAAAGTACGAATGCTGCAGGTCCGGGTGGCGTTGTCGGAACCGGTGAGGCACCAGCAGCGTGATTTTCTGCCCCACCAATTCTGAGCGGGTATAACCGAATTGCAGCTCCGCCATGGAGTTGGCCATGATGATAGTGCCCTCCTGGTCGGTCAGCAGCATGCCATTGGGCGCGGCTTCCACCGCCAGCCGCATCATTTCCTGGGCACGGAGTCGTTCGGTGATGTCCACGATGGCTGCCAACACCAACACACCGCGTTTGGTGGTCATGGGATTCAGGCCGATTTCCACCGGAAACTCGGTACCGTCTTTATGCAGGGCATAGAGCTCGCGCCCCTGTCCCATGGCGCGGGATTTGGGTGCGTGGAAATACTGGTTGCGCAATTCCGGATGCTGGCTGCGAAAGCGATGGGGTACCAACTTCTCGATGAGTTCACCGATCAGTTCGTCGCGGTGATAGCCGAACATGGTTTCCACACTGGTATTCACCAGCGCAATGCGGCCCTCTACATCAATCAGCACCATGCCGTTGGGAGAGGCCTCAACTGCCAACCGCATCACTTCATCTTTATTGGCTGTTACGTCAAAGTCGGGTGTCATGGCAGGTCACGCGGTCCATTCGCTGTAGTGGGTGTCCGTGGGGGCGGTATTTAATCGCTGCATGATCTGTCGGGCCGGTAGCGGCGGGCAGAAAAAGTTGCCCTGTACCTCGCTGCAACCTGCGCAGGTGATGAGCTGGGCCTGGCCCTGATTTTCAATGCCAACGGCCACGGTGTTCAATTCCAACTGTGTGGCCATGGCGATGATCGCGTTGGTCACGGCTCGATCCCGCGGGCTTGCATCCAGATTCTGAATGAAGCAGCGGTCAATGTTAAGTTGTGTCACCGGTAATGAATGCAACGAACTCAGGCTGAAATAACCGGAACCGAAGCCGTCAATGGCGATACTCAAGCCCAGTTTGTGCAAGCGCCGCAGGTTGTGCAGTCCGCTGTCGGATTTCTGCAGGCAGGACTCTGTCACTTGCACTGCCAAACGCTGCAGGGGAACCTGGTGCAGGTCAGCATGGTGGTTGAGCAAGTGGGCGAAGTTGCGATCCTGCAACTGGCGGGCTGACACATTGAGGGACAATCGGGGCGGCTGGAAGCCCTGGTCAGACCACTCCCGCAGTTGGCGGCAGCTTTCTTCAATCACCCAGTTGCCGATCTCCTGCATCAGGCTGCTGCTCTCCGCCAGCGGAATGATGTCGCTGGCACACAGCAGTCCCTGGCTTGGGTGCTGCCAACGCAACAAGGCTTCCAGTCCCGTCAGCTGACCGTTGCGGCTATGGTATTGGGGTTGGTAGTGCAGGGTCAGGTGACCCTGGTTCAGGGCGTGCCGCAGTTCCTGCTCACGATGCAGATGCTGGGCCACATGCTTGTGCATGGCCGAATGATAGAGTGCGTAACCCTGACGGCCCCGGGTCTTGGCGGAGTACATGGCGGTGTCGGCCATTTTGATCAGCTCATCCCGGTCGCGGGAGTGATCGGGATACAGACCGATGCCGATGCTGACCCCGGTTTGCACTTCCGTATTGCCCAGGCGGATAGGATGATTCAACAGACTGAGAATTTTTTTGGCCAGTAACTCCAGATCCTCGGTTGCCTGCACGGCTTCTGCAATGACAATGAACTCATCACCGCCGATGCGGCAGAGGGTGTCGGAGGAACGCAGCTGGGACTTGAGCCGTTGGGCGACGGCTTTCAGCAAGCGGTCGCCCATGGCATGGCCCAGGCTGTCATTGACCTGCTTGAAATGATCCAGGTCGAGAAACAACACCCCAAAGCGGCTGGTCTGACGCCGGGCTTTGGCCATGCATTGTTCCAGCCTATCAAGGAACAGGTTGCGATTGGGTAATCCGGTCAGGCTGTCGTAATAGGCAATGTGGGACAGCTTCTGCTGTTCATGGTGCATGGGCGTCACATCACTGACCACGACCACGTACTGGGCTTCCTGATTCAGCCGCTCCGGCACACTGCCGATGTTCAACAACACATGCAGCAGCCGGTTGTCGTGGCGGTGGAAGCTGGCTTCACCCTGCCAGCTGCCGGTCTGATGCAAGGTTTTCCACAGTGAGTCGCTGTGCTCCGGGCCGAGGGCTTCCGGGCTCAGGAGCGCCAGCTCCTGCCCCAGGCATTGTTCCGAAGGTTGGCCAACGATGCGGCAAAAGGACTGGTTGACGCTGAGGATGCGCAGGTCCTGGTCCAGCACAACGATACCGTCGGCGCTGCAGGTGAAAGCCGTGGCGGCCTGTTTGAGGGCGGTCTCGGAGTGATGATGTTCGGTGACATCCTGCAGTATCCCGACGACCCGTTGCTGATCCCCGGAGCTGAACGATTTGCCACAGAGTTTGAACCAGCGATGGCCCTGGCGCGGCAGGTTCGCTTCAAATTCGATGCTCAGTTCCGCATTGGTGTTTTGCTGCAGTTGTTCCAGGGTGTGGCTCACCTGGCTTCGGTCCCGGACTACCACATGGCCGATGAACTGGCGCCAATCGTCAAACCGGGTCAGGTGGCCGGTGGGGGAATAACTCAAAATGGTGGCCCCTGCGCCTGCGCCAGTGTCAGCCTCCGGCTCCGCTGTGGCGGTCATTTCCCAGGTTCCCATGTGGGCGGCATCCAGGGCCCGTTGCAGATGGGTTTGTTTTTGAATGCGCTGCTGGTCCTCCCGGTGTCGCTCCAGGGCAACCTGGATGGCCACGTGCAGCTCCCGTTCGGAAAAGGGTTTTAACAGATAGCCATAGGGGCGGGTCTGTTTGGCTCGGGCCAGGGTGGTGTCTTCTGAATAGGCGGTCAGAAAGATCACCGGGATCTGGTGTTGGGCGTTGATCTGGTCGGCAACTTCAATGCCGTCTGCCGTGCCCCGGATATGAATGTCCATAAGAATGATGTCCGGGGACCGGGTGTCCACCAGTTCCAGGGCGCGATTGCCTGAGGAGGCCATGCCCACGACCGTGTAGCCCAGTTTGGCCAGCCGGCGGGAGAGATCCATGGCGACGATATTCTCGTCTTCGACGATTAGAACTTTCTGTTCGTGCATGCGTAGCCTTCTTCCTGAAGTTCGAGTGTTATACGCAACCGGAAAAGAATTAGGTTTGTTTTTATGCGTCCAGCGCGATCGCGAAAAAACGGTATAAGCGGATAAGGTGAATTTTAGACCAAGTTCTCACTTTTTTCGTTAGAACGTTTGGTCAACGGGCAGCCGTCCGGTGCTTACCAAAAGGCATGGTGCCCCGGCATTCCAGATGAGAATACTTAGGCAAAGGCGTCCCACAGGGCATCAAATTCGTTCTGGAACTGGCGGACCAGCGCAGCATCCTGGCTGATGACAATGTTTTCCTGGTTGCGCTCGCTGGCACTGCGGGTCCAGTTAAAACTGCCGTTGATCAGGTTGAGTCCGTCTACGATGCAGAATTTGTGGTGCATGTGATCCGGGGTCCGGTCAAAGCGGATGGTAATGCCCGCGCGCAGCAACCATTCCACGTCACTGCCGGCATCCTGTTGCTTGTGATTGTCGGTGATGATGCGAACCTGAACCTGGCGTTGGTGCGCGGCCAGGATGGCATCGGATATGCGGTTGTCGGAAATGGTGAACACGCAGATATCAATACGGGAACGGGCGTTGCCCAGTTGCTGCTGAATCTGCTCCAGGCACTGTTCCCCGGGGGAGAAGTAGGCCCGATGTTCGTTCAGGCGCTCACCCAACTCCAGTTGGATGGCCTTGCTGCAGCGGTCCAGCCAGCCGATGATGGCGAGGCTGGTGTCCTGCCCCTGCGATGACGCCTGGGCCGAAGATGCAGAAAGACGGTCCCGTGCCAGTTCAAACAGCCGGTTGCGCAGGAAATTCAGGTCCTCCCGGGAGTGAGCCTGCAGCGCCGCCCGCAGGTCGCGGGATTCCGCCTTGCTCAGGTGATCATCCTGCAAATACTGCAGTAAGGACTGCTCCAGTGCTAAGGTATCGTTAGGCATGTTCTCGAACGGGTTGGGTGGCCAGGCCCGCATTAAACCATGAGCCCTTGCACAGAACAAATGACACAGAACAAATGAGGTGAGCAATGTGGTGACCTGTCAACGGCAGGGTGCGGAGACCCTGATTACCCTGGAGCCCAATCGCTCCGCCACCCGGCGGCAGACCCTGTTGTTCCTGCTGCTGGTGTCCGGAGTGACCTTGTCGGTGGCCCTGTTCTGGACATTTTTCGGGGCCTGGATGGTGTTGCCCTTTGCCGGACTGGAAATTGCAGTGTTAACCTATGTGGCGCTGCGGGTGTCGCGCTCCACCTATCGCATGCAGGTCATTCGGGTGGGCGCCGAGGCGGTGGAAGTGGAAGAAGGGGAGTTCTACCCGGTGCGCAAATGGCGGTTCCCCCGACCGGATACCCACGTTAATGTGCTGGCGGCCGCTACGCCCATGGATGCCATCGGCTTGCAGCTGCAGGATGGCCGTCAATCCCTGGAAGTGGGGAGCTTTCTCAACCAGGGGGATCGGCTGAAAGCGCGGGACGCCCTGCAGGCCTCCGGTTTGATGCTGTGCAACGAACGCTGGTGGCACAGCCGATAGCGCACGCCGACAACCTATTACTTAAAAACCATAGAGGACAACATGAGCAAACAAACCCTTCGAGTAGGAATAGGGGGGCCGGTGGGCTCCGGCAAGACCGCATTGACTCTGCGTCTGTGTGAAGCCATGCGGGATGATTTCAATATTGCCGTGGTGACCAATGATATATACACCCGGGAGGACGCCGAATTCCTCACCCGCAATGAGGCGTTGTCGCCGGATCGCATCATGGGGGTGGAAACCGGAGGGTGTCCCCACACCGCCATTCGGGAGGACGCCTCCATGAACCTGGCGGCGGTGGCGGAGCTCAATCAGCGCCACGCGGACCTGGATCTGGTGATCATCGAAAGCGGGGGTGACAACCTGGCCGCCACTTTCAGTCCGGAACTGTCGGATCTCACCATTTATGTGATTGACGTATCGGCGGGGGACAAAATTCCCCGCAAAGGCGGGCCTGGCATCACCAAATCGGATCTGCTGGTGATCAACAAAATCGACCTGGCGCCGTTGGTGGGCGCGTCCCTGGACGTGATGGATCGGGATGCCCGAAAAATGCGGGGAGACAAGCCGTTTATATTCGCCAATATGAAAGAAAAGCGGGGATTACCCGAGATTATGCAGTTTATTTGTGAGCACGGCATGCTGAAGTAATTCAAAAATCCCGCCGATATGCATTAAAACGGGGCGCCTCAGTCGGCGCCCTTTTTTATTCAGGATTTGAAAGTGGAAAGCAATTGGGAGTAACTGATCAGTCCGTCGTCATAAATGCACTTCAATGGATCTTTTGAGTGCGATACGACATTTGGTGCCCAATTATGGTTCCTGCGTGTTGTTGGTGATCCATAATGGTGCCGTTGCGAATTCAGACTGCGTTGCTCAACCATTAATACAGGTTAAATAGTGACCTCTTTCGGGTGTGGGGAGCCAGTGGCATGGAAAATGCTTTTCCCGGTGTGCGTTCACAAAAACCAATAAACTCACTGGGGGAGTTCCCATGAAGAAAACCAAGTCCAAATGGATAAAAACAATGACTGGAGCGGCGGTTGCTGCATCCATGTCCCTGGTGTCCTCTGTGGCCATGGCTGCAGACACCATTAAAGTTGGGGTATTGCATTCACTGTCCGGCACCATGGCCATCAGTGAAACCACGCTCAAAGACACCGTGTTGATGATGGTGGAAGAGCAGAACAAAAAAGGCGGCCTGCTGGGCAAGAAGCTGGAAGCCGTTGTGGTAGACCCGGCTTCCAACTGGCCGTTGTTTGCAGAAAAGGCCAAAGAGCTGCTGGAAAAGGAAAAGGTTGACGTTATTTTCGGCTGCTGGACTTCCGTATCCCGTAAATCCGTACTGCCCGTCATTGAAGAACTGAACGGCATCCTGTTCTATCCGGTTCAGTACGAAGGCGAAGAATCCTCCAAGAACGTATTCTATACCGGTGCTGCGCCGAACCAGCAGGCGATCCCCGCGGTGGATTACCTGATGAACGAAGTGGGCGTAAAGCGTTGGGTATTGGCCGGTACCGACTACGTTTATCCCCGTACCACCAACAAGATCCTGGAGTCTTACCTGAAGCAGAAAGGCGTGGCTGAAAAAGACATCATGATCAACTACACCCCGTTCGGTCATTCCGACTGGCAGACCATTGTCTCCGACATCAAAAAGTTCGGTTCCGCTGGCAAGAAAACCGCAGTTGTGTCCACCATCAACGGGGATGCCAACGTGCCTTTCTACAAGGAATTGGCGAACCAGGGCGTATCCGCCGAAGACATTCCGGTGGTTGCCTTCTCGGTGGGTGAAGAGGAACTGTCCGGCTTTGATACCAAGCCGTTGGTGGGCCACCTGGCTGCCTGGAACTATTTCATGAGTGCGGATTCCGAAGTCAACGAAGAGTTCATCAAGAAATGGCATGCCTTCATCAAAGACAAGAAGCGTGTCACCAACGATCCTATGGAAGCCACTTACATCGGTTTCAATCTGTGGGTGAAAGCGGTTGAGAAAGGCAAGTCCACCAAAGTGGATGACGTGCTGAAAAACATCATTGGCCTGGAAACCCCCAACCTGACCGGTGGTACCGCCAAGATGCTGCCGAACCATCACCTGACCAAGCCGGTTCTGATCGGTGAGATCCAGGAAGACGGCCAGTTTGAAACCGTATGGCAAACCGAAGGTGAAGTGCCCGGAGACGCCTGGACTGACTTCCTGCCGGAAAGCGCCAAGATCGAAGCGGATTGGCAAGATCCCAAGATCATGTGCGGTAACTACAACACCGAAACCAAGAAGTGTTCAGGTCAGAATTACTGATTCGCTAATCGCTAATCGCTAATACGATCTAGACACATTCACCAAAAGCCTCGCCCGGTTGAGCACAGCAATACTTGGCGGGGCTTTTTTAAAGAAGCAAATCACTATGATAAAACAATACTGGGGAGTATTGCTGGTACTGTTCAGCTGCCTTTTAAGCGGCCTTTACGCGTCGCCGGCGTGGGCTGAAGATGCAGAAGCAGGTGCCAGCCTGGAATCGCTGCTGAGTGAGTTGACCTCATCCAGCTTTAACAAAAAGGCCAAAGCGGTAGAGGCCATTGCGGCACTGGACGATGAACGGGTGTTGCCGGTTCTGGAAGCCATGCTGGCGGGCGATCTGTTCTACCGAAAATCCGATGACAAAATCGTGTTTACCGCCAGTGCAGAATCCGGCTACCAAATTACGGATGCACTGACGGCAGAAGACCTGGGCGCAGTGGGCAAGCGCGAGGTGAAAAAAATCTCCACCAACAATCGGCTGCGCAAACAGTTGCGTACCCAGATTGCCGGCTACAAGCTGCTGAGCAAGAAAGCCGAGATCCGGCTGGCAGCCGCAGACGACCTGATCAAGACCCCCAGCCCGGAATTTCTTGAGGTGCTGCAGGGGGCCATCAAAAAGGAAAAAGATAACTCGGTACTGAAGGCCTTGAAAGTGGCCCGTGCCGTGATTCTGCTGCAGAGCGACAACGAAGTGGACCGCATCCAGGCGGTGAAAGACATGGACGGTTTCGCCAACAAGCACACCATGGCCATGTTGACCGCACTGGTGCAGCAGAATGAAGACGGCAGTTATGTGGAATCCAGTGAGCTGGTGCGGGAAGAGGCCACATCGGTTTTGAAAGGCCTCAAGGCTATGGAAACCTGGTACAAATTCGTTGAAGACCTGTTCTTTGGCTTCAGCCTGGGGTCGGTGCTGTTGCTGGCGGCCGTGGGGTTGGCCATTACCTTTGGCGTGATGGGGGTCATCAATATGGCCCACGGTGAAATGATCATGCTGGGGGCCTACACCACCTATGTGATCCAGTTGATCATGCCCAACCAGATCGGTGCTTCCCTGATTGTGGCGGTGCCGGCGGCTTTCCTGGTGTCCGGCTTGATGGGGGTCATCATTGAGCGCACCGTCATTCGACATTTATATGGCCGCCCCCTGGAAACCCTGCTGGCCACCTTCGGCATCAGCCTGATTCTGCAGCAACTGGTACGCTCTGTGTTTTCGCCCCTTAACCGTTCGGTGATTACCCCGGACTGGATGAGTGGTTCCTGGGAACTGAATGGCTTTCTGTCACTGACCTACAACCGGCTCTACATCATTATCTTCGCCTTGATGGTGTTGTTCGGCCTGATGCTGCTGTTGAAGAAAAGTTTCTTTGGCTTGCAGATGCGGGCAGTGACTCAGAACCGCTCCATGGCCAGTTCCATGGGCATCCGCACCGGCTGGGTGGACGCCATGACCTTCGGCCTGGGCTCCGGCATTGCCGGCATTGCCGGGGTGGCATTGAGCCAGCTTACCAACGTGGGGCCGAACCTGGGCCAGTCCTACATCATCGACTCGTTCCTGGTGGTGGTGTTCGGCGGCGTGGGCAATCTGTGGGGCACCTTTGTGGCCGCCATGGGCCTGGGCATCGCCAACAAATTTGTGGAACCCATGGCCGGCGCCGTGCTCGCCAAAATCCTGATTCTGGTGTTCATCATCCTGTTCATTCAACGACGACCACGAGGGCTGTTTGCCATCAAGGGTCGCTTTGTGGAGGGTTAAGCCATGACATCGCAATCCAGATTGGCCTGGCTCATGAACGACGTGGCCGGACGGCGCCTGATGGCGTTGATCCTGGCGGTGATCATCATTCTGCCCGTGTTGAACCTGTGGGTGCCGAAGGACTCCTTCTTCCATGTTTCCTCCTACACCATCGGCTTGCTGGGCAAGTACCTGTGCTACGCCCTGCTGGCGTTGGCGGTGGACCTGATCTGGGGGTACTGCGGGATTCTCAGCCTGGGGCATGGCGCTTTTTTTGCCCTGGGGGGCTACGCCATGGGCATGTACATGATGCGCCAGATCGGTGACCGGGGTGTTTATGGCAACCCGTTGCTGCCGGACTTCATGGTGTTTCTCAACTGGCAGGAACTGCCCTGGTACTGGTACGGGTTTGACAACTTTTTCTTTGCCATGGTGATGGTGGCGCTGGCGCCGGGCATCCTGGCCTTTGTCTTCGGCTGGCTGGCGTTTCGCTCCCGGGTCACCGGGGTGTACCTCTCCATCATCACCCAGGCCATGACCTATGCACTGATGCTGGCCTTCTTCCGCAACGATATGGGATTTGGCGGCAATAACGGGCTGACGGATTTCAAAGACCTGCTGGGCTTCAGCCTGCAGAAAGACACCACCAAGGTGGCACTGTTTGTGTGTTCCGGGGTGGCGTTGATTCTGGGTTATCTGTTGTGTCGTTACGTGGTGTCCTCCAAGTTGGGGCGGGTGCTGGTGTCCATTCGCGATGCGGAAAGCCGCACCCGCTTTATCGGTTACCGGGTGGAACACTACAAGTTGTTCGTGTTTGTACTCAGTGCCATGTTGGCCGGTGTCGCCGGGGCGCTGTATGTGCCACAGGTGGGCATCATCAACCCCGGTGAGTTCTCGCCCATCAACTCCATCGAGATCATCATCTGGGTGGCGGTGGGTGGCCGTGGCTTCCTCTACGGTGCCATCATCGGCGCGGTGCTGGTGAACTACGGCAAAACTTTCTTCACCGGAGCGTTCCCCGAAATCTGGCTGTTCATGCTGGGGGGATTATTCGTGGTGTCCACCTTGTTCCTGCCCCAGGGTGTGGTGGGCATCGTGCAGCAATGGAAGGATAAGCGGGCGGAGAAAAAAGCCCTGCAGGCGGGTGCAAGTGGGGAGGTGGCATCATGAAGCTGATGACCAAACATATACCCCAGCACATCCTGTATTTGAACGGCGTCAGCAAAACCTTTGACGGCTTCAAGGCAATCAACGATTTGTCGTTCACGGTAAAACCCGGCGAACTGAGGGCCATCATCGGGCCCAATGGCGCCGGCAAGACCACCATGATGGACATCATCACCGGTAAATTGAAACCGGATGTGGGGGATGTTTTCTTTCGTGACATGGTGGATCTCACCAAGCACGATGAAGCAGACATTGCCAACATGGGCATCGGTCGCAAGTTCCAGAAGCCCACCGTGATCGAGAGTCTCACCGTATTTGAAAACCTGGAGCTGGCCCTGACCGGTAACCGGGGTGTGTTCAAAGCCTTGTTCCATAAACTGGATGCCGAGCAGTATCGGCGCATCGATGAGGTGATCAAGCGGGTGGGCCTGGCGGAGAAGCGGGATTGGCTCGGCGGCAATCTGTCCCACGGTCAAAAGCAGTGGCTGGAAATCGGCATGCTGTTGAACCAGGAGCCGGACCTGCTGTTGGTGGACGAACCTGCCGCGGGCATGACCGACCACGAAACCGAGTTGACCGCCAAGCTGCTGAAGGAAATCGCCGGCGAACGCTCGGTGGTGGTGGTGGAACACGATATGGAATTCATCAAGGCGCTGGCGTGCCCGGTGACGGTTTTGCACGAAGGTCATGTGCTGGCGGAGGGCACCCTGGAACAGGTGCAGGCCAACGAGCAGGTGATCGAAGTGTATCTGGGGCGCTGAGCAGAGAGATTCAATATGCTAAGAATAGAGAACATCGATCTGTATTACGGCGCCAGCCAGGCGCTGAAAAAAGTCAGTTTCGAAGCAGACAAAGGGCAGGTGGCCTGTGTCATGGGGCGCAACGGGGTGGGCAAAACCTCCCTCATGCGCGCGGTGGCCGGGCAGCACCCCATCAAAAGCGGCCAGATCCTGTGGGATGGCCAGGACATCAGCAAGCAGGCGCCGTTTGAGCGGGCCAAGAATGGCATTGCCTATGTCCCCCAGGGGCGTGATGTGTTTTCCCAGCTGACGGTGCTGGAGAACCTGAAAACGGGCTTCTCGGTGCTGCCCCGTAACCAGCGCAAAATTTCCGATGAAATTTACGAGCTGTTTCCGGTGCTGTACCAGATGCTGAAGCGCCGCGGTGGTGACCTGTCCGGCGGTCAGCAGCAACAACTGGCCATTGCCCGGGCGCTGGTGACCAAACCCAAACTGCTGATTCTGGATGAACCCACCGAAGGCATTCAACCCTCCATCATCAAGGATATCCAAAAGGTGATCTCCCTGCTGCGGGACCGGGGTGAGATGGCCATCCTGTTGGTGGAACAGTACTTCGACTTCGCCCGTGAGCTGGCCGACAATTACGCGGTAATGGACCGGGGTGAAGTGGTGCTGTCCGGTCTGGGCAAGGATATGGAAGAAGATGTGGTGCGACGCTATATCGCAGTCTGAGCCGGATTTGTCTATAGTATAAGAGCTTGGGAGGCGGGAGCCCGCTTATCATTCCGGATGTTAATCCGGTCTGGTAAGCGGGCTTTCCTTTTTGTGGCCTGTCGTTGTGGCTTATGTTGTGGCGCTGTACATGGCATCAGCCGGCGGTCAGGTAATGCAGGCTGAAGTGTTGTTGCGGGTCCTGCCACAGGTCTGTCGGGTGGAAGCCGGCCTGTCTGGCCATGGCGACAAACCCGGGCACGCTGTATTTGTAGGAATTCTCCGTGTGGATGGTTTCTCCCTTCCTGAACCTGAAACACCTGCCCTCAATGTCGATCAACTGATCCCGTTTGCTCACCAGATGCATTTCAATGCGGGACTCTTCAGCATTGAAAAACGCATGGTGAAAAAAGTGCTGGGGTCGCAGGTTGGTGGCAAAGGTGTCTTGAATGCGCTGCAGCAGATTCAGGTTAAAGGCGGCGGTGTAACCGGCTGCGTCGTTATAGGCGGCGTTCAGGATGGGGGTGGGCTTGACGCAATCCACCCCGATCAGCAGGCCATCCCCCGGTGCCAGCAGGGCGCGGATGCGCTGCAAGAACGCTCCGGCTTCCTGTGGCGTAAAATTGCTGATGGTGGAACCGGGAAAGAACACCAGCTTGCGCTGCTGGCCGGGCTGGCGAAAGGCAGCGGGCAGTTCGATGTCTTTGTGATAGTCGCCCACAATAGGATGCACATGAACCTGGGGGAACTCGGCCGACAGCTGGCGGGCGGATTGCGCCAGGATTTCCATGGATATGTCGATGGGAATGTAGCTGCGGGGTTGCTGCAGACCCGCCAGCAACAGCCGTATTTTGATACCGGCCCCGGAGCCGAACTCCAGGATGTCGCAGCCCGCCCCCACCTGGGCGGCGATGGATTGCATGTTGGTGGTGAGAATGCCCAGCTCTGTGCGGGTGATGTAGTACTCTGGCGTGTCGCAGATGGCTTCGAACAGCTGCGAGCCCTGCTCATCATAGAAGTATTTGCACGGCAGGCTCTTGCGGGGTTGGCTCAGGCCGTGCAACACGTCCTGCAGAAATTCCTGGTCCTGGGGCAGGCTTTCATCAATCAGCGCCAGGGCGGTGTTGGTGTCTTGGTTAGGCATCGTCGGCCATCCTTATGCCGGTGAATTGCCACTGGGCGTGGGCGGGGAAAAAATTGCGGTAGCTGGGTCGGACATGCCCCCGGGGTGTGACACAGGAGCCACCTTTCAACACCAGCTGATTGCACATGAACTTGCCGTTGTATTCCCCCACGGCACCGGCGGCCGGTTTGAAACCGGGGTAGGGGCTGTAGGCGCTGCGGGTCCATTGCCAGCAGGTGCCGTAAAGTTGCTGCAGGCCGTCTCCGGCGGGTGCCGGGGCCGGGTGCAGGCGGGTCAGATCCAGAAAATCACCGGCCACGGGAAGGGAACCGGCTGCGGTTTCCCATTCCGCTTCTGTGGGCAGTCGTTTCCCACTCCATTGTGCGAAGGCGTCCGCTTCGTAATAGCTGATGTGGCACACCGGTTCCGTCAGCGCTATGGGCTGCAGGCCTGCCAGTGTGTAGTGCTGCCATTGACCATCGGCCTGCTGCCAGTACAGCGGCTGCTCCACCTGCTGTTGCTGGCGCCAGGCCCAGCCATCCGATAGCCACAACAAGGGGTTGTGGTAACCACCATCGGCCATAAAGTCCAGGTATTCCCCGTTGGTGACCAGGCGCTGGGCCAGCTTGAAGGGCGGCACCAACACCTGATGGCGGGGGCCTTCATTGTCAAAGTGGAAATCGGGGCCGTCATACCCCAGGTTGTATTGGCCACCCGCATAAGTTAACCAGTGTTGTGTGCTGGCGGAACCGCGCTCAGGCTCCCGGGTCACCAGGGCCGGGTACAGGGGGTTGAATGAGAATCCGTGTTTGATGTCGGTCAGCATCAGCTCCTGGTGCTGTTGCTCGTGCTGCACACCCAGCTCAATCAGCTGCAGGCCCGCCGGGTCGGCCCACCCGGTCCTCAGCAGTGCTTGCAGGTGATCATCCACGTATTGGCGATAGGCGTGTACCTCGGCCACCGTCGGTCGTGAAATCAGGCCCCGCTGCGGGCGCCGGTATTGGGGCCCCACCTGGTTGTAATAGGAATTGAACAGATAGGCGAATTCGGGGGCATAAGGTTGATAGCCGGGCAGATAGCGGTTGAGCACGAAGGTCTCAAAGAACCAGCTGGTATGCGCCAGATGCCATTTGGTGGGGCTGGCATCCGGCATGGACTGGATCATCTGATCTTCCGGTTGCAGCGGCTCGGCGATATCCCGGGACATTTTTCGGGTAGACTGATAGCGGGTCAGTAACTGAGTGGTCCGGTTATCCATTTCCATGGATGAACTCCCGTCACAGGTGTTGTTATCATGGTTACAGCGGGTGCCTGTCACTCTAACATGAATGCTTCAGGCTGCCCACGCAGTGTCTTTAATCGTAACTTACAGGAATTCCAATGAGCCGAGTTTTGATGGGCCTTTTGGTGCTGATGAGCGCCATGGTACACGCAGAAAATGTCTTGCATGTTAAGGCGGGGCAAACCCACACGCTGTCCCCACAACAGTCTGCAGTGTTCTTCGACAAGCTGATTCTGGAAGACGGTGCGGTGTTACAGGTGCCCGGCGCATTGGAGCAGCTGCAACTGGACGCGGCCTGGGCGGAAATCGGCAAGGATGTGAAAATCCTGGCCCGGGGTGCGGATGGCAAACCCGGCAACGCTGGCGAGGACCGGTCGGGGCAGGCGGAAGAGTGTAAAGCCGGTAGGCGCGGTGGCGATGCCGGTCATGGTACCCAGGGGGGCAAAGGGGTGTCCCTGGTAATGATGATGGGCATTGCCCGGCTGGGCTCCCTGACCATCAACAGCCGTGGTGGTGCCGGGGGACAGGGTGGTACCGGAGGGCAGGGCCAGGCGGCCGGGCCGTTTGATAAATGCAACGCGCCCGCCGGAGGTGCCGGGGGAGCTGGCGGTGATGGTGGTGACGGCGGCAATGGTGGCCAGGTCACCCTGACCTACCGCGTGCTGGGTGAGAAAGGCGCAGTAGGGGATGTCGCAACCCTGATCAGTGTGCAGAACGGTGGTGGTCAGGGAGGCGAAGCGGGTGCCGGTGGAGACGGTGGCGCTGGCACTGAAGGCAAGTACATCAACATGCGCACCCTCACCGGTAACCGTAAATGGATGGCCGGAGGAGAGGCCGGAGAACCGGGGGTTCCCGGCAAGCCGGGCCGGGATGGTGTAAAAGGCCAGGTTCTGATTCAGCAGGACCTGCGGGACCGTATGGATACCATGATCCAGTCCCAGTCGGCTCAGGTGGCTGCCCTGCGGGATCAAATGGTGCAGAAACTGGCACAGGAGAAGCAACAGGTCGAGGCCGCAGCCAAGCAGGCGGTGGCTGCCGTAGAAGCCCAGGTGGTTGCCCTGCAGGCCAATTTGAACAGCACCGCCAATCAGAGTTCGGTTGATCAATCCATAGCCAGTATCCAGCAGGCCATGGAGCAACAGGCGTCCCGCATTGATGAGCTGGGCGCCAAGTTGGAGCAATCCCTGAAGGCCATGCAATCCCAGTTGGATCAATTGAACAAGCAAGTTAGCTCACTGGATAAACAGGTAGACAGTTTGTCCGCTTCTCCGTCTGCGCAATAGCGGCGGCTTGGGCGATTTTGGTGCGCCCGCTTTTGGTGCGCGCACTTTTAAAGTGCGCGCATTGCAGTTTTATGACATGATCCCCGCTTGAAAATCCCAGTATTGCCTTGTCTGAGCCCCATGCATTTTGTTGGCACGCTCGTTGCTTTTGTTGTCGGGAGTTCGTAAACCAAGGTTTTAAAACCTTATATCGTCTAACCTCTGGGGGTTACTTTTTATGTTGAATAAACAATCCAAAATGCTTCGTTTGAGTGCTCTTTCTCTGGCCGTTGCCGGAGCCATGACCGTTGCGCCTGCTGCTAACGCGGAAGTATCTGCTGCTGTTGGCATTGCCAACATGTATTTGTGGCGCGGTTTCGATCTGGGTACTGGTGATGCGCAAGTATCCGGTGATCTGAGCTACTCCAGCAGTGGATTCTACACGGGCGTATGGGCTGCTTCAGGTGATGGCGCCTGGGGTTCAGAGTACGACCTGTATGCCGGTTATGGTGCAGAGTTCGGTGGCGTTTCCGTCGATCTGAGCGTTTGGACCTACACCTATGCCAACTATGAAACCTTTAACGATCCAGGCGAACTGTCTGACGCCGTGCTGTCTCTGGGCTTCGCTGGCTTCTCTGTAACTGGCTATGACAACATCGCTGGCGGTTCCGGCAACGCCTACTACACCATCAGCTACGGTTACGATGCGTTCTCCATTTTGGTGGGTCACCATGACATTCGTGGGGACTTCGGCTGGAGCGATGATATCGCTGATGACGATATGACCCACGTGGATCTGTCCTATGCATACAACGACAACCTGTCTTTCACTGTGAGCCAGCAGGTTGATCAAGAGCAGGATAACGGCAAGCCCAAAGTGGTCGTTTCTTACAGTCTGCCTCTGGGCGACTGATCGCACCACCGAAAAAGTTTTCTCTCCGAATTGGGCCGGTCTTGCACCGGCCCTTTTTTATGGCATTCGTTTGACCCCACCGGCTCAATCAAACAGATTCTTCAGGTTCGCCAGATGGGCGTTGCCGATTTCCTGCTTTTCCTCTTTCGACTTCTCAAAGCCGCGCCCCTCCCAGGCCAGGTCGTCCTGCGGCATTTCATCCAGAAAACGACTGGGGGTGGGCTCGAATTCCTCACCGTACTGTTTGCGCTTGGCAGTATAGCTCATGGTCAGCTCCCGCTTGGCCCGGGTGATGCCCACATACATCAGGCGGCGCTCCTCCTCGATGTTGTCCTCCTCGATGCTGGAACGATGGGGCAGCAGTTCCTCTTCCATGCCCATTAAAAACACATAGGGGAACTCCAGTCCCTTGGAGGCGTGCAGGGTCATCAGTTGCACCCGGTCGGAGTCATCCTCCTCTTTCTGCTGTTCCAGAATATCCAGCAAAATCAACTTGCCGATCACGCTTTGTACGTCGTTTTCGTCGTCGGCTTTTTCCAGCATGCGCTCGATGGAGCTCACCAGTTGCCAGACGTTCTCCATGCGCTTTTCGGCCATCTTGGGGCTGGAGGACTGCTCCGTTAACCAGTTTTCGTAATCAATGTCACGGATCATCTGCTTGATGGCCGCCACCGCATTGCCGCGCTGGATATTGTCCCGGGTTTCCTCAATCCAGTCGTGGAAGCGTTTAAGCATGGAATACTGTTTGGCTTTGAGGGTTTCCGCCAGTCCCATTTCACAGCTCACAGAAAACAGGCTGCGCTCCCGCCCCTGGGCGTATTCCCCCAGTTTCTCCAGGGTGCTGGGCCCCAGTTCCCGCCGTGGTGTATTCACAATGCGCAGGAAGGCGTTGTCGTCGTCGCTGTTCATGATCAGGCGCAGGTAGGCCATGATGTCCTTGATTTCCGCCTTGGAAAAAAAGGAGCTGCCACCGCTGACTTTATAGGGCACCTGGAACTGCTGCAGTTTCAGCTCGATGATGCGGGACTGGTGATTGCCCCGGTACAGCACGGCGAAGTCCTTGAACGGGCGTTTTTTCTGCAGGTGCTGATTGAGAATCTCGCTGGCAATCTTTTCGGCTTCGTGGTCTTCCGTACGGCAGCGCATCACCCGAATAGGGTCGCCGTAACCGTGTTCGCTCCACAATTTCTTTTCAAACACGTGGGGATTGTTGGCGATGACCTGGTTGGCGCATTTCAGGATACGACCGGAGGAACGGTAGTTTTGCTCCAGCTTGATCACCTTCAACGACGGGTAATCCTGGGCCAGCTGGGCCAGGTTTTCCGGACGGGCACCGCGCCAGGCGTAAATGGACTGGTCGTCATCCCCCACCACCGTGAAGCGGGCGCGTTTGCCCACCAGCAGGCGCACCAGCAAATATTGCGAGGTGTTGGTGTCCTGGTATTCGTCCACCAGCATGTAATAGATGCGGTTGCGCCAGCGCTCCAGAATCTCTTCGTTATCCCGGAACAGCAAGGTGGGCAGCAGGATCAGGTCGTCAAAATCCACGGCGTTATAGGCCCGCAGCATGCGGTCGTACTGGGCGTAGGTCTGCGCGGCCCGCATCTCGTCTTCGTCGTTGGCGCGGGAGAGGGCCTGGGAAGGCGTCACCAGATCGTTCTTCCAGTTGCTGATGGTGTGGCGGATGTAGTCGATGTCATCGGCCCCCACTTCCGTTTCCCGGTGCAGCAATTCGGTCAGCAGGGTGCGGCTGTCCTGATCGTCAAAGATGGAGAAGCCGTTTTTCAGGCCCAGGTGCTGCTGCTCCTTGCGGATGATGTTCAGCCCCAGGTTGTGGAAGGTGGACACGGTAAGCCCCCGGGCCTGTTTGCCTTTCACCAGCTGGCTGACCCGCTCTTTCATTTCCCGGGCGGCCTTGTTGGTGAAGGTGACCGCCACGATGCGGTGGGCGGGGATCTCGCACTTCTGGATCAGGTGGGCGATCTTGCGGGTGATCACGCTGGTCTTGCCGGAACCGGCCCCCGCCAGTACCAGCAGGGGGCCGTCAATGTGGTGGACGGCTTCGGATTGGCGGGGGTTTAACTGGCTCACGGACTGCACTCGATTGGAAAATCACCGGGTCGGTTATTTTACACCTTCACCCCAAGGGCTGAATACTGGCAAGGCCAGTTTGTCACCTGCGGCTACTATTCTGTCTGCTGGGTCAATTGGATTGAAACCGCCTTTCACGTATGCTCGGGGGCCTTTCCGGCTAGACAAATTAAGGATTTTTCATGACTGATGTGAATTTCAGCCTTGCAGGCAAAGTGGTTTTGGTGACCGGTGCATCCAGCGGATTCGGCCAGATGTTTGCGCCGTTCCTGGCCCGCCAGGGGGCCAAACTGGTGGTGGCGGCGCGCCGTCGCGACCCGTTGCTGGCACTGGAAGAGCAGATCGAGAATGAAGGCGGGCGCTGTCTGGCGGTGACCATGGATGTGGCGGATCGGGCCTCCATCGTCGAAGCCTATGACCAGGCGGAAGCCGCCTTCGGCTGCGTGGATGTGGTGGTGAACAACGCCGGCATCGGCCTGTCCGCCCCGTTCCTCAAGATCACCGAAGAGGACTGGGACAAAGTCCTGGATACCAACCTAAAAGGCGCTTTTCTGGTGGCCCAGGAAGGGGCTCGCCGCATGAATGCCCAGGGCAAGCACGGCTCCATCATCAACGTGGCGTCGGTGCTGGGTCTGCGGGTTACCAGTTACCTGTCCCATTACAGCGCCTCCAAGGCGGGCCTGATCCAGTTGACCAAGGCCATGGCCCTGGAACTGGCGGACTACGGTATACGGGTTAACGCCCTGGCACCCGGTTATATCCTCACCGACATCAACCGGGACTACTTTGAGACCGAGGGCGGTAAGCGTATGATTCAGCGCATTCCGCAGAAGCAGCTGGGTAAGATCGAAGATCTGTTGGGACCCTTGCTGCTGTTGGCTTCGGATGCTTCCCGTTACATGACCGGATCGGTTATTTCCATAGACGGTGGTCATGCCGTCACCAAAATTTAGTGTTGGTTTTTATTTTTAGTTTTGTTTGCAGAGGGTTGTATGGACTTTACATTATCAGATGAGATTGAAAGCACGCGCCTGCAGGTCCGTGATTTTGTCGCCAAAGAAGTGATTCCCCTGGAATCCGACCAGGCTAACTTCGATGAGCATGAGAACCTGAAGGAAAGCGTGGTGGCCACACTGCGGGAGAAAGCCAAGGCCCAGGGCCTGTGGGGTTTCCAACTGCCCAAGGAACGCGGTGGCCGGGAGCTGGGCGTGGTGGGCATGGCGGCCCTGTACGAAGAAGCGGCCCGTTCCCCCTTTGGCCCGGTGGCCTTCAACTGTGCACCCCCCGACGACGGCAACATGATCGTGCTCAACAAGATCCTGAGCGACGAGCAGAAGGATAAGTGGTTGCAGCCCATCATTGATGGCAAGGTGCGTTCCGCCTTCGCCATGACCGAGCCGGACGGCGGTTGTGGCTCCGACCCCAGCCTCACCTACACCCGCGCAGAAAAAGTGGGCGACAAATGGATCATCAACGGCCGTAAGTGGTTCATCACCGGGGCTGAAGGTGCGCAAACTTTCATCCTGATCGCCAAGACCTCCGACGATGAACGGAAGGGATTGACCGCCTTTTTGTTCGATAAGGATCAGCCCGGCTGGGAAATCGTGCGCCGCATCCCCATCATGGGCCCGGAAGAGCACGGCGGCCACTGCGAACTGAAATTCGACGGCCTGGAAATCCCCGATGAGAACCGCCTGCTGAACATTGGCGACGGCCTCAAAGTCACCCAGATCCGCCTGGGCACCGCCCGCCTGACCCACTGCATGCGCTGGTTGGGTCTGGCCAAGCGCTGTATGGAGATCGCCGGTGGCTACGTGGAAAACCGCATGAGCTTCGGCACCACCCTGTCTGGCCATGAAGGCGTGCAGTGGATGATGGGTGACGTGGCCAAAGAGATCCACATCGGCCGCCTGCTTACCATGAATGCGGCCTGGAAGCTGGATCAGGGGGATTTTGCCCGCAAGGAAATCTCCATCGCCAAGATCCAGGTGGCTGACACGCTGCACAAGGCCGCCGATACTGCCATTCAACTCTGTGGCGCCCGCGGCTATTCTAAGGACACCATCATCGAGTGGATCTACCGCTATGCCCGTCAGGCCCGCCTGGTGGACGGTGCTTCAGAAATCCACAAGATGGTATTGTCGAAATACTATCTGTCGGAAAAACACGACTTCTTCAAATGGGGGGTGTAACGGCGGCCTGAGCCGATCGTCGCACACAGGGCAGAAAACAAGAAACAGGAACCTACAACATGCCAACCAAGTACTATCTGGCCTTCGCCTCTTCCAAGGATTTGGAAGGCGCGGCCATCGAACTGTTGGAACGCCATGCCAACGGCGCCAAGGACAGCCACATTCCGCTGATGGAATCCACCATGGATTACTTCATCCCGGAAATGCTGAGCGCCTTCCTGGTGGACACCGTGGATGCATTGGGGCTGAGCAAAATGGCCACCAAGATCATCCACTCCACGGCGGACATCATCGGTAAAACCGCGAAGATGCTGGTGCCCCAGTTGCTGAAAAAACGCAGCAATGAGGAGCTGACCCCCATGATCGAGTTCGTGGACGAGATCTATGTACGGGATCACCAGTCCTCCAACGGCAAGGCCTGCACCGGTTGTGAAATGGATGAAGCCACCTTTACCCGCATGAAGAATGTGGTGGCCGCAGTGCGGGCAGGTCAGATTGAGGAAAACCGGGGTGAATTGATGGCGCTGATGTCAATGACCGTGGATATTCTGCTGGAAGGCCTGATGAAGGAAGCCATCAACAAGCTCAAGCACGGGTTTGTGGTACGCAAGATTGCCGACGGCGCCATCTCCACCTGCCAGGCTGCCGGCCATGGGGTGGTGAACAAGGTGTTCAAGAAGCTGGATGATGAGCAGATGCTGCATCTGGCCAACTACTTCGATACCCTGCTGATCTCCGCCGAACGTTAATCCCACCACCGGCTCGGCTGCCAGGTTTGGCAACCAAGTGACCTCGGGCTAGAATGGCGCCATTCTAGCCCAGGTGACTGCCGCTGCTGCCATGACTGACAAGCCCTCCCAGGACAAACTGTTTGCCAAGCCCCTCACCCATCTGGTGGATTTCACCTTTGATGAGCAGGTGGCCAGCGTGTTTCCCGATATGATCCGGCGCTCAGTGCCCGGTTATGAAACCGTCATCGCCATGCTGGGGGTGTTCGCCAGCTCCCTGGTGACCCGGGGCTCCCGGGTGTACGATCTGGGCTGCTCCCAGGGGGCCGCCACCCTGGCTCTGCGCCGCCATATCCAGGTGCCCGATGTAACCCTGGTAGCGGTGGACAACTCCGCACCCATGATCGAGCGCTGTCGCTCCAACGTCGCGGCAGACCTGTCCCCGTCGACGGTGGAACTGCGTTGTGAAAACATCCAGGATACCCCCATCGAAAATGCCTCCCTGGTGGCCCTCAACTATACCCTGCAGTTTGTGCCCCTGGATCAACGCCTGCCCCTGGTGCAGCGCCTGTATGAAGGCTTGAACCCCGCAGGCGGCCTGATTCTGTCAGAAAAAATCCGTCTGCCCGCCGAACCTCAGCAAGAGCACTTCACCCAGTGGCATCATGAATTCAAGCGCCTCAACGGCTACAGCGACCTGGAGATCAGCCAGAAGCGCCAGGCCATTGAGAATGTGTTGATCCCGGAGTCCGGCGCAGACCATATCCAGCGCTTGCAGCAGGCGGGATTCAGCCAGGTGTACTGCTGGTTCCAGTGCTTCAACTTCGCCTCGTTTGTGGCCATCAAGTAACTCATTGCAGCAGACAACCCATGGAATTCGACGCCTTTTTTGATCACGCCGCCCGCACACCTCTGGCCCCTTATGGAGCGGCCCTGCGCTCAGCCCTGGCTCAGGTGGAGCCGGACAAGCATGGGGATTTTGCCCGCTGGCAGCAGGCCGTGCTGGACTTGCCCAGGGTGGCGATTTCCTCCCTTGCCCTGGACCAGGCGGTGGTGCGGGCCGGAGCAGCAGGGGACGTGGATGAGCCCACCCGTGCCCGCATTGAGCACAGCCTGCGTGGGTTGCACCCCTGGCGCAAAGGTCCGTTTGAAGTGTGTGGCGTGCACATTGACACGGAGTGGCGCTCGGACTGGAAATGGGATCGTCTGGCGCCCCATATCGATGACCTGCACGGGCGTATGGTGCTGGATATCGGTTGCGGCAGCGGCTA
This sequence comes from Ketobacter sp., assembly GCF_003671495.1. Lineage (GTDB taxonomy): Bacteria > Pseudomonadota > Gammaproteobacteria > Pseudomonadales > Ketobacteraceae > Ketobacter. The sequence continues at coordinate 229,327 of NZ_RCHN01000013.1, read as the reverse complement.
TCACCTGTGGCGCATGCGGGGGGCTGGGGCGGCCCTGACCCTGGGGGTGGACCCGTCCCTGTTGTTCCAGATGCAGTTCCGGGCCCTGCAGCACTTTATCGGGCAGCAGCCGGTCTACCACCTGCCCCTGGGCATTGAACATCTGCCGGCAGAGATGCGGGCGTTCGACACGGTGTTTTCCATGGGCGTGCTGTACCACCGCCGTTCCCCCTTCGATCACCTGATTGAGCTACGGGATCTGCTGCGACCCGGAGGCCAGTTGGTGCTGGAGACTCTGGTGATTGACGGAGAGGAGGGGCAGGTGTTGGTGCCGGACGGCCGTTATGCCCGCATGGGGAATGTCTGGTTCCTGCCCTCGGTGCCCACCCTGTTGCAGTGGTTGCGCAAGGTGCGTTTTAAAAACGCGCGCTGTGTGGATGTGACGGTGACCACGGCGCAGGAGCAACGCCCCACCGACTGGATGACCTTCCAATCCCTGCCAGACTTTCTCGATGCGCAGGATGCCACCCGTACCATCGAAGGCTATCCCGGCCCCAAACGGGCGCTTGTGCTCGCTGAAGTGTAATGGCGGGCTAGTGGGAATCCAGGCCCGGGTGCCGTTCTTCGCTCTCCAGTTTGGCCAGCAGGCGGGTCAGTTTGCTGTGCTCGGTGCTGCTCTGGCCGGAGTGAATATAGTGCTGCACCTGATCGTACAGCTGCTCCAGCAATTTAAGCCGATATTCGTGGTTTAACAGACACTTGGCCATGTAGTGCGGGTCTTCACCCTGTTCCCGCATGCGACCGGCTTCGGCCAGCGCGGCGGCCAGTTGTTCTTTTGTGGGGCGGCCCATATTTCACCTCATGGTTGGCATTCTGCTAATCAGTTTAGCACCGAATTCCTTGACTAATGGCCCCCGATCCATAGACTAGGCCGCCGATGGTTCCTGCGAAGGATTAAATGGGAACGCGGTAAGGCACCCTGTCAGAGCACAGGCTGTTGAGTCCGCGGCTGTCCCCGCAACTGTAAGCGAAGAGCATTTTTCAACCACGGCCACTGGGTAACTGGGAAGGCCGAAAAATGCGATGACACGTGAGCCAGGAGACCTGCCATCACACGGTTTTTTCTCTGTGGAAGAAAGCGTGCTCGTCACCTACCAGTAACGGGTTTTTATTGGTGCGGCTACCGTCACGGTGACGATACCCAGGTGTGGTTACCGAAGGCGTATCGGATTTTCAATGCATCCAACCGTTGCTGTACCCCTTTGGAACACACGTAGTCCTTTATTGTTATTTGTTTAGGGGTATTGCATGAAATTGCGATTTATCGTTGCCGGCTACGGCCTGTTGGCGTCCACGGTGTATGGTCAGGAAACGCTGCAGGTGGCAGCCTATTCACCCGAGATGGGCGATGAAGTGGTGGTGACGGCGTCTCGTTCACCGGTGGCCTTGAAAGACACTCTGGCCTCCACCACGGTGATCACCGAAGAGGATATCCGGCGCACCCAGGCACGCAACCTGTACCAGGTGCTGAAGACCGTACCCGGGGTGAACGTGCGTCGGCGTGGCGGGCGTGGCTCCAACAGCAGCGTGAGCCTGCGGGGCATGGGCGCCTCCGGTACCCTGGTGCTGGTGGACGGCATCCGTATCGAAAGCGGCACCAGTGGTGATGTGGACATCCAGCAGATTCCCGTGGACCAGATCGAGCGCATCGAGATTGTACGGGGGCCGAAGTCCAGCCTCTACGGCTCCTCGGCCCTGGGTGGCGTGATCCAGATTTTCACCCGTTCCGGCAAAGAGGATGGGGTGCGCTACACCGCGGGTTACGGCAGCGACAACACCCGCGAGGGCATTGTGACCGCCACCGGTTCATCGGAATCCTCCACCTACAGCCTGACTCTGTCCCATGTGGAGTCAGATGGCTTCGACAACCAGTATTCGGATGACGATGCCACTGGCGAAGACTGGCTGGACCTGGACGACGACAGCTATCGCAAATCCAACCTGAGTTACCGCGGGGTGGCCACGTTCACGGACCAGATCGACGGCTTTGTGTCGTTGATCCGCAATGAAACGGAAAACGACTGGGATGGCGCCGGCGCCTATCCCTCCACCACCACGGATTCCACCATTGCCGCAATCGGTACGGAAATCACCCTGGACCAGTACACCGGCAAGCTGCAATACGGCCGCTTTAATGAAGAGTACGTGAGCAGCGATCGTCTGGTGTCGTGGAACAACGGCACTGGCAAGGTGATGCGGGATGAAGCCCTGTGGGAAAACACCTACCAGATGGATGCCAACAATCGCATCAACTTCGGTGCCGACTATAAAGTGGAAGACGCTTCTTACACCCTGGACTGGGGGAACTATGATAAGTCTGACCGCGATATGTTCTCCGGTTACCTGAACGCCAATTCCCGCCTGGGGGCTATGACGGTGGAGGGCGGGTTGCGTCACGATGACGACGAGGTGTTCGGCAGTCACCTGACTGGGGACGCCGGTATTGCCTGGCATTTTTCAGAGCAGACCAAACTGTCTTTCACCTACGGCGAGGCCTTCAAGGCGCCTTCCAATAATGACCTGTATTACCCGGGCTACGGCAATCCCGATCTGCTGCCGGAGAGTTCTCGCTCCATTGAAATGGGGCTGGATACCTACACCGAAGCCATGATGGTGTCGTTTCACGTGTTCCGCACCAAAGCGGACGATCTCATTGCCTACAACCCGGTGATCTACGGCCCGGAGAACATCAACCAGGCCACCATCAAGGGGGCGGAACTGCAATTGGGTTCCAACCTGTACACCCTGGACGTGGGCTTGAACCTGACGTACCAGCAGCCCAAGAACGACATCACCGGCGCCGATCTGCAGTTGACGCCGCGGCAGATGGCGTCACTGGAAGTGGACAAAGTCACCGAGCGCTGGTCCGTGGGGTTGTCCTGGTATCTGCAGGGCAAGCAGTACGACAACCGTGGTGACGCAATGCCGGGTTACGGCCTGCTCGGTGTGCGCGGTTCCTACCAGATCAGTCCTCAATGGACGGTGCGAACCCGCATCGATAACCTGTTGGACAAAGATTATATTGAAGTCACCAACTACAACACCGAAGGTCTGTTTGCGATGGTGAATGTGGACTTCACACCCCGTTAAATATGCCCCACTGCAAATGCCTCACAGCATATGATCCACAATAATGCGCAGTAGATGCGCGTTGCACCCGGGTGGTGGCGCTGCCCGGGTGACCTTTCCATTCAATGATGTCTCACTCTTTTTGCTGCATAGCGTGATGAGTCGGTTTGGGCTAATGAGATGGGCCCGTGCCTGGGCGCTGACAAACCATTAGTGTGCGAAATGTCTCTGCCTTGATAGTAAATTGTGCACGGTGTAACAGGATGTCGTCAGAGAGCAGGATATGGAAGGTTGGATTTGCTATGCTCTTCATCACTTTAGAGCCCTGATTCCCGCCCGAACGGATTGTGGCCGGAATTTTGCTGCTCATCTCTTCGCACGTTTTTATGCGTACCCAATTTTACGCGTCCATTTTGAGCAAGGAGCACATCTAATGGAAGCTCAAGCCTCCAGTACCATCACGCTAGACAGCTTCAACGGCAAGTCGGTTTTCATCACCGGTGTAACCGGTTTTGTGGGTAAGGTTCTGCTCGAAAAAATTCTGCGGTCGGTGCCGTCGGTGGAACGTATCCATCTGCTGATCCGCGGCAACCGTCGTTATCCCTCCGCGGCTGAACGCTTTCAACAGGAAGTGGCGACGTCGTCCATATTCGATGTGTTGAAAGGAGAGGATGAAACGGCCTTCAAGCGCCTGTGTGAACGCAAGCTGCGGTTTGTCAGTGGTGAGTTGACCGCGGAGCGGTTTGGCCTCAGCGAGGCGGCGTTCAACGAGCTGGCCTATGATGTGGATCTGGTGATCAATTCCGCCGCCAGCGTCAATTTCCGGGAACCATTGAACGATGCCCTGGCCACCAATACCCTCAGCCTGCACACCATCATTCAGTTAACCCAGGCGAGAAAGACTCCGGTGGTGCACGTCTCCACCTGTTATGTGAACGGTTACCACGAGGGCCTGATCCCTGAAACCGTGGCGGGCCCGGCCCGGGCTGCGTTGTCTCGGGCAGCGGGTGGATATTACAAAGTGGAGCCGTTGATCGAGCATCTGCAAAACACGGTGGAGGCAGTAACGGCAGCGTGTGATGAGCCTGCGCAACGCAGCGAAGCGTTGGTGGAGGCGGGGTTGCGGGAGGCGGACCGCTACGGTTGGAACGACACCTATACCTTTACCAAATGGATCGGGGAACAGTTGCTGCTGCAGCATATGCAGGGGCAGGCCCTTACTATTCTGCGTCCCTCCATCGTGGAAAGCACCTTACACGAGCCGACACCGGGCTGGATCGAAGGGGTCAAGGTGGCGGATGCCATCATCATGGCCTATGCCCGCCAGAAGGTGACCTACTTTCCCGGTGACCCCCGCGCTGTAATCGATATTATTCCGGTGGACCTGGTGGCCAACAGCATCATCCTGGCGGGGGCCGAGGCGCTGATGGAGCCCCCCTGTCACCGCATCTACCAGTGCAGCACCAGCAGCCATAATCCGGTCTCCATCAATGAGGTGATCCAGTGCGTGGTGCAGGAAGGCAAGCAACGCCATCGGGAATACCCCAACCTGTTCGCTTCGGCACCACGGCGCCCGTTTGTGATGATCCCCGGGTGGGCTTTCCACGGTGGGTTGGCGGTGGCCTACCGACTGCTGGCCTGGAAGCAATCCCTGTTCAGTTGGTTGGGGGCGGCCGTGTCCTCATCACAGTTGAGTAACCTGGATGCCATGGTCAAACTGGCACTGATCTTCTCCTTCTACACGCGGCCCCGCTATCGTTTCAGCAACGAAAACCTGTGTGCCCTGGCTGCCCGGGCCGGTGCCCACGAACAGGAGATCCTGCCGGTGGCCACCACGGGTATGGATTGGCAGCATTATCTGCAACGGATTCATCTGCCCGGCTTGAATCGATACGCCTTGCGACCGCGGGCGATCAAAGCCGCCGGCTTTAAAAAAGCGCGGGCCCGGCGGACCGCAGTGGGGGCCTGAACCGGCTGCGTACAGCAGCTGATCAATCCGCGTCGATTCCCGTAATACCGCCTGCCGCGGATGCGGATTATTTACTTCAATCCTGAGCTCCGACAGGGGATTCTGGTTGTGCATTCCTGCACCAGGATTCCTTCATCAAGCTGCCGTAACCCAGGCAAGGAGCTTCTCATGACCATCTGCCCAGTACATTCCGTAAAGGGTATCCCCACGATCCTTATCACCCTGCTGTTTTCCTCGATGGTCATGGCGGATACTCGTTCCCAGGCGGGTGGACCTGCCAGTTTTTTTCCCAGCCCCGATGCAGCAGAGGGTTCCACCTACACCTGTCGCCCCGGCGACAGCAATTGGTGCTCCAACGGCTTCCAGATTGCCTGCGATCTGTTGGGCGGCGGCCTGAGTGTGGAGAAAGACGGCGGCGTCACCTGCGCAGTACCGGACAAAGCTGGCACCGCAGGATCGTTCAGCAGCGGCAGCTCTGACGGGGAGCGCTTCAGCCAGATTGATCTGACCTGCTACGGCGAGTGCGATGAATTCAAGGCCAACTGCGACAAAGGCAAAGGTGGCCTCAGTTCGGAGCCGGACGGTGGCATCACCTGCTCGGTGGAGGATCACAGCTGCAGCGGCTGCGATTGATGACCGCGCGGTCAGATTGGCCCGAACGGACCTTTAATAAGGAGGGCAACCCTCTAAACTGAGCGAGTGCTTAATAAAAAAATAACGAAACCAAGCGCGAGTTCTATGATCACGTTATTGCCCCGATATTTGGCAGGGATCGCCTGTCTGTGTACGGCCTGTGCAGCCCCGGCTGCCCTGGTGGAAAACCTCACCATGGGGAACGCCAAAGCCCTGGCATTGGGCAACGCCGTGACGGCGGACCCGCCCGGGGTGGATTCCATCCATTACAACCCGGCGGGGCTCACCCAGCTGAAGGGTTCCCAGTACAATCTGAAAGTGCTGGCCGCCTCCATGAGTTTTACGGTGGAATTTGGCGGCTACGACGAGGTCACCCAGATGATGGTGGACAATAACGGCTACAACGATGTGGCTGCCTACCAGACCAGTGAAACCTCCACCATCGGCCTGCGCATTCCCTACACCGAGGGCATCACCGAGTGGCCGCTGCCGGTACTAATCCTGCCGTTGGGGGGCGCCTCCTTCAATCCCCCCGGCACCGATGTCACCTATGCCACCGCCGTGTACGCGCCCATGGCCGCGGGCTATATCCGGGATGACGACGATCCGGCCCGCTTCATGGGGCAGCATATGTCCCTGGCCAAGATCACCTATTTTTCACCGTCCTTTGGTGTGCAGCTGACCGATCGCTTCTCCGTGGGAGCGTCCCTGGGCTTCTCCTGGCAGGGGGTGACCGCCAAAACCCAGATTCGGGTGCCTAATATGGCCCTGTTGTTCGGCGAGAACCTGACCCGGGATCTGCAGGAGCAGGGGTTGTGCCCGGACCCGGCAGATCCGGAACCGTTCATCAATTTCTGCGGCATTGATCCCAGTGTGTCCCGCCTGGGCCCCTTTACCGACGTCACCAGCCTGGAGTTCGATGCGGAAACGCCGGTGGTACCCAACTTTAATGTGGGTTGGCTGTGGCAGGTCACAGACTGGCTGAGCTGGGGCATGGTCTACCAGTTCGAGAGCACGGCCGATCTGGATGGCTATTACCGGCTGGAATACAACGAGGAGTGGGTGAATTTTTTTGACGGCATTTATCAAAGCGGTTTGTATTCCGCGATCACGTCACTGGTGGCCTTCCCCACCGGGCAGGCCAACTCGCCCCACGGGCGGGGCATTGAAACCGGTGACGCCAAACTGGAAATCATCACCCCGGCCCACTTTGCCACCGGTATTGCGGTGCAACTGACGCCAAAATGGCAGTTGAATATCGACGCCAAGTGGACCGACTGGGAAGCCTGGGACGGTCTCAAGGTGGAGTTCGATCAACCCTTGGATTTCACCAAGCTGGCAACCCTGGTGTCACCCTATTCGGAGCTGACGGAACTGACCATTCCACGCCATTATAAAAGCGTCTGGAACTGGGCGTTCGGACTGGAATATCAATACAGCAACCGGCTGGCTCTGCGCGCGGGTTACGAGCCCCGCAAATCCTCCATCCCGGACGACAAACAGGATGTGCTGTTGCCGCTGGGGGATGCGGAGCTGTATTCCCTGGGCTTCGAATGGCGGATGCCCGGCGACAAAATCCTGGAGGTGGGTGTGGGCTATATGAGCGCGAAAGCGGACGTGCCTGCCGGCAGCAGCACCAACGCCAACAGTTCCGATCACTTCAACAATTTTATCTATAACCCGTATGCGGGAACGGATTTCACCTCGTCTGCCCAGGCGTATCTGTTCGAGTTGAGTTACACCGCGCCTTTTTAGTTGATATCGCGCTGGTTAAGCAGCGGGCTAGCGAGGCATCAGGCCGTGCATGATGACGTCCACCAGGGAGTCCACCTGGATGCCCAGCTGGCGGCTGTCGTCGATGCCCTGCATGGCAAACTCCGGTCGAATCAACATGTTCACCGAGCCCAGGATCAGGGTGTGCAGGGTGACGTTGCTGACGTTGCGGATCTCGCCCCGTTCGATGCACAGGGTCAAAGCCCGGTCGACGATTTTCAGATAGGGTTTGAGGTATTGGTCCCGTATGTACAGGGCCCGTTCCTCGTCGTCATTGAGTACATTGAAAATCAGTTTGAACATGGCCGGTTTGCGCCGGGCCACTTCCAGCATGATGGTGATGTAGTTGCGCAACATGGACAACGCGTTATCCATGTCCGGGTCCAGTTGCAACTCAGCAATCAGCTGGCGGAATTCCCGCTCGATGATGGTGTCCACCACCTCTCGCCACAGTTTTTGTTTGGAGCCAAAGTGATGGTTGAACAGGGAATCGCTGACCCGCAACTTTTTGGCCAGGGCACGCAGTGACACGTCGTTGAAACTGCGCTCGGAGAATTCCTCGAAAGCGTGTTCCAGCAATTCGGTTCGGGAAAGTGTGTTGGCGTTGGCGGCGGGTCTGCCCGGTGCGCGTCCCATGTGAATCCGGCTCCGTAAAACAATGCAGGAGATGTTAGCACAGGGACGCGTTGCGCCATACCCGGTATCCTCTTTGGGTATAGCACTGTGATCTGAATTACAGAGCGTAGCGGGGGTTGTCGATGTCCAGCTTCAGCTTGGCAATGGCCAACAGTGCTTCAGTTAAGGTTGGGCTTAGGGGCAGGTCGCCGCTGGCAATGGCCTGATGCAGGCGCCGGTTGAGTTCGATGACAGAGTCTTCGTCATCCGCCAACAATAATTTCAGATGCTGTCGTTCATTATTTTGAAAGCCTGATTGCAGCGCCTGTTCGCGCCGCACCAGTTCCACCACATTGCAGGCGACCCGGCGATAAAAGCGATCCGCCGTGGTGTCCACCACCGGCTGCGACAAATACTCCGCCACGGCCTCCAGCAATTCATCCTGAGTGGGTCGATTCAACGGCATCACTTGCCCTCCGCGTTGATGTTGTGAGCGATGGCATTCAGCAGCTGCAACATATCGTATTCGGTTTCGGCAACCCGGCGACCGATGGCGGCCCGCTCCACCGAACGCACCTGGTTATTGAGGTGCGAATAGGCCTGGTATTGGCAGATCACGCCCCACTTGAGGGTGCCAAACAATTCCCAGTAGCGCAGGTGCTCCGGGTTGACCTGCACGCCTCTGGCTTGTTCGTAGGCCTCGATCAATTGGTGGCGATCACCAAAGCCTCCCACTGTCTTGTCCGGCCGGTTGAAACGCCAGGCCCGCACGCAGAGCCAGCCCAGGTCTTCCATTGGGTCGCCCAGGTGCGTCAGTTCCCAATCCAGAATGCCGTTCAGGCCCTGTTCGGTGATCAGAAAATTGCCCAACCGGAAATCCCCGTGGACCAGGGCAGGCTGCGGGCAGGGTGGGATGTTATCGCTGAGCCAACGGAACGCCAGGGTGAATACCGGCAGGGTTTCGCCAAAGCTGTGGTGAATCCGCTGCAGGCTGTCCAGCTGCTCGGCGGCGTCCTGCAGGGGCAGAAAGGGCAGCTCAGCGCTGGAAATGCTGTGGATTTTTGCAAGCGCCTCGGCGCATTGCCGGGTCAGTCCGGCACGAACCGCTTCCAGCTCCGGTGCCTTCAGGATTTTCGGCGCCAGGGATTCCCCTTCCAATGCCTGCATCAAGTAGCCGTTGCCCAGTTGGGGGTGATCTTCCAGAATGCAAAATACCTTGGCCACGGGGGCCCCTGCATCACCGGCGGCCTGCTGGGTTTTGGCTTCGACAGTTTTGCCGACGCCGGTGCCAAACTGCTCGCCACCGGCTTCCAGGCGCAGAATCAGGGGCTGTTGGGTGGTCCCCACCCACCAGGTGGCAGCGGAGGCGCCGGCGGTGAGCCGGCGGCACTGATCGATGCGGCACTCGGGGCCCAGGGCGTCCGCCACAATGGGCTGCAGGGCTTCCTGTACGGTTGCAGGGGTCATGGACAGTCCTTCCTTACCGGTTACTTAACAGGCGATGCCCACGGGTTTGCCGTCCACCATCTGGTCCAGGTATTCCGCCATGCCGTAGCCCACCAGACCGTCGCAGTGGAAACGGGTCATGGCCTCAGTGATGCGGGTGCTGCGCCATTCGCCGCTGTCGGTCTGGCGCCGGTTGCGCAGGGGAATCAGCGACAGGGATTCGCCGCTGACCTCATAGGTGCGCCCGCTGACGGTGGTGATGCTGGCGCTTTGCCGAATGGCCTGGTCCTGTTCATCCAGAGTGGAACTCATGCTGGCGGTTTCGATCAGGTCATAGGCCGCCGGGCCGCCGTTACGGGTGTCGTACACCATGCCCCAGATGTGCTGGCGACCGGTTGCCATCTGCACGACGGAAATGTTGATGGCCAGCTCCTGGCTGAACACCATGGGCAACCAGCGATACCAGTAGAGGTTCTGCCAGTAGCGGGGGCCCCAGGAGTGATCCCGCAGGCCAAAACCGCTCAGCTGGAAGCGCTGGTCGCCGATGTTCACCGCACCGCTGCCACTCATGTGCTGTTCGTAGTGGGCGCGGGCGAAGGATTCTTCCGGATTCTCTTCAATGGGTGTGCCGTTTTCGTCCACCGCTTCGCCGCCGTATACCGGGGTCATGCCGTGGAAGGTGATGTCGCAGCTGGCGTCCACCGTGGGGTAGTTCTTGAACGCGGTTTTCGGGTCTTCCATATCCTGGGGGTTGGCCAGCAGCACGGCTTTGCCGGAATAGGTCACCTTGAGGGTTTTGAAAGGCTCGATCACCTCAAACTTCAGTCCCCCGGCGTCCAAAGCGTCGTTGTTGTCGATCTTGGCCCGCTGGAACATAAAGGCCACCTGGCCGTCGGGCAGATAGAAGCAGAATGACATTTCCGCATGGCCTTCGTTGGGACGATTGCCCACCCGGAACCAGCCGCCGCATTGCTGTTGGTGGTCGAACAGGTTGATGTACATGCTTTCATTGAAGTTGGATGCCGCTTCAATGGGGTGCATGTACTCGTCTTCCGGCTCCAGTCGGATGATGGCGTTTTTGCCCAGATCCATGATGTTTCCCTCTAAATGCTGTCGGTTTTTTTTATTCAGGCGTGTTGTTCGGTTGCGTTCAGGCTGCCAGTGACCAGGCGGTCAGTTTGCCAACTGCCGGGTGTCGTGGCAAGGGGGAGAGTACCCTATATTGAGCATGTGCTCAATATAGGCTTGTTGGGATCTATTTACCTAACGTTCGTTAAGTGTGCTAGTCTGAGGGCGTGCTCCAGTGGAAAGGATAGGTTGAACCATGGCGAAAGACAGCGCAGAAAACACTCGGGCCCGTATCCTGCAGCATGCCCTCTCGCTGTTTGCCGAGTACGGGTTTGAGGGGGTCTCCATGCGGCAGGTGGGGGCGGCCACTGGTCTGACCACCGCCGCATTGTATTACCACTTTCCCGACAAGGAGCAGCTCTATCTGGCGGTGGTGGAGGGCTGTTTTACCCTGCGGGTAAACCCTTTGCTGCCAGGTGAGCCAAGTCAAGGTCAGGCAGCGGGTGATCCCTGGGTGCGGCTGGAAGCCTTCGTGGCGGGTTTTGTGGCGCTGCTGGTGGCAGAGCCACAATTCCAGCGGCTGATGCAGTGGGTGGCGTTGGATCGGGATGAGGCGCGGGCCCGGCACATGGCCGAGCGGGTGTTTGAGCCCTTCTTTCACGGGCTGACCGATCTGGTGCCCGCAGCCCGGGATGATGACGAGCGTCATTTCCTGGCGGTGGCCATTATGGGTTTAATGGCGTTTCCCTTCGAGACGCAGGTGGCGCGGCAGTGGTTGCCGGGTTTCCAGAACCCGGCGTCGGCGGCGGCACACCAAGTGGACAGAATCATGAGTTTGCTGAAAAACGGGGTGACAGGATGAACCGATTGACTGTGAGTCTGTTGCTGGTGGGCTGCCTGGCCCTGACCGGCTGTGATGGGGAGCCTGGCACCATCAACACCGGGCTGGAGCCCCAAACCCATCACAGCGCAGTGCTGCTCTTGTCGCAAACGGCGCCACGGCAATTCATCAGCACCGGGTCGGTGGTGTCGGATCAGCGTATCGAAATTTCGTCGCGGCTCAGTGGTTATCTGCGTCAGCTCAAGGTGAAAGAGGGTGACAAGGTGCAGGCGGGGGATTTGCTGGCGCAGATGGACGCCGCCGATGTGGAAGGGGCCATCCGCCAGGCACAGGCACTGGTGAGTGCCGGGCTGGCAGCGCAAAAAGATGCGCAGACGGACTTGCAGCGCTTTGAACAACTCTATCAAAGGAACAGTATTTCAGAGAGCGATCTGCGCAAGGCCCGGCTGCGGGTGGAATCCACCACTGAGTCGTTGAATCAGGCCCAGGCGGAACTCAGTACGGCCTTGGCCCAGCGGGATTACACCAATATCCGCAGCCCGTTTGCCGCCAGTGTGGTGGCGCTGAATTCCCGGGCGGGGGATTTGCTGGTGCCGGGGGAGCCGATCCTCACGCTGGAGTCCAACGCTGCACTGATTTTTGAAACCTTTGTGCCGGAGCAGCGCATCGGCCTGATTGAGATCGGGGCGCCGGTGCAGCTGCAGTTGGATGCCTTGTCGCAATCGCTTTCGCAACCCCTCACCGGTGAGGTGATCCGCATTGTGCGCTCCGGTGATCCGGTTACCCGCAGCTACCCGGTGAAGATCTCGTTACCGGAGCACCCGGGCCTGATGCCGGGCATGTTCGGTCGCGTGCTGTTCGCCCTGGGCCAGAGCGAACACCTGCTGTTGCCCCGTTCAGCACTGGTGGAGCGCGGGGGCCTACAGGGAGTGTTCGTGGTGGACGAAGCCGACCGGGCACGCTTTCGCTGGCTGCGGTTGGGCCGTGAATGGCCCGACGGCGTGGAAGTGACAGCCGGTCTGACGGTTCAGGATCGGGTGGTGGCGACCCCCAGCCCCCGGTTGCGGGAAGGGGATCGTATAGCGCCTCCGCCTGCCACTGCCGGGGAGTGAGCTTGCCATGAGTCGTGCCTCTCCATCCTCGCCTGAATCCCAGTCCAAGCCCAAGTCCCAGCCGTTCAGCGTGGCCGCCCTGCTGGCGGATGCCTTTGTGACCTCCAAACTGGCCCCGCTGCTGATGTTGGCCTGCCTGATCCTGGGGCTGCTTTCCCTCAGCAATACGCCACGGGAGGACAACCCGCAAATCGTGATCCCGGGCGCGTCGGTACAGGTCACCTTGCCCGGCGCGTCCGCTGAGGAGGTGGAGCAACTGATCGTGCGCCCGGTGGAAGGGGCCATCCGGCTCATTTCCGGCGTGGATGATTTCTACTCCACCGCCACCAATTCGGTGGCGGTGTTCACGGTGCAGTTTGAAGTGGGAGAAGATCAGGAAGCCTCGCTGGTGAAACTGCACGATCGCATGGAAGAGGTAAAACCCCTGTTGCCGGCGGATGCCAGTGCGCCGGTGATTCGCACTATGAACGTGGACGACGTGCCCATCGTAACCGTGACTCTGGCCTCGGCTCTGTACGACGATTATGCCCTCAAGCGGGTAGCCGATCGTCTCACCGATGGTCTGCGCACCATGGCCGAGGTGTCGGCGGTGTACGTGAAAGGGGGCCGTGACCGGCAGATCCGGGTGGAGCTGAACCCGGATCGTATGCAGGGCTTTGGTATTACCCTGGATCAGGTGCGGCAGGTGCTGACGGCGTCGAATCTGTCGGCACCCTTGGGGCAAGTGGTGCAGGCCGGTGAGCGTCAGCAGGTGTTTCTGGATGGCTACCTGACCTCGGCGTCCGAGCTGGAAACCCTGGTGGTGGATCTGGTGCAGGGGCGCTCGGTGTATCTGGGGGACATCGCCGACATCGTGGATGGCCCGGCCCAGGAGCGTGAGCAGTTGAGCCGGTTTGGTTACGGCCCGGCCGATCCTCGCTATGGCCAGTGGGCCGATGGTGATGTGCCGGCGGTTACCCTGGCGGTGGCCAAGCAGCGCGGCACCAACGCGGTGGTGGTGGCGCAATCGGTATTGGAACGGGTCGAATCCATGGGCCAGCAGTTTGTGCCCGCCGATATGGATCTGGTGGTCACCCGGAACGACGGCCAGATCGCCGACGACACCGCCAACGAACTGATTCATCACCTCAGCATTGCGATTCTGGCGGTGTTTTTGGTGACGCTGGTGTTTCTTGGCCGCAAAGAGGCCTTGATCGTGGGCATGAGCGTGCCGCTGGTGCTGGCCCTCACCCTGGGGGCGCTCTACCTGGCGGGCATGACCATCAACCGGGTGTCGCTGTTTGGTTTGATTCTGTCGCTGGGGTTGCTGGTGGATGACGCCATCGTGGTGATCGAAAACGTGCACCGCAAATACGCCTGCCTGGGGCAGGGGGATAAGCGACAAGCCACGGTGGACGCCGCCGGCGAGATCGGCAACCCCACTAACCTGGCCACCGTCGCGGTAATGGCGGTATTTGGCTCGTTGGTGATGGTGGGCGGCATGATCGGCGAATACTTTTACCCGATTGCGTTTACCGTGCCGGTGGCGATGGCGGCATCGTTGTTGATTGCTTACACCGTGGTGCCCTGGGCGGCGCGGCGCTGGCTGCACACCCACGACTGCCATGGTGAGCAGGCCGGTGGCCATCATCGTGGTCTGGGCGGGCTTTACCACCGCCTGTTGGCGGCCCTGTTGGCGCAGCGTTACCGCCGGGTGCTGGCCGCTCTGCTGGTGGTGCTCAGTATCCTGCTATCGGTGCTGCAACCGGGTTGGCAATTCCTGCGGCCCGGCGGCATCGAAGGCCCCCAGGCCTGGTTTGGGGTGGAAACCACCATGATGCCCCTGAACGACAAAAACACCTTTGTGATTACGGTGGACATGCCGGAAACCACGCCACTGGAAACCACCGACCAGCTCATGCGGGCGCTGGCAGAAGAGCTGCGCCGCTACCCCGAGGTGGCCGACTACCAGCTCTGGATTGGTCAGTCCGGCATCCCCGATTTCAGTGGGCTGTTCCGGGGCAGTGCCGACCGGCTGGGCTGTCATGTGGGCGAGGTGCGGGTGAACCTGCGCCACAAGGATGAACGGGGCCTCACCTCCATGGCCATTGTGCGCGATCTGCGCCCCCGCTTGCTGGCGCGGGCGGCGGCGTTCCCCGGTGCCACGGTACAGGTGCTGGAAGATCCGCCGGGCCCGCCGGTGCGGGCCAATCTGCTGGCAGAAATCTACGGCCCTGACAGCAATACGTTGCGCTGGTTGTCCGGGCAGGTGAAGGCCGTGTTTGCCGACACCTGGGATGTGGCCGAAGTGAACGATTCCGAACCGGAAGACGTCACCCAGATGCGCCTGGTGGTGGATCGGGAAAAGGCCGCCCTGTCGGGCCTCACCACTGCCGACGTGGTCACCGCCATGCGCCGGCTGATCGATGGTGAATACCTGGGTCGTGCCCACGTGGCGGGGGAGAAAAACCCCGTGCCCCTGCAATTGCTGATTCCCCGCCGCCATCAGCTGGATGTGGCGCAGCTGTCACGCGCCTATGTCACCAACCCGGCGGGGGTGAAGGTGCCGTTATCCGAGCTGGTGAAGGTGCAACCCAGCGTGGTGGACCGCCCCATTCATCACAAGAACGGTGCCCGCGTTACCTACGTGACCGGCGAGATGACCGAAACCGCCCCGGTGTACGCCGTGCTGGCCATGAATCGCAAGCTGGATGGGCTCGCTTTGCCTGATGGTGGAACCCTGAGCACCGGCAACCTCACCTTCACCCCGCAGGAGCCCGACCCCACGGCGGGTTACACCCTGCTGTGGGACGGCGCCCAACGCCAGATGCTGGATACCTACCGCGACATGCTGAGCGCCTTGGGCATGGCCATCCTCTTTATCTTCCTGTGTCTGGTGGCGTATTACCAAAGTTTCAGCCTGCCGCTGGTGGCGCTGGCGGCCATTCCCCTGGGGTTGGCCGGGATCTTCCCCGGTCACTGGTTGATGCAGTCGCAGTTCTCCGCCACCTCCATGGTGGGGGTGATTGCGCTGGCGGGGGTGGTGGTGCGCAATTCCCTGCTGATCATCGACTTTGTGCAAGAGAACCAACGCCAGGGCATGAGTCTGGAAAACGCCATTCTGGAAGCGGGCGCGTTGCGGTTGCGGCCCATCCTGCTGACGGCCCTGTCCATCGTGCTGGGCAGCGCCATCATGCTGAAAGACCCGCTTTTCAGCGGCCTGGCCATCTCGTTGATCTTCGGCACCATCGCCGCCACGGTGCTGACCCTGATTGTGGTGCCCCTGATGCTGTACGCCCTGCTCGGCCGCAAAGCCCGCCGCGCTTAAACCGCAAACAGCGCCCGGTACGACAGCGCCTCCGTCAGGTGGCGCTTGTTCAGATCCGGAGCCTGCTCCAGATCAGCCAGGGTGCGGGCCACTTTCAGCACCCGGTGGTAGCCCCGCGCCGACAGCCCCAGCCGCTCTACCGCCGTTTGCAGGAATACACCATCGGCCTTGCTGAGGGCACACACCTGTTCCAATTGGCGGGAGGACAGGTCGTGGTTGGGACAGCCCTGGCGCTGCAGCTGAATCTGGCGGGCGCAGGTCACCCGATCCCGTACGCAGGCGCTGGATTCGCCCCCCTCCAGGGATTGCAGTTCGCTGATGGGCATGGCGTCCACCTGCACGTGCATGTCGATACGATCCAGTAACGGCCCGGAAATCTTGCTCTGGTATTTATTGCAGCACAGCTGGGGGTTGTTACAGCCTTCCGGGGGTTGCTCCGGGTGGCCGCAGGGGCAGGGGTTCAATGCCGTGATCAATTGAAAATTGGCCGGATAGGTGACTTGCTGGGCGGCCCGCGAAATGGCGATCTCACCGGTTTCCAGCGGTTCCCGCAGCACTTCCAGCACTTTGCGGGGAAACTCAGGCAGCTCATCCAGAAACAGGATGCCATTGTGTGCCAGGGAGATCTCGCCGGGTTTGGGGTTGCTGCCGCCACCGGCCAGGGCCACCCCGGAGGCAGTGTGATGGGGTGCCCGGATCGGCCGTTGGAACAGCGGGCGCTGATTGATTCTGGAGACGGAGTGAATGGCGGCGGTTTCCATCATCTCTGCGTCCGTCATGGGGGGCAGAATGCCGGGAAGGCGCGCGGCCAGCATGGATTTGCCGGCGCCGGGCGGGCCCATGAGGAGCAGGTTATGCTTGCCGGCCGCCGCCACTTCCAGGGCCCGCTTGGCCTGGTGCTGGCCTTTCACGTCTGCCAGGTCGGGGTACAGATCAATGTCCCCGGCCGCTATGGGCCCCTGGGGTTGATATGGCGTCACACTGGCCGGTTGCTTCAGGTTACCGCACACCTGCAGCAGGCTGCCACAGGCCAGGATACGGCACTGCCTGGGCACGGCTGCCTCTTCCGCGTTGGCCAGGGGGACAAACAGCCCCCGCTGTGCCTGGGTGGCGGCGATGGCGGCCGTCAGCACGCCTTCAATGGGGCGAAGCTCACCGGACAGGGCCAGCTCCCCCACGAATTCGTGAGCCTCCAGTGCGGCCGCCGGGATCTGTTCCGAGGCCGCCAGAATGCCGATGGCAATGGGCAGATCGAAGCGGCCGCCGTCTTTGGGCAGGTCCGCCGGCGCCAGGTTGATGGTAATCCGGCGTTGGGGAAAATCGAATTCAGAATTGAGGATGGCGCTGCGCACCCGTTCCTTGCTTTCCCGCACGGCGGCATCGGGCAGGCCCACAATGTTGAAAGCGGGCAGGCCGTTGGACAGGTGCACTTCCACCGTGACCTGGGGTGCGTTCATGCCCAAACGGGCGCGGGTTTTGACGATGGCCAGTGCCACAGGGTTCCCTCCCAATGTGAACGGAATGTAGAGCTATCCGTATATAGACAGGGAGGGAGAAAACAGAGATGGAAAACCGGGTTCAGGATGACCCTTGTGCCCGCTCCGGTGCGCCTGGCTGCAGGTGGCTCAGCAGCGTCTCCTGCAGGGTATTGAAATTCACCGGTTTGGCGATGTGATCGTTCATGCCGCAGTTCAGGGCCTTGTGACTGTGCTCCTCCAGGGCGTGGGCGGTCAGGGCCAGAATGGGGATGGGGGGCCACTGTTGTTCGGCTTCCAGGGCACGAAGGTGCTTGCTGGCCTCATAGCCATCCAGCACCGGCATTTCACAGTCCATCAGAATCAGGTCAAAGGCCTCGTGCTGGGCGTGGTACAGCGCCACGGCCTCACGCCCGTTGTGGGCGACCTGGGTCTCGATCTGCAGTTTTTTCAACATGCCGCAGATCACCATCTGGTTAACCCCGTTGTCCTCCACCACCAGCAGGCGTTTGCCGCGCAGGGGTGACGTGGGCTGCTGGGTGGCCTGTTGCGGTGGCCGTTGCGGCTGCAGCAGATTCATCATGGACTGGCGCAGGGTTCGCACGGATGCGGGCTTTTGCAAGGCCAGATCAATACCCGCGGCCTCCAGTTCGGTGGCTGCAGGCATGTTGCGCATGGCGGTGAGCAGAATCCGGCGGCAGTGTTGGGCCGCAGGCAGCTCGCTGATCAGGCGGGAGCATTCCATCCCCGTCATACCCGGCATATTCATGTCCAGGGTGACCAGGTCAAACGGGTCCCCCCGGGCGCTGGCTTCCTGCAGCAGCTGCAAGGCCTTTTCACCGTAGAAAGCCGATGCGGTTCGCATACCCCAGGCGGCGGTTTGTTCCTCCACTACCTGGGTGAATTCGGGGGAGTCATCCACCACCAGCAGGCGCTTGCCTTTCAGGGCGGTGAGCGAAACGACGTTTTCCCGGGTGAATTGCGCATCCGCCAGTTCGCATTGGATGGTAAACCAGAAGCGGCTGCCCACACCGGGCTCGCTTTCCATGCCGATGTCGCCGCCCATTAACTGGCTCAGTTGTTTGCAAATGCTGAGGCCCAGTCCGGTGCCGCCGTATTCGCGGGTGATGCTGCTGTCCACCTGGGAGAACGCCTGGAACAGCTTGTCACGATGTTCCTGCCCGATGCCGATGCCGGTATCACTGATGCTGAACAGCAGGCAGTGCTGGCCTTGGGGGCCGTTTGCTGGTTGCTCACTGACCCGCAGGGTGATGCGACCGCAGTTGGTGAATTTGAAAGCATTGCCCAGCAGGTTGAGGATGATCTGGCGCAGCCGGGTGGGGTCGCTTTTGATGAAGCTGGGAGTACCCGGTTGCAAGGAGCAGATGAGTTCCAGGCCTTTGTCTTCGGCGATGCTGGAAAAGACCGCGGCGCACTCCTGACACAGTCGGTCCAGGTCGAAATCGATGTGCTCAATGGAGAGCTTGCCTGCCTCGATTTTGGAGTAATCCAGAATGTCGTTGATGATGTTGAGCAGGGCGTTGCCGGAGCTGGCAATCACGTCCACATAATGGCGCTGAGCCGGTGGCAGGTCGGCATCCTGCAGCAGTGAGGCCATGCCCAGAATCCCGTTCATGGGGGTGCGGATTTCATGGCTCATGGTGGCCAGGAACTCGCTCTTGGCGCGGCTGGTTTCCTCCGCCAGGATGACTTTCTCCTGGGCTTTGACCTCTTCGATTTCCGATTTCAGCTTCAGTTCCAGGTAGCGGGCCTGCTCGCGGGCGGCCCGTCGCTCGCTTTCCAGGGCCTGTCTCTGGGCCGCCTCTTTGCCCTTGCGTTCCATGTTGATGCGATCCGCCAGGGCGAACGACAGCAGAATCACCTCCAGGGCAGAGCCAATCTGAATGGCGTGCTCGATCAGCAGCGTGCTGGACAGCAAACCGAAGCGGGCCCCGGCAGTGACCAGCCAGGTGGAGATCAGGAAGGTGAAGGCCAGGCAGTAGTAGCGCGCCACCCGCTGCCCTAAATACAGCATATAGAAGCCGCCGAACAGGCTGACGTGGGCGCTGATCACCCCCACGGCGGCGCACAGCACAATGACCAGGTGGTACGGTAAAACGAAACTGCCTAGTAGAAGCGCCATCCAGATAAAGAAGAACAGCATTTTCAGTTGATAGAGGCGGGGAGCGCGGCTGCGGATGTCCAGCAGCGACACCGAGAACAGCATGCTGAAGGAGCCAAACAGCGCAATGCTGAACGGAATGGCCCACTGGTTAATGGCTGGCAACCAGGGCCACAGATATTGGAACCCCACCCCCTGGATGCTGGCATTGAACATAAAGCTGCTGAATGCCGTGGTGGAGTACCAGACGTAACTGGGATGGCGAACGATGGAGTAGATGAACAGGTTGTAGATGATCATCACGATCATCACGCCGTAATAAACACTTTCCGCCACCCACAGGGGCTGTTGATCCTCAAAGAAATGATTGCGGTGCCAGAGGCTGAGGGGGGCCTGCAGGGAACCGCTGGTTTGCACCCGTATGTACAAGGTGTATTCCTGATTCCGGTAGGCCGTGAAGGGAAAGACGAACTGATGATTCTGGACCGGGCGATAGGCGAATGGAAAGGTATCCCCGGTGCGATAGTAGTGGGTGAAGCTGTGGTTGTTTTCAATGAACACCTCCACCTGGTCCAGGGCGGAGTAGCCGATGTTCAGCACCATGTCCTGATCCTTGTCGGCCCGGTTGTGCAGCTTGAACTTGATCCAGAGGGCATCGCTGTTGAAGCCGTAGGTGGGGGTCATGGCCTCCGGCACGGTCCAGTCGGCGTCCGGCCGCTGGCGGATGGCGGAGATATCCAGCGTGCGCTCCGGGTCCAGTAAGTGCAGGCTTTGCAGTCCGATTTCCTGCTGGCGGAAGTTGTTTGGAATGTCGATGGCCGTCAGGCACCAGGCGGACAGCGGGCTCAGCAGCAGCCACCAGGCCAGCAGGATTCTGGCGGGCCAGGTGCGTGGCAGACGGGCGAGCATTGTTGGAACATCCATGCAGGGTCGACGCAGGTTCCGGAAGATGGCAAAGGGTAACGTTAACTATAGAACAGCGGGGGTGAGCTGTCCGAAAATCGAGCGCTTTGCCCCCCGGGTTGCGCCGAGACCAATTAGGGGAATGTGGCCGGGCAGGCGATCACCGGGCAGGCCGGGGCGTCCGGGGAAGGGCCTGGCAGGTCCTGCAAGGTGTCCAGCAGATTGGGGTCCTCCGGCGCCAGGCCCAGACCACACTGGACAGCGTTACGGGCCTGAGCAGTGCAACCAGCAGCCTGGAGGGCGTAGGCCAGGTTGTTCCAGGCGGCCACCCAGTCAGGCTGTTGTTGCAGCAGGGCCAGATACTCCCGCAGTGCGGCCTCGGTCTGCTGGCTTGCCAGCAGGGTGTTGGCCAGCCCGAAACGGGCCAGGTGGGCATCGGGCCAGGCCTGCAGGGCGGTGGCATAGGCGGTCAGTGCGGCTGCAGTATGGCCGCTGTGTTCCAGGCCGGCGGCGGCGGTGATATAAGGCAATGGTTCGGCGGTGGCCGGCAGGCGGGATCCAGGCAGTACCACCCGCCCCCAGCGATCGCTGCGTTGCCAGGTGCGATCAAACACCGCAAACGGGGTGATGCGCCGGGGCAGGTCTCCGGAGCGCAGCACCAGCTCCCGGGCTGCCAGGTCATAGCCGATCACCACCGCAAAGTGCCATTTGGGATACCAGGAGACGCCGAGATTCTGCAACACCAGCACCGGGTGACCGGCGGCCAGTTCCTGCAGCAGGGCGCCCAGGGAATTCACCGGATAACTCACCTGCCCCTGACGGCGGGCGGCAATATCCATTTCCACGGGAAAGCTGCCTTCCGCCCGAGGGGTGAATACCTGGGATGCCAGGGTCTCTGCGCTGATGGCATAGCCCTGTTGTTGCAGCACCATGGCCAGTGAGGCGGGGCCGCATTGGAAATCCGCCTGCTGGATAAACGGCGTATCCTGAATTTCTGTAGAGGGGGGAAGCTGTTGGAGCAGGTCGGGGCCAAGTTGCGGGGTGGTTCCCGCCGGCAGCAGGGCACAACCTGTCAGCAACAGGCTGAGCCCCAGTGCGCAGAGTTTCAATGGGTGTTGATGGGCTTGATGGCCGGGAAGATGTTGGTGGTGCCCAGCAGATCCAGCACGATGAGGATGACAAACACCAGTACGATCACGCCTACCGCGCTGCCGCCTGCCTGCATGTCTTCAACCTGGGCGCTGAACGCCTGCAATTCCGCCGGCGTCATGGCCTGCACCCGTTGTTCCACGTGCGCCGGGTCGACCCCCAGGTTGAGCAGGGTGTCGCGGGCTTCGGCCTGGCTCAACAGCGCCAGCACCTGGGCCTGGGTCTGTTGCTGGGTCGTGTGGGTGGCAAGCTCACCGGTGGTGACCATGGCCGCCTGGGCCGATGCACTCATGAGGCTGATGACCACCATCAGTGCCGCCATCAGACGGGCCAGGATGCGACGCTTCAAGGTTGCAGGCAAAGTGTTGGATCGACTCACAATATTCTCCTTGGCTGAGGGGGATGGTGTAATAGTATGCAAATCCGCGGCCTTTGACAGTGCTTATGCAGGCTTTTGTCGCGGATTGTGGCAGAGCGCTCAATCGCTGGCAGGGCTGTCCGTCTTTGGCGCAAGGGGCAGTTGCTGCTCCAGGGCGGCCACCTGCTGTTCCAGGTCTTCTAACCGTTGCCGGGTGCGGGCCAAAACCTTGGTCTGGACTTCAAATTCCTCCTGGGTGACCAGGTCCATACGGGCCAGGGACTCCTTGATGACCGTGCTGAGGTTATGGCGCAGATCCTGGCCCAGCTCACCCAGATCCTGGGGCAGGCGCTCCTGCATCAATTCCAGAATGCGGTTTACTAAGTTTTCCTGACGGTTCATGATAACTCCTTCATGATCAGGGCAGCAGTGTATCACGCCCGATTCGGGTGTCACCAAAATGCGGCAGCAAAACGGCTTTGCACCAATTTGGAACTGCAAATCCGCAGGGCGTGCATGCTTTTGGTGCGATATAATGGTGCAATCATGATGGTGAAACCCTGCTGGTTTAGGGATAACCACTTGATTCTTCGCAATTAAAACTAATAGGCATGGTTTGTGCTATCACTTGGGCATGTTCCGCCATTGGGCAGCATGCTAAGCGTTTGCACTGATTTGCGAATATCGGGACCGAACCAACTTTTCGCTTTCGAGCATTAATAGGAGATGTTCATATGAAACTGGTTACTGCCGTAATCAAACCATTCAAATTGGATGATGTGCGTGAAGCACTGTCCGAAATTGGGGTTCAGGGTATTACTGTGACTGAAGTTAAAGGCTTCGGTCGTCAGAAAGGCCATACCGAGCTGTATCGTGGCGCGGAATATGTGGTGGATTTCCTGCCCAAAGTCAAAATCGAAGTGGCTACTTCTGATGATTTGCTGGATCAGGTGATCGAGTCCATCAGCAAAGCCGCCAACACCGGCAAGATCGGTGACGGAAAAATCTTTGTAACGCCTCTGGAACAGGCGATTCGTATCCGTACTGGCGAAACCGGTACCGACGCGATCTAAAAACGTTTAACCCTAAAAATCCATGCCTATTATTTTTTAATTTTGCGGAGGCAAGACCGTGGAAAACAACATTTTTCACCTGCAATATGCGATGGACACCTTTTATTTTCTGGTGTGCGGCGCGCTCGTAATGTGGATGGCGGCAGGTTTCGCCATGCTCGAATCCGGTTTGGTTCGTTCCAAGAACACCACCGAAATCCTGACCAAGAACGTGGCCCTGTTTGCCATCTCCTGCATCATGTATCTCGTGTGCGGTTACTACATCATGTATGACGGCGGTGTATTCCTGTCCGGGATTGCCGACGTAGACGTTGCAGCCACCCTGGGTGATTTCGCTGCACGTGAAGACGGTTTCGAAGGTGGCTCCATTTACTCTGGTGCTTCTGACTTCTTCTTCCAGGTGGTGTTTGTGGCCACTGCCATGTCCATCGTCTCCGGCGCAGTTGCCGAGCGTATGAAACTGTGGGCCTTCCTGGCGTTTGCCGTGGTCATGACCGGTTTCATCTATCCTATGGAAGGTAACTGGACCTGGGGTGGCGGTGCTGTATTCGGCATGTACACTTTGGGCGACCTGGGATTCTCTGACTTTGCCGGTTCCGGTATCGTACACATGGCCGGTGCCGCTGCTGCTTTGGCCGGTGTTCTGCTGCTGGGAGCCCGTAAAGGCAAATACGGTCCTAATGGCCAGGTGAACGCGATTCCCGGTGCCAACCTGCCGCTGGCCACTCTGGGTACTTTCATCCTGTGGATGGGCTGGTTCGGTTTCAACGGCGGTTCCGTGCTGAAACTGGGCGATATCGCCAACGCCAACTCTGTGGCCATGGTCTTCCTGAACACCAACACAGCCGCTGCCGGTGGTGGTATCGCCGCCCTGATCACAGCCCGCCTGCTGTTCGGTAAAGCTGACCTGACCATGCTGTTGAACGGTGCCCTGGCAGGCCTGGTGGCCATCACCGCTGAGCCTTCCACTCCGACTGCCCTGGAAGCGACCCTGTTCGGTGCCGCGGGTGGTGTGCTGGTGGTATTCAGCATCCTGGCTCTGGATAAACTGAAAATCGACGATCCTGTGGGTGCCATCTCTGTACACGGTACCTGTGGTCTGCTGGGTCTGTTGCTGGTGCCCGTCACTAACTCTGACTCCACCTTCAGCGGCCAGATCATCGGCGCTCTGACCATCTTCATCTGGGTATTCGTGGCCTCCCTGATCGTTTGGGCCATCCTGAAAGCCGTCCTGGGTATCCGGGTATCTGAAGAAGAAGAGTTCGAAGGTGTTGACCTGGCTGAGTGTGGTATGGAAGCGTACCCTGAATTTACCGGCAGCGGTAAATAAGCAACCAGATCAGACACTTGATCTCAAAAGGCTCCTTCGGGAGCCTTTTTTTATGGCTACGGTTTGTCACCTGAGGTTTCAATGGTTAACAAATGATCGTTATTCTGTGCGCCAGCAGGGGGTTATAATGCAACAACACTGTGGGACAGTGTGTTGATGTCATTATGGAGGAAGGTTAAACAATGCGATTGAGTATGCAATTGGGGAGCATGCTGGTGGCCATGCTGCTGTCGTGGACGGCGCAGGCGGATGTCTATCGCTGGGTGGATGACAAGGGTCGGGTGCATTTTTCCGATCAGGCACCGGTGGGGGGTAATGCCGAGGCTTTGGATCTGCCGGAGGTGAAAGAGGAGCCCGGCACGCCGGATCTGTCTGAGTTCGAACGGATGCAGCGGCAGCAGAAGCTGGTGAAGATGCTGGAGGAGGAACGCCTGGCCAAGGAAGAGCAACGGGCCAAGCTGGCCCAGGAGGCCGAAGAGCGGGCCAAGTACTGCACTCGTTTCAGGAACCGGCTGTCCTACCTGGATCAGTACACCCACTTCTATGATGAAAAAGAGGATGGCACCCGGGAGTACATGTCCGAGGATGAGGCGGATGCCTACCGCAGCGGCCTCAAACAAAAATTCCGTGATGAGTGTGGCGAGGCCTGAGCCCCGCCCCCAGCGCGCCGGTCAAGGCGATCCGGTTGGCCTGATGCTAGGCCTGCCGAGCCAGATGGCGCTTCATGAACTCCGGCATGGCCAGCGCGGCCTTGTGAATCTCCAGGTTGTAATACTCGGTGGCAAACGTCTTCGCCGCCACGTCTTCACTGCGGAAGTGGGTCACTGAGCCCAGTGGGCTGGCCATGGTGCAGGACCACCAGCCAGTGGGGTATACCGGTTGCGGGAACGGCAGGGTGTGGCACTGGTGAAAACCGGCTTCGCGCATGTCATCGTGCATTTTCCTGATGATGCTGTGGCTGTGCAGCAGGGGCGATTCACTCTGTTGCACCAGAATGCCCTCCGGTTTCAGCGCCTGCAAACAATCCCGATAGAAATCCACCGCAAACAGGCCTTCCGCCGGACCCACCGGATCGGTGCTGTCGATGATGATGAGATCCATGGTGCCGGGGGCGCAGTTCTTCACCCAGGCAATGCCATCGTCGAACAGCAGCTCGGCGCGGGGATCATTGTTGGATTCACACAGTTCCGGAAACCATTGCTGGGAGGCCCAGGTGACTTTCTCGTCAATATCGATCTGGGTGCACTTCTCCACGCCCGGGTGCTTCAGCACTTCCCGCAGGGTGCCGCAATCACCGCCACCGATGATGGCCACTTTTTTGGGGTTGGGGTGGGTGAACAGGGCGGGGTGGGACATCATCTCGTGATAGAGGAAGTTGTCCCGGCTGGTGAGCATCACGCATCCGTCCAGGACCATCAGTTTGCCGAAGGTTTTGGTGTCGTACACTTCCAGAAACTGATACTGGGTTTGTTCTTCGTGCAGTTTTGCCGTGATTTCCAGGCCGAAGGCAGTGCCCTCGTCGCCAAAAATCTCGGTGAACCAGGTGCCTTTGGCAGAGTCGCTCATGTACGGATACTCCCGGAGAATAGGGGTTGGATGCGGCGCGAAAAATAACCCAAAATGATCAGATAACCAAGCGCTTTTGACGCCGCGCTGATCGGTCTACAATAACGTCCTTTCGCCCTGACCTGCAAATGCGCGGCCATGGCCCCCGAGCGTGCCCCACACAAGACAACTGGAATCTGAACTCATGTCCCACACTATTATCGACACCGCCCGTGACACTTACAGTATTGATAACTGGAGTGAAGGCTATTTTGATATCGACAGCCGGGGCTTGCTGGATGTGGGCACCGGGGACCACCGCATTCCCCTGCAGGAGATTGTGGCCGCCGCCCAGGAGAGCGGCATGCGCACCCCGGTATTGCTGCGCTTTGTGGATATTCTGCGGGATCGGGTGGGCAAGCTCAGCAGCGCCTTTGCCAAAGCCATGGACACTTTGGACTACCAGGGCCAGTACACCGCGGTGTACCCCATCAAGGTGAACCAGCAGCGCCGGGTGGTGGAGGAGATCTACAACGGCGGCGTGCCGGACCCCCGCTGTGGCGTAGGGCTGGAAGCGGGCAGCAAGCCGGAATTGATGGCGGTGCTGGCCCTGAGCCGGGGCAATTCGGTCATCGTTTGCAATGGCTACAAGGATCGCGAATTTGTGCGCCTGGCCCTGATCGGGGAAAAAATGGGGCGCCGGGTGTATATCGTGGTGGAGAAAATGAGTGAGCTGCAGTTGGTGCTGGATGAAGCCAAAGCCATGCAGGTGCAGCCCCGTATCGGTCTGCGCACCCGCCTCAGCTCCATTGGCAAGGGCAACTGGCAGAACACCGGCGGGGAAAAATCCAAGTTCGGTTTGTCCGCCACCCAGATCCTGCAGGTCATCGACACCCTGCGTCAACACGATGCCCTGGACCGGCTGCAGTTGTTGCATTTCCATCTGGGCTCGCAGATCTCCAACATTCGCGACATCCAGCGCGGCATGAAAGAAGCCGCCCGCTATTATTCCGCCTTGCGCCAGGCCGGCTGCCAGGTGCAGGTGGTGGATGTGGGCGGGGGCCTGGGGGTGGATTACGAAGGCACCCGCTCCCGCAGTTACTGCTCCATGAACTATTCCATGGAAGAGTACGCCTACAACATCTTGCTGGCCTTGAAAGAAGTGAGCCAGCGTGATGATCTGCCCCTGCCCAACGTGATTTCGGAATCCGGCCGTGCGCTCACCGCCCACCACGCCGTGCTGGTGAGTAACGTGATCGGAGTAGAGAGCCCGGCCGCCAAACAACCGCAGGAGCCGGATGCCGAATCCCCCCTGGTGCTGCAGGAACTGGCCCGGTGTTACCACGAGATCGAAGGTGCCAAGCGCAGCCGGTCCTTGTCCGAGCTGTATCACGAGGTGCTGTACCGGCTGGGGGAGGCGCAGGACATGTACACCCATGGTGTCCTCAGCCTGAACGACAAGGCGCAGGCGGAAGAGATCTACGGCGCCGCCTGTCAGGCTTTACGTGGCAAACTCGATCTGAATTCCCGTGCCCACCAGGATATCCTCAACGAGTTGAACGAGAAACTGGCGGACAAGGTGTTCCTGAATTTCTCCCTGTTCCAGTCCATTCCCGACGCCTGGGGCATCGACCAGGTGTTTCCGGTGTTGCCCCTGGCCGGCCTGGACCGACCGCTGACCCGGCGCGGCGTGGTGCAGGACATTACCTGTGATTCCGACGGCCGTATTGACCAGTATGTGGATACCCATGATCTGGCCAGCAGTTTGCCGTTGCCGGAATGGGATGAGCAGCGGGGCATGTCCCTCGCCATTTTCATGGTGGGGGCCTATCAGGAGATCCTGGGGGATATGCACAACCTGTTCGGGGATACTGATGCGGTGGACGTGTCCCTGGATGGCAAAGGCGGCTTCAGCTTCATCAACACCCTGAAGGGGGACACGGTGGATCACATTCTGCGTTACGTGCAGTTTGATACCATGCTGTTGCAACAACAGATCCACGAACAGCTGGTGTTAACGGATCTGAGCCGGGCCGAGCAGGCCGCCTTTCTCAAAGAGTTGCGGGAAGGCCTGACCGGCTATACCTATCTGGAATAAAGATCAGCGGGGGGTGACCTGATAGGGGTTACCCCCCAGGGCATTGGAAATATCCGCGATGGCTTTCTGTGCCCGGACACTGTTGCCGGCCGCATCCAGGGGCGGCGAGACCACCGCAATGCCGAACTTACCCGGCGAGACCGCTATGATGCCGCCGCCGACGCCACTTTTGGCCGGCAATCCGGTTTGGTACAGCCATTTTCCCGCATCGTCATAGAGCCCGGCGGTGGCCATGACGGCGAGCACCTCAGGGACATTTTCAGCCTGCATGGCCTGGCGACCGGTCACAGGATTTTTGCCGGCGTTGGCGAGTGTGGCGGCCATGATGCCAAGATCCCGGGCGTTGACCCCCACGGAGCACTGCCGGGTGTAGATATCGGTGGCGCGCAGCGGGTCGGTGGTGATGCGGCCGTAGGCGGCCATCAAGGCGGCGATGGCCCGGTTGCGCTGATTGGTCTCGGCTTCTGAACGATACACGTCCTCCAATACCGTCAACGAGCGCCCGGCGAAGGCTTCATAGGTACCCAGGATCTTGTTCCAGATGTCGTCGTAGGTGTTGCCTTTTACCATGCTGGTGGCGGTAATGGCGCCGGGATTCACCAACGGATTCATTTCGGCCCCTTTGTTTTGTTCAATGGCGTAGATGGAATTGAACACCTGCCCGGTGGCATCCACCCCCATATTCTCAGCCAGCGCTGCGGTGCCGGATTCGTCCATCACCAGCGCCATGGTGAAGACTTTGGAGATGGACTGAATGGAAACCTGGGACTGCACGTCACCGGCGCTGTAAACAGAGCCGTCGGTGGTGACCAGTACAATGCCGTACAATTTTGGGTCCACCTTTGCCAGCGCCGGTATGTAATCCGCGTTGGCGCCTTCCTTGATGTCTTTATATTGGGTGTAGGCTTTATCCAGGGCGGCCTGAATCTGTTTGGGGCTGAGCTCGGTGGCCCACAGTGGTGCACTGAACAGCAGGAGCAGGCCCAGCGCCAGTCCCTGGATGGAATGTGTTGTACGCGTCATTGCTTTGCCTCCTGGTGGTAGCACGATGTAGCACGATAAGGATTGGAAGATCGAAGGTGAGCTTGGTACGCTGCCACTGTATCAACCGGAGTGTCATGCTAAAACGGCTTTTGTGAAAATGGCAATCAAGGAGCCTGCTATGTCCCCACCGGCCAACCGCCACCCCACCCTGTGCTGGCAGTGGATCAGCGCGCTGTGCGCCGTGATGGGGCTGACAGCCTGCGAACTGATGCCTCAGGCTGATCCGGCGGTGCCTCACCGCAGTCTTGCCTCCTTCGCCCTGCCCAGTGCCGAGCAGGCCTGCTTTGATCGCGAGCGGGAACCTTACACCGCGGTGGTGGACGCCCATTTTCATCCTCGACCTTTTGGTGGCCCCGCCATGCCTGCCACGGAGCTGTTTGAACTGTTGGATGAGCAGGGCGTGCGCTTTGTGAATTATTTCGGCATTGGCCAGGTGCTGTCGCCGGATTCCGGCTGTACCTATTATCTGGATTGCCTGGGGGTGCCGGCGAACCCCAGCATCAAAAACGACGTGGTGAACGCAGTGGAGGTGACAACCTTCCCCCACGATCAACTCCATATCACCCTGTCCATGACCTTTGTGGACCTGGCCCACCCGGAACAGGCGGCCCGCATGGTGGCGCTGTACGACCGGGAGTTTCCGGGCCTGTTTCGCTGGGCGGGGGAGCTGAATGTCATGAAGCAGGCGCTGTTGGGCAACCAGCATGAACCGGCCACGCGGGAGAGCATTGATGGCTGGGCGCCGTTTATGCAGATTCTGCGGGAGCGTAATATTCCGGTCACATTGCATGCGGATCTGGGCAATGATGCCAATCCCACGGAGTTCCTCTATCTGATGGAGCATGTGCTGGAACGCTACCCGGATAACCCCATCGTCTGGGCCCACATGGGCTTGTCGAAAGAATTGACCACCATGGACGCCAACACCCATGTGGCGCTGATGAAGTCGCTGCTGGATCGTTATCCCAGGTTGATGTTGGATATCTCCTGGGACGTGCTTTACAACGCCTACCATCAATGGGGCGAGGTGTTTGTTCCCTTTTTCAATGAATACTCCACCCGGATTCTGCCCGGCTCCGACTTTGTAGCTGCCGGTACCAAAACCCGGGACCAGTATGCCAGGGAACTGGAAGTCACCAGCCGGGCGTTGCGGGTGATGGACGACGAGGCATTCCGCAATGTGGCCCTGGGGGAGAACTACTTTCGCCTGCTACAGTTGGACTATCATGCGCCGTTCATCTGTGCACCACCGGCTGCGGCCGCAACCCCTTGAGCGATTGACCCGCAGCGGAAGCACCAGTGTGCGCGGGCGGGGTGTTGGAGTATAGTGTTGGTCAATCAGTGTAGAACCACACAATTCATAGACCCGTTCATAGATACCCAATTCAGGCCCTGAGGAGCATGCCGATGACCGACCCCCTGGATCCCCGCAAAGTACACACCGTTGAGCAAGCCAAGGCTATCGTGCAGCAGCGGGAGCTCAGCCACGTCAAAGTGGGCGTGGCGGACATTGACGGTGTGATTCGGGGCAAGTACATGAGTCGGGAGAAATTTTTCTCCGCCCTGGATAAAGGCTTCGGTTTCTGCGATGTGGTGTTGGGATGGGACAGTAACGACCAGCTCTATGAAGGGGTGAACATTCAGTACACCGGCTGGCAGACCGGTTACCCGGATGCCCAGGTGCGCATTGTGCCGGACAGTTGTCGCGAGGTGTACGGTGAGCCGGGCATGCTGTTCTTTCTGGCGGAGTTCGACGGCGCCGCCGAGGCCATCTGCCCCCGGGGGGTGCTGAAACGGATTCTGGAGATGGCCGGCGCCATGGGGTTTGAGGCCAAGACCGCCTTTGAGTATGAGTTCTTTCTTTTCAATGAAACACCGCACTCGGTGCGGGAGAAAGGTTATCGCAACCTGAATCCCATCACGCCCGGCTTCTTCGGCTATTCCGTATTGCGCAGTTCAGTGCACGCCGAGTTGTACCAGGAATTGCTGGCCCTGAGCCAACAGATGGATTTCCCCGTGGAAGGCCTGCACACGGAAACCGGACCCGGTGTACTGGAGGCCGCGATCGCCGTGGACAACGCCTTGGACGCCGCTGACAAGGCGCTGCTGTTCAAAACGTTCACCAAAGTGTGGGCACAACGCAACAATATGATGGCCACGTTCATGGCCAAGTGGTCCAACGATTACCCGGGCCAGAGTGGCCACATTCATATTTCTTTGCAGAACAAGCACCATCAACCGGTGTTTCACCAGGATGGGGCGTTGCACAATATGAGCGAACTGCAGCGTCAGTTTGTGGCCGGGCAACAGAAATACATGGCCGAACTGACCGCCATGTATGCGCAGACGGTGAATGCCTACAGCCGCATGATTCCCGGTTTCTGGGCGCCCACCCACGCCACCTGGGGTGTGGAAAACCGCACCACCTCCCTGCGGGTGATTCCCGGCTCGGAAAAATCCCAGCGGGTGGAATTCCGCTTTGGTTCCGCCGATGCCAATCCCTACATTGCCCTGGCGGCGGCGTTGGGCTCTGGCCTCATGGGCATTGAGCAGCGCCTGACCCTGGAACCCCAGGTCACCGGTAATGCTTACGAACAGACCTTTCCGGATTATCTGGAGCTGCCCCACACTCTGGAGCGTGCGGCAGGAAGGCTGGCCAAATCCCAGGTGGCCCAGGACCTCTTTGGAAAAGCCTTTGTGGATCACTACGTGGGCACCCGCCTGTGGGAAGCCCAGGAATTCCGCAAACACATTACCGACTGGGAACTGAAACGTTACTTTGAAATTATTTAAGCGGCCCTGTGACCATGACTGAATTCAATATTATCTCGCCGCTGGACGGCAGCGTGTATGCCAGCCGCCACTATGCTACGGCGGCGGAAATCAACGAGGCCCTGGCACGGGCGCAACTGGCGCAACCCGCTTGGCGGAGCACGCCCCTGGCGGAACGGCAGCGTTTGTGCCGCGCCATGGTGGCGGCCTTTGAGGCCAACGCCGAGGAAATCGCCCACCAGATTTGCTGGCAGATGGGTCGCCCCATTCAATACGCTGCCGGCGAAGTGCGTGGGTTGGCGGAGCGGGCCCGCTATATGATCGACGCCGCACCTAAGGCGCTGGCCAATATTGCGGTGGAGGACAAGCCCGGTTTTACCCGTTATATCAAACGTGAACCCCTGGGCATGGTGATGGTGATCGCGCCCTGGAACTATCCTTATCTCACCGCCATCAACAGCATCATTCCCGCGCTCCTGGCCGGCAATGTGGTGCTGCTGAAACACTCCGCACAAACCCCGCTGTGTGCCGAGCAGTTGCACAGCGCCTTTGTGGCAGCGGGTCTTCCCCCCGGCGTGTTCCAGTTTCTGCATCTAACCCATGCGGATACCGAAAAGCTCATCGCCCATCCCGCTATTGACCAGATAGCCTTCACGGGCTCGGTACCCGGCGGTGCCATGGTGGAACGGGTGGCCGCAGGGCATTTCAAATCCGTGGGCCTGGAATTGGGTGGCAAGGACCCGGCTTATGTGCGTGCCGACGCTGACCTGAATCATGCTGTGGAAACCCTGGTGGATGGCGCGTTTTTCAATTCCGGCCAGAGTTGTTGTGGTATAGAACGGATTTATGTGCACGAGGATGTGTACGATGAGTTCGTGGCCCGTGCGGTGGAGCTGGTGTATCAATACACCCTGGGCCGGTCTGATGATCCGGCAACGACCCTGGGCCCCATGGTGAAAGCCGCAGCGGCGGATTTTGTACGCGAGCAAATTGCCGAGGCGGTCGCCCAGGGCGCCCGCTGTCATATTGATGAAGCCCGCTTTCCCCTGAGCCAGCCCGGCACCCCCTATCTGGCGCCGCAGTTGCTGACCCAGGTGAACCACAGTATGCGCCTCATGACCGAGGAATCCTTCGGCCCGGTGGTGGGCGTGCAAAAAGTGGCGGGGGATGAAGAAGCCA
The DNA here is from genome assembly GCF_003671495.1 of Ketobacter sp. Classification (GTDB taxonomy): domain Bacteria; phylum Pseudomonadota; class Gammaproteobacteria; order Pseudomonadales; family Ketobacteraceae; genus Ketobacter. Next base: position 196,407 of record NZ_RCHN01000013.1, on the reverse strand, counting down.
TTGCCCTGATGAACGATTCCGATTTTGGCTTGACGGCGGCCGTGTTCACGCAAGATGAAGCTGCCGGCATCGCCATCGGCGAACAGGTGGAAACCGGAACCTTTTTCATCAATCGTTGTGATTACCTGGACCCGGCTCTGGCCTGGACAGGCGTCAAACAGTCCGGCCGTGGTTGCACGTTGTCGGTGATTGGGTTCGAGCAGGTGACCCGTCCCAAGTCCTTCCATTTAAAACGCGTTTGAATTGAGTGTGGGCGATATGAGTTCATTGCAGGCAAATTGGAATTACCCTACGTCGGTGCTGGTGGGGGCCGGTCGATGGAAAGAACTGGTGCAGTGTTGTGAGCAATTGGGTATTCGTACCCCGTTGCTGGTGACGGACCCCGGTTTGGCGGCGCTGCCGCTCACGGCAGAGCTGTTGTCCCACTGCAACGCCAACGGTTTAACGGCGACGTTGTTCAGTGATGTGAAAGGCAATCCCACGTCCGCCAATGTGGATGCCGGGGTGGCTGCGTTCCGCGCCGGTCACCATGATGGTGTCATTGCCCTGGGTGGCGGTTCTGCGCTGGATGCCGGTAAAGCCGTGGCCTTGATGGTGGGACAGGATCAACCCATCTGGGCGTTCGAGGATGTGGGGGATAACTGGACCCGGGTGAATACCGCAGGCATGGTGCCGGTGGTGGCAATCCCCACCACGGCGGGTACCGGTTCCGAAGTGGGCCGTTCCTCCGTGATCACCGATGCCGAGAACAAGGTCAAGAAAATCATTTTTCACCCCAATATGCTGCCGGGTAAAGTCATCCTGGATCCCATTCTCAGCGTTGGCCTGCCGGCGAAGTTGACGGCGGCCACCGGCATGGATGCGCTGTCCCATAACCTGGAGGCGCTGTGTTCCAATTTCTACCATCCCATGGCGGAGGGGATCGCCCTGGAAGGCATTCGCCTGGTGCAGGAGTACTTGCCCCGTGCGGTGGCGGACGGCCAGGATCTGGAGGCCCGCACCCACATGCTGGTGGCATCGGCCATGGGGGCCACCGCCTTCCAGAAAGGCCTGGGGGCCATGCACGCCCTGGCCCATAGTCTGGGGGCCCTTTACGACGCACACCACGGCATGCTCAATGCCATCCTCATGCCGTATGTGTTGCAGGCCAACCGGTCTGCCATCGAAGATCGCATCGTCCGCCTGGCCCGTTATCTGAATTTGGAGGAGGCAAGCTTTGCCGGCTTCCTGCAATGGATTCTGGCGCTGCGGGCGCAGGTGGGCATTCCTCATGGTTTGTCCGCCCTGGGAATCGATACCACCCAAGCAACGGTAGTGGCTGCCATGTCAGCGCGGGACCCGGCCGCCGGTGGGAATCCGATTGCGTTCAGTACAGCGCAGTATGAGGCCCTGTTTCGGGAAGCGATTTGATCCGCTCGCTGAACTCACCGAAATTCAACCCGCTCCGCCGCCGCTAACACCAGCGGAGCGTCCTCTGCCAGCAGGGTGCCGTGGGCGACGGCGGCTGCGGTGGCCTGGGTCACTGCTGCGATGTAATCCGCTTTATCTGCATACAGGGTTTGCCGCGTGGCCGGGTCCAGCGCCGCCATGGAGCCGTACAGAAAGCACAACCCATCCTCGTTCCGATCTGCATTGTTCAAACCGGAAAGCCGGGCCAGGGGCGCATCCACGTAGGGGCTGCGGATACCGCCCAGCGCATTACCGTAGGCATCCAGTGCAAAGCCATCCTGCTGCTCGTTGACCTGCAGCCGTGGATAGGATGGCGGCACGGTTGCCTCCGCCAGCCACTGGTGCAGGGTGCGAAACGCGGCTTTGACGGCAAAGTGGTGCTGCGGTGCGCTGGAAATAAAATCCGGGCACGCGGGCAACACCGGGTTGGCCCGCTTCAGGTATTTCAATTCGGCGGTGACCACATCATCCCCATCATCCAGCAAACCATAGCGCGCCACGTATAAATCCGCGTGCGCAGTCCCGGCCACTTCCCACAGACGGAAAAACGAATTGTCCGGCTGGCGGCTGCTGAGGGCACCCAGTGGGATCTGGTCGGTTTCGGTTTGCAGGTTGATGATGGGCACCCCGAGGTCCGCCCGCAGTTGTGCGGTTGTGGGGGGCACGATGTCCGCCTGGGGTGCCTGGGACAACGGGGCGGAGGCACCGCCGCCCAATTCCGGAATGCCTTCACCCAAGCGGCTGTGAATGAAATAGCCGTCAAACAGGTCGGTGTTCTTGCCGAAGGCGTTCACCAGGGTCACCAGACGATGGGCGGATTGAGATTCGCCGGTGGCAATGATGCGCTCCGCGCTGAGTTCACCCAGGGGATTGATTGCCCGGGGCCGTCGTACCAACTCTGCCGCTTTCATAAAAATATCGTAGGAGAAACTGTCGCCCGGATGGTGCAGGCTACGGTAGCGCAATGGGTGCGTGCATTTAACCGCAAGGCAGAAGGGCACCTGGCGGGGCAGGGGCATGGGGCCGCCCTCGATTCCCATCTGCTGAGCGGAAACCGCCACATAGGCGTAACCCTGACGCATGAATTCCGTGTGGGCGGTGATCCATTCGGTGGGCGTGTCGATACCGCCGGACACGTTCATCCATTCGATCACCACGGTGCCGTTGAAGTGGGCCGGGTCTGTGGGGCGATAGACAAAGAGGCGGGATTTGTAAGCGGCGGTCTCGCCGCTGGGTTCCACCTCCCACTGGCCGTCGGGAGTTAATTCTGTGCGGTTGACGTAATGGTTGGCGGTGCCACTGAAAAAGAATTCCTCCAGTTCATAACCCATGTCTTCGAATGGGATCAGGGTGGGGGCGGTCCAGATCAAACCGATTTTGGGGGCTCGCTCGATTTCGGCGTCTGTGCCCTGGCAGGCGCTTAACAGGCACAGGGCGGCCAACGCCGCAATCCGGGTCACGGACTGAATGCTTGGGATTAACATGATGGGCTCCACGAGGGTTTTTAGAGTGCTTTTATATTGTTATTGAGAATCCGCCTTCACAGACGTTTCCCTCTTTGGTCTCACCACCTTAAAAAATCACGCCCGGTGAGACAATGAAAAAGGCTATTGATAAGCGACGATTGCTATTGAAATGCGACTGCCGCCACCACTGCCAGGCTATTGCGATTTTCGAAATTGCCCGGGGGTGATGCCGGTGGCGGTGCGGAAGGACGCGGTGAAGTTGGCGGTGGAACTGAAACCCAGGCGATAGGCGATTTCTTTCAGCGGCAGATCGGTTTCCAGTAACAGGGACTTGGCCTTGGCCAGTTGTACAGCCTTGATGTATTGGGAAATGGGAACGCCACTGAATTCGCGAAAGCGTTTGGCAAAGTAGCGTTCGCTGAAACCGCAGAGGGCGGCCAGGTCGGCCACATTGGGAGCCTTGCCGGTGAGCCCGGCCAGGTAGTGCTCGATCATCTGGAATTCCCGGGCGGTAAAGGCGCCTTTGACATCCTGCTCCGGTGCCTGCAACCAGTGGGCGCATTCGGTGAGCATGGCATGGCCCAGGGATTCCACCACCCGCTGGTGGATGGCACCGGGGGCGAGTGCCTCCTGCATGAGCCGCAGCAGGATGGAGGAGATCAGCGAGCTTCTAAAATCCAATGCCTGATGCAGTTGGGCGTGAGTGAGTGTGGCCAGGGGCCCCATGAACTGCGCCGCATAATCGTTATCAAAGGAGCAGGTTACGGCGCACAGCCGACCGGGGGTGATGCGGGCCTGCAGTTCGCGCCCCGGCAACATAAACAGCACGCTGCCCACGGCAGCGGTGCGCACCAGGTTTTCTTCCGGGTAACCGTACTCGATGCTGGCAGTGGCGGCCACCAGCGTGGACAGCACGGTGCGGTTGGGGGTGAACGTCAGGTTCATGGGGCTGCTGTGATCCAGGTCGCTCACTTCCACATGGGTGGTGTCGGTGTGCAGGGAGGCCATGGCATTGCGCAGGTTGCCGCTGTATTCAAAGGCGCCCTTTCTTGCCAGTTGCTCCAGGTCGATGCGTTCGATGCCGTGGCTGTCGTCGGCTTCCCAATCCACCAGAAAGTCCGGTTCGTGGGTTTTATGGTTATGGTTATTCATGTTGCATGCGTTGGGCTCGTTGCCGGACGTTCTCCAGAAAAAGCGTAATGTGATCGGGGTCCAGCTGTCGGTCATCCAGCATGGGCAGATCCGGAAACCGCAGCAGCAACTCCGCCACAAACAGCCCGTTGCCCTGATTGTGCAGTACGCTGGACTGGTCCGCGTTGAAAATCGGTGTGCTGTGATAACCGCAGCTTGGGGAACGGCTTTGCAGAATATAGCCACATAACGCTGGATAGGTGCGGCCGACAATCTGGCCCATGGTGCGCAGGCGCCCGGTGACATCCCGCTCCGGATCGTCGCGGCCCACCGCACGCACCTGGTCGCCATCCTGAATCAGGTTCACCGGCCCCCGCGGAATGCCCATGCCCGCCATGCTTTCCGGGCACAGGGGCAGCAATTGCACATGGGGTGCGATGCGTTCCAGCAGCGTGGGCTGGCGCTTGTGCTGGCCATCGTAGCGCACGGCCATACCGATCAGGCAACTGCTGACGCCCACCAGCGGTCGGGTTTGGCCTGTCAGAGTTGTATTGGAGGTGTGGAAGACTTGGGTCTGCATGCCCCGATTGTACGTGCAGCGGCATCCGGGCGGAAGGGTTTACGCCCGCAGTTCCTCCAGCGCCATGCGCATGGCGTAGCGGATCAGTTCCTCCCGATCCAGTTCGGTCCGGTCAAACAGGGAGCTGCCGGTGGTGTCCTGCAGCATGATCACGCCGTGCAGTGAGCCGCGCATGAACATGGCGGTCTGCAACGGATTATCCACCTTGGCGGGATTGACGGTGCCGTCTGCCAGGCCCCGTTCAACGCAGCCGCTCATCAGCGCCATGATCTTGTCTTCCTCTGCCATCATCTCCCGCAGGGCGCAGGAATCCTGAGTGCGGTCCAGGTTGGGGTTGATCATGCTCATACGCATGCACAGACACTGAAAATGATCGTGGTCCTCGCGATAGAACTGGTAATAGGCTTCTCCGATGGCGCTGAGGGCGTCGATGCCACGCTGGGTTTTATCCACGGCGGCTTGCATGCGGGTGTAGAGGGCTTCGCCGGCCTGCACCGCCAGGCCCATTTGAATGTCATCTTTATCCTTAAAATACACATACAGCAGCCCCCGGCTCAATTGCGCAGCACGGGCGATATCATCCATGGTGGTTTTCTCATAACCCTTTGAAAGAATTATCTTTCTGGCGGCATCCAAAATGCTGTTGCGACGTTGGAGTTTCTCTTCCTCGTTTCTGGATCGTGGTCTCAAACCGGGCTGCTCCTGAACTTTCAGGTTTAAATATTGACATTCTGTCAATTATTATCAAAATGTCAATTGTTGGCAATGTGTCAATAAGGTCGGGTGCCGGAGGCGGAGCAATGAATTCACTAACAAAAATTGGCTTGTTTTTACTGAATGCAATGGCGGTGGTGTGGCTTACCGCGTGCTCTGAATCCAGTGTGCCGGACGCGGCAGATCCCCAGGCGGCTGCCCCCAACCGCTTGCCGGTGCGGGTGTCTTACCTGGAGGATAAAGCCCCCAGCCTGTACCAGACCTTCATTGGCACCGCCCGGGCCGCCAACCGGGTGACCATTCGTTCCCAGGTCAGCGGTCGCCTGTTGGAGCGCGAGGTGAAACTGGGCAGCCAGGTCAAGCAGGGGGAAGTGTTAGCCAAGGTTTATAACCCCGGTGCCACTCCCCAGGCGTTGGCGGCCAAGCAGCGCTGGCAGCAGGCCCGAGTGCAAGTGTCCCAGGCGCAACGGGATTACGACCGCATCAAGAGCCTGTATGAAAAGAACGTGGCCTCCATCCAGGAAATGGAATCCGCCCGCAGTGCAGTGCAGGCGGCCCAGGCCGCCACCGATGCCGCTGAATCCCAGTACGTGCAGGCCCAGCAGATGGATGCAGAGCAAACCATTCGGGCGCCGTTTGCCGGGGTCATCACCGCCACGCCGGTGGAACCGGGGGAGGTGATTCAGGTGGGTCAGCCCCTGTTGCAACTGGCGGACCCGGATGAGGTGGAAATTGAAGTCATCGTCAGCGACGGTGCTGCCGCTTCGGTGGCGGCCGGTGATGTGCTGACGGTGCGCACGCCGTTTTCCGGGGAGCGCCAGTTTGCCGGTGTGGTGCATGAAGTGACGCCGTTTCGCGAGCGCGGCGCGTTGCCTACGGTGATTGTACGTTTGGCGGATGCGGGTTTGATTCCGGGCACCACGGTGCACATTCAGTTTGAATCCGCGTTGGCCGGGCAGTTTGTATTGCCCGCCAGTTCCCTGGTAAAAACCGGCCGCCAGCAAAGCGCGGTATATCGGGTGACGGCGGACAACCAGGTGGAGCTGGTGCCGGTGCAACCCCTGCAGGTTATCAACGACAAGATCGTGATCAATGGTCCGTTACAGGCGCAGGATGCGGTGGTGGTGGCCGGTAATCACCAGCTGTATCCCGGTGCCGATGTCGAGGTGGTGCAATGAGCCTGTATCGGTTACTGACCCGTTACCAGCGCTTTGTCTTCGGCTTTGCCATTCTCATGATGCTGGCGGGCCTGGTGGCCTATGGCAGTATGGCGCGGCAGGAAGACCCCAGTTTTCCCTATCGGGTGGGCATCCTCAAAGTGGTGTTCCCCGGCGCCAGCGCCGACCAGATTGAAAAACTGATCACCGAGCCACTGGAGGAAGAGCTGGCCCAGGTGGAGGAAATCAAACAGCTGGAGACCATCTCCCGCGACAATGTTGCCGTGTTCACGATTCAGTTGCAGGATCGTATCTATGATACGGACGCCGCCTGGGACCGTGTGCGCCGGGCCATGGAACGGGCACAGAGGGCGTTTCCCGATGGTGTGTCCGAGATGGAACTGGATGATCGGCGCATGGACATTCCCACGGTGGTGTTGAGTGTGATGGGGGACAACGACCCCATCCTGCTGGCGGATGCGGCGGAGGAGATCAAACAGCATCTGTTGACGGTGCCCGGTGTGTCCCGCATTGAAATCAACGGTGCACCGGAGAAAGAACTGGTAATTGCCACCGATGAAACCGTGTTGCATCAGCTGGGCATCAACCGGCAGATCATTGTGCAGCATCTGCAGCAACGCAACGCCCTTGTCCCCGGTGGCCTGATCAATAACGGCAAGCGGTTTATTCGCATCAATACCCAGTCCGATGTGCAGCAGTTGAATGATCTGGCGCTGTTGCCCATCACCCTGCCCAATGGGCAGCGGGTGCCTTTGAACGCGCTGGCCAGTATTCGCATTGAGCCCCGTGAGCCGTTGGCGGCTCAGACCTTTCACAACGGTGAGCGCACGGTGTCGCTGGGTGTGATTACCGTGCGCGGGCAAACCGATACCATTGCCTTTGGTGAAGGGCTGCGGCAAAAACTGCAGGAGATCCGTCCGCAGTTTGCCCCGTTGGAAATCCGCGAAGCATTCTTCCAACCCACCTATGTAAAGCAGCGTCTGGACAGTCTGCAGGTAAGCCTGATGATCAGTGCCGGCATCATTGCCGTGATTGTACTGCTGGCCCTGGGCTGGCGTACCGGATTGCTGGTGGCACTGGTGCTGCCGGTGGTGGCGTTGATTACCCTGGCGGTGTACAACATGGGCGGCGGCATTCTGCATCAGATTGCCGTGATCGGCATCGTGATTTCCCTGGGCATCCTGGTGGACAACGCCATCGTCATTGTGGAATCCATCGAGACCCAGTTGCGTTTGGGGCTGTCCCGGGCGGAGGCGGTGAAACAATCCATCGCGCAGTTGGCCATGCCGTTATTCTCCTCCACCGGCACCACCATTGCGGCGTTTATTCCCCTGTTGTTGTCCAAGGGTGGCACTGCGGATTTCACCCGCGGCATTCCCGTGATGATCGTGCTGGCCATGATCACCAGTTATGTGATCTCGGTGTTTTTGTTGCCTTTGGTGGCGTTCTATTGGTTAAAGCCCGGCAAGCAGAAAGCGGTGCCAGGCAGTCACTGGATTGCAGAGAAGCTGGTGGTGTTGCAACAGCATTATTCCAAGCGGGCGCTGTTGGGTGTGTTGGGGTTGATGGTGGTGGTGATGGCCATGGTGCCCTTTATGAAGATGCAGTTTTTCCCATCAGCGGATCGTAATCAGGTGGTGATTGATCTGGAGTTGCCCATGGGGTCGCCGGTGGATTACACGGCGGAACTCAGTGAGCGACTGGAGCAGCAATTGCTGGCCCGGGACGGGGTGAAGTCGGTGATGCGTTCCGTGGGCATGACCGGTTTCCGCTATTTTTATAATTTGTCGTCGCTGCCGGATGCGCCGAACCGGGCCCGTCTGATGGTGAATACCCAGACCTTTGCCGACAATCGCAAGGTCATCGACTGGATAGAGCGGGAAGCGAAATTCCAGATGCCCGAAGCCACCCTGGTGGCCAAGCCGTTGGGGCAGGGACCACCGTTGCCGGCACCCATTGTGATTCGCCTGCAGCATGCGGATAAAGACGTACTGACAGCGGCAACGCACCAGGCGTTAAAAGCGCTCTATGAGATCGAAGGCACCCGCACCATTCGCACCAACATGGATACCGGTATCGCCGAGCTGCAATTGAATATCGACGATTACAGCAGTGCGGAGCTGGGCATTCAGCGGCCGCAGATCACCGGCGAGATTTTCGGCCAGGTGCGGGGGCTGGATGCAGGGCAGTACCGCTACAGCAATGATCCCATTACCATGCGGGTGCGCTCCCTTTCCGGTGAACATACCGGCCTGGACCGGGTGCCGGCGTTGTACCTGTATCAGGAGCAACAGCCCATTCCCATTCAGACCATGGCCAGCATTCAGGCGGCGGTGGCCGACAGTGAAATCTACCGTTTCAATGGCGTGCCCACGGTGAACCTGTACAGTGAGCTGCAACCGGGCGCGGCCTTCAACCAGATTCTGGCGGAGTTCTTCGCCCGCATCGAAGCGCAGCCGCTGCCCGCGGGTGTGAAAGTGGTACTGGGGGGGGAATCGGAAGGCTCCCACGACGCCAATGCGGCCATTCTGAAAACCGCGCCCATCGGCATAATGGTGATGATTTTCTTCATGCTGTTGGAGTTCAATTCCTACCGGCGCCTGTTGATGGTGTTGACCACTATTCCGTTGGCCGCAGTGGGCATTCTGCCGGGGCTGGTGTTGACCGGATCGCCGTTTGGGTTTCAGTCGCTGTTGGGCGTCATCGCCTTGGTGGGGATCGTGGTGAACAACGCCATCGTTTTGCTGGACGTGGTGGACACGGAAATGCACGGCGGTAAATCCGTGCTGGAGGCAGTGCAACAGGCCATCCGCCAGCGCACGGCACCCATTCTGCTGACCACCGCCACCACGATCCTGGGCCTGCTGCCACTGGCGCTGTCCAGCTCTACGTTATGGCCTCCGCTGGCCTGGGCCGTGATCTCCGGCCTGGCCATGAGCACGGTGTTGACGTTGATCGTGGTGCCGGGGTTGTGTCAGTTGCTGTTGCGCCAGCCGCCACCGCAGCACCCAACCCAGTCCGGGTCAACGTTGGAATCCGCCACCGCCTGAGCAATTCAGTCTGTGAGAAAGGGAATGTCCCGGCGCCCCAGCCAGTCCACCACGCCGGGTACCCAGCGCTTGGCCCAATACATGGCCCAGGCCTCCGGTGAAATGGGGCGCACCGCCAGGTTGTGCTCGATGGCATCCAGGATGCCCAGAGCCACTTTGTCGGCGGTGTAATTACGTTTTTTATAGAAATCCACCGCCTTGCTTTTCACATGCTCATTCTGTCCCAGTTTGCCTTCGAACACCGCATTGGCCACGATGGGCGTGTTGATGATGCCCGGACACACCGCGGAGACACCGATGCCATACTCGTGCAAATCTGCGCGCAGGGATTCACTGAAGCCCAGCACGGCGGACTTCGACATGGAATACACCGGCATGTCCTTGGCGGCGATGAACGCGGCCGCACTGGCCAGGTTCACGATATGCCCGCGGCCCTGTTCAATCATGTTCGGTGCAAACAGGTGGCAACCCAGCATCACGCCCTTCACGTTCACGTCCAGCACCTTGTTCCAGGTTTTCAGCGACGTATCCACAAAGCGGCCGGCGACACCGATGCCTGCGTTGTTGATGAGGATGTCCAGGGCCGGGTGGGCCTCATGCACGCGCTTGGCCAGTTTTTTCATCTCGGTGCTGGAGCCCACATTGCACACCTGGGTGTGACAGCGGCCGCCTGCAGCCTGGATCTGTTGTGCGGTGTCTTCCAGGCCGGCTGCGTTGATGTCCACCAGCCAGAGTTCGGCACCGCGCCGGGCCAGTTCCAGGGCAGTGGCCTGGCCGATGCCGGAGCCGGCACCGGTGATCAGGGCCACTTTATGGTTGAATTGTTTCATGCTGCGAATCTCGTGTTCAGGGGATCATGCCGCATTACGGCGTTGTTGTTCCACGGCCTGCACATGGCGATCAATCAATTGCGCCACCTGCTGGGGGTGGGAGCGGGGTGCCCAGTGATTGCTGTCCAGGGTACGCCGCGTCAGGTTCACCACGTACTGCTCCAGGTTCTCGAAAATGTAGGGGCGAATGAAAGGGTCCTGTTGCAGCAGCACCAACTGCACCGGTACCTGAATGCTGCCCGGTGCGGGCACTGGCGGCGGCTTGAACGCGTTCTGGCGATACAGCTCCAGGGTGTCCAGGGTGATGCTGCGAATGTCCTGTGCGCTGTGCTCCAGATATTCGTCGTCCTGCGGGACGCCACCCTGTTGCATCACCAGTGGCCACAGTTTGGTGCCGAAGCGGTTGAACAGGGTTTCCGGCAGTTTGGGCAGGTGAAAGGCGAAGATGTACCAGGAGTGGGACAACTGGGCCAGGGCCTTCTGCAGGCCGCTGATTTTACCCGAGCGCACCTGTTGGTTGATCCATTGCCAGAGCAGGCCCACATGGGGTCCGGACAGGCTGGTGTAACTGGCCAGGCGGCGGGCCAGTTGCGGATCGCTGACGAACGACCAGCACAGGCTGCTGCCCCAGTCATGGCCAACCAGGTGCACGGGTTTGTCCGGGACCACCCGATCCATAACGGCGGCGAAGTCCGGAGTCACCCGTTCAATCTTATAGGCGGAGCGGTCCTGGGGGCGGGTACTGCTGCCCGCGCCCCGCACATCCAGGGCCAGGATATGGTAGTCCTGCTGCAGGTGTTCGATGACGGCGGACCACACCCGGTGGTCGTCCGGATAACCGTGTACCAACAGCAAGGTCGGATGTTCCGGGTTACCCTGCTCGGTTACCCAGATGGCGGCTTCGCCCGCAGGAACAAAATACTGTTTCACGGGGTTTCCCTCTGTAGTCGTTGTTATGATGTTAGCGCCTGATCAAAACCGGCGATTACCAAGACTAGCGATGAACTCGTAGCCCGGCCTGTGCTGGATTGACAATCATCAGTCATTATCGGACAGTATACGAATGTCTACTGCCTTTATCCCCGCCCGCTACTTTCGCGTGTTGCTGCAGCTGCTGCAAGAACGCTCTTTGGACCCCATGGAGCCGCTGGCGCGCATTGGCCTGACAGCGGACTTCATTCGCTCCCAGCAGGACGATTTTCTCACCCTGGAGCAGGTGGAGGCCCTGGTGGGCTGGTCCCTGCGGGCCACGGGCAATCTCTCTCTCGGTGTCCACCTGGGGCAACGGCTGAACCTGTCCGCCCATGGGGTCACCGGTTACGCCGGTCTGTGTGCGCCCACCCTGGGGGAGGCCCTGCGGGTGGCCCAGCGCTTCCAGCCCCTGGTGATGCCGCTCACGGATCTGCTGGTGGAGGAACAGGACGGGCAGAGCCATCTGTTGATCCGCCCGGCGCTGCCCATGGCCGAGCCCCTCTGCCAGTTCATTCTGGATGCCACCGCGGCGTCCATTTACGTACAGGGGCGCTTTCTGTATCCGGAGACCTGGCAGTCGGTGCGGGCCCAGATTCCTTATCCCGTCAGTCACTATGATGCTGAAGCCCTGGCGGCGTACCGCGATGTGGCCATACAGTTTGACGCGGCCGAGTTGCGCCTGAGCCTGCCCACCGAACTGCTGAGCTTTCCCCTGGCCTTGGCTAACGAGCAATCCTTTCAGTTGGCGGTGCGGCAGTGCGAAGCCTTGCTGAGCGCCATCCCCAAGCCCGGGGGCAGGGCGGAGCTGTTGCGCCAGTGCCTGCTGCAGGCGGGACCGCCTCTGCCGTCCTTAAATGCGCTGGCACGGCAGCGGCATGTGTCGGAGCGAACCCTGCGCCGGCAACTGTTGCAGGAAGGGGTGCGCTGGCGGGATTTGCTGACGGAGGTGAAAATGGCTTTGGCCAAGCAATACCTGATGGCGAATCAGGACAGCATCACGGCCATCGCCCTGCGCCTGGGGTATAACGACAGCGCCAACTTTGCCCGTGCTTTTCGCCAGCACTGCGGCATGAGCCCGACGCAGTGGCGTCAGTAAGTGAGTACAAACTTCTATTCTTAACAACAGGAATCGACTATGCCCTGGTACCAGACCACCCTGACCCTGAAGCCCCGCTCCCGCGGTTTCCACCTGGTGACGGCGGAGATCCAGCAGACCCTGGCGTCACCCCTGAAGGACTATGAGGTGGGCCTGGCCCATTTCTTTATCCAGCACACCTCGGCCTCGCTTTCCATCAATGAAAATGCCGACCCGGACGTGCGCCTGGACATGGAATCCCACTTCAATCACATGGTGCCCCAGAACCAGCCATATTATCGGCACACCCTGGAAGGCAGCGACGACATGCCCGCCCACATCAAGCACAGCCTGCTGGGCAACAGCCTGACCATCCCCATCCGGCAGGGGGCATTGGCATTGGGTACCTGGCAGGGAATTTACCTCTGTGAGCACCGGGACCAGGGTGGCAGCCGGCGTTTGGTAGTGACCTTAAATGGGGCGTAAATAGATCTATAAGTATGATTTTTAACCGGTTTTTCGTCAAGCCGGTATAAGAATCCGCAAATCAATATCAAAAGGTTTGCACTTAAGGGTTTTTAGAAATTCAATTCATAGATTCATGATTTTATAGAAAAAAACAAAATCGAAAAAAACAAAAATTTTTTAGCAAAGTTCTCTGGGTCGACTATAAATATTTTTACCTCTTGGGGTTAGTCGATTTTTGAGGACAGCGAGATGAGCTATAACAACGATTCCGATATGAACGATTCCGACAACAATGACTCAGACAACAATGGGTCTGAAAACAGCAAGAACGATTCCAGCAATATCATTACCTACGACGATGGCCGCGACCGTAGCCTGAGCTCACGGGAAGCCGAGCGTCGTCAATTGCAGGAAGACATGGAACGTTTTCTCAACGGTGGTGGTCAAATCAAGCAGATCGATAAAGACGTGCGCATGGACCCACCGCGCAAGCCCGAATCCAACTATGGCAGTCGCCCCATTTAAGCGCGACGCAATTTAAGCCTTAAATCTCTTGTTGATTGCTTTTTTGTTGTGATTGTTTCATTGAGTGTAGCCCCGGCAGGTCCGGGGCTTTTTTATGGGCGCTTGGCGATGGTCTGCACGGCCTGCGGTAACTGACTGAGGGAGCGGATTTCCACACTGGGCTGACACAGCCCCGGGTCCTGGTGACCGTCGGCGTTGAACCAGATGGTGTGATAGCCCACCGCGCGGGCGGCTTCTACATCTTCCGTCGGGTGATCCCCGATGTGAATCGCTTCCCCGGCCTGCACGTTCATAAACGCCAATGCCCGTTGGAACATGGCATCATGGGGTTTGGCTTTGCCCTCGGTTTCGGCCGAGAAGTGCGCCTTGAAATAACAGTCGATGCCGATCATGTGCAGATTGGCGTTGCCGTTGGTGAGGGCGATCAGCGGGTAGTCACGGGACAGGGTTTGCAGCAGGGCTTCGGCCTCATGGAACAGGGCGATCTGGTTGCGGCCCCGATAGAATACGGCAAAGGCTTGTTCGCTCATGGTCAGCGCATGGTCATGGCTGAGGTCAGCGTTGCTGAACACCCGGTAGAGCAGTTTCTTGCGGAAGTTGGTGGGGTGCTGCGCCACCTCAGGGTGATCCTGCAACACCTGGCGATAGGTCTGCTTCAGCAGGTCCATTTCCAGATGGGCCACAGCCTCCGGTACGTGCTCGGCGATCCAGGCCCGCATGGCCTTCTCCGCCGCCACGATAACGGGATCAATGTCCCACAAGGTGTTATCCAGATCGAAGGTTAGCAGTTTGATCATGTGATGCTCTGATGCCTGAATTGCGTGCGAATACTTTGCGAGGCTCAGGTTACTGCATTCACGGCAGCACTGCAAAACCGTGCTGCCGGCATCAGGGCAGGTGCTATTGTTGCCAGTAGTTCAGCTGTAGATGTTGTGGTGCATCCGCATTGCCCTCGCACCAGTAACTGGTGCCCGCCACTTGTGTGGTACTGAGAAAACGGGACTCGGCATGCAGGCAGGTGCCCGGGCTGTAACGTTCCGGTTCAAAGCAGACCAGGCTCAGGCCCGGATAGCAGAAGCGGTAGTGGCCCTCCTGTTTGAAGGTATAGGTGCGGGCATCCAGCACAGCACGACCTTCCGCTGTGAAACTGCGCTGGCGAATCTCATAGGTGTCTGCGCCGGCGATGGTTCCGGCGCCCACCAAGGCATCACCCAGGTCCTCGAGGGCGATGTTCAACCCGGTGACCTGTTCCTGATTGCGGAATTCCGTCAGGCCGATGCTGTCATCCGGCAGCAGCTGCGTCATCTGCACATAGCCCCAGGCCGGCACGGTGAAGCAGTTCTGTAATACCAGTGCATAGTCGTAACGGCAGTACTGGGTGCCGCCTTTCACCGGCTTGGTGGTGTAGAAAACCCCATGGCCCAACTTCACACTGACCCCGCTGAGAAATTCCGGGCGCGGCGTTTGCTGGCCTTGCAGGTCAACGAAGCGGAACACAATACTGTCCTCCCCGGTGAAGTAGCCGTAGGCGCGATCGTTGAATCCATACTGCAGGGTAAACGGCTGTTGCAGCGGGATGTCCGCCACCACATTCAGGGCCTGGTCGAGAAACTGGATAAATCCGGCCTGGGCGGATGCCGCTGCATACTCCTCGTGGAAGTTTGCTGCCAGGATATAGCCTGTGGTGTTGCCCATGGTGGTCAACTTGGCGGAGGCAACATATTCCGGCAACAGCCGGTAATGGAAAACGCCCGGTGCCGACCATTGACCGATGGCCTGCACCGGCGTTTCTGTAGCGACGGGATACAGCGCGCCCGCCAGAATCAGATCCCCCTGCTCACGTTTGCCTGCTACTGAGTTACCCACCACCGAATAGTTGAAGCGGGGATAGGCGTTGCGGAAGTCCTCGCTGAAGGCCGGCTCCGCGGTGCCGGTGGAGAGGTCGAGAATATGGCTGTCGGCGCTGCTGCCGAAGCGGTCCCGCAGCAGCAGCGAGGAAGGTGACAGTACTTCTGCCGCGTATTGCCTGCCCTGAATATCAAACTGGTGATGCTGCAACTCGTTACCCTGCAGATCCAGTTGTGTGACGCTGACGGTGGCGCCGTTGGTGAGGTTTTCAACCAACAACAACGACTGTTGGTCAAAGGCGCTCAACAGCGTGGTGGGATGTTCCAGGGGACGGGTCCAGCTGGGCAGCAGCGAGGCGCCGCCGCAGGCCAGGGCCAGAATGGCGATGGCGCCGTATACCGTAAGCCGTTGGGTTATTTTCATGGTCGCATCCTTGCTTGTGATGGCGTGGCACTGTTATTCCACAGCGTCAGGGCAGCGCGATGCTCCCCGGGCTGGCACAGGGTTTCACTGGCGAGCAGTTCGTGTTGGCTGTAGGGCAGGATGGTGTTCGTGCTGCAGGTCCCCGTGGTTTCCGACACGGGTTCCCACACACAGTAGCCATCGGGATTGCTGTGACAGGAAATCAATTTGCCGTGAGCGCGGAACGGAGGGGCAGCGATTTCATTGAGCAGGTCCCCCTGGGGCGAGTAGAAGCGATAGAACATCTGCTGCTGTTCATAACCCCAACCATCCAGGTCCGATAACAGCGACGCATTGGCCGGGTCCAGGGACAGCGTGACACCGTTAAGAACAATACTGCGGTGCTGTTCCGCGGTGACCAGCGTGCCGTCCTCCAGCATTTGTGCCTGGGCCGTCCAGTGGCGGTCGCGGGGGGTGAAGCAACCCAGGTTCTGTAACTGATAGTCAAAGCGACACAGCATGCGGCCCTGTTCACCCACTTCCAGGGCGTAGAAGAAGTCCTCGTGGAACAGGAACTGGGTGTGGTCGTTCCAGCTCCAGAGTTGACCTTTGCGTTCGCTGGGGCTGACCCGGCCATCGGTATGGATCTCAAGATAGTGTGGCTCATCGTGGGTGGGGGCATACAGGCGATCGGGCAGCGCCACCACCGAATAGAGCCGCTGCGGCAGGTCCACTGTTTGCAGTGGGGTCAGCTCGGCATCATAGAATACGACGCGGTTGTAAAAGCCGGTGCGGTTGAAATGATCTTCAGAATAGAGGATGTGCAAGGCAAACATCGGACTGCGGGGCAAGGGCTCCAGGGCGTGGTAGAGGATGTCGCCCTCCAACAAGCTGTGGTGGCTGCGCCCGTCGGCATGGACGATGGCTATAAACGGCAACTCGGTATTGCCCCCCAATGGGATGGCCTGACCGGAGATGGCCAGGCTGCCATTTACCCCCGTCACTACGCTTTCGGTCTGTTCCAGATAGCCGCGCAGGCCACTGAAGCCGCTACGCAGAGCATCCGGCAGGGCCGGCGTGACCTGCAGCGTGTCCAGATCCAGCGCCTGTGCCCGCAGCAGGTCCCGGGCGGTGTAATCCACATAGTCGTCATCTGCCACCCACACCTGTTGCCCTAACCGGCCCAGGATCTCGGTGGAGGCTAATGACAGTGGCGTGATAACCGGCTCGCCGCCGTCCCGTGTGAGTTGATACAGGGTGGGTGTGTTGTCGTCGTAGCGCAGCACATACAGGTTGTGCTCGTCCGCCCCTTGCAACAGGTGGTTGTACTGACTCGATAAACTGAGCTGCCAGACCGGTGCCAGTGATGCACCGCAGGCCACCAGGGCCGCCGCCAGCAGGCCATACACACAGAGCGTTTGAGCGCGGGTCATGGTTCCATCCTTTCTTGTTGTTATCCCGCTGATCATTGTGCTGGTATGGGCGTTGGCTCAACAATGACTCTGAATTCCAGTTTATTGTCTTTGAGGACCCTCCCTCTCGCTCTCCCTCAAACCCTCCCTCTCACTCGCCCTCACGACTCGTCTTTCTTTTTCGCCCGGGGGTGAGCCTGGTCGTAGACCTTGGCCAGGTGTTGAAAATCCAGGTGGGTGTAGATCTGGGTGGTGGAGATGTCCGCGTGCCCGAGCAGCTCCTGCACGCTGCGCAGATCGCCGCTGGATTCCAGGATGTGGCTGGCAAAAGAGTGCCTAAGCAGGTGGGGGTGAACATGACGATCAATGCCCTGCTTGATGCCCCACTGTTTGAAACGTTTCTGCAGGGTGGAAGGGTGGAGAGGGCGCCCCTGCTGGCTCACGAACAGGCTGTCGTCCGCCGGCTTGAACTGGTCCCGCAGGTCAAGCCAGCGCTGAATGGCGTCGCGGGCTTTGCTGCCTACGGGCACCACTCTTTCCTTGTTGCCTTTACCCAGCACCCGTACCGTGTGTTCCTGCTGATCGTAGTCCGCCAGGTGCAGGTTCAGGAGTTCACTCAGGCGCAACCCGGAGGAGTAGAACAGTTCCAGTACCGCCAGATCCCGGATGGAAAGCGGATCGCTGTCATCGATATTCAGCAACTGATTCATCTGGTCCACATCCAGGGTGTGGGGCAGTTTCTTTTCCCCTTTGGGCGGGCGAATGCCCTGGGCGGGATTGGCTTCGGCCTGGCCTTGCTGGATCAGGAAATTGTACAGGCCCCGGATACTGGCCAGCAGACGTTGCAGGGTTTTGTGTTTGCTGCCCCGGCGATGGCGCTCGGCCACCAAAAGCCGAATGTGTTGGGGGTGAATGTCGCGGCAGCGTGCCAGCTGTTGGCGGCTGCAGAACTGCTGCAGTTGTGCCAGGTCGCGGCGATAGCCTTCCACCGTGTTCACCGACAGCATGCGCCGGCGGGTCAGGTGCTCCAGATAACGCGCGATGCTGTCGTCCAGGGCATCCATGGCCGCTTACTTCAGAAAGTGAAACAGGCGCCGGCTGAGGATGTCCCCCACATAGCGGGCAAAGGTGGTGTCCATGTTGGAATTGAAATAATTCGGATCATGGCTGCCCAGGGCCAGTAATCCCAGTTCACCGTTGAAATGCAGTGGAATCAGGGCGGCGGAGCCGTCACTGCGGTCGAAGCCGGGGAACAGGAATTTCATTTCCCGCTGACGCAGGGTGGTGCAGATGATGCGGTCGCCCCGCAGCAGATCCCCCAGGGTGTTCTGCAGTTCAGCTTCACTGGTGACGGCAAAGGGACCGGTTTCGTGGCTGGGCTTGAACAGGAACAGATTGGCCTCATCCAGTTTGAAATCCTTGGTCAGGATCTGGCGCAGGCGGCTGCTCAATTCCGCCAGGTTGCCCGCTTCCAGCAGGGCCAGCCCCAGGGTGCGAATGCGGTTGAACAGTTTATCGTTGCCCCGGGCGATGCTGACGAATTCGTTGAGTTTGTGGCGCAGCTCGGTGTTGCGGTTGCGCAGCACACTGGCTTGACGCTCCAGCAGTGAGCTGGCGTTGCCCTGGGCGTGGGGCAGTTCCATGTCGTAGAGAATATCGGGGCGGTTGAGAAAGAAGTCCGGATTCTGGCGCAGGTAGTTGGCAACGTCCGCTGCCGTGAGGGTGGTTTCTTGTTTTCGTTCAGCGGTGGTTTCGGTCATAAATACACAGTCCCATCGTATACGGTGGTGGCCGGTCCGGTCATGTACACCGGTTGGTTTTCCCCTTGCCACTCAATCTGCAGGTCGCCCCCGGGCAGGGAAACATTCACTTTATTATCAACAAGATTAGCAGCAATTGACACAACTGCTGCGGCACAGGCACCGGTACCGCAGGCCCGGGTTTCCCCCACGCCCCGTTCAAACACCCGCAGGCGGATGTGGTGACGGTCCACCACCTGGCAGAAACCGATGTTGGCCTTGTTGGGGAAGCGCGGGTGCAGCTCCAGTTTCGGCCCCAGTTTGGCTACTGGGGCCTGGTCGATGTCGGACACCTGCAGCACGCCGTGGGGGTTGCCCATGGAGACGCAGGCCAGCTCATGAATATCGCTGTCCACGTTGAATTTGTACAGGCTCTGGCGGCTTTCTGCCTGCAGTGGGATGCGCTCGGGCTCAAAGATCGGGGCCCCCATGTTGACGGTCACCAGGTTGGTGCCCACCAGGCGCAGCTCGATTTTGCCGGTATTGGTTTCCACCGGAATCACGTCTTTGTGGGTCAGGCCTTTCTCCCGCACAAAGCGGGCAAAGCAACGGGCGCCGTTGCCGCACTGTTCCACTTCGCTGCCGTCGGCGTTGAAAATGCGGTATTTGAAATCCACATCCGGCGAGGTGGGGGGTGATACCATCAACAATTGATCGAAGCCCACCCCGGTATGGCGGTCCGACAGGCGCCGGATCTGCTCGCTGTTGATCTGGATGTTCTGGGTGACCTGGTTGATCACCATAAAATCATTGCCCAGACCGTGCATTTTGGTGAACTCGATTTTCATAACCTTCAGGGTACCAGAGATTCCAGGGCCAGTTGATCTTCGTAGGTCTCACGGCGCCGAATAATGTGAAATTGGCTGCCATCCACCATGACTTCTGGCACCCGGTTGCGGGTGTTGTAATTGGAACTCATCACAAAACCATAGGCACCGGCGGAGCAAACCGCCAGCAGGTCGCCGGGCTCGACGCAGAGTTCCCGGTCTTTGCCCAGGAAATCGCCGGTTTCACACACCGGGCCCACCACGTCGCTGGCGGTGGTGGCCCCGGCCCGGGGACTGACCGCTATGATGTCCTGCCAGGCGCTGTACAGGGAGGGGCGGATCAGGTCGTTCATGGCGGCGTCCACCACCACAAAGTTTTTGACCTCAGTGGATTTCAGCAACTGCACTTCCGTCACCAGGATGCCGGCATTGGCGGCAATGGCGCGGCCCGGCTCCATCACCACTTTCAGTTGGCGATCCCCCAGCTTGTGCAGCAGCGCCCCCACGTATTCAGACGGCGCCGGCGGTTGTTCGTCGCGGTAGCGCACTCCCAGGCCGCCACCGATGTCCAGGTGTTCCACCACAATGCCTTTTTCCGCCAGCTGGTCGATGCGTTCCAGCAGCCGGTCCAGGGCGTCCATAAAGGGGGTCACGGTGGTGAGCTGGGAGCCGATGTGGCAGTCGATGCCGCTGACCTTGATGTGGGGCAACTCCGCTGCCCGTTCGAAGACGGCAATGGCACGGTCAATGTCGATGCCGAATTTGTTCTGCTTCAGGCCGGTGGAAATATAGGGGTGGGTCTGGGCGTCCACATCCGGGTTCACCCGCAGAGAGACGGCAGCCACTTTGCCCGTTTCCCCGGCCACCTCGTTGAGGGTCTCCAGCTCGGCTTCCGATTCCACATTGAAGCAATACACCCCCACTTCCAGGGCGCGGACCATTTCCTCCCGCAGTTTGCCCACGCCGGAGAACACCACTTTGGCCGGATCACCACCGGCCCGCAGCACCCGCTCCAGTTCTCCCTGGGAGACGATATCGAAACCGGCCCCCAGCTTGGCCAGCACGTTCAGCACCGCCAGGTTGGAATTGGCTTTCACTGCAAAGCACACCAGATGGGGGTGCTGGCCGAAGGCTTCGTCAAAGGCCTTCCAGGCGGATTCCAAGGCCTGGCGGGAGTATATATAGCAGGGGGTGCCCACGGCCCGGGCGATCTCGCTCACGGGCAGGTCTTCAGCGTGGAGTTGGTTGTTTCGGTAGTCAAAAACGCTCATTCAGGGGTCTCTTTCGGGGTCGGCGCGGAGTGCTCGGGTTGCTCTGCATTGGCTTCATCTGGCTCCTGGTGATCCTCCGTTCCGGCCTCAGGTTGCTCGGGCTTGGCCTGGGCGGGGGACAGGGCCGCGGCGCAGCCGGGGGTGCGACACTCGCCGGCGGCAGTGGCCCCGTGGGGCGGTGGCTGGTCTGGCAGATAGAGTTTGCCTTTCTGGCCGCAGCCGGTGAGCTGAGCGCTGCCCAGCAGAACAGCCGCCGCCAGGCCAAGATGCAACAAAGCCCGGCTGCACGATAGGTGTCGTAAAACCATGGGGAATGTGAGGTTCCGTAGCAGGTGAAAATCCGCTCCATTATACCCGGGTGGCGGCGTCTTTTGTATCCACCTCAAAGGCCGATTCCCAGTCCTCCAGCGCCGCCAGGGTGGCTTGGATAAAGCCCTCAGGGCCGCTGGCCAGTGCCGCCTGCTGCGCTGGCGGAATCCGCGCCTCGTCACCATGGTATTTCAGGGCCCAGCGCACCAGGGGCACCAGCACATGGATCAGGTCCTTGCCTTTGCAGGTCAGGTAATAGAGTTTGCGCTTGCGGCTGTCGGGGTGATAGCGCCAGGCCACAATGCCCTGCTCCTGCAGCTTGCCCAGCCGATCCGTCAGGATGTTGCTGGAAATGCTCTCGTCGCTGTCCAGGAACTCCCGGAACTCGTGTTTACCGAACAGCAGATCCCGCACGATCAGCAGGCTCCAGTGGTCGCCGATGCTGTCCAGCCCCAGGGCGATGGGGCAGTCGGAGATCTGGCCATGTTGTTTGCGGCTTACCATAACAAAATTTTCACTTGCATAATGCAACTATTGAAGTTAGGTTTTACTTTCATAATGCAAGTATAGTGCGAATGCCTACCGGGAATAAACCCCGAACATGGGCTCAGCAGCCATCACAAGGAGCACGTCATGTTTACCATCTACGGATACAACACCTTCAACCCCATCAAAGTCCTGCTGACGGCGGAAGAGCTGGGCCTGGACTACACCTATGTGAATGTGGAACTGGGCAAGGGGGAAAATAAACTGCCGGACTACCTGGCCCGGCATCCCCTGGGCAAGGTGCCGGCGTTGGACCATGACGGCGAGATCTTGCTGGAAAGCGCCGCCATCTGCCGCTACCTGGCGCGCCTGCACGATCATCGCCTGTATGCCGCCGATCCCCTGCCGGCGGCCCGTATTGATGCCCTGGTGGATACCGCCACCTTGCACGTGGGGCGTTGGCTGGCGGTGTATTTCTGGGAAGAGGTGATCTGCCGTCATTTTTTCAAGCGGGAGCCCAATGCGGCGGCGATTGATGAGGCGGCGGGTTTTCTGAAAAACCAGTTGCCGTACTTTGAGCAACAACTGGCATCGGCAGACTTCCTGTGCGGCAGCGAAGTCACCCTCGCCGATACCATCGCCTATGCCTATTTCCAGATTCAGGACACCACGTCCATTGACCTGAGCGCGTATCCTCACATCGTGCGCTGGTATGGCGAATTCAGTGAGCGGCCTTCGGTGGCGGCGGTCAAGCAGCGCCTGGCAGAGGCGGGGGGATTGCTGCCGTATCCATAGCCAGCGGAGAACGCTTATTCCGGAATGCGCAGGGCCTGGTTGATGGCGCTTTCCAGTTTTTCCTTGTGTTGCAGGTACTGCACCGTTTGCAGTTCTTCCCCCTGTTGCAGATCCAGTTGGCTCAGATCCAGGTCGGTGATGTAGCAGGGGTAGCGTTCCCGGTTGCGACGCAGGGAGGCAATGTAGCCGGCCACCGCGGCAAACAGGGCATCACCGTATTCCAGTTGGGAGAATTCCCGGTTGTCGCAATACACGGTATAGAACACGTCGCCGAAGGTGCCGGTCTGGGCAATGGCCTGGATGCTGTGATGGCCTTCCTCTTGCTCCACCGGGGGGAAGGATTTGCGGTCGGTGTGCATGTCGCCCCGGTGGTTGCGCTTGATTTCGTAATAGGCCACGTTGCTCACCGAGGCTTCCCGCTGGTCCAGGGTGTTGCGCCGCAACTGGATATTCTCCAGAAAATGGCGAATGGGGTTGAGCACCGTTTTTTCGTCGAAATAGTGTTTCTGGGTGAAAAAGATTGAGCCTTTTTCATCGTGGATAAAGATATCCGACTTCTCGCCGTTGCGTTGGTAAAACACCTGGATGCGGCCGGGTACGCCCATCTTGGCCACCACCCGTAATGGATGCCGGCTGAGGGCATTGCGGTCCACCACCAGGGGGCTGAAATGGGGTTGGGTTTCACTCAGGCAATCAATCAGGTCCCGATGGCTGCGCAGCCCCCGCACATAGGGCGTGGTGCGTTTGAATTGCAGCATGTAGAGGAACTGCTCGATTTCCAGAATGTAGCGGGAATTCAGTGAGCGCGTGCCGCTGTAGTAACAGGCGATGATGTCGCGGAACAATTCCTCCACCCGGTTGGCGATGGAGGCGGCCCGGCTGGGGCAAAAACAGCGGATTTCCAGCCGCGGCAGTGGAATTGAGCCGTCCGGTGGAATCTGCCGCATGTAATGCACCAGGCAATCGATCAGTGCATTCTCGCCCGAGTACAATCCG
This sequence comes from Ketobacter sp., assembly GCF_003671495.1. Classification (GTDB taxonomy): domain Bacteria; phylum Pseudomonadota; class Gammaproteobacteria; order Pseudomonadales; family Ketobacteraceae; genus Ketobacter. The sequence goes on along the minus strand of NZ_RCHN01000013.1, from coordinate 172,884 downwards.
CAGATGATTTCCCCCCAGCTGTTGAACGTGACCTGATCCACGGTGATGGCCAGGTTGTGGTGAAAGGCGCTGTAGCTGAGGGCATCACTCTGGTCCGACAGGCGATGAATGCCTTTTTGCGTCATCGGCCGCATGGGGTCGACACCGGCGTTGATGTAGAGGGTGATCTTGGTGGGGTAGGCGGAATGCTCGAAGTTCTGTTGCGCCGCATAGGGCACACCCTCCGGACTGATCTGAAAGAACGACTGCACCGTTTGCGTCAATTCGTATTCCGTCAGGTCTGTGTCGTTGGCTTCCACCGAGAGCCGGGTTTCCTGGTCCAGCAGGCCGTTGAAATAACACCAGGCGATCAGCTCCACCACGCTGCGGTTTTTACGGATGGGTTCGCGCCCCTTCGCCTCTTTGGTTTTCAGGTAGCCCGGGTACACAGCCCAATAATTGTTGATGCCGTGTTCGGTGTCGCGAATGTAGTGGAAGGATAGATGGTCTTCCACCAGGGAGGCGGTGATGCCGGGGTTCACCAACTCAATTTTGCCGCCCTTGCGTTCAAACGCCGCATAGAGTTTGCGGCCGAGGATATTCATGTCCTCCTGCTTGATCAGGGCTTCGATGTTGTTGTCGCGGGCAAAGCTGGAGAGAAACCGGTAACTGTGGTTCAGCTCCTGTACCAGCTCCTGGCGTTCTTCCCGTACCCGGTTCACTTTCCAGAACTTGCGGTTGTCCAGTTGTTTCAGGTAGGACTCATTCCAGCCCCATTCCATCACCAGGCGCAGCATCAGTTTGCGCCGCCAGCTGGCCTCGCCGGAACGCAGGCTGCGGCTCAGGCTTTCATTCACCTTGAAATAAAAACAGTGACGGATCAATTCCAGTCGTTTGTGCTCATTGCGCTTTAACAGATAGGCTTCGATCTTGCGATAGAGCATCACGTATGGGTCCAGCTCATCCAGATCCAGTTGACCGCTGTACACGGCTTTTTTGTACACGATGCTCAGGCTTTCCACCTTGGGGTATTCGCTGGCGTACACCTCGGTGAGCACGATCTTGATTACGGATTTATAGGGGGAGTCGATCCCCTTGTAGAGCTGCCACATGCCGGCGCCGATAAACTCCCCGGCGGGAAAATCGGAGATGCCGCCGAAATCCACGCAGTCCTCTTTTTTCAAGAAACGTTTCTGCAGCAGGTTGTCGGCAATGGTGCGGTAGCGCTGTTCATCGTAACTGGGAATCATCCACCACAGAGGGTAACGGCCCGCCACCATGATGCTGGTACGGTAGAACTCGTCCAGCAACAGATAATGCTGGGCACTGCCGCAGTCCTCCCCGGACAAGTTGCTGCGTACCCCGTTGCGGAACTTGATGGGGTCCATCAGGAAGAAATGCACTTCCAGGCCGATGCTGTCCGCCCATTGTTCAATGCCGGTGAGTTTGTCCTGCAGTTCGTCGATGGCTTCCGGTAACAGGCCCGGGTCGTAGCACACCCAGATGTCCATATCGCTGGTGTCCGAATGAGCCACGGTGCCGGTGCTGCCCATCAGGAAGATGCTGAAGATGCGATCCTGGGCATGGGCTTTTTTGCGATAGGCAAAGGAGCGGGATATGGCCTGGGCCGCCCGCAGGTTGTCTTTGTCCGGGCTAAACCCGCTGACACCGCAAGGGGTCGCCCCGGACATGTAGCCCGGCAATGAAGGGTGATTGATGTGCAGTAGCAGCGGCAGGGAATCCAGGAACATCCGGTGGCGGCTGCTGAGGGTGGACAGCATTCGCTCCAGTCGACCACGATTGACCTCAAGAAACCGTTCCTTCAGTTTTTTCAGTAGCTTACGGTCAATGCCATCCTGGAGATCCGGCGCAATTTCTCTCGGTTGCGTCATACCTTTCAGTATAGGGTGAGTTTCAGATTCTGCTTGAAATGTCCCCTTGGTGCGGGATACTGCGTGACCAGTCAACGAAAAATATTAGGAGCACCGGATGTCTGTCAGGGGAATCGTGCAGGGGACGTTGCTGGCGCTGGCCAGTGGTCTGAGCTGGGCCCAGGAGGCGGTCAGCAGCGAGGCGGTTACCGACGAGCCAATGACCGAGGAGGCGCGGCAACAGGCGGTGCGGGACTGCATGCACCAGTCCATGGACAATGTGGCCATTACCCTCACCATCGGCGAGCTGGAAGAACAATGCCGAATACAGTTAGGGGAGATCCCGCAGCCGGAGTATTCCGCGGCCCGCGAGCGCATGGCCATGGAGCAGCGCACCAAGTGGAACCCGTTCGTCATCACCCCCCATTACGCCAACTATATCCTGCCCTATACCTACGCCAAGGACCCCAATCAGGAGCCTTATGATGAGGTCTACACCGATGAGGAGCTGGACAATGCGGAGGCGAAACTGCAGATCAGCCTGAAAGTGCCCCTGAATCAGGATGACCTGCTGGTGGCCAACGACGCAGTGTACTTTGCCTTTACCCTGAAGGCGTTCTGGCAGGTTTACAATCACGATATTTCGGCCCCGTTCCGCGAAACCAACTATCGCCCGGAAATTTATTACCTGATGCCCATCACCAGCAATCTGGTGGAGGCGGACACCGCGTTGGCATTCGGCTTTGAACATGAGTCCAATGGTCGCAGCCAGATCCTGAGTCGCAGCTGGAACCGGATTTTCCTCAATTACTATTACGCCCGGGACAACTACCTGCTTTCCTTTCGACCCTGGTATCGCATTCCGGAAGATGAAAAGGACGATGCCGCGGACGCCAGCGGTGATGACAACCCGGATATATCCACCTATATGGGCTATTTCGAGCTGATGGGCACCTGGGAACAGAATGATTACGAATTTTCGTTACTGCTGCGCAACAATCTCAAACACCCCAATTATGGTGCGGTGCAACTGGATGCCAGTTTTCCCCTGTGGGGGCGGCTGCGAGGCGTGGTGCAGTACTTCAACGGCTATGGTGAAAGCCTGATTGATTATAACCACCGTACTGAGCGGCTGGGCGTTGGCATTCTGCTGACGGATATGCTGTAAGCCTCAGCTGCGGCGCCAGCGTGGCAGATACCAGGCCACCAGGGCGCCAGTGAAGCCGCCGGCGGTATTCAGGATCAGGTCGAGCAAATAGGAGGTGCGCTCCGGAATCGTGATCTGCGTGATCTCAATGCTGAGGCTGAACAGGAACGCGGCGAGGGTGCTGGGCAGGATGATGCTCTGCCAGCGGCCGGAGTGCGTTAGCGGGTTGCGTGGTTGCTGCCGGGCCAGCAGCATGCGGCTCAATAACAGGCCGAAGGGAATGAAGCCGAAAAAATTGATCAGCGAATCCCGCCACAGCCATCTGGTGGTCAAGTCCCGGCGGGTGGGCAACTGCAGCAGTTTCTTTTTCAGAATCACCGGTGTGGCCGGCAGCAGCAAAGCGATGCCGTGGTCGGAGGCATCGGCTACCTGCTCGGTGTCCTGCGCGCTGAACCGGTATTGCAATCCGGTCCCGCTGCTGGCCGGTGTATCCGGACGGTGGGCATGGAGCGCCAGGGATTGGATGCTGCCCATCCAGGGATAGGAGGCGCTGGCATCACTGCCCAGGATCAAGTGTGAACGGGCGGGGTGGGCAGGCAGGGTCAGTACCAGATGGCGATTGCTGCCCTGCAGTTGATCGTTGACGTAGACCCGGGTGCCCTGGGGGCCGGACTCCAGGCGAATGCGGTTGAGGTGCTGGTTGGAGTCCAGGTCGGCGTAAATCTTGGGCAGCCGCTGCCGGTTGCTGTAGTCCTCGCTCTGCAGCACCATCAGCCGCTGTCGCCACTGGCCCACCACAATCTGGGTATCGTTCTCCAGGTCATAAATGTGCAACAAAACCCGATAGCGGATGGGGGGCTGGAACTGGGGTTTGATGGCCATCTCGATGGTCACGGCGCTGGCTTCGGGGTCAGGAGCAAAGAAACGTTCGGTGTAGGCCTGGGAGTGACCATTGAACACCAGCCCCTGTTCCGCTGCGGACCAATAGGGGGCCCGGTAGTGTTCCGCGTTCGGTGGCCAGAAACCGGCAACACACATGGCGGCAACGACGCAAAGAAAAAGGATGGCTTGTATCATGGGTTTCCCAGGCAGAGTCCAGGCGGGAGAGTATAACGGCTATCGGCAAAAAAGCATGTGCACTGTGCCGCGCCTTTAATAACACCGCCCCCCATACTAGTATGGGAGTAAGGGTTTTCAGAATAGGCACTCGTGGTTTGGGAGTGCCGACACCAGGACCGGGTCACCATCATGCGATCAACCGTCATACGATCAACCACGCTGCTTCTCATCTCAATATGTTTGGGCGCCTGCGCTTCGATGCAGGAACAATACCAGCAGCGGCAGGCGGACGCGGCCAGGGCCGAAGCGGAACGGGTGGGAAATTCAGGCCCGTTGTACGATCACTACGAAGGTTGTTTGAATCAATCCTGGGAGCGGGCACTGGAGGGTGGCGCCGATGCCCTGGGGGCTTACCAGATCGGGGTGCAGCATTGTCACTACGAGCTGGAATTGTTGTGTGACTATTACGGTGTCAGCAGCTGCTATCAGGATGCGGAAGCCTCCAACCGGGTGTTGTTCCGTCTGTTGCGAGAGAATTACGCCGGCAAGCTGGTGTTCTGATGTTCGCTATATTGAAATAGGTCCCTTTTTCTCGTATTTGGTGTCAAGGTTTAGGTAATAGGCGCCAGCTGGACCGGGCAGTCTTGTTCTCGACAAATATGTTCCCTAGCATCCTTGCCCATCAGAACAAGAATCAGCAGGGAGACGCAGATGAGGGTTGCTGAGGCGCATTCGCAGGTCACAGCCGGGGACATCCATATCCCCATCCGGTACGCCGGTTTGTTGTTCAGTTCAATTCAGCATTATGGTGTGCCCGGCCACGAACTGTTGCGCAATACCGGTATTCCCGAATCCCATCTCCATGAGCAGGATTACTTCATCGACTTCCAGGGTTTTCGCACCCTGTGCCACAACGCCATCCGACTGTGTGGCTCCACCGAGGTGGCGATCTGCTTTGGTAAACATCTGGTACTGCCCGCCCATGGCACCTGGGGCCTGGCGGTGATGACCAGCCCCACCCTGTTGGATGCCATCCTGTTGTTCAAGCAATACGTGGAACTGGAGTTGCCCTTCTTTGTATTCGATTTTCGTGAAGAAAACGAACACGTGGTGATGGAGATGAAAGGCACGCCCGCCATTGCGGACAACCTGCCTTTTCATCTGGAATACATTGTGGTGGCGGAAGCCATCAACCTTCAGTATGCCCTGCAGGATGCGTCTGATCTGGAAGTTCATTGCGCCTATCCGGCGCCGGCCTATGGCGATCAGTATCACCAGCTGTTGGGGCGAGAGGTGACCTTTGACAGTACTTTCACCGGTGCCCGCTTCCAGCGCAAACATCTGGCGGTGGCCATGCCGGATGCCAATCACGCCAGCCATCTGATGCTCATGAAAACCCTGCAGCAGGCCCGCGACCTGAGCGTGCCGGAGCGCAGCATGCGGGAGCGTGTGGTCGAGCATCTGCAAACCCGGGGGGAGGGATTTCCCGATCAGGAAACCGTAGCCCGCGAGCTGCATATTTCGTCGCGCAAGTTACGCTACCGGCTCAAGGAAGAAAACACTTCCTACAAGGCCATTGTGTCTGATCTGAAGAAGCAGGAAGCCTTTCAGCGGCTGCGGCAGGGGATGTCGGTCACCCAGGTGGCGCTGGAACTGGGCTATGAAGATCCCTCCAACTTTTCCCGCGCCTTTCGTAAATGGTTTGGCGTGTCGCCGTCGGCCTACCACACCCTCCACCACCGCGAGCCGCTGGCTGACCAGCTGTGAATGCTTTCCGACAAATTCGGTGCCCCGACCGCACCGGGTGAACTGTTTTGTCACATAAGTAACAGTGCGCAGAATGATCAAGTTTCCTGGCCCCGGGATTCCGCGGGGGCTGGGGCCGGGCGCGTTGCTGCAAAACAAGCTGGCATGGTTTGTGATAGGGCTTGTGGCAGAGGCTGCAATGAAGGTCTGTGTCAGGAACAGCCTGCCGTGAATGAATATCAAGTTGGTTATCAGTGTGAAGTTTTGCTCATGAATCAGTCTGTGTCACTGCGCGTTTTTGGTACTTCGTCCAAAGTGATCACCCGGCCGGTGTCGGTCGCCCGGGGACAGCGGTTGCCCCTGGGGGAACTGGACGCTGCCAGCCTGCGGGATGTCAGCGGTGTGATCGGTGACTATCGGATTTCCCTGGAGCAGGGCGCCGTGGTGCCGTTGACGGACACCGATGGGGCTTATTACATCTGGGATAACGACAGCCCCCTGCATACTCCGGTATTCGAGAATGAATTCCAGCTGGAGGCGGCCACCCTGAATCGTCCTGCTGTTGAGCGCATTGCCGGTGAGTCTTATCTGGTCATGCAGCCGGAGTTTCACGTCCGTTTTAACACCGCCACCCACTCCGCCCGTCTGGGGGAAATCCGGTTGGTGGAATCGGAACGGTTCATCACCCTGAAAAACGGTGACAGCCTTATCATCAGTGATACCCAGGAGGTGGGTGCCCCGGTGCTCTATCTGCAGCACAAGGAGGACCAGGTGATTCTGCGCCAGGAAACGGATTTGCAACTGCAGGGCACCGATCGGGAATACTTTTTTTGTGAAAGCGTCAGCCAGCGAATACCGGAACAGGTGAACGGGGTGGAGGTCAGCAGCGTGACCGTGCTGGAGCGTTTTTCCAGTTACTTCATGCAGCAGGTGATGTCGGCGCCGGAGCAGTCCATCTGGGTACCGGTGTGTGCGCCGGTGGCATGGGGCTGGAGCATTCGGGTGGGGCGTCGTTTCGATCAGGAGTGGGATATTCTGCGGCGCAAACTGATGTTGCCAACGGTCGGCCACGAAGGTTGGGAGATGCCCACCTGGCGCAGCAACCTGGTGCTCAGCGCCACCGAATATTTTTAAGCTCGGGAGCAGGGAATGTCGGAAACCTTGGCCTACGACGGTTACTTCCTGAGTTACAGTGGTGTGAGCCTGCCATTGAAACTGGTGCGCCCTCTGGCGGCCGCCGAGATCGAAAACCGGAATACGTTTTTTGGTGTGCGCCGGGATGAGCAGGGGCGGGAAATTCTTATCCACAAAGTGGTGTACGGTGAAATTGAGCTGGAACACCGCTACGGTTATCACCCCGGTGGGGCATTGCACTGGGCAGAGATCCTGGATGATGAGGGCGAGATCCAGCGTTTGAATTTCGATGTCCAGGGCAGGCCTTGCTGAGCTTGCGGGCACATCTGCGGGCCATCAGTGCCCAAATTTGCGGATGTGGGTGAATCGGGTTTGGGTGTATCATGTTCCGACAGTCGTCATGCCGCGTCGGTTGGGTTTGCCCTGAGACATGATAAACATTCAAGCCACTTTATATCTTTTGGCCTTTCCGATTGGGCTCATGGGGTTGGTGCAGGCGTTCTTTGCCTGGTTGTCCCTGTGGGTTTTCGACGACCATCACCAGACCCAGTTTCTGACCCCCGCCCTGTTGATGCTGTTCACCACCGGCCTGTTTCTGTGGGTGGGGCGGCGCTTTGATCCCGCCAGCATCAAATATCGTGATGCCCTCCTGTTTGCCACCCTGACCTGGGTGATCTGTGGTGTATTGGGTGCGGTGCCCATTATTTACATCACCGGTGTGTCGTTCACCGACGGCGTGTTCGAGTCCGTGAGCGCCCTCACCACCACCGGCGCCACCGTGCTGAGTGGCCTGGATTCCATGCCCAAATCCTTTCTTATGTATCGGCAGTTTTTGCAATGGCTGGGGGGCTTGGGGGTGGTGATCTTTGTGGTGGCGATCCTGCCCATGTTGAATGTGGGGGGCATGAAACTGCTGAAAGCCGAAACCCCGGGGCCGATCAAGGATGACAAACTGTCGCCGCGGATTGCCCTTACCACGCAGTACCTGTGGTTGGTGTATGTGTCGCTTACCCTGCTCTGTGCGCTCTGTTATTTTCTGGGGGGCATGGATGCCTTTGATGCCATCTGTCACAGCTTCACCACCGTGTCCACCGGTGGTTTCTCCACGCACGATGCCAGCATGGGGTATTTTCAAAGCCCGTCCCTGCTGCTGATTGCCGATGTCTTCATGGTGTTGGGTGCGGTCAGCTTCGCCCTGCATTTCAAGGTAATACGCTCGCGCAACCTGCTGGTCTACCTGCGCGATGAAGAGACCCGAACCTTTTTGGCCATGGTGCTGTTGCTGTCCCTCCTGATCGCTTTAATTCTGCTGTCCCAGGCGCTCTATCTCGACTCACTCACTGCGCTCAATCAGTCGGTATTCCATCTGATTTCCTTCATGACCAGTACCGGTTACGGTGCAGCGGAGTTCACGGCCTGGCCCAATGTGGTGTTGCTGATGCTGGTGATCGCCGGCTATCTGGGTGGGTGTGCCGGCTCCACCGCCGGGGGCAATAAAATCATCCGCATTATCCTCAGTTTCAAGCTGATCAATCTGGAGGTGAAGCGGCTGATTCATCCACGGGCGGTGTTTAACGTGAAGTACCAGGGCCAGCCGGTGGATTCCAGTATTCTGTCCGCCACCGTGGCGTTTATGAACGTGGCGGCCGCCAGTACCCTGGTATTGACGCTACTGTTGATGGCCACCGGGCTGGATTTCTGGTCGTCCCTGTCCGGGGTGGCGGCCTGCCTCAATGTGTTGGGTCCGGGGCTGGGATCATTGGGCAGCAATTTTCAGCCGGTGTCCGATGCGGGCATCTGGGTGTTGTCCGTCGCCATGATACTGGGGCGGTTGGAGTACTTCACCGTGTTGGCGTTGTTGTTGCCGGCGTTTTGGAAATATTGAATGGCAGGTGGATGATGGAAGCGGAGTTCTGGCACAAAAAATGGCAAAGTCGAGAAATCGGATTTCATCTGCAGGCGGTCAATCCCCTGTTGACGGCCCATTTCCAGTGGTTGCGCCTGGGGCCGGGGCAGCGGGTGTTTGTGCCGCTGTGCGGCAAGACTCTGGACATCGCCTGGTTGCTGGCCCAGGGACATCCCGTGGTGGCAGCCGAGTTGAGTGTGCTCGCGGTGGATCAGCTCTTTACCGAGCTGGGACTGGTGCCCCAGGTGACGGAATACGAAGCGCTGCTCCACTACCGTGTGGCCCCGGGTGATCAATGCCCCGGGTTGGAGGTGTTCGTGGGTGATGTGTTCCTGGTGTCCGCTGAATTGCTGGGGCCGGTGGATGCCGTATACGATCGGGCGGCGTTGGTGGCATTGCCCCACACCATGCGCGCGGATTACACCCGGCACCTGATGCGCATCAGTGGCACGGCACCGCAATTGTTGATCAGCTTTGACTATGACCAGCAGTGTATGCCGGGGCCGCCCTTCTGCGTCAACCAGGACGAGGTGCAGCACCATTATGCGGCCCATTACCGGATCGAGTTGTTGGACAGCGTGGCGGTGGCCGGAGGTCTGAAAGGGGTGTGCCCGGCACAGGAACTGGTGCTGGGGTTGGCGCCACGACCGGCTCAGTGAGAAACCAGGCAATACACCAGCAGCGCGTGGGCGTTGTACCAGATGTGCAGCAGCACCGGAAAAATCAGGCGCCGATACTGGCTGTAGAAATAACCAAACAGCAGGGCCGGCAGCTCGATGACCAGTAACAGGGCGCTGTCGAAATAAAACACGTGTACCAGGGTGAACAGGGTGCTGCTGATCAGGTTGTCCCAGCTCAGCCCCAGCAGGGTGCGCCGCAATCGTCCGTAGCTGGCCAGTTCATTCTGCAACAGCCCACGGAACACGATCTCCTCACAGAGGGGAATCAGCAAAATGATCAGCAATATGGTGCGGGTCTTGGGATGATACTGGAGTTCCATGGGCAAACCGGCTGCCAGCCAGGCACACAATACCAAAAACGGTGCCAGCAACACGCTGCCCCAAAGCAATTTGTTATTATTGTTCATAAGGCCAGTTTAATCGTTCCCTCTGCTTGATGCCAGATGGGTGGAAACCAGAAAGACGAATCATGAAAAAATCCAATTTCCCGGTATTGATGCTGTTGATGAGTATGTTATTTGGCTGCCAAAGCCTGCCCGATAGTCGTGACCGCTTGACGTCGTTCAAACGCACCGATGTGCAGGATACCCCGCTATCCCAAAGCGCCGCCCGATTTCTGGCCGGTCTGGCAACGACGGCTGACCAGGTTCCCATCAGTGCCTTCTATCCTCTGTCCTCCGGGGCGGATGCACTCAGTGCCAGGCTGGAGCTGGTGGAAGCCGCTGAGAAAACCCTGGATCTGCAGTACTACATCTGGCATCGGGATGCGTCCGGGCGGATGCTGGCAGCCCTGCTGATCCGGGCCGCAGATCGAGGGGTGCGGGTGCGTCTGTTGCTGGACGATATGGGTGCACCTTTGGGGGACGACACCTTGCTGACCCTGCATATGCACCCCAACATCGAGATCCGCTTGTTCAATCCTCTGCATTATCGCTCTAGCCGGGGGCTGGCCATGCTCACCGACTTCTCCCGGGTCAATCGCCGCATGCACAACAAATCACTGACGGCGGATAACAGCGTTGCCATGGTGGGCGGCCGTAACATCGGTAATGAATACTTTGCGGCGCACAACGAAGTTGCCTTCGCTGACCTGGATGTGGCCATTACCGGGCCGGTGGTGGATCAGGTATCCGATGGCTTTGATCTGTATTGGAATCATCCGGCGAGCTACGCCATGGATCAATTGGCCGCTGCCGGGGACGCGGTGAATCGGTTTGAAGGCCGCCGCCAGGCACTGGACGATTATGCGGACAGGGCGCATCAGCGTGAGTTTTTCGGGCAGCTGTTGGCCTGGCATCCAGGCAGCGACAGCGATCCCGAGGGTTGGTTTGCGGGGCGGGCCCAGGTGCTCTACGACCACCCGGACAAAGCCCTGGATGCGGATATGGACGACGCCAAACTGTTGAGCACGCAGTTGTCGGGCACCTTTGCTGAAGTGCGCACTGAACTGTTGCTGGTCTCACCCTATTTTGTGCCAGGCAAAGCCGGGGTGCAGTACTTTGCCGACCTGGAAGCGCAGGGAGTGGACGTGACCATCGTCACCAACTCGCTGGCAGCCACCGATGTGGGCATGGTACACAGTGGCTATGCCAAATACCGTAAGGCATTGTTGCGTGCCGGGGTTGAACTCTATGAAATGCGGCCGGACCTGGCGCGGCAGGCGGCACTGGATGCCCAGAGTGACGACAGCAAGGCACCTAATAAAGCCCCCAAAGTAGGCAGTTCCTCCAAAGCCAGTCTGCATGCCAAGGCTTTTTTCATCGACCGCCACTCCACCTTTGTGGGTTCCATGAACCTGGACCCCCGTTCATTTCTGATCAATACCGAAATCGGGGTGTTGCTGGAGAGTCCGGTTTTTACCGAGCTCGCCCACGCCACGATTGTGCAGGCGTTGCCGCAGGATGCCTATCGCCTGCAACTGGATGCAGCGGGCAATCTGCAATGGCTCAGCGAGGAGTCCGGGCTGGATGCGCCGGTGGTCTATACCTCCGACCCGAAAGTGCCCTGGTGGCGTCGGGCCTCGGTCTGGTTCCTGGGGTTGTTTCCCATTGAGTCGCAGCTTTGACTCAGTCTGTTGAGCGCGGCAGGTGGAACCACACACGGGTGCCCCGGTCGGGTTCGGACTGAATCTCCAGCCGGCTGCCCATCAGCATCAGAATGTCGTTGGCCATGGCGAGCCCGATCCCCGCACCAAAGCCATCCCGGACTGAGGCCTGATTACTCGTGCGGAATCCTTCCACAATGCGCTTGAGTCGTTCCTGGCTGATGCCGGCACCGGTGTCGGTCACCGTGATTCGGATCTGGGCATCCGGCAGGCTTTCCGCCGCAATCGACACATAGCCCTGCTGGGTAAACGCAAAGGCATTCTTGATCAGCTCCAGGAGCACCGAGGTGAGCTTGGGCGCATCCCCGGGAACGGTGTCGGGAATGTCCGCATCCCAGGCAAAACTCACCTGCACGCTGGCATTGTCATTGGCGGCGTGGAAGTAGTCGTAGAGTTGCGTCAGTATGCCTTTCAGATCCACCTGGCCGGCCTCCATTCTGGCGCTCCCCTGCCGCAGGGCAACAAAGTGGCCCATGGATTCAACCAGGCTCTGCAAATAAGCGCTGGAGTCGGTCACGCTTTTCAGGGCGTTGGCCTCCTCAGCTCCGGGCTGGCCTGTGATCTTACCCAGGTCGCTGCGGATTCGGTTGAGCGGGCCCATCAGTTCTCTGGATAACGTGGACATGAATTCATCCTGAGTTCGATTGGCGCGGTTGGCTGCCTTCAGTGCTTCATGCTGCGAACGGTTGATCCGGTCTGCCAGGCCCATGGACAAGAGCACGGCTTCCACCGCACCCCCGATCTGCACGGAATTTTCCAGTGCGGGATAGCTGGGCAGAATGCCCAGGATGCAGAGGATGTGCAGCAGCGCAAAGATCAACAGCACCAGCCAGGCGATCAGGAAAAAGCCGGCGGGCCGGGAGCCCTTGCGCCAGGCGATGGCGGCGGCCAGGATGCTGAGGGGAACCACCGCCAGACCGGTGCTGGCGATCAGCAGCACCGCCAGCTGGTAGTTGATCATCAGGCTCAGCCCGCTGATGAGAAAGGCAAAGGTCGACAGCCAGGTGAGCACCCGGTCGAGGGTCGGTTGAAACTGTCTGAGTTGAATAAAGGATTGGGCGAACTTGCCGCAGAATGCCACCGACAGACAGGCGGCAAACAGGTTGCTGATGTTGTTCCACCACAGGCTTTGCGGCCAGAAATGCACATGGGCGTAACCGTGCAGCGCAATTTGAAATACCGCGGTGCTGGCAATGAAACCGGTGTAATACAAGTAACTGCGATCCCGGATGACCAGGAACACGAAAAAGTTGTAGAGCGCCATCACCGACATCAACCCGAAATAGGCGCCCTGGAAATACTGCTCGTGGTTGGTTTGTTCTGCCAGCTGTCTGCCGTTCAGAATCCGCAGGTCCAAAATCATCGAACTCTGGGTGTCGACGCGCAGGTAATAGGTGCGCACCTTGGCATCGTTGATCAGGGGGAACTGGGCATAGGTGCGGGTGCGTTTGCCGTTTTCCGGGCGTCGCAGATCGCCGGCGGAAAAACGTTGGTAGCCTTGTGTTGCTGCCGGCGCTGGGGCATAGAAGTCCACATAATCCAGCAGGGGATAACGTACCTGGAGATACCAGTCCGGCACATTGCTCAGGCTGGCCAGGCGAAACCGCACCCAGTACACCGATTTGGTAAAGCCAAAGGACGGGCGGCTGGCCTGTGAGGGCTGGAAGCGGTCAGAAACCATGACGTCCTCAAGGGTGAGGTTACCGGCCGGGTCCTCCAGGGTGTCGATCTGTTTGCCGATGTTCAGGGGCGGGGAATGGTCGTGGAGGGTGATCAGGGCCCAGCATGGGCCACTGATGCACAACAGAATCAAGCCGATAAAGTGCTTTAGGCGTTGCCACTGCCGATCCATCTTGAAGCGCGGGTTCCCATGACTGAAGAGCGGAATAGCTGTCAGTATAGATCAGTGGCGGATATTCGGAGTCAGGGGGCCGCTGTGCCGGGTGGGTAGCGTTCCAGGATGGCGGCAATGGCCTGGTTGACCTTCTCGGTGCGCTCCGCCACGGTCATGCTGTCCGCCTGGGATGTGGTGACTTTGCTGCTGGTGGCGCCGCGCCACTTCAGGGTGTTGCTGCTGGGATCGATGATGTCGATCATCAGGGTGGCTTCGGTGTAATGGATGACCTGCACATCGGTGGTGACCGGCATGGCCGGGTACAGGCAGCGATAACAGCGGGCATAACCGTAGTAGGTGTTGTAACTCTGGTAGGTGCGAATATCCTGCTGTTGTTCCGCGGTGGCGAAATAACTGATCCAGATGTCCGCCTGGGCCTTGTCCGTGCGTTGGAATCCCCGTGCAGCCAACTGCTGGTGCAGGGCGCTTTCGATGCGGTTACGCAACAGGTCATTGCGGGTGGTCTGGATGGCCTCCGGCGTGATGAGGGCATAACGGGTTTTGCCGGCAAAGCCGTACTGGTCATCGTAGTCGGTGGACACTGAGTAGTGGGTGGCGCAGGCAGCCAGGCTAAGGGCGCCGGCGAGACTTAACAAACTGAACAGGATTCGCGGGATCATGGCAGAACTTCAGGGTCGAATAGTTCCCTCCATGATCCGGTCTCTGCCGCAAAAACTCAAGCGGCACTTGCCGGACGCCCTGAATTCCGCCTCCCGGCTCAGCGTGCTGCGTTAACGCCGGGTGGTAATGCCGCGCCCAGGGCTTACAGCAGACCGTAAGTCAGGGTAAGCACCAGGATGGTGGCCGCGCCGATGAGGATGTTCATGGGCACGCCCACCTTGAGGAAATCCCCGAAGCTGTAATTGCCGGGGCCATACACCATCAGGTTGGTGTGGTAGCCCAGGGGCGTGGCAAAGCTGGCGGAGGCTGCCATCATGATGGCAAACAGGTAGGGTTCCGGGTCCAGTCCCAGCTGGTTGCAGATCTGCAGCACGATGGGCACCATCAGGATCGCCGCACTGTTGTTGGTGATGAACTCCGTCAGTATCGAAATGATGAGGTACAACGCAATCAACAGCAGGACCGGGCTGTGGCCACTGAGGTCGATGATCTGCAGGCCCAGCCACTGGGCGGCGCCGGTGTTGTGCAGGGCATTACCCAGGGCAAAGGAGGCGCCGATGGTGATCAGCACCGTCAGGTCCAGACTGCGCTGGGCCTGGGCAATGGAACAACAGCGCAGAACCAGCATGGCAGCCGCCCCCAGCAGGCCTGCATTCAGAATCGACAGCAGGCCGCTGGCGGCACTGATCACCACCGCCGCCAGGATGATCCAGGCCAACAGGGTTTTGTGGTGCCGCACCGACTCCCGTTCCAGGTCATTCACCAGCAGGAAATCCCGGTTCAGGCGTTGCTGGCGGACGAAATTGGGGCGCGCTTCCAACAGCAGGGTATCCCCCGCCCGCAGGCGGATGGACCCAAGGTTCTGTGCCACCCGCTCGCCGTTACGGGCCACCGCCAGCACCACCGCCCCATAACGGTCGCGGAACTGGCTGTCCTTGATGCTGAGCCCCAGTACCGCGGAATGGGGTGACAGTACCGCTTCCACCAGGCAGCGCTCCGGGCGGTTGATCTCAAGGGGGACTTCATCCTGGTGGTTGGAGGGCAGAATGCCGCGGATGGCGAGCAGGTCCGACAGGGCGTCGGTGTCGCCGGCGAAGGTGAGGCGGTCGCCGCCTTTCAGCTTTTCCAGGGGCGAGACGGCGGTGAGCAGGCTGCCGTCGCGCTCGATTTCCGCCAGGAACACCCGTTTCAGGTTACGCAGCCCCGCTTCGGGAATGGTTTTGCCCACCAACGGTCCGGCGGGATCGACGATCACGTCCAGGGTAAACTCCCGCAGCTTGGAAAACGCCTGTCGCTGTTTGTGGCTGGGCAGCAGTCGCGGCAACAACAGGATCAGCAGGCCCAGGCCGAACAGGCCCACCGGCACCCCGATGATGGAAATGGCAAACAGGCCGAATTCCGGCTTGCCGGTGAGGCTGGCGTATTGGCTGCTGACAATGAGGTTGGTGCTGGTGCCGATCAGGGTCATGGTACCCCCCAGAATGGAGGCGTAACTGAGGGGGATCAGCAGCTTGGAAGCCGGGATATCGATCTTGCTTGCCCAGCTGCGTACGGCGGGAATCAGGGTGGCCACCACCGGGGTGTTGTTGAGTAAGGCACTCAGCAGCACGGTGGGGGCGCACAGGCGCAGGATGGCGCCGGCCACGGACGTGGGTCGACCCAGGATGCGGCTTTCAATGCTGTGGATGGCTCCGGAGGCCTGCATGCCGGCGGCGATCACGAACATCGCCGCCACTGTGATCAGGCCCGGGTTGCTGAATCCACTGAGGGCGTCCTGGGGGCTCAGTATGCCGCTGACGCTGAGCAGAGTCAGTGCCCCCATCATCACCAGATGGGTGGGCAGTTTCGTGCGGATCAGCGTGACCAGCACCACCACCAGGAGACCAATGGTAAACCAGGCTTGCCAACCCATCTGGATGTGTTCTCCCCCGGCCGTGTGCGGCGCGCTTAACGCGCAGCCAGTTGGGCGCGGGCTCTGGCCGCAGCGGCCCTCACTTGCACCGGTGCGGTGCCTCCCAGATGGTTGCGGGCGTTCACCGAACCTTCCAGGGTCAGGACATCGTATACGTCTTCACGGATGATATCGCTGAACTGCTGCAGCTCATCCAGGGACATATCCGCCAGGTCTTTCTGGTTGGCTACGCCATAGCCCACAGCCTTACCCACCACTTCATGGGAATCGCGGAACGGCATGCCTTTCTTCACCAGGTAGTCGGCCAGATCGGTGGCCGTGGAAAAGCCGCGGCGGGCCGCTTCGCGCATGCTGTCTTTTTTCACCTGCAGGGCGGGCATCATGTCGGCGTAGGCACGCAGGCAGTTGAACAGGGTGTCCACGGTGTCGAACAGGGGTTCTTTGTCTTCCTGGTTGTCCTTGTTATAGGCCAGACACTGGGATTTCATCAGGGTGAGCAATGAGATCAGATGACCGTTGACGCGGCCGGTTTTGCCGCGCACCAGCTCGGGCACGTCGGGGTTCTTCTTCTGCGGCATGATGGAGGAACCGGTGCAGAAGCGATCCGGCAGATCCACAAAATTGAATTGGGCCGAGGCCCACAGTACCAGCTCTTCCGAGAAGCGGGACAGGTGCGTCATGCACAAGGACGCGGCGGCACAGAATTCGATGGCGAAGTCGCGGTCGCTGACGCCGTCCAGGGAGTTTTCACAGATGCCCTCAAAGCCCAGCAGTCTGGCCGTGATGGTACGGTCGATGGGGTAGGTGGTGCCCGCCAGCGCGGCGGAGCCCAGAGGCATGCGGTTGACCCGTTTGCGGCAATCCACCAAGCGCTCGTAGTCGCGGAACAGCATTTCGTTCCAGGCCAGCATGTGGTGGCCAAAGGTCACCGGTTGTGCGGTTTGCAAGTGGGTGAAGCCGGGCATGATGGTGTCGGCTTCGCGTTCGGCCAGGTCCACCAGGCCTGTTTGCAGGCGGGTGACTTCGCTCAGAATGGCGTCGATGGCGTCGCGCAGGTACAGGCGGATGTCGGTGGCCACCTGATCGTTGCGGGAACGGCCGGTATGCAGTTTCTTACCGGTGATGCCGATGCGCTGGGTCAGGCGCGCCTCGATGTTCATGTGCACGTCTTCCAGCGCCACCGACCATTCAAATTCGCCGTTGCGGATTTCCTGGCGGATGGCTTCCAGGCCGTCGATGATCTGGGTTTTCTCGTCGGCGGTCAGCACGCCCACCTCGGCCAACATGGTGGCATGGGCGATGGAGCCATTGATGTCCTGCTCTGCCATTTTTTGGTCAAAGTCCACGGAGGCGGTAAACACCTGTACGAAGGCGTCGGTGGCTTCGGTGAAGCGGCCACCCCATTGGATGTTCTGGGTGGGCTTGGTGTTGGACGAGTCTGACATGCTGCTTCCTGTACGGCTGATGCTGAAGGGTGGTGCTCTGTATGATCTGAGGCGGGAGCCGTGACGGGGAGTTGAGGTACGCTACAAGCTCATCTCCCGCCAACGGGCAAAGCCCCGAAATTCAAAGCCGCGAGTATATCACGCAGCCCCTGGCAAACCAGACCCTGACCACCCTGGCTGTTAGCCAAAGCCGGCAACGAATGCCTGTTCCTGATGGGCTTATAAGTGGTGATCGTTTGTGTTACCTGCGATACACATAGGGTGAGGCATCTGTTTACATGCCGTAACATTCTGTCGTAATCCAATACATGAATGTCGTCCTTGTCACAAAATGGGCGTATGAATTTTCACCAGAACAGGTATTATGACCAGTTAGTCCATTGTGTATTTTCCGGTCGTGCCGATGATGAAAGTACACAATGGACGGGCTCAAGAAGACCAAGAAGAAACCAACTCTATTAAAAACCAGGTTACCAAATTAAGTTTGCTTTAATTTTTTTGAGGGCGCTATTTTGAACGTAATATCCAAAATCCTGCTTCTGACTGCAGCTCTAGGACTGGCTGCCTGTGATCAGGCCAGCATCGTCGCACCGACGAATAATTCTTCGCAGATCGTCAAACCTGAATACTTTATCGTGAACTTCACCAATGGTGACGTACCGTCTCCCCTGCAACTGGAGATTAACGGCAAAGATGTGAAGAATGCCTTCACTGCGGCCGACGACGGTGCCAGCATGACGGCTTCCAGCGATGACGTGGAAACCTTTTGTGCGGCAGAATACGCGGGCGACTGCATCGTGTCTGGCCGCAACGTGTTCCGTATGACCGCGGGCACCACCCTGAAGCAGGTGGTGTTCTACTATGACACCACCGGCCCCCAGATTCGCATCACCGGGACCGACCGCGACGCCAGGACGGTTTCCGGTTACGTGTACGATCCGGGCGGTGTCACCAGCGTGTTCCTGGATGACGCCGCGGTTACACTGGATGCCAGTAATCATTTTACTGACGTACCCTACAACGATCAGCCGCGCAATGTGTTCGTAGCCACCGATGGCTTTAACCACACCAGCACCACCACCTTTTCCCGCAATGATACCGAGTACACCGGCCTGTCTGCCTACCTGAGCGACGCCGGACTGCAGTTTATTATCCCAACCTTGGAACAGGTTCTGTCCGAACAGGATCTGACGCCAATCCTGGGCGCTCTGGGCCCCATCAACATTGATGTCCCCATTGTGCTGCTGGGGGACTTCCGGGCGACCATGACCGTCAATGAACTCGGGATGGACAACCTGGACCTGGATCTCAGCCTGGTGGATGACGGCCTGGACCTGAGCAAGCTTTACGCAGAAAACCTGGAAGTGGGCCTGACTCTGGACAGCGTCAGCTACAAGTCCCTGGTGACACTGGGTATGTGGGTGACGATTCCCCTCAAGGCCGACGTAACCGTCACCACTGACGGTAACCCCGGTTACATTCAGGCGTCCACCCTGGTGGATCTGGATGTGGTGGATCGCAATGTGAGCCTGGATACTTCCGGTACCACGCTGGCGACTTCCGATCTGGACGTGGCCATCGTCTGGCTCGACAACGGCGGCCTGTTGTCCAATGTGCTGTCGGCGATCGCGGATGTGGTGGTCGATATTCTGCTGCGGTGGTTCGACACGCTGCTGCTGACCATCGTGGACTACATGGTGGACTGGTTGATGTCGGCGGTGCTGAACGAAATCGGTATCGGTCTGAATGTGGATGTGGACGGCGAAGAAGGCCCGGTGACACCTCTGGCGGTGAACGCTGTGCCGGACACCCTCAATAACGATGCGAATGGTTTGACGGTGCGCCTGGCCACCAACGCCAAGGCCCCCACGCCGGCCACCTTTGTACCGGCCACACTGGGTTCCCTGCACATCGGTGGCACGGCTCCCATCATGACCGGCCTGACGCCGGATGGTTCTGGCTATGATTTTGGTGTGGGCCTTTCCACCAATGTGCTCAACCAGATCCTGGCGGCGGCCCACGATTCCGGGCTGACCACCATCCAGTTGGCACCGGGTTTCTATCCCTCTCTGGTGGACGGTACCCAGACCCTGACTGACCTGCCGGAAGGCACGCTGATCGGCATTCGTCTGATGCCGAAATCTGCCCCTTACATGACCCTGGGCGATGCCGGCGCGGGCGCTGCAGGTACCCTGCATTGGTATGATGTGGAGTTCGCCCTGGATATGTACGTTGAAGGTTGGGACGACTATCGCACGGTCTTCGGTGCTACCCTTAACATCGACGTGCCCTTCATTGTGGATTCCACCTTTGGCGGCAATCTGGGACTGGCGTTTGACCAGGTGCCCGTGATTGAAGTGACGCAAACCGATGCCAGCGGCCTTCTGCCTTTGCCGCCCGGCTTTATCAACAGCATCGTCGAGTTCGCTGTACCCCTGGCGCTGCCGATGCTGGGTGATGCCCTGCAAGCGATTCCCCTGCCAAGTATCCTGGGACATGTACTGTTTATGGAGCAATTCTGGGTGGATAACAGCGGCAACGGGCAGAACCACACCCTGGCGCTCGCTGGACGGTTGATCCATGAGGAAACGGCCCTGAACGCGGCGGCTCCCACCACCTACATTGGCACGGTGACCTATTCGCAGACCACCGTCGAGATGGAGTCGGTCAATAACGGTACCGTCACCGTGACCAGCATTGACCTGGAAAACGGTGCGGTGGACATCGCCATCTCTGGCAATAACCCCAACCCCGAATTCGGCGGCCTGCAGTACCGCTACCAGGTTGACGGTGGCAGCTGGAGTGCCTGGATGGAGCGCACCAATGTCGTGGTGGACAGCTTCCTGGCCGGGGATCACACAGTGAAGGTGTGCGCGCGCAGCTCCCTGATGAAGGAAGAGGCCGAGGAAACCTGTCCGGTGGTGAGCTTCACGACCACCGAAATCGTGCCTGCCCCTTGATCCATCTCTCCACGCGGTAACAGAAAGCCGGCGCCAGCCGGCTTTCTTGTTTCTGGCGGCGGGTCATTTCTTCCGTCGCCCGTTTTATCCGACGCCAATTTCTCCCAATGCCAAAGTGTGTTTGGCTTATACTGATTCAGCAGTCATCCACCCATCACCCACCAACCCCAAGGACCCAGCCCCGGATGAGTCGAGTCAGCAAGCCGCCCGTCGAACAGGAGGAAGCCTTCTTTCTGCCGGACCTGTGCGATCGCCAGTCGGTGTTCTTTCTGGTGCTGATTGCCGAGCTGTTTTCCCTGGTGATTGTGCTGGTGGACAGCAGCCTGTGGGGCTTCGACTGGATGCAACTGGGGCTGGTGTCCCTCTTTGTGCAATGGGTGGCCCTGTCCAGCGCCGGGATGCTGTGCAAGTTACGGGGCTATCTGCGCACCCTGCCGCAGCAGCGGGCGGTGATCATCAGTTACCTGCTGATCCCTGCCAACACCTGGATCATGAGCGGGCTCAGCCAGATCAGCTTCAGTTTCAATCCCAACCAGAGTGTGCTGGCCATTTTCTTCTCCAATCCGGTACTTACCCACGTGGCCATCGCCGCCATCATCGGCGGGTTGGTGATTCGCTATTTTTACCTGCAGGCCATGCTCATCGCCCGGCGCCAGTCCGAGCTGCTGCACCGCATTCAGGCCCTGCAGTCCCGCATCCGCCCCCATTTTCTCTTCAACAGCATGAACATCATTGCCAGCCTGATCGAAACCGATCCGCGCACCGCCGAGGACGTGGTGATGGATCTCTCGGCCCTGTTCCGTGCCAGCCTCAATCACGTGGGCAACCAGGTGCCCCTGCAGGAGGAAATCGACCTCTGCAACAAGTACCTGAACATCGAAAAGCTGCGCCTGGGCAAGCGTTTGGACGTGCAGTGGGAAATTCGTTCGGTGCCCGAGCAGGTGAAGATCCCCCTGCTGACCCTGCAGCCCTTGCTGGAAAATGCGGTGTTGCATGGGGTCCAGCCCCTGCCCAAAGGTGGAATTGTGGAAATCGTAGCCAGTTATTCCCACGGGGTGTTTGAACTCTCCATCACCAACCCTTATGCGGAGAAGGCCGGCGGCGTAGAGTCCCAGGGCAACCGTATGGCCCTGGAGAACACCCGTAACCGGCTGGCGGCCCTGTATGGCGAGCGGGCCAAGCTCACCGGCTATGTGGAAGGCAACCGCTACATCACCCGGTTGTCCTATCCCTATCCGGTAAAATAGCTACTTGTGGACCCCAAAGTATACAAATTAGCCGAAAAGGTTGAATTGGCGCTCTATTTTGGCTCCGTATCCATGCTAAGGTTAAGAGTATGACGATTAACTCACCTGAGTCGTCCACCGACAATGACAACAATAAGAGAAGTGTGGCCCGATGATTCGAGTGTTGATATGCGATGATGAACCGTTGGCGCGGGACCGCCTGCGGCGCATGCTGGAGAAAGTGCCTGCGACCCTGTGTGTGGGCGAAGCCGAACACGGCCAGGAGCTGCTGGAAATGGTGCCCCAGGCCCACCCCGACCTGATTCTGCTGGATATTCGTATGCCCGGTATGGACGGCCTGCAAGCCGCCTCCCGGCTCAGCGACGGCGACAGTCCACCGGCCATTATTTTCTGTACCGCCTATGATGAACACGCCATTGAAGCCTTCAAGGTGAATGCGGTGGATTACCTGATGAAACCGGTGCGGCAGGAGGACCTGGAAGCCGCCCTCCATAAAGCCAGCCGCATCAACAAAGCGCAGATGAACGCGGTGCGCCGGGAACTGGGGGAGGATGCCCCCGCCGAGAGTGGCGAGCGGGAATACATCAGTGCCCGCAGCCGCCGCGGTATCGAGCTGATTCCGGTGGCGGATGTGCGCTATTTCCTGGCGGACCAGAAGTACGTCACTGTTCGCCACAGCCAGGGTGAAACCCTGCTGGATGAAACCCTCAAGGACCTGGAAACCGAGTTCGGTGACCGCTTTTTGCGCATTCACCGTAACGCCCTGGTGGCCCTGAATTACATCGAGGGCATGGAACACCGGGGCAACCAGTACCAGCTGCGTATTCAGGGTATCGAGGAGCGGCTCACCGTCAGCCGGCGCCACGCCTCTGCCGTGAAGAAGCTGCTTCAAAGCCTTTGATGTGATAGGGTTGCTGCCAGTAAAAACAAGGCGGTAACCCATGACAGATAACACCTCTCGCAACGTGCTGCGTATAGCCACCCGACAAAGTCCTCTGGCCCTGTGGCAGGCCGAATACGTCAAAGCCCGACTGGAACAGGCCCATCCTGGGCTAACGGTGGAACTGCTGGGCATGAAGACCCGGGGCGATGTGATCCTGGATACCCCCCTGGCCAAAGTGGGCGGCAAAGGCCTGTTCGTGAAAGAACTGGAAGTAGCCATGCTGGAAAAGCGGGCCGACATCGCCGTCCATTCCATGAAGGACGTGCCGGTGGAATTCCCCGCAGGTCTGGGGCTGGTGGTGATCTGTGAGCGGGAAGACCCCCGCGATGCCTTTGTTTCCAACCAATACGATTCGGTTGACGACCTGCCCCAGGGGGCGGTGCTGGGCACCTGCAGCCTGCGGCGCCAGGCCCAGATCCGGGAGCGGCGGCCGGACCTCAAGATTGTGGACCTGCGCGGTAACGTCAACTCGCGCCTGGCCAAGCTGGACGACGGCCAGTTCGATGCCATCATCCTGGCGGCGGCGGGCCTCAAACGGCTGGGTTTTGATGCGCGGATTCGCCGTGCCATGCCCGCCGAAGAAAGCCTGCCGGCGGTAGGGCAGGGGGCGGTGGGCATTGAGTGCCGCCTGGACGACGAGCGCACCATCGACTTGTTGCAATGCCTGAAGCACGACGACACCACCACCCGGGTGCTGGCGGAGCGGGCCATGAATAACCGCCTGGAAGGGGGCTGCCAGGTGCCGATCGCTGGATACTCAGTGCTCGAAGGCGACCAGATCTGGTTGCGTGGGCTGGTGGGGGAACCGGATGGCTCCACCATTGTACGGCATGAGGTCCGTGGACCCCGGGATCACGGGGAGCAATTGGGCCGGGAGTTGGCGGAGGTTCTGCTGCGCCAGGGCGCCCGGGAAATCCTGGACCGGCTTTACCACAGCGCGCAGTCGTGACCGCCTTGGCCGGCGCCACCGTCCTGGTCACCCGCCCCCGGGAACAGTCCTCAGAGCTTTGTGAGGCCCTGCAGCAGGCGGGGGCCCGGGTGATCCTGCTGCCGACCCTCTCCATCGAACCCATTCCCATTACGGCCCTGCAGCGTAACCTGATCCTGGACCTGGACCGCTATCGGTTTGTTATCTGCGTGTCCCCTAATGCGGCCCGCCTGGGATTGGAGGCGCTGGCGGATTATTGGCCCCAGTGGCCGGTGCAGCAACAGTGGTTTGCGGTGGGGCCCGCCACCGGCGCGGCCATGGCGGACTGGGGGTTGGACCTGAAAGTGGCCCAGCAGGGTGCCACCAGTGAAACGCTGCTGGACTGGCCGGAATTGCAGGAACTGCGTGACCACAAAATCCTGATCCTGCGGGGGGAAGGGGGGCGGGAAACCCTGGCGGATACCCTGCGGCAGCGGGGCGCCAGTGTGGATTATCTGGAGCTGTACCGGCGTACGGCCCCCGCGGAAGATCCGGCACCGTTGCTGGTGGCGTTGCAGCAGCCCGGTGCGGTGATTCTGACCGTGACAAGCGGAGACGGATTACGTAATCTCATGACCATGGTGGGGGCCCAGTTGCCCCGGTTGCAGGCCTGCCCATTGGTGGTGGTCAGCGGGCGCCTGGCGGAGTTTGCACGACAGCAGGGCTTTCATGATGTGACGCAGGCGCAGAGCCCGGCTGCCTCTGATATGATCAAGGCCATTGGTGCCATTCAGCAACAGGAATCATAGGGCTTACAGGAATTCCATGACCGAACAGAACCAGGACGAAAACAAGCAGAACGAGAACAACCAGCCTGACACAGCCACCTCAGCGGTGGCCTCCACTGCTCCCCCCTCCGTTCAGGAAAAAATCAAACGCGCGGAAAAACCGGCGCCGGCCAAGGCCAGACTGGGCTGGGGCGCGCGCAGCCTGTTGCTGCTGAGCCTGCTGTTGGCGGCCGCGGCGGCGGGGCTGGTGGGCTACCAGTTCTACGTTACCCAGCAGGAGAAACTGCAGATTCTGGCGGATCGCGAAGAGTTGAACCGCACCTTGCAGGCCCGCGCCCACCGCTTGGAACAGCTGGAAAGCGGCCTGACCCAGCTCACCAATCAGCTCAAGCAGGAGCGGGAAGCCCTCAAGAGCGCCAACCAGAGCCGGGAGCTGCTGCAATCGCGCATTGCAGTGCTGGAGAAAGACATTGCCGCCATCAGCGGTGCCCACCGTATCGACTGGATGCTGCGGGAAGTGGAACACTTTATCACCGTGGCCGAACAACGCCTGACCCTGCTGGGGGATGCCGCCGGCGCCCTGGCCCTGTTGCAGGAAGCCGATGACATCGTGCGTGCCATGCAGGAGCCCGGAGCCCGTCCCCTGCGGGAGGCCCTGGTGCGGGATATCCACAAACTCAAACTGGCAGCAGAGACCAATATCGACGTGGAAGGGATCTTCCTGCGCCTGAGTGACCTCAGTGACCGGGTGGTGAAGCTGGGCATTCCCAGTTTCGAACTCAAGCAGGAGCCACTGGAACCGGCGCCGGGGGAAGCGTTGCCGGAGGAGGGCATGGCCCTGTTCTGGTATCGCTTCAAGAAATTCCTCGGTTCGCTCTACGATTATCAGAAACACCCCAAAGGGCGCCCGATCACGCTCACCGAAGACCGCGAATTTCTGGCCCGTAACGTCATCATGCTGCTGCAGCAGGCCCAGTTGGCGTTGCTGCGGGGGGACAGCGAGGCCTATCGGGTGAGCCTCACCGGCGCCCGTGAACGGGTGGAAATGTACATTCACCAGCAAACCGGGGAGACCCGCTTCTTCGTGACCGAGATCAGCGAACTGTTGCAGGTCAAACTGCGTCCGCCCATGCCCACCATCGAAGAATCCATTCGCGGCGTGCGGGTGTTCCGGGATTACTGGAACAAGGAGAAACTGATCCGCGAGCAGCAGGTGCAAAAGCTGGAGCAGCGATCCCGGCAGGAGAACGCCCAGTGAGTTCGGTACTGAATCTGTTGCGAATCAAGGGCTCCACCATCATGTTCCTGGTGATGGGCAGTCTGGTGGGTGCACTGTTTTTCAAGGCCGTGGCCAAGGACCCGGGCTACATTCTACTGGCCCATGGCAAACATACCTTCGAAACCAGTCTGCTGGTGGGGGTGCTGGTGGTGCTGCTGGTGAGTTTTGTGGGGTACTGGTTGGTGGTGATTGGGCGGCGCCTGATCAGCCTGCAGTGGTTCCGCAGTAATCACAGCCGCCTCACCACCGACGGTCTGATTGCCCTGGCCCAGGGCGACTGGGCCAATGCCGAAAAGCTGCTGGCGCGGGCTGCCCGGGGTAATGACGTGCCCCTGATCAATTACCTCACCGCCGCCCAGGCGGCCCATGAGCAGGGTAAGTCCGATGAGCGCGACCAGTATCTGCGCCTGGCACACGAATCCACCAAGGGGGCCGATGCGGCGGTCAGCCTGACCAAGGCCCGCCTGCAATATCAGAGCGGGCATTGGGAAGAATGCCTGGCCACGCTGATGAAACTGTCCCGCGAACCCAAATCCCCCAGCTATCCCTATGTGGTGAAAATGCTCTCCAAGGTGTATCTGGAGCTGGAGGACTGGGAAAGCCTGCGGGAACTGCTGCCGGCCCTGAAGAAGCACAAAGTGGTCAGCGTGGAAGAGTTCGGGCGCCTGGCCCAGGCCTGCTACGAAGGCAAGCTGAAGCGGGCAGTGCGTGGCGATGACGACGAGGAAAAACGCCGACACCTGAAAGAGGCCTGGCATCAGATCCCGAAGAAATTCCACACTGAGCCATCCCTGGTGCGGATATACGCCGACGCCCTGGTGGCGGTGAACGCCGCGGTGGATGCCGAGCGGGTCATCACGGATCTGCTGCGCAAGAACTGGGATGACGGCCTGGTGCAGGTGTACGGTCGCATCACCGGCGGTGATGTGGAGAAGCAGTTCCTGTGGTGCGAAAACTGGCTTAAAGAGCGGCCCAATAACCCCATGCTGCTGTTGACCATGGGGCGCCTGAGCCTGCAGCGCAAAGATTGGGAGCGTGCCCGCGGTTATTTCGAGGCCAGCCTGCGTTCCCGGAAAAGCGCCCAGGCCTATGGTGAGCTGGGGCGCCTGCTCAGTCACCTGGGTGAGCACCAGGCCAGCAACGAGCATTTCCAGTCGGGTTTGGCGTTGATTGCTGAGCGCCTGCCGGATCTGCCGATGCCCAACGTTACCCCCAGCGCAACAGCCGACATTGCGGCCGATCCTTCCTGATCAGTTCAGTGCATTTCCCTGGGTATCCTGCACCTTCACGTGCACCGGAATGCCACTGCGGATGCTCTGGGTGACCACGCAAAAGTCCTCAAAGGATGCCAGCGCCTGAGGCAGATGGGGCAGAGCGTCTGGGTTTTCCACCTGCATCACCACCTCCAGTTTGCCGATGCGCCAGCGGCCATCCTGGCGTTCCAGTTCCCCCTGCACGGTGGCCCGTACCTGGCCGGGGGAATCCTTGTGTTTACGCAGTGCAAACAACAGGCTGGCGCAAAGGCAGTTGCCCACCGCCGCCGCCACCAGTCTTGATGGGTTGGGGCCTTCCCCGGAACCCAGTGGTGGGGGCTCGTCGGTGAGCACGTCACCGAACTCACCAAAGTCGATCTTGAACAGGTAGTCTTCCACTAATTCCAGGCTGATGCTGAACTGATTGTTCTCACTCACCATTGATCTCCTTTATCCGATCCCTCTAATGTATACCGAATCCAGGGCCAAGGTTGGAGCCAGGTCAATAGATGTGATCAGCCGGGATCACGGGGCGCGTAGTCAAACACGTCGGAGATCATTTGTTCCGGCTGCATACCCGCCGCCACGAAATCATCGAAGGTGGTGTACACCATGGCAGGGGATCCGCCGCAGACCAGGGTCCAGCCACTGAAATCACCGTTCAGGTCTTTGATCACCTGCTGGTGCACCAGGCCCTTGCGGGCGGGCCATTCCGGTTGATCCGATACCACCGGAATGTATTTCAGGTGGGGGTGCAGGAAGGCGAAGGATTTGATGGCGTCGTGCCGGTACAGATCCCGGGCGGTGCGGGCGCCCCAGTAAAGCGTCACCGGCCGCTCATCGCCCAGGGCCGCCATCTCTTCCAGAATGGCTTTGAACTGGGAGTATCCGGTGCTGGCGGCGATGAACAGCAGTTTCTCGGCACCCTGCCACCTGAAGCGGGTGGTCTCCCCGTGGGGCAGGCTGACCCGCAACAGTTCGCCCACTTGCAGGCGCTTTGCCAGCAGGGTGTAGGAATCACTGTCCGGTGCTTCACGAATGTGCAGTTCTACGGTGCGGTCGTTGCGGGGTGCATTGGCAATGGAAAAGGCCGCCACGTTTTCGGAATCCAGCAGTATTTGCAGGTACTGTCCGCCGTAGTATTCGATCTTCTTGCCGGCGGGCAGCAGTAGCTGCACGATTTTCACATCTGGCGCGGCCTGTTCGATGGCGTGGATTTTCGCTGTGACTTCTTGGCTAGGTAGTTGTCCCGGTGCTAACACGCGTTCAATCTCCAGGTGCAGGTCCGACAGTGGATACAGTAAGCAACAGAATACCGGCTCATGGGCGCCTGCGGAAGCATCCAGCGTCAGATTGCTGTGCTTGTGCCGGGCCTGTCCGGACAGCAGGCGGGCCTGGCACAGGTGACAGACACCGGCATCGCACGCCCTGGGCACGTGGAAGCCCTGGCGCCGGGCGGATTCCAAAACCGTCTCGGACGCGTCCACTGTCAGACTGAGCTGGCTGGGGAAAAAGGTAATCTGATGTTTCATGATGAACATGGCCGGCAGGCATTGAGCTTACCGGCCATGACAGAGACGCTACTTGCGCTTCATGGACTCGAAGAATTCTTCGTTGGTCTTGGTGTCGCGCATTTTGTCGATGAGGAATTCCATGGCGGCGATCTCATCCATGGGGTGGAGGATTTTGCGCAGGATCCACATCTTTTTCAGCTCGTCTTCAGAGGTCAGTAAGTCCTCACGACGGGTACCGGATTTATTGATGTTGATGGCGGGGAACACACGCTTTTCGGCAATGCGGCGATCCAGGTGCAGTTCCTGGTTACCGGTTCCCTTGAACTCCTCGAAGATAACCTCGTCCATTTTCGAGCCGGTGTCCACCAGGGCCGTCGCCAGGATGGTCAGGCTGCCGCCTTCCTCGATGTTACGGGCCGCACCGAAGAAGCGCTTGGGACGCTCCAGGGCATGGGCGTCCACACCACCGGTCAACACTTTACCGGAGGATGGGATCACCGTGTTGTAGGCACGGGCCAGACGGGTGATGGAATCCAGCAGAATCACTACGTCCTGCTTGTGCTCAACCAGGCGCTTGGCTTTTTCCAACACCATCTCTGCCACCTGCACGTGACGGGCCGGCGGTTCATCAAAGGTGGATGCCACCACTTCACCGCGCACCGTGCGGCGCATCTCGGTCACCTCTTCAGGGCGTTCGTCGATGAGCAATACGATAAGGGTGCATTCGGGGGTGTTGCGGGCAATGGAGTGAGCGATGTTCTGCAGCATCAGGGTCTTACCGGCCTTCGGCGGAGACACGATCAGACCGCGCTGGCCTTTACCGATGGGCGCCACCAGGTCGATGGTGCGGGCGGTAATGTCTTCAGTACTGCCGTTGCCGATTTCCATGATCAGGCGCTCCTGGGGGAACAGGGGCGTCAGGTTTTCAAACAGAATCTTGTTCTTGGCGTTTTCCGGTCGATCCAGGTTGATCTCGTTGACCTTCAACAGCGCAAAATAGCGCTCACCTTCTTTCGGTGGGCGAATTTTCCCGGAAATGGTGTCGCCGGTGCGGAGGTTGAAACGGCGGATTTGGCTGGGGGATACGTAGATATCGTCAGGGCCGGCCAGGTAGGAACCTTCGGCGGAGCGGAGGAAGCCAAAACCATCCTGCAGGATTTCCAACACGCCGTCGCCGAAGATGTCTTCGCCGCTTTTGGCGTGCTTTTTTAGAATGCTGAAGATCACGTCCTGCTTACGGGTGCGAGCCATGTTTTCCAGGCCCATTTCGTTGGCGACGTTAACGAGTTCAGCAATTGGTTTTGTTTTAAGTTCGGTGAGATTCATTTCCGTGGAGGTCATAATTGATTGTTAAAGGTAAGGAGAGCCTTTACCCGGCATAGGCACAGCGAGCTTGGGCGCTAAAAAGAGACTCTTAATGGTTTCAGATTAAGGAATTGCTGCTCCACAATTCAGGAGCGATAAAGTCAATCTAGCACTCGCTTGCCGAGGCGTCCAGCATATCGATAGCAAACCGGTCGAAAGGATTCATCACACGCTTTTGGTGTACGGTGGTTCTATACAATGGAGCTAAAAGAGGTGAGGAATCTGCGAAATGCCAGGGACCGCTCTCCGCGTTGCGTTTCCAGCTTGTTATGAAGTCGAAGACACAAACACTTATAAGGAGCCCCGACCGGCGAAGGTCAGGGCTGGGGGTATTATATATTACTGTCAAGGAACGCTGTCAATTGCGATTTTGACAGAGCGCCCACTTTGGTGGCTTCCACATTGCCGCCCTTGAACAGCATCAGGGTCGGGATACCGCGGATTCCGTACTTGGGCGGGGTGTCCGGGTTCTCATCGATGTTCAGTTTGGCGATTTTCAGTTTGCCGTCATATTCGCCGGAGATCTCGTCCAGAATGGGGGCAATCATTTTGCAGGGGCCACACCATTCGGCCCAGTAATCCACCAGCACCGGACTATCCGATTGAAGTACTTCAGCATCAAAGGTGCCGTCAGTTACGTTTACGATGTTGCTCATTAGTCTCTCCAGTTGTGCCACATCCGGGTCAGTTCCGACCAGATCTGGACCCAATACCAAACTTATTGGGGCAAATTGTACGACTCGTGGTGGGGAGTTTCAATCTCAGGGGCGCAGCAATTGTCACTGCTCCCAGCCGCATTATGGTGGTATCATCCCCGCTTAACCATCATGATCCAACCTGAGTTGATCTAGCTTACGACATCAATCCTGTTTTTGCAGTAGACATTATCTGCACTGAGAGTGGAAGCCACGTCTTGACTGAACAGACTGCCACACCCGAATCAGAAAGCCCGCTGATGGCCGCCATCGACATGGGCTCCAACAGTTTCCACATGGTGATCGCGCGCACCGAATCCGGTGAGATCCGTCCGGTTCAGAAGATTGCCGAAAAAGTCATGCTGGCCACCGGGCTGCAGGCAGATAACAGCCTGGATGCCGACGCGATTGAGCGAGGGCTCGCCTGCCTCGGCCGATTCTCCCAGTGCCTGGATGGCATTGATCCCAAATTTGTTCGCTGTGTTGGCACCAACACCTTGCGCAAGGCCAGCAACGGCAATGCGTTTCTGCGGGAGGCCCGCAAACTCCTCAATTGCCCGGTGGAAGTGGTCAATGGCCGGGAAGAGGCGCGACTGATCTACCTGGGGGTGTCCCACTCCCTGGCCCATGAAGACGGCAATCGGCTGGTGTTCGACATTGGCGGGGGCTCCACCGAGTTCATCATCGGCAACGGTTTTGAACCCATTCTCACTGAAAGCCTGCACATGGGCTGCGTCTCCTATCGGGAGCGATTTTTTGCCGAGGGCAACATCACCGAGCAGGGCTTTCGCAAAGCGGTGATCCGGGCCCGCCTGGAACTTACGTCCATTGAACGCAGTTACCGGGATGCGGGCTGGACTGCAGCGGTCGGGGCATCCGGTACGGTCAAGGCCATCAAGAACGCGCTCATTGAAAACGGCTGGTACAAAGACGGCATCGACCTGGAAGGTTTGTACAAGCTGCGGGACAAGGTGCTGGGTTTCGAAAAGCTCGACGACATCGACATTGCTGGCATCAAGGCGGACCGGCGCACGGTGTTGCCCAGCGGGCTCGCCATCCTGGTGGGAATCTATGAGCAGTTGGGGGTGGAAAAAGCCTTCTTCTCCGAAGGTGCCATGCGCGAAGGCATCCTCTATGACATGCTGGGCCGCCACGCCCCGGAAGACGTGCGTGAACGTACGGTGATGGCGATGATGAAACGCTACAGCGTGGATGAACAACAGGCCCAACGGGTGCAGCGTACCGCCCTGGATCTGATGCACCGGGTGGAGCAGGATTGGGATCTGGGGGAGTATTGCCAGGACTGGTTAAGCTGGTCTGCGCTGTGTCATGAAATCGGGCTGGTGGTGTCCCATTCCGGCTATCATCGCCATGGCGCGTATCTTCTGACCTACTCCGATTTGCCGGGCTTTACCCGCCAGGACCAGAAAATCATGGCCACGCTGGTGGGCTGCCAGCGGCGCAAGCTGCGCAGCAACATGCTGGATGAAGTGCTGCCCCATTTGCAGGAGAAAGTGCGGCGTCTGGTGCTGCTGCTGCGGCTGGCGGTGGTATTCCATCGTTCACGCCGGGATGCCCCACTGCCGGATTTCGTGATCACGGTAAAGGGCGATCAGGTGCATCTGCATTTCGAGCCGGACTGGATCAATCACCAATCCCTGCTGTTGGCGGATTTGCAGCAGGAGCAGGACACCTGGAAGAAAATAGGCTGCGCCCTGACCTTCGAATAGGCGGTCGATGAATCAATGCAAGGGCGTTTTCTGCGTGCCTGCTGCAAGCTCCGGACGTTGTGCCAGGGCCAGGTTGCGCACTCGCGCCAGGTCCTCATCGCTGTACACACCATTGACCCCGGAAATGGAAGCCAGCTGCATGCCGTGCTTCAGGCCCAACTGATAGATCTCCCGCACTTTTTTCCACTCGATGTTGCGCCCCAGGGTGAAGTTTTCGTAGCGGCCTTCCAGGGCCAGCACGATGGTTTCTGCCAGGCAGGCGTAGACCACGTTTTTGGGTAATCCGATGTCTTTCATGCGGACCTGACCCGGCAAGCGGATTTCGCCGGATTCAATCACCAGCACGTCCGGCCGCTTGGCCACGTCCTCCGGGGGTATGTCCAGGGGGCGGGCCACATCGGTGATGACGCAACCGGGTTTGACCTGCTGGATGTCGAGAATTTTTTTCCCGGCACCGGAGGTGGCGGTGACGATCATGTCCATGTCCGCCAGGTGTTTGTCGGTTTTGGCGGTGACGTGGACCTGAGCCCCCGGTGTTTCCTGCTCAATGTCTTCTTTCAGGGCCAACAGCTTGGCCGGCTCCGGTGCCACCAGATAGATCTCGTCGGCGGCTTTGGCCAGCAGCCTGGCACACACCGAACCGATGGCGCCGGTGGCGCCCACCACCATGGCTTTGCCCGCCATTTTGCCACTGGGGCCGATTTGCACCAGGCCCAGTTTTTTCACTGCGTCATGCGCTGCCCAGAGTGCGCCGGAGGCACTGTAGCTGTTGCCGGTGGTGATGGGCAGGGGAGCCCGCTTGGCCACGGTGACGCCGGCGTCACCCACCACCTTGGTAAAGGCACCCAGCCCCATGATCTGGGCGCCCAGTTTTTTGGCCATGTCGGCGGCGGCCAGCAGGCGGCGATAGGTGAACTCCGGACTGTGGGCCATGATCTCCTTGGGCGTGCCGCCCACGGTGATGAGCCAGCCTTCCGCCCGGGCCCCGGTGGGGGATTCCACGCCGGTAACCCGGGAATACACGAATGGAGGGGCATAGGCGATGATGCGCTCCAGGGTGTTCATCACCAGCGGCGGCGACACTTTGGATACCAGGTCCAGGGGTTTGGCGTTGCGGAAATACTGCTGTGAAAGCGGGTGAATGACAAAGGCGAAACGGCTGGTGCGTGAGAAGCCATGGGGATACAGGGTGCGTGGCTCCAGCCCCAGGTCAGAGATGATTTCCAGCAGATCATCGTCGGTCACCTGCTGGTGATGATGGCCCGTGGCCGCCATGATCATGGCTTCCAGTACCACAATGCTGATGGTGTGATCCTGAAACGGTTGCGGCGAATAATCCAGCACCATATCCACGCCTTTATCCCGCAAGTCCTGCAGCCGGGCCTCGGAGATGGACGAGGTGATGATGGTTTTGCCGGCCAGCTCTTCCAGGCCAAAGCGTTCCAGCTCTTCATAAAAGGCCACGACCACGTCGGCTTTGTGCATGGCTTTGCGCAGGATGTAATGATTCCACTCCTGGACAGGGGCCACGCTGGGGGACAGCACGTGGGGCGGAGACCAGCGCAGAATCTGGTGGGTGCCTTTGGCAAACAGCTCCAGGGCATCAAATGAGGAGAGGAATTTGGGAATACCCAGTTGCAGAACCGGATCGGCAAAGCGCAGGTTGTCGGTGAACTCCGTCAACACCCGCGCGGTGCGATAGTGATTCATGCCGCTGAACAGCAACACGTTGCTGTTGTTGAAGAAGCCTTTTTGGGTATTCTGGGTATGTCGCACCGCCCATTCCTGCAGGATTTCCCGCAGGCGGGTACCGCTGGTCACCGGGGTTGCCCGGCTCATTCCCTCCAGACGTTTGATCAGCTTTTGCTGCAGCTCGAAGGTGCCCACCCGTTGGTGATCCCGCAGGCCTTCCAGGGCGATGGCATCCGCTTTCGTCTGCCATTCCCGGATCAGCGCTTCAGCCCGTTTGGTGTCCTTGTCCACACCGATTCGCCGGATATGGAATTCTTCTCCCAGGAAGGGCGTCTGGAATTCGTAATCGTGATCCGGGCCTTCCAGGCTGATGCTGATGATGGTTTTCATTGGGCATTCCTTTTTTATAGAGCGCCTGTTTTTGATGTTATTGCTCAGCATTGTAGTGCCGATGGCGCACAAGGAACCTTACCCAGGTCAATGTTCAACAGGGTTACTGGGCGCCCGGTTCGGTCTTGGCGTTAGCCCAGTTTTTCCACCAGATAGGCCTGTGCGGATAGCCGCTCCTCGCCGTCCTGGGGTTGTTGGCGGGTGTAGGTGCCGTCGGGGTTCATGATCCAGGCCTGGCAGTTGTCCTTCAGGTAGATCTCCAGGCCTTCCTTGTAGGCCCGGGCCCGCAGTTTCTCATCAATGATGGGGAAGCTGATCTCTACCCGGCGGTAGAGGTTGCGTTCCATCAGGTCGGCGCTGGCCAGATAGATGGCGTAGTCACCATTGCGATGGAAGTAATACACCCGGGTGTGTTCCAGGAAGCGGCCGACGATGGAGCGCACCTCGATGTTCTCCGACACCCCGGGAATGCCCGGCAGCAGGCAGCAGATGCCGCGCACGATCAGGCGGATTTCCACCCCGGCCTGGGAGGCCCGGTACAATTCCTCGATGATCTCCTTGTCAGTGAGGGAGTTGCATTTGAAGATGATCTTGGCGGGCAGGCCGTTCAAGGCGTTATCCCGTTCCTGCCGGATGTGCTGCACCAGCAGTTCCTGCTGCAGGGTGAAGGGGGAGTGGTACAGGTGCCGCAACTTGGCGGGGCGGCCCATGCCGGTCAGTTCCTGGAAAATCTTGTGCACGTCTTCCGCCAGCTCCTCATTGCAGGTGAGCAGGCTGTAGTCGGAATAGAGGCGGGCGTTGCCGGCGTGGTAGTTGCCGGTGCCCAGGTGCACATAGCGCTTCAGTTTGGCCCCTTCGCGGCGCACCACCAGCATCATTTTGGCGTGGGTTTTGTGGCCCACGATGCCGTACACCACCACTACCCCGGCTTCCTGCAGGCGGGCAGCGATTTCCAGGTTGCTTTCTTCGTCAAAGCGGGCCCGCAGCTCCACCACGGCGGTGACTTCTTTGCCGTTACGGGCGGCTTCCACCAGTAAATCCAGAATTTCGGAATTGGTGCCGGTGCGATACAGGGTTTGCTTGATGGCCACCACATCCGGGTCGCGGGCCGCCTGCTTGAGGAAATAAATCACCGGCTGGAACGACTGGTAGGGGTGGTTCAGCAGAATGTCGCCGCTGGTGATGGCGGCAAACATGCGGTCGCTGCGCTGCAGGTCGCCGGGCAGCTTGGGCTTGAACGAGGAGAACTCGTGCTGGGGTTTGGCCACGTCCAGCACCGACATCATCCGGGTCAGGTTCACCGGGCCGTTAACCCGGTACAGCTGGGTCTGGTCCAGGCCGAACTTGTTGAGCAAAAACTCGATCAGCTCTTCCGGCATGTTGTCCGCCACCTCCAGGCGCACTTCCTCCCCGTAGCGGCGGGAGTACAACTCACCCCGCAGCGCGGTGGACAGGTCCTCCACCTTTTCCTCGTCCAGGAACAGGTCGGAGTTGCGGGTCAGGCGGAACTGGTAACAGCCGGTGGATTTCATGCCGGGGAACAGATAGCCGGCGTGATAATGGATGATGGAGGACAGGAAAATAAAGTTGTCGCCCCCTTCGCACACGTCATCCGGCAGGCGGATTATGCGGGGCAGGGATTTGGGGGCCGGCACCACCGCCATGCCCAGCTTGCGACCGAAGGCGTCGTTGCCTTCCAGGGTCACCAGGAAGTTGAGGCTTTTGTTCACCAGGCGGGGAAAGGGGTGAGCCAGGTCCAGGCCGATGGGTGTCAGCACCGGGGCCACTTGCTGGCGGAAGTAGTGCTTGATCCATTGCACCTGGGGCGCGGTCCAGCTGTCCCGGGCGATGAAGTGGATGTTTTCCTGGGCCAGCAGGGGCAGCAGGTCTTCGTTCAGCAGTTTGTACTGGCGCTCAATGGCGGCGTGACATTTGTCCGAGATGACCCGCAATACGTCTTTGGGGTGCATGCCGTCCGCTTCCGGCCGCGCCTGGTTGAAGGCGATATCCCGTTGCAGGCCGGCCAAACGCACTTCGAAAAACTCGTCCATATTGCTGCTGAAGATCAGCAGGAACTTGAGCCTCTCCATCAATGGCAGGGTCACATCCTCCGCCTGGGCCAGCACCCGCAGGTTGAACTCCAGCAGGCTGATATAGCGGTTGGTGTAATAGGCACTGTCCCCCAGGTCGATCTGGAGCGTCAGGGCTTCGGTGTTCTCATCGGTGGTATCCGTGGATACCGGCGGTTGCGTGGTCATGGCGTTGTCAACGATTCTGCGATCAGTGATGGATGGGTGCGGCGATGGCTGGCCGCTCAGCGGTTGAGTAGTTCGGCCGCGTATTTGGCAAAGTATGTGAGGATGCCGTCGGCCCCTGCCCGTTTAATACAGTTTAATGACTCCAGCGTGACAGCTTCATGACTGAGCCAGCCATTCTGGAATGCGGCCATGTGCATGGCGTATTCGCCGCTCACCTGATACACGAAGGTGGGTGCGCCGAATTGATCTTTCACCTCCCGCACGATGTCCAGATAGGGCATGCCGGGTTTGATCATCACCATGTCCGCCCCTTCCTGCAGATCCAGTGCCACCTCGTGCAGGGCTTCCTGGCGATTGGCCGGGTCCATCTGATAGGTGAATTTGTTACCGCCCTTGAGGTTGGACGCAGAACCCACCGCATCCCGAAACGGCCCGTAGTAACTGGAGGCATATTTAGCAGAATAGGCCAAAATGCAGACATTTATATGACCGGCAGACTCCAGTTGCTGGCGGATGGCGCCGATGCGGCCGTCCATCATGTCCGAGGGGGCCACCACGTCGGCCCCAGCCTCCGCATGGGACTGCGCCTGCTTGATCAGGGTTTCCATGGTGATGTCATTGAGTACATAGCCCTCGGCGTCGATAATGCCGTCCTGGCCATGAGTGGTGAACGGATCCAGTGCCACATCGGTGATCACGCCCATTTCCGGGGCAGCGTCCTTGATGGCTTTGATGGCACGCTGGGCCAGGCCGTTGGGATTGTAGGCTTCCTTGGCGTCGAGGGATTTTCGGTCCTGTTCGGTGACCGGGAACAGGGCAATGGCCGGGACCCCCAGGCTGGCCAGGTGTCTGGCCTCCTCCTGCAGCAGATCCAGGGAGACCCGCTCCACCCCGGGCATGGAGGGAATGCTCTCCCGTTGCCCGCGGCCCTCCAGTACAAACATGGGGTAGATCAGATCGGCGGGGGTGAGGGTGGTTTCCCGCATCAACCGGCGGCTGAAGTCCTGGCGTCGCATCCGACGCATGCGCGTGGCCGGAAACGGGCCCCGATTGAGAGTTTTGCCTGTCATGTTGTAATGTTCTCCCATTTGCTGAGTCATTATGATACCGCTTTATCCCGGGTTCGTCAGAATAAGGCGCCGGGCCCGGGGTGTGTTCGGGTGCAGGGCGGGCATTTTTATCATTGTGATGTTTTGACTGATTCATTTATTGAGTAATTTGAGGGAAATATGCTTAAGAAAGTTGTCATTCTGCTGGCGCTGGTGGTGGGCGTCACTGCAGCCTGGTTTGCGTTCGACCTGAACCAGTATTTTTCGTTCTACTACATCCAGTCCCAGCAGGCGGCCTGGCAGCAGGCGGTTCAGGACAACCCTCTGCTGGTGTCGGTGATCTTCTTTGCCGTCTATGTGCTGGTCACTGCCTTGTCGTTGCCGGGGGCAGCGGTGATGACGCTGGCCGCCGGGGCCTTGTTGGGGGTGGTCTATGGCACTGTGCTGGTGTCTTTCGCCAGCACCATCGGCGCCACCCTGGCGTTTATCATCTCCCGTTATCTTGCCCGGGATTGGGTGCAACAGCGTTTTGCCGAGCAGCTCGGAACCATCAACAAAGGCATCGAGGAGGAAGGGGGCTTCTACCTGTTCAGCCTGCGCCTGATCCCGGCGTTTCCGTTCTTCCTGATCAATATCGTCATGGCGCTCACGCCCATTAAAGTGTGGCAGTTTTACTGGATCAGCCAGCTGGGTATGCTGGCGGGCACCGTTGTGTATGTGAACGCGGGCACCCAGCTCAGCCAGCTGGAGTCCATGCAGGGTATTTTGTCCCTGGATCTGATTCTGTCCTTTGTGGCGTTGGGTTTGCTGCCGCTGGTGGCAAAGAAAGTAGTGAATGGTATCCGGGCAAGGCGGACCGCATGAACAGTAACGACAGCAGTGATATGACGAATTGCAAGAAACCCAAATCCTTTGACCGCAATATGATCGTGATCGGTGCCGGTGCCGCCGGCCTGGTGACGTCCTACATCGCTGCCATGGTGAAAGCCAAGGTGACCCTGATTGAAGGGCACCGTATGGGGGGCGACTGCCTCAACACCGGTTGCGTGCCCAGCAAGAGCCTGCTGCGGACTGCCGGGGTGCTGCACGACATGACCCGGGCCCGGGAATTCGGCCTCAAGCCGGTGGCGGCGGAATTCGACTTTGCCGAGGTGATGGAACGGGTGCAGCGTAACATTCGCGCCATTGAGCCCCATGACTCGGTGCAGCGCTATACCGATTTGGGGGTGGAGTGCATCCAGGGTTATGCCCGCCTCAAAAGCCCCTGGGCTGTGGAGGTGAACGGCAAAACCCTCACCGCCCGCAGCATTGTGATTGCCACCGGCGCGCGGCCGGCGATTCCACCCATTCCCGGCCTGGCCAACACCGGTTTTTTAACCTCGGACACCCTTTGGGAATTGCGGGAGAAACCCAAGCGTCTGGCGGTGCTGGGGGGTGGGCCCATCGGTTGCGAGCTGTCCCAGGCCTTCAGCCGTTTGGGGGTGGAGGTGACCCAGATCGAGATGCTGCCCCGCATCATGATGCGGGAGGACGAGGAGGTGTCCGCCCTGGTGACGGCCAATTTCACCCAGGAAGGCATCAAGGTGCTCACCAATCACAAGGTGGTGGGTGTGGATCAATACGCCCGGGACAAAGTGGTGATCTGTGAGCACAAGGGCAAGAAGGTGGCGGTGCATTGCGATCAAATCCTGGTGGCGGTGGGGCGTACCGCCAACACCGACGGGCTGGGCCTGGAGGAGCTGGGCATTGCCCTGAATCCCAACCGCACCATCAAGACCGATGCCTATCTGCGGGTGCCCAATTACAAGCACATCCTGGCCTGTGGCGATGTGGCGGGGCCGTACCAGTTTACTCACACCGCCGCCCATCAGGCCTGGTATGCCTCGGTCAACGGCCTGTTCGGGCACCTGAAAAAATTCAAGGCGGATTACTCGGTGATTCCCTGGGCCACGTTCACCCAGCCGGAAGTGGCGCGGGTGGGCTTGAATGAACTGGAAGCCCGCCAGCAGAACATTCCCTACGAAGTGGCCTGCTATGGCATCGACGATCTGGACCGCGCCATTACCGACGAAGAGGCCTATGGTTTTGTGAAGGTGTTGACCCCGCCGGGCAAGGATAAAATCCTGGGGGTCACCATTGTGGGGCAGCATGCCGGGGATCTGATTGCAGAATATGTGCTGGCCATGAAGCACGGGTTGGGCTTGAACAAGATCCTCGGCACCATACACATTTACCCCACCATGAACGAAGCCAACAAGTACGCCGCTGGTGAATGGAAAAAAGCCCATAAGCCGGAATGGTTGCTGCGCTGGGTGGAAAAATACCAGAACTGGCGACGGCGCTAAGGCGGCCGTCGCCTCACTCGAAACTGATCACATCCCGATTGCCGTAGAGCTGGTGCAGGGTGATGCGGCTGGCCTGGTCCTGGCTCTTGCGGATGTGATGGGTCATTTCCGCCTGGGCTTCAGCCAGGTCCCCTGCCAGCAGCCGGTGACAGATACGGTAGTGCTCCTCATATGTGTCGGTGACGCTTTTGCTGTCGGGCCAGCCCAGGCGTCGCATGGCGCGAATGTGGTCGTTCACATCCGCCAGATATTGCAGCAGCACCTTATTGCGCGACAGGGTGGCCAGCTCCAGGTGGAACTGCTCCTCCGCCTCTTTTAACGCGTCGTTGATCTCCAGCCCGAAATTCAGCTGCTCCGGATGCCAGCGTTCAGCCAATGCCGCCAGGGCGCGGTGGTCTGACAGCTTGGATATTTCCTCCAGCGCCTGATTTTCCAGGGCCACCCGCACATCGTAGTACTGGCTGATCTCCAGCATGTCGATGTTGCGGATAAAGCAACCCTGCTTGGATTTGATAGTGAGAAAGCCCTCGCTTTCCAGCCGTTGCAGGGCCGCGCGCACAGGGGTGCGGCTGACGCAGAAATAATCCGCCAACTGTGATTCCGTCACCCGGGAGCCGGGAGCGATGCGCAGGGCGATGATCATCTCCCGTAACGTGCCGTAGATTTCCTGTGGATTGGGCTTCTGGTCCATGTCTTTACTACGCTTGATTGCCACTTTCCTCTATTGCCACTCTCTTGATTGCCTGTAAGGGTGCGGTGGAGCACAAACTGTGCGCCGACGCCCTGTGCCGTGCCCATCTTTGAGGCAGCGCCGGCATCCCCCTGGGGCCGTCACAGTGCCACGCCTGCTGCCATAACCGATTGAAAACTAGATCCAATTAAAAATAAACCCGACGTCCCGACCGGTTTGGTATGTGGCTTGCTTTCTGTTGTATACAACGAATTGAACAACAAAGTGCACTAACTAAATGGTACCCCGAAGCGGGTGATAAGGCCAAGCAGGAGTTCAGAGTATGTATCCAGTTCAAAGCGCGTTTGGAAAGTGGGCTAAGCCATTCTTGCTCCAGGCGGTGGCCGTGCTCGGTGGTCTCGGCTATGCCGTAGGCGCCTGGGCCGGTGCCGCCCAATGGAGCGCCACCAATATCCAGTATCTGTATGGCGATTCTTATGAAGCCATTTTTTTCAACACCGAAACCGGTCAGCTGGACTCCAATGCGGTGTCCGGCTCGGTGATCACGGTGGAACACGTCAACGGCTGGAAATACGGGGACAACTTTTTCTTTGTGGACCTGGTAAACCCGGATCGCAGCGGCGGTGAAATCGAAACCAGTTTTTACAGCGAATACTCCCCGCGCCTGAGCTTCGGCAAGATGACCGGTGCGGATCTCAGCTTTGGCTTCATCAAGGATGTACTGCTGAGCGCCACCATGGAGGTGGGTGACGGTTTTCACAATTACCTCTACGGCCTCGGGTTGGACCTGAATGTCCCGGGCATGCCGGTGTTTCAAATAAATTTTTACGCCCGTAATGAAGCCAATACGGACACCGGTAACCAGATCACCCTGGTCTGGTTCAAACCCTTTGCCATCGGCTCCCTGGACTTTGCGTTTGAAGGCTTCCTGGATTACGCCTTCGGCTTGGACCCCTCCGAGGACAACCTGATTACTGCCCCGCGCCTGCTGGTGGATGTGGGTAAAACCTGGGGTGCACCCGGGGTGTTGCAGGCTGGGGTGGAGTATCAGATCTGGCGCAACAAATACGGCATCGACGGCATCGACGAAGACGTGGCCCAGGCCATGGTGAAGTGGATCTGGTAGGCGAACACCGGTTGCGACAGGAGACACCCCATGGCAGTGACAATTAAAGCGGAACCGGAATCCATCGAGCTGGAGTGGCCCCGTACGGCGCTGGTGATCATTGATATGCAGCGGGACTTTATCGAGCCCGGTGGCTTTGGCAGCAGCCTGGGCAACGATGTCAGCAAACTGCGCCGGGCCATTGTTCCCTGTCAGGGGTTGCTGGCAGCCGCCCGGGCTCAGGGCCTGATGGTGATCCATACGCGGGAGGGCCACCGGGCGGATTTATCCGATGCGCATCCCGCCAAGGTCATGCGGGGTCATCCCGCCACCCGCATCGGTGCCGATGGTCCCATGGGCCGGATACTGATTCGAGGGGAGCCGGGTCACGACATCATTCCGGAGTTGTATCCGCTGGCGGGGGAGGTGGTGATCGATAAACCCGGCAAGGGCGCGTTCTATCAAACCGACCTGGAATTGCTGCTCACTACCCACGGCATCACCACATTGCTGGTGTGCGGTGTCACCACTGAGGTCTGTGTGCACACCACCATCCGCGAAGGCAATGATCGTGGGTATCGCTGTGTTGCAGTATCCGATTGTTGCGCGTCGTATTTCGACGAATTCCATCAGACAGGCTTACGCATGATTACAGCGCAGGGGGGCATCTTTGGTTGGGTAACCGACTCAGCTGCCATCATTGAAACCATCACCGCCTGAACTCCGCATCAAGAGACTGGGCAAGGGGAGGAACCAACCATGAACGAGTTTAAACCGTCACTGTGGCGACCCGGAGATTGGAATGCATTATTCGGATTCGGCACCAATATTCTGGTGAACATGCTGGTGCTTACCGGGTTGCTGCGGTTTGTGTTGCAGATGCCGGATGAGCTGGTGTTCGGCCGCATATTGCCGGCCACCGGATTGATGTTGTTTTTGAGTACCACCTATTACGCCTGGCTGGCCCATCGGCTGGCGAAGAAAACCGGGCGCAACGATGTGTGCGCGTTGCCGTCCGGCATCAGTGTGCCCCACATGTTTGTGGTGGTGTTTGTGATCATGCTGCCCATTGCCGGCACCACCGGTGATCCCGTCAAAGGCTGGGAGGCGGGCCTGACCTGGGTGTTTGTGCAGAGTTTTGTGCTGATGATCGGTGCGTTCATCGCCCCGGTGATTCGCAAAATAACACCGCGGGCGGCGTTGTTGGGTACCCTGGCCGGAGTTTCCATCGCCTTTATATCGTTACGTCCGGCGCTGGAAATGTTCATGACACCGGTGATCGGTATCACCTGCTTTGCCATCATCCTGCTGTCCTGGTTTGGGGGCGTGCGTTATTTCAAAGGCATTCCCGCCGGCCTGGTGGCCATTGCGGTAGGCACAGCCATCGCCTGGATATCCACTGCCGCGGGCTTGAACTACGGCGGTATGAGTGTGGAAAACCTGG
Organism: Ketobacter sp.; assembly: GCF_003671495.1. Classification (GTDB taxonomy): domain Bacteria; phylum Pseudomonadota; class Gammaproteobacteria; order Pseudomonadales; family Ketobacteraceae; genus Ketobacter. The sequence continues at coordinate 129,731 of NZ_RCHN01000013.1, read as the reverse complement.
GAGCAGCCTTCAGTAATTTCGGTTTCAGTGTGCCTATCCCGGCCGTGGGCCATGTGTTCAGTGGTTTTGAATTCATCGGCATCATACTGGTCACGGCCATTCCCTTCGGCATCTATGATCTGGTGGAGGCCATGGACAACGTGGAAAGTGCGGCGGTGGCCGGCGATGAGTTCCCCACCACCAAGGTACTGACCGCCGACGGCGCGGTGAGCCTGGTGGGGTGTCTGATGGGGAATCCGTTCATCAACGCGGTGTACATCGGTCATCCCGGCTGGAAAGCCATGGGCGGTGGTTTGGGTTATTCCGCCGCCACCGGTATTTGTATTCTGGTATTGGCCTGGTTGGGTATTCTGTCGATTATCTCGGCCCTGATACCGGTGGTGGCCATTGCGCCGATTCTGCTTTATATCGGCATGTTGATTGGCTCCCAGGCTTTCCAGGAATCCCCCAAATCCCATGCGCCGGCCATCGTGTTGGCGTTGATGCCGCACCTGGCAGCCTGGGGCAAATTGATGATCGACAACGCCCTGGGAGCAGCCGGCACCAACGCCGCCACGGTGGGCTACGAGGCCATGGGGCAGGTGGGAATCCTGTATGAGGGGCTGGCGGTGTTGGGGGGTGGCGCCATCCTCGGTGGATTGGTGCTGGGTGCCATTGCCACCTTTGTCATCGAACGGGATTTTCTGAAGGCGGCGGCGTTCTCCCTGGCCGGATGCCTGCTTACCTTCTTTGGTTTCATGCACGGCGAATCCATTGGCATTGGTGAGAGCCCGCTGGTCTCCGCCGCCTATTTGATGGTGACCGTGCTCCTGCTGGGGTGTCATCGCTTTGCCGATGCCTCGGCGCCGGTGCCGGATCTGCACAACACCACCGAAGTCTCCACTTGAAAGAGACTGCACCAAAAGCCATGCACTGGCGTCATAGGGAATGCCCGTACAACCACAGCCTGCATAACCACAGTGAAACCATCAGGAGCAAAGTGATGCATGACAAAACGGTGGCCGCCAATCCTTATCCCTGGCCCTACAACGGTGAGCTGCGGCCGGACAACACTGCGCTGATCATCATTGACATGCAAACGGACTTTTGTGGCAAGGGTGGTTATGTGGACAGCATGGGGTACGACCTTTCCCTGACCCGTGCGCCCATCGAGCCCATTGGCCGGGTGCTGTCGGCCTTCCGCGCCCAGGGATTTCACATTCTGCACACCCGGGAGGGGCATCGGCCGGATCTCAGCGATCTGCCCGCCAACAAACGTTGGCGCTCGCGGTGTATGGGTGCCGGAATCGGTGACCCTGGCCCCTGCGGACGCATTCTGGTGCGCGGGGAGCCGGGGTGGGACATCATTCCGGAACTCTATCCGCAGCCAGGGGAGCCCATCATTGATAAACCCGGGAAAGGCTCGTTCTGCGCGACGGATCTGGAACTGATTCTGCACACCTGGGGCATCCAGAATCTGGTGCTCACCGGGATTACCACCGATGTCTGCGTGCATACCACCATGCGTGAAGCCAATGACCGGGGTTTTGAGTGTTTGCTGCTGGAAGATTGCTGCGGCGCCACCGACTACAGTAACCACCTGGCGGCCATCGAAATGATCAAAATGCAGGGCGGCGTGTTCGGTGCCACCAGCACGTCCTCCGCATTACTGGACGTGATCGGCTAGACTGAAGTGAAATTGAATCCGGGAGCCGTCAATGGATGATTTTGACAAGTCGCTGGTGGTCAATGTGATGCTGGAGCAGGAGGCTTTGCTGGCGCGGCATCAATGGGAGCCTTTGGCGGAAGGGGTGTTTATCGCAACCCTGTATGCCAGCGGAGAAGAGGGGCCCCGCGCCGCGCTTCTGCATTACCTGCCCGGGGCGCGGGTGGCCAATCATCTGCATCGGGGTTTTGAACACATCCTGATTCTGCACGGCAGCCAGCAGGATGGGGCTGTGACTTACGGGGTGGGTGACCTGGTGATTCACCGCCCGGGGACCGGGCATGACATCCTCTCTGTGGAAGGTTGCATCGCATTGGGTATCTGGGAAAAGCCGGTGCAGTTTTAATGGCAGGGAGGCAATGGCTGCCACCCTGCCGGTTGCATCGGCTTACGCACTTTGCTTGAACTGAGTAATGCCGGTTTCTTTTGGCAGTACCGCTTTCACTGTAACCCAGACGCCATCCTTCGGTTCGGTCTGCCCGCCCACCAAACGCGGCGTAGGCAGGGCATCGGTATGTACATATTCCTCGTTGGACTCAAACGTCACCCGGCGCACGATCTCCGCCAGAATAATCCGCAGTTGCTGTCGGGCCTGGGCCATGCCGGCGCAGGCCCGGCGACCGCCGCCAAAGGGAAAGAATTCCCACGGCTTGGGTTTGCAGCTGCCGTCCAGCCAGCGCTCGGGGCGATACTGATGGGCGTCTTCACCGTAGATGTCCTTGCGGCGCTGGGTCAGGTACATACAGGGTGAAACACAGGTGCCCTTGGGCATCAGCCACTTGCCCAGCTGGGTGTCGTCCGTCAGCCAGCGCACGGTGGCCGGCGCCGAAGGGGACAGGCGTTGGGATTCATTCAGACAGGCGGTGATGTAAGGCAGTTCGCTGATCACCAGCGGATCGTATTCCCCCACCTTGGCCACCGAGTCTGCGATTTCCTGTCGTACTTTGGCCATGACCTGGGGATTTTTCAACAACCAGATCAGCATCCAGGACGAGGTGGCGGCGCTGGTTTCATGGCCGGCCACCATCATGGCGATGCACTCGGAAATGACCTTCTCCATCTCCAGGAATTCGCCGTCATCGTATTTGGCGCGGGCAAACACCGACAGCATGTGGGCTTCGTTCTCGTCCATGCGGGCGCGGATGCCCTCGGCATCTTCGCGGATCATCTGGGCCAGTTGCACCTTGTAGTCCAGCGGCTGTTTCCAGGGCAGCAGCCCCTTCTTCAGATTGCCCATTTTGCCTTCTTGGGTGCGCTGGCGATATTTGGCATTGAGCTTGGCGCGGAATTTACGGGCGCCGTAGAGTTGGCCGATGGTGAACATGGTGTCGTTGGTGGATGTAGTGAGCCAGCCCAGGATGAGTTCCTTGTAGCGTTCCTTGCGTTCCCCTTCGCGCAGGCCGAATAAGGTGTAGCAAATAATATCGAGGGTCATGTCGCCGACGATCCTGGGGAAATTGAATGCCTCGCCCACGGTCCAGGAATCGATGTGCTCACTGATGATGTCGTGCATGACACCAGCGCGGTTTTTCAGTTGCGCCGTGGCCAGGGAGGGAATGATGCGTTTGCGGGAATCCTGATGCTTTTTGAAGTTTTCAAACAACACGCATTCCTCGCCCACATCGATGGGGATCTGCACCGAGAACGGATCATATTGCTCCGGCTTGAGCGCGAACGTGTCCCGTACCACCTCCGGATCGCCGGTCCACACCATCGGGCCCTGACCCGGTAAGGTGAGGGTGAAGGAGTCGCCGTATTCCTCCTGGTAGCGATCCAGGTTGTTCCAGATGTCGATGCCAAGACTCATTGCGTGTTTGATTTTGCCGCCCTTGGGAACGGGGGGAAGCTTGGGTTCCGTGTTCGCTGCCGTCATGTGCCGTTTCTCTCTGCCTTGTTTTTGTTGTCGGGTGGAGTGAGTCCACTTTAAGTATACGCTGTATACTCTAGAGGGTTTGCCGATGCAGTTCAAGACGCCTTTTCAGGGGAGTTCAAAAGTCCTTGAATTTCAGAGGTGTACAAGAACTGAACGGGGGTGTTGATCAGTGCTGGTAGCGGGGCTCGCAGCCTGATACTTTGGTACGAACACAGTTCTCAAGGATGATACGGTGATGCCAAGCGTGACTTTGCCTTCGGCAGTGGTGAACTATTCTGAGCAGGGGCAGGGCGCCCCCATTCTCCTGCTGCATGCCAACCCGGGGGAGCGGCGGGATTTTGCCGCGGTGATGGAACCCTTGACCCGGCTGGGGCGGGTGATCGCCCTGGATTGGCCCGGCTTTGGGCAGTCACCGCCCATGGTGGCCGGGCAATGGGTGACGGTGGAGGATTTTTATCGGGTGCTCGAGGAATTCGTGGCCACCCTGGGGCTGCGGGATTTGGTGCTGGTGGGCAACTCCCTGGGCGGCAATGCGGCGGTGAAGCTGGCGGCGCGGCACCCTCACTGGGTGCGGGGGCTGGTGTTGGTGGCCCCGGGTGGCTTTACGCCCCGCAATTGGTTGACGCAGGGTTTTTGTCGTCTGCAGGGCAGTGCGCTGTCGCTTTCGCCCTATCGTTTTGCCCGGTTCTACATAAAGCGCAAAACCGCCGTCAGCAGCGCCATGCTCGCCCGCGCCCACGATGAACAGTCTGCAGCGGAGCCGGTGGCTCTCGGGCGGGCCCTGTGGCGCAGCTTCGGGCAACCGGAGAACGATCTTACCGAGATTGCGCCCAAGGTGCGGGCGCCCTGTCTGTTGGTGTTCGGGGCAGAGGACCCGGTGATCCGGGCCCAGCTGGATGGCGAGCGGGCATTGCAGCTGCTGCCCCATGCCGAACGTGTGATTCTGCCCTGTGGCCATGTGGCGTTTGCCGAGCTGCCGGAGCCATTCCTGCAGGCGGTGTACGGATTCATGGCGGGGTTGAATCCCCCTTCCCGGTTGCAGAATGAGAACGTTACAATAGGTGATCTGGATTCTGAAGTGTCATGATGTGAGGCAGTAATGCATTATCAAGGAGGCTGTCACTGCGGTGCAGTGCGGTTCGAAATCGAAGTACCGGAGCCGGTGGTCAGTCAGGACTGCAATTGCTCCATTTGTGCCAAAGCCGGTTTTTTGCACCTGATCGTGCCCAAGTCAAAGTTCACCCTGCTCAGCGGAGCAGACAACCTAACCACTTACACCTTCAATACCGGGGTGGCGAAACATCAGTTTTGTAAAACCTGTGGGATAAAATCCTTTTATATTCCCCGCTCCAATCCCGATGGGGTGGATGTTAATGTGCGTTGCCTGGATACCAGACCGGCGCAGTTAACCATCGAATCCTTTGACGGGCAGAACTGGGAGCAGGGCGCCCATACGCTGGCGCACCTGAGCCAGGAATCCTGAGCGGCGGCAGTAACAACCCGATCTGAAACGGAGGCAAACAATGGCAAAGAAAGTAGCGGTAATCCTGTCTGGATGTGGTGTGTTTGATGGCGCCGAGATCTACGAGGCCACCCTGGTGCAGCTGCGGCTGGACGAGGCTGGAGTGGAATTCCAGTGCATGGCTCCCAACGTCAGCCAGATGCATGTACTGAATCACATGACGGGCGAGGAAATGCCGGAAACCCGCAATGTGCTGGTGGAATCCGCCCGCCTCTGCCGCGGCAACATCATTGATCTGGCCGAGGCCCGTGCAGAGGACTATGACGCCGTGATCGTACCCGGTGGGTTCGGGGTGGCCAAGAACCTGTCCAGCTTTGCGGTGGACGGCACCGGCATGAGTGTGAACGAGGATCTGGTGAACTTTATCCAGGCCATGAATCAACAGGGCAAACCCGTTGGCCTGGTGTGCATCGCGCCGGCGTTGGCTCCCAAGCTGTTCGGTGAAGGGGTCAAGTGTACCCTGGGCAGCGATGAGGATGACGCCGCCAAAGCCGTGGTGGCCATGGGGGCCAGTCACGAATCCTGTGCGGTGGATGAAATCAGCATCGATGAAACGCGCAAACTGGTGACCACACCCGCTTACATGTTGGCCGGGCGCATCAGTGAAGCCTCTGCCGGCATCAGCAAACTGGTGGAGGCGGTGCTGGCACGGGCCTAGAACGTGGTGGTCAGGCGGCGTTGCGCGTCCAGTGTCGGCGCAGCACCGCCAGGGCCAACAGTCCGTTGAGCAGCGCCGCCGCTGCGTAGGGTGCCATCACGTGGGCCTCGTAGAACATGGCGCCGAGGGTGGGCCCCAGAATAAACCCCAAGGCCGGAGCACCCGCGATCACACCGGCCACCGCGCCCTGTTCCTCTGCAGACACCGAGAGTGAGGCGCTGGCGGAAAATCCCGGCATGGCCAGACCAAAGCCAAAACCGATGAATGAGAAGGCCAGCAGGGCATCGCGCTCCATCTGCAATTGCAGCAGCACCAGGTAACCCACCAGCATCAACGGCAGCCCGATCAGCAGCAGGGTGTTGGATTCCAGCTTCAACTTCGCCACCACCACGAACTGGGCAATTAACGAAAACACCGCAGAGCAGATGAATGCATGAGCCACAATGGTGGCGGTTTCCGCAGGGCTGATGTGGAGCCGGTCCTGGATCAGGTAACCCACCGTCTGCTGGCACATGGCATAGGCCATGAACATCAATACCCCGATCAACAAGATGTCGGCGTAACGGGCATCGAAATAGGATTTGACCGTATTCAGGATCTCTTGGCCGATGTGCACCCTGGTTGGCTGGGTGACTGGCGGTGCCGCCAGCGCTCGCCACACCACCACGGCCATCAACAGGGTAATGGCGCTGGCGGCCAGCAGCGGCGCCAGTAAATGCAGCAGAATCAGGGGAGCCGCCAGTGCTGGGCCCAATATGGTCCCCAGGCTGTGGGCGGAACCCAATAAGCCCATGCCTTTCACCCGTTGCTCCGGGGTGGTGATGTCCGCCATGTAGGCGGTGGCGGCCGGCGCGGTGGCACCCATCAACACCGACTGCAGCATGCGGGCAACACACAGGCACACAAACAGCAGTGTGCCCTGCAACCAGAGTTGCAGCCCCGCAAAGAACACGGCGGCGAACATCAGGGTGCCCAGGCAGTACCCCAGCAGGCCCACCAGAATCACTTTTCGGCGCCCGAATACGCTGCTCACCCGCCCCCAGACTCCGCTGCTCAATGCATAGATCACCGAGGAAAACGACAGGATCAGGCCGCCGTGGATTTCCTGCAACCCCACGCTGCGAATCAGGGGCGCCAGCACCGCAAACACAATAAACTGCCCCATGCCGATGCTGATGATGCAGGCCATTAGGACAAATTGTATCAGTGGGGGTGGTGGCATGGTGCTGGCCCTGTCTGAAGAATGGTTTGGCGAGTGGTCTGAGGGTTGCCAGATAAACGGGCGCCCATTCTACGGGCTGGTGCCGATCAGCGACAGGACGAAAACCGCCAAAAAGGTGGGCTCTCCGGCGCGGCAAATTCATCAATCATCTGTCCTAAACTGTTTTATGTGCCTGATTTGGCGGGGAGTTTTATGTGTGCGCAGGCGTGTAGGCGGATGGCTAAAAAACGTGAATATTTGTTGTTTGCCGGGTCGACAGGGAAATCCTGGGCTACAGTTATAGGAGTAGTGGTACGAGTCGTTTACACCTGAATGAAGAGAAAAGTGACCCGTTCGCGGGAGACCGTTAAAGTTCCCACCGACCAGCTGAAACTGGGCATGCATGTGTCCGAGTTGGATCGGCCGTGGCTGGACGCTCCGTTTGTGTTCCAGGGCTTTCCGGTTCACGATGAGGATGACCTGCTTGCCCTCAAGAATATTTGTGAATTCGTCTACATCGACGTTCTAAAATCCGGGATGACGCCGGATGTCCGCAGTGCGATGCTGGGGCGCAATAAACCCAAGCAGTACACCATCACCACGCCGGTGGAAAAGGAAATCCAGCAGGCCAACAAGCATTACCAGAAAGCCTATGGTGAAGTGGAAAATATCCTCGACAGCGCGTATCGCGACGGGCGCATCGACACCACGGAAATCCGTAAGCTGATCAAGGAGTGCGTGGATTCCATTGAGCGCAATCCCTCCGCCATGATGTGGCTCACCCGCATCAAGAATGTGGACAAGTACACCGCGGAACACTGTCTCAACGTCGGTATTCTGGCCATCGCCCTGGGCCGTCATGTGGGGGTGGGCCGCAAACACATGGAGCTGTTGGGCTTGTGCGGCATGTTGCACGATGTGGGCAAAATGAAGGTGGATCAGACCATCCTCAACAAACCCTCCCGCTTGACGGATAAAGAGTTCGAACACATGAAGCTGCATGTGGTGTTCGGCCGCGAGATTCTGGTGGAGGACAAAACCCTGCCCAACGAAGTCATCGGTGCCGCCTACAATCACCATGAACGACTGGATGGCAAAGGCTATCCGCTGGGGATGGATGCCAGCGCCCTCAACTTTTACACCAAGGTGGTGACCATCGTCGATGCCTATGACGCCATCACCAGTCAGCGTTGTTACAGCAAAGGCAACACCTCCGCCACGGCGCTGAAAATTCTCTACGAAAACAGCGGCAGCCAGTTCGATCCCAAGCTGGTGGTTAAATTCATCGAGTGCATTGGCATTTACCCGCCGGGTGCGCTGGTGGAGATGGCCTCCGGTGAGGTGGGGGTGGTGTTGTCGGTGGAGCCCACCAACCGGCTGCTGCCCAAAGTGGCCCTGTTGCTGGATGCCGACAAGCAGCCCATGCCGCAGAAAATTGTCGATCTGAAAGCCCAGCGGGAGGCCTCTGCCGAGGCACAGCATCGCGTCAAGACGGTGTTGATGGATGGGTCATATGGCCTGGATCTGGCGGAGTTCACCCAACACAATATCAATCTGGGTGATGCGGCCAACTTCCAGCAGGAACGGGAATAGTCAGCCTTGCAGCGACTGTTCCAGGGTTTGCAGGGTTTCCGAAGCCTCCAGCCAGGCCAGCTCCGTTTCTTCCAGTTGGGCACGGATGCTGCCCTGACGTTGTAACAACTCCGTCAGTTTGTCCTTGTTGGCCGCTGTGTACAGGTCTTCTGCCGCCAGTTCTGTTTCGATCGCTTGCTTCTCTGCTTCCAGTTGCGCCAGGGTTTTCTCCAGTGTGCTGAGCTGATTCTTCAACGGGCGCAGCTGATTGCGAATCTCCGCCGCTTTCTGGCGTTCCGCTTTGCGATCCCGTTTCTCCTCCCGCTCGCCGTCATCTGAGCTGGCTGCATTCTGTTGCGCCTGGCGGTATTCCAGCAGCCAGCGACTGTAGTCCTCCAGGTCTCCCTGGAAGGGCTGCACCGACCGGTGGGCCACCAGATAGAGCTCATCCGTGGTGGAACGCAGCAGGTGGCGGTCGTGGGAAACCAGCACCAAACCACCTTCGTAATCCTGCAACGCCAGGGTCAGCGCCAGGCGCATTTCCAGGTCCAGGTGGTTGGTGGGTTCATCCAGCAGCAACAGGTTGGGCTTGTGCCAGATGATCAGGGCCAGGGCCAGGCGGGCTTTCTCACCTCCGGAGAAGCGCCCGATGTTGTCCAGCACCGCATCGCCATGAAAGCCGAAACTGCCCAGGTATTTGCGCAGGGTCAGCTCGTCGGTTTTCGGCGCCTCCCGTTGCAGGGTCAGCAGTGGGGTGGCGGATACGTCCAGTTGATCCAGCTGGTGCTGGGCGAAGTAACCGATTTTGGTGTGTTCCCCCAGTGTTTTGTCGCCCGCCACCAGCTGCAGGGTGCCGGCCAGGGTTTTAATCAGGGTGGATTTGCCCGCCCCGTTGGGGCCGATGAGGCCGATGCGGGTGGCGGGGCCCAGCTGCAGGGCCACCTGATGCAATACGGCCTGGCCCTGATAACCCAGCTCTCCGGCTTTGATGTCCAACAAGGGGTCGGACATCTTGCTGGCGGCAGGAATACTGAAGTGAAATGGGGAGTCCACATGGGCCGGGGCGATTTTTTCCATTCGCTCCAGCGCTTTCACCCGGCTTTGGGCTTGCTTGGCTTTGGTGGCCTTGGCCTTGAAGCGGGTGATGAATGTCTGCAGGTGGGCGATTTCCCGTTGCTGCTTTTCAAACGCAGACTGTTGGTTGGCCATGCGGGCGGCGCGCTGAATCTCAAACCCGGAGTAGTTACCACTGTAATAGTTCAGCCGTTGGTGCTCGATGTGCAGCACATGTTCAGTGATTTCGTCGATGAACTCACGATCGTGGGAAATCAGGATCAGGGTGCCGGGATAGGCCTTGAGCCAGGCCTCCAACCAGAGAATGGCGTCCAGGTCCAGGTGGTTAGTGGGCTCGTCCAGCAGCATGATGTCGGAAGGGCACATCAGGGTCTGCGCCAGGTTGAGGCGCATGCGCCAACCACCGGAGAACGATTTCACCGTATTACCGAATTGCGCTTGCTGGAAGCCCAGGCCGGTGAGCAGCTTGGCCGCACGGGATTCTGCGCTGTAGGCGTCGATGTCATCCAACTGCTGGTGATATTGCGCGATGCGATGGGCGTCGTTCTCCGCTTCCGCCTGGGCCAGTTGCTGTTGCAGATGGCGCAGGGCTTGGTCGCCGTCAATCACATAATCGATGGCGGAGCGGTCCAGTGCTTCCACTTCCTGGGCCATGTGGGCGATGCGGCTGCCCGCGGGAATGTGGACCTGCCCGGCATCGGCACCGGCCTGGCCCAGCAGCAGGGAGAACAAAGAGGATTTGCCACAGCCGTTATGGCCCACCAACGCGATATGCCACCCCGGATAGGCGGTAAAGGATGCGTCCTGCAATAAACATTTATTGCCGCGATAAAGGGAGACCGATTGCAGTTGGATCATGGTGTGTGGCCGCGTGAAGTGGGGGTGGGCAGGATACCCAATTCGTGGCCATGAAAAAAGGGCTGTTCCCGTGGGGAAACAGCCCTCTTTGCATTAACGCTTAATAGAATTAGGCGTCTTTTTCCGGATTGAAAATGCTGCGATCCGGAGCCGTGGGTGCATCCACCGGCTTCAGTTCAAACGGCTTTTCTTCCGCTTTGGGTGGCTCCGGCTCAACCGGCTTGGGCGCCGGAGCGGCTACCGGTTTGGCGGCCATTGGCGCTGGCGCTTTGGGGGCCACCGGTTTGGGTGCTTCAGCCTTGGGGGCTTTGGGCGTGGCCGGTTTTGCCGCGGCGGGCTTGGCCGCTGCTGCAGGTTTAGGCGCAGTAGGCTTGGGTGCTGCTGCTTTGGGCGCTTCAACCTTCGGTGCGGCCGGGGCCTTGGGGGCTGCGGGTTTTTTCGCGGCCGCCTTTTTTACCGGTGCTGCTTTTTTTGCGGCGGCCGGTTTGGCGGGAGCCGCTTTCTTGGGGGCGGCCTTTTTTGGCGCTGCCTTCTTCGGAGCAACCGCTTTTTTCACCGGTGCCTTTTTGGCTGCAGCCTTCTTGGGAGCCACTGCTTTCTTGGCAGCGGTTTTCTTTACGGCGGCTTTCTTGGGGGCGGCTGCTTTTTTGACGGCCACTTTCTTGGCGGGTGCCTTTTTAGCGGACGTCTTCTTCACGGCCACTTTCTTGGTCGGTGCCTTTTTAGCAGCGGTTTTCTTCACTGCGGCCTTTTTGGCAGCGGCCTTTTTGGCTGCTACGGCCTTCTTCTTGGCCGCCGCTTTGGCCTTGGCTTCTGCTTTCTTCCTGGCAGCGGCCTCTTTCATGGCCAGCGCCTTGGCTTTGTCGGCGGCCTTCTTGGCTTCCGCCTTGGCTTCAGCGGCCAGTTGCTTGGTAACCGCAGCGACGGCTTTCTTCACTTTGGCCGCGCTGGCGGCTTCTTTCTTGGCTGCCGCCTGGGCCGCCTGAGCGTTGGCCAGCGTCACTTTGGTCTCGGCCAGTTTGGCTTTGGCCTTGTCCGCAGTTTTAGCGCTGGCTTTCTTCGCAGCAGCCTGCGCTTTCACCATGGCTTTCTTGGCAGCGATGACGGCTTTGGTGGATTGGTCCACGGCTTTTTTACGGGCCGCGTCCAGTTGAGCTTCCAGTTTTGTGATCTGGGCTGAGAGCTCAACCACCGGATCTTTTTTTGCTTTCGCGGCGCTTCGCTTCGCCGTGGTTTTTTTTGCTGCCATAATCAAAGTTCCTCAGCTGTGATTGGTGACGCAGTCGTTAGCAATTATACGGGTTGTCTAAACAATATCTACCTTTCATGTGATAGCACATAGCCCCTGGAACGCAAAATATTTCCGCCCTATGGTTCAGATGCAGGGGCTTTCTGTTACCATCGGGAGCGACCCCAAACGATAACAATACAATCCGGAGTGATCAGGGGGCGAAGTGATTGAGCTTTATGGGCCCTGGTGCCTGTTTTTTCGATACGCATTCCACCGCATCCCGGGTATTCATTGGAGACAGGAGAAAGCATGAAGAAATATATAATCGTGGCGACTGCCGTGGCTGCCCTGGTGGCCTGTAAAGGTGAAGCGGGCAGTGAGGGAGCCGCGGCCAAAAGCGAACCGGCGGTGGCACTGCAAACCGAAGATCAGAAGGCCAGCTACGCCATTGGTCTGAAATTTGGCGAGGGTATGGGTCGGGATCTGAAAGATGAGCTGGATGTGAAAGCGTTCTATCAAGGGTTCGATGATGGCTTCAGTGGTAACGAATCCAAGATGACCCAGGAGGAAATGGTGGCCGCCATGAATGCACTGCAGGCGCGTAAGATGCAGGAGCAGCAGGCAGCCCAGAGTAAGGCGCTGGAGGAGAACAAAGTGGCCGGAGACACGTTCCTGGAAGAGAACAAGAAGCGCGACGGCGTGATCGTGACCGAGAGTGGTCTGCAATATGAAGTGATCACCAAAGGTGACGGCGAAACTCCGGATGCCAACGATAAAGTGAATGTCCACTATCACGGCACGCTGCCGGATGGAACTGTTTTCGACAGCTCGGTGGAGCGGGGCGAACCCATCTCCTTCCCCGTGAATGGCGTCATCAAAGGCTGGACCGAAGCGCTGCAGCTGATGAAAGTGGGTGACAAGTGGAAGCTGTTCATTCCTTCCGACCTGGCCTACGGTGCCCGTGGTGCCGGCCCGAAAATCGGCCCCAACCAGGTGCTGGTGTTCGATGTTGAGCTGTTGGGCGTGGAAAAGGTGGAATAAACACAGCCTTTATATACACAGAAAAAGGGGCCCCTGAGCAAACGGGCCCCTTTTTTTTGACATCGGTCATATCCCGGGCATAAGTTAGCTTTAGTATTGGAGCAATGAGAGGGAGAGGGGGTGCCCGATGCTAGGCATGGTTCGACATTGGTGGGGGCTGTTGCGACGCCCGTCCACACGCTGGTCTGTACTGACCTTATTGGTGGTGGGCATTGTGCTGGGCAGTGTCGGGGTCGTGGGATTCAACCTGAGCCTGCATGCCACCAACACAGAGGCCTTTTGCACCAGTTGCCATGAAATGTATGCCCAGCCCTTCCAGACGGTGCAGCAGACCACTCACTACAATAACGCCTCCGGGGTCCGCCCCACCTGTTCCGATTGCCACGTTCCCCACGAATTTGTCCCCAAGATGATCCGCAAGATTGAAGCCGCCCGGGAAGTCTGGGGCAGCATCACCGGTATGATTGATACCCCTGAAAAGTACATGGCGCACCTGGAGCAGATGAAGGCGCGGGAGATTGCCCGCATGCGCAGTAATGACTCTGCCGGCTGCCGCAGTTGTCACGATGTGGCGCGGATGGATTTCAGCGCGCAGGGGGAGAAGGCCCGTTTCTATCACAGCGCCATGGCGGAACAGGGCAAGACCTGCATTGATTGCCACCAGGGAATTGCCCACCAGTATCCGGGCACTGTGCCGGCGAGTGGGCAGGAACCCCTGGCCGAGGTGGCCGCGGAGCACTGATTCAGCGGCGGGCCGTAAGCCGGTGGTCACAACGTCACCGGCACATTGCACATCGAATAGGCGCGCATGCGCACAGGGTATAAAAAGGGAGAGGGGATTATGGCTGCAAGTGGGAAGCGTTGGCTCTTGCTGATGCTGTTGATCGGTCTGCCGTTGGCCACCTGGGCGGCACCCAAGACCGGTGATGCGGTATCCGGGGACTCATCGAATGGGAGTGCGCTGTGCTCCAGCTGTCACCAGCTGGGTGAGGATTCTCCGGTTCATGCCATGCTGAACAGTGTTCACGGCAAACCGTCACCGGATTCTCCCATGGGGCAGAAGGGCTGTGCCCAGTGCCATGGCCCCAGCCAGCAGCATGCCCAATCCCCCACCCGCAATAAACCGGAGGTGAGTTTTGGCCCCACCTGGAGCGACTCTGTGGCCCAGCAGAATCAGGTGTGCCAGGCCTGCCACGAGAGCAATGCCACCCGCCACTGGAGCAGTGGCCTGCATGCCCGGGAAAACCTGAGCTGCGTCACCTGTCATAACCTGCATACCGAAGCCACTGCCATGACGGCCGCGCAGCAGACGGCCACCTGCACCCAGTGTCATCGTCCACAACGGGATGGCATTCATCATCTTGGCCAGGCCAAGGCGCAGCACAAGTCCAAAGGCGCCGTGCAGGAGGTGGCCTGTTCCAGTTGTCACAACCCCCATGATAATCCCAAGCCGGTGGTGACCCTGCTGGCCAATCGCTCGGAAGGCTGCCGTAGCTGCCATGATCTGAAAGCCATGCAGTCCAGTGCCAATGTGTCAGAGAAGGCCAAAACCTACCATAAAGCCATGGCGAGCCTGGACCGGACCTGCATTGACTGCCATCGGTCGGTGGCCCATGTTGCTCTGGATCAGATAGAGCCACCCCAGGTGGACGCCCCGGACCTGATCACCCTGTTTGCCCCGGGAACGGCGAACTTTGACTGGATCCGGACCGATCACCCGGGGGCGCAGCCTTTCCGGCAGGGTCGAAACTGCGCCCAGTGTCACGCTGGTGAGCAGGCTGCCATGGGCAAAACCCTGGCGCCCAACCGCACTCAATCCAGTATCGGTGCACGCCTGACCCTGGCGCTGGTGAAGAATCAACTGCAGGTCACCGTGCGCTGGCGTGGCACCCCACAGGACAACAGTGTGGCACTGATGCTGGACGATGGCAGTGATGAACAGTTCCAGCGGGCCGGGTGTTGGGCCGCCTGCCACAATGATCTGCCGGGGCAGGACAAGAACCGTGGCAAGGCCATCACCAAATACCTGGGAGCGTCGCTCAAGCAGCAGCGCAGTGTCGGGCGTTACGCGGTGTACCACGATGACGCCACATTGGAAGCCATGCTGGAACAGGGGCACTATGTGGAGCTGTGGCGGGCCCGCCTGCAGAACGGCAAACTGGCCCAGACCCAGACTTACCATGTGTTGTCGGCCCGGGCGGCGGACGCGCAAGCCATCGTACAGGCCAGCGCCGACTATCAGGATGGCCAGTGGACGGTGGTGTTCCGCAAACCCCTGAACGGACCTGGAAAAGCCATCCGTCCCGGACAGGAATACACCTTCGGCATTGCCATCCATGGTGCCGGCGAGGAAAAGTCCGGTCACTGGGTCTCACTGCCGATGACCTTCGGCCTGCAGATGGATGATGTGGACTTTCCGGTGCAGGGGCGATAGGCATGACCCTGAGGCCCTTCAGCACGGTTATGAAAGCTCTGGCGGAAATATTCCTGTTGAGTTGGTTGTTGCTGAGCCCGATGGCCTGGGCCCAGGATCAGGCCATCGCGGATCAGGCCTGCCTGCAGTGCCACACGGTGCAGGTGAGCCCCGCGGTGCACGGTATTTTTGCCAATCACCACGGTGCCGGTAAAGCCGGTAACAGTGGCTTCTGCAGTCAATGCCATGGTGGCAGTGCAGCCCATCGTGGAGACCCCCTCAAGCACCCCCCGGACATCCGCTTTGGTGAGCAGGCATCGGCCCCGCATCAACAGAATGAAGTGTGCCTTGATTGCCATAAAGGACAGCAACGCATGGCCTGGTCAGGCAGTGCCCACGAGCAGGAACAGCTTGCCTGTGCCAGTTGCCACAGTCTGCACCCGGTGCAGGACCCGGTGCTGGCGGCAGGGCAGCAGGCCGATCGTTGCTTTGATTGCCATCGCAGTGTACAGGCAAAAACTCAGTTGCCCTCCACCCATCCCACGGCGGCGGGCCAGATGCAGTGCAGCGACTGCCACAATCCCCACGGCAGTCCCACCCCCGCCAGCCTCACCGGAGTGACCCTGAATGACACCTGCTTTGGTTGCCATGCGGAAAAGCGCGGGCCATTCCTGTTTGAGCACGCCCCGGCGGCAGAGGACTGCGGGCTGTGCCACGATCCCCATGGCTCGATCAATCGTGACCTGCTGACCAATCGAACCCCGTTCCTGTGTCAGCAGTGTCATTCCGCGGCGTTTCACCCCAGCCAGTTGCTGGACGGCAGTGGTTTGCCCGCTGGCAGCGCCAACATGAATCTGTTGGGGGGGAATTGCCTGAATTGCCATTCCCAGGTCCACGGCAGCAATCATCCGTCCGGTGGACGGCTGACACGGTGAGGAGGCAGACATGCGCCCTTGGCTGATCGCCAGCTTATGTTTCAGTTCGCCCCTGGCCCTGGCGGAAGCGGACCCGTTCGCGTTCTTGCTGGAGGAGCCGTTACCCCAGGCCACCTTCGAGGCTTTGGAGTACGACGGTTACGTGGCGCCGTCATTCTGGTATGTGAGTTCCGACAATCAGCAGTTTGGCCGTTATAACGGCATGGACGAGGCCGGTGGATACTTCAATCTGGATCTGGATTACCAGCGTTGGGATGACACCGAAGGGGACCGCTACTTCGGATTCTCCGGTCGCGATCTGGGGCTCAAAACCCGCCAATTCAACCTGTTCCTGGGGCAGAGCGGCGATTACCGGTTCGAGTTTGATTTCCAGCAACTGTATCAGTATAACGGCCTGGCCTATTCGCCCTTTGCCGGGGGCGATGGTGCGGCACTGCACTTGCCTGCAAACTGGGTGGCCGGGCCGGACACCGGCAGTATGAGTGCCCTCCAGCCCACCGATAACCTGCAACTGGACAAGCAACGGGATCGCTTCCATTTTCTGTTCCGCAAACGGTTCGATGAAATGTGGTCCTTTGAAACCGCGTTCCGCAACGAGCAAAAAACCGGCCGCCAGACCATGGGTGCGGCCTTCTACCTGGATGCGTCCAATCCGCATGCTGCGCTGTTGCCCCAGGATCTGGATTACACCACGCGGGAATTGGATCTGGCGGCGTACCTGACTGCAGAGCAGGGCAACCTGGCCTTCCGTTACCTGTATTCCCATTTCGAAAACGGGGATCGTGGATTGCAGTGGCAGAACCCCTATGGGGCCGTGTTCGGGCCGGCGGTGGACTATCCGGCCGGTGATGGCCAGATGGCGCTGGCGCCGGATAATCAGATGCATCAGTGGCAGGTGTCCGGCAACTATCGGTTCTCGGAGCAATGGCTCGCCCAGGGCAGCGCGTCGTACAGTCTGGCGCTGCAGGATGATGACTTTCTGCCTTACACCGTCAACGATGCCTTGCAGGTTCCGGTGGCGCTGCCCCGGGACAGTCTGGAGGGTGAGGTGCATACCACAACCTTGCAGGCCATGGTGCGTTACCTGATGACGGCGCGCTTCACATTGCAGGGTGAATATCGGTACGAGGATCGCGACAACCAAACGCCCCGGGACGGCTACCTTTATGTCCGTGGCGACAGCGGGGATCAACCGGCCAGCGAATACACCCTTTATAACCGCCCCACCAGCCATACCCGCAACACCTTTTCCCTGGAGGGACAGTATCGCTTTCCCAACCGGACCCGCATGACCCTGGGTTATGAATTCGAGCAGGTGGATCGTTATAACGCGGCGGTGGAAACCACCCAGGAAGACCGCTTCATGCTCAAGGTGAGAAACGGGGGCGCGCGGGGACTGGGGCTGGGCTTCAGCCTGGCCTACCATGATCGTGCCGCTGACACCTATCACTGGGATCAATCCTACTATTCCCTGCTGGATGCGGAGTTGATCAACCAGACCCCCGCCAGCCAGCGTTACATCAATCATCCGCTGCTCAGTCAATACTACCTGGCCAATCGCCAGCGCACTGAAGCCAGGCTCAATATGGCGTTGGGTGGTTTCCAGCAGTGGCAATACAACCTGGACCTTATGTGGCGGGATGACGATTACGATGCCACCGAGCTGGGGTTGGAATGGGAGGAACATTCCAATCTGACGTTATCCACCACCTATCTGCACTCCGCCGCGTTTTCGTTCACTGGCTACTATGCGTTCGACTATCTGCAGTTACAGCAGCGGGGTCGGGCCTTCCGTGGCGGCCAGGAGAAAAACGCGTTCGTGACCATCCCACCTTACCCCCAGGCCAGTGATCCGGAGCGGGACTGGAGCGCATCGCCCACGGATACCGTTCACTCGCTGGGCGCCACCGCCCAATGGCAGGTGCAAAAGGACGTACTGGCGCTGGCGTTGGATTATCGCTTCAGCTACGGCAGCGGCGAGCACAGTTTGTTTGATGCCGGCGGCACCGGCATGAGCAGTGAAGACCTGCCCACCCTTCGCACCCGCCAGCATCACCTGATCCTGAAAGGGGATTACCAGGTGAACCGGGATCTGAGGCTGGGACTGAATTATCAGTATTTCCGTTTCCAGGAAGACAACTGGGCGGTGGACGATCTGCAGGTGGATACACTGGATAAAGTGTTGTGGACCGGCATCGCATCCGCCAATGAATCCGTCAATGCCGTGGGTGTCACGGTGCACTACAACCTGCCATGAGCAAGGGCGAGGTGAAGGTTATGGGATGGCCAGCAAGCAAAACAGACAACCCGGGGCTGCTGCCGTGGGCGATAATCCTGCTCCTGCTGTTCGGGCTGGCGGCCTGTGGCGGCGGTGGGGGGGATCGTGCCTCCGGAGTCACCAGTGGGCCCACGGAGCCGGGGCAGCCGGTGGACCCGCCGGCGCCGGTGGTACCGGCGGATAGCGTGTCGGCCGCGGACCTGGAGGCCGACGACCTGGTACTGGCTACCTTGCATTCCATCAGCGTGAACTCGCCACCGGTGCTGGAATTTTCCCTCACTGCAAATCAGGTGCAGACGGTGGCCGGGCTCACCAGCGCCGAGGTGCGCTTCAGCCTGGCCCGGTTGGCGTCGAATACCGGCAGTGCCGTGGGCCAGCAGTGGGTGTCTTACATTGAACGCAATGAAGACCCGGTGTGCCGCAGTGCCGGGGACGTCAGTAACAGCCAGAACCAGTGCACCACCTTCACCGCAGAAACCGACCCCGACAATATCCTGGCGTCGGATCTGAAAGTCAGTGATCCCCTGGCCCAGGGCAAGGTGGCGTTGGCCCAGGCCACCACCGAAAACAATGGCACCCTGACCGCGCTGGCGGAGGGGGTGTGGCGTTATGAATTCAGCACTGACATCGGTGATCCCGGTGCCCGCTCGGAAGTGCATCGCGCCTGCATCCAGTTTTCCCTCAATGCACCGGTGGACAATCTCTGTGTGGACTTTGTGCCGGCCCTGCTGGCGGACAGCAGCACGGCGGCGCTGGGGAGTTCACTGTCGCCGCTGTTTTACGACACCCAAAGTGCCCGCCGCATTGCCACCGAGGCCACCTGCAATTCCTGTCACGATCAGCTGGCCATCCACGGTGGCGGCCGCACCCAGCTGGATTACTGTGTGACCTGCCATAACCCGGGCACGTCAGACGCCAACAGCGGCAACGTGCTGGACCTGGCCACCATGGTGCACAAGATCCACAACGGGCGCCACCTGCCCGGCGGGGCGTACACCATTTGGGGTTACCGCAATTCCGCCCATGATTACAGTGGCACCACCTATCCCCAGTCGATGCTGAACTGCACCCGTTGCCATGCCGGGGCGGAAGACGTGGCCTTTGCCGAAGCCCAGGGGTTGCCGACGCCGGAGGCGGAACTCACAGCCGACGGGCACAGCTGGGTGAGCAATCCCACCCTGGCGGTGTGTGAGTCCTGTCACGAAGGGTTGTTGGCGGGCACCAAACTGAACGGGGACCCCATTGGCTACAACCACGGCAGCTTTACCCAGGGCACCAATTGCGCCGGCTGTCACGCCGAATCCGGGGATCCGGCCAACCCGGGCGGTCTGCAGGCCGATCAGGCCCATCGGGATCTGCTGCAGGAAGCAGGCCGCAGCCTGACGTTGAATATTGAAAACGTAACCCAGGTGAGTGCCGGTGAAACGCCCCTGGTGGACATCAGCGTGCGGGATGCGGATGGCCTGGCCCTGGATCTGAAAGACAGTGCAGTGTTCTGTGACAGTGCCGTATTGGATGTGCGCATTCCCTGGGATGGGGCGACGGAATTCCTCAATGAAAACGACAGCGCGGTGGGCGCGTCTTCCCCCCGCATCCGTCAGGCGGTAGCCCCGGCTGCCCTGCTGGCCCTGGGGGATAATGTGTTCCGCATCGATACGGCCACCTTCAGCAATACCGCGGTCATTCCCACGGGTATCAGCAGTTTTGCGGTGATGATTGATGTCCGTTATCCGGGGGCTGATGGCAGTGGTGCCGAATGCGCAGGAGACACGGTTTATCTGGACAGCGTGGTGCAGTTCGTGGCCACGGCCGGTGGTGCGGCCACGGCACGCCGGGACATTGTGGAGGTGGCGCGCTGCAACCAGTGCCACGGTCGCTACATCAGCGATTCCCATCCCACCCGGGGCGTGAACAATCCGCTGGTGTGCACGGCCTGCCACAACCCGAACCGGGGTACCACTGCCAGTAGCCACGACCTGAGTGTCACCGTGCACGCGGTGCATGCCGGGGGCTTCCGCGAGACTCCCTTCAAAGGCACCTGGGACAGTGAGCGCCTGCAGTACCCCGGTGATCTGAGTGATTGTGAACGTTGTCATACAGAGGACAGCTACGGACTGCCCCTGCCCCTGGTGCGCGCGGCAGTGCTCGCCGACAACAGCAGCGGAACCTATACCACTCCGGTGGCGGCGGTGTGCAGCTCCTGCCACGATTCCGCCTTGGCCCGGGCTCATATGGAAAGTCAGGGGGCAGCCCAATTCAATGTGGTGACACGGCCGGATATGAACACTAACCCCGAAACCTGCTCGGTCTGTCATGGCGCTGGCGCCAGTGCGGATGTGGAAGCGGTGCACAGTCGATGAGGGGGCGGTCAATGAAGGGGTGCGCTCAATGAAGGGTAACATCATGACATTACCGGCGCCGCGGTGGTTAAACTGTCTTTCCGGGCGGTTCCTCACCCTCACCCTGGCCCTGATCCTGGCTGCCTGTGGCGGTGGGGGCGGCTCGTCCGGTTCCAGCAGCAGCCGTGCCCCGGACAACAGCGGGTTGACCTTGCCCAACACCGGCTCCCCGGTGCTCTATGCCCAAAGTCCGACGCTGTTACCGATCATCAGCCGCGCCCGTCTGGGCAACGGAGGTGTACTGGTGGTGGATTTCCAGCTCACCGATGAGGATTACAATGCAATCCTGGATCTGACCGCTGCGGACTTCAGGCTCAGTGTGGCGAAATTACAGGGCAATCCCATTGGCAATCTCACCGGCCACTGGCAATCCTATATCAACCGCATTGAACAGCCCGGCGTGGGGCCTGGCCTGGAAGCTCGCCTGCAGGCCACGGCGGAGCGCGCCACCAGTGGCAGCTTCACCAATAATGGGGACGGCACCTATCGATATGTGACGGCCGCCAGCCTGACGCAGCCCCCCGCTGATGTGCAGGCACAGGCGGCGCGGCAAGGGTTGAGCCTGGTGTTTGAGGCAGCGCGAACCCATCGGGTGGCGCTGCAGTTCGATAACGGCCGGGTGCCCGCCAATCCCTATTTTGACTGGGTTCCCGCCACCGGCAAGAGCACGGACATTTTGCACTACCGAGTGGTGGCCACAGAGAACTGCAATAGTTGCCACAGTTCGCTGGCGTTCCATGGTGGAGGGCGCACCGAGGTGGAATATTGCGTCACCTGTCATAACCCCGGCAGCTCCGACGCCAACAGCGGGCACAGTGTGGATTTCAAAGTCATGATCCACAAAATTCATCGGGGCGCCGATCTGCCCTCGGTGCAGGCGGGGGGCAGTTACACCCTCTATGGCTTTGGCGATACCCCACACGATTACTCGGCCGTGCGCTTTCCCAGGGACATCCGGGATTGTCACCTCTGCCACGCCGGCTCGGCCACCGGCGCTGCCGGCCAGACCCTCACCCACCAGGGGGACAACTGGAACGAATACGCCGGTCAGGACACCTGCGGCGCCTGTCATGATGACCTGGATTTCAGTCAGCATTATGGTGGGCAGGATAACGACGACAACTGCATGAGTTGTCACTCGGTGTCTGGTGTGGCGGGCAGCATCGCCAGCGTGCATGTGGATCCGGTGCAACAGGCCAGGGCCGCCTTCGAGGGGCGAATCCTGGCGGTGGAAAACACTGGCCAGGGGGAGTTTCCTACGGTGCGTTTTGCCGTGGTGAATCCGTTGCAGGGGGATGCGCCCTACCATATCCAGACCGATCCGCCGTTCACCCAGAGCGGCGCCAGTCTCAGCCTGAAACTGGCCTGGTCAACCACCGACTACACCAATACCGGCAGTGGCAGCGGAGTGGCCAGCACCCTGTCTGTGAACGGGCTCAGCAGTGCGGTGGCCAATGGTGACGGCAGCTTCAGCGTGACCTTTGGCAGTGCCATTCCGGATGGCAGCCTGGCGCCCAATGTAGCGGCCTCCGGCAGTGGCTCGGTGGTGCTGGAGGGCCGCATGGCGGTGGATATTGGCAGCGCCGGCAGCCCGGATATCCAGCGTGTGCCGCTTACCAACGTGGTGAAAGCGTTTGCCATCACCGACAGCAGTCCCGCCGCCCGCCGCCAGGTGGTGGCGCTGGACAATTGCCTGGCCTGTCACGGCAGCTTGTCGCTCCATGGTGATAACCGTACCGACAGCATCGACAGTTGCGTGACCTGTCACAACCCCAGGAACACCGACCGGGTGCGGCGCACGGCGCCCCCATACAGCGATGGCAAGACAGAAGAGTCCATTGACTTCAAGACCATGATCCACGCCATCCATGGGGCGGGATTCCGTGCCCGCCCATTGGTGGTGGTGGGGTTTGGTGGTACCGAACACGTTTATGACGAGAGCAGCGTGCACTTCCCCGGGGAACTTAATAACTGTAACGCCTGTCATGTGAATAACAGCTATGAATTACCGTTGCATGCCAGCGTGCTGGCCACCAGCGTCGATTCCGGCGCGGATCTGGCGGATCGCAGTGATGACACCCTGGTGTCCCCCCAGGCAGCGGTGTGTGCCTCCTGCCATGATGATGCGGTTGCCCAGAGCCACATGGAAAGCAATGGTGCCGACTTTGCCACCAGCGAGGCCGACCTGGGTTCGGTGCTGGAGCAGTGTGAGCTGTGCCACGGTGACGGTCGCACCTATAGCGTGAAGTCGGTCCACGGTTTGTGATATTTGTCCGCTTTTATGCAACTTGTTCGATTAGCGCGACGTAATCCATTAAGCTTGAACAGGTATTAGAATCATAATAACGACTTTGATTAAGGAGTAATCACCATGGTGCGCGCATGCCGCGGTTTGTCCGCTCTGTTGCTGGTTTCGATTCTGGCTGCCTGCAGCAGCTCCCCCACCATTGAAAGTGACCTCGGGATCAGTGGCGCCCCGGACTGGGTCAACGAAGGCACCCAGGCCGTGGACAATGACGACGGTCGCTTTGTTTTCGGCGTGGCCTTTGCACCACCCCTGAATGACGAATCCCTGCAGACCTCCACGGCGGATACCCGGGCCCGGGCCGAGGTGGCACGTATGGTGTCCACCTACATTGATCATACCCTGGATGATTACGCCGCCAGCACCGGTGACACCGCCACCAGCAGCATCCAGCAGACCCTGAGCAGCAGCACCCAGACGGTGCTGAACGGCGCCAAGATCAAGGGCCGCTGGAAGGACAAGAACTCCGGCAACATTTACTCCTTTGCCGAAATGGACATGAAAGCGCTGGATGATGCCATCACCACCGCCGGCAAACTGTCCCAGAATTTCAAGCAGTACTATCAGCAAAAAGCCAACGCCAACTTTGACCGATTCATGAAGGAAACCGAATAATGAAGCATTGGATTCTCCTCTGTGCCGCCCTGTTCCTTGCCGCCTGTGCCACTTCGGTGGAGCGGGTTGCACCGGACAGCACCATCGACCTGAGTGGCGCCTGGAACGACACCGATTCCCGCCTGGTGGCGGAGGAAATGATCCAGGATGCCTTGTCCCGTCCCTGGATTGGTGAGTTCGCCGGTCGCACCGGCAAGCGGCCGGTGGTGATCGTGGGCACCGTGCGTAACCTGAGTCACGAGCACATCAACGTGAAAACCTTTGTGGCGGACATGGAACGGGCCCTGATCAATTCCGGCCGGGTGGATTTTGTAGCCTCCCGCGACGACCGCGGCGAAGTTCGTGATGAACGCATGGACCAGGATCTGAACGCACGGGAGGATACCCGCAACGCAGCCGGCCAGGAGCTGGGGGCTGATTTCATGATGCAGGGCCAGATCAATACCATCATCGACGTGGAAGGCAAGGAACAGGTGCGGTATTACCAGGTGGACCTGACCCTGATCAGCATGGCGGATAACCGCAAAGTCTGGCTGGGTCAGAAGAAAATCAAGAAATACGTGAAGAACGCCAAATTGCGTTACTGATCACCGTCGATGATGTTGCAATCTCTGGCGCTGACACTGCTGTGCAGCGCCGTTTTGGTTTTGCAGGGATGCAGTGCCTGGCAGGTGAACCAGGCGGCGGCCTCCCTTGCGGTGGCAGGCCCCCAGGCGACATTGGATCGCCTGCAGACCCTGGTGCCGGCGGACCGGGATCTGGCCCAGTACAGGTTGAACACCGGGGTACTGAAACTGTACCTGGGGGATTGGCAGGGCAGTCGCCAGGACCTGAACGAGGCCAAATCCATCCTGCAGTTTGCGCAGGCCGTGAGCGTTACCGAGAACCTGGCGGCGCTGACGGCCAACGAAACCCTGCGCACTTACAACGGCACGCCCACCGATCAGGTGTTAGTGCATGTAATGCTGGCCCTGGGGTATCTGCTGGAGGGTGATCTGGACGGCGCCCGGGTGGAAATGTTGCAGGCCAATGTCACCATGCAGCAATTGGCCAAGGAAGACAGCACCGCCGGGCAACTGGCGAGCGCCCGCTTTATGGCTGGGCTGATCTACGAATTGAACGGGGAACGGGACGATGCCCTGATCAGTTATCGCCGCTGTTACAGCATTCTGCGTGACCGCGGCGAGCCCATTCCGCAGGCACTGCAAACCAGCCTGCTGAACCTCACCCGCCGGCAGGGTTTCCAGCAGGAGTACCAGCAGTTCAGCCAGCAATTCGGACGCGAAGCACAATTGCCCGCTGCCGACGAAGGGGAATGGTTCCTGGTGTATCTGGATGGGGTGGTGAGCAGCAAGACCGAGACCCGCATTTCGGTGTTTGATGCGGAGGTGGACACCATGGTGAGCGTGGTCATGCCACACTATCGCAATTCTACCTATCTGCCCCGGGAGCTGACCCTGGCGGGAGAGGTGCAACGCCAGCGCAGCAACATTCTGGAGAACCTGGAAGTGCGGGCGCGGGAGGATCTGGAGGCAGAACGGGCCAAGATTCTGGCGGCGGCCACCGTGCGCGCGGTGGCCAAGTACAAAATGGTGCAGGAAGCCCAGAGCAAGAATGATTTTTCCGGGATATTGATGAACATTGCCACTGTGGTGTCGGAGCAGGCGGATGTGCGCAGTTGGAACATGCTGCCCGCCAGTATCCAGGTGGCCCGCATCACCACCTCACTGCAGGGCCCGGTGCAGGTACTGGAAAAGGGGCAGGCGCTGCCGCCCCTGGCGGAATTCAGCCGTCGCGGTCGCGCTGTGGTGCTGGCCAGCAGTCTGACGGATCAGGTCTATGTCTGGCCCGCGTTACCGGAGCCCCCAGAATCAGGAGAAACCCATGCTGCGCAATGATAAAACCACCCGCCCCGTTTCCAGCCAGCCACGCGCGCTCAGGGCTGTAGCCTGCGGCCTGGCGCTGCCCTTACTGTGGCTGCTGGCGAGCTGCAGCAGTACCGGCGGCAAACCGCAATGGATCGATCAACCGGAATCCGCTTATCCCGCCGCCACCCACCTCACGGCGGTGGGATCGGCCGATGACCGCAACACGGCGGCAGACCGGGCCACGGCCAATCTGGCCAAGATTTTTGAAGTGGCGGTGCAGGATTCCAGTATGGATTTCAGCAGTGCCACCGTGAGCGCGGCCCAGGGTCAGCCGGTGGTCAGCAACCAGCACGAGATCACCCGTACCGTGACCACCGAGGCCCGCCAGGTGTTGAGCGGCGCCCAGGTGGTGGAATCGTGGCAGACGGAGCAGGGCCGGGTTTATGCCCTGGCGATACTGGCCAAGCAGCCGGCCGCCACCCGTTTTCAGCACAGTATTCAGTCGTTGGACCGGGAAGTGCGGGATCTGATCAACTACGCCAGTGAACAGGCGCAGAGTCCGCTGGCGGCTCTCAATGCCCTGAAACGCGCCCGCCTGGCGCAGATCCAGCGGGATCAGGCCAATCAGAATCTGATGATCGTGGCCGACGGCCGCGGCCTGCAGGGCCAGTATGATACTGCGGCGGTGGAAACCCTGATTCGCAATGCCCTGACGTCGCTCCGGGTCCAGGTCAGTGCCGAAGACGACTCCCTGCGGGCGGAGATCGAACAGGCCCTGGCCACCCTGGGGGTGCCGTTGGCGGAACAGTCCAATCTGCAGTTGCAGGGCAGCCTGGACGTAGCGCCGGTGGAGCAGAAGCAGGGCTGGTTCTGGTTGCGCGGTTCCTATGAACTGGTATTCCGGGATGGCAACCAGGTGTTGGGTAAGCAGCGCTGGCCGGTGAAGGTGTCCTCCACGGAAGCCAATCTGTTGCCCCAGCGCTTGCGGGATGAAATCAACAGCAAGTTGCCCGGCTACGTGTTTGAGCTGTTGTCCAGCGAGGGGTAAACCTGGCCCCCGTCAATGGGCCGTTTCCACCACCGTCAGCCGGCACTGGTATTTGTATTCATCGATGTCCGACTGAATCGTGTAGCGGGTGTCGGGCCGGGTGATGAGCGTCAGCGTGCCCGGCTCGGTGAAATCGTCTTCGTCAAAGCTGAGCACACCCCGCAAGCGCCAGTAGCAATGGCCGCTGATCCGGTGTTCCCCCGGTGCCACCAACAGGTATTGATCGCGGCTCAGGGGGCCTGCCGGCGCGCCATCCAGGGCCTCCATCACAAAGCCTTTGTAGAGCGTACCACCCTGATACGGCTCGGCGTGGTTGGTGGTAAACCCCAGCACAATCAACGACTGGCCCTGGAGCGCTTCCGGCAGCGGCGGCCGGGTGCTGCAGCCTGTCACTCCCATTGCCACCAGTCCAATCGACACCATCCTAATCAACACTACGGCCAGGCGGTTTTGAACTAGACTTGGGGTCATATTGGGTTTTTTTCAGTTGGCTGGTTTTGGGGTAGGGTTAGCATGAGTCTGCGTTTCATCCTGTGTATCTGTTTGTTTCTATTGGCATCTTTCCAGGCCCAGGCGGGCAAGTTCTATAAAATTGTCGACGAAGAGGGTAATGTCACTTACAGCCAGTTTCCTCCTCCGCCCCAGCCGGCGCAAGAGCAACAGGGGGTAAAAGTGGATGAGATGAGCGTTAGTGGTGAAAGCGCGTCCCAGGTGCGCAGTGTAGGCAACAAGCAGTATTGTGGTGAGATCATGCTGCCCTCCCTCAACCCGAAGGAACCGGAGGGCTATCTGGAACTGCCGGATCTGCGCCAGGCCTGGCAGAGTGAAATGGAAGGCGATACAGACCTGAACAATGTGCGCTTTCGCATGTACATGGGGCGCTACAACCTGTCCCGTGATCCCTCTGAAGCCGGGCAGCGCAAACGTGATCTGCAGTGTGCCATTCAATGGGTGGACAAGCAGAACGGGGAGGTGGAAAAGGTCCGCTCCTCATTGCAGGAAGAAGCCAACCAGCTGAACCAGCAGATTGCCCGCCTCAAGGCCAAGCGCGACAAGCAATGCGGCAGTGAGCCCTATCGGGACCCCAACCAGCCCGGCACCGAAGTGCTGTGGCAACGCTGGCGAGATTGCTACTACCAGTTCCAGGATGAACTCTACGACCTGGAATACAAGGTCAGCGAGATTCCGGGGCGCTAGGCGGCTGTAACGGCAGCGCCTTGCTGCCGTCATGGGCCACCCAGGCGTGACGGGTGGCGCTGCTCACCAGAATACCGTGTTCAAACCAGCGTAATTCGAACGCGGGAAACTCGAACTCCCGCTGGTCCACCTGTTCCCAGGGTTCTTTGCCAGAGCGGCGGCGATAGATAATCAAACCGGCGCTGCGGTCCGCCACCCACAGGGTGTTGTCCTTGATCACCGCATCCATCACAAAATCCATGGCGGAAATGGCTTCGGTTTCCATCCAACGGAAATCGGAGGTGCGTTGCTTGATGGACAGCCCGTCCCGCCCATTGGCAATGAGCAGGTACGGTTCCTCCCGATACATGCTGCTGGCAAAGCCGGTGAAACTGAAGCTGAAAGCGTGCACCAGGGTGCCGTTGTTCTTGATGCCATAAATGTCGAGTTTGCTGCGGTTGGACCAGTCGGAGGGGTAGCGGCTCAACAGGTGCAGTTTGCCCTCCGCCACTTTCAGGCTGGCCAGATCCCGCCCGGACATGCGCAGCTTGGTGTTGTGGATGATGCGGATGTTGGGCGGGTAGCAGACATCCCCCACAAACAGTTGATTCTCCGGTGTGATCCATAGCAGTTGCTGGCCGACGCTGTAAATGCGGGTGCCGGGTTTGATCCAGACACTGCTCTTTTGCAATGCAACCGGCTGCTTGCGGGTGTCGGCGTAGTGAATGTAGTTGCCCTTGGCGATGAACAGCACACTGCCGATGCGGGCGGCGATGGCCGTGGGGTTGGCCAGCTCGATGGGGATGTAGTCTTCCAGCACCGGTGTGGCGCTGAAATCCCAGATCCCGATGCCGTGGTCGTGGATCAGCAGCTCCCTCGGGGCGGAAACCTCGCAGGGCTTGATGGGCTCGGGTTCCGGAGCCGGGGGCGGTGGTGGCAGCTTGATGTCCAGTTTCGCCGGTTGCGGCTGCCCGCGTTTGGGTCTGGGCTTGCCCTGCAAGGCGGCGGCCTGTTCCAACGTGAGGGTTTCGGTGGTGCGCTGGCAACCCTGGAACAGGTTTTCCTGCAGGAATTCACTCAGGTCGGGGGAGCGGCAGAACCAGCTGAACTGATTATTGGAGTTCATTTCTGGCGTCAGGAACAGCTGGCTGCGGGCGCCGGTGTGGTCCAGGATGCGCAGGTACAGACGCTCGTCTTTCATGACCACGGCCGCTTCGATGGCGCCGAAGCGGGCCGCTTCCGGGGCCGGCAGTCGGGCTTCGGTATTGCTGCGCGGAAAGTGGCCCTGGCTTTGAAAGGCGATGATGTATTCCTGACGCATCTTGTTGAGGCCGCCCAAGATGTCCGCCGCCTGTTCAAGACCTTCCTGGTAGCGACTGTAGGCCATCACAAACCACACCAGCAGCAGAATCAGGATAACGGCAGCGCCAATTTGAATGGGTTTAGCGATGGAGTGCAACGGGGGTCACCTTGTTATCCTGCCATTGGTACAGGGCGCTGGTGCCGTCCTTGAAGCGCACGCCCACGTAACTGTGATCAAATTCCTGCAATTGAATGGCGGCGCCGTCGGTGGTCAGCACCTGGGTTTCCACCAGGCTGTCTTCGGTCAAACGATAGACGCGCAGCCCCGCCAGGCGATCCGCCACCAGCAAGTGCTGCTCATGCAGCAGCAGGTCGCTGGCAAAATCCATGGTGGCCACCCGCTTCAGCAGCCGGGGAATGGTGGGATCAAACACATCCACCAGGGCGATGCCGTGACTGCCGTTGGCCACGAAGGCCCGACGTCCGGAGAGGGCGATGCCCCCGCCCTGGCCTTCCAGTTTGAGAAAGCCCAGCGGGCGGTTGGAACGCAGGCTTACCACCTGCAGCGCGGCGCTGGCATCGGTGCGTTGTGCCTCCTGGGCAGTGAGATATACCAGGCCGTTGTCCAAGATAAAATCCCGGATCTGGTTGTAGGCACCCAGCTCCAGCAGATAGTTGTCGCGGATTTTGGGCTGGGGTGGGCACAGGTCGATGCGGGTGATGCCGATGCCGGAATCCGCCAGCAACAATTCACCCTGGCGCCGGAAGCGATGGGGCTGCAGCAGATTCACCCGCGAGCTGATTCCGGCAGGGCGGTCGGCGTCAAATTGCGCCAGGCGGCTGCCTTGGTACAGGTACAGCTTACCCCGCACCGCCCAGTAGGCGGTGGCCGGGCTGCCTTCTGGCCGCGGCAACTGGTATTGCAGTTCAGGCTGTGGGGACAGCGTCCAGTATGACAGCTGGTCTGCGGTGATGTGCAGGAAGTCGTCCGCCGCCGTTTGCAGGGGCGAGCAATCCACGGTTTCCACTTGAGTGGGGGTGATCTGGCGCTGGGCGGCGGTGACCTGCTCCAGATAGGTATCGGCGGATCGGGCTATGGCTTCCTGGCGGGCGAAATGTTCCCGGTCGAACGGTGCATCGCTGTCGGCGCAGGGCGTCAACAGGGCCTCCCGCAGTGCCTCCGTCAGGTTATAACTGGTGCACTGCCACTTGAGGCGGTATTTGCCGTCGGTTTCGGGGGTGAATACCAGCTCCACGTTGCGCTCTTTGTTTTCCGCTGTGAACACCGCGTAAAGAATGCCCCCCGGCAATACCTCCACCTGTTTCAGCAGCGCGGCACGCCGACCGAACTGCAGCGGGTCCGGCTGGCGCAGCTCCAGGTTGCTGCCCGGCAGTTGCTGGTGATCGTAGTAGTAGCGGTCAATTAATTGTTTGACGTGGGCCACCGTCGATACGGCGTCGTACACTGAACCCAGCGCGCCTACCGACACGGTGTTGTAGTGACAGCGCCCCACAAACACCACTAACAGGACGGTGAGGATAACGGCGGACGAAACAAAGCGCAGCATCGTTCTGGTTGGACCCCTGGGCTGACAAGAATGGATAACCTATTGAATTCTTGAGTATAGTGTAAAAATCTTGGGGATGAGTCCTTTCCTCCCTGCAGCCAGGGCACAAGCATTCGCAAAAGGACACCGGCGCCGGCTCGATTCGCGGGCTGGCTTGGTATAGAATCCGCGCAGTCTCCACCTCTCCACTCTATCAGGAATATGCCATGTCAGCTGTCTTGCTTGTCCTGGTGGCCCTGGGATTTCTTTCCATCGTCATCGAAGATATCGTCCATATTGATAAAGCCAAAACCACCCTGTTTTTCGGGTCGTTGGTTTGGGTGCTGTTTTTCATTGCGCCGCCGGGGCATCTGGAGACCCCGGAGCTGATGGCGGCGCTGAACGAAAACCTGCTGGATATCGCCACCCTGTGGCTGTTCCTGATGGCGGCCATGACCTTTGTGGCCTACCTGTCCAGCAAGGGCCTGATTGACGGCATCGTCAACCGCCTGTTGCCGGCCCAACTGGGTGAACGTTCGTTGATGATGATCACCGGCCTGTTCGCCTTCGTATTCTCGTCCATGGCGGACAACGTGACCTGTACCCTGGTGTGCATCACCGTGTTGCTGAGCCTGAAGCTGCCCCGCGACAAGTTGATGCGTTACGTGGTGCTGGTGGTGTTTGCCACCAACGCCGGTGGTGCCGCCCTCATCACCGGTGATGTGACTACCTTGATGATCTTCCTGGCCGGTAAAGTGGCCATTCCCCATTTGCTGTTGCTGGTGTTGCCGGCGATGTCCGCCGTGTTGCTGTTGGCGTGGATGCTGTCCCTGCCGTTGAAGTCCGAACTGCATTTCGAAAAACAGGAGGCCCCGTTCAATCGCGGCGACCTGTTAATCGGCGGATTGTTCTTCCTCACCATTGTGTCCACCATCGGCGGCAATGTGGCGTTCGGCATTCCGCCGGTGCTGTCGTTCCTGTTCGGCCTGTCCCTGATGTTTATGGTGGTGCAGTTTATGAACCGCGACGAGCCCATCCTGGATTATGTGCGCCGCATTGAATTCGACACCCTGTTGTTCTTCCTCGGGGTGCTGCTGTTGGTGGGCATGCTCAAGGAGCTGGGTGTGCTGGCCTATTTCCCTGACCTGTACCAATACCTGCCGGCCATGGCGGCCAATTTTGTGGTGGGGTTGTTGTCGGCATTGTTTGACAACGTCCCGCTGACGGCGGCGCTGTTGAAATCCGGTATCAGCATGAGCGTGCGCGAATGGTTGACCCTCACCTACGCGGTCGGTGTGGGTGGTTCCCTGCTGGCCATCGGCTCGGCGGCGGGGGTGGTGGCCATGAGCAAAGTGGAGGGCCTGACCTTTGGCACGTACCTGCGCTATTCAGGCTATCTGCTGGTGGCCTACAGTGTGGGATTTGCCGGAGTGGTGGCGGTGGGCAGCCTGCTGTAGCGGGCGTTTATTGCCACTGATTCACCAGGCCATTGGAAAACACGCTGAGGTATTGATTGGGGCTGGGGCCGAAGGCCACGTCGTTCACCACCAGCCCGGAGGGGCGCCAGAACAGCGGCGCCACTGCCCGCCAGCTTTGCAGGGTGCTGCCGTCACTGACGTTCCAGAGCACCACCCGGCGTGCAGTGAAGCCGGTGAGCAGGGTCCGGTTATCCTGACTGAAGCGGGCGGAGGTGATGGTGGTGCGGTTATGGCCGATGCTGCTGACCTCGCGGCCGGTTTTCACTTCCCAGATTTTGCCTTTGCCGTAATACAGACTGGCGAACACCAGGCTGGCGTCGCCGCTGATGGCCACGGCGCTGACGTCATCCCCCAGGCGATACGAGAAGGTTTCCTTGCCCGCCGGCAGATCCCATACTTTCATGATACCGTCTTCCGACCCGGTGACCCCCACCAGACCATTGGCGCTGATGGCCACGGTGTTGATGTCGCCAGAGTGGGACAGGGTGCTCAGGATTGAGCCGGTGGCGGTATCCACATAGAGCGCACTGTAATTTTCCTGGCCGATGAGGGCGTAGCGCCCCTGGTCGGACAACGCCATGGCCAGCACCCCGCCGGCCGCTGGCCAGAACCCTGCGGCCCGGCCACTGGCCACATCCCACAGCACGAAACGCTTGGATTCGGCCGTCAGTGCAAATTGGCTGTCAGTGGAAAAGGTGGTGGCCACCAGCTTGGAGTATTCCCCGGCGGCGTGATTCCAGTTGAACAGGCGTTCCCCGTCCTTCAATC
Organism: Ketobacter sp.; assembly: GCF_003671495.1. Lineage (GTDB taxonomy): Bacteria > Pseudomonadota > Gammaproteobacteria > Pseudomonadales > Ketobacteraceae > Ketobacter. The sequence continues at coordinate 96,864 of NZ_RCHN01000013.1, read as the reverse complement.
GCCACAGGCTGCCGCCATGTTCCAGGGAGCCCACCAGCGCAAATTCCCCATTCGGGCTTAACGACGCGGAATAGGCACCGTTGGCAGTGGTTTCCCAATAACGGGTGGGGGTGTCACCGCAGGCCGCCAGCGACAGGCTTATCAGACAGGTCAACAGAACGCGCATGAATCCGTTTCAATCCGCAACAGAAAAGGGTTATAAAAACAGTGTAGACAATAATGAAAAAAGAGAGCCAAGGGCTCTCTTTTTTTCGACGCTGGCGATTCGCCTGTGCGAACTGATCAAGCCAGCGGATCAGGCCACCCGATCAGGCGACCATGTCACGATGACAGGTGTGCAGGCTGTCGATCAGTTTGTCTTCCAGATCGAAACGTTCCACCATTTTTTCGCCGAGCTGGTTCAGGTCGCGGGCCAGCTTGTCCAGATTGCTTGCGCAGAGTTCAGCGGAGCTGTACTGGTCGTTGAAGTCGAGGGCGAGTTCGGTGGATTGTTGGATCAGGGGGAGGATGCGGTCGATGGTGTGTTGGTAGTCGTCGTTGAATTGTTCGGCTTCTTTCATCAGCACTTGATAGATTTCGAAGTGGCCTGCCGAGACGTAGTCAATCAGAACATCACACAGTGCCTGGACGCGGACGGTGATGGGTGTGTCCTGAGTGGAAAACTGTTTGAGACCATCCACTTTGCAATAAAGAACGATCAGTTCCTGTCGTTCCTTCAGCCAGCGGCTGATCATCCGGTCGATGTTGCCCCATTGTTCTGTCGTGTTTTTTGCTTCGGTCAGCATGTTCTGGTACTCCCCATTCGCATGGTGGTTGGTGTCGGGTCGTGACGTACTTGCACTGTTACCCTTTTACACAACGAAGCGTTGAAAAACGCTCCCTATTTTTGCGGGCTCAGATGGCCCAACTCTCGATTGGTGTTGCAGCAAATTGTCATTGATTCCACTGGGAAATCTCCCGCGTTCAAGCATTCTTCCTGAGCGCGGACTATCGAGAATATGCAAATTGGATTGGCTGGGCAAGACATTTAGGGGGGGCCAAAAACCCGCAATATCACGTTGACAAAAAACGATTCTTGGCTTGGTGTGGATTTGCGTTAAAAAAACGAAGTTCAGTAATGGTTCAAATAATTTTTATGAAAACTCGATCTAAATTGCCGTGGGACAAACCCGCGTAAAAACGGTCCGTTAGCCGTTTTTACGCAGAATTTGCAGCAGGGACAACAGCGCAAAACCGATGAATACCAGCATGGTTTGGGCCGGAATGGACAGTCCCATAAAGGTCCACTGGATCTCGGCACATTCACCGGCACTGTTGAAAATGGTGCGAATGGTTTCACCAATGGGAAAGGTTTCCAGCATGTATTCCAGGCCCGGGCTGCATTCCGGCACCTGATCTTTGGGCAGGTTCTGTAACCAAAGGTGACGCCAACACACGGCGATGCCCAGTGCGCTGAACAACAGGGCGATGGCGGCGTAAATGCGCTGACCCAGGGGTTTGGGGTTGTGCAGAAACGCCAGCAGGAACACCGTGCCGATGCTGATCACAATGCCCCGGTCAATCAGGCACAGGGGGCAGGCGTCCAGACCCAGGTGTTGCTGCAGGTAGAAGTAGGCAAAGCAGATGGAGACGATGGCGCCGATGACACCCAGCGCGTTCAGTCGCCGCGCACTCAGGATTTGATAGAAAGGCAAGGTCTTGGTCTCTTTCAACGTGAGTTGTTGGTTTGCTGTGGGGGAGAGGCCCCGCTCCGATTATAAGCAAAACCGGAGAATAGTCTGAGACTTTCGACCCGGGCCCCGGTACTTGGTTCCCCGGTGGCCCTGTGGGTGATTACGGGGTCCGCATCAGGCGATGGCCTGCTGCCGGGTTTTGAAACCGATCTGCTGGGCCTGGGCGGCCCCGTCGGTCCAGCCAGCCTCCCAGGCGGCGGCGATCACATCAGAATGATAGGGGCAGGCTTGCTGGGGTTCCCCGCTCAAACCGAACATGTAGCCCTGGCGGTAGGCTTTGTTCAGGGTTTCGATGCTCCAATTCTGCTGGTCGATGTCGTTGATGCTCATGGCTCCGAGCCTCTTATGCGCTGTCATCTGTTTTGTGTTACTGCACGCAGTGCCGCATACATCCTGCACCTAGGATCAAGATTAGCAGTGAATTCTAGAAAGTCATGCTAAGTTCTTGAAAAATTGTAACGCAATATCAGCAACAGGCATCCTGGGAGAAGAAATTGCTCAAATATTGCTCGAAAGTAATGTCGTCTTCGGCTTCGATCCGGTGTTGTGCGGTAATGGAACGGCGCGCCTCTTTCAGGAAGGCAGCGGCCTCAGTCGCGCTGAGGGGGTGTTGTCGGAAGTGATTCGCGGTGTGCTCGGCGCTGGCCATGGCGAACTCGAAAAAGGACTGTTCACCTTCAAAAATGGTCTCCATGACCCGGGCCGATGGGGTTCGCTCCGGATGCACCAGCTTTTCCATCTGCGCTTTCACCACCTCGGAGTGGGCCTGGTGCCCGTAGGCGCGGTCAAACAGCCCTGCCACCTGCAGCATCTTGTCCAGGTGCGCCTGTGCCCACTGCCGGAACGGGGCCTGGGTGCAGCGGGAGGTCAGTCGCAGATCCGGGTCCCGGCCCTGGGTGACAATGGACTGCAGGTTCTCGATGTTGCACTGCTGCTCCTGTTCACTGATGGGGGGGCTGTCCTCCAGCAGGCAGTACAGCACGAACACATCCATAAAGCGGATCTGGGCTTCGGTGATGCCGATGGGATCGAACGGGTTCAGGTCCACACAGCGCAATTCAACGTATTCCACACCGCGATCGGCCAGCGCACAGGTGGGGCGTTCGCCGCTTTGGGTGACCCGTTTGGGGCGGATGCTGCTGTAGAACTCGTTTTCGATCTGCAGAATATTGGTGTTCAGCTGGTGGTACTGGCCGTTGGGCTTGACCCCGATGGCGGCGTAGGGCGCGTAGGGGGTGCGGATGGCGTGCTGCAGGGATTGCACGTATTCCGCCAGCGAATTGTAGGAAATGTTGAGGCCCGCCTGGGCATCATTGTGATAGCCCAGGTCACTCATCCGCAGAGAGGTGCCATAGGGCATATAACAGGTGTGCTCGCGGAAGGTTTCCAGCTGATGGGCGCGCCCCTGCAGGAAGGAGGCACACACCGCCGGCGAGGCGCCGTACAGGTACACCACCAGGCCCACATTACGCAGAAAATTCCGGATCAGCCCGAAATAGGATTCGGAGATGAAATCCTGCAACGACTCGTTGCTGTTCTCCAGCTGGTGATACACAGACCAGAAATTTTCCGGAATCGAAACATTGTAATGAATGCCGGCGATGGTCTGCATATAGCGGCCGTAGCGGTGCCACAGGCCATGGCGGTAGTAGTGCTTCATTAACCCGACGTTGGAGCTGCCGTATTCCGCGATGGGGATAGACAGTTCATCCCCCATCAGGCAGGGCATGCTGTTGACCCACAGCAACTCGTCCCCCAGCTGCTGGTAAGTGAAACGGTGCAGGTCGGTGAGAAACGACAGCGGCCGGCGGGTGTCCTGGAACACCGGCGTGATGAACTCCAGCAGGGCTTCGGAATAGTCCGTGGTAATCCACTGGTGGGTGAGGGCGGAGCCCAGGGCTTCGGGATGCTTGGTTTGCGCCAGCTCACCTTTCGGCGTGACCCGCAGGCTCTCTTTTTCCAGGCCCCGTTGCATGTGAGTCAGGCTCTGGTGGAGTTGCACTTCGAGGATCGATTCCAATCGGTGCAGTAGAGTATTTTTCACGCATAATTCCTGTGCGGTTTTGCGTGATTATGCGTGAATTGTGGACGCAAGGAAATGGCCATTATTGCCGGGCCCCGGCAGCGCATTGATACAAACTTCGGCAATTGACTCGGGTTGGGGTGGCCCGTATAGTCGCTTCACAATGTATTCCAAGAACAATAAATCGAGGTGTCCCATGGCTTGCGTTTTCCTGGTTGGCGTGCTGTCCCTGAGTCTGTTGTGGTTGGCGGGCTGCAGTTCCCGTCCCAGCGCGCCCCCGCAGCAACTGGAGCAGCGGGCGGATTATTTTGAAGAGGTGATTACCAACCAGGCGGGTTTGCAACTGTTTGCCCGCACCTGGGAGCCCCAGGGCAGTGCCAAGGCCAATGTGGTGATTCTGCACGGAACCTCCCTGCACGGCGGAGTCTATGCGGACCCGGCCCGCTATCTGTCTGCCCACGGCTATCGCGTGTTCGCATTTGATATGCAGAGCTGGGGGCACTCCCAGGGCCTGAAAGGCTGTGGCTATGTGGCGGATTTTGATGACTATGGCCAGGATCTCAAGCAGGTGCTGCAGCTGTTGCGTCAGCGTTATCCGGACGTGAAAAACTATGTCATGGGCGAGAGCCTGGGGGGCACGGTGGCCATGTATGGCTCAGTGCGGTTTGAGTTTCTGCTGGACGGGGTGATCACCAGTGGCGTGGGCTACAAGCCCAGCCTGAAAGTGATGGGGGTGCGGGCACCGGAGTTCGTCAACGACATCACGATGAGTTCGGTTAAATGGTTCTGGTCCGGCTTTGGCAGCGTACCCGCCGTCGAGTCGGACACCGGCTTGCGCATGGCGGTGGAAGATCAGCAGTTACAGGACCGCCTGATGAGCGACCCTGAAGTCTGTCATGATTGGCTGCCCGGTGCGTATCTCAGCACCACCCTGAAGGCGATCGATTTTATTGAACCCCGCCTGCGGCACGTGACCGTCCCGGTTTTACTGTTGCACGGCAAAGACGACATCCTGGTACCACTGTCCTCCAGTCAGGAGGTCTACGATGAAATCGACAGCGTACGCAAGCGTATGGTGGTGTACGACAGCCCCCATGCCGTGCTGCTGGAAGCCAAATGGCAGACGGCATTGCAGGATGTGGTGGCCTTTCTGGATCAGGTGAACTGAATCGATCCCGAAAGGCCAGGCCAGGCGTCGATGGATCAGCGACCGGGGCGACGCTTTTTCGCACCCCAGCCTAACCCCAACCCGGCCAGGGCCGAGCCAAACAGCAAGGCGCTGGCGGGCAACGGCACCGGGGCAATGGTGGCGTCAAAACTGGTGAGCTCGCCGCCGTTGTTGTGATGGATGGTGGCGACGATGCTGAGCGAGAACGGTTCACCCGGCAACACCGTTCCCCACAGATCATTGGAGAAACTCAGATTGCCGGTGGAGGCCACATGGGAACCGCCAGCGAAGGAGGTGCCAGTGAACTCGCCATTGTTGAGGTCGTACAGGAAGTCGATGTCGATGGCGCCATTGGTGGTGCCCCCGAAAGCCGCCGCCAGCGCCTCATAGTCACCGGTAAAGTCGGTATCGGTGATTTTGACCACCAGCGTACCGCCGCTGGCTCCGGTGACATTGATGCTGTTGAGGTCCAGCGTGGTGGGGCCGACAATGGGCTTGCTCACCCCGGTGGTGACGTTGACGTTGAACGAGCCGATGGCGCCGGAATAGGTAATGACACCCAGGGGACCCCCGAAATCGCTCCCCGAGCCGTCATAAATGATGGTGGGGCCTGCGGCATCACTCAAATCATCCAGGCTCATAACAAAGGCCGCGTTGGCGTTCAGCGTCGGCAGCACCACCAATCCCAGCGCCAACGGAAGCCAGGTTCGAAGCTTTTCTGTGTTATTCATTGTGACTAACTCCTGGTCAAAGAAAACAGCCATCGTCGCGATGGCTGTGATGCATGTTCCGTGAGACCAGTGTCAGTCTGCTGATGGGGGAGTGAATTTTTTACGACAGTTGTTTAACCATTTGACTAAAGCACTGCTCCTATAACAGCACTCCCATTGGCTCAGCGCAGTTTTTTCGCGTTGGCGAACAGGTCGGCGAAGGTGCCGGTCTTGCCGGGGGCCTGACTGGGGCCGCGGCTGCTGCGCTGGGGTTGCTGGGCGGCGCGGGGTTTGCTTTTGCCGCCATGCTTGCCTTTGGGCGCCCGTGGTCCATCGATCTTTTCCCCGGCGGCTTCGTCCAGTTTCATGCTGAGGCCGATGCGCTTGCGGGGCAGGTCAATCTCCACCACTTTCACCTTGACGATGTCGCCGGCTTTGACCACTTCGCGGGGGTCGGACACAAAGGTGTTCGACAAAACCGAAATGTGTACCAGACCGTCCTGATGTACGCCGATGTCCACAAAGGCGCCGAAGTTGGTGACGTTGGTCACCACCCCTTCCAGGATCATGCCGGGCTTGAGGTCATCCATGGTTTCGACCCCTTCCTTGAACTCCGCCGTCTTGAATTCCGGGCGGGGATCGCGGCCGGGTTTTTCCAGTTCTTTGATGATGTCGGTGACGGTGGGGAGGCCGAAGGTGTCATCCACATAATCGTTGGCCGCCAGTTTTTTCAGGAAGCCGCTGTCCCCTACGATCTGGCCGATGTCCCGACTGTTTTTCTCGGCGATTTTCATCACCACCGGATAGGCTTCCGGGTGCACGGCGGAGCGGTCGAGGGGATTGGTGCCGTTCATGATGCGCAGGAATCCGGCGGCCTGTTCGAAGGTTTTGTCCCCCAGGCGCGGCACCTGTTTCAGATCATCGCGGCTGTTGAAGGCACCGTTCTGGTTGCGGAAGGAGACGATGTTGCCGGCGATGGTTTTGTTCAGACCGGAGATGCGCGCCAGCAGGGGTTCAGACGCAGTGTTCACGTCCACCCCCACGGCGTTCACACAGTCTTCCACCACGGCGTCCAGGCTGCGGGCCATTTTGGTTTGGCTCACGTCGTGCTGGTATTGGCCCACGCCGATGGCCTTGGGTTCGATTTTCACCAGCTCTGCCAGCGGGTCCTGCAGGCGGCGGGCGATGGACACGGCGCCGCGATAGGATACGTCCAGTTTGGGGAATTCCCGGGCGGCAAATTCGGAGGCGGAATACACCGAGGCACCGGCCTCGCTCACCATGATTTTCTGGGCGTTCAGGTCCGGGTGCTTCTTCAGCATCTCAGCGGCCAGCTTGTCGGTTTCCCGGGAGGCGGTGCCGTTGCCGATGCTGATCAGCTCCACGTTGTATTTTTTGCACAGGGCCGCGATCACCGCGATGGATTCATCCCACTGGTTGCGCGGCGCATGGGGGAAGATCGTGCCGTGCTCCACCAATTGACCGGTGGCGTCGACGATGGCCACCTTCACCCCGGTGCGCAGGCCCGGGTCCAGGCCCATGGTGGCGCGGGGGCCGGCCGGTGCCGCCATCAACAGGTCTTTCAGGTTGTGGGCAAACACTTTGATAGCTTCTTCTTCGGCCTTTTCCCGCAGGTCGCCCAGCAGTTCGGTTTCCAGGTGGGTGAGCAGCTTGATACGCCAGGTCCAGCGCACCACCTCACCCAGCCACTTGTCGGCGGCGCGGCCTTCGTCGCGAATGTCCAGATGCTGGGCGATCATGTCCTCACAGGGATGGCCAACGGCGCCTTCTTCCTGCTCAATGATGATGCTGGCCTGCAGAATGCCTTCGTTGCGACCGCGAAAAATGGCCAGGGCGCGATGGGACGGTGTGCTTTTCAGGGGCTCGGAGTGCTCGAAATAATCGCGGAACTTGGCCCCTTCCTCTTCCTTGCCGTCCACCATCTTGGAAGTGAGCACGCCGTTCTGGAACAGGAAGCTGCGCAGCTTGGCCAGCAGGTCCGCGTCTTCGCTGAACTGCTCCATGAGAATGTACTTGGCCCCGTCCAGGGCGGCTTTGACGTCGGCAACGCCTTTGTCGGCGTCGATGAATTTTTCCGCTTCCTGTTCCGGGCTCAGGCTGGGGTCAGCACGCAGGGCCAGGGCCAGGGGTTCCAGGCCGGCTTCGATGGCGATCTGGCCTTTGGTGCGACGTTTGGGCTTGTAGGGCAGGTACAGGTCTTCCAGGCGGGTTTTGGTGTCCGCCGCTTTAATGGCCTGTTCCAGTTCCGGTGTCAGTTTGTCCTGTTCGGCGATGCTCTTGAGGATGGCTTCACGCCGTTCTTCCATCTCCCGCAGGTAGCGCAGGCGCTCTTCCAGGTTACGCAGTTGGGTGTCGTCCAGACCGCCGGTGGCTTCTTTCCGATAGCGGGCGATGAAGGGGACGGTGGCGCCTTCGTCCAGCAGGGCGACGGCAGCTTTAACTTGGAGGGGGTTGACGCCAAGCTCGTTGGCAATCATGTCAGCGATGTTGATCATTTTGTAATCTTTCTCGTGGTCACTACCTGAGGTGGAGGGGGATTATAAACCTATGAGTGTGAAAATCGATAGGAAGGGAGGCCCAATGCCGGGCTCAGGCTCAGGCTCAGGCGATGGGGTTGGCTTCCGGCGGGCGTTCGCTGGCTTTCTTGAGGCGGCCCATGACGGTGGCGAGTGCGCGGTCCCACATGGAGACGTTTTCCAGCATCCGCAGTTCGCCGGTGCTGGCCATACGCAGCATGCTGTCGAGGTTGGTTTCCAGTACTTTGTTGCCGCGACGGGAGACGAAGATGTAGAGGTCGCTGCCGGTGTCGCGCCAGGCCAGCTTGCAGCGGCGGTGTTTGCCCTCCGGCGTATGAATTTCGATCCACTGACCTTCTTTCATGATCAGCAGTTCCTTGCGCAGATTGGCCAGGGCGCGGTTTTTGGGGTCCAGCAGGGCTTTGCGCTGCAGGGCCCGCAGACGTTCTTTTTCCGCCTGGCTGCCTTTGGGCTCGGTGATGGTGTGATCCACGGTGCGACTGTTGGGCAGCTGCTGGTCCGGCGGGGTCTCCAGAATCTGGCCGTGGATTTCCCACAGGGCAGAGAGGAACTTGTCCACTTCCAGGCCGGGGTGCTTGATGCTTTCCAGGCCGGCGCAGATTTCTTTCAGCAGGCCGGGGATCAGTTTGACCCAGCGTGGTCGGTCGGCAGCGGCGTTGGCGGGTTGGATGCTCCAGATCAGGTCATCCACTGAACGCAGGCATTGTTTCCACTCGTCGGAATCGCGGCCATGGCGCATCAGTTTCTGCAGCATCAGCACCCGCCAGGGGCCGTCCACCATGTCGATGACCACCGAAGGCAGGGTTTTGCCCTGCATGCGGTCGCCGATCAATTGGTTGATGGTGTTGCGGGCCTGCTCCATCTTGGCCTGGCCCTGGGCGGTTTCCAGCACCCGTTTCTCGATGGTGTCGGATTTGCGTTTTTCTTCCGACAGGAAACGGTCAAAGCTTTTCTCCAGCTCCGAGAACAGGAACAGGTTGTCTTCGTCAAATTCGTTGAGAATCCGGGTCACTACGTTGCGGATCTCTTCCATCAGCAGGTCCCGCTGCAACACCGATTCCTTTTCCCAGCCGATGGCCGCTTCAGACAGCTGTTTCAGCAGGCGGCGGGCGGGGTGATGGGCGTTGCTGAACAGGTGCTTGTCCGCCAGGGCGATCTTGATCATGGGAATCTGCAGGCGACCCAACAGCAGGGCCACTTCCGGCGGAATGTTGTCGTCCTCCAGAATGGACTCAAAGATCATGCTCACCAGGTTGATGACATCGTCGTCGTCCTGATTCAGCTTGCGGGCACCCTGCTGGCGTACAGTGTGCGCCAACTGGTGTTCCAGCAGCAGGCGTACATCCTGGTGATCGTGCTCGTTGTTGGCGGGGTCTTCGTCCGCCAGGGAATCCCGCTCCGCCGTCTGCAGGCGGTTCAACACGCCAAACAGATCGTTGCGTTTCAGCTCCGGTGCGTTTTGCCCCTGCTTGACCGCGAACAGCCGGTTGTTGAGGCTGTCCCGGTAGAAATTGGCCATCAGTGCCTGCACCTGCTCAAACGGCACGACGGTTTCGTAATGGTTGCGAACGGCGCTTTGCAGCGGTGGCAGCAGGCCTTCCACTGCCTGTTCGATGGCCGCGTCGGCTTTGGCAGCGGCCGCCGGATGCGCGCTTCCCGGCGGCTGGGCGCCCGCTGCTGGATTGTTCGGGGTCGGCTTGGTGGCGGACTTGCGGTCGGCGCTTACGCCTTCCTGTTCCAGAATCTTGTCGGCTTCCAGCAGGATGTGTCCCAGGTTCTGCACCAGCTGGCGCTCAAAGTGTTTCAACACGATGAGGCGGACCTTGAGCGGCAGTTCCAGTTTGTCCACGGCGCTGCTGAAGGCGTTGACCAGGGTGTCGGAGCCCAGGGGGTTGTTGGCCTCGTTAATCCAGTCGGTTTCCAGGTAACGGTTCAGGCGGCGGCTGAACTGCAGCAACAGTTCCGGGTACGTGGTGCGGATCTTGTTGCGGATGTTGGTGAGGGCCACATCCACTTCCATGCGTTCCTTGTCCACCAGGGAGAGGCCGTCGTCGTGCTTTTCCGGTACCGCATCCTTGCGCTTCTTCTCCAGCAGGTCGAAGTGGTAGGCCAGTTCCTTGCGCAACTGGTTGTCCACGTCGCGGGCGTGCAGGCGCAGTTCCCGCATGGCCTCAAAATACTGGTTCTGTTCGTTATTGGTGGGGGCATGTTCCGCCAGGCTGAAAAAAGCGTCATCCATCTGGTGGAAAAATTCGGTGAGCAGATCAGACAGGTTCGCCAGCACCCGGCTCTGGACGGTCACCAGAAGCGAGCGTTGCTGGTCGCGACTGTGCTGGTTATGCACAGAGAACCCATTGGTAAAAGATGACTGATCTGAAGGAGACATCGTATCCCTGAACCCCATTTGGCAGTGTCAGACCCGGGAAAAAGCGTTTCAAACTTAAAAGTGAATCAGTCGATTGTTTCAAAAACTGGACAACCTTTCCATCGCAAATTGACGGAAAAGTGTTGGAAAAATGCAACAACGAACCTTGTTAGTTTTATGGGTGACCGGTTTTTGGCGCCTCTGGACGGCATGATTCTGGTTAAAAAGCCTACAGTTTCAACCGCTTCAGGTGGGCTGTGGGGGGCGGATCCGAGCGATGAGCTGGCGGATCCAGCGTTTGCCCCCTTCCAGGTAGGTGATCATGGCGGGCACAAAAAACAGGATCAGAAAGGTGCCATAGGCCAGTCCGAAGACGATGGAAATGGCCATGGGGATGAGGAACTGCGCCTGCAGGGAGGTCTCAAACAGGATCGGCAGCAGTCCCGCCACGGTGGTGAGAGAGGTCAGCACCACGGCCCGGAAGCGGGCACAGATCGCCTCCACAATGGCGGTGTGGACGTCCATGCCCCGCGCCCGAAGTTGCCCGAAGAAGGTAATCAGGACAATGGAGTCGTTGACCACAATGCCGGATAAACCAAACAGCCCCATCATGGAGAACATGGACAGGTCTTTGCCCATCAGCAGATGGCCGATGAGGGAGCCGGTCAGCCCCAGGGGAATGGCGGTCATCACTGCAATGGGCCAGACATAGGAGGCGAACACCCAGCTCAGCACGATGAAGATCAGGGCCAGGCCGATGAGCATGCCCATGCCCATTTCGCTGATGGTTTCCTGCTGGTCCTGGGCTTTGCCCTCCAGCCCCATTTCCACCCCGTAGCGGCGTTTCAATTCCGGGAACAGGCCAGCATTGAGATCGGCGAAGATCTCGTTGGCGTTGCCGATGCGGTCATCCAGGTCGGCGGAAACGGTCACGTTCAGCTGGCCGTTGGTGTGGTTGAGGCGTTCGATGCCCTTGCGGGAGCGGAACTGCACCACGTCGCTCAGGGGCACGGTGGTGCCGTTGGCCAGGGTCACCGGGAAGTACTCCAGGGTCTGGGTGGTGTTGCGTTCGTGGTCCGGCAGGGTGACCCGGACTTCGATCTCCTCGTCGTTCTGGTTGAAGATCTGGGCCAGGTGGCCGTCGAAGGCGGCCCGCAGCTGACGACCGACGGCCACGGTGTCCAGGCCCAGCTGGCGGCCGGTGGGGGTCAGGTCATAGATCAGCTGCTCCTTGCCCCAGGGCAGGTCATCGTCAATGTTGCTGACCCCGCGGTATTGGGAGAGGGCTTTCTGCAGCTCGGTGCTGGCCTGTTTGAGCACGTTGACGTCCGCCCCGATCAGGCGGATGGCGATGGGCTTGCCGCTGGGCCCCGTGTCCCGCTGGGTCATGGCAAAGCGGTTGATGCCCGGGGGCATGCGAATGTTTTCGCGCCAGCGTTCCATAAACTCCGCATTGCTGATGGGGCGCTGGCCACTGACCAGGTCGATGCGCACGGCCCCCAGTTCCGGGGCCACTTCACGGCCGATGGCGTTGAAGAACGAGCGGCCATGGTAGGTTATGACGGCATTGAGGATGTTGTTGCCATACTCCTCTTCGACCTCAGCGGCGGTTTGCTGCAGGCTGTCCTCCAGGTGCTGCAGGAAGGCATCAACGGTTTTGGGGGCCGTGCCGAAATGGAATTCCACATTGGCGTGGACCTCATTGCCGTCCACGGCGGGGAAAAAGGTGGTTTTGATGACGCCGGTGAATACCAGGCTCAGCATCAGGGCGAAGGCGCAGAAGCCGCCCACCACCACGCTGCCCCGGTTGCGGATGGCCACGTCCACCGCCGGTCGCAGGCGCTGTTCCCGAAACGCCACGAACTTGCGGTCAAAGTTGGCTTTGAAACCGGTGGTCTTGGCCGGCTTCTGCTTGCGCAGGCTGTGGTTGAGGTGGCCCGGCAGGATCAGGAAACATTCCACCACCGAGGCGATGATGACACAGATGATCACCACCGGCAGGTCGAAGGCGATCTTGCCCATGACGCCGTGCAGCAATGCCAGGGGCAGGAAGGCGGCAATGGTGGTCATGGAGGACGCCAGCACCGGCGCGAACATGCGCCGGGCGCCGCCCACCGAGGCCCGCTCGGCGGATTCCCCCATCTCCAGGTGGGTGAGGGTGTCTTCCCCCACCACAATGGCGTCGTCCACGATGATGCCCAGTGCCATGATCAGGGCAAACAGGCTGATCATGTTGATGGTGCCGCCAGTCAGGTGCAGTACCGCCAGGGTGGCCAGGAACGACACCGGGATGCCCACGGTCACCCAGAACGCCACCCGCACATTCAGGAACAGGAACAGGGTGGCGATCACCAGCAGCAGTCCGCTGATGCCGTTTTCCAGCAACAGCTGAATACGGTCGCGCAGGTGTTTCCAGCGCTCGTTGTAAACTTTGATGTGTACCCCTTCCGGCAGGCGGGGGCGTACGTCATCCACCCACTGGGTGAAGATGCGGGCGGTTTTCAGGGTGTCTTCCGAATCCGTCCGCATCATCAGCAACTCGATGGCGGGCTGGCCGTCCACGGTGATGTAGGGTTCATCTTCCTGGGGGCGGCGTTCCACTTCGGCGATATCCCCCACCCGCAGCAGTCGGCCGCGGCTGTCGGTAAACAGGGGCATCTGCTCGAAGCCCTGCACTGTGCGTTGCTGGCTCAGGCTGCGCACCTGTTTTGACACTTCATCTTTGGCGGCGGTGCCGGCGGGCAGGTCGGTGCTGTTCTGGCCCACCAGGGCGGCGATGCCGCTGAGGGACAGGCCGGTTTCATGGAGGGTGGCGGAGGGCACCTTAATGGCGATCTCCTCCGCCGGCATGCCGACGAAATTGATTTTGCGGATGCCCCGTGCCAGCAGTTCACTTTCGAACTGACGGGCCAGTTGGGCCAGTTCCGGCAGTGACTCGGAACCCATGATGACGATGTTGGCGATCGGCTGGAAACTTTCCACCTGCTGAATCACCGGGCGTTCGGCTTCGTCCGGCAGATTGCGGATGGATTCCACCCGCTGCTTGACCCGGTCCAGCACGTTGCCCACGTCCACCCCTTCCTCCAGTTCCAGGGTGATGCTGCCGGACCCGGAATTGGCGGTGGAGGTCATTTTCTTCACTTCGGTGAGGGTTTTCAGCTCCTGCTCCATGGGGATGATGATGGAGCTTTCCACGTCCTCGGCGCTGGCCCCGCTCCAGGGCACGGAGATGGTGATGTATTCCAGTTCAAAGCTGGGGAAGAACTGGGTGTTGATCATTTTCAGCGCCCACAGTCCCGCCAGGATGAACAGGAACATCAGCAGGTTGGAGGCCACCCGGTGGGTGGCAAAGGTGGCCAGGATGCCTTTGTGCTCACTCATGGGAGGAGGACTCAGCAGCGGGCTCGGCGGTGGCCGTATCCAGTTTGACCCGCAAGCCCCCCACAGCGTTGGAAAGCTGGGTGATGAGGATGGGTTCCCCGGGTTCCACCGCTGCCTGCACCAGTTGCCAGCGTTCGCCGTTGGCCTGCAATACTTCCCCCAGGCGCTGGATCATGATGGTGTGCAGCAGGCCTTCCCGCACGGCGTAAATCCGTTGCTGGCCATAGAGGGCGGTGGGGGGCAGGGCGATGCTGTCGGCAATGGGCGGCATATGCAGATACACTTCCCCGGCGCGGCCCAGGGTCAGGTTGCGGTCCGGTTGCTGCAGGGCAAACAAGCCATCCACGCCCCCCTGCCCCAGCCCAATGGCCCCTGCCAGGCGCTCCAGTCGCAGCGCAACCCGCTTGTCGTTGAGGGCGAAGACCGCGTCCAGTTCGATGCCCTGCTGCAGCGCTGCCTCCACCTGGTTCAGGTAGCGGGAGGGAATCTGGGCGCGCACCTCCACATGCGCTGCGTCGAACAGGGATGCCAGCACGTCCCCCGGCCGTACCCGGTTGCCGGGAGAGGCGTTGATGGCGGTAACCCGGCCATCGAAGGGTGCGGTGATGCGGGTGCGGGCCAGGTCCAGTGCTGCCTGATCCCGCACGGCCTGGGCTCTCGCCAGTTGCGCCTGCAGGCGTTTAAGGCGGTTGGGGTGATCGGCCACGGCGTATTCCCGGTTGTACAAGCTGAGGGCCTGGGCTCGGGCCTGTTGCAGGGCTTCATCCCGGTTCAGGTCGGAGCCCACGTTGCGTTCCACCAGCTTTTCATAGCGGGCGGCGGACTTCTGGGACAGGGCCACCAGTTCCTGCTCCACTTCCAGGGCTTTGATGTCGGTCTGGTAGCGGGCCTGTTCCGAGGCCAGTTGGGCCTCCAGGTCCTCCAGCTCCGCCTGCCGTTGTTGGTAGATCAGGCGCACATCGCTGTCTTCCAGTTCTACGATGATGTCCCCGGCCCGGACCCAATGGCCTTCTTCCACCAGCACCCTGGCTACGTAGGCGTTGATGGTGCTGGACAGGTTCGACTCCCGGGGGGATTCCAGACGGCCATAAAGGGTGACCGTGGGGCGATGGGCTTGGGGCGCCGCCGGCAGCGTCTGTACCAGGGGCAGCAGGTCCAGCGCCGGCTTTTTCGGTGGGGCAGAGGGTTTGAGCACCAGCAGGGTGATGACCAGCATGGTACCGGCTAAGATGATCAGGGGCAAAGGCGTCTTGGTGCGTAGGGTAGTAAGGGCTGCGCGCAATGTGTTCATCCAGGTTGTCGCGTGATTGGACGCGTTATCGGAGTTATTGGAATTGTTTTCTGCATAATGTGGGTAAGCTCCACCAGGATGCAAGGGGCGAATGTGACCGAAATTAGTTCAATTTTAGCATCTTAGCGCCTGGGTCATGGCTTGTAACAAATTCCGGGCATGACTTTGGGGCGGCTTCCGGATACCTTAACCGGTTACGCATGATGCTGGCTTTGAGGCAAATCAAACCCCATTGGTTCCCCAGCAGTAACGAAGCAACGGTCATTCACAGGTATTCATCATGGTAGACAGTCCCCGCGAACAGGAACAGCAACAGAAGATTCTGGTAGTGGATGATGACTCCCGCTTGCGGGCGTTGTTGCAGCGCTATCTGGAGGAGCAGGGTTATCTGGTGAAAGCCGTGGCCGATGGCGAGCAGATGGATCGGGCCCTGTCGCGGGAGATCTATTCCCTGATGGTGCTGGACCTGATGTTGCCCGGTGAGGATGGCATGTCCATCTGCAAGCGGATGCGGGATTCCGACAATAACCTGCCCATCATCATGCTGACAGCAAAAGGGGATGATGCGGACCGCATCAACGGCCTGGAGGCGGGTGCCGACGATTACCTGCCCAAGCCCTTTAATCCCCGCGAGTTGCTGGCCCGGGTCAAAGCGGTGTTACGGCGCCAGGTGAAAGAGTTGCCGGGGGCCCCTTCCCAGCAGGAGACCGTGGTGACCTTCGGCCCGTTTTCCCTGGATCTGTCCACCCGTACCCTCACCAAGGACGGCCAGGTGGTGTCCCTCACCACCGGCGAGTTTGCGGTCATGAAAGCGCTGGTGCAGCACCCCCGCGAGCCCCTGACCCGGGACAAGCTGATGAACCTGGCCCGCGGGCGGGAATGGAGTGCCATGGAGCGCAGCATTGACGTGCAGGTGTCCCGCCTGCGGCGCCTGATCGAGGACGACCCTTCCAACTCCCGCTATATCCAGACTGTGTGGGGCGTGGGCTATGTGTTTGTGCCGGACGGCAGCGCCGGTTGATCTCCGGGTTCCCCAAACGGTCATAAAGCGGTCGTAAACTGTCCCTCTGCAACCGGGTTGCATGCCAGACGCTGTGCTGGAAGTGTTGTTCTGGAAATGTTGTTCTGGAAGTATTGTTCTGGAAATGTTGTGCAGAGGGGAGACAGGAGTGATTGCATCCAATATGGACGCGTTGCTGGATCTGCAGGAACAATTGATCCAGCTGCGGGAAGAGGCCCTGGCCATGGCCCAGCGCCATGAAGCGGACATCCTCGACTGCAATGCGGAACTGCAGGGCAGCGCCCGCAACCTGCTACATTATCTCAGCGTGCGTCAGCGGGACATCCGCCCCCTGCAGCATGCCCTGTCCCGGTTTGGCTTTTCGGCCCTGACGGCCCTGGAACCCTTCACCCTGGCTCACCTGAACGCCGTGATCAGCCTGCTGCAGGCCCTCACCGGGCGTCAGTGTGAGACGCCGGAGCCGCCGGTGGATTACCTGACCGGACCCCATTTACTGCACGAGCATGCCCGACGCCTGTTGGGGGAGATTCCCCGTCAGCCCCTGGCCCACATCATGGTGACCATGCCCTCGGAAGCGGCCCGGGAGCCCGGCATCACCCGGGATCTGTTGCAGGCGGGAATGAATGTGGTGCGCATCAATTGTGCCCATGATGGGGCCCAGGACTGGCGTGCCATGGCAGAGCATGCCCGGGCGGCATCGGCGGAGTTGGGAGTGCCCTGCCGGGTGCAGGTGGATCTGGCGGGCCCGAAATTGCGTACCGGCGAAATCCCCAGCAGCGGGCGCTTGCTGAAGCTGAAGCCGCGCCGGGATCTGTACGGCCTGGTGCTGGAACCCTGCCGGGTCTGGCTGCACAGTGGCGCGGGCGAAACGATGCCCCCCGGTTTGCACCGGCCGTTGCAGGTGCTGCCGGAATTTCTGGCCGCCTGCGAAGTGGGGGACCGGATTCAGCTGGTGGACAGTCGCGGCCAGCGGCGCAAACTCAATATTGTGCAGGTACAACCCGGCAGTGGTATTGCCGAACTGAAACACACCGCCTACATCACCGACGATACCCGGCTGGATCTGAAACGGGGTGAAGCCACTGTGCTGTCCACTTACCCCCAGGGCCTGGAGGACGTGGTGCTGCCCATTCTGCTGCTGCAGGGGGACCGCCTGATCCTGACTCGGGAACCGCAACCGGCCCAGCCGGAGCAGCGGGATCAAATGGGGGATCTGCTGCACCCGGCCCGCATTCACTGCACGGTGGAGCAAGCCTTTGATCAGGTGCAGCCCGGGCAACGGGTGTGGTTTGACGATGGCCGCATTGGCGCCCGGGTGGAAGCCTGTGACGGGGCCGAGATGCAGCTGCGCATTACCATGGCGGACCCGCGGGGCAGTAAACTGCGTTCAGAGAAAGGCATCAATTTTCCCGATACCCAGTTAACCATTCCAGCGCTCACCGACAAGGACCTGGTGGACCTGGAACAGGTGGCGGAGTTTGCTGACATTGTGGCGCTGTCGTTCGTACGGCAGGCGGCGGATCTGGACGCGCTGCACCAGGCCCTGAACCGTTTGCAACGGCCGGAGACCGGCATCGTCCTCAAGATCGAAAACCGGCAGGCGTTTGAGAACCTGCCCCGCATCCTGTTGACCGGACTGCGCCTGGGGCGGCCGCTGGGGGTGATGATCGCCCGCGGTGACCTGGCGGTGGAAATGGGGTTTGAGCGTTTGTCCGAAGTGCAGCAGGAAATTCTCTGGCTGTGCGAGGCGGCCCATGTGCCGGTGATCTGGGCCACCCAGATTCTGGAATCCATGGCCAAAAAGGGGATGCCGTCCCGGGCGGAGGTGACCGACGCCGCCATGGCGGTGCTGGCGGAATGCGTGATGCTCAACAAAGGTCCCTATATTGTGGAAACGGTGCACATGCTGCGGGACATCCTGGCGCGCATGGACCAGCATTACCACAAGCGTCGCGCCACCCTGCGGCCGTTGAATGTGGCGCGTCTCTGATCTCTGCGTGGTCGCTAAACTGGTCAGAGGCGGGGGAATTCAGGATAATATCCTGCTGGTATTATTCTGGGTCCACTATGAAACTCATTCCCCGTTCCTCCTTCTGGCGCACCATCTGGCTGGTGTGGCTGGTGATTCTGCTGAGCCAGATTTCCACATTGCTGTTTGCGGTGTATTACCTGTACCTGCCGGGCATCAAGCAGAACGCCAAACTGGTGGCCCTGGAGATGGACACCATCCGTTACCTGGTGGATGGTGAACGCCGCATCGAACTGCTGCAGCGGCTGCAACAGCAGCATAAAATCGACATAACCGCCGATCCCGAGCTGATTCCACCGGAGAGCGAAGGCCTGTTCGGGCGCCTGTTTGTGGACCCCATGCGCAGCCGCATCGGTGAGGGCGGTGAAGTGCGGTTGGGGTTTGATCCCACACCCGGGCTGTGGGTGAGCACCCAGCAGCTGGGTGACCTGTGGGTGCGCTTTCCATTGGAGAATGTCGGGCGCTATGAGGCCATTGCCTTTCTGGCCTGGCTGATCGGCACACCGGCCCTGGCCTTTGTGCTGGGCACGTTCTTTGTGCGGCAGTTGAACCGCCCCCTGAAAAACCTGGAAACGGCAGCCCGGCGTATTGGTCGTGGTGAGCCGTTGAAAAGCCATTTGCTGGAGAACACCTCGCGGGAGATTCGGGCGGTGAACAAGGCGTTTCTGCAGATGAGTGACAACCTGCAGCGGGTGGACCGGGAGCGGGCGTTGTTGCTGGCGGGCATTTCCCATGACCTGCGCACCCCCCTGACCCGCATGCGCCTGACGGCCGAATTGTTGGGGGAATCGGAATTTACCGAAGGCATGGTGCGCGACATTGAGGACATGAACGCCATCCTCGACCAGTTCATTCTGTTCGTGCGGGATGGCAGTGATGAGCAAACGGAAGTGGGCGACCTCAACGAGGTGATCGTGGAGGTGGTGTCGCAGTTTGAATCAGAAGGCCGTGCCATCCGGACCCTGTTGCATGAGTTGCCGGGCATCTCCCTGAAACGGTTGTCGCTGAAGCGCATGTTCGCCAACCTGATCGGCAACGCGATCCGTCATGGTGGTGGTGAAGTGGAAGTGCGCAGCGGCATGGAGGACGGTGAGATCTGCGTGGTGGTGGCGGACCGCGGCCGTGGGCTTACAGAAAAAGAAATGTACGAATTATTCCAACCCTTCGCCCGTGGGGATCAAAGCCGGACCAGCAAAGGCTCCGGCCTGGGCCTGGCCATCGTGAAGCGGATCGTGGACATGCACCACGGCCGGGTGCAATTGCGCAACCGGGACGGCGGCGGCCTGGAAGCCATTGTGCATTTTCCGGTGACCGGCGATTTTGTACCGCCGGATTCCATGATGGCCCGTATCCGTTAACCGTGCCGGGATCGCCCGGCACTGCGCTCAGGGTTGATCCCGCTCGCGATCCAGTTCCCGTTGCGCATTTTTTTCTGCCAGCTTCTGTTGCCGGCGTTCCGCGATGAGGGAGCGCTGGTCGCCACCGATGTGCTGCTGCCCCCGTTTCTCCGCCAGTTTGATCTGCTTTTCTCGCTGGGCAAAACGACGCTTCTGCTCTTCTGAGTATTCGTCATAGCAGTGGTGGCAGCTGACCCCGGCCTGGTAGTAGCGGGAGAGTTTGTCTGCTTCGGTAATGGGGCGACGGCAGGCGTGGCACTGGTCGAAGTTGCCTTTGCGTAACTGGTGATCCACGGTCACGCGATTATCGAATACGAAGCATTCACCCTGCCACAGGGACTCGGCTTCGGGCACCTCTTCCAGGTATTTGAGGATGCCCCCTTCCAGGTGATAGACCTCGTCAAAACCCTGTTCCTTCAGATAGGCGGTGGACTTTTCACAGCGAATGCCGCCAGTGCAGAACATGGCGACTTTTTTATGCCGGGTGGGGTCCAGGTTCTCGGCCACGTACTGGGGAAACTCGCGGAAGGTTTTGGTGTGCGGGTCGATGGCGCCCTTGAAGGTGCCGATTTCCACTTCGTAGTCGTTGCGGGTATCCACCAGCAGAACGTCCGGGTCACTGATGAGGGCGTTCCAGTCCCGGGGCTTGACGTAGGTGCCCACTACGCGCTGGGGGTCGATGCCCTCCACACCCATGGTGACGATTTCTTTCTTCAGTTTCACCTTGGTGCGATAGAACGGTTGTTCCTCGTCAAAGGATTCCTTGGTGTCCAGGTCCTGCAGCCGGGGGTCGCTGCGCAGGTGCTGCAATACGGCATCAATGCCCTGGCGGGTGCCGGCGATGGTGCCGTTGATGCCCTCACTGGCCAGCAGCAGGGTGCCTTTTACATCCTGTTCCAGCATGACGTCCAGCAGGGGTTGGCGCAGTTGCTCGAACTGCTCCAGGGTGACGAATTTATACAGTGCGCACACCACAATGGTGGCGCCCGATGGGATTTGATTCATATTGTCCTCGCTGTCTGGAGCGTAAATCCAGGGCGTTGTGTTGGGGTTTTTGGTCAAGTAAGCGGACCAAGGGCGGGCATTTTATCGGATATGAGCGCTGAATCAAGCGGCTCCGGTCACGCAGGCCGAACGCACTTAGTTTCATATTGGGGGTATACTGGCTCATCAGACCCTTGAGCCAGACCCATAAGCGAAGTGAAACCCGTGAGCAGTAACGATAAAAACGACAGCAAGCCCATCGAATTCAGCCTCCCCGGTCGCGGCAGCAAGGTCATGTCGGCGCTGCAGGCCGTGGCATTCGCCAAGATGATGGGTCAACAACAGCAGTGGCCGGTAGCGAAAGTGATTACCCAGCAGCTGACGGAGCAATTGCCGGATTATCTGGACGGTTGGCTGGCGTTGTTCGAGGCCTGTGAAGCGTTGGAGGACTACGTCATGTTATCGCGGGCGGCCCAGCGTTGCCTGTCCCACAAGCCCCGCTGTGTGGCGGCCCTGATGGCGCTGGCCACAGCGCTGGGGAAACACCAGCGTCACCTGGAGGCGTTGGAAATCCTTGCCACCGCCATGGAAATCGAGCCGGATAACCCCCGTTTGCGCCGTCAGCGGGAGGCGTTGCGCCGGGAGCGGAAGCCGCTGGATACATAAACCCTGCTTCGTGCTAGCATGGGCCCATTCCCGGGGTATACACCAACAGCAAAACCATGCAGTACGCGAAATCCGCCGTTAAAGAAGCGCAAATCGATTACGTCTTTGATCAGTTGAGGGTCACCGCCTGGCCCCATACGGCCGCTGTGGTGGTGACCACCGGAGTGCTCTGGTTCGCCACCCACTCCCTGCTCTCGGTGGCCTGGATGGCGCTTGTGCTGTTCAGTCACGGGGTGCGCCTGGTGACCCTGGACCGACTCTGGATGCAGGCCCGTCAACACGGTGACTACCGCCGCATGAAACCATTGCTGGTGATGGGCATGGCCTATGCCGGTGCACTCTGGGGGCTGGTGCCCATCTGGTTTATGAATGAGCCCCAGACCGAATCCGTTATTTTTGTCTCCATTGCCCTGGCCGGGATGTGTGCCTCCACGTTGCCGGCGCTGGCGGCCTATCTGCCGGCGTACCTGGCATTTATCGTGCCGGCGCTGGCCCTGCTCATCGTCAAACTGTTTCTGCTGGGGTTGAATGCCACGGCGTTGCTCGGCGTCGCCTGCCTGACGGCGTTTGTGATGATCAGCGCCAAGATCAACCAGATTATTTCCATGTCCATCACCATGGATTTCCAGAATCGGGAATTGTTGGAGCAGGTGACGGTGGCTAAGGAAAAAGCCGAGGCGGCCAATCGGGCCAAGTCCCGTTTCCTGGCGGTGGCCAGTCATGATTTGCGGCAACCCCTGCAGGCGCTGGGCCTGATTCTGGAAAGCATGAAGCTGAAAGCCCGGCAGCAGGCGCCGGAGCAACAAAGCCTGATTCAGCAGGGGGTGCATTGCCACGACGCCCTGAGTGATATGTTCAACTCACTGATGGATTTGTCACGCCTGGAAGCCAATGACCTGAATGTGAGCCTGGGGCATGTGGAACTCAACGACATACTGCAATCCCTGGTGCGGGAGTTTCAGTCGGCGGCGGAAGCCAAAGGCATCGGTCTGCACCTGCAGTCTGCCCCTTGTGTGGTGCATACCGACCCGCTGATTCTGGGGCGGATTCTGCGTAATTTGATTTCCAATGCGGTCAAGTTCACGGAAACTGGCAGCGTTGAACTGCGGCTGCAGTTGCTGCAGGACAAAGTGATGATTCTGGTACAGGACACCGGTGTTGGCATTCCGCTGGAAGAGCAGGCCCGGATTTTTGACGAGTATCATCAGGTTTCCAACCGCCACCGCTTGCGTCAGCAGGGGGTGGGTCTGGGATTGGCGGTGGTCAAGCGCTTGGTGGAGCTGCTGCATCTGGATTTGCAGCTGGAATCCGTGCCGCAGCAGGGCAGTACCTTCACCCTGGTGGTGCCGCGGGGTAACCCGGCGGCGTTGCCGAAGAAAGAGGAGTTGTCCGGTGTTTCCCTGCAAGGGTGCCGGGTGCTGGTGGTGGACGACGAGCCCGCGTTGCTGGAAGCCACCTGCAGTCTGCTGCGGGAGTGGGGTTGTGAAGTGCTGATGGCGGACAGCGAGCAAGCGGCCCTGGCCCATGTGGATGCCAGCGCGCCGCCGCACATTGTGTTATCGGATTACCATTTGGGTGGCAGCACCGGGCTGTCGGTGATCCGGTCGGTGCAGCAGTGCCTGCAACAACCGGTGCCGGCGTTGTTGATGAGCGGTGACACCAGCCCGGAACTGATTCAGCGCATTCGCGAACACAGTCTGTTTCTGCTGCAAAAGCCGGTGAAACCGGTGCACCTGCGCAAAGTGATGCGGCAACTGCTGCACGCTTAGCCTATTTGATCAGGCCTAACTTGCGCGCTTCCGCCACACAGTGGTAGCGGCTGTCGGCATCGAGAATGCTCATCAATGCGGATACGTGGGATTTTACCGTGGCTTCGGTGATGGACAGTGAGTTGGCAATCTCCTGGTTGGAATAGCCTTCCGCCACCAACAGCAACACATCCATGCGGCGGCTGCTCAGTTGCTTACGAATGGATTCGGTCTGACGCCCCACCGTATGCCGGTAATGTTCCAATCGCACCTGAGTTTCGGCGGGAAGATACACTTTGCCCTGCTCAATGGTCTCCAGGCAATCCTTGAACACCTGCTTGCCGCCGGACTTGTGGATGAAACCACTTACCCCCAGCTGCATAGCCTTGGCCACCAGTTCCAGGTCATCGACACCGGACATCATCACAATGGGGGCGGTCACCATCAGGCGGTTCAGTTTCTCCAGAATACTGAGGCCGTCGCAATCCGGCAGTTGATAGTCGACAAAAATCCAGTCCAGATCCGGCCGCTGTTCAGCCTGGTGGACACCGTCGGCCCCGTTGAGGGCAGAAACAATGGTGGCATCCGGGCGCAGGGTACTCAGAATAACGGCAATCCCATCCTGGAATACCGGGTGATCGTCGATCACCAGAAAGGTGCAAGTCAGATTTTCAGTCACGTGTATTTATCTATTTAAAAGGGCTTTTATAGCTGTGTTTAAACCATAGCCGGTGCCGCAGTGTCAATGCAACTTAAGTAGTAACGCCCGGCAGAAAGGCTGTGCCAGAATCGAATCGCATCCTTGGGGTGTCACCATAATCATAATACTTTTCCAGTTCGACGATTTCACACTTTAACGATTACACAACGAAAGGATCTGCAAATGAAATTTCCAATTCCTGAAGGATTAGGGGGAAACCGGGCGCTGCGCGTTTCCGGTTTAATGCTTGTGTCCGTGTTTATGGCGGCTTGTGAAAAGGCGCCCACCAACGAAGACATTTTTGTTAATCCTCCGGCCAATACACAATTCGAAGGCGACACTGGTTCCGTTACCTTGAGCAAACTTGGCGGCCGCACGGTGTGTTACACCACCGATGGCAGCGCAGTCAGTTTTGCCGGCGGTGACTGCAGTGGTGGTACCACGCAAACCTATTCCGGCAGCATTGATCTGTCCTGTGCGAACGGTGAAAGCGGCACTGAAGTGCTGCGTCAGGTGAGCCTGGCGTTTGAATGGCAGGAGTCCCCTTTGGGGGGTGCCACTCTGCATAATCGTGATGCACTGTTCTTCCTCAATTGTGAGGGTGGCCCCGGCGGCGCCGATTCTGACGGTGACGGCGTGGTGGACCTGAATGATAACTGCCCCCTGGATTACAACCCGGATCAGGCGGACAGCGATGACGACGGCCAGGGCGATGTGTGTGATGTGGACCTGGATAACGATGGCATCGAAGACGATGTGGACAACTGTCCGGCGGTGGCCAACACCGACCAGGCCGATGGCGACGGTGATGATGTTGGTGACGCCTGTGATCCGGATCTGGACAACGACGGTGTGGACAACGAACTGGATAATTGCCCCGTTGCGCCTAATCCCGGTCAGGCAGACGGTGATGGCGATGGCATCGGTGATGCCTGCGACTCGCTGTTTGACTCCGATGGCGATGGCGTGGAAGACGATGTGGACAACTGTCCTGCTGTGGCCAACGCAGACCAGGCTGACACGGATGGCGACGGCATAGGCGATGCCTGTGATGATCCGGAGTATGTGGGGACCGACCGCTTCTTCCACGATTACCTGGATTTGCTGGACCAATTGATGGAAATCATGCAGTGCCAGTTCAACGGCTGTCAGCAGCCGGATGGCACCTTCAACTGGACCATCAATGCCGCCAATTCTGATCTGGAATCCGGCTCGGCCAATTGGAAAGCCACCGTGAATTCCTTCTTCCCGCCCACCGCGTTGATGACCTTTACCGCAACCAATGCTGTGCTGGACGGTTGCCTGGGTAATGGTTCGGCGTCCGGCGTGTTGAACTCCAGCGCCACCGGCCCGCTCAACACCGGATCGCCCATCCAGTTCCAGTGCAACGGCAAATCCGGTTACATCGTGATGCGCCTGAATCTGACCGGCGGCTCCATCACTGGCGGTTTCTACGATGCTTACTGCCTGGAGCCGGAGTGTGAAGCCACTGCCATCCGCTACCGCATCATTGGCACCGACAGCAACGGCGAACTGATCTACAACCGGGAAGTGCTGGGCAATACTCTACCCTAGAGCCCTAGCGTTTTTTAACCACCAGTGTGTGGTTTAGGCGTGGCCCCGTACCGTTATGGTACGGGGCTTTTTTATTGGTTCATGGCATTGGATGAGCGGCCAGGCAGGGAAAACTGAGTCGGAAACCGGCGCCCTGCTCCGGTTGGTAATAGGTGATCCGGCCACCCATTTCCTGCACCAGTTGCTGCACCAGGGCCAGACCAATGCCGGTGCCCTGGGCCGAACGGGTCAGCTCATCGCCGATGCGGTAGAACAGGTCAAAGATGCGGTGTTGCTCGGCAGCCGCAATGCCGGGCCCGTAATCCCGGATTTCGAATATCACCTCCTGGCGTTGTTGGCGCACCGTCAAGTCGATACTTTTGTGGGCGGCGTGTTTGCAGAACTTCAGGCTGTTGTCCACCAGGTTCATCATGATCTGCATCATGGCGTCCATATCCAGGGCAAGCTGGGTCTGCCCGGTGATGGCTTGGGTGTGCAGGTTAAGGCTGAAGGGCGTGGCCGCCACCTGAGATTGCAGGCGTGAACGCAACAGGTCGATCACCTGAGTTACGGAAACCGGTTTGATGTCCAGCTGTAATTCCTGCCGCTCCATGCGTGCCAGTTGCAAAACATTGTTGATCAGGCGACTGAGGCGCTCGCTTTCGTCTGAGATGAAGCTGAAATATTCCTGCTGTTTTTCCGCCGGTGCCCATCCCTCCCGCAACATCTCACTGAACATGCGGATGGAGGTAAGCGGCGTTTTAAGTTCGTGGCTGACGGAGGCGATAAAATTCTGCTGCTGTTGCAGCAGGCGAATCTGGCGCACACCAAAGTGGTGGAGCAATGCAAAAATCACACACAGCAGACCCAACAGCAGCAGGCTGGCCCAGGTGATGATGGTGCCGCCTGGACCATCCGGTAAGCGGTTGACGCTGAACACCAGCTCCAGCTCCGCCAGTGGGCCCGACAGTGCACTCTGCAGCAGCAGTGTGCCTTTCACATCCTGAGCCGCCAGAGAGGTATAGTTCAAAGTGCGGCGACGGTACTGCTCCGACGACAGAATTTTCAGCACCGTGCCCTGATAGGCGATCACCAGGTTGGTGGTGTCAGAAAGCCGGCTTTGTTCAAAGGCCTGTTGAATAGCGGCCTGGATAAACGCCTGCTGGTCAATCAGCAGGCCCTGGATCAGACGTTGATTATTGACCCAGGCGTTGCGAAACAGGATCAGGTGTCCGCTTTCCAGCAGGGCAAGATTGAAGTTGGAGGTGGTGTTGTTGAACAGTGTGATGGGCGTTGCGGATGGTACGGCTTCCGCCAGATCGGCGTTGGCCGATAGCGGTTCGGATAGTGACTCGGTTTTGGTTTCCTCTGCCAACGCTTTCTTGCGCGCCCGTTGGGCGGGCACGGCGTCCGACTCTTGGTCTGCAAAAGCGCGCTCCAGCTCCAGTTCAGCAATGTTGCCCAGGTTGGAGCGTTTGCTCAGGGTCTTAGCCTGGCGGGATGCATCCTGTTTTTGATTCAGCTGGTCAAATGGGGTCTGGGAATTGCTTCCTTGGGACTGATACGTTTGGGAATAAAGCGCTGCAGCGGATGCGGGTGGAACCGCCTGTTGTGGGGCCGGGGCATCGCTGTCGCTGGGGGCTACCAGGTGGTTTTCTCCCAGCACGGATTCAATCCGCTGTTTCACCAGCTGGCGTTGCTGCAGGTCCTCCCGGGTCAAGCCACTGGAAAGCCCTTCGGTCTCACTGTCAGGTAACAGAGGGGTACTGAGCTGGCCTTCGCTGTTGACCTGAAAATAGCCCAGCAATCCGGGGGCGGCGTCGCCGTCTGGCCACTGTGACTGGGGTGTTTGTGATAGGGGCGAGCGTTGCAGGTAGCGGGTGGCGCCAGCTTGCTTTTGATCCAACAGGTACTGGTATTCATCCGCCGCTCTCTGCAGCTCGGTTCGAAGCCAACGTTGCAGGGCACCGTCGATGCTGCGGGCCAGCTCCTCGGCCAACTGCCGTTGTTGATACAGGGCTTCCCACTTGATCTGCTGACGGGCTTTAAGACTGAGTACAATGGTGGGAATCACCAACAGAATAAACGAGATGCCCAGTACCCACCGTAAGCGGCCGATACTCCAGTGCCGGAATGGATGGGCGCGGGGTTTGGGCATTAAACCGGACCTGTGGTGGACAGCAGTTTATAACCGCCGCCGCGTACGGTGATCAGGCATTGCGGATGCTTGGGCTCGGCTTCCAGTTTGCGCCGCAGTTTGGCGATGTGAATATCCACCGTGCGGGTTTCAATGTTGAGGGTCTGATCGTAGCCCCAGACTTTGTGCAGTAACTCCTCCCGTGGCACCGGCCGCTCATTGTGTCGATGCAGGTACTGCAGAATTTCCATTTCGCGTTTGGTGAAAGCGGTGGTGGTATCGTTCTGCTGGCAGCACAAATTAACGCTGTCGATGGTGGTGCCGTTGGCCAGATGAATTAAATGATCAGTCTGTTCTTCAAAGCCGGAACGCCGCAACACCGCCTGTACTCGCAGCACCAGCTGTGTGATGGAAAAGGGCTTGGCCACATAGTCATCCGCGCCCAGGGACAGGCCATGGATAATGTCTTCATCGGTATTGCGGGCAGTGAGCATGATCACCGGCTGTTTGCGGTCCTGTTCCCGAATGGCGGCGCAGAGGCTGTAACCGTCCTGTTTGGGCAGCATGACGTCCAGCAGGATCATGTCAAAGGCTCCGCTCAAGGCTTTGTGCAGACCGCTGTCACCGTCTTCGGCATAGTCCACGTCAAAGCCATGAAAGGTGAATACGTCCACCAGCCCGGTGCGGATGGCCGGTTCGTCCTCCACCACCAGTAATCTGGGCTTGTGCGGCACTGCTGTTCTCCATTGCAAATCTTCTCATCATCCTAGCAAGCCAGCCCGATGCCTGCACGTAAACTTTTTGTAAACCCACGGGCCACAGGTTTTACCAAACTGTGCCTGATGTCTGCGCTGGACAACGCCTAGGATGTCTCTATGCCGAAACACTTAACTCACAACATCTCAACAACACAAACTGGCGCAGGGAGAATTTACATGACCGTATTAAGCCGGATGGCAAGACTGTTCAGAGCCGATCTGCATGGCCTGTTGGATCAGATCGAAGAACCGGACCTGTTGTTGAAACAGGCGTTGCGGGAAATGGAGGCGGAACACCGGGTGCTGATGGATCAGGCCGACACACTGCAACGGCAGAATGCCCGGTTGCAGCAATCCAGGCAGCGGCAGCAACAGGAATTGGCACAACTGCAGGATGATCTGGCGTTGTGCCTGGCCCAGCACAATGACGATCTGGCCCGAGCGCTGTTGCGCAAACAGCTGGTGCTGCAGCGCAACCTGGAAGACGGTGTGCTGCAGCTGGAAGCCAACCAGAAACAGCACCAACGCGTTGCCACGCAGGTTGAGCAACAACGTTCGGAGCTGGAACGGATTCGGCTACAGGCGCAGCAACTGGATGTCAATAAACGCGGAGTGGGCCCGAGTGTGACAACGGCTTCGGACACCGTCACCGACGCTGAGGTGGAGGTGGCACTGTTGCGGGCCAAAGCGCAATTCCAAACGCGAGCCGCGCAGTCGCACCCTGATGAGCCCCACTCAAACACAACTGATCAGGAAGGTGCCCAATGAACCGCAATGGCCTTCTGGCGAACATCGGGTTCGCCCTCCTGATGAGTGGCCTGGGATGCGGCCTGTTCTATCTGGCCGCAACCTGGCTATTGTCCTGGATGGCATTGCTGGCGGTGCTGGTGGTATTGGCGGGTTGCTATCTGGTTTGGTTGCTGTATTGCCACGGCAGCCGTCGCGGAATCGCCTGGGTGGTGCTGAGTTGGAGTGCCGTCACTCTGTTGTTGCTGCTGTTGGGCGGTGGAGCCCTGGCTGCAGCACTGGCGTTTACGATGGTGGTGTGGCTTACCCGCAGCGGTCTGCGTTATTCCCAGGGGCCGTATCGGGTGGTGAAAGCCCTGCTGGACGGTGGCACCAGTCTGGCAGCGCTGATGCTGTCCCTGTGGGTTGCACAACAAACCCACTCCCTGGCCCTCACCCTGTGGACCTACTTCTTTATTCAGGCCCTGTTGTTCCTGGTTCCCGCCGCGGGTTCTCCTGGCCACGGTGCCCAGGCTGTAAATCGCTTCGACCTGGCCAGGGGCAACGCGGAACTGGCACTGCGTCAACTGCAATCACGTCACTCGTAATCACTTCACTCGAAATCGATACAAGGAGAATTACCATGCCTATTACCATGAAACCTCTACTTCTGGCCGGTCTGTTTGGGCTCGGCACGGCGGCTGCCGTCGCCATGAACCTGGTGGTTGAGCCCATACCTCATACGCCGATGGCTAATCCGCCCCAGTCACTGCCGGCAGATCCGGTTACTGTTCACCAGCCCCATGGCCACATCCTTCACCCAAACCAGCGGCCCCAGGTGGAAGTGGTGTTTGTGCTGGACACCACCAGCAGCATGAGCGGACTTATCGACGCCGCCAAAAACAACATCTGGTCTATTGCCTCCTCCATGGCGTCCGCCGACCCCGAGCCGGACATGCGGATGGGGTTGGTGGCGTTTCGCGACCGGGGTGATGCGTATGTCACCTGGGCATTGGATCTGTCCCAGGATCTGGACGCCATGTACCTTGCCCTGTCCAACTTCAAGGCCCAGGGCGGTGGCGATGGCCCGGAAAGTGTGAACGCGGCACTGCACGCGGCGGTGAACAACATGGCCTGGAGCCAGGATGAACAAACCTACAAAGTGATTTTTCTGGTGGGGGATGCGCCGCCCCACATGGATTACGCCGACGAGCCCCAGTACCCGGCGATCATTGAGCAGGCCAGAGCCAAAGGCATCGTGGTGAACTGTATTCAGGCGGGGAATCAGGCCGATACCCGCAAAGTGTGGCAGCAGATTGCCAGTTTGAATCAGGGCGAATTCTTCCAGGTGGAGCAGGGAGGTAACGCGATCGCTGTGACCACCCCATTTGATGAGCAAATCGCCCGGCTGTCACGGGAGCTGGATGCTACCAAACTGTTCTACGGCAGCGAGGAAAAGCGTCAGCGCCTGCAAGAAAAAGAGAAGGCCTCCCGGCAACTGTTCGCTTCGGTTCCGGCGTCAGTGCAGGCCAAGCGGGCAGAGTATAATACCAAGGCCGCGGGCGCCGACAACCTGTTTGCCGACAGCGAACTGGTGGAGGATGTTGCCAGCGGGCGGGTGGAGTTGGATGCAGTGCCCGAGCAATCCCTGCCGGAGCCTCTGCTTGGGTTGGATAAGGATGAACGGAAAAAGCAGGTGCAGCAAACCGCAGAGAAACGTCAGCAGCTGCAGGCTGAAATCGCCGAGCTGGGCAAGCAGCGGCAGGCCTATATCGCGGCTCAATTGAAATCCGATGACGTGGCACAATCCCTGGATGGCAAGATCTATGAAGCCATTCGTTCCCAGGCCGGCAGCAAAGGCTTGCAGTACGAATCCGGCCCTTCCTTCTGACGGGCATCAATACCGGGGAAGGTATCGCAAGACTCCGCGGGCCTTTCCCGGTAAGCTTTATCCTTTCTTGAACCTTAACCCTGCGCGTGCTCATTGTTGGCGTAGCGATGCCCCGATTTGCTGTACATAAGGAATAGCGTATTCATGTCTGAATTCGACCCACCAACCTGGTATCGCGTGAACCACACTGCGGACTACCTGTGGGTGGAGCTGCTGGATGGCCGGCACCGGGTGTTGAGTTCCGCTGTTCTGAACGGAGGCCTGGTTGAGGCGGAACATGTGTTGAACTTCAAGGTGCCGCGCCATTTCGGAGGTGATGAGTCCCCGGCCGATACCCTGCGCGGGGTTGCTTCCAGGCTGGCTGGCGGTGACAGTGACAGTAACGGAGACAGTGGCCAGTGGGTGGGCATGATGACGGCGGCGTCCATGGATTCCATGCGTTACCGCCGGGAGGTGGTGCAAGGGGTTGAACTGGCGGTGCTGGTGACCTGTGGTCTGGATAATGCGCGCCGGGTTGGCGACGCTGCTGAGCATCGCGCGATGTTGACGGCGGCTGAACCGCATGGCGTTGGCAGCATCGAAATCGGCACCATTAATACTATATTGCTGTGTTCTGTTGCCTTGTCCACCTCCGCCATGGTGGAGGCCGTGCAGATGATCACCGAGGCAAAAACCGCCGCCCTGGTGACGGCGGGCATCAGCAGTCCCGTGTCCGGGGCGCTGGCCACCGGTACCGGTACGGACGCGGTGGTCGTGGTGTCCGGGCGTGGCCAGGAGCGGGTGCATTATTGTGGCAAGCACGTTCTCTTTGGTGAAGTGCTGGGGCGCATTACGTTCAATGCCGTGCTCGATTCGATTGCCTGGTACCGGTCGCCGGGGCAGTCAGGGTAACGGATTGATGCCGAGGCTGGTGTGCAAAATCACGTCGCATCATTCCATGGAGGAAACGGATCACTCAGGGTTGCCCAATAATCCCTACCTTTCAATAACTCGTTTTCTGATAATAGACAATCATCAAGGGCTTGCGTTATTGCCGCTCGATCCAGGCCCTGACCGATGAACACCAATTCCTGCCGCATGTCACCAAACGGCTCGACCCAGTGCTTTTGGATCGAGGCCAGGTGTTCTTCATCGGCCGGCCAGTGTTTTCTGGGAACGGATTTCCAGAACATACCCGCGAAACCATGGCGTGCGATGCCTCCGGCCTGGCTCCACTGGCCGGCGAACTCCGGGCGCGAGGCCAGCCAAAAATAACCCTTGGAGCGGATCAATTTTCCATACGCCTGGGTGTTGTGGAGAAACTGATAGAACTTTTCCGGATGGAACGGGCGCCGGGCCAGGTAACTGAAACTGCCAATTCCGTATTCTTCGGTTTCTGGCACGTGTTCCCCACGCATTTCTTTGAGCCATCCTGGGGCTTGTTGCGCTCGAGCAAAATTGAAACGGCCGGTATTGAGTACATCGTCAACATCCACTTTGCCCTGGCTGATGGGAATGATATCGGCATGGGTGTTGAGCGTTTTGAGAACGGCGATCAAGTGCTCGATATCAGACGTTTCTACCAAATCCGTTTTACTGATCAGAAGCACATCCGCGAACTCAACCTGATCAACCAGCAGGTCCGCTACACTGCGTTCGTCTTCTTCACCCAGAGATTCCCCGGTTTCCCGCAAGTGCTTGGCGCCGTAGTAATCCTGCAAGAAGTTGACGGCATCTACCACGGTGACCATGGTGTCCAGCGTTGCCACATCCGAGAGTGATACCCCGTTTTCATCAGCAAAGGTGAAGGTCTCTGCAACCGGTAAGGGCTCAGAGATGCCCGTCGATTCAATTACCAGGTAGTCAAACCTGCCGTCTTTGGCCAGCTTGTTGATCTCCAGCAGTAGATCTTCGCGCAGGGTACAACAGATGCAGCCATTGCTCATTTCCACCAATTTTTCCTCTTTATGGCTTAACGCAACCTCGTTCTGAACAATGGCGGCATCGATATTGATTTCGCTCATATCGTTAACAATAACCGCTACCCGTTTGCCCTGTCGATTATTGAGGATATGGCTGAGAACCGTTGTTTTTCCGGCGCCAAGAAAACCGGAAAGCACGGTCACAGGCAGTTGAGTCATGGGGTGAACTCCATTGAGTAGTGGCTACTCGCAAACCAAGGTAAGTGATATAAGTGTATTTACTTTTGCAAAAGATACAATATAACATATCTTAAATAAAGTCGTGGCCTGATGCTGCATCAGCAAAGTCAATCAACACTTTCATGTCAATTGCGAGACCAAATATGAGTAAGTACAAATTCTTGGGGAAAATGGCCCTGCTGGTATCAACATCGGGTCTGCTGCTCACTGGTTGCGGCGGCGGCTCTTCATCAAACGGAGAAGGGTCAGATCATCGGCATACGGATACCGAGGTGGAGTCCGCCGGAAGGCTGGTGCTTTATGATCAAGACAATGCTGCTCTCAAAGTGCTGGATCTGAGCAGCGGCAGGGTATTGGACAGTTACCCGATAACCGGGGAGGCGCCGCGGCTTTACGCCAGTCCGGGGCAGCGTTTTGCTGTTATTCTACAGCGCACAGAAGGGCTGGTGTCCTTTTTAGACAGCGGACTCTATGTGGAAGACCACGGCGACCATATGCATGAGTACGCAGAGGACCCGTCGATGTTGAATTTTTCTCTTAACGGTAGCAGGCCCACCCATTACACCGTGCACGCTGACCATGCAGCGATTTTCAACGATGCGCAAGCGGGCCTTGCGTCGTCCGTTATGTTGCTGTCTGAGGCGGGCATCTCTGCAGGTCAGATGGATGCAGAGCTGGGTTTGACGAATAACATGCACGGTGTGGCCAAGCTGGTTGGAGACCGCTTGTTTGTAACCTATCGTGATCCTTCCATAATTGACACTACATTGCCTGCTGCTGTGGAACGGTATCAGTATGCTGGCGGTGTTTTCAGTTATGAACAGCGCTATGAAGAACCCTGTCCCGGGCTTCACGGCAGTGCTGCCACCGACCGTTATGTGGTCTTTGGCTGCAGTGATGGTGTGTTGATGATGGACCTGTCTCAGCCGGGTTATCCCGCCAGTAAGTTGGGTAATCCCACGTCTTTGTTGCCGGACGCTCGTATTGGTTCAGTCTACTCACACCATGATGTGGATGAGTTTGTCGGCGTCGCCGGAAGCCAGTTTTATGTCATGGATATGACTAACGCGGCTGATCCCTATCAGGAATTGGTGCTGCCGGTCGGCGTCTCGCGTGTGTCCCAGGGCTTCAATGCGACGGGAACGGCTTTCTACATTCTTGGTAACGACGGCAATCTCTATCTGTATGACGTCCAGTCCGATTGGACGGCTGCTCCAGCAGTGGCGGTGACTGAGGCAGTTACCACTGATGTGATCAACCCGGTGGTAGCCGTAGCGTTCAATGATAACCGGCTCTATGTGCTCAACACCCATGGCGAGTCCGTTGCTGAGGTAAACAGCGTCACCGGCGCTACCATCAGAACGCTGGCCCTGGATTTCACAGCTTCAAACCTGGTCTGGTTAGGGCTCCCTGAGCAGCATTGATATGACAATTTGCAAGCCCTTGTCGGGCCAAAACACGAGGTGGTTGTCCGGCGTTTTGTTGTCGGGGTGGGTTTGTTGTGTATGCGCAAACCCGTTCAATCCGGACATTAGTCTGATTCTGGATGGCATCTACAAAACTGAAAATACTGCGCTGTCGGAGTATGAAAGTGGCTTTGGCCTCGGTCATACAGAGCTGTCGATGCGGGGCGCAGTGGATGATCAGTTTTATGGGAGCTTATCCGCCGTGTTGGAAAGTCATGCCGGCGCAACAGAAGTAGAGTTGGAGGAAGTCTATATCAATACCATCGGATTGCCTGCGGGCCTGGATATTCGAGCTGGTCGTTTTCTCTCCCAGATTGGCTATCTGAATTCCCATCATACCCATAGTGATCTGTTTACCGAACGACCAGCGGTGTATCGAGCGTTGCTGGGGGCGCACTATTTTGATGATGGCGTCCGTATGAACGTGCTGTTGCCGACACCGTTCTACTGGCGTATGGGTGTGGAAGCGTTCAATGGCCGTCTGTTGACTGGTGGCGAAAGCACTGATGACATCGGAGTATATACGCTTAACTCACGTTGGGGTGGAGATTTTTTGGGGTCGAACAGTTGGCAGTTGGGGGTGTCATGGCTCAAAAACCGGCTCGATCCGGTGGAAGAAGCCGAGGATCATGATGACGGCGAGGATGGGCATGATCATGACGGGCACGCTCACTCTCATGACGCAGCCTACAGTGGTGAGAACATGTTCATAGCCGATGCTGTTTGGAAATGGGCGCCCCATGGCAATGCCCAACTTGGTCAACTGATCTTGGCAGGTGAATATTTTTATGTGGATGACTTGAATGAGTATGCCACCGATGATGATTTCAATGAAGGTTGGTACGCGTCGGTGGTGTATCGTTTCAATCCTCGATGGTCCGCTGGTGTGCGCTACGGCAATGTGGAGTTGAAAGAAGTCCATGGAGATCACTTTCATGATCAGCAATTGGAGGAGGGCAACGTGATGCTGGCGTGGTCGCCATCCCATTTCTCTACGGTTCGTTTGCAATACACCAATCAACAGGGCAAGGGGTTCGATGAGCTCAACGATGCCATCACGCTACAGTATGTAATGTCATTAGGAGCGCACGGTGCTCATGAATTTTAAAGCAATGCCAGTGCTGTTGTTTTTCATATCCTGGCTGGGTGTCGCCCCCGCTGCGGCCAACGTTGAGGTGCTGGCCTGCGAACCGGAATGGGCAGCATTGGCCCAGGCGTTGGGGGGTGATAAAGTGAAGGCTGAATCGGCTACCACTGCGTTTCAGGACCCGCACCATATCGAGGCGCGCCCGTCCCTGATTGTCAAGGCGCGCCGAGCGGATATGTTGTTCTGTACAGGCGCTGAACTGGAGGTGGGTTGGCTGCCCCTGCTATTACAGAAGTCTACCAACGCAAAAATCCAACCTGATCAACCAGGTTATTTTCTGGCGGCAGAGCAAGTCGACCTCATCGAAAAGCCTGTCAGTGTTGACCGTAGTCAGGGCGACGTGCATGCAGACGGTAACCCACATGTGCACTGGGACCCTTACCGTTTGCTGACGATCGCTGTGGCATTCCGGGATCGCCTGCAAGTGATCGACCCTGAGAATGACGATTACTATCAGCGTCGCTACGAAGCGTTTGCGTCTCGCTGGAGCGATGCGATCACCGGATGGGAGGCTAGGGCAGCATCTCTGCAAGGCGTCAAGGTCTTCGTTCATCATAAAAACTGGAGCTATCTGTTGGATTGGCTCAAGGTGGAGGCGGTAGGTGACCTGGAACCCAAACCCGGTATTCCCCCGACCGGTGCCCACTTGTCCAGGTTACTCAACACGTACAAGCACAGTGCTCCGATGATGACGCTGATCGCTAACTACCAGGACGACAAAGGTGCATTGTGGCTACGTGATCGTGCTGGGATTCCTGTCGTCAGTTTGCCCTTTACTGTAGGCGGTAGCGAAACATCAACGGATTTGTTCACCCTTTACGATGATGTACTGACTCAATTATTGGCGGTACCATAGGTGTCCAGGCAGTATTGTTAGTAAAGGAGCCACCCCAGCCATGACAAGTTCAACCGGGAACCCGCAGATCGTGCGGGTTCCCACTCATGTGATTACCGGCTTTCTGGGGGTTGGCAAAACCTCCGCGATACTTCACTTGCTGAGAAACAAACCTGCCTCGGAACGTTGGGCCGTGTTGGTTAACGAATTTGGTGAGATCGGGGTCGATGGTGAGTTGTTCCAGGGGCAGTACACGGAGCAGGGCGGTGTATTTATTCGCGAGTTGCCAGGCGGTTGCATGTGCTGCGCGGCGGGCGTGCCCATGCAGGTGGTACTCAACCAGCTGCTGGCGCGTGCCAGGCCGGATCGATTGCTGATTGAACCTACGGGATTGGGGCATCCGGCAGAGGTGGTTGAAGTGCTTACAGAGGATCATTATCACGAGGTCTTGGCCCTGCAGAAGGTGGTCACTCTGGTGGATGCACGCAAGCTCAAGGACGAGCGCTACACCGGGCATGAAACCTTCAATCAGCAAATTTCCATCGCAGACCTGATCGTCGGCAACAAGCGCGATCTCTATCAGCCTGAGGATGAGGCGGCATTGGAACGATACGCCAGGCAGGTTGGAAAGCATGGCGTAACTGTGTTGTTTACTGAACAGGGAGTAATGGATCTGTCCTGGTTGGAGGGGCGCGCGTCCAGGTCGTTGACATCCTGTGGTCACAGCCATAACGCCGAAATTCATCTTCATGCTGAGCCTGGCCCGAGTACCAGGCACGCAGGAAATGAGGATGACCTTCTGCCCAAGAAGATCTTCCCGGCATTTCAAATCGCTTCTGCCATCAATGAAGGCGCGGGATATAGGAGCATCGGTTGGCGTTTCCCACAGGAGCTTAGGTTTGATTACAAGAAGTTATACTTGTTATTAAGTGGAATGAAAGTCGAGCGCATGAAGGCGGTGTTCATTACTGACAGAGGACAGTTTGGCTTCAATCTCACTCTGGACGCGCTGTCTCAGCATCAGCTGGATGGGTGTACCGAAAGTCGTGTTGAAATCATCAACGATACGCTTGATGCGGAGTGGGAGCGAGCGTTGTTGGATTGCCTTATTTAGGCCGGTTCAAGTGCTTCTGGAAAGTTTCGTTTCACCCAGATGTGAGCTATATTATCGCCATGAACGATACGCTATATCGTGAACTGGAGCATCCTCGCAATGGGTAGCCCTGCTTGTAGATGGGAATGAGGAATGAATAAGGCCAAGTTAAAAAAAACACTGAATCGTGCTGAAGAACATTGTCGGGAGCATGGGACGCGATTTACCGAAAAGCGCAAACACATTTTGCAGTTGTTATTGCAATCTGAGGTGCCGTTGTCTGCCTATGAACTGGCAACACATTACCAGAGTGCCTTCGGCGAAACGATACCGGCCATGTCTGTGTATCGTATTTTGGACTTTTTGATGGCTGAAACGCTGGTGCATAAGCTGAATTCTGCCAACAAATACACGGCCTGTGAGCACATAGCCTGTGATCATCAACATGAAGTTCCTCAGTTCCTGATTTGTGAGCGTTGTCAGAATGTTAAGGAGGTTGGCATTGAACCCAGTATCATTGCTGCCCTGGCGGACGAAATTGAGCGCGCCGGTTACCATCTCACCCAACCTCAGATTGAACTGCATTGCTTGTGCGAGCGCTGCTTTAGTGCATCGTAGTCTTTCCCCTGCTACCCATACCGGCCAACCGCTAATGCATTGACAGCGCATCGGCAAACCTCTATAACGTGGTCCACGATCTCGGCTGGTTGGACTATCACTGTCTGACCCGACCAAGGAACCCGGTGTGAATCCGGGGCTGTACCCGCAACTGTTATTGCAGAGTCAACGCTGCATAAGCCAGATACTTGGAGCCAGATCGATAACTGTTACATCACCGGGCGGGAAAACCTGGTACTGGACAGCCGAATTTTCGCACTCCCCCCTTCCGGCTTCAGTACGGCAATCCCTTAAGGTCTGAATTGGTTTCCTTGAGGCACAACCATGCGCATTTTTTTCTACCTCAGTATGCTGGCCGGCATGCTCTTTCACGCCAGCAGCCTGTTGGCAGCAACCGCCGATAGCCACTTGTTGATGCTGGTTTCGCAGCGCAATGCGGAAACCGTCGCCGCGGCAAGCCAGCGCTTTCTGCAACAGTATCCGGGAATAGCGCTGCAGGCGCGTACCGATACCCAATGGCTGGACATGACCGCGCAGCAGCGTCGTGAGTTGATGAGCAGTTCCCAGGTGATTGTGGCGGCGGGATTATTCGGTGCCATCGTCAGCGAGTTTGCCAGCGACGTGCAGCGCGTGCAGCCGACCACGCTGCTGGTGTTCAACAGCGACCACCGGCTGGTGCGCCTGAGCCGTCATCAAGGTGCACTTTTGTTTGAGGACCGCGAGTTGGTGGAAACCCTTTCGGCCTTGCGGGCGGATGAGGATCTCGGCGCCTGGCTGGCACCGCTGTTGAAGCAGTATCCCCAACAGCAGGCCTGGCTGACGGCCCGCAGTTACTGGCAGGGTGGCGGGGCTGATAACGTCGTTCGTCTGTGGGGTTGGATGGCACACCAGGCCGGAACCGCGGTGACGGTGGAACCCGCCCAGGCGCAACCGTCATTGCAATGGTGGTATGGGAACGAATATCATCGCCGCCTGCCGCTGTTGTCTGAACAACCGGTGGTGGTGATTCTGGATCACGCGGGCGAGGACCGCCCCGGCGACACCGAGCTGTTGCGCACGTTGTGTGAAGCAGCAGAAAGCCAGGGTGAGCTGCAATGCCTGGTGGGGCTGGCGGCCTGGGGAGAGGCCAGTGTCACCGCGCTGGAGCAGTTGCAGGGCGTGGCCTCGCAGCTGGTGGCGCTGGTGATGTTGCAGGATTTTGTCATGGGCGGCGGCGAAGGTCGTGAGCAGGCCACGAACCGGTTGAGTGCCTTGAACATTCCGGTGATGAAGGCCATCAAGTTGCGTGACCGCACCCAGACCCAGTGGCAGTTGTCGGCGGATGGCCTGGCGGCGGACAAAGTGTATTACCAGGTTTCCATGCCGGAAATGCAGGGGGCGAGCCAGCCGCTGGTGGTGGCCACCGCCGGCCAGCAACAGGCCGATCCGGTGAGCGGGATTCGCATCCAACCCCTGGCCAGCGACCAGGATGGTATCACCACGCTGATGGCCAGGGTTGCCCGCTGGCAGCGCCTGCAGTCACTGGCCAACGGGGAAAAGCGGGTGGCCATCGTGTATTACAACCATCCGCCCGGGCGCCACAACATCGGTGCCGACAATCTGGATGTGCCCGCCACACTTTGGCATCTGCTCAATGCCATGCAACAGGCCGGTTACCACACCGGTACCCTGCCGCCGTCACAGGCTGCATTATTGGACGACATGCAGGCCCGCGGGGTGAATCTGCCGAACGACGCCAGCGCATTGCGCAAGATGAGCGGGCACATCACGCGCCTGGCTCCGGAGCAATATCAACGCTATTTCGACAGCCTGCCGGACACCGTGAAAAAAGAGATGATCCACGGGCCGTTCGGCCTGTTGCACGAACAGTTGCGGGCTGCACTGGCCGCCGGTCAACCGCAACTGGCCCAGGCCAATCTGGATCACACATTGGAGGAAATGCGGCACCTGCTGGAAGGGGTGGATCACCAGGGCCGCGCGCGGGCCCTGGATTTGTTGGGTCAGCTGGAGGATTGCTACCAGCGCAGCATCGATGACGCCGCCACACACTGTTGGGCGCAGGCGGAAAAAATCATGCTGGCACTGCAGCAAACCGGCATTGAAGGGCTGGGTGGTTGGGGCAACGCCCCCGGCAACGTGATGGTTTACCAGGGCGAAATCCTGTTGCCCGGTCTGCAGTACGGCAATGTCTTCATCAGCCCGCAACCGCCCCGGGGCTGGGAAATCAATGAAGAACTGCTGCACGCCAACCTGGCGTTTCCGCCGCCCCATCAATACCTGGCCTATTACCATTACCTGCGGGACCACTTCAAAGCGGATGTGATCGTCCATGTGGGACGTCACTCCACTTACGAATTTCTGCCCCGTCGTTCCGTGGGCTTGGCAACGGACGATTATTCCCGCCTGATCGCGGCGGATATTCCCGGGGTTTATCCCTATATTGTTGACGGTGTGGGCGAGGGCATCCAGGCCAAGCGTCGTGGCTTGGCGGTGATGGTGGATCATTTGACACCCCCTCTGCAGAGCACTCCGTTGTATGACGAGCTGCTGCAACTGCGGCAATTGGTGGAGAGTTTTGAAGCCCATCACGGCAGCGACAACGAGGCGCTGACCCAACGCCTGGTGCAGCAGATCCGCCAGAAGGTGGACGCGTTGGAATTAAAGGATGAGTTGGCCCAGGCCATGTCGGCAGAATTGTCGGTGATGGGCATCGGTTTCGATGAGGTGGACGATGACATGCTGGTGCATGAGGTGGGCCACTACCTCACGGATCTGCAGGAGCGTTTTATGCCCATGGGATTGCACGTGTTCGGCCGCGATTGGAAAGCGCCGGCGTTGGACATGATGCTTACTTCCATGGCGCCGTCCACAGCGGATGAAAAACAGGATTGGCAACGCCTGCTGCAACAATCTCCCGCCAACGAATTGAGTGCCTTTTTAAATGGGTTGAACGGTCGCTATGTGCAGCCCGGCAAGGGCAACGATCCTATACGCAGCCCCGAAAGCCTGCCCACTGGCCGCAACTTTTACGCGCTGGACAACAGCCTGATACCGAGCCCGGTAGCCTGGGAACTGGGGCAGGGCATGGCCCGGGATGCCCGCGCCAACCATTCCCAGCAGCCGGACAAGCGCGAGGCGCAAGTGCTGTGGGCGTCGGATGTGGTGCGGGATGAAGGGGTGATGATTGCCTTCGCCCTGGACATGCTGGGAGTGGAACCGGTGTGGAACAGCCGGGGGCTGGTGGAAGGCCTGCGCCTGCAAACCCTGGCAGCGGACCGGGTGCGGCGCGATATGGTGTTCACCACGTCCGGTTTGTTTCGGGATCTGTACGCGCGCCAGATGCGGTTGCTGGACCAGGCCGTGCTGATGGCGCTGGATGCGTCAGCACAGCGCATAGTGGCGGAGCATCCGGCCCTGACCCAAACCCTGCAGCTGGCACTGGAACCCCTGGGTAAGCTGCGACAACCCGGCAATGAGTCCCTGCAGCAGAATCAGCTGGCGGCGCACTGGGTGAAAGACAGCCGTGAGTGGCTGGCCCGGGGCCGTACCCCCGAGCAGGCGGCGCTGCTGTCCACCCTGCGGGTGTTCGGGGATGCCCCGGGCAGTTACGGTGCCGGCATTAACCGACTGGTGGAGCGTTCCGGTGCCTGGCAGCAACGGCAACAACTGGCGGATGTGTACCTGCGGCGCCTGGGCCACGGTTTTAACCAGCAGCATTTTGGCACCGCCGCCCAGGGCGCGTTCCGGCATGTGCTGGCGGACGTGGAAAATACCTATTTCGGTCGTTCCAGCAATCTGTACGGCTTGATCGACAACAACGATGCGTTTGATTATCTGGGGGGCTTGAGCCTGGCGGTAGAAACCCTCACCGGCACCGCCCCCAATAATTTCGTCATCAACCACGCGGACCCGGAGCGGGTGGTCACCCAGCCCCTGGGGGTGGCATTGCGACAGGAACTGCGGGGGCGTTTCCTCAATCCACAATGGCTCACCGGCCTGATGGATCATGGCTACGCCGGCGCCAGAACCATGGGCAATGAGTTCCTGGAGTACCTGTGGGGCTGGCAGGTGACCAACCCCACCCTGGTGGGGGACTGGGCCTGGCAGGAAGTGAAAGAGGTGTATCTGGACGACCGCTATGATCTGGGGCTGGATCAGTTTCTGGAGCAGGGGCACAACGCCCATGTCAAATCCAACATGCTGGCCATCATGCTGGTGGCGGTGAACAAGGGCTTCTGGCAGGCGGAAGACACCACGGTACAGCAGCTGGCCCGGGACTTTGCCCGCCTGGTGGTGGCGAACGGGTTGCCGGGCAGCGGGCATACCGATCCCGATCACCCCATGCTGCCCTGGCTGGAAAGGTTCCTGGCACCGGAGCAATGGCAGGAATTCAACGCCGTAGTGGAGGCCGCGCGCCTGCAGCAACCAGTGCCGGCGGAAATCCACCGCGTCACCGAGATCACGCTGGATACGGCGGCGGATGCCAACGTCGATGCCGGGTCGGCAAGTCAGGTGGAAGAAGCGCTTTCCTCAGCGCCGGTGCGGGCGGTTTTGATGGCGTTGGCCCTGCTGATGATCGGCGTGATGGTGATGGGCTTCCGCCGCAGTTGGCGGGTGTAACCGTAGATACGCAGAGGCGATCGCCTTGATAACCACCAAGACAATCAACAAGACAATCACAAGTGAGGTAAACCATGGTTCACGGAATGGCATTGGGCATTTTGCACCATCTCGTCAGTTGGCTGCTGTATCCGGTTCTGGGGGCGCTGGCGGTGTGTCTGCTGGCGGTGTTATGGGAAACCGGCGCTGCCCTGGGGGAAAAGTTCGGCGCGTTGCAACGTCTGCAGGGCCGTGGGGTGGAAGGTTTTGAACGTTATGCCCTGGGCCGCCTGGAACGGGTGGATTTGCTGGCCCGTTGCGGCCCCATCCTGGGCCTGATGGGCACCCTGATTCCCCTCGGGCCGGGGCTGTCTGCCCTGGGCAGCGGCGACATCGATATTCTGGCCACCGCCATGACCGTGGCCTTCGACACCACTGTGCTGGGCTTGCTGATCGGATTGGTGGGTTATGGCCTGGGCCGGGTGCGGCGGCGATGGTACGAAACCTGTCTGCAGCAGCTGGAGCAGGGGCGTCGCTATGGCTGAGACAAAGGCTGAGATCGTCCCTGCAAAAAAGCCCCGTTCCAGCGCATCCACTCGACTGCGCCCGGGGGGGCGTTTCCAGCAGGAAGACACCGACCCCCTGTCCGGTTTCGCCAACATCATGGATGTGATGCTGGTGTTTGCCCTGGGCTTGTTGATCGCCCTGATCGCCCAAAACCAGACGCTGCGTCAGCACTTCAAACTGGAGCCGGTGGAAGTGAGTAGCGGGCAGGAACTGGTGGAGCTGCCGGAGTCCCTGCAGGGGCAGGCGGCATCCGGCCAGGGCATGGAGAGCGTTGGCACGGTCTATCGGGATGCCAAAACCGGCAAGCTGATTCTCATTGGCCAATAAATATAAATGATAATCGTTTGCATTTGGGCAAAGGGCGCGATATGGTGTGGTCTTACCCGTAACCGACAGATCACTTGACGGACCTCATGCCATGGATACCTCTATCTCAGACGCGGCAGACTACCTCTCTGCCAACGGCTTCATAAACGCCTACCTGCGTGAGTTCGATGACTGGCGCCTCGCGACCAGTCCGCGGGAATGGCAGTTGGGGGGCTTCCCGGAACAGGTCCTGGTGATCCCCATGGGGCGCCAGACTCTGTGGGTGGGAGTGGACTACTGGTCCAGCTGCGGTCGTCACCGCTTTGTCATGCCGGCCCGTTGCGAGTTCGTGGACAACGGCCATTGCCGACGGGTTAAGTTTTTGTGTCTGGCCAAAATGCTGGTGGAAAATGCGTCCCTGCAGACCAACGGCAGTATCGGCGCCATGGCCCGTTTTCTGGAACGCATCATCGAAAGTCACCGTAACCTGGAAATGCTGCTGGCGTTGCGGGATGTTGAGATGGACAAACTCTACCGCCAGCCGTTGTCTTTTGTGGAAGCGGAGCAGGCGCTGTTGGCGGGGCACGCTGTGCACCCGGCCCCGAAGGTGCGCCAGCCCATGACCTTGACCGAAGCGGTCCAGTACGGCCCGGAAGGGGGGGCGGGGTTCGCCCTGGCCTGGATGCTGGTGCGGCATGAGCGTGTGCATTACCACAGCGCCGACGGGGTGACCCTGAGCCAGCGGGTGCAGCAACTGATCGAATCCGATGATCTGCTCAGCGCCGATTACAACGATGTGCCGGATGGTTATACCCTGATCCCCGCCCACCCCTGGCAACTGGCGCGGCTGCGTTCCCTCCCGGCCCTGCAACAGGCGTTCGCCGACCATCACATCATTGCCCTGCCGCC
This sequence comes from Ketobacter sp., assembly GCF_003671495.1. Taxonomy (GTDB): domain Bacteria; phylum Pseudomonadota; class Gammaproteobacteria; order Pseudomonadales; family Ketobacteraceae; genus Ketobacter. The sequence continues at coordinate 52,343 of NZ_RCHN01000013.1, read as the reverse complement.
CCAGGGGCGACGCTGGCATGCCACCTCGTCCATGCGTTCGCTCTATGCGGAGGCGGCGCCCTATATGCTGAAGTTCTCCCTCAGTGTGCGGCTCACCAACTCAGTCCGCCACCTGCAGCCGCAACAGGCGGCCCGCGGTGTGCTGATCAGCAAGGCATTGGCCACGGCCACCGGTCAGCAGTTCCTGCGCCGTTTTTCCCAGTTCGACATCCTGCAGGAGCCGGCCCACGTCTGCCTGCTGGATGATGCCGGTGAACCGCTGGCGGAAAGCATGCTGGTGTTTCGGGAAAACCTGATCCGGGAGCAAGCGGACCGGCAATACAATGTGCTGGCGGCATTGACCCAGGATCACCCCATGGGGGAGCCCTGTCGGCTCACCTCCCTGGTGCAGGAGGTGGCTCTGCAGCAGCGCCTGGATCTGGCGCAGGCGGCGCTGGTGTGGTTCGCCGCGTTTCTGGACGTGGCCATCAAGCCATTGCTGCTGGCGCAGGCGGATTATGGCCTGTTGCTGGGGGCCCACCAACAGAACATCGTGCTGGGCTTGCGCGATGGATTACCGGTGCACAGTTATTTCCGGGATTGCGAGGCTTCCGGTTTCAGTGAGGTGGGGTTGCGATTATTCAAACTGGATCGCGCGCAGCCGGGAGCCTCTACCCACAACCACATGGAAAGCGGGCACGGGCAAGCACTGTTTGCGTACTATCTCATCATCAATGCCACCTTCGGAGTGATCAGTGCCCTGGGTGCCGATGCCGTGATTGAGGAAGGCGTACTGGTGGCGCAGCTGCGCGCGTTCCTGCTGCAGCATCAAACGCAACTGCGACGGGACCGGAGTGTGATGGGCACGCTGCTGGAGTCTGCAATTTTGTGGCAGAAAGGCAATTTCAACTGCTCACTGGCAGACCTGGATGAAAACACCCTGGCCGAACCGCTGGCCCTGTTTCAATCCATGGAAAACCCGCTCTGTCCGCAGCAGGAAGCGCCGTTGTTGCAGGCGACCCTCATTTGTTGAGGCAAATTCGACGCCGATTTTCCCAAACTAATACTAGAAAACCCCCGCCAACCCTGACGGCCAAAATGCACAGCAAAAGGGTCAACGGGGATAACCAAAGCGCGACCCCGCTTTTTTCCATGTCAGTATTCGGCCCCGAAATGGATATTCATTTCTTCTGACGACTTTGCAGTATCGGCTGTGGCCCGCCCGGGCCCTGTCGGCTAAAGCCTAACATCGATACAACAATAAAAGGCCCGATTATGAATACTGAACTGCGCATAAAAAAGGATCTGCGTAACCCTCTCACGTTTTTGTTGGCGGCGGTGTTTTCCCTCCAGGTGTTCGCCACCACGCCCACCCCCACGCCTGAGCCCGAACCGGAACCGCCGGGCGGGTGCGGTGATTGTTATCAGCGCGGGCCGGACCCCACCGTGGCCGCATTGGAGGCGGACCGTGGCCCCTACAGCGTGCGCACCATCAATGTGTCTTCCTGGGTGTCCGGTTTTGGCGGCGGCACCATTCACTATCCGGTGGGCACCCAGGGCACCATGGGCGCCATCGCCGTGATCCCGGGCTATGTGTCCTATGAAAACTCCATCGAGTGGTGGGGCGGCCGGCTGGCATCCTGGGGCTTTGTGGTGATCACCATCGACACCAACAGCATCTATGACCAGCCCGACAGCCGTGCCAATCAGTTGAGTGCCGCCCTGGATTACGTGATTGCGCAAAGCAACTCCAGCCGCAGTGCCATCCAGGGTATGGTGGACCCCAATCGCCTGGGTGCCATTGGCTGGTCCATGGGCGGTGGCGGTACCTTGAAATTATCCACCGACCGTTACCTGAAGGCCGCTATTCCGCAAGCGCCGTGGTACAGTGGCTTCAATCCGTTTGATGAAATCACCACGCCCACACTGATCATTGCCTGTCAGTTGGATGCAGTGGCCCCGGTGGCGCAGCACGCCTCGCCGTTTTACAACGAGATCCCCAACTCCACAGCCAAAGCGTTTTTGGAAATCCGCAACGGTGACCACTTCTGTGCCAACAGTGGTTATCCCGATGAAGACATTCTGGGCAAGTACGGTGTGGCGTGGATGAAGCGCTTTATCGACGACGACCGGCGCTACGATGCATTCCTGTGTGGCCCCAACCACGAAGCAGAGTGGGATATATCCGAGTACCGCGACACCTGCAATTACTGATACCCGTCATTACCAAGAAAAAAGCCCATCCCCGGTGCCGGGATGGGCTTTTTGTGTTCAGGATTGAGACTCTAAAAGCCGACTAGCCGTTATAAAAAACGATTCACTTCCGCCACTGTGGTGATGGGGTCTTCTTCGTGGGGAACGTGTCCGAGTCCCTCGAACATCACCAGTCTGCCATTGGGCAGATCGGCCTCAAAGCGATAGGCGATGCTGGCGGGAATCAGGTGATCCTCCGATCCCCATAACACCAGCGTGGGTTGCTGCAGGTTTTTCACCAGCGCACTGCGGTCGTCCTGTTTGTTCTGGGCAAATCGTTCCCGCAGGGCACCGCGGTTGCCGGCCCGCAACGCCAGGTCAAAATAGCGGTCGATCAGTTCCGGTGTGATCTTCGACGGGTCACCGTACACATCGCGCACACTGGCTTCCACCGCAGAACGCGGCAGTGTGTATTCCATTACCTGGTTCAGCAGTGGAGTTTGGGAGATCACAAACGCCAGGGGCCAGCTTTCCGGTTCGTAGGGATATCCGCCGGCATCCACCAGAATCAGTTTGTCCACCCGTTGCGGATGGGCGGCGGCAGTACGCCAGGCGATGGCTCCCCCCAGGGAATTCCCACCCAGTACAAAGTGCGGCACCTGCAGGCTGTCCATCACGTCCATGACAAAGGCCACATAGGTATCCATGCGATAGTCGCCCGTCTGGTTGGGGCCGGTGAGCCCAAAGCCGGGCAGGTCAAACCGGATCACGCGGCGGCTTTGTGCCAGTTCCGCCACCCAGCCGTCCCAGGTGTGCAGGCTGGCGGAGGTACCGTGCAATAAGACGATGGGGCTTGGGTCGTCCCGTGGGCCTTCGTCCCGCAGGTGCACTTGCTGACCGTTGACATCAATAAACTGGGAGGGGGCTGGCGCCCAGCGTGCGGCCAATTCTTCCACCGAGCGATCCGGCTCCCAGGTGAACGCCACCAGAGCGGCACTCAATAACACAACCATCACGATCAATCCGCTGATCAACTTCAATAGAAACTTCACTTTTTACACTCCCTGTTCTGATTGTGACGCGCAAAAAAAACGGATGCGGTGGGTTCTACTGCATCCGTTGTCAATGGTGCCCGGGTTGTGGAATCCGGGCAAGGGGTTAAATCTTCAGGCCGACGCGGCCCGTTGCTCAGGGGTTTGGTAATCGCCTTTCAGCGTGTGGTAGACCGGGGGCATATAGCGGACTTTGGCAGGCACCAGCGGCAGCGCCAGGCGCAACACCCGCGCCCAACGGCGGAAGCGTTTTTGCTGGCGCGCGTCCCAGCTCAGGCCGTAGCGTATGCGCAGGGTGGGTGGCAAGGTGGCGACGGTGTTGAGCAGCGCATAGTTGCCGGCACTGCGGTAAAACGAACGCCAGACCCGGTTGGGAACCAGCTTCAACGCCGGTGGCTTTTTCATGGCGCTGAGGCTCACGTCCAACAGGTAGCGGCCGGTGTCGGTGACTTCCAGGCGGTTGCTCACCATGTGCTCGAAATACTCCCAGAAACTGTTCACGTCCTGGGGCATGTCTTCGTCGCGAATGCCTAAAACCCGGCCCTGTTGCACCCACTCGTCATAGAGCTGGGCTTCCTGCTCGGGGGTGAAGGGGGTATCACCAAAGTATTTCTGGGTGTTCACCAGGGTGTAATAGGTGGTCATGTGCACCCAGGTGTAGGCTTCCGGGTCCAGGGCAAAGTAACGGCGGCCTTTGTCGTCGGAACCCTTGATGCCGCGATGCAGTTCCCGCAAATCACGACCGGCCTGGGGTGAACCCTCCGGGCCGCCGTACAACAGGCGCAAACCCCACTCGGTGGTGCGCTTGAGGCGACCCCAGGGGTCTTTCTTGAAAACGGAATGATCGCCGACGCCGGCCCCCACCACCGGATGGGATACCTGCAACAACAGGGTGGTGCCCGCAATCAGCAGTTGCAGGTTGTCACCGGCGTGTTGCCAGGCCAGGCTGTCGGGCCCCAGGGCTTGGGGAATGGGCTTTGTTTTTATTGCTGGTGCTGTACTCATGACTCAACCCGTCTCAGTCAGGATAAATGAGTGTCTTATGGTCTGAGACAATACTCTTGTTTCTGTCTCAAAGTAAAGGGGGTTACAGCCAGCGTCGTACCTGTTTACAGTAGTTGCGGTAGTGCTCACCGAACAATTGGTTCAGAGCCTGCTCCTCGGGGAGGATCTGGAAGCGGTTCAGATAGGGTATGAAGCCCAACCCCAGCAGGAGGGCGGCCGGGCTGTCCAGAAACAGTCCCCAGGCCAGTATCCAGCACAGGAACCCCACATACATAGGGTTACGGCTGAAGCGGTAGATACCGGTATTCACCAGGGCGGAACTGCTGTCCGGCTGCAGGGGATTTACTGTGGTGCGGGCACGGCGGAAACCGATCACCCCGGCGAGGGCTATCAGGAATCCGGCCAGTGTGAGGATGCCTGCATTCCACCCGCGCCAGGGGGCGGGCAGCCCCATTTCGGGTGTCAGCCAGGCCAGCACGGCCATCAGAATGCCAAACAGGGGGACCAGGGCCAGGGGCGGTATTTTCAGTTCGAGTCCACGCCTTTCCATTGCTTACCCCATTCAATGTCCGTGATCCGGTAGTGGCCATCCACCTTTTGCAGGGCCAGGGTGATGGCCTCCAATTCGCCATCCCCTTCTATGGGCATGTAGATCCATTGGCCGAAATCGTCTTCGTCCACCTGCTGCAGCGCATCCGGCACCGGGGCGGCATCTTCGGTATCAAAGTGCACGATCATTTCATCGAATTCGTGTTCCAGGTCGCCGGGGCTGATATCGGCGGCCAGTTGTGGTGCCAGCAGCTGATGGGCGGACTCGAATTCCCGGGCCACAATGCGGGCTCCGAATTCCAGGGCGGTGGTGCGTAAAGCCTCTTCCAGTGGTTCCATAACGACTTCCCGGCTGATGTGGATGGACAGAATGGGGTGGAGAGCCCACTAATATACCGAAAGCCACAATCTGGCAATGGGTTTTAGTGCATAGAGGTTATTGTAGAGGCTTCAGTGGAGCGGCTTTTGCCAGAACTGTGCCTGGCCGGCGTTTGGGTCTAACTGGTATTGCTCAAAGCCGAACTTGCGGTAGGCACCCTGTGCGGTGGTATTGCCGGACAGCACTTCCAGGGTGATCTTGCAGCAGCCACGCTCCCGCGCCAGCGTTTCCACCTTGTTCAGCAGGATCTGACTGAGGCCCAGGCCGCGGTAATCCCGATGGACCACAATGTCGTGGACGTTGATCAGGGGTTTGGCGGCAAAGGTGGAAAAGCCCTCAAAACAGTTGGTCAGGGCGGCCGGCTGGCCGTTCACATAGCACATCAGGCTGAAGGCAAACGGGCGTTGGGCCAGCCCCGTCACCAGATTGGCCTGCACCGCGTCGGCCAGGGGTTCACCGCCGCCCATGGGGTCACGGGCATAGTGATCCAGCAACTGCACCAGATGCCGGGCCTGCTGTGGATCGTGGTAATCCACCAGCAGGGTTTCAATATTATGCGGTTCTTGATAAGGCGCTTTTGGGCTCATGGTCTCAGCCTGAGAATCTTGCCGTTGCTCTGGTCCGTGAGCAAATACAGGAACCCGTCGGGCCCCTGCACCACATCCCGAATCCGTTCGCCCACCTCCTGTTCCAGCAGGCGTTCTTCCCCCACCACCTTGTGGCCATCCAGCTCCAGGCGCACCAACTGGCGAAACTTCAGGGAGCCCACAAACAGATCCCCTTGCCAGGCGGGGAAGGCGTCTCCGCTGTAGAAGGTCATGCCCGACGGTGCGATGGAGGGCACCCAGTAGTGCAGCGGTTGTTCCAGCCCTGCTTTGTGGGTGCCTTCACCGATTTTGCCGCCGCTGTACTCTTCGCCATAGGTGATCACCGGCCAGCCGTAATTATGCCCGGGCTGGATCAGGTTGATCTCGTCGCCGCCGCGGGGACCGTGTTCGTGCGTCCATAATTCGCCGGTCACCGGGTGCAGGGTTGCCCCCTGGCTGTTGCGGTGGCCAAGGGACCAGATCTCGGGCAGCGCGCCCCGGGTTGCCACGAAGGGGTTATCTTCAGGCACCCGTCCATCGGCCCACAGGCGAATGATCTTGCCGTGGTGATTGTCCAGGGTCTGGGCGTCGTCCCGGGGCAGGTAACGATCCCCCAGGGTGATATACAGATGGCCTGCCTGATCGAACACCAGCCGTGAACCGAAATGGGCCCGGGATACGTATTTGGGTTGCTGGCGGAACACCACCTGCAGATCGGTAAGGCGATTGGCCTGCAGTTTGGCCCGGGCCACTGCGGTGGAGTTGGTCAGCGGCAGGCTACCGGGTTCGGCATAACTGAAATAGATCCAATCCTGATAACGGGCCACATCCAGCAGGCCGCCCTGGCCTCCGGTCCAGATGTCCGGCAGCCCCTGAATCGGGTCGCTGAGCGTGGCGGGCGCTTTGTTGTCGGTGTTGTTGCCAGCCACAGGGGCAACAGTGACCGTACGCAACTGGCCGGAACGCTCGCTCACCAGCAGGCGGCCGTCTGCCAGAAAGTCCAGGCCCCAGGGGTGGTCCAGGCCCTGCGCCACCACTTCCACCTGAAAGCGGGCCTGCTGGGATTCCACCGCCCACAGGAGGCAGGGAAGCCAGAGGCCCGCCAGCAGAATCAGGGTGCGCATGGCGGTGGTGAATCAGCCGAATTCAGCAATGAACTTGTTGAGCTGGTTCACCATATCCGGTGAACCCACGAACAGCGGGCAACGCTGATGCAGGGAGGTGGGCTCGATGTCCAGGATGCGTTTGCCGGGCCCGGCGGTGGCGATCCCGCCCGCCTGTTCAATCAGAAACGCCATGGGGTTGCATTCGTACAGCAGGCGCAGCTTGCCTTCCGGATAACGGCTGGAGGTGGGGTACAGATAGATGCCACCCTTGATCAGGTTGCGGTGGAAATCCGAAACCAGGGAGCCAATGTAGCGGGAGGTGTATGGGCGCTTGGTGTCTTTGTCCTCCTCCTGGCAGTACTTGATGTACTTTTTCACCCCTTCCGGGAAGTGCACGTAGTTGCCTTCATTGATGGAATAGATGGTGCCGGTTTTGGGGATCTGGAAATTGGGGTGGGACAGGCAGAATACCCCGATGGTGGGATCGTAGGTGAAACCGTTGACGCCATTGCCGGTGGAATAGACCAGCATGGTGGAGGAACCGTAAATCACATATCCGGCTGCGATCTGCTTGCTGCCTGGCTGCAGGAAATCGGCCTCGGTGACTTGGGAGCCCACCGGAGACACGCGCTTGTAGACGCTGAAAATAGTGCCCACGGACACGTTCACGTCGATGTTGGAGGAACCGTCCAGGGGATCGATCAATACCACGTATTTGCCGTCGCAGTTTTTGGTTTCCTCGAACTTGACGAACTCTTCCTCTTCCTCAGAGGCGATACCGCACACCACACCCCGTTGTGCCAGTGCATTCTTGAAACGCTCGTTGGCGTAGACGTCCAGTTTCTGCTGCTCTTCCCCCTGCACGTTCTGGTCACCGTGGGCACCGGTGATGTCCGCAAGACCGGCCTTGTTGATTTCCCGGTGCAGGATTTTGGCGGCCAGCCGGATGGAGGAAAACAGGGAGGTCAGCTCGCCGCTGGCTTCCGGGTATTCCTTCTGGTTGTCGATGATGAATTCGCCGAGGGTTTTAATGATTTCCATGAATGCGGTCCCTTAATGTCTTGAGCAAGGTCTAGTAAGAGCCAAAACGGCAGTGGAAACGAGTGCAATGCAGAGCGCTAGTGGTTCTAAATCATACCGGTTTCAGGAAGGCTAAACCAGCGCGGGAAAAGACCGGCCCTTCACCCGCTGGGTGTCGGACCGGAGTAGGGTAGAAAGCGGTGGTGCGAAGGGATCGCTCAGGCGGAAATGTGGGCCTTGTCTCCCACGTAGGCGGTCAATAACGCCAGCCCGCGATCCCGCAGGGCGCGACTGTCCTTCTGGGAAGGATGGAAATCCGGCTTGTAATAGGTCAGGTAGTGCTTGCCCAGTTCCGCCAGAACTTCCCGGTGCCGCCACATGCCCTGCACGCGGTCTTTCAGGCGCCAACGCCTGGTGCGGGGCTGGTCCTTGGCGGCCTGCAGCAACTGGGCCGTGTGCAGGGCGGAAAAGAAACTGAACATCACGGTGGTGATGGCCATCTCGCTGACCCGCAGCCAATACCCGCCAACCTGCTCCTGATACACGTCGTAGGCCACCGACTTGTGCTCGCTTTCTTCGATGGCGTGCCAGATCCAGAGGGGTTTGAGGGGCTCATCCACGCCGTCAATCAGCTCCGGGTGGGCCAGCAACAATTCCGCGAACAGGGCGGTGAAATGTTCCAGGGCGCAGGTCTTGGCCAGCACCCGGCCGGGGGAATAAAAGCGCTCGATCCGCTTCAGCCCCATTTTGGTGTAGGCGTCGATCTTGTCCACGGGGATGCCCTTGCGGGTCATCATGTCGTTGAAGGTCTGGTGTTCCTTGCCGTGGTGAGCCTCCTGGCCGATGAAAGCCTTCACCCGCTGCCGCAGCTCCGGGTCTTTGAGGTTGCTCTGGTAATGGCGGACGGAACGCATGAACATACGCTCCCCTTCCGGAAAGGTGCCGGAGAGGGCAGTCAGGATCATGGTGCGCAGGGGGTCACCATCAAACCAGAAGGTGGAGATGGCCTCATCGAACTCAAAGTCCATCTGGCGGACGGGGATGGCGTCGGTGCCGATGCGCTTGGCGGCGGTGGCGGCTGCGGTCATGGTGCTCCTCCGGAAATCTGGTGCTTTGGTACCAATATGATCTCAGTATAGGGAAAGCCGGGCCCAGTCTCACAGTCTGCCGGTGCTAATTAATGGTCATATTGGGCCATGTGCCTGTGAAGTGGGTTGAAAATTCACAACCGACCATCTGACAACATTTGACGTCAACCGGCGAGAGCCGGAAAATACCGACTGCGAACGTAGCTGCCTTCTCCAATGGGGGCAGTCGAACGAATAATAATAAACGCCAAGAATCTCCCAATGCTGTTTAATACGCCACTGTTCCTCGGCTTCTTTGCCCTGTTCTTCCTGCTGTACTGCTTTGTCTTTACCCAGCCACGGGGGCGGGCGCTGTTTCTGGTGGTGGCCAGCCTGGTGTTCTACGCCGGGTGGGATTACCGCTTTGTGCCCTTGCTGGTGTTCAGCGGCGTGGTGGATTTTTTTGTTGCCCAGCAGATTGAGGGCCATACGGAACAGCGCGCCCGCAAACGCTGGCTGCTGGTGTCCATCGTCACCAACCTGGGTATCCTGGGGATCTTCAAATACTCCAACTTCATGATCGACTCGGTACAGGACACCCTCAGTTTCTTCGGCATGCCGGTGTCACTGGGAACGCTGGAAGTGGTGTTGCCGGTGGGCATTTCGTTCTACACCTTCCAGAGCATGAGTTACACCATTGATGTGTATCGGGGCGAAACCCGCGCCCGCCGTAATTTCGTGCCCTTCTTCGCCACGCTCTCGTTTTTCCCCCAGCTGGTGGCGGGCCCCATTCTGCGGGCCAAGCAGATCCTGCCCCAGATCGAGCGCTTCCCCCAGGTAACGCCAGACGATGTGAAGTTCGGCTTTGTGCTGATTACCATGGGGTTGTTCAAGAAGACCATTGCCGACCTGCTGGCGGCACCGGCGCAGACCCTGTTCAATAGTGATGCTCCCCTCAGTTGGCTGGAGACGGTGACCGGCGTGCTGGCGTTTGCGGGGCAGATCTATGGGGATTTTTCCGGCTACAGCGACATCGCCATCGGCATTGCCCTGCTGCTGGGCATACAGATTCCCTTGAATTTCAACACCCCCTATTTTGCCCTGTCGCCGGTGGATTTCTGGAAGCGCTGGCACATCTCCCTTTCCAGCTGGCTGCGGGACTACCTATACATCGCCCTGGGGGGCAACCGTAACGGCCGCCAGATCCGCAACGTGTTCATTACCATGTTACTGGGAGGCCTGTGGCACGGTGCTGCCTGGACCTTTGTCTGGTGGGGGGCGTATCACGGCACCATCATTTCGTTGACCCATTTACTGCGCCGTACCCGCCTGGGCCAATGGCTGGCCGGTATTGAATTGAGCGCGTTCCGCTGGTTGCAGTGGTTGTTCACCTTCTATCTGGTGTGCATCGGCTGGGTGTTCTTTCGCGCCGAAAGCATGGGGGATGCCTTTGCCATCCTGGGCGCCCTGCACAACCCGGCCTCCTCCATCGAGTCGCAACCCTATGCCGGTGCGGTGCTGGCCATGGTGGCCCTGGTGATTCTGTTGATTCACTGCATCGACTACGGGATTGTGCACCGCCGGGAGCTGATTACCCGGCGCTATCCCCGTTTTGTGCCACTGCTGATTCTGGGGCTGACCTTCACCATTCTGATCGGAGAGCCGGGCTATGAGTTCATCTACTTCCAGTTCTAGGCGGATGGCCCTCTATACCATGCTCATCGCCGCGGTGACCCTGTTGCCGGCCATGGGGTTGGTGAACTGGCTGACCCGTTCTGCGGAGGCCGGTGCCGGGGACATCTTTGGCATCCAGCGCATCCGCTCAGTAATCGACTCCCTCGATTACATGGCGGCAACCGAGGGTAATACCCTGTTGTTCATCGGCTCCTCGTTGGTAAAGGACGGGTTTTCCCCCCGTATTTTTGATGCCACCGTGCAATCCGTGGCAAACAAGGAGGTGACCAGTTTCAATGTGGGCATGGGTAACATGAAGCCTTCCTACCTGAAACTTCTGGTGCAGCGCATCGCGGACACCTATGCCGCCCAGGGGCGCCGGGCCGACGTGGTGCTGCTGGAATTCAATCCCTTTCTGGTGACCCAGGCACGGGAACAGTTCCGGCCGTTTATGACCGAGCAGGTGCAGGCCATGCTGATGTCGCCTCAACAGGTGGGCGCCACTTTCTGGCAGGACCCGGAACGGTTCGCCCGCCTGGTCAGCATCAAATACCTGCGCCATGGCGTTTCGGCAGAGGCCATTACGGGCGGTTTGCGCTTTCTGGTGGGGCAGGCCCAGGCCCAGGCGCCGCTGATGGCGCAACTCACCGAGGATCAACTGAATCACCTGCAGCAGCTGGCGGAGTTCCGCAGTCGCCTGAACCAGTATATTCGGGAGGAGCAGCCCATCAGCGGAAAATCCCATGTCTGGAATCCGGTCACCCAGGGCGGGCTGATCGACATGATGGACCTGTCGCCCCAGGCCCAGGAAGTGGCTGCTGAAATCTCCCGCCAGATGCGTCACCCGAAGGCCATGGCGATGGATTTACAGAGCCGGATACAATGTTGTGATATTGAAAACCTGACCTTCAATGACAAGCTTGTCGGCGAGTTTCTTGATACCGTAGACAGCGCCCGCCGCTTTTCGGATCGGGTTGAAATCGTGCTGTTGCCGCGTAATCGCCAGTGGGTGCAATTATCCCCGGCAGGGCAGGCGCGTTTGCAGGCGTTGTTGCAGCAGTTACAGCAACGCACCGGGGTGACCATCCGCAACTATCAGGAGCATGGGGCGTTTGATGGCAGCGATTTTTATGATGTATCCCATCTTTCCATGGACAAGGGGCGGCCGCTGTTTTCCAGTGTATTGGCCAGGGATCTGGCAGCGACGTTTGAGACGTTAGAATAGGCGCTCAAAACGAACGTCAGCACAGCAGGCCTCAAACAAGAATAAAGTGACAGGAGTGTGACATGAAGACCACCAGCGTACAGTTGAAGGGCAGCTTTGATGTGGAGCGCCTGCGGGCGGACCTGGAGACCGCCACCGCGCAATTCCAATCGGCGCCCCAGGTGGGCAAATACCATGACGGCAGCTGGACCGGCATCGGCTTGCGTAATTTTTCCGGTGATCACGGCAACACCCTGGCGGCGCACACCGGTCACAGCAAAGATACGGCAGTGATGGCCCATTGCCCCTATTTCAAGGAAATCCTCGATGGCATCGGCTGCCCGGTGTACGTCGCCCGTATTCTGTTTTTACCGCCGGGCAAAGTCATCGGTGAACATACCGACGCCGGTTTCGGTTGGAACTATGGCATGGTGCGTCTGCACATCCCCATCGTCACCGACCCGCGGGTGGAATTCAGCATCGGCGATGAGGACGTGTACTGGAAGCCCGGTGAATTCTGGTTCGGTGATTTCAGCAAGCCCCATTCCCTGCGCAACAAAAGTGATATTACCCGGGTGCATCTGGTGATGGACTGTCCCATCACCGCGCAAACCCTGCAGCTGTTCCCGGCAGACTTTGTGGAGCAGGTGCGATCAGAAACCAATATTCTCCAGCTCAATCCGGTGGAGCTGGACGAAGCCACCCTGCGGGGCTATTGCGGTACCCTGGTGGTACGGGGGCCGTTACTGGGGATGACCGTGCCCATCTCTGCGGACGTGACGGTGGACGACGGCATGCTGGCGGTGAAGATCCGTGGCCTGCCCATTCTGTATCACTTCACCCCCACCGGCGATAACACCTTCCAATGCAACACCTACGAGCTGACCTGGGCAAAGAGCCCGGATCAGCAGGACGCCAGTCTGGTAATCGGCAAGGATTACAAAAACGGCAAATCCCAGGAGGTGACAGTCTATAAACATCAGCCCATGGGGGTGCGCCTGTTCTCGTGGGTGCAGCGCCTGTTGGTGGGTGGTGTGTGGGGCGCCTACTTTGGTGTACTGAAAATCAAGCGTGCCCTGTCCGGCAGCAAGCACGTTACCGAACAGGTGGGGTAATCCTGCCTGGCCTACTGCTACTAGATGGGCCTAACGTGGTCGGCTGGCGGTCAGAATCACAAATTTGGGATTGCTGGCGGTCAGCTCCACGTCCTTGAAATGGGGCTTCAGGGTCTGGTGATAATTCAGATGCCGGTTGCCCACCACCACCAGTTTGCCATCCTCTTTCAGGCAGCGTTTGGAGCCCTTGAACATGCGCAGGGCGATGTTGGAATCCAGGCGACTGCCGTCATGAAACGGCGGATTACACAGGATCAGGTCCACCCGATCCTCAAATCCGTCCAGCCCGTCTGCAGCCAGGTATTCACAGGGGTTCTTCAGGCCGTTCAACTCGATTGATTCCCGGGCACTCTGCAAGGCCAGCCAGGAGTCGTCCAGCAGGCTCAGCATTGCAGCGGGATTTTTGTGCCCGGCAAAGCAGGCCAATGCACCGTTACCGCAGCCCAGATCCAGAACGTGTTGGGCGGCGCTGACATCAGGGAAGTGTTCCAGCAGAAAGCGGGTGCCCATATCCAATTGTTGTTGGGAGAACACGTTGGCGTAGTTCAACAGTTGCAATTCGGTGCCGGGAATACCGTAACGCACCGGCTGGGGTGTGGGCGGTTGTAACGCCGGGTCCAGTTGGGCGAATACCAGGCGTGCTTTTTGGGACGCCAGAGAGGTGCTGGCCGGCCCGATGATGCGCTCAAAGCATTGCACCATGGATTTGCTCAGGTGTTTCACCATGCCGGCCCCGATCAGGCGGGTTTGCGGCGTGAGCAGTGGCCGCAACCGGGTGAGTTGGTACTCCAGCAGGGACAGGGTTTTGGGCAGGCGGATCAGCACCGCGTCAAACTGGCCCTGGGGCTGCTCGGTGGATTCCAGAAAATGGTCCGGCGCAAAGCTCAGCTGATTGCGTCGCAGGTTCTGCTGCAGGGCCAGTTTGCTGCTGAAACTGTCGTTCCAGCTGAACGGGCGGCGATGATGCAGGCAGGTACCCAGTGCGCCGTGCAGGTCATTCACCAGCAGAATGCGCTCCGGTGCCGGTTCGGCTTGTGCAATTTCTTTCAGCAGCAGGGTATCCGCTGCGCTCCAGGCCTGTTGCGGGGATTTGGGGTGGTAATGCAGCGGCAGCAGTTTGAATTGGCCGAAGGGGGAGTCGAACAGGTCCATAGCGAAAGCCCGGTGATCAGTGTGGGCGCCACTATACGCAATATTTCACCTAAATCCAGCACAACCCAAGTGCTGGGGGAAATCCCCATAAAAAAACCGCCGGACAGGCCGGCGGTTTTTTCGGTGCGGGTGCCCGGCGGGATTAACCTGCCTGGGGACCGGCGTTGCGGATCTCGTCAGAGACGTCGCTGTACTTCTTGAAGTTCTCAGTGAACAGCTCAGCCAGGTGCTGGGCGCGGGCCACGTAGGCATCCTTGTGTGACCAGGTGTTCTGTGGAATCAGCAGGTTGGGGTCAACCCCCGGTACATCCACCGGTACATCCAGGTTCAGGATGTCGATGTGCTGGGTGGCCACGTCGTCCAGGGCACCACTCAGAATGGCGGTGATCACACCACGGGTGGTGGGGATGTCGAAGCGCTTGCCTTCGCCGTAGGGGCCACCGGTCCAGCCGGTGTTCACCAGATACACTTTGGAATCGAATTCCTTGATGCGCTTGATCAGCAGTTCCGCGTATTCGCCAGCCTGACGGGGGAAGAATGGTGCACCAAAGCAGGTGGAGAAGGTGGTTTTGATGCCCGCGTCAGAACCCATTTCGGTGGAGCCAACCAGGGCGGTGTAACCGCTCAGGAAGTGATACGCTGCCGCTTCGTTTGTCAGTCGGGAAACCGGAGGAATCACGCCGTTCAGGTCGCAGGTCAGGAAGATGACGTGCTTGGGCTCGCCCGCACGGTTTTCCAGGACACGCTTTTCGATGTTTTCCAGGGGGTAGGCGGCACGGGTGTTCTGGGTCAGGGTGCAGTCGGTGTAATCCGGATTGCGGTTTTCGTCCAGCACGACGTTTTCCAGTACGGCACCGAAACGGATGGCGTCCCAGATCACAGGCTCGTTCTTCTGGCTCAGGTCGATACACTTGGCATAGCAGCCGCCTTCCATGTTGAATACTGCGCCCTTGGCCCAGCCGTGCTCGTCGTCGCCGATCAGGTAACGGTCGGGATCGGCGGACAGGGTGGTTTTGCCGGTGCCGGACAGGCCGAAGAACAGGGCTACGCCGCCGTCTTCACCCACATTGGCAGAGCAGTGCATGGGCAGCACGGATTTTTCAGGCAACAGGAAGTTCTGCACCGAGAACATGGCTTTTTTCATTTCACCGGCGTAGCGCATGCCAGCGATCAGCACTTTGCGGGCCGCGAAGTTCAGGATCACACAGCCGTCGCTGTTGGTGCCGTCACGTTCCGGCTGGCACTCGAAAGACGGTGCGTGCAGGATTTCCCAGCCTTCTTTGGACTTGGGATTGAATTTTTCGGGGGTGATGAACAGGCAGTGGGCAAACAGATTGTGCCAGGCGGTCTGGGTGGTCACCTTCACTGCAATGTAATGATCAGGGTCTGCGCCCACGTGCAGGTGGGAAATGAACTGGTCATCCTTGGCAACATGATCAGCCACCCGGTCCCACAGTGCGTCAAATTTGTCGGCGGGGAAAGGGCGGTTTACCGGGCCCCAGTGAATGGATTCGCTGGTGCTGGGTTCGTCCACAATGAAACGATCCATGGGGGAGCGGCCGGTACGGGCACCGGTTTTGGCGACGAAGGCACCGTTATGGGCCAGCTCACCTTCTCCACGCTTGATGGCTTCTTCAATCAATAACGTGCTGCTCGGATCGGTAATAATCTGGGGAGTTGACATGTTTCCTATGACCTCACTATTTCGGCTTTTGGCCGAGCTTTACTAACAGTTGAAAATAAAAGCTGTTGGCTATCGTCATGAGATAGCGGTTCCGCAGGCAGTGCCTCGGCGGGAGCTTCTCGCAAGCAGGTTGAGCATACTGGGCTGTATCCGTGACAGACCGATGAAATCCAGGGGTTGCTGTCGCGGAACCTGCTCGGCTTAACGCCAGCCCGAATTCGAGCCGCGCATTATGGCAAATTTAACAGAAAAACGCTAAGCCTTTCGGCGGCGCCCCAGATGGGGGCCAGTGGGCCCCGAATGGAAGCGCTGTTGTCATGCGTGATTTTTACTAGAAGTAACCACTTACAAACCGGGCCTTTTCGGCGGTTAAGTGACCGCCATGACAGTGCTTTTGATCAGTTTATGGTCTTGCTTTCCCCATCGCTGTCAGTTGCACCATGAGTGAACAGCATGGCCACATCCACTGCGTCAAAGCGATACAGCTCGTTGCAATATTGGCAGGTTACTTCGATCCTGCCCTGTTCGGCAATGATCTCCTCCAGCTCGCCCCGACCAATCTGGGCCAGTGCATCCGCCGTGCGCTGGCGGCTGCAGCTACATTCAAAGGCCACGGCCTCGGCGGGAAACAACTCCACCGATTCCTCGTGAAACAGTCGCCGCAATACCGTGGCGCAGTCCAGGTTCAGTAATTCTTCCGCGGTCAGGGTGCGTGCCAGGGTGGTGATGCGCTCCCATTCCTCCAGCTGTTGCTGGGGATCGACCTTGATACGGGAATGAGCAGGCAATACCTGTACCAACAGGCCTCCGGCCCGGTTATTGCCGTGGAACAGCTGAATCTGGGTGCGCAATTGTTCAGAGCGCTGGAAATAATGCTCCAGGCACTCGGACAGGGTGGTGCCGTCCAGGGGCACGATGCCCTGGTAGCGTTCCCCCTGCAGCGGGGTGATGGTGATGGCCAGGGTGGCGTTCCCCAGCATGGTGCGGAAATCCATGCCCTGGGTATCGCCATCCCAGCGAGCGATGGCCCGCAGCTTGTGATCGTGGGTGCATTCCACCGAGAGCAGGCTCACCACGTGCTCGCCCCGGGCCTGGATGATCATGCTGCCCTCGAACTTGAGGGTGGCGCTGAGCAGGATGGCGGCGGCCATCATCTCCCCCAGCACGGATTGCACCTCCAGGGGGTAATCGTGTTTGGCCAGTACCGTCTGGTAACTGGCATCCAACAGAGTCCATTGGCCGCGTACGCCGCTGTCGTTGATGATGAATCGGTGGCTGATGTCGGTGTTGTTCATACTACTCGCTCTGTTGATGGCGGAACTGGATGATCTGGCGGCGCTGCTTCTTGTTGGGGCGGTTGTCGCTTCCCGGGTGGGCGGCGCTCATGGCCTTGCGTTGGGCTGCTGCCCGTTGTCGCAGTTCGATACTGGCCGCGGTTTCCTCGTACAGGGCCGCGGCCGCCACGGCATTGCCCCGCCGGTCACTGAGGCCCATCACCACCACCGTCTTTTCATCAAAACCCTGGCGCAGTCGAATCTGGGCCCCCAGGGTCACCTCTTTACTGGCTTTTACCCGGTGGCCTTCATAGTGCACTTTGCCGCCTTCGATCATGTCTTTGGCAATGGAGCGGGTTTTGTAGAACCGGGCGGCCCATAACCATTTGTCGAGGCGGATTTTTGAATCGGATTTGGCGTCCTGTCCCATCTGAAGCGAACCCATGATGAAGCGAGTGTGGTGATGCTGTTTTCTGATCAGCGTAACGCTGCATTATAAAGGGTATTGTGGGGGGAATGGGAATTGTGGGGGTGGCCGCAGGCAAAAAAAAGGCGCCGCATTGGCGCCAAAGTATCGACTACACAACTCAAATGCTTCACTTACATGATGGGCTTTACGCTAACGCTGAGTGCACAGCGTTGAGGCGATATTAAGAAATGACGCACCGGTTGCCTAAACCTGTCAGGAAACTTGGACCACAAGCCATGGCGCTTTGTCCTGTCGACAGTGTTGCGGTGGGTGTTTACCCGTTGACCCTTTACTCTGCGATCGGGGGGTATATCTGGCTGAAGCAGTCCAGGCCGATGAACTCCTCGGTGTCCATGGCCTGTTGGCGGCTGTCCGGCTGGAGCACCCCGAGGGTATGGGCAATGCCGGCGCGCCGGGCGGAGCGCAGGACTGCCAGGCTGTCATCGATGAGCAGGGTGCGGGCTGGTTCGTAGTGCATCACTTCCTGCAGGCGGCTCCACAATTGCGGGTCCTCCTTGGGCAGGCCGAAATCATGGGAACTGAAGATGCCATCGAAGTGGGGATGCAGGGGGATTTCGCGCATTTTCAGGTCCAGGCTGCCGCGGTGAGCGTTGGTCACCAGCACCGCTTTGCGACCGGATGCCTTGACCTTCTCCAGAAAGGTGATGGCATTGGGACGCAGACCGATGCGGTCCTTGACCTCTTCTTTCATAGCGACGATGTCCAGCCCGGTTTCCCGGCTCCAGAAATCCAGGCAATACCAGTTGAGGGTGCCACGATGTTCGCCGAAGCGGGTGAAGAGTTGGGTTTTGGCGTCATCAAGGCTAATATGGTTCGCCTCGGCAAAGCGCAGGGGTAAAAACTCCATCCAGAAGTAATTGTCGAAATACAGATCCAGCAGGGTTCCATCCATGTCCAGCAGCACGGTATCGATGTGATCCCAGCAAATCATGAATGCGAATACTCCCGTAGTTGAGCCAAAGTTTAGCTAAAGTTGAGCCATAATCATGCCGCAAAAGCCTACCATACTCGACCATCAATTAGTGGCGGAAAGTCGCCTGTTCGGCATTGAGCGATTGCAGCTGCGGTTCAGTAACGGGGAGGAACGGGTCTACGAACGCCTGCGCACGCCCCGGATTCCCGCCGTGCTGGTGGTGGCGGTGAAAGACAACGGCAACGTGCTGTTGGTGCGGGAATACGCCTGCGGCACCCATAACTACCAACTGGCTCTGCCCAAAGGCGCCATGGATGGGCACGAGACGGTGTTCGAGGCCGCCAACCGGGAGCTGATGGAGGAGGCGGGCTATGGTGCCCGGGCCTTTACCGAGTTGAAGGCGCTCTCCATGTCGCCCGGCTATATGGGGCATATGATCCATGTGGTTTTGGCGGAAGACCTGTACGAGAAAACCCTGTCCGGCGATGAGCCGGAACCCCTGGAGCGGGTGGAGCACCCCCTGGAAGACATCGACAGTCTGCTGTTGATGGACGATTTTACCGAAGCGCGATCCCTGGCGGCGTTATACATGGTCCGCGACATCATGAGAAACAGGAAGTAAGTAATGAGTGATCTGGTAACCAAAGAATTGATCGAGAATGTGCTGGCCATTGCCGAGCAGGCGGGGGACGCCATCAAGGTTGTGTATGACCGCAAGGAAGCCGTGGAGGTGATCCGCAAAGCCGATGACAGCCCGGTGACGGAAGCGGACCACGCCGCCCACCACGTGATCGTGGCAGAGCTGAATCGCCTGACGCCGGAAATTCCGGTGTTTTCGGAGGAATCCGATCAGATCCCCTACGCCCAGCGCCAGCAGTGGAGCCGCTACTGGCTGGTGGACCCGCTGGACGGCACCAAGGAATTCATTAACCGCACCGGTGAGTTCACCGTCAACATTGCCCTGATCGAGCACCATGAACCGGTGCTGGGGGTGGTCACGGTACCCATGAAAGACCAGGCCTATGTGGGCGGCCAGGGCGTAGGTGCCTTCAAGGTGGAGCATGGCCAGTGGCAGAAGATTGCCGTGCGCACGGTGGCCAACCGGGAGTTGGTGGTGGTGGGCAGCCGTCGTCATGGCGCTGAAAAACTCAACGCGCTGTTGGCAGCGATGGAGCAGGAAGGCTATAGCTCTGAGATGACCAGCATGGGCAGTTCTCTCAAGTTCTGTTTGATCGCCGAAGGCAAGGCAGACCTGTATCCCCGCCTGGCACCCACCAGTGAGTGGGATACGGCAGCGGCCCAGGCGGTGCTGATGGAAGCGGGCGGCCGGGTGCTGAACACCGATTTTGCGCCACTGACCTACAATCGTGAAGAGAGTGTGCTGAATCCGGAATTCTATGCCCTGGGTGATCCCGCGGTGGACTGGGAGCGCTTGCTCAAAGCCTAGGCAATTGCAATGGCCATTGGGCTAATGCCCCAGATGCGGCTACTCTATACAGTTAAGGCAGCGCAGGATAACAACAACACTTGCCCCATTGACCAAGAGGAGCCGCTCCATGGATCTGTACTTTTCCTATCTATCCACCTATTCCCAAAAGGTTCTGCTGGGCCTGTACGAGAAAGACGTGGCCTTCACCGCGCATCTTGTAGACCTCACCGATGAGCAGGACCGGGAGGAATATCGCAAGCTGTATCCGTTCGGCAAAGTGCCGTTACTGATTCGTGACGATGGCCGCATGATCCCCGAATCCACCATTATTCTGGAATACATTGATGCTGCGTTTGAGCAGGGTCCGGTGTTGATTCCCCGCGATACCGAACTGGGTCGGCGCACCCGTTTCATGGATCGTATGTGCGACCTGTACCTGAATGATCCTGTGGTGAGCCTGATTTTTGAAAGCTGGAAACCGGAGGCGGAGCGGGATCAGGGGCTGATCAGCAAAAGCAGTGAGCGCATCGGCATCATGTACCGTTTTATGGATGACCAGCTCGGCAAGACCGGCTATCTGGCGGGGGATACCTTTACCATGGCGGATTGCGCTGCCATGCCGGTGCTGTTCTACGCGAACTCCTTTGCGCCCTTCGGCGGCTTTGACAACATCTACCGCTACTGGGAAGAAGTCTCCCAACGGCCCTGTTTTCTGCGCCTGAAACAGGAGGCGGAACCCTACATCAATGCAGTGATGGGTGATCGTTAAGCGGGGCAATCGCTAAAAACGATAGCCGGCGCTGACGGCGAAGGCGGGTGCCTCCAGCCGGTACTGATCGCTGCGGCCAAAGGCGTTGCGGCGGTTCCAGTCCGAGTCGAACAGGCCCAGCAGGTTGTAGCCATGCAGGCTCAGTGTGAGGTCGTCCCGGTTGTAGCGCAGCCCCAGGGTCCAGAAGGCGCGATCTGCATAGGCTTTGCCGCTGCCGTCCGTGCGCGGCAGGCTGGAGACGCTGTTGTTGTTTTCAATGCGATTGTAATCCGCCATGGCTTCCGAACCGTCCAGACCGGTGAGATAGCGCAGGGAGGTGAAACCTTCCCAGGCGCTGGTCAGACGTCGTGTATAGGTCAGTTTCAAACTGTGGTTGGCCCAGTTGGCCAGGTCGTCGCCGTAGCCGTAGACCGAGGCGCTGATGAACTGCCCACTGTTGGCCTGGTCCAGTTTGAAATCCTGCTCCGCCACGTAACTGTACATCAGCGCCAGGCTTTGTTGTTGCCACTGCCAGTGTAATTCCAGCTCCAGACCCAGGGTTTTCAAAGTGCCGATGCGATTGATCTGCATGACGCTGGAATCCCACCCCACCAGGTCGTAATCGTTGAAGAACAGACTGGCCAGGGAACGGTGGCGACCGGCCCACTGGTGTTCCCAGGCCAGCTCCAGGGCGTTCATGGTTTCGGTGCGGCCATCCCGGCGCCCGGTGCTCAGGTAGTATTCCCGCAGGTTGTCATCGTCCGCCCGGCGCACGGAACGGTTCAACAACAGTTTGTACTGGTTGTCCGGATCGGGTTCATACACCAGGCCCAGACGCGGGGAATGCATCCAGTCGGTGTAGGCGTGGCGATCCGAACGCCCGCCGGCGAACAGGGTCCACAGGTTGTTCAGGTGCCATTGATAGTCCAGCAACAGGCTCAGCATGTCGGTGCGCCATGTTCCGCTGTCCAGAGCGGTGAGGGAATTGCTGATGAAAGGATCGCTATGCGGATAGCCCAGACTTTTCTTGCCGAAGGTTTCCACGCTGTATTCCACGCCGCCGGAAAGCTGGTGTGACGCAGCCGCTTGCCAGTGGGCCAGCAGGCGGCCCATCCATTCATCCTCGCGGTAATTGCGGTCGCCGTATTCGATGTCCAGCACGTCGGCACTGAGGCGGGCATCCAGTCGCAGATCCGGGCTTACCTGCGGTTGGTAAGCCAGGGTAAGGGTGCCCTGCTGGTAACCAAAACTTTCGTCCAGCAGTTCGGCGGGGTCGACGTTGGTATAGGAACTCAGCGACAGATCCCGTGCTATGCCGCCCCGGGTGTAACGGGCCCAGGCGGTGAGCGCATCCTGTTGGTATTCCAGGTGCAGCTTATGGCGCGGAAGGTCTCGGTGGGCACCGTTATAGGGGGTAACGCCGAAGGGCACCGGTTGATGAGCCGGCACGCTCTGCCCGTTGATGGCGTTGGTGAAGTCCAGGCTGAATTGCATTTCGGCATCGTCGTGATCGGCCCCTTTGTACTGGTCGATGCCATAATAGGCAAACAGGGAGCCGCCGGACTCAAAGTGCGTGCCGGATCTGAGCTCGACACTGTAAAACTCTTCCGCCCCGCCGGCACGCACACGAATATCCTGGCCTTCGAAACCGTCACCGTTCAGAGTTTTGATGTTGATGACACCGGCGATGGCACCGGGACCGTACACGCTGGAACCCGGACCCCGGGTGACGTCGATGGACTGGATGTCCCCCAGCAGGGAAAGATAGCGCTCGCTGATGATGCCCAGGGAGGTGTGCTCATTCATCAGGCGGCCGTTGACCAGCAGCAGCATCTTGGTATTGCGGTCGCTGATGATGCCCCGTAATCCCATGGGGTTGCCGTTGGTTTTCAACCAGACCTGAAAGCCGGGCACATAGGTTTCCAGCAGTTCATCCAGGCTGCGGGCACCGGAACGTTCGATATCCTGGCGGGTAATACGGGTGACACTGGCGGGTTTGTGCCGCCACTGGGTCTCGGTGAGGCTGCCGACACCGGAAATCCGGACGCTCAGCAGGTCCTCCAGGGGCAGGGCAAAGAGGTCACGGCCGCTGCCCGGTTGTGCTGCGTGGCACGGGTTGGCTGCACTCAGGCAGGCCACCAGCAGGGTTAATCTGATCCGCTGTGTCAAAATAAGTCCGTGTTGTGGTTGTGCTGCTATCCATGTGCTTGAACCGCTAAGGGCTCCCGTAAGGGTTGTTGGATGAGCCGGGCTTGTCAAGGGTTCTGCGGTTTGGTGTTAATGGGCAGCGGGCT
Source organism: Ketobacter sp. (assembly GCF_003671495.1). Taxonomy (GTDB): domain Bacteria; phylum Pseudomonadota; class Gammaproteobacteria; order Pseudomonadales; family Ketobacteraceae; genus Ketobacter. The sequence goes on along the minus strand of NZ_RCHN01000013.1, from coordinate 29,429 downwards.
TTAAAAACCGGATGACGGGCCCCATATAAACCGAATTGAAGTCGTAACGAGTCCAGTGCAACCGAGTCTGAGTCATGATCCGAACCTGTAGTCATTGCCACACCAACAACCGCATTCCGGCCCGTTACCTGGCGGCCACGGGGAAGTGTGGGCAATGTAAGCAACCCCTGCCGCCCCAGTCCACGCCCATTGAGGTGGATGCCGCCAGCTTTGACGATATCATCTCCCACACACCGGTTCCGGTGTTGGTGGACTTCTGGGCGGAATGGTGTGGCCCCTGCAAAATGACGGCGCCGGAGTTTGCCAAGGCTGCCCAGCTACTGGCGGGTAAAGCCGTGCTGCTGAAAGTGAACACGGAGACTGAGCCCCAGTTGGCCGCCCGTTTTGGCATTCGCAGCATTCCCAATTTCAAACTGTTCCAGAAGGGTGAGCTCCGCTTTGATCAGGCCGGGGCGCTGTCGGCGACTCAGATTCAACAGTTGGTGAACCAGTTCATCAGCGGCTGATACCGGTTTCAGGAGTGGTTCGATTCTTTTTTGTTCACATTAAAAATGATAATGATTAGTATTAGCAAAACTATCTGGTGGAGCTCGTACTATGGTTCGTTTTCTGGCGCGATGGATTGCTTTGTTGGGATTCATGGCCTCCTTTTCCTCTCCCTTGCTGGCCGGCCCGGAAGTGGTGGTGTACTCCACCCGCGGTGAAAGCCTGATCAAGCCCATTTTTGATTTGTACACCGAGCAGACCGGGGTCAAGGTGGTGTACCTCACCGGTGAGGCCGGCCCGTTGATTGCCCGGCTGCAATCGGAGGGCGCGCGCACCCCCGCCGATATGCTGATCACAGTGGATGCCGGCAATCTGTGGCAGGCGGCCGACAAAGGTTTGCTGCGGCCGGTCAAATCCCGGGTGTTGGAAGCGGTGGTGCCGGACCAATATCAGGATGAGGATAACCGCTGGTTCGGCCTGTCGTTGCGGGCGCGGACCATGGTGTATTCCACCGAGCGGGTCAAACCCGCTGAACTCAGCACCTACGAAGCACTGGCTGAGCCCCGCTGGAAAGGGCGGTTGTGTCTGCGCACCTCGAAAAAAGTCTATAACCAATCACTGGTGGCCATGCTGCTGGAGCACAACGGGGCGGATAAAACCGAACAAATGCTGAAGGGGTGGGTGGCTAACCTGGCGGCACCGGTGTTTGCCAATGACACGGCGCTGATCGAGGCTATTGCCGCCGGTCAGTGTGACGTGGGCATCGTCAATACCTATTACCTGGGCCGTCTGCAGCAGCAGAACCCGACCCTGCCGGTGGCCTTGTTCTGGGCCAATCAGTCCACTACCGGCGTCCATGTGAACCTGTCCGGGGCGGGCATCACCACCCACGCCAAGAGCCCGAAAGCCGCCCAGGCCCTGCTGGAATGGCTGGCCAAGCGTTCCGCCCAGGAAGCGTTTGCAGGCATCAATATGGAGTACCCGGTGAACTCGGCCACCCGCTGGGATCCGGTGGTGAAAGCCTGGGGTGAGTTCAAGGCAGACAAGCTCAACCTGTCTATTGCCGGTCAGCGGCAGCAGGAAGCCATCATGTTGATGGATCGGGCGGGGTATCCGTAACCGCATCATTAGCAAATCTTCATGAAAATATTATTGCTAATAATTATCATTTGAGTATATTGCTCCCGTTAGGCTAATTTTTGAACTTATGGGGGCGGTATGAGTGACTTAGCGGTGTTACTGGGCCAGGGCGGCGCAGTGGTCAGTATCCTGATCGGTCTGTCGGTGATCGCCTTGACCGTGATTCTGGTGAAAGGCTGGGAGTATCTGCGCTTGCGCAACCTGCCAGAGGCGGCTTACCAGTCGGCGCTGACGGGGGCGCTGCGCGGGCAATTCCCTGCAGAGCTGCAAGGCTCTCGGGACCCGGTGGCGGGCCTGTTACGGCATATGGCAGGGCTGCCCGTGGGCATCCGCGAGGAAAGCGACCGGCTGCGGGCGGAGTCCCGGCGCTGGGCTCAGCAGGCACTGGGCCAGCTCACCGGCCACCTGCGGATTCTGGAAGTGGTGGCCAATATTGCGCCCTTGCTGGGTCTGTTCGGCACGGTGCTGGGGATGATTGAAGCCTTCCGCGCCATGGAAGCCGCCGGCTCCCAGGTGGACCCTGCGGTCCTGTCCGGTGGCATCTGGGTGGCGCTGCTCACCACCGCCGTCGGGCTGGCAGTGGCGATTCCGGTGTCCATGACCCACAGCTGGTTTGAACGCCGGGCGGAAGTCCAGGCCCACCGCCTGCAGGACGCCATCGAACAACTCATTACCCAGCAGTTGTCACAGCCGGTGGCAGCGCAGCTGGCTTCTTCCCGAGCCGCCTGAGCCATGACCGATCTCTTGTATCGACCACGGCGGCGGGCCATCAACCTGACGGCATTGATCGACGTCGTGTTCATTTTGCTCATGTTCTTCATGCTCACTTCCAGCTTTCAACAATGGGGCACCCTCAGCCTGCAGCCGGTGGTGTCCAGTCCCAGCGAGGCGCCATCGGAGCCGTTGCTGGTGACATTGAGCGAGCACGGTGCCCTCGCCCTGAATGGGCAGGGGCGGCGACTGGCGGATTTTCGTCTGCTGGATAGTCAGCACCAGGACTGGTTCGATCCGCAGCAGGCGGTGATCGTGCTGCCGGAAGCGGCGGTACCGGTGCAGGACGTGATCGAATTGCTGGACCGGATACGCAGCCTGGGCGTGCCCAGCGTCAACTATGGTGGCGTAGTGCGACTGGGTGATGCCGATGGAGCCTCGCAACCATGAGCGCACCCCTGCTGCCACCGCGACGCTCCACCAGCCTGGATGATCGCCTGATTCCGCTGATCAATATTGTCTTTTTGCTGCTGATCTTTTTTCTGATTGCCGGCCAGGTGACCCAGCAGCAGAACACCCGTATTCAGGCGCCGCAGTCCGTTGCCGAGCCCACCCTGCGCAACCCGCAATGGTTGTTGGAGGTGGACGCCAAGCGCCAGTTGCGACTCAACGGTGAGGCCGTGGCGCTGGACGCATTGACCACCCACCTGATGGCGATGTCGGGATCATCCCGGCCGGCGGTCGCTTCAGATCCGTCGACCCGGGCCACCCCCGCACCCACCAGGAAACTGGCCATCAAGCTGGATCGTTCCCTGCAGGCCGGTGACATGGATGAGGTGCTGCAGGCGGTGCGCTCGGCCGGCGCATTAACGGTCACGCTGTTGACTGTGCCGGTGGCGAATTCTGCCCCTGGCCCTGCGCAGCCATGAGAGGGCGGCTGCGATGAAGTATTGGCATTGGGGCATCGCGTTCCTGCTGGCGCTGGGTATTCATGGTTCGTTATTGGTGGGGTTTCCGCGGGCACAGAATTTGGGGGCGTATTCCTCCGCAGTGGATGGTGACCAGGGCTTGGAGGTGGGGCTGGGCCAGTTGGGGTCCTCCTATCAGGACCAGCTGGAAACCCGAAAACCGAAACCGCCAGTGGACGTCATTGAACCGGAGCCGCTGCCGGAACCGCCACCTGTTTCCAAACCGCAACCGGTCAAGGCAGAGCCCAAGCCGGTGCTTGAAACCGTGCAAACGGACGTACCACCCCCGGAAGCCCTAACGGTCAAAGAACCGGAACCGGCGACCGCTCAGGAACCGGTGGCGGACACACCCAAGGAGCCGGAAACGGCGCCCGAGGAGTCGACCCCGGCCACCCGCAATGAAAAGGCAACCGCCGCCCTCATCGAGGCGGATAGCAACCGCGACGCCAAGCGTCAGACCACCGGCACCCAGCAGCAACAGCGGTCCGGCGGGCGCAAAGGCAACGCCAAGAGCTATTTCGCAGAGTTGAAGGCATGGTTGAATCAACACAAGGACTACCCGCCGGAACTGAAAAAAGAAAAACAGCAGGGCGTTGTGGTGTTGACCTTTTCCATTAATCGATCAGGGGAAATCACCTCAGCCAAAATCAAAACCAGCTCAGGGTTTCCGCAGTTGGATCAGGCGGCGTTGGACATGTTGGCCCTGGCCAATCCGGTGCCGCCGATTCCGGACGACATGGGCCGTGACCGGCTGCTGTTGAATATCCCCGTTGAATATACGCTTAACACCAAGTAATGATTGCTAGGAGTAATTGCATGCCTGTTTCCTCACGTAAAGCACAGCTCCCCCTGAGCCTGCGCCAGCCTTCCGCATTCGGAGGGTTGAATACCCGTAAAACCACACTTGCCCTGGGCATCAGTGCCCTGATGTTCAATCCGGTGGCCCTGGCCCAGGAAGAAGAAGAGGCGGTGGATCTGGACACCCTGCAGATCGAAGACAGCACCATCGACACCAACCCCTATGCGGAGCCCGGTGCTCCTTACAAGGCCAAAGTGTCCGGTGATCAGCGCCACGTTAAACCTCTGGCGGAAACCCCCCAGACCATCAACGTGTTGACCGGCACCATGATCGAAGAATCCGGTCGCACCGACCTGAAAGAAATTCTGCAAGCCCAGCCCGGTGTGACCATCGGCACCGGGGAAAACGGCAACGCATTTGGTGATCGCTACATCATTCGCGGTCACGAGGCCCGCAGCGACGTGTTCGTGGATGGCTTGCGTGATCCGGGCATGACCACCCGGGAAAGCTTTGCCACTGAACAGGTGGAAATCACCAAGGGCCCCAGCTCCACGTTCGGCGGCCGCGGTACCACCGGCGGTGCGGTGAACAGCATCACCAAGCAGGCCAGCACCGAATATAATTTCACGGAACTGTCCGGGGGTGTGGGCACCGACAATTACTACCGTGGCACCGTGGACTCCAACCTGGTGCTGAGCGATACCGTGGCTGTGCGTGCCAACCTGCTGCAGACGGCTGAAGATGTGCCTGATCGTGCACCTGCAGACCGGGAGCGTACCGGTGCGGCCCTGTCCGCCTCATTCCAGGCCACCGATAAGCTGAACGTGATTGCGGATTACTACTATCTGAAAGCGCAGGATCGTCCGGACCTGGGCACTTACATCATGCCCAATGGCGGCAAGCCGGTGAAGGATATCCCGGCCTATGCCCAGGAAGAGGATTTTCAGGATTCTGAAATCAACGCCTTCACCCTGCGGCTGGGCTACGACATCAATGATCAGCTCCGCGTGACCAACGCCCTGCGTTACGGCACCACGGACAATGGCTATGTGACCACGGGTGCGCGAGGCACTAACCGGGATACTACTGACCCGGATGCTCCGGGTGCCTATACGGTTGGTCTTTCCACCCACCAGGGCTGGCAGGAAGCGGAATATTTTGTGGACCAGCTGAATTTTTACTTTGATACCGTCGAAGCCTCCGGTATCGCCCACAGCTTTATTTTTGGCCTGGAGTATTCCGACTATAAAGTGTTGAACGGCATTTATGAGGTGAATAATCTGGGAGCCACCAACTGCGTTACCAGTGGTCGCGGTGGTGCGCGCCCGAACCACTGTATCATGGACCCCAATGGTGACTGGGTCAGTAACCCGTCCGATCTGATGCAGCGTGACATCAATAAAGATCGCTGGGATTCCGACTGGAATATCGAAACAATCTCGGCTTCCGTAATGGATACCATCGACTTCAGCACCAATTTCAGCATGTTCCTGGGCGTGCGCTACGATCTGTTTGACTACAGCCTGGACCTCCAGACCATCCAGGACGACAAAAAGGTGGTGACACCGATTCGTTATGACGATGGCTTCTGGAACGGTCACGTAGGCCTGGTGTACGACGTGGCGGAGAACGGCAACGTTTATCTGACCTGGAGCACCGCCACCAACATCAGCGGCGGTGAATCCGACGTGGGCAACAACTGCGGCTACGGTGGCTTCTGTGGCATCGGCGAACCGGAAGATGTCACCAACTGGGAGTTGGGCACCAAGTGGAACCTGTTCGACCAGAAACTCCTGGCGACCCTGGCGGTCTTCCGCATTGAAAAAGACAACGTGATGGAGGGCGGCGGCTACGGTGCCGAAGATGCCTCTTCCAATACGGCGGCTAACCGGGTTCGTGGTGTGGAAGCATCATTCGTGGGTAATATCACTGAAAAACTGAGCGGTCAGTTCGGTGTGGCTGTCATGAAGTCTGAAGTGCTGGAGTCCGTCAACGAGGACAATGTTGGGCGTGCGCTCAGCAACTTTGCCGATGACAGTGCTTTCCTGCAGCTGCGCTATCAATTGCTGGATCAGTTTGCCTTTGGTGGTACCGCCACGTACAAGAGTGAGATGTACGCCGGTCAGCCAGACACCGCTGCCGGCTGGAACGACAGCATCGACGATTACTCTTATACTGTGCCCAGCTATACCGTGTTTGACGTGTTCGCCGAATACGACATCACGGACGATCTGAATGCCCGTTTGAACGTGACCAACGTGACGGACAAGGATTACTACCTGGCGGCCTATCGCAGCGGTGCTTTCACCTACATAGGGGATGCCCGTCGCGCAGTGCTCACCTTCACTTACCAGATGTAAGCTGAACCAGGAGGCATCCAAACGGATGCCTCCTGTGCTTTGGGGCGAATGAAATGAGTAACCCGGATTCCAATATAAACGGCAGCACCCGACCCAAGTTACAGGGAGTTCCGGCCGCGCTTGCCTGCGTGGCGGACTATGAGCGCCTGGCGGCGGAATTCGTGGACCATCCGATTTTTGAATACCTGCAGGGCGGCAGCGGCAACGAGCAAAGCCTGCGTGACAACCTGCGGGTGTTCGATGAATGCTATGTGCAAAACCGACTGTTGGCGGACGTTTCCCAGGGCGGTACGCACACTACCTTATTACAACACCGACTGCGCCATCCTATCCTGTTGGCGCCAGTGGCGTATCAGAGGTTGGCGCACCCAGAGGGCGAGTTGGAAGCAGCCCGGGGTGCCGATGCCTTGGAAGCGGGCTGGGTCACCAGCACGTTGTCGTCCTGTTCCCTGGAGGACATCGCCGCGCAACATCAGGGCATGCGTTGGTTTCAACTGTATTTCCAGCCACAAAGAGCGCACACCCTGGATCTGGTGCGGCGGGCCCAGGCCGCCGGTTATAGCGCCATCGTGGTGACCCTGGATGCCACTGTGCAGGCCTCCAGTCGGCGCGCCCAACGGGCCGGCTTTGCTTTTCCCAAGGGGGTGAGTGCGGTCAACCTGCAAGGCTATGCCGCCCCGCCCCAGGTGGCGTTGACGCCGGAGCAGAGTGTGATTTTGCAGGGCGCCATGGCGGAGGCTCCCACCTGGCAGGATCTGGAATGGCTGCTGGACAATACCGACTTGCCGGTGCTGGTGAAAGGCGTGCAGCGCGTGGCGGACGCGGAACGGTTGCTGCGTCTGGGCGTGCAGGGCCTAGTGGCGTCCAACCATGGTGGGCGCGCTTTGGACGGTATGCCGGCGCCCCTGCGGGTGTTGCCGCAGCTGAGACAGGCGCTGGGCAAGCAGGTGCCCATCCTGCTGGACAGCGGCATCCGTTCCGGGTACGACGTGTTCAAAGCCCTGGCCCTGGGCGCCGATGCCGTGTTAATTGGCCGGCCGTTCCTGTACGGTCTGGCGGTGGCCGGTGCCCTGGGGGTGGCCCACGTACTGCGCCTGCTGCGGGATGAACTGGAGCTGTGCATGGCGTTGGCGGGCACGCCGACGGTGGCGGATATCGGCCCGGATTCTGTATTCCGATTGGATTGAAACGCTATCGGTTAAGGCCCAAATTGCTGAGACCCAGGAGAGCCCTATGTTGATTGTGATTGAAAACCTGTTGTCGGCGGAGGAAGTGACCCGGTTTCGCCAGCACCTGGATCAGGCTCAATGGGAGGCGGGCAGTCACAGCGCCGGCGAAGTGGCCCGCGCGGTGAAGTCCAACCTGCAATTGCCGGATGAAGGTGAGCTGGCCATCGCTCTGGGCAATCACCTGTTGCGTGCCCTGGCGCAGCACCCCCAGTTTGTGTCGGCGGCCTTACCCAAAACCATTTATCCACCCAAATTCAATCGCTACGCCGACGGTGGCCACTATGGCGTGCATGTGGACAGCGCGGTGATGCAGTTGCCCGGTCGGCGTGACAGCCTGCGCACGGATCTGTCTGCCACGGTGTTTCTGTCCGCACCCGAGGACTACGACGGTGGGGAGTTGATGATCGAAGGTCAGTTCGGCGCCCAGGCGGTGAAACTGAATGCGGGGGACATGGTGCTGTATCCTTCCTCAAGCCTGCATCAGGTGTTGCCGGTAACGGAGGGCGCCCGGGTCTGTTCCTTCTTCTGGATTCAAAGCCTGGTGCGGGACGACAGCCAGCGTGAGCTGCTGTACGACCTGGACCAAAGTATCCAGGCCCTGCGGGCGGCGGGCGGGACGCCTCACGACGAAATCAGCCGCCTTACCGGCATCTACCACAATCTGTTGCGGCAATGGGTTGAGACCTGATTAAACGGCGCGGCGCCGGCTCCACTGCCACACCACCAGCAAAATGAACGTGCCTATAGCCTGCCCTGCTATCCCCTGCCAGGTGAGGTGGGTGGCAGGCCACAGCAACAGGCAGCCACCGGCCAACAGTAAACCCCGCTGCCACCAGCCCAGGCCCGCTTCCAGATAGCCCTGCAGGGCCCCCACCAACGCATACAACCCCAGTGCCGCGCTGACGAAAATCCACAGCGCCTGCCCGCTGTCACCGCCGATCAACGGCGTATAGGCAAACAGCAGGGGAATAATGTAGAGCCCCTTGGCCAGCTTCCAGGCGGCAAACCCGGTCTGCATGGGGGGTGTTTTGGCGATGGCGGCGGCGGCGAACGCGGTCAGGCACACCGGTGGCGTCACATTACTGTCCTGGGACAGCCAGAAAATGATCATGTGAGCGGACACCAGGGCGGCGCTGATCAGGGCCGGAGACAGAGCCTGCTCCAACAACATCGGCTTTAGCTCATCCGGCAAGGTGCCCAGCAGGGCCTGGGCGCTGGCGCTGCTCATGGGCGTGCTGAGTTGGGAGAGGGCGTCCGGGGCTGTCAACAGGAACAATGCCCGGGCCGATTCCGGCAGTTCACCCGCCAGCATCAGCCCCAGGATGTGCTGCTCGGCGATCAGCTGATAGAGGATCGGTGCCGACAGCGTGGCCAGCACAATGTAGGACGCGGTCACCGGCAACCCCATCCCCAGAATCAGTGAAGCCAGGGCCACCAACGCCAGGCTGAGCAGTAAACTGCCGTCTGCCCATTGGCTGATCATCAGCGAAAAGGTGTTACCAATCCCGGTGGTGGTCACCACGTTCACGATCAATCCCACCGTAATCAGCAGCAAGGCGGTGGAGGTCATGTTGAGCGCTCCCTGATGCAGGGCCGCCACGATATCGCGCAGGGTCATAGGGCGCCTGGAGCACCAACTGGCCAGCACCACCGCGAGGATGGCAATGCCGCCGGCGTAGGTGGGGGTGAAGCCCAGCACCAGGGCGCCCACCAAAATCAGTATGGGCAGCAGTGAAGGCCAACCCTGCTGCAATACCTGGCTGATGCTGCGCTCGCTGAGGGACTGGCGGGGCAGGTTCAGGCGGCGGGCTTCCACCCGTACAAAAAATCCGATGGACAAAAAATACAGCAGGGCCGGCAGGGCCGCGTAGCCGATGATCTGCAGATAGGGCACCTGGGTGTAGTTGGCCATGATGAAGGCGCCGGCCCCCATTACCGGGGGCATTAACTGACCGCCGGTAGAGGCGGCGGCTTCAATGCCGGCGGCAAAGCGCGGTGGAAACCCGGCTTTCTGCATCAACGGAATGGTGATGACGCCGGTGGAGGCGGTGTTGGCCACGGCGGAGCCGGACACCGACCCCATCAACCCGGAGGCTACCACCGCCACCAGGCCGGGGCCTCCGGTCCAGCGCCCGGCGGCGCAACGGGCCAGCTCGATGATCACGTCACCGGCGCCGGAGCGCAGCAGAAAGGCGCCGAACAGAATGAAGATAAAGACGTAGGACCAGGATAGGCGGGCAATGGAACCGAACATGCCCTCACCCCCATACACGCTGCGGAACAGCAGGGTATCCAGGGACAGGCCGGGGAAGTGGAACAGGCCGTCGATCCACTGCCCCCACCACACCACATAGCTCAGGGCCACCAGGGTGAGAATGGGAATGGTCCAGCCCAGGGTGCGCCGGGTCCATTCCAGGGCCAGCATAATGACGACTATGGCGGCGGCACGATCCCACGGGCTCAAGGCCACGCCGCGCTCATACAGCGCCACCTCCTGCCAGCCCAGCCACAGACAGGCGACAACGCCCAGTACGCCCAGCAGCAGGTTCAGCGTGCGCTGGGGAGTGGGCCGGGCGGGAAGGGTCAGGCTGCACAGCAGGCCAAAGCCGGCAAAATGAAACAGCGCCACCCACAGGTCCGGAAACGTGCTCAGGGTATTGAAGTAGAGATGGCAGAGGGAGAGCACCACGCCCAGCACGGTGCCTATCTGCGTCATCCGTCGTTGGCCAGGGCCCATCTTACTCCCCGGCGATCAGCTTGGCGGGCAGCGTCAGTCCTTTCTCCTTGAAGTAGCGTGCGGCCCCGGGGTGCAGCGGCATGGGCAAGCCCACGATGGCCCGTTCCAGCGCCATATCCCGGGTGGCTTTGTGAATGCCGTTCAGGAAGGGAAGGTTTTCATAGATGGCCTGGGTGATGGCGTATACGGTTTGTTCGGGAATATCGCTGCGCACCGCCAGAAAATTGGGCTGGGCCATGGTGTGCACCGGCTTCAATTGGCTGGGATAGGTGTTGGCGGGAATGGTGTAGGGGGTCCACAGGTCCAGGCCCTGATTGGCCCGGGCAATCTGTTCGGGGGTGAAATCCAGAATACGCAGGTTTTCACCCAGGGCGGCATAGGCCTGGGTGACCGCCCCTACCGGAACACCGGCGGGGATATTGAAGCCTTCAATGGTGTTGTTCTGGATCGCGTTGGCGCTGGGGCCATAGCCCAGATACACCAGATCCAGCTGGTGCTCGGGGTCGAAACCCAGGCCTTCCAGAATGAAGCGCCCGGAGCCCTCGGTGCCGGAATTGCGCACCCCGATGGAAAACTTTTTGCCGGCCATAAGCTGCAGGTCGCTGATGTTCCCGCTGTGTACGTAATGGCTGAAAATGGCGAAGTGTTCCACGTTCTGCCACAGCATGGTCACCGAGCGCAGTTGCTTCTGCGGACCGCTACCCTGCATGGCCCCTGTGCCCTGCCAGGCCCAGGCTCCGTACAGCCCTTGCAGAATGGCAAACTGGGCTTCGTTGTCCTTCAGCAATTTCACATTTTCGGCCGAGCCGGCGGAGCTGATGGCCGACAGCGCGATGCCGGTGGTGGGTTCCAGTTTCACCTTGGTGAGAGTGGCCAGGGCAACCCCCACCGGGTAATAGGTGCCGCCGGTGGTGGCGGTGGCCAGAATGTAGCGTTCTGCGGACCAGGCGCTGCCGCTCAGGCAGGCGATACAAATGATAACCAGTGCCCGGAGGCGGTGAGACAATCGGCCTTTCACGTGCAGGCTCCCCCATGGATCAATGAATGTTCTTGTTGTTGCATTCCGGCGCAGTTTACCACACACTCTGGACACGATTGAGCAAACTGAACATTGGGGATAGTTGTTTAATTGGTTATTTTTCATGTGGTTGTCCAATTGTTAATGCCCTCCCACAGGTTTTTGTACAGTTCTTGCTTGGTTTGTCGTGTCGTTGGGGTAATTCATTTCTGAACATCTACACATTGGGGAATCCAATATGAACGGACGTAAGTGGATTGTTGCGGTAAGCGCCTGCTGTATGCTGGCCATGTCTGGCGGTGTTATGGCGACCGAAGGTGCCAAAAAGAAAGCAGCGGAAAAGAGCCTGCCTGACCGAACACCGGTCGCGAAAGGCAAAGGTAAAGATAAAGCCTGCAGTAAAAAATCGGAGTTCTGTGGCGAGACCACCAGCGTACCTGAATTGAACGCTGCCTCCGGTTTGATTGCGCTGAGCCTGATGGCGGGCATCGTGGCAGTGTTCAGAGAGCGCCGGCTCTCTATCAAGAGCAAGGCCGCTTAATCTGCCCTGAATTCCCAGTGGGCCAGTTCACCATTAGATTCTGACGGTACGCCTGTGTGGTTGTATGCGGTTTCGATTTTCACAGGCGCCTTTCTGCTGTTCCAGGTTCAGCCGTTAATCGCCAAATACCTGTTGCCCTGGTTTGGGGGCAGCCCGTCCGTTTGGACCACCTGCATGCTGTTCTTCCAGGTGATGTTACTGGTGGGGTATGGCTACGCGCATCTCAGCACTAAGCTGAGGTTGCGCACCAACGTTATCCTGCATTTGGCCCTGGTGGCGCTGGCGGCCCTTCAGCTACCCATCATTCCTCGCTTGTCCGGTTCAGTGCAGGGCCTCGATTCCCCGCAATGGCAGGTGATGTTGCTGCTGTTGCTTACCGTCGGTCTGCCCTATCTGGTGCTGGCGTCCTCTTCACCATTGTTGCAGGTGTGGTTCAATCGGCTGTATCCGCATCGTTCACCGTACCCGCTCTATGCGCTTTCCAACCTGGGTTCCATGGGGGCCCTGCTCAGTTTTCCTTTTGTGTTTGAGCCCAATGGGTCGCGGGTGCTGCTGGCGCAGGGCTGGTCCGCCGGGTTCCTGCTGTTTGGCGGGTTGACCCTGGCCTGCGCGCTGCTGCTGATGTGGCGGGCAAAGGGAAAGAGGGAAGGGGCTCTGCACGTGAAGCCGCAGGCCACAGTGGCGGCACCCCTGGCCACCACGCAACTGTTGTGGCTGGGCTTGTCTGCGGTGCCGGTGATCCTGCTGTTGTCGTTTACCAATCTGCTCAGTCAGGACATGGCGGCGGTGCCGTTTATCTGGGTACTGCCCATGTCGATTTATCTGCTGACCTTTATTATTGCATTCAGTGGAGTGGGCACCGGTTATCTCCGCTGGCTGCGATTTTTATTGTTGCCGGTGGTCACCGCCGTACTCTGGTTCAAATTGATCGGCCCGGACATCAGCATTTTGTTGCAGATTGCGGTGTATTGCGTGTCCCTGTTCGCCCTGTGCCTGTTGAGTCATGGGGAGCTTGCGTTTTTCAAGCCCCACGAATCCTACCTGACCCGCTTCTATCTGCTGGTGTCCCTTGGGGGCGCCTTGGGCGGTGTGTTCGTGGCGCTGGTGGCGCCGTTGATCTTCAACGGGCTGCATGAAGTGTATGTGGGGCTGGCGGCAGTGTTGTTGTTGTCCATGGTGTCCGCCGCCGTGATGAACAACGGGGCATTGCGCTTGGGAATGCCCAAGCTGGAATACGCGGTGCAGGTGGGCATTCTGTTGTACCTGATCGTGCCGTTGCTGAGCTTTGATCAGGATACGGCGTTGCATCGCAGTCGCAATTTTTACGGCACCCTGGTGGTGGAGCGGGAAGCTGTGGGCACGGCGGATGAGAAAAAACGTCTGGTGCACGGCGCCATCACCCACGGTGACCAGTACGTGCAACCGCACAAGCGCATCTACGCCGGCACCTATTATGCGCCGTCCAGTGGGGTGGGGCGGGTGCTCTCACAGGTGACCGGGGAGCGTGCAGCCCATGTGGGTTTGATTGGCCTGGGGGTGGGAACGCTCACGGTCTATGGCAATGGTGATGACCGCTTCCGCCTGTATGAGATCAACCCGGACGTGGTGGACATCGCGTTACAGCATTTTACCTATCTGGCGGATCAGCCTAACCGCATCGATATTGTGGTGGGTGATGGTCGGCTGTCCCTGGCGCAGGAGGCCGCCAACGGCTTTGATGTGTTGGTGCTGGATGCGTTCAGCGGTGATGCCATTCCGGTGCATCTGCTAACGGCAGAGGCCTTCGACGAGTACCGGCGTCATCTGGCGGAAGACGGTTCTATTCTGATTCATATCAGCAATCGCTTTCTGGATCTGGAGCCGGTGATCACCGCTCTGGCTCGGGACAACCAGCTGCAGGTGTTCACCATTGCCGACCAAGGCGATGCTGAAGACCGTTACTACTCGTCGGACTGGGTGCTGGTCAGCAACAACCGGGATTTGCTCACTTCCGATCAGATTCAGTCCGTGGCAGTGGTGCCACCGTTTGTGCCCATTCGCCCCTGGACGGATGACTACACCAGCCTGTTTTCCGTGCTCAAATAGCCATTGCCCGCATGGGGGGAGCTGCTGGGGTTAAATGGGTTTTGCTGCAGGCTGCCGGGTGAGTGGCTGCAGGGTCACTCCCCGCTCATCGCCACTGAGCTGCAACATCACATCGTAGCGCTGATCCCGGATCACCAGATCGCCCTCTGTTGCACTGTGCTCATAGCGCACCAGTTCATATTCATCGCCGTGCTGTTGCAGCAGTTGGCGCATGTGCTTCTCTGCGGGCCATTGGCCGGTTTGCATCAGCTGTTCCAATACCAGGATGCGCAGGGTGGTGGCGCGGCTCAAGGCGTTGGCGGTGATGGCATTGCGCAGGTGCTTCAGGCTCAAGGCTACCTGGTCCAGCCGTTGGTTAATGTCCACCACCCGTTGGGGTTGATCCCCGTTGTCCGCCAGGATCTGCCGATACAGATGGCTGACGCTGGTCATCTGCTCCAGCAGGCGGTCCGAGGCCTGCAGGGCATGGTCTGGAAGGATGTTGTCTGCCTCGTACAGGGGCAGTCCGTAGCGCAGTTCATCCGCCGCCAGGGCGCTCCATTGGGTGGCCGGTGTGCGTTCTGCCAGGGCTTCAAAGTGGGCCCGTGCCTCATGGTAACGGCCTTCCCGCTTCAGTGTCTGTGCCTGGTTGAACAGGTCGGATGCCTCCCGGTCCGGCGCGGGGGCCTGCGCCACCTGCGCAAACTGTAATTTGGCGTTGAGGCGTTTGGCGGTCTCGCGGCCGACAAATTCAAAGGCATTGTAAATGCCCTGGTAATCCATGCCATGAATGTCCAGGGAGACGCTGGCCACGTAGCTGGGCTGATCCTGCAGATGCAATGCGGCGGTCAGCTTCAACACCTCGGCTGGGCCGATCAGGGAGATCGCGAGATCCAGGCGACCGTCTGTTGGCGTTGCGGCGGGCGGTGTTGCAGGTAGAATTCGAAACTGCCCGGTGCCGGTGAACTCACTGAGGGCCGTATCCACTGCGGCCGCTTTCATGTCCCGGGTGGAAAGTGGATACCAGTCACCGGTGTGAATGGTGACCTGGTTGATGACGGTGTAGGGCTGGCGGGCGAAACACAATGTACAGCTCAGTGCCAGCAGCAGGCCAACGAACAAACGCATGGCGAAAACCTGTTGCAAAGACGTTATTGTGTTCAGTATAGGTGGAATCTGCGGCCGTGGGTGGCCGCTCAGGGTGTATCCATGGATTTCAGGGTTTGTGCCAACAGATCCCGCCGCTGAATCTCGTTATCCACATAGTTCAGCCACTGGTTTGCCGAGGTTTTGGCGCCGTCGAATGTGGCCGCTTGCTTGAAGGCATAGCGCGCATCTTCAAACTCATTCATATTGAACAGGGACAGGCCCAGCAACAGGTAGGCATTGCCTTTGTGTTTGAGATCGCCCTTGCTGATTCCCTCCCGCAGATAGCGCACCGCCTGATTCCACTCATCCAACTGGTAATAGGTTGAGCCCAGCTGGATGTCGATCTCCCCGGATTGGGATGTTGCGGCGGCCTGCACCAGCACCGGCAGAGCTTTCTTGGCTTCCTGGGCGGTGGACCAGGCATAGGACAACAGCTTCAGGTTGTCTTTCTCCGGCCGGATGATGCCCTTGTCGATGCCTTTTTCCAGTACCTTTGCGGCCTTGTAGGGGATGTCATTGAAGATCATCAGCTGTGCCAGGGTGAGCCACTCGCTTTCCCGATCCAACAGACCCTGGCGATAGGCGATCTCGAGGGTGCTCAACTGTTTGCTTTCCTGCTTCAATTCACCATAGGCACTGGACAGCTGCACCCAGTATTCTTTTTTCGGGTAATACTGGATGAGTTTCTCCAGCACATCGGCACCCGCCTGGTAGTTGTTCTGCTCAAAATACAGGGCTCGTAACAACAGATACCAGCTTTCCTTGGCGCGGCCCTCGCTCTGTTCGGCCATGGCAATAGCAGACCGGATGGGCGGCAAGGCCTTATTCATCTGGTTGAGTTGATAGTAGGCCTGGCCCAGCATGATGTAAGCCTGGGGAGTAGGGGTGTCTGTGAGGGCGAACCAGCGGTCCAGGTAGTCGATGGATTTTTTGTAATTCTCCTGGGCAAAGTACAATTGACCAGCGCTGTACAGGGCTTCCAGCTCCAATGCCCGGGGCAGGGCCTCCTGGCGCAGCAGGTTTTCATAACTCTGGATGGCCTGCTGGTGGTTGTCCTGGGAATAATAGATGTAGGCGTAGAACTTCCACATCATGGCGGCTTCGTAGCTGTTCAGGCCGGAACTTTTTTTCAGTCCATCCAGAATTTTCAACGCTTCAGCGGGTTGGTTTTCTTCCGCTTTGGCCTGGGCTTCTGTCAGCACTTTATAAATTTTCTCCCGCAGGGCCGGTGTCTTCACCGTTTGTCGCTGCCCGTGGGTGGACTGGGTTTCAGCAGCCTGGCTGGCGCTGCTCAGCAACGTGGCGGGAATAAAAGCCAGCGAGCTGATCAACGCCAGGCTAAGCGTGGCGCGCCGCAGGCGGAGGCTGGGGGCTGTTCGGTTGAGGCCTTGGTTTGGGAACATCTTCATACCGGCATAATTTGTTTGGTTTTGAGTTAATCTTGGCTCGGCGTTGAGCAACAGTCTTGTGTTCATTGTTCAATCTGAAACGTCAGCTTGTTCTGTACCCCTGCCACGTCAACCGGTTCACCGTCCACAATACGCGGTTTGTACTTGAACTTGAGGGCGGCCTTTATGGCAGCGGAATCAAAGATCCGGGCCGGATCCGATTCGATGACCACCGGATCTTTTACCGAACCGTTTTTGGTGACGGTAAATTCCAGGATCACGTAGCCTTCAATGCCACGGGACAATGCCCGGCGCGGGTAGATCGGCTGTACTTTTACGATGGGGAGCAAATCTCCGTCGGCAGCACCCAGGCCAAACCCGGTGGCGATGTCGAGGGTTTTGTCGATGGGTGCTGCGGCGATGGCAAGGCTGCTTTGCTCTATATCCGGTGCTTCCAGCTCGGGCTGTACTGTCGTCGGTGGTGGTGCTTCCGGCTGGGGTGGTTTTTCCGGGCGACGGTCTTTGGTTTTAACCGCTTCCTCCTGCTTCAGGCGTACGAAATCCACCACATAGCGTTCGCCATCGTCTCCCAGCTTTTGCCGGGCGGTGGAAATCAGTGACATCATCAACAGGTACAGAGCGAGGGTGATGACCAACGCCGGAACAGTTGAGAAAAGGATTCTGGAGTACATCTTGAGTCAGCCTCAACTCTCATTGGCGGCGATGGACACGTTATAGACGCCGGCCTGGCGCGCTGCATCCATTACCTGTACCAAGCGTTCATTCTTGGAGTTCTTGTCTGCCTGGATCACCACAGAGCCCTGGGGATTCTCCGCATGCAGTCGCTCAATGTTGGCGCGTACGGCGCGAGGGTCCACCTGGCGTTTGTCGATCCAGATCTGATTGCGTTCGTCGATGGCCACCAGAATATTGGCGCGCTCCTTCTTCTGTGCTGTTTCCGCATCTGGGCGGTTGACATCGATACCGGATTCCTTGACGAAGGAAGCCGTGACAATAAAAAAGATCAGCATGATGAACACCACGTCCAGCATGGGGGTGAGGTCAATGCCGGAATCTTCTTCTTCGGTGTTCAGTTTGGATAATGCTCTTCTCATAATGCGTACCTCAATAATGGGGCCTGGTGTGCAGAGTACCGGTTGGTAATCCACACCCGCTTCAATGTTCTGTTGTCAGCCCATCTTCAATCAGCTCGCTCTCCCGTTGGGCAAAGCGCTTCAAATAGGTAATGGCAAAGAGCCCGGACAATGCCCCCACCATCCCCGCCATGGTGGGAATGGTGGCTTTGGATACCCCGGCAGCCATGTTGCGGGCGTTACCGGTGCCAAAGAACGACATCGTAGTGAACACCTCGATCATGCCGGTCACCGTGCCCAGCAACCCCAGCAGGGGGCAGATGGCCACCAATGTCTGGATCAGCGCCAGCCGGTCGTTGAGTGCTTCCCGGCTTTGCGAAATCAGCGCCGTACGAATTTGTTGGGCGGGCCAGGATTGCCGTTCCCGACGGGCGTGCCACTGGTCCAGGGTGTTGGTTTTGTCCTTGCGGTAGCGGATCTGGAAAAACCAGATCCGCTCAAAGATCAGAGTCCACATGCCAAAGATGTTGATCCCGATCAGCAGCAGTACGGTGCCCCCGGTTTCCAGGAACACCCGCAGGGATTCATAAACATCATGCAGCGCGTAAAACATGTTCCTGCTCCATTCGCACAGCAATCAATCCGGCGCTTTGTTCTTCCAGAATGTGCAGCACGTTTTTGGCGATGGAATTGGTTACGCTGTGGAAAAAGAGGGTGGGTAATGCCACCAGCAGACCCAGCACCGTGGTAACCAGCGCCTGGGAAATACCACCGGCCATCAGCTTGGGGTCGCCGGTACCGAACAGGGTGATGGACTGGAAGGTGACGATCATACCGATTACCGTACCCAACAGCCCCAGCAGGGGTGCTGCCACTGCAATGATCTTCAGCAGGGGAATAAAGCGCTCCAGGCGGGGCTTTTCCTTGATAATGGCTTCTGCCAGCTTCAGCTCCAGGGTGTCCGGGTCCAGGCTTGGATTGTTCTGGTACACCGTCAGCACGCGGCCCAGCGGGTTGGAGGTTTTGGCGTCATCGGACTTGGCCTGGGCACGCACTTTGGCCCGGGTGATTGACAGCGTGATGACCCGCTCCAATGCCAACAGCCAGGACAGAACGCCAACGCCGATGATGATGTAGCCCACCAGTCCGCCTTGTTCCACCCGTTCCCGGGTATTGGGTTCCTTGATCAGGGCTGACAGCAGGGTGCCGCGGGAAGGGTCCAGGCCGAATTCCACCAGTTCCCCTGGCGCTGCCGTGCTGAGGGCTGCAGCGGTTTCCACAAAACGGGTGGATGGTTGCCGCAGCAGTTCGGCGATCTTGCCGGTTTCACTGTCGTATTTCAGGTATTTGCCGTCTGCCACCAGATTAAAGGTGCCCACCCGGATTACCTCTGCCTGCTTTTCCTGGCCGGTGGCATCAATGATGGCATGGTTGAACTTGACGACATTGCCGGATTCAGTCATCTCCCGCTGCAGCTCGAACCACAGGCGTTCAATTTCCTCAATGGACGCCAGCTCGGAGCTGGTGCCCATTTTTTTGGCCAGTTGGGTGAGAAACTCACCGCGATTCTCATACTGGCTGCTGGTGAGGGATGTCTGGAACTGGCTGGTGGTGTCACCGGCCACCTGTTGCAGTACACCGAACAGCTCTTTCAGGGAACCCAGGCGCTTGTTGAGGGCTTCCTGCAGTGCGGCGGTTTCCAGCTCATTTTTTTCGAACTTTTCTTCCAGGTCGGAGCTGCGTTGCTCTTCCTTGGTTCGGGCTTGTTTGGCTTCCGCCAGAATCTTTTCCTGATTGCTCTTCTCTGACTGAAAGCGGGCTTCCCGGGCGCGGTTTTCCTGCGCTTCGGAAATCCGGCCCTGTTTCACCAGATCCAGCAACTGATCCAGGTTTGCCGCCGGCGCAGCCAGTAACGGGCTGCTTAGGGCCAGGCCCAGCAGCAGGGATGATAGGGTCACACGGGTTTTCATTGTACTGCCTCCGCCGCCGGAATCGGTAGTTTCAAAAGATTGGGCGCGACTTCCTTGCGAGCGATGCGCAGGCCATCCCGGATGGCACTGCGATACTGGTTGGAAAGCGGGTCCCACTGCTGGCTGTTCTTGTTCCAGATGCCGGAGAGTTGGGAATCATCCGTTTGGTACATCAGCGATATGCGGCCGATGCGCAGGAAGTCCACTTCGCGCTGGCTGCCGTTGATGTCCAGGGTGCCCCGATAGGCTTCAATGGTGCGGCCATATTCGTTTTCAATCTGGTAGGCTTCCAGCACCTTGCGGAATTTCTCCGCTACTGAGACGTCCGAGCGTTCCATCAAATAATCCAGATTGCTGATGCGTTCCTGGCGTTCATCCTGCAGGAACGGCACATCCAGGACGACGAATTGTTTCAGGCCTTCGATCATGCTCAGCATCAGGGGAATGATCTGGCGCTCTATCACGGTGACCTGGTCAATGGAGTGGTTGATGGACTGCATTTCCTTCAACTGGTTGGCGATCTGCTTTTCCAGTTGAGTGTTGTAGACCTGCAGGCCATCAATCTCTTTGCTGACAACCTTGTACTCGTTAAACAATTTATCGGTCTGGTGCGACAGTGCGTCTACTTTCTTCTGTGACTGCTGGGCAGAAACATTGGCACTGGTGTTTTCGCCAACGGCTTTATCCAGGCTGGCGGCCATGCTGTTGGTTGAAAGAAGAAAGCTAGCAGACAGCAGAAAAACCGAATGTCGAACTAGTAAAGGGGGAATGAATTTTCTCATGAAGCTTTCCCTTCTTTGTAACTAATGTTTGTATCTGTGTTTTAAGAATTAAAAGTTATAGCGCAGTGAGCCAATGATAGTCCGTGGTGGCCCATAGGCTGATTCAACCAAACCTAACGAATCAATCTGGTTAAAGCCACCGATCACGTATTCCTTGTCGTTGACGTTGCTGACAGTCAGGGCTGAGTCGAAGTCTGAGTTCATCATGTTGCGCCAGTCGAAGCGCAAGTTCGCCACGGCATAGGACTTCACGTTGATGGACTCATAGGCAACCTCACGCAGAGCGTCGTCGGTTACCGTCACCTCGAACTCAGAGGGAATGGCGAAGTTAACCATTTCATCCTGCCAGTAAACCGAACCTGACAACGTCATCTCGCCCAGCTCCGCGCTGGTGGGCAATGTGTAGGACGCAGAAACCGTGGCGGTATTTTTCGGCGTAAAGCCAAAGTCATCATCAGAGGCATCCACTTCCACCATGGTGTTGGTGTCGGGGTCTCTGACTTCGGCGATCCACTTGTCGTAGCTGGCGTCGGTATAGGCATAACCCAGGGTCAGCACCAGGTCGTTGGTGACGGCCCACATCACGTCGGCTTCAAAACCTTGAATCGTGGCGGAAGCCGCATTGATGGTGCTGGTCTCGAAGTTGCTGCCGGTAAACAGTGCCACCGTTTTCTGGATGTCGTCGTACTTCTGTACATAGGCTGCCACCGCGGTGCGCACAGAATCCCATTCGGCTTTGTGGCCGATTTCGTAGGTGACTACGGTTTCCTCATCGAACGGCTTCAGGGTTTCGTTGTCAACGGCGCGCAGGTTGAAACCGCCGGAGCGATAACCGGTGGAGACACTACCGTAAATCAGGGTGCTGTCATCCGGGGTATAGCTCACCACGATGCGGCCGGTGGGTGAGGAGAACGTCTCGCTTTCGGTGCGGGCACAATCCGGTTCGGTATTACCGTTTTTGTCCTTCACCGCACATTCCAGCGGGTCGGTGACCAGGTTGAACTCCAGCGGTGGTGTCGGTGGCGCCTGCTTCTGGTTTTTCACGGTGACGCTGCGCTCATCCCAGCTTTGACGCAAACCCAGGGTCAGCGCCCATTCTTCGTCAAAATGGTAGGTGGCCTCACCGAAGATACCATAGGCTTCGTTGTTCACGTCTCCAACCGGTGATGCCTGATAAATAAAGGCGGGCAAAAAGATTCCCGGCGCCGGCGTGGGGATGTTGCCGGAGAACACCTGAGTCAAACCATCCTGGGAGGCGTTCATCTTGTACCAGTACAGGCCGGTGATCCACTCAATCTTGTCGGTACTGCCCAGCAGCTGGAACTCGTTGCTGAATTGCTCTGCATCGATGACCTCAGCGCCTTCCGGATCACGGGTTACCTCGGCGCCGTAATCGCTGATCCCGTTGGAAAAGATGGGGAATGCCGTGCCATCAGCATCCACGGTACGGGTGGTTTCCACCGTGCGGTAACCGAAAATGTTTTTGATGGACAGTGAATCGGAAATTTCAAACTGCGTGGTATTGGACGCAAAGAAGTTCTCGACGGTTTCCCTGCCCAAGAGATCAATCTCAACATCGTGGGCGGAGCGGTTTTTCTGTCGCGCCAGGGCAGCGTCCATTTCACCGTTCTGGTTATAGGCCGCTTCGATCAGGCCCCCCAATTGAATGGGTGCATAGCCGGAGATCACTGGTGCCCGTGACAGCATATCGTTCTCGTCATAGGCCAGCATGGTCAGGTTCGAGAAGTTGTCGAAGTCCAGATTCATGCCGATGCGCAAACCCTGGGAATCTTCATCCCACAGTTCTTCGCCTTTCAGGTCATTGTCCGATACCACATCCTGGTATCCATCCCGTTTGGTGGTGAACCCGGCAACCCGGAATTGCAGGTTGTCGCTGACCGGCATATTGAATGCGCCTTCCAGCCCCCACAAGTTATAGTTACCGGCTTTAATCTGAACATAGCCTTCCTGTTCCAGGGTTGGGGCAGCGGGTGTAATCAGTAATGCACCCCCCGTGGTGTTGCGGCCAAAAAGTGTGCCCTGGGGGCCTTTCAACACCTGAATATTTGACAAGTCGTAGAACGCCAGGTTGGTGCCCTGAGACGGCGTCATCACCACTTCATTAAAATAAATGGGGATGGATTGATCCAACGATAACGTGGTATCAGTGGGGCGTTGTCCGCGCACCGCCACGATGGGCGCGTTGGAGGATGTGCCGGTGTTGGAAATGGTGACGGCGGGAACCGCGGTGGCCAGGCTTTCCAGTTCGACAATGTTCTGTTTTTCCAGGTATTCAGCATCCATGACTTTCAGCGCAATCGGCACTTCCTGCGCGTTTTCTTCCCGGCGGCGGGCCGTAACGGTGACTTCTTCCAGGGCCGGCCCTTTGTTTTCTGCGGCCGGCGGCTCTTCGGCCAATACCGAGGTGCTGATGCCGGCGGACATCATGGATGAGACCGCCACAGCCAGCAGGTTTGCGTTAAAACGCAATCTGGCAGCGGTGAAGTGATCGTGCGTTTGGGGTGGGGTGTGTGCTGTTGGGGGTGTAACGGCAGTGCGCGTTCTGGTTCCACACATATTCAATCTCCATACTACCTGTTTCGATTTTTTGTTATCAGTTATTTGTTTGTAAGAACGTTGAGTTCTTTACGTCTGTTCTTGTTTGGGGGCGCGTCAAACGCTGTGCATCGCGCTGTTAATTTTTTATCCCTTAAAATAGGGGGAACTCCAATCTAGCTTTCGCTGGTGAATGTGTAAACGCATCCCCCGGGAGGGCGTCTACTTAGTATTGGAAAAACAGAAATTGCGCAAAAATTCGAAATGCGAATGGGGAACAAAAAAGCGAACACTTTGTATATATCGAATTGGTCTGGAGGCCTTTGTATATATTGAATAGAGGGGGTGGGGGTCTACCTAAGAAAAACTCTTTAGTTTGTAAAATATGGTCATCAGCCGACAATTCGGTGTTATATCGGCTGGCTTTTTGCGGTGGGATCGAGTAAAACTGAATTGACAATTACAACAACAACGAATTTAAACGTGCGTTTTGCTTTGCCTACGTTTATAGCATTTAAAAAATCATGGAATTCATCATAGAAAGGCAAGTTGAGTTACCCCATGTCTGTGTCGAAGTAGCCACCGTCCAATGGTTTGATGTTACTGAAACGCCGGTCTACACCTGTTATAAATTATCGCAACGTTTGTCAGAAGATCATCCCCCTTTGCGCGTCGGCAAGCTTTCCACACCGCACACGTTTCCGCGCACGCGCTCCGTTGTATTTTTGCCACCGGGCTATTCCGCCCGACTGTTTCCCATCGAAAAGCCGTTGCGCCTTTTGCATTGCGATTTTGATCGGAATTTTTTTGAAGACATTACCCAGCGCAACCTGGAAAGCTGGCAAAAGCATCTGGCAGCGTTGCTGGCCATGCGCAATCAACGCATGGAGTTTTTAATGCAAAAACTGTATGCCGAACTGGACCAGCCCGGTTTTGGTCAGCACATGGTGATTGAAGCCGTGTGCAAATTGATGCTGGTGGAGCTGGCCCGTCATGCACAACAACTGGATATAGCGGCCGCCAAAGATCAGGTCAGTTCCGCACTGGCACCCTGGCAGTTGTCCCGTATCCAGGAACGGGTTGCTGTGTCACTGGAGTTGGGGTATCCCAACCTGGAAGAACTGGCCAAACTCTGCGGCATCAGCCAGGGGCATTTGTCGCGTTCGTTCAAGCAGGCCACCGGGCGCCACATCCATAAGTTCATTGCGGAAGAACGCATTCAGGCCGCCATGCGCTTGCTGGGCGAAGATCACCTCAGTTGCAAGGATGTGGCCGAACGCCTCGGCTTTAAAAGTTCTGCATACTTCTCAACTGCGTTCCAGCGCCTCACCGGTAAAACCCCTTCCGAATTCAAACAGCAGGCGGTGAATCAGGATCTGGAAGTGCGCATGGAACTGGAACACCGTTTTATGTGAAGACGGTGTGGCAAAGTGGCCATGCACTAGAGCATTATAGCGGGGCTGTATTGTGGGAAGGTACGGCTGTGCCGCTGCAGAATGATGGGATTGCGGTTGCAGGCAAACGGGTGTCACGCAAACAAAAAAGCCCCGGTATCAAACCGAGGCTTTTTAATATGGTGCCCGGAGGCGGAATCGAACCACCGACACGGGGATTTTCAATCGGTTTTTGTCCACAAAGCACAGCAATCCACGCTAATAAATTACAATATTATCAGTCAGTTAGGGTTGCAATGGCTGTTGTCGGTTCTTGTTGGGGGTGATGGTTAGTTAACCCCTAGTGTGACAGCAGTGTGCCTGGACTATTTGGTATATCCACCCCTGGGAATGCCTTCAAGGTGCAAACCGTATATTAGTTGGTCGATCCTACCTTCCAGGTCGTCACGGATATTTATAAGCCTATCAAAGGTGCTCCAGTGCATCCCTTTCCTTTTTCGATATCCTGTTTCATCGAATAGCTTGTCGTCCAGTTTGTGCAGCTTATGAATTAACCTGTCGATTGGTCCTTTGGTTTGGCTGGTATATGGAATCCGGTAACACTCGCGGCACAGGAATAAGTGGCCTCCTGCGTATAGAACGCCACAGCGCCGGTTACACTTGGGGCAGGCAAACCACATCCTCGAACCTCCATAGTTGCAATTGGTCTGGATTAGGTCGATCTGTTGTTTAACTGGCTGCCAGTCTTCGCCAGAAGCTCGGAAACGATAATCGAGGTTCAACTGGCTGGGTGATATGGAATAGTTGATAAATCCTGTTTGAGAGCCATTACAGGACCAGGTGAGGATGCCACTACGGTACTTGCCAAGTATATTCAGAGTCTTCAAAAACCGAATGTCGATTCTCTTGTACTCTTCGGTTGTCATGGTGTTGCTGATGCGACTTCTGTTTCCACTTCCAAGGCCACCCATGGTTTAACTCCCGATTTGCCTAATGATTTCGATAGAAATCTGAAACTGATGTATCAATGATATCTCCGTAACCCCTGGTAATATAAGAAGGCTTCCAAATATGAAAGCAGTAAAAGCTCCCATGGCTTCAGAATTGGAAGTGATAGAACCGTTTACATTGAATCAATAGGTGGATTTGACGTCCTTGTCGCTTCCAAAACTAAAGCCTTTGGCATCCATTTCTAAAGCGGGTTGTCTTATTTGTCTCTGATGCTGAATTGGCGTGGTGGTCGTGTTGTCGGCCCGACTTCAAGGCGTTTGCCGGGGCATTCATCTATGGGTTTCCATGCCAATGCATACAGGGCGCATTGGCCACCAGGGTTCAGAAATCGGCCCTCACGGGTTCGGATAATCAACCGTTTCGCCATTAATTCCCTTATGGCCCTGCTCAAGGTGGGTTCAGACCGAAAACCATGTTTCTGGGCGATTGACCAAGCTGCCGTTAAATTTCCGTTACCCTTGCCCTTGTACTGATAGGCCAGCATCATAAGCACCTTAACCGCGTTTCCGCTTAAGCTTTTGTAGTCAGGGTGGTCCATTACATACCTTGGAATGCCTGCAAAACCTCCAGGCGCATCCTTGCGCCCTTTGGTTCGTTCTCTATTCCTGCCCATGGTTATGGTCGTTACATAAGACTGATTCCATGTTAGGCTTTGGTTTGTCAGTCTCCATAGGATTGTCATCTGCGGTTGGGCTGGTGGCCGCCAGCCTATCCGCTATTCTGATGGCTTCCAATTCCAAGACCTTTTCAACATATTCCTGACCTTGGGAGCCTGCCCACTCAATCAAGCTGGTAGCTAACCAATACTCCATGAAGGTAGCAGCTCTCCCTGTGGGGTCCCTGGTAGCTTCAGTAACTTCCCTACGCTCTATGTGCCAGCCATGCTTTTCCTGAAGGTAGTGGACGTGTGATGCGAGTCTGTAGCTCCCTGTTGCGCTGTCAGCCTCTCTATGTTTCAGGGTTTCGCCTTGTAAGAATCGGGCCAAGTATCGCGCACATAAGCATTGTGGTTTGGGGTAGCTGATATTGAGAGTCATGCTGCACCCCCATTTGCTGCTTGTTCGTCCATCCAAAGTTCTAAGAGCTCCAGGTCAATCAATATCTTTCGACCAATTCGGACTATGCACTTGTTAAACCCATTTTCATGTCCATTGAATATGAGCCAGCGCAAACTGCTTTCAGTTATGTTTGCATCTGGATATTTGAGAGCCGTATTTTTTACTGTTGCAAGCCGTCTTGGCTTAGGGGTGTTGTTCATGATGTTCACCGTATGATGTTGTGGATTTTCATTTTTGATAGCGGTCTGTTGCTACCAATGACGGTGATTTTGGGCTTGGGGACCCTTCCCCCTGCAAGCCTTCCCTTATGTTTATTTAGGGGGGAAGGGTGGCTCGCTTTCGCTAAAGGCTATGTCCTCAAATTGTGACAGCTGCTCCCAAGCTTTGTTAAAGCTACTTGGGGCAGAGAATATGGCAAGGTTCGATAACTCCTTCCTTAAGTCGGCTTTGATGCTTGGGTTCCCATTTGGCACCATAGGGAGTTTTTTGGGGTCAAGCCCCCTTGCTCGTATGCCTGCTAATATAGCCTCCCGCTGTTGTTCCTGACGCTTGCCATGTGGAGGGTCATCGGGTGAAACAAATTGTTCTGTTGTAAGCATGTCAGTCGGGCTGGAAGAGGTATTAAATGACGAGCTTATGAATGATTCGACTTTGTCTGCGCAGAATACAGCTGTTTCTGGAGACGGGCTATTAAAGCGGAAGGTCCATTCCATACCTAGTGTGTTCGATTCCGATAAAGCATCGGGTTTCTCTTCTTTGCCTTTGTCATAGTTAAACTTGTTTGCAATTAACTGCTTGGCTTCCTCTTGGGAATAATTGCTGACATTTACGATCCTGGTTACGAGTTCTTCATAGGTTAGATATCGGTTTGTAGGCGTGAATGTTTCTATTTGCTTTTTGTTAAAGTAAGTTCCTAATAGGCAGGTGGATAATGAGTTTACTTCCTCCTTCCAAAAGGAAAGAGGTCTTGTTAAAGCACTGTCTAAGTAAGGGGATAGTTCCCATCTGTTCCAATGGCACCATACAGTAAACTCCTCTCGTGAACATTCGTAGTTAGCATGTAATGATTGGAAGGCATCTTCATAACCGATAGATTCAGGTGGGGTTAAATTCATAGATTTGGAAGAAAAAAATTGTTTCTCAAATCGCTCGACTTGTCTTAGTTGAAACATCCCTTCTTGTGGCTTCTTCGCTATATCGGTTATTGGGTCAACTG
This sequence comes from Ketobacter sp., assembly GCF_003671495.1. Taxonomy (GTDB): domain Bacteria; phylum Pseudomonadota; class Gammaproteobacteria; order Pseudomonadales; family Ketobacteraceae; genus Ketobacter. The sequence goes on along the minus strand of NZ_RCHN01000013.1, from coordinate 1,758 downwards.
CGAATAGCTCGTCGTCTGGTGCAGCCGGATGCAACAGAAACCGATTGTTGTTTATGGTTTTGTTGTGGGTGCTGACAATGAGATCGTTTATTGCTTCGAGAGACTTGTTTTGTGATATGCGAAGCCAGCGTAGTGATAAGTCTTGAAAGGTAATCCAACGACCGGTGTTGTTATTGGAGTCAGGGTCAAATGAGTTGATTTGGTCACGAGAGAAATAGCAGGCACTAAGTGTTATGCCTGAAGAGTTGCATTCTTTAGCTGTGGTTTTCTGTGTAAGCTCTTTGTCTAAATAAGGTTGGACGTTGTTATAATCCAAATATGCCCATATATCGAACTCTACTTCTCGGGTTATTGGTGAAATAGATTCCTTTTCGAACAGAAAGTTTACAGCGTCACAGTAGCTGTAATGTTTGGGTTCTTCGCTTTCTTTGTCCATTAGCTGAACATGTTCCTGTTCATGGATTCGAGAACACGACTGGTATGTTGCTCGGAAAGGTGGGCGTACCTCTTAACCATCTGAAGAGTTTTGTGCCCCAATATTTCTGCTATTTCAGCTAAAGAAGCCCCATTCATTGCAAGATAACTTGCTGCGGTGTGGCGTAAATCATGGAATCTGAAATCCTGGATTTCAGCAGCTTTCAGAGCATCCCCCCAGGGGCGGCGAATTGCAATAGGAGCTTCTGGTTTGATGGTGCTAGGGAACACTAGGTTAGTGTCGATCCTTCTCACTTTTGATAAGTCAGTAATTAGCTGTTTGGCATGACTTACGAGTGGAACTGTTCGGCGTTCGCCATTTTTGGTTTCTGTTAGATAGATATAACCCCTTGCTAAATCAATCTGAGACCATTCTAGTGATAGGATTTCTCCTTGTCGCATTCCAGTAGATAAAGCCAGAACGGCGACAGGATACAGGGCTTCGCATTCTGACTGCTTGCAAGCTGCTAGCAGCCTTGAGCGTTCGTCTTCATCCAGAAAGCGCACGCGACCCCTTGGTTCTACTGGTTTGCGTACCTTGCGCAGAGGATTATCTTCAAGCCATCCCCATTCGTTTGAAGCAATAGTGAAAGCATGGGAGAGGGCCGCCATATACCTCACCACAGTCGCAGGTTGGCGACCCCTTTGCAGTTTGTCTCTTGCTTCGCCTAAGCGAGCTGGTGTCACTTCTGAAAGCGTTAGGTAGCCAATTTCAGATTGCCACCATCGTAACTGAGCTGCCTGCTTAAGCTGGCTCTTGGGTTTGGCGGGTAAGACGTATTTTATGTAGCGTTCAATCAGGTCGCTTAGGGTATGCTTTTTTGATTCGGTAGTTTTGAAGTGCCTTCCTTCACGTATGGCAGCTTCAGTGTTTGTGACCCATCTTTTGGCGTCGGTCTTTCTGTTAAAGGTGGCTGTTTGAGGTGGGAAGCCCTTAAGGCGGACTATGGCTTGATAGCGGGTTTCACCCTTGCTTGTTGTGCGCTCCCGGATAGTTGCCATGTAGAAGACCTTTAAACTGTTTAAATATACAGCAAAAGGTTACAGCAATTGACAATAAACGGCAACAGGGGACTAATAATCACCGGTCGGTAAATATATTTCTTGAAAATTCAATAGGTTATATTCTTGGTTCTTTGGTGGGTCACAAATAAGGCACTGGCATGACTAGGGGTAATAAAAAACGCAGGCTAATAGCCTGCGCTTTTAAAGTATCTGTGTTAGCAGGTTGCGCCCTTCAGCCGCCACCAGCTCCGCTAGTAGTTAGGTACATACTGTGCTTCC
>NZ_RCHN01000012.1 GCF_003671495.1 Ketobacter sp. | reverse complement strand
CCAGCTCAATGCCCCGTTTTGCGTCCTTCTCCGCTCCGGCTGCCTCATCTCTGAGCGCCTATCCCGTCGAAGTGGTGCGCATTATAGGCATCTCAATTACAACGTCAACGCTTTTTTTAACTAAAGTTTCAACATCTTATGCTTGATTTTTTGCTTGTTTCCAAAACGCCATCAACGTCTCCGCTGGAAGCCACAGAGCTCACCGTGCGCAGGAAAATCAAGCTTAATTTGGCGGCGTGAAAAGAGTGTAGCCGGGGGCGGGAACTTTGCCGAATTATTTCCTCCCCAGACGCCAGCGAACGACGAACAGCAGGGACAGCGCAAGGAAAAACAGGGTGACCTGGAGGTAGTCGAGCTTGGCGATCCAGACCATATGGAGCAGCCCTAGCACAGCCACCAGGTAGACCAGTTTGTGCAATATACCCCAGCGGCGCCCCAGGCGGCGGCGGGCAGCCCGGGTGGAGGTCAAAGCAAGCGGCACCATCAGCAGCCAAGCCAGCAGTCCAACATAAATGTACGGTCGCTGGGTCACCTCTTCCATCACAATTCCCCAGTCGAACCCCGCCCAAACACTGATGAACGCGGCAAGATGCAGCGAGATATAGGCAAACGCCCATAGGCCAAGGGCACGCCGATAGGCCACCCATTGGGGAACGCCGGTTAATAAACGCAGGGGGGTTAGGCTGAGCGAGCCCCATAGACTGCAGGCGCCAAAAAAGCCCAGCTCGCGAACCAGGCGCTCAGCGGGGTCTGCGCCGATTTCGCCAGAGAGCACCAAATAACTCAGCCACACCAGAGGCAGGCATGCCCCAAAGTGGACGATGAAGCGCAGCATCAAACCACTCGGACTCAATCAGTAATGGGTTTTGAGGTTCATGCCGGCATAGAGGGGTCCAACCTGCTCCTCGTAGCCATTGAATTTTTGCGTCGGTATCCAGTTCGGATCCCAGATACTGTTAGGCAGGCGGCGCTCCCGCTTCTGACTCCAACGGGGATGATCCACCTCGGGGTTCACGTTGGCATAGAACCCGTATTCCTGTGCAGCCAATTGCTGCCAGGTGGATCGAGGTGCTTTTTCAACGAATTGTATTTTGACGATGGACTTTATGCTTTTGAAACCATACTTCCACGGCACCATGAGGCGTAACGGCGCCCCACTCTGAGGCAACAAGGCCTTACCATAGACGCCCGTGACCATAAGTGTTAATGGGTGCAGCGCTTCGTCCATGCGCAACCCCTCAACGTAGGGCCAGGGGATGGTGGACCGGCCAAACTTTTGTGCAGGGAAACGATCCGGATCCACCAGGGTTTCGAAACGCACGTACTTGGCCTTGGAGGTAGGCTCGAAACGCTTAATCAGATCGGCCAACGGAAATCCAACCCAGGGTACCACCATCGACCAGGCTTCCACACAGCGAAAACGATAGACACGATCTTCGAACGTGTGGGGCCGCAGTATGTCTTCCAGCGTATAGTGGCCAGGCTTGGCCACCTCACCTTCCACCTTGACCCGCCAGGGGTCGACTTTGAATCCTTCGCTGTTGTTCACCGGGTCATTCTTGCCGGTGCCGAATTCATAGAAGTTGTTGTAGGTCACCACATCTTTGTAGGGCGTTGGCGTTTCTGAGGTGGATGACGGCCATTTGCTGCTGTTGGCCAACTTGGTTTTCATCATTGCTTGCCAAGTGACACCCTGCTCTAACGCCATTGCAGGCACACTCTTCAGCGTTGCCAGCCCGGCCCCCATTAGTCCCACAGCCCTTAGCCAGTCGCGCCGCGACCAATAGCCGGTTTCAGGGGTGATTTCGAAGGATTTTGGCTCGGTTTTGTCTCGTGACCTGATCAACATCGGGAAGCGCCTCATCTAACAGTTATAAGTTAGATGTAGTCGACTCCCGGATGTTTCACTTTTTTCGTTTGAAGGCCAGCAGCGGACCGCTGATGGCGTAGATGAGGAAAATCGCCAGCAGCATGCCGGCGGGGTAGGATGCCACCACCGCCAATACCAGCACCACCACCAGAATGGCCACGAAAGGCACCCGCCCTTTGAAGTCCAACTCTTTGAAACTGTTGTATTTTACGTTGCTGACCATCATCACTGCGGCAAATGCAGTCAGGAGCGCCGCGATACCGGCCACCGCCTGCCCGTCAAAACCGCTCTCTGTGCCAAACCAAACCATCCCGGCCACCACCGCGGCGGCGGCAGGACTGGGAAGACCGGTAAAATAGCGCTTATCGGCGGTATCAATCTGGACATTGAAACGCGCCAGGCGCAAAGCAGCACAGGCGGCGAAGACAAAGGCCACCATCCAGCCGATTTTGCCGAGGTTGGACAGAGACCAGGAATAAGACACCAATGCCGGCGCCACGCCAAAGGAGATGCAATCGGACAGGCTGTCGTATTGCGCCCCGAACTCGCTCTGGGTGTTGGTCATGCGGGCAACCCGGCCATCCAGCCCGTCCAGTATCATTGCCACAAAGACCGCTATGGCGGACTGTTCAAACATACCGTTCATGGCCGCCACAATGGCGTAAAACCCTGAAAACAGCGCTCCAGTCGTAAACAGGTTGGGCAACAGATAGACGCCCTTACGGCGGATCTTTTTGCCACCGACGACCTCTTCACCCTCCACCACTTCAAATGTGACGCCATAATCCTCAAACTCAGGGTGCTCGGCTGGATCAGTGGGAGTGGCAGCAGATTCGGGAGCAGTTTTAGCGTTGGTCTGCTGTGCCGGTTCGGCTTTAGGCTCATTTTTCTGGTTGGCTTTCTCTACCATATTGGCACCTTCTACCCTTGGATCTTTGTATCTTTTCGCAATTGTTAGCTGTTGACACTGGCTGTAGCGTGCAGGGCACACTCGCCTCGCCTTGGGTTAATGTGGAGCGTCATAGTCAATTTTGCAACCACATTACAATAATTTGATGACGGAAAACAAAAAACGCGGCAATTGCCGCGTTTTTTGCTTCAACAGACCCAATCAGTTCTTGGATTTGTCGATGATTTTATTAGCCTGAATCCAAGGCATCATTTCACGCAGTTTAGCGCCCACCTGCTCGATGGGGTGTGCCGCGTTGTTGCGACGGTAGGCCGTCATGGAAGGATAGTTGTGTGCGCCTTCCGAGATGAACATCTTGGCATATTCACCATCCTGAATGCGTTTCAGCGCGTTGCGCATGGCTGCACGGGACTGATCGTTGATCACTTCCGGGCCGGTCACATACTCTCCGTACTCCGCATTGTTGGAGATGGAGTAGTTCATGTTGGCAATGCCGCCTTCGTACATCAGATCCACGATCAGCTTCAGTTCGTGCAGACACTCGAAGTAGGCCATTTCCGGAGCGTAACCAGCTTCCACCAGGGTTTCAAAACCGGCTTTAACCAGCTCAACCGCGCCACCGCAGAGCACCGCCTGCTCACCGAACAGATCGGTTTCAGTTTCGTCTTTGAAGGTGGTTTCGATGATACCGGTACGACCACCGCCCACACCACAGGCATAGGACAGAGCGACATTCTTGGCATTACCGGAAGCATCCTGATAAATAGCGATCAGGTCAGGGATGCCGCCGCCTTTCACGAATTCGGAACGCACTGTGTGACCGGGCGCTTTAGGGGCAACCATGATCACGTCCAGATCTGCACGGGGTACAACCTGATTGTAGTGAATCGCAAAACCGTGAGCAAAAGCCAGTGTCGCACCCTGTTTCAGGTTGGGCTCGATTTCTGTCTTGTAGAGTTGGGCCTGGAATTCGTCCGGGGTCAGGATCATGATCAGATCCGCCCACTGCACCGCTTCCGGTACCGCCTTGACACTCAGGCCAGCCGCTTCGGCTTTGGCCGCAGAAGCAGAACCTTCACGCAGAGCCACGACAACTTCAACGCCGGAATCCTTCAGGTTGTTTGCGTGTGCATGGCCTTGTGAGCCGTAACCGATGATTGCCACTTTCTTGCCCTGGATAATGGAAAGGTCGCAATCTTTGTCGTAATAAACTTGCATGGGTCTTCCTCTATATGTAAATGCTATCTTCGCAATAATGTAATGAGTTGCTTTTCATTCGCCGGCTTACAATGCCAGCACCTTGTCGCCACGGGCAATGCCGGACACCCCGGAACGCACCACTTCCAGAATCGAGGCCTCCCCCACGGATTCCAGGAAAGCATCCAGCTTGTCGCTGGCTCCCGCCAGCTGCACGGTGTAAACCGAACTGGTGACGTCGACTATCTGGCCACGGAAGATGTCAGCGGTTCGCTTGATTTCAGCACGCTGGGCACCGGTGGCCTTCAATTTCACCAACATGAGCTCGCGCTCAATATGGGCCCCCTCACTCAGGTCCACCAATTTTACCACCTCGATCAGCTTGTTCAGCTGCTTGGTGATCTGCTCAATGGTCCGATCCGAGCCACTGGTAGTCAGAGTCAAACGGGACAACGTCGGATCATTGGTGGGAGCCACGGTCAGCGTTTCAATGTTGTAGCCTCGCTGGGAGAACAGACCCACAACCCGCGACAACGCACCTGGTTCGTTTTCCATCAGGATTGAGATAATTCGTCGCATGATCAGGTTCGCTCCGTTTTGCTCAGCCACATGTCACGCATGGAGCCGTCTTTAATCTGCATGGGATAAACGTGCTCTGTGGGATCCACCGAGATGTCCATAAACACCAGGCGATCCTTCAGGTCAAACGCCTCTTTCATGGCACCTTCCAGATCTGCCGGCTTGGTCACTCGCATACCCACATGGCCATAGGCTTCCGCCAGCTTGATAAAGTCCGGCAGGGACTCTTCATAGGTGGAGCTGGAATGGCGACCCTGATACTGCATATCCTGCCACTGACGCACCATGCCCAGGGACTGGTTGTTGAGGTTGATGATCTTCACCGGGAAGTGGTACTGGAGACAGGTGGACAGCTCCTGGATGTTCATCTGGATACTGCCTTCACCGGTGACGCAAGCGACAGTGGCGTCCGGTCGCGCGACCAGGCAACCCATGGCCGCCGGCAGGCCGAAGCCCATGGTGCCCAGACCGCCGGAGTTGATCCACTGGCGGGGATGCTTGAACTTGTAGTACTGGGCGGCGAACATCTGGTGTTGCCCCACATCGGAGGTGATGATGGCTTCACCATTGGTGACCTGGTACAGCGCCTCGATGACCTGTTGCGGCTTGAGCAGGTCAGGATTGGTTTCATAGCGCATGCCGTGGTACGCACGCCAGGCATCAATCTGCTTCCACCAGGCTTCGATGGCCTGCTGGTCCGGTTTCTCGTCGGTTTTCTCCAGCTGCTCCAGCATCTCCTTCAGAACCTGATCCACCGGACCCACGATGGGGATGTCCACCGGAATGTTCTTGGCAATGGAGGCCGGGTCCACATCCACGTGGATGATTTTGGCGTTAGGGCAGAACTTGGACGTGTGGTTGGTAACACGGTCATCGAAACGGGCGCCGATGGCCATTACCACGTCGGCATGGTGCATGGCCATATTGGCTTCATAGGTGCCGTGCATTCCCAGCATCCCCACGAACAGAGGGTCATCGCCCGGGAAACCACCGAGGCCCATCAAGGTGTTGGTGCAGGGGAACCCCATTTTTCGCACCAGCTCGGTCAGCTCAGCGGCGGAATTGCCCTGAATGACACCCCCACCGGTGTAAAATATGGGACGCTTGGCCGCCATCAACAGATCCACGGCTTTCTTGATCTGCCCGGAATGCCCCTTGGACACCACATTGTAGGAACGCAGCTTTACCTTGGCGGGGTAGTTGTACTCATAGGTGATGGCCGGATTGGTCAAATCCTTGGGAATATCCACGAGCACAGGGCCGGGCCGGCCGGTACTGGCTATATAGAATGCTTTCTTGATGGTCGCCGGGATGTCTTCCGTCTTTTTGACCATGAAGCTGTGCTTCACAATGGGACGGGTACAACCCACGATGTCAGTTTCCTGGAAGGCATCATCGCCGATCCAGTCCGACTGCACCTGCCCGGTGATGACCACCAGGGGAATGGAATCCATGTAGGCGGTGGCAATACCGGTGACGGTATTGGTGGCGCCGGGACCAGACGTTGCCAGACAGACACCCGTCTTACCGCTGGTTCGGGAAAACGCGTCCGCCATGTGAGCTGCTGCCTGCTCATGGCGAACCAGCACATGGCTAATGCTTTTTTGTTGAAACAGCGCGTCATAAATATGCAGAACGGCACCACCAGGGTAGCCGAACACAGTCTCTACACCCTCGTCCTTTAACGCCCGGACGAGCATTTCTGCACCAGAAAGAAGTTCCACGATCTCACACCTTAATCCTGAACAAGCAGCGTCAGTCCCAATGACCGATCAGCCCTTGCCCAAGCCTGTTACAATCCAATTAAAGTCATGAATGTCAGTTCCACCCCATTGCATTACCAATCAATCGGGGCGGCCTGTGGGTCAAAGCTAGCTTGGCAATCAGAGCACGGGGGTTTTGGCCCAATTGCCTCATACGCTGTTAAGCCTATGATTTATCTAGCGAGATCGACGGGGTATGGCAGGTAAGCCGGCGCGCGGGGCCTGCCCAAATGTGGCGATACTCTCGCTCTAGCGCAAATCGGTCAGGTTTCTCCCAGCGATTTGCACCCACCTCAGTGAGCCGCATATCTTGACGACGGATGTAAATTTTGTCAATAGAGTATCTTTATGTGGAAAACCATGAACTTAGCGCGGTTTCACCTATACTTTTCAAATAGCGCCTCAATAGCGCTGCTGAATTCACAAAATGAGCGCGAATTCCTGCGAACCCGGCGCCCAACCAGCTATAGTTAGAGTAGTTACTTCACAGATTAGAGCAACGTCATGATAAAAAAACCATTACTGCTGCTGTCCGCCCTGTGCATATCCCTGCTGATCTCGCCTGCCAGCCACGCCGGCAAGTTCTATAAATGGGTGGATTCACAGGGGGTCACGCACTATGGTGAGAACCCGCCGGACACCGAAACCGCCTCGGTGGTGAACGTAAAAACCGGTGCCTCCAGCGATCAGGAGCAGGCCATTGAAAAACTGGAGGAAAAGCGCAAGGCAGCGGAAACCGCCCAGCAAGCTCCCCAGGAGGAATCCGCTGTTGAGAAACAGAACCGTGAGATTATGGCCAACAATTGCAAGATCCAGCGCCAGAACCTGGCTCAGCTCAAGGCCAACCGCCGGGTTAAGGAAACCGATGCCAACGGTGAAGTACGTTATCTCGGTGAAGATGAGATCAAGAAACGGGTTGAAGAAGTCGGCAAATATATCGACGAAAACTGCAAAGGTCTCTGATCCCTTCCGCCCCACCTGCGTGGGGCCTGACTACCCCCGCATTCCCCCTGCCTGCTGAGACGACAGCGACTGTACTGCCTGGCTCTCCCTGAAAAATTGCAGCAGCCGTTCCCGGTTCAGTGGTTTGGCCAAATGCGCATCCATGCCCGCCCTGAATGCCTTATCTTTGAACTCTTCGAAGGCGTGGGCGGTCAGTGCGACGATCGGCACTGCCCTCAAACCCTGGGCCCGCTCATACTCCCTGATACGGCGGGTGGCCTCGTAGCCGTCCATCTCGGGCATTTCACAGTCCATCAGCACGTAATCGTAGGTTTGCCCTGCTTGCTGATAATGCTGCAACGCCTCCACGCCGTTGGCCACCAGGTCCAGCTGTTCCACCCAGGGCTTCAGCAACTCCTTAATGACCAGCTGATTGACTGCGTTGTCTTCCGCCACCAGCAGGCGTAACTTTCTTCCAGCCAGGTCAAGCTCTGGCCGCTCCCGGGCAACATTACCTGCTTTGTGCGCGAGATCCGGGTTGGCCATCGCTCCCGGTTCCCAGCCCAAGCAGGCGTTAATATTGAAGGGGGATTCGTGAGTCTGAGCGGATGCCGGCGTCCCTTGATAAAGGGTGCAGGTGACGCTTTTATCGGAACCAACGATGCGGATTGACCCTGGGGGAATGCGATCGCTTTCATCGCGCAGCACCACCATGCCCTCCATTTGCAGGCATTGTTTGAGAAACGCCTCCAGGGGTGGATAGTCCATACGAGTCACAACCGCCGGCGCCGGATGGCGTCGCCCAGCTGAACTGCCCGGCACTACCGGCAAGTCCAGCTCAACCCGGAACTCACTGCCTTCACCCTCCCGACTGTCGACATGGATGCTCCCTGCCATGGCTTCCACCAGACGCTTGCTGATGGCGAGCCCCAGGCCGGTGCCACCGTATTTTCGACTAGTAGAACGGTCACCTTGACTGAAGGATTGAAACAATCGCTCCTGGGCCGGTTTCGATAACCCGATGCCGGAATCCGATACTTCGATCCGCACCCGCTGGCAACCCTCCCCCACTTGACCCTCATCCACGCACACCACGCGAACAAACACATGGCCCTGTTCTGTAAACTTGATGGCATTGCCCACCAGATTGAACACCACCTGTTTGAGCCGGGTGGGATCACCCATCAATGGACTGTTCAGGGAAGGACTGACAAAAGAGGCCATCAGCAAAGATTTCTGCCGCGCAGATGCTGCGAAAATCCCTACAGCATCATTGATGATCTGGTGTAACGACATGGGAATGGATTCCAGTTTCAGCTTACCGGACTCAATCTTGCTGATGTCCAATATGTCGTTGAGGATGTTTAACAGCAGCATGCCAGAGCTTTCGATGGTGCCCACCATGCGGGCCTGCTCTTTATTGAGCGGTGTATCTTTCAGCAGGTCCAGCATACCCAACACGCCGTTCATCGGAGTGCGGATCTCATGACTCATGACCGCCAGGAATTCACTTTTGGCTTTACTCTCGTATTTTGCCTCCATCAATTCCCGTTCTGCCTTTATTTCTTTTTCCCGGGCCTGGAACTGGATTTTCTCCAGATTAAGACGATCCTCGCGCAAGCGGTTGATGCGCGCTGTAAGTGCCAGCGACAACAGGATGGTCTCCAGGGCAGAGCCAATTTGCACCAGATTATGAGTGAACCAGTTGTAGGGCAGCAGCGCGAACTTGCTCAATGCCATCACCACGCAACCAAACACAAAAACGTTCCAGGCCACGGTGAAAATCCGGGCATCAACCTCGTATTGAGACCAATGGCGAATTCCCAGGTAACCGATGGTGGAGGCACTGGTTGCCGTCATAAAGGTGGAGATGGGAACCACATACTGGTAGGGAAATACCAGGCTGGCCAGGGACAACACCGGAGCGCCCACAATCTGCAACATAACCAATTGATGCAACAGGGGCGATACCTCTTTGATCCGAAGCATCTTGTTGGAAAACAGATTGGCACACCCGGTCGCGATGGGAATAAAGAAAGCGATACTGACGGCGTTCCATTGCGGGTGGGCCGGCCATAAAAACTGAAAGGCGGTGCCATACAATACAGTTTGAAACAGCAGCACCCCCACCATCGTGAAGACGTAATACAGATAAACAATATCGCGAACCCCCCACACCAGAAACAGGTTGTAGAAGATCATCGACAACATTAATCCGTAGTACAGATTGAGCCAGGAAAGCCGGTGCTGATCCGTCTGCCAGAACTGGGACTCACTCCATAGGGCCAAAGGTACCTGGATACCATTACCACCCTGAATTTTCAGATACACCGTGGACTCGGATTCCGGTGGGAAAGACAGGGGAAATACCAAGTTACGATGATTGATCGGGCGTTGCCGGAAGTCGACATTGTTGCCGATCTCCAGACTGCCCAGCGTGCGGTCACCCTGCATGTGGATGAGCTCAACCCGGCCTAACAGGGGATAACCCACTTCCAGCAAACGGGACACCGTGTCGACTTGGGGGTTGCTGACGGTAAATCGTAACCAGAGCGTGTCGTGGGTAAAGCCGAAATTGGGCACCGTATCGGAGTGCCGTTGCCAGGCAGATTCCGCCGGGAGGTTCTGACTTGTACCCGGTTCATGCAACAACACATATTCCAACTGGGCATAATCAAATTGCCCAGTGCTGTCGCTTCCGGCGTCAGACAGGTTCAGCTCCGCCAGAGCGACCGACACGCCGAGCATGTGCAACAGGATGAAAATAAAAGCAAACGTGCGCAAACCACCATACCACTTTGCGGATTGAGAACCGGAACCGACCAAAGCGGAAAACTCAATTAGGGAATTGGCCTTGGCACCATTCGTACTACACATCAATCTATTAAGGATAGTACGAATCCGGGGGCTGCGCCGGAAGCATGCAAACGGCAGAGGCCCGGACATGTCCGGGCCTCTTGGGGGGACTTAACCTGTTGAATGTGCCGCTATTTGGTGAAGCGGATAACGTTTTCCACCAGGGCTCCACGAATGGTATCTCCGGGCAGAAACTCCCCACTCAGGATGGACTGGGCCAGAGGATTTTCGATCTCCCGCTGAATCGCCCGCTTCAAGGGCCTGGCACCGTACACTGGATCGAAGCCGGCTTCCACCAGACGGGCCATGACCTCGTCCGACAAGTCCAGGGTCAGATCCCGGTCCGCCAGCCGTTTGCGCAGGTTGGCCAGCTGGATCTCAGCAATGCCCTTGATCTGCTCATTCAACAGCGGATGGAAGACCACGAGTTCATCAATGCGGTTGATCAACTCCGGTCGGAAGTGCGTGGCTACAATGTCCATCACCGCGGCTTTCATACGGTCATATTGCTCTTCGCCTGCCATGGTCTGAATGACGTCAGAGCCCATGTTGGAGGTCATGACAATCACCGTGTTACGGAAATCCACAGTACGCCCCTGTCCGTCGGTAAGGCGTCCATCCTCCAGCACCTGCAGAAGAATGTTGAACACATCGGGATGCGCTTTCTCCACCTCATCCAGCAAAATCACGGAATAGGGTTTGCGGCGCACGCTCTCGGTCAGGTAACCGCCTTCTTCGTAGCCTACATAGCCTGGGGGGGCACCGATCAACCGGGCCACAGAGTGCTTCTCCATAAACTCGGACATATCGATGCGCACCAATGCCTCCTCGGTATCAAACAGGAACGTCGCCAAGGCTTTACACAGCTCGGTTTTACCCACACCGGTGGGCCCCAGAAAGAGGAATGATCCGTTGGGTCGGTTCGGATCAGCCAAGCCGGCGCGGGAACGACGGATGGCATCAGACACCGCTTTGATGGCCTCATCCTGCCCCACCACACGCTGGTGCAGGGCGTCCTCCATCTTCAGCAGTTTTTCCCGCTCGCCTTCCAGCATTTTGGACACGGGAATACCGGTCCACTTGGACACCACCTCGGCGATTTCCTCTTCCGTTACCTTGTTGCGCAGCAGTTTCATTTCCATCATTTCCGCCTGGGCCGCCATATCCAGCTGCTTTTCCAACGCGGGAATACGACCGTACTGCAACTCGGACATTTTGGTGAGGTCGCCGCTGCGGCGGGCCTGCTCCAGATCAATACGCGCCTGTTCCAGATCCGCCTTGATCTGCTGGCTACCGTGCAGTGAGGCTTTCTCTGCGGTCCAGACCTCATCCAGATCCGCGTATTCTTTTTCAATTTTGTCGATGTCGTCGTTGAGTTTGTCCAGGCGTTTGCGGGAGGCTTCGTCTTCCTCTTTTTTCAGCGCTTCCCGTTCCATCTTCAGCTGGATCAGGCGACGGTCCAGGCGATCCAACTCTTCCGGCTTGGAATCCATCTCCATGCGGATGCGGCTGGCGGCCTCATCGATCAGGTCAATGGCCTTGTCCGGTAACTGCCGATCCGTGATGTAGCGCTGGGACAATTTGGCGGCTTCCACAATGGCGGAGTCGGTGATGTTGACGCCGTGATGCACTTCGTAACGCTCTTTCAATCCGCGCAGAATGGCAATGGTGTCCTCCACCGAGGGCTGATCCACCAACACCTTCTGGAAACGGCGTTCCAGCGCAGCATCCTTTTCAATGTACTGACGGTACTCATCCAGCGTAGTGGCGCCAACGCAATGCAATTCACCCCGGGCCAACGCCGGCTTCAGCATATTGCCGGCATCCATGGCGCCTTCGCTTTTGCCGGCACCCACCATGGTATGCAACTCATCAATAAAGAGGATCACACTGCCCTCTTCTTTTGCCAGTTCATTCAACACGGACTTGAGGCGCTCCTCGAACTCTCCTCGGTATTTGGCACCGGCCAGCAACGAGCCCATGTCCAGGGACAGCACGCGCTTGTTTTTGAGACCTTCCGGCACTTCGCCGTTGACCACCCGTTGCGCCAGACCTTCCACAATGGCGGTTTTGCCCACACCAGGCTCCCCAATCAGCACCGGGTTGTTTTTGGTGCGACGCTGCAACACCTGGATGGTGCGCCGGATTTCATCATCGCGGCCAATCACCGGATCCAGTTTGCCGTCAGCGGCGCGCTTGGTCAGATCCAGAGTGTATTTCTCCAGCGCCTGACGGGATTCTTCTGCATTGGGATCGTTCACTTGTTCACCCCCACGAATTTTTTCAATGGCTGTTTCCAGATCCTGCTTGGTGATGCCCAGTTTTTTGAAGATCTGTCCGGTGGTACCTTTGTCCTCCACCATGGCCAGCAGCACGATTTCACTGGAAATGTATTTGTCACCACGCTGCTGCGCGTATTTATCCGCCACGTTCAGAATGCGCCCCATGTCGTTGGACATGTGCACGTCGCCATCGTGGTTCTGCACCTGGGGCAAACGGATCAGTTGGGCGGTGACTTCGTCCTTCAACTGGCCTACGTTGGCACCGGCCTGGGCCAATAACGGCTTGATGCTGCCGCTGGCGTCTTCCAGCATGGCCGACAGCACATGCACCGGCTCAATAAAATTATGATCCCGCCCCACTGCAATCGACTGGGCGTCGGATAACGCCATCTGCAGCTTGCTGGTCAATCGGTCAATTCGCATGTAACACCCTCGTAATCTTTTCTGCTCTGCGGCGCACCTATACGCCCCTTAAACTGCTTTACAATTTGGGGGCGCACAGGCGCTTTTTCAACGCCTTTGAGCATTTAAAGGGGAAAACGAAGTGGCGTTATTGAGCTGGATCAATCCAGATCAGGGACAACAGGCGTCCGGTCACCGGCTGGCGACGGAAGGAGAAGAAGCGGGGGTCACCGAAGGTACAATGGCGACCACCGGAGATGTGGCGTACGCCGGCTTCCTGCAAGCGGGCTCGGGCCAGGCTCACCAAATCACATTGCCAGCGTTGCCGAGGGTTACGTTCAAAACAGGTGCTGAGGTGGGGGGCCTGTTGCAGAAAAGCGTCCCGCACGTCGTCCCCCACCTCATAGTTGGGCTGGCTGATGGCTGGCCCAAGCCAGACGAGAATCTCCGCGGGATCGGCCTGGAATGTTTGCAGGGTGGCTTCCAATACACCATCCGCCAGGCCCCGCCAGCCAGCATGGGCCAGGGCCACCTCATCGCCGGCTGCGCTGGCAAAAAAAGCCGGTAAACAATCCGCTGTGTGCAGGGTACACACCTGCCCGGGCTGCCTGCTGTAGACACCGTCGGCTTCCCGCTCGAGCCCGTCGCCTTGCGCCTCCACCACCTGAGTACCGTGCACCTGCCGCAGCCATTGCGGTTCGGAATGCCACTGAAAGTAACTGGACAACGCAGCACGGCAGGCCGCCACCGAAGCCGGATCGTCCCCTACATGGTTGGCGGTGTTGAAGCCGTCGTAGGGTGGTTGCGAGCAGTCCCCATACCGGGTTGTGCACCAGGCCCGCACCCCCGGCAGCGACCACTCCGGTTGCAACCAATGGGCCGGATAGTCGTCACTGATCGCTGGCAACGTCATCCCGCAGCACCTTGATCATGTCGCGAAAATCCTCTGGCAGCGGCACTTCCCACTCGCAATATTCGCCGGTGGCCGGGTGCTCCACCCCCAGTTTCCTGGCATGCAGGGCCTGGCGTTTGAACTGGCGCAGGGCTTCCACTAATTCAGCGGTGGCGCCCTTGGGAATACGCAGCCGCCCGCCGTAGGTGGGGTCACCCAGCAGCGGGTACTGTATGTGGGCCATGTGCACCCGGATCTGGTGGGTGCGCCCGGTTTCCAGTTGCACCCGGATGTGAGTGTGCGCGCGGAAGCGCTCAATCAACCGATAATGGGTCACCGCGGGCTTGCCGGAGTGGGTCACGGCCTGCCGGGTACGCTGGGTGGGATGGCGCCCGATGGGCTCATCCACCTTGCCACCGCCGGTCATGACACCCTGGACAATGGCTTCATATTCCCGGAAAGCGGTTTTTTCCTGCAACTGGGACACCAGGGAGGCATGGGCCTTGAGGGTCTTGGCCACCACCAGCAGACCGGTGGTGTCTTTGTCGATGCGGTGCACGATGCCCGCCCGGGGCAATGTGGCCAGTTCCGGCGCATGGTGCAGCAGGGCGTTCAACAGCGTGCTGTCACGATTACCTGCCGCCGGGTGCACCACCAGCCCCGCTGGCTTGTTGATCAACAGCAGGTGCTCGTCCTCATGGACAATGTCCAGGTCGATGGGCTGGGGCTCCCAGCTCTGCTCTGGCTCCAGTTCGGCGTCGATGGTCAGGCTCTCGCCGCCGATGACCTTCTCCCGGGGCTTACGGGGCTGCCCGTTGACCGTCAGCTCGCCCCGCTTGATCCAGGTCTGCAGACGGGAACGGGAAAAATCCGGAAACAGCTCCGCTGCCACCTGATCCAGCCGCTGGCCGGCCTGCTCATCGGTCACCTGGGCACTGAGTTGTATTTGCTGGGTCATGGAACTCTCTCTTAACGCGGGGGTCGGATATTTTACCTGATAATCAGGGCAGAAACCTGACTTTGCTGCGGTGGGCTGCCCTGGGCGTTCAAACTGGCTATAATGCCCGCTTCGAAAATAATAATCGTGGACTAAAACACCCTATGCTGTTTCGGCGAACTACTTTGATCCAACGTCTGGGCCTGACCCTCGCTACCCTGGTGTTGCTGGCGGGCTGTGCCTCTGGCCCCAAAACCCCGCAACTGTCGGAGCGGCAGTTTTACGAAGACGCCCAGGCGGCCATCAAAGCCAACAACATGAGCCTGGCCATTGAGCGGCTGCAGGGTCTGGAATCCCGCTACCCCTTCGGCCGCTATGCGTCCCAGGCTAAACTGGATCTCATCTACTGTCATTACCGCGCCCTGGATTATGAAGCCTCCGCGGCCACCGCCGAGCGCTTCGTCAACACCCACCCGGATCACCCGCAGCTGGATTACGCCTATTATATGAAAGGCCTGGCCTCCTACAGTGTGGACCGCGGCCTGCTGGAGCGCTTTATTCCCAGTGATTTCACCGAGCGGGATATGGGTCCGGCGCGGGAATCCTTTGAGGACTTCAACCGTCTGATCAACCGTTTTCCGAACAGCCTCTACGCCGCGGATGCCCGTCAGCGCATGGTGTACCTGCGCAACCTGCTGGCCGCCTATGAACTGCGGGCAGCAGAGTTCTATATGCGTCGGGGAGCCTTTGTGGCAGCCGCCAATCGCGGCCGTTATGTGGTGGAGAACTTCGACACCAGCCCCTCGGTGGCCAATGCCCTGGTGGTGATGGCAGAAGCCTACACTGAGCTGGATCAGCCGGAGTTACGGGACAGCTCTGTGGCAGTGCTGAAAGCGAATTTTCCGCAGCATCCGCGGCTCGAATCCGGCGCCTTTGAGTATGAGAAAACCCAACGGGGTCGCCGTTCCTGGGCCAACATTCTCTCGTTTGGTCTGATCGACTGACCTGCGGAGCCGCAGAAGCACGCTCGGCGCGGCTATCCCTCCGCAACCGTCCCCCATTACCTGTAAGTGGCCGGCGGCTACTCGCCCGCCGGCCACTTACAGGTAATGGGGTAACGACGATCCCGCCCAAAGGCCCGTGACGTAATGCGGGCACCGACGGCCGCCTGACGGCGCTTGTACTCATTCAGATCCACCAATCGAATCACCTTGCGCACCACTTCCTGATCATAGCCTTGCGCCACAATGGCGTCGGCGCTGAAATCCCGCTCCACATACATTTCCAGAATGGCGTCTAGCTCGGGATAGGGCGGCAGGCTGTCTTCATCCTTCTGGTCCGGCGCCAGCTCCGCTGACGGCGGACGGTCAATCACCCGTTGGGGAATCGGTGGGTTGTCGGGGGTCAAGCGGTTGCGATATTCGCACAGCCGGAACACCAGGGTTTTGGGCACGTCTTTCAACACATCAAACCCACCGGCCATATCGCCATACAGGGTGGCATAGCCCACCGCCATTTCGCTTTTGTTGCCGGTGGTGAGGACGATAAACCGCTTCTTGTTGGACAGCGCCATCAGCATCACCCCACGGCAACGGGCCTGCAGGTTTTCTTCGGTGGTGTCCCGGGGCGTGCCTTCAAAATCCGGCGCCAGGGTCTGCATAAAGGCTTCGTACATCGGCTCGATGGGGCGCACTTTATAGCTGACCCCCAGCGCGACCGCTTCTTCTTCTGCATCGTCCAGGCTCATCTGTGAGGTATAACGGAACGGCATCATCACCGCCTCCACCCGGTCTGCGCCCAGGGCATCCACCGCCACCGCCAGGGTCAGCGCCGAATCCACGCCGCCGGACAGCCCCAGCACCGCGCCCTTGAAACCATTCTTGTTGACGTAATCCCGCACCGCCAGCACCAGTGCGTTATAGGCACTTTCCTCTGCGGATTGCGGCGGCGCAACGGAAGCCGCCACCGGCACCAACCCGCGCTCGGACTCCTGCTCCCGCAACATCACCGGATACAGCCCCGACTCGAAGGCCGGAGCCCGGAAACACAGGCTACCGCCGGCATCCACCACTACCGATCCACCGTCGAACACCAGCTCATCCTGACCGCCCACCAGGTTGGCATACACAATGGGCATGTTGCCTTCCTGCGCCCGCTGCGCCAACAGCTCCTGACGAACCCGCTCCTTGCCCAGGTGAAAGGGGGATGCATTGAGATTGAGCATGATGGCGGCTCCGGCGTCACGGGCCTGCGCCATCGGGCCGGGGTGCCACATGTCCTCACAGATGGTGATCGCCACCGGGTGCCCCTTGATCTTCACTACGCACGGTGCACTGCCGGGCTGGAAATAGCGCTTTTCATCAAACACCAGGTAGTTGGGCAGCTCCTGCTTGTGGTACTCAGCAATAATCTTTCCGCCCTGAATGAGGCCCGCTGTGTTGTACAAAGCCCCTTCTTCACGCCGCGGATACCCCACCAGGGTATAGATTTCCGGCGGCAGTTCCGCGCACAGACGGGCCAGGGCTTTTTCCACCCGAATGCGGATGCTGGCCCGGAATAACAGGTCTTCCGGCGGATAACCGGTCAGTGTAAGCTCCGGAAAAACAACGATATCCGCCTTGAATTCCTGGTGGGCGCGACGGACCGCATCCAAAATTTGCGAGGTATTCCCGTCAATATCCCCTACCATGAAATCCAACTGCGCTATAATGACTTGTAAATCATTGTTTTTCATGAATTTTACACCCTAACAATCCAACCACTGCCCGGCTCTGGCAAAATATGCGCGTATTTTGGGCCAAATCGGATCGCCGCGCAAAGGCCAATAACATTGAGGAGCCTATATGATGATCATACGTTTAATTATTTTAATCGCCCTGGTGAGCCTGCTGATCTTTGTGTATCGCAAACTGACCCGCAGCAGCAACCCAACACCCCAGGACACCCAGCAGGCCGACGCCATGCGCAAGTGCGACCATTGTGGCGTGCATCTGCCGGAAGCCGAGGCCTGCCGCCACAAACAACTGTATTTCTGCAGCCCGGATCACCGTCAGGCCTACCTCGAACAACATCCCGATGAGTGAAAAAGAACATCAAAATGCTTCCGCATTAGAGGAGGTGCGGCAGAACCAGTGGCGTCTGCTGCAGATCTACCTCTACTACCGGCTGGCGTTGGCCCTCAGCCTGGTGGGCGCCTATTTCCTGGAAACCAGCCAGAGCGCCAAGTCGTCCGGCCTGGATGAGCGGCTCTATTTCGCCACCATATCCACGTATCTGGTGCTGGCGATCATGGGGTTGTTCATCAACCGCCTCCGAGCCGGTCGCATCAGCATCCAGATCTTCATCGTCATCACGATTGATATCATCAGTATCGCCCTGCTGGAATACGCCAATGGCGAAAGCAACAGCAACCTCACCATTCTGCTGATCGTCTCGGTGGCGGCCGGTGGCATCCTGGTGGAAGGCATCCTGGCGACGTTTTTTGCCGCCGTAGCCACCCTCGCGATCCTCTACAAACAGATTTTAAACGGTGTACTCCACGGCACCTTCAAGCAGGAAGACTTTCTGCAAACCGCCATCATCGGAATTGCCTGTTTCGCCACCTCGATCCTGGCCCAACAGATATCACGCCGCCTGCGGGAAAGCGCCGCCCTGGCCGGACGTCAGGCGGAGGATTTGGCGAACCTGGAAGAATTGAACCACCTGATCATCCAGCGCATGCGCACGGGCATCGTGGTGGTGAACCAGGACAACGACATTCTGCTGATCAACGATGCCTGCTGGAAAATGTTCGGCATGCCCAGCATGAGCAAGCATCAATCCCTGGAAAATTTCTCGCCGCAACTGGCGGAGCAACTGGAAGCATGGCGCCAGGACCCGTACAAACGGCCCAAGCCGTTCCGGCCTCACGTTACCGGACCGGAAGTGCAATCCAACTTTACCCTGATGGAAGCGGCGGAACAGGCCAACATCCTGATCTTCATTGATGACAACTCGCGCATGGCGCAACAGGCCCAACAACTGAAGCTGGCCTCGCTGGGTGGCCTCACTGCCAGCATCGCCCACGAAATCCGCAATCCGCTGGGGGCCATCAGCCATGCCGCCCAGCTGCTGCAGGAATCTACGGAACTCAACAAAGGGGATGCCCGGCTCTGCGAAATCATTCATCAACATACCATCCGGGCCAATAAAGTCATCGAAAACGTACTGCAGCTATCACGGCGCAAACAGGTGGAGCCGGAGCTGCTGAACATGCACGACTGGCTGAAGAATTTCATCCAGGATTTCCAGAGCAATCAGGATCAGCAGTGCAAAATCAAATTCGTCAGCAAGAAGAAAGATCTGCAATTCCGCATTGACCCCTCACAGATCCAGCAAGTGCTCACCAACCTGTTCCAGAACGGGATTCGATATAGCGAACAGAACACCGGCCAGCGCACACTGACGGTGGTGGCGGATCTGAACATTCAATCCGAGCAGCCCACACTGGATATCATTGATCAGGGGCCCGGAGTGCCCGCGGACCAACAGGATAAAATCTTCGAACCGTTCTACACTTCAGAAAAGAGTGGTACCGGCCTTGGGCTGTATATTGCCCGGGAACTGTGCGAGGCCAATCAGGCCCGCCTAGATTACCACCCTGTCACCAGTGGCAGCTGCTTCCGGATCACGTTTTCTCACCCATCCAGAATAGTGACAATATAACAATGAACCAATACAAAGCACTGATCGTCGATGATGAACCGGATATCCGCGAACTGCTGGAGCTGACGCTGTCCCGGATGAATATTGAAACGTTCACAGCTGCGAATCTGGATTCAGCCCATGTCTCCCTGGAGCAGGAAAACTTCGACCTCTGCATTACAGATATGAACCTGCCCGATGGCAACGGTATTGATTTGGTGAAGTACATTCAAGGCAATCACCCTAACCTGCCGGTGGCCGTGCTGACCGCCTACGGCAGCATGGAAACCGCCATCAGCGCCCTCAAAGCCGGCGCTTTCGACTTCGTGTCCAAACCGGTGGATCTGCAGCGCCTGCGGGATCTGGTGAACACCGCGCTGAAGTTGAAATTCGAAAAGCAGGAGCCGGTGGCGGAAGTGGGAGACTCCCCCATTCTGGGTCAATCCCCACAGATCAAGAAACTACAGGTACAGATTAAAAAGCTGGCCCGCAGCCAGGCTCCGGTCTACATCAGCGGTGAATCCGGCAGCGGTAAAGAACTGGTGGCCCGGGAAATCCATCGCCTGGGCCCCCGAGCAGAAGGCCCCTTTGTTCCGGTCAACTGCGGCGCCATTCCCAGCGAGCTGATGGAAAGTGAATTCTTCGGCCATCGCAAGGGCAGCTTCACCGGCGCCTATGAGGACAAGATGGGGCTGTTCCAGGCCGCCAAAGGTGGCACCCTGTTTCTGGATGAAGTCGCCGACCTGCCCATGCAAATGCAGGTCAAACTGTTGCGCGCCATTCAGGAAAAGGCCGTGCGCCCGGTAGGTTCGCAAAAAGAGATCGGCACCGATGTGCGGATCCTCAGTGCCACGCACAAGGACCTGTCCCGGCTGGTGGAAAACGGCGACTTTCGCCAGGATTTGTTCTACCGGATCAACGTAATCCAGGTGAGCGTTCCCCCCTTGCGGGAACGTGGTGATGATATCACCCAGCTGGCCACCTATGTGCTGCAGTCCCTGGCCAAAGACTGGGATATGGACCTGCCGAAACTGAGCGCCAAAGCAGAGCAGGCATTGCGGGCGTATCAGTTCCCCGGCAACGTGCGCGAGCTGGAAAACATTCTGGAGCGGGCCGTGACGCTGTGTGATGACGAGGTGATCACCCCCGAGCACCTGCAGCTGCCCACCGACGGTGTTCCGGTGCAGAAGCCCACCACCGCCGCCCAGGGCGAACACGCCATTCCCGACTTTGTGGAAGGGGATTCGCTGGAAGAGTACCTGACCGACATTGAAAAGCAGGCGATTCTCAAAGCCCTCGACGAGACCCGCTGGAACCGAACCGCCGCCGCCAAAAAACTCGGAATGAGCTTCCGCTCCCTGCGTTATCGTCTGAAGAAATTGGGGCTCGACACCGACGAATAAGCGCTGCCTAGAACATTTCTGCCGACGGCCGCGGAGTTTGGGGATGATACGGCCTGGGGTCTACAATGGGCGTTTCCCCCAACAACAGGTTGGTCATCAGTCGTACGGAAGCCGGCGCCAACACCAGGCCATTGCGGAAATGCCCCGCGTTCACATACAGATTCTCCCACCCGGGCAGTTCGCCGATATAAGGAATGCCATGGGGCGCCCCCGGCCGCAGGCCGGCCCAATGGGCTTCCACCGACACAGATTGCAGGGCCGGCACCAACTGATAGGCCTTTTCCAACAACGCTGAGCGGGCGTCGCCGGACGTGGATTTGTCGAAGCCGGTGAATTCCAAGGTACTGCCGACGACAATGCGACCGTCCCGTCGCGGGATCAGATAGCGCCCCTCGTGCAGGATGATACTGTTGATCAGCCCCGGCCGCGGCTCAAATACCAGCATCTGGCCCTTCACCGGATCAACAAGCATCGTGCATCCCAGCGGCGCCAGCAGCTGCCCCGACCAGGCACCGGTGCAGACCACGACTTTAGGGGCTTCTATGGTTTTTCCGTCAGTGATCACCCCGACCCGGCCGTTGGCGCGTTGCTCAAAGCCCTGCACAGGGCAACGGGTTTGGATGCTGCAGTTGGGGGCCGCTTCCAGATAGGCCTGCAGGCTTCGCAGCAGTCGCGGGTTACGGATGTTGCCGATGTGGGGCCACCAGACTGCTTCTTCGAATGGCAACTGCAGAGCAGGCTCCTGTTCGACAGCGGCGTGCCGCGACAGAATACCAAACTGCTTTTGGTTTCGGTCCGCCCAGTGGGCGATTTCAGCCCGGTTGGGCGGGTCCGGCATCAACAGTCCACAGGGATTGAACTCCGGATCAATGCCCGTCAGTGCTGACAGTTCTGCGGCCAGCTGTGGATAGGCTTGCTGCGCCCAGCTGGCCAACGCGGTGATGGGGGCAGAGTAATTCCAGGGATACAGGGGTGAAACGATGCCGCCACCGGCCCAGGACGCCTCCCGGCCAACGTCGCCCTGCTCAATGATTCGTACCGACACCGAACGCTGGACCAGGTCTTTTGCCAGCAAAAGCCCGATCACACCGCCCCCTACAATCACTACATCCGCCATAAGAACCTTGCGTCTCTAAAATATTCAGTATCCACCCACGAGATGGTAATCTAACGGGATTTCAATATCAGTGTTTTTTCTCAATAGAACAATCAAACGGGGGCCACCATGCAACGCACAACAAAGGGATTTACGATTGTGGAGCTGTTGATCACAATGATCATCGCCGCTCTGCTGCTGGGTTTCGCCACGCCTTCCTTTGTGGATATGATGGAGAAAAACCGGGTTCGCACCACCAGCCAGCAATTGGTGGAATTGCTGCGCTTATCCCGCCTGATCGCCGTTGAGCATCGCAACCTGGTGTCCGTTTGCGGCAGCTCGGACAGCGCCAATTGCGACAACGACTGGACCTCCAGCATTCTGTCGGTGAAACGCGGTGAAGATGGCGCAGCGGATGAAATCATGGCGTCACTGAACGTCAGCGAGAAGGTTGCCATCAGCAAGACCAACAACAATGCCAACAATCCGAATATTGATTTCAGAGTCAGTGGCTGGACGCCCTGGGATCAAACCACTTTTACCTTGTGCCCGGTGGACGGCAAACAGAAGAACGCCTATCAGGTTACGGTTTCAGGCTCTGGCAAAGTGAAATTGAAACCCAACAAAGAAGACCAAACCTGGTGTTGAATCTGGGTTGAGCTGGAACTGGAAATAGTAGCCAAAGAGCGCAGCGGGCACCATTGCTGAGTAACGTTTGGTGCCCACTGCCCATCCGTGTAGTGATTACTCGATCTGCTGCCAGCGGGTCTTCCTGATATGGTTCAGCTGCAGGGGAGCCGGCCCAACAGAACCGGTGCCTGACACGATCCCACCCTGCAGACCAGGGGGCGCGGGATTGTCCGGGTCCTCACCACCGCCATCAGCAATCGGCAACTCGGTAATCAACGACTGAATAGAACCGGCAACGTTCTGACTCAAACCGTCTGCAAGTTGCAAGGCTTTGGAATCGCCTGGGGTGAACTGGTAAACCGCTGACGCCCCTTCTCCCACCTGGCAGGTATCCGTATCCGGCATTTCCGGAGGACGGTAGTACGTTGAAAAATAGGCGCTACCGCCCACGATCAACGGCGCCCCGAGCAGTTTCTCCGCATCGTAACCGGTGCCCCCCAGTTCCAGGCTATAGCCTTTGATACCTGCATCGTTGGACGCCGCGGTAATGGATTCCGCATCATCGGTTTTGGTGAGTGCTTGAATGACCGTGACAGAACCACCGGCCTCAGTGGTTGCAGTCTCGGTGATGACCGGTTCGTTTTGCCCAGGGGTAAAGGGCTCATAGTCCATCAGGAAATAAAATTTCTCGGTTACAGAGACATCTGTTGGATTGGAGCGCCAACCGGAGCCGATGGCCAACGACATACAGAAGCCCCTGGGGCAGCGCATCTTGGCAATGCTCGGGGGGTAGAAGAAACGGCGGTCCATATCCTGCGATACCGAATCCGCACCGGCCACCCCCAATTGGGCAATGACGGTGTCCGCGGTATTCGAGATCAGGTTGGCCGCACCAGTATTGCTGTTATTCACATCGAAACGATGGATTTGTCCGCCCATATCCCCGACATAGAAGAAATCCAGATAACCGTCCGCATCAATATCCACGGTCTTCACACTGGACGGAATACTGTATTCCAGGGCCGCAATCTGCACATGGGTCTCATCACCCAGGATGGAATCCGAAGATGCCCACCACAACACTTCCCCTGCTTCGTGTCTGGCACCACCGTCTCTTTCCAAGAAAGTACGGGCAGAAACAATGTAAATCTGCGCGCCCTTGGCAGGCAGGGTCTGCGGGCGACCGCTGTCGTAGACGGTGTCGTATCCGCCTCCGATAATAAACACCGCCGTCGGCGTGCCTCGATAATTGATGATCGCCAGCTTCGGCTCCGACCAGCTTTGACCGTTATTAAGGAATTTGCCCTCGCCCCCTTTGATCACAGCCAACTGCTCCAGACTGGAGGATGCCTCCACGTCAGTGGCATCCAGAATATAGTAATTGCGGCCACCCCGGCGCATCCCACCGTAGAGCAACACAAAATCCTGGGTGTCTTCGTCGATATTGCCGTTCCCGTTCACATCCTGCCGCCATACGGTCCAGGTGGAATCCATGCCGTAAATCAAGCTGCCATCGCCCGCATCAGGCTTGGTGGCCTGGAACATCCGCTCCACCGGCGAGGGGTCGGCCAGGCTGGTGCGTTTCAACATGGCTTCCGGAACATAGGCCAGTTTCTCCTTGCCTTTTTCACTGCCGTTGCTCGCATCCACCGCGTACAATTTGCCGTCGTTGGTGCTGACAAACACCACGTTCTCAGGCTCGCTCAGGGGATTGCCATCGTCATCACGACTGCGGTAATTCACCAGCACCGGGGAGGAATGAAGCGGCGCACCATAGAGCGTCCGAACCCCTTTATAACCGGCGGCGCGCTCATCTTCCGGATCGGCGGAGTGATCGTCTGAGGTTGGGTCCTGAATAAAGTGTCCCCATTCGTTATTGACATCTTCACCTGACAACCACGCCAGCATGGGGCTCAGCACATCGCTGCCATAATTGGCGATGGTTTCCGCGTCTGCATCTTCTGGATCCGCAAAAAACGTCGCATATTCCGCAAGCAGCCTGGCCTTCAGGTTATCGATATCTTCCCCGCTGGCGCCCGCATTATCGGGCTTGAGCTCATAGCGGGTATCACCGTAATAAACCACCAGGTTTCGGTCAGCGGGGGCTTCAATTTGACTGGCTGCTCCACCCACATGGGCCACATCGCCGTCTACGCCACCAAAAGCATCCGGGATGTTGTTCTCGTTCGACCAATAGCTTTTTACGTCGGGCAGGAATACACCATCGCTGACCGCCAGCGTGGATTTGCCGGGATTGGTGTAGACCTCTAACTCGCCTTCCGTGCTGAAATTGAAAAAATACTTCTTCAGATTGCCATACCAGAAAGGCTTGCTGGACGGGGTAAACATGGAAAAGTACAACTCATCCAGGTGCGTGAAGCTGTTGAGCTGGCTAACCCCAACCCCACCGGATGCCACAATGAAACTGCCGGGCATCACGACTTCACTGCTTATTTGCTCAAATGCCTCTGCCAAGTCCATACCCGTTCTGGCAAACAGATACTTGCCTCCACTGACGGTGGCCCATGTTTCCATGCCATTGGTTGTATCAGAGCTGGCACCGTCCATATCGTAGGCAATAACATGGGTCTTTACACCGGCATCGACCTGTCTGCCATTCTCAGTCTGCTCATTCTCTCCAAGCGTACTTGAAACGAGCCCTAAACACCCCCAGTAACTTTCATAAGGACTCCCCGTGTCTTCGTAGTCAGAGTAAACCATGGCACTACAACTTTCATGGTACTGGCCCGCCACGCCTGTAACGAATTCGTTGACACGGGTTCCAAGATCCCCAATCACCAAGTCCCCCGAATAATCAGGACAACCAAAATCCTCCAGCTCTCGCGCGGTAAAGTGAGACCCCTTTTCACAAGTCGATACACCATCGGTCAAGAAAACCAGGTGGTTATTGGTATTGCCGCACTGAGGACCAAGATCGACGCCCCTGTACAGATTAGTAGCGGCCCAAACTTCAGGATCAGTCTCCCCCGACGCCCGGGTCACAGCTTTACCCCCCGTCAGATACTCAGCAACTTCCAGATAGCTTCCCACCAGAGGCGTTCTACCCGTCGCCCGCAGAGCGTTCACAGCACTGATCAACTGGTTACGCTTGGACCCCGGCACATTGATACTTCCAAGTGGAGCCATAGGTTCGATGATCACCGCTCCCTGCTCTGAATATCCAGCCAATCCAACTTCAAAATTATTGGGCCAAACGGATTCTGCGTCTCCCAAAGCAGGATCCAGGAAATTTAATAGAATATTCCGAACCACACATATTTTTCGTGATGCATTATCAATGGTTCTCACCACACCCCTTTCGATGTAGGAGTCCTGCCCTTGACAGTCGCCCCGGTAAAATGGGCTGGCCGTCGTATTACCCTCAGGACGGGCCATCGACCCGGATGTATCCACCACCAGCATAATCCGGGCAGGCGCGGAAACGTTGTCCAACTTGAACAGGTCCGTGTCATCCGCCAGCACCATAGCCGGCAGCAGCAATACCAAGGCCGCCAGCAGCGGTCTGACAAGTCGGTTTTCCATCTTGCTCAATCCAATCATCACCCGGTGATCCATATCTTGATTTGATTCAGTTTAACGTCGCGCACTAGGGCCCGACGCTGTAATCCAATAACCCGTTCTCATCGGAAAACTGCCCGGAGCTGGGTCCGACTTTGCGCCACTCCTGAAAGTTGGTGCGGCTGAAAGGCATCGCCGCCTGCACAAAACGCCCGTTACCCTCCGACTCAAACACAAAGTCCTTGAAATACTCCACATCCGAGGCCAGTAACACCCGTTTTGAGTCAAAGCGGGAACTGGACTCAGACAATAGGCTGGCCCGCTCATCCAGGGTATCGGTGTTGTCGCACGCCCCGTCGGCCAGGCCACTGGACTTGCTGACGCAATGCACCTGCGCGGTACCCTTCAGGCTCACCAGGTCGGATACAAACTGGCTGTTGCGCTGGGCTTCGCCGGTGACGCCGCCAATGGCGGTCTCGGCAGCATGAAAGGCCATTTCGTCCGCCTGTGCATTGAAGGCCATGCGCTCATGAAACAATCCTGACTTGATGGCGGACACCCCCATCAGGGTCACCATCAGCAGAATCAACAGGGCAATCAGCAAGGCCGCGCCGCTTTCTTGTTTCAGGTTCATCAGATTCCACCTATCAGGTTACGAATGGCCACGGTGGAACTGTACGTCCGGTACAGGCGACCATCTTCAAAGTTGATGGCACCCCCTTCCGTCACATCACCTTGCACATATTGTTGATCCAGCACATCAATGGCATCCGGCGCCAGCTCTGCATCCAGGGTCACTTTCTCATCGCTGGCCAGCAACACTGAAAAGCGTACGCTGACAATGCGGATATCCCCTTTGGTCAACTCACTCTTCAGCGCCTTCACTTGGGTGGCATTGGTGTAAAGGTCCGCGGAACCGTAGCCGTCTTCCGACGCACTGTTAAAATCCAGCCCATACAACACCTGGAACGCTTCAATGTTATCGATCAATGTACCTTTATCGTCGGCGTACCAGCCTTCCACATCGTTGCCGTCTTCGTCCTGTTGCACGCCAAATTCAAAGGAAGTACAGATCAGTCGTTTGCCATCGGCATCATCGAGCACATAGAAACGCTTGTAACCGGTCAAGGCGTTACCCAGGCAATCCTTGCCCGCGATGACTTCGAATACCACGGTATCGTATTTGTCCCCATCGGCGATTTCTGCACTGGCGGAATTGAACTGGGCCACGCCATCCAGCACAAAGGGCACAATGGGCTCCTCCTCCCCCTGACCGGCTTCCATCAGGGACCGGCTCAGGAAATCGAAGGCGAAGCGCCCGCTATCCTGCACACCGGCAATGCCCATCTGCAGATTGTCGGTTTGCCGGTTCACCAGGAACAACTGCGTGGCGGCAATGGTGAGCAGACTGCCCAGCAGCAGGGCAATCATCAGTTCTACCAGCGAAAGACCGTTCTGACGCGACATAAAATCCCCTAGGGTATGAATTCAACTCTGACGCAATGGGCATCCGATTGGCGCTCGCCATCGGCAAAGGAGGCTTGGTCACAGTCACCCAGCTGGGTTTCACCCCAGGCCACCGTCACACAATACACCTGGTCACAGGCGGCGTAGTTCATTTTGCCGTTGACCAGTAAACCACTCAGGCTGGAGCGAACTTCGTACACATCGGAGCGGGCCATTTGCTCTGACTCGCAGGCGTCTGCCGCCGAAGGTGCTGCACCGGTCACGATGCAGTCGCCGGGATCATTGAGATCCCCGCTCCAACTGGAAGGCTGAAGGTAATAGGCTTGGCTTTCTGCGGTTAGATTGGCGCGGGCCCGTTCGATGAAATCGTGGGCAACAGACATGGCCTGGCTGCGGCTGTAGGTTTCCTCAACCTGCCTGACGGACTTGAGCTGAAGTGCAGCGAAACCGACGATTCCCACTGCGAATACGAGTAACGCCACCAACACTTCAATCAGTGACATTCCTTTGTGTTTAACCATGCTGCCCCCCGACAACATCATCCCGCTATTATTCTGATTAGGGAGGATCTTACCAAGGGGGGATCAGTAGCCCAGAGAACAACCGACGAACGGTTGAAAATGGATCACAGAGTGATTTGAGATGCTCAAAATATGGGCTAGAGACAATCTTCTTCGCTTAAACCGGTGCTAAAGGTCCAGGTGCCTTTATTGGAATAGGTCAGGGTGCCGCACTCGTCGTTGGCCTGGTCGGTACCGGCCACCGGGGTGACCACCACCTCATAGCCCGTGACTTCGCCGCCTGTTTGCACCGCTGTAACGACGTAATCATATTTGATTTCTTCGAGTTCAAAGCCGGCTAAATCGGCTGCAGAAGCGGGGTAGGCGAAGCGATGGGTGCGAAACTGCTCCACCCGGCTGGCGATTTCCAGCGCCTTTCCGATGGCCGCCTTGCGGGCGGATTTCTTGACGTGATCGTTGTAGCGGGGGTAGGCAAACACCGCCAGCACGGCCACGATGGCGATCACAATTAACAACTCTATCAGAGTAAACCCTTTACCCCCTGCCCTCGACACTCGCATGACCGGATTAGCCCCCTTAGCCTGAAATAGGTGAAGAGCGGCTAGGATAATCTATTTGTCGGCAGGAAAGAAACAGGGCCCTTAACGGGCCCTGTTGATCACCAGCAGTCGCCCCCGGCCGGGGTCGACGCTTTGACCCCCGCATGGGTCAGGGTGAGTGTGGCGCATTCCGCGTCGTCGGCCTGCAGGCCTTTCGCGGTTGCCGTCAGCGTGAAACACGAGGAGTAACTGGTGTTGCTGACGGTGCGACTGCAACTCAATGCCACCGATATATCGTAATACCCTTCCGGGGAGCTCTGGCCATCGGGATTGGTCACCAGCCTGGTCAGGTCCGCGGTATAGGTGTTGCTCTCGGTATAGATCCGCTCCTGCCGGGCCGCTGCCTCCTGCAACGCCGTTCGCGCATCCGAGCGCCGGGTCTTCTGCACGTGGCTGTTGTAAGCCGGCAGCGCCACCGCCATGATCACACCCACTATTGCTATTACGATCATCAGTTCAACCAATGTAAATCCCTGATTGCGTTTCATAGCGTTCTTTCACCTTAGGTTAAAAGTCAATGTTGAAAATCTGGCGCCAGGACTGACGTCGCAGCGACACCGTGCTCTGGTAAGGCTCGATGATGATGACCCGACCGGTGGAGTCATGCATAACCAGGTTGCCATCAGGCAGGTTGGAGATGTCACCCACTTTACCGGCACCCACATCCAGGGAAGGCAGGATTTTGGTCAGGCCGGTACTGGAATCGGTTTCGTAGTCGAGATAGTTATCAACTGAAGCCACACCGGTAACGTAGTCCACTGTCCAGACCCGTGACAGACCTTCCGGGCTGCACACGTCATCACTGGGGATGTATTCCGCAAAGGTGATGGTATCCAGATACGAAATGGGGCGGGTATCGGAACGACCACTGGGATCGGTGCCGTTATCCGTCAACTCACGAATCCAGCCTTCGTTGTTCTCATTGATGTAGGCAATCAGCTCCGGCGCGTTGTCCACACCGGATGGTCCGTTATCAATGGTTTCATCCGAGAACACATCAATATCCGAGATATCCAGCAATGTGTTGGAATTGACCGAGTTAAAGGTCAGTTCGTAGTCGGTATCGATTGGCTCACGAACGCCGGCAAAGTATTCCTGCTGGCTGCTGCTGTTATCCGCAGCCACCAGCATACGCCCGGTACCGAAGTACACCCAGCGGCGACCGTAGACGTCAGACTTGGGCAGCGGCGCGCCGATAATGGTGCGCTCAATATCGGTGAACGTGCTGACCGTGGCTGAGCCCAGCCAACTGGAAGCGCCCTGGTCGCTGCGCAGGCGCAGGCGGGCCAGACGACCATCTGCGGCAGCGGCATTACCAGAGTTGACTCCGAAATACACCACATCATCCAGATAATCCCGATCCCAATCCTCGGTGCTCAGGTCGCCGATGAACGCGTTGTTTTCCAAAGTGATCACCTTGGCGGTATTGGACCAGTCAGATGCCCACTCTTTTTCGTTCAGGTCGTAGGCATAGAGGCGCGCCTGTTGATTACTGGTGGCGGTATCCAGATCAGTGGGACCAGAGCCGAACACCAGCAACCAACGGTTATTTGCAGGCGAACTCCAGGAGCCGGTCGATGACGCTTCCCGATACTTGATCAGAGCCGGCTTGCTCAGGGTAAAGCCCATATTGGGGTCTGACAGCTCCGCCAGCAGTGTGGGTTCGACCTCCGGATTAGTGACATCAAAGATCAATACGCTGGGTCGCACCACCACATCTTCGTCGCTGCCATCTTCATCTTCGTCAATGCGGACCGTGAACGCGCCGCCACCCATACGCATGGTCACCACCAGGATGGTGCCCCAGCCGTTGGGATGATCCGCATCATTGGGGAAGATGTTCACGTCGAAGGCCTGCGGCGCGCCATCCATCAGCGCCATGTGGCTGTAGCCAGTGTTGGCAACGAACTGCAAGTGAGGCAGTGCGGCTTTTGGAATAAAGGACCACAGTTCCGCCCCCAGGGGATGGGCAGTGGCGGAGTCACCACTCAACTGGGTCACATAACCTTTCTGGCTGTCGTCCCAGAAGCCGGCGTTAAAGGCATGCAGCATGCCGCCATTACTGCCCGCGTACACCACCTGACGTCGGTTGAACTTGGCAGTGATGTAATCGCGATAGGTGTCGTCGCCATATCTGCTGTAGTACAGCTCGGAAGGACGGCCCACCACCGCCGGGGTGGAGTGTACGATATCCGGCAGGCGCCAGACTTCTTCCACATTATCCTTGTCAAAATCGATGGTACGGTTGCGCAGGCCAACCACGTCCTGACCACGGGTCCAGGTAATGATGTCATTGCGCTGCTCGTAGGTGAGGTCCACATCGCCAGCCTGGCCAGTGATGTTGTCATCCATGTAGCGGATGTAGTCCACGTCATCGATGTAGGTGTCGGCACCGATCAATTGACCCTGCCAGTACTCCAGCTGGTCGTACTTGTCATCGATCACAGTAACCGATTCGGCGATGGAATCGTCGTATTCGGGATCGCCAGAACCCGCGCCGGCGGTACGGTCATCAAGGATGGTCTGCGCATATTCAATCTGGGCTAACAGGTCCAGGATTTCTGCTTCGAGAGCTGCCAGATCCAGGGATACCGTCGGGCGTCCATCCAGCAGCGCCTGCAGTTCATCATAACGATCGGTAATCGCCTGCAACAGCTGTGTACGCGTAGTGGAGTCCGCGCTATTCAGGCCATTCAGATCGGTCACCAGCGTTCGCAGGTTCTCTGCTGCGGTCAGCACTGCGTTGGCCCAGGTCTCGGTGGCAGCCAGATCAGACAGCAAACCATTCAAACGCACCAACTCAGCATCCACTGCCTCACGGGCCGCTTTGGCGGCATTGTAGTCCGCCTGGGCATCCGCGACCACCAGCTCCTGGGCATCTACGTCAGCCTGAGCATTGTTACGATTGGTGGTGGCCGTGGCCAAAGCGTTCGCCGCATTGGTCTGCGCCGTGATGGCGTTATCCCGCGCGGTGGTCGCATTGGTGACCGCAGTTTGTTTATCGGTCAGGGTGGCTTGTTTGGTGGACACGTCAGTGTTGGCTGCGGCTAACGCATCTTCCTTGTCCTGCAGAATATCCTGCTTGTCGGAAAGGTCGTTTTGTGCCGCCGTCAGATCACCTTCTGCGGTTGCCAAATCCGCAGCCGCCTGATTGTAGGCCGTCTGGGCATTATCACGAGCAGTGGTGGCTGTGTTCACATTGGTTTGCGCAGTGTTCACATCTGCCTGGCGATCCGTGACGACATCCTCCGCATCCTGCCACTCGTTATACTGGGTGGTGTAGTTTGCGTCGGCAGTGTTGTAGGCGGACTGGGCTGAGCTCAAGGTGGATTGAGCTGACGTCAAATCGCCCTGGGCTGTGCCCAGATTGGTTTGCGCCGTGGAAAGGTCAGACTGGGCAGAGTTCAATGCCAACTGCGCCGCAACCACATCCGGATCATCTGTGTCGCCTCCGGCCGCGGCCAGGGCATCATCATAATCCTGTTGTGCATCATCCACATCAGACTGGGCATTGTTGACGGCAGTCTGGGCGTTATCCACGTCTGTCTGGGCGTCATCTACGGCGGTCTGTGCGTTGTCAACGGCGGTCTGTGCGTCATCGCGATCTTCCAGCGCCGCGTCGGACTGACCTTTCTCTGTGGCGGCAGTCGATTGCGCATTGGTCAGTGCAGTCTGTGCATCAGACAAGGCAGTTTGCGCTGTGCCTAGATCCGTTTGCGCCTGTGTCAAAGCCGTACTGGCCGCGTCACGCTCACCGGTCTCGGTGGTCACGATGCCTTCGGCATCAGATACAGCTGTCTCAGCCGCGGTAACATCGGCAGCCGCTGCATTACGCTCTGACTGGGCAGTAGTTTGGGCAGTTTGGGCATCGGTCAGTTCCTGCTGGGCAGTATCCCGCTCCGATTCTGCGGTGGTCAGCGCAGACTCCGCATCCGTCCGCGCCTGATCTGCGTTGGCTTTGTCGGTTACAGCCTGATCAAGTACTTCCTGTGCCGCATCACGCTCAGACTCTTCCGTGGCCAGATCCGTTTGCGCCTGCGTCAAATCATCAAGCTCGGTGGCTTCGTCCGTCAGGGCGGTGGCCAGATTACCTTCTTCAGTGGCGATGTCCGCATTGGTATCGCTGCGATCCGCATCAATCTGCGCCAGCAAATCATTGATCGCATCAATCAGATCCCCATCATCCACGCCATCCACATCGCCGGTCAGAGCAATGGTGTTACTGAGGGAACCCAGCAGACCTTCAAGATTGGTAAGATCCGCGTTGCTGGTATCCGGTGGTGTGCCGTAAAGCTGGCCTTCCAGATCCTCGATATTGTCCCGGGCAGTTGCTTCCCGTGCTTCCTCCGATTCAAGGTCTGCCACATTCACCGTCACAAACGGCAGCAGGGTCTCACCATCCACACTGGTGAAAATGGCCCGACCGGTGTTAGCAGGAGCGGCGTAAGTTCGCTGGGTCAGTACGTCACTGACCGCAGCCAGTTGATCCCGCGCATTCCAGATGGCGGCAATGTCTTCGATTTCTGATGTAATGGTTTGCCCGGCGATAATCTGGGTTGGGTCGGTGGCACTGGAACTCAGCATGCGGTCTACATAGGTGACCTTGGCATCATCGTCGTAGTTGAATTCCAGAATACGGTCCACATTGTAGCCGCCCAGCAAACCGTCGCCATTGGTGTCTTCCCGCAGCAAACGGTTCTCATCGATAAAGAAGCTATGCAATGTGCCAACCCACCGCACAGTACGACCGTCATACGCTTTTTCCGGTGTATACAATGCCTGGAAGTCGGCGGATAAACCGTTACCCCGGTTGGCCACCACCGCTGCACCGGTACCGGAGGAGGTTTTGTTGATAATGTCGGTAAAGATCGCATCCAGTACGCTGGTCAGCTCGGTGAGGTTTTCCGCAAAATAGGCCTGATCAGTGCCGCCGGACACTGCCATGGAGTTGAGGTATTCCGGCCCACCTGGCAATGCAAATCCGATCACATAGGTTGTGACCCCCGCAGCACGCAGAGCTGCCGCCTGAGCCAACACTTCTGGCATAAAGTCGTCCAGATAATTGTTACCGGCTTTACCCGCAATGTTAACCGATGGCAGACCGTCGGTAATCAGAATGGCGTAGTCGCTGTCGTCACACACATTATTGGTGGGCCAAACCGCATCCGTGCCGCTGATACTGGAAAGGCGATGCCCGCTGGCCAGAGTACCGTTTCTATATTCCAATGCAGAGAGGTAGGTACCGGCAATGGGAGTACCACCATTACTCACCAAACGTTTGTTGGTGTAGTCGGTACTGGAGGTGTATGCGCTATTGGAAAACTGGAACAAATTATAATAGCCACTGAACGGAGTGGGTTGATTGACAATATTCAAGCCCAGGCGGTCATAGAACTCCTGGCGCCGGGCCACAGTGGCAGCCGCCGTGTCGCTGGGGTCCACGCTACCGATGGGAATGTACAGATACCCACGATTGATGCGGTAGTTGTTACAGCAGTTCAGGTTCTGGGCCTCCCAATACTGGGTCGGAGATGAACCTTTTCGATCGTAATCAAAATTAGGTGGCGGCTCGAAGGCCATCAACCCCATGTTCACCGTTTCAGCGAAGTTATTCAGCAGGGTGCCTATGGCCTGGCGAGACATGACGGTGCGGGATGTGTGGTGATTCGGACCCACATAATCGTCATCCGAGTCATAATCCATACTGCCTGACGTATCCAACATCAATAACACGTTGGGTTTATCATTGGCAGTGGAGGTACTGATCAATGGCGGCAGCGAGTCGTAATCAGACGCCAGTCCGTCGGCGTAGACAGACGTACCGGTAAGACACATCAGGGTAGAAACCAGGATTCCGGCCCATACTGCTGAAGTTCCTGAAGCCCTGCTCGTTTTGGTTTCTATATATTTGTTCATCATGTTCACCTGCTTATCAACGCATGGCGCATTATTCGGAAATAACGACTCGAACCATCTCTAGATTTTTTGTGAAGTAGAAAACCACCTTGGCTTTCTCCCTCTTGTACCAGTCATCAGGATTACGCGTGTCGGTCAGCTGCACCGAATATGGCAAGGTGACAGCACCAGAATCCGTTAACAGCGTCCGTTCATCCAATCGCTGCAACAAAACCATCTCATTCTTCACTTCAGTGGTTTGCAATTGTTCGGCACCAGGGCCGTTAAACTCATCAATAGCGGCACTGCTGAGCGATGGCGAGAGCATGAAGGTGCTGGCTACCGCATAGGCAGCAGCGCGAACGGATTGTCTCAGTTTGATCTTGTTCATGACTTCTCTCCTCAGTCTACGCGGTAGGTGGACTGCAACATGACGCGGGTTTCCGGGTGGGTGCCATAGGCCAGGGCCGTCACCCGATAGATGCGAACCCAACTGGTGTAATCCGGTGGCTCGGTATAGCTGGTAGGGTCCCGGGGGGTGTAACACAGAAATTCGATAAGATACTTGGGCGCCTCCACTGCCGGCACGGTCACTGAATAAGTGGCGGCATTGGCATCCCAGATCGCGGAATTCTGCCACACCGGCTTGCCATTATTGTCGTAGCTGCTCACCTCACACAGAGAGTTGGAGGCCGATGGGTAGCTGCCACGAAAACACAGGCCGCCGGTGCAGTTGGCGGTAAAGCAAGTGGAACCGCTGGAACAGTTCAGGTGGGAGTGATCCCAGGCATCATCGTAGTCATCCAGCCAGCGCTCACCTTGTACCAGGGCTGCTTCTGCCATTTCGAAGGCAATATCGTAATCCCGCTGACTGTTGGTCATTTTCTCGGTCATGGATACGCCGCTGATGGAGGCGATACCAACGATGGTCAGGATCAACAGCATGACCAGGCTGATCATTAAAATACTGCCGCGTTCACGCTTCATGGTCAGACACCTCGATTGCGCAATTTAACGGTGGTGGAAAACACCCGGCGAACGTAGTTGTCCGTGGGGGTATAGGTGGTGCCCATATAGGTGAAATCCTGCGGATCATTGGCCAACTCGGTTAAGGAGCGCAGCAACAGAGTGATACGCGCTGTTACCACATCTGATTCCCATTGGGCATCAGAGATATCGTCAGCGTCCATGTAACGATCCGGAATGGAATCCCCGTTGCTGTCCAGACCGTATTGCACCTGCATGTTTTCCACACCCTGCACCATTTCTTCTGCCGTGGTGGTGGAGCCGCCGGTATTGAGGCTTTCCCGGAACAGCGCCGGCACACCATTGGACGCCGTATCGATGTAATAGGCGTGGCCGATGGCGCGCATAATGAACGCATCTTCCTTGTAGGTATAACCGGTACCATTAGCCGAGCAAATCACCGGCAGGCCAAGGCCCTTGGTGCAATTGCCTGGTGCAACGGAGTTACCTTTATTGTGATTGACCTTATTGGTGCCATTACCGGTGGTTTGGAACACCGCTGAATGGTGACAGTCACTGACAATCAGGATGGTGCCTTTCGGGTAATTGTGATTGCCCTGCACATCGATTACCGCGGAATTGGGGTTATGGCCGGTCACCTGAAACGAGTTATCCAGATCCGCCTTGTGAATGGTAAACACATCGGTTCTGGGCAAGGAGTTCGGCAACGATGCCGTCACCGGGCGGGGAAACACCGCCGACGGGAACGAGTTGGCATCGCCATCATAGCCATGCAGCCCCTTACCAAAGTCCGTCACCCAGCTGGAATCCGGATCGTCCAGCACATTGGCCACGCTGGTGGCACGGGAGGCACAGCCGTAGTAACCGGCCATACGCATGTCCTCGGCCATAAAGCCGACAGAGAAGCGGGCGTTTTCCTGAATCCAGGCCATTTCCTCATTGAGGTTGTAAGCCTGTTTGGTGGAGAGGAACACCTGAATCACTCCCCCCATCAGCACCAGCCCCAGCACCATGGCGATCATCAGCTCGACTACGCTGAAGCCCCTGTGCGCGGGCATTGAAAGACGGTGTTTGCGTGAACTCATATTTCAGTCCTCACGTGCACTTCACGAAACGCGGCAGCAGCGGCTCCGCCATCCAGCGCGGTTTCAATTTTCTGGTCGGTATAGCGAATGGAGATGGTGTAGAACGGGCGGGTCCCGGTATTGTCCACCGTGATCTCACCGTCACCGTAAGGCAGATTTGCCGCAATGGCCTGCTTCCACAGCGACGTGTCAAACCTGGCCATTTGCGTGGCAGTACACACCGAAGACTCACAGTTGGTGCCGGCAGCCACGTCCGTGCCATAGTCCACCAGGTAGTCGTTTTCGCTGCCGCGGTTGGCCCGCATACGGTCAGTCATTTCATAAGCCATCATCAGGGCCTGTGAGGTATAGACCGAATCCTGGCTGAATTGCAGTGCCCGGGTCTGCAATGCCACCATGCCGAGAATGCCGATGGTGAGGATCAGTAATGCAACCAACACTTCGATCAGACCCACACCGGTTTGCCGCTGGTTAAGAGAATGATTGATTAGCATGAGAAATCAGAGCCTCCGTTATCTTCATGAATACCTGACCCGTCCGTATCCAGTGAGCGCCGAGTGGCTCCGGTGGACAGCAGGATAATGCCGCGCGCCAGCCCCGCATCCGCTTCTGAGTCGCAGAGTTTGAAGGTGCCGCTTTGCCCGTTGGTCATCCCACGAGCCAGGAAACTGATGCTGGTACCGCCACCACTGAAGGTGAGGCTGTAGCCGTTGCGGACGCCCTCGCCCACCCGAATCAACTCGTCTGCATCCACGTTGCCGTCACCATCGGCATCGTGAAACACCAACCAGCCGTCACCCCAGGTGCCGCTGCAGGAGGCGGAGTCGGAAGTGGAGCAAAACACCACCGTGTCGTTGCGCTTGACCGCCTCAATCCGGGCCAGCCGCAGACCGGCATGGAGCTCATTGATGGAGGCGACCACCCGGTTGCTCGCCATCAGGTCCCGAAACGAGGGAATGCCGATCGCCGCAATGATGGCGATCAGGGCAACCGTGATCATGAGTTCAATTATGGTGAAACCTTGCTGACGCATTTCGCACTTCCGCCTGATTGGTTTTTAATCAAAGTAAGCATAGGAGGCGCAGAAAAACCTGCCGGGCGGTGGCGACTATCGGTAGTTTTTGGGGATCAGTGGGTTAAGAGGTGATCAGATTGTGATCCGTTCCGCGTTTTGAACGGGATCCGGATCAACCTGACTAATAACAGAATAAGCAGAGAAAAGTGGTTTTTATAACAATGACTTAGAGGTCATGTTAGCGAAGTTCCTTAGGCATGGAGAAGACGATGTTCTCTTCCCGGCCCGCCAGCTCATCGGGGGTTGCCCCACCCCAGGCCTTTAATTGGTCCACCACCTGGGACACCAGCTCCTCAGGGGCGCTGGCACCGGCGGTGACACCAATGGTTTTCACGCCATCCAGCCAG
Source organism: Ketobacter sp. (assembly GCF_003671495.1). Lineage (GTDB taxonomy): Bacteria > Pseudomonadota > Gammaproteobacteria > Pseudomonadales > Ketobacteraceae > Ketobacter. The sequence continues at coordinate 12,316 of NZ_RCHN01000012.1, read as the reverse complement.
GATTGGTGCATCTGATCCGGTGCGTCCACCAGGAATGCCCGGGCGCCACAGCGCTCCGCCAACTCCCGCAGGCGGTTGGAATTGGAGCTGTTGGGGGAGCCCACCACGAAGACAATGTCGGTTTCCAGGGCCAGGGTTTTCACCGCATCCTGGCGGTTCTGGGTGGCGTAGCAGATGTCGTCCTTGCGCGGCCCTTCAATGGCAGGAAAATGCGCCCGCAGGGCATCGATGATGGCCGCAGTATCGTCCACCGACAGTGTGGTCTGGGTCACATAGGCCAGCTTTTCGGGGTCCTTCACTTTGAGGCCGGCCACGTCCTGCACCGTCTCCACCAGATAGATGGCGCCCCCGTGGGCGGTATCATACTGCCCCATGGTGCCTTCCACTTCCGGGTGGCCCTCATGGCCGATCAACACGCACTCCATGCCGTCGCGGGAGTACTTCATCACTTCCATATGTACCTTGGTCACCAGCGGGCACGTGGCATCAAACACCTTCAACCCCCGGTTAGACGCCTCGTTCTGCACCTGTTTGGACACCCCGTGGGCACTGAAAATCACAATGGCGTCGTCGGGCACTTCCTGCAGCTCATCCACGAATACCGCCCCCCGTTCCCGCAGGCCGTCCACCACAAACTTGTTGTGCACCACTTCATGGCGCACGTAGATGGGCGCCCCGAACACATCCAGGGCACGATTCACAATGGCGATGGCCCGATCCACACCGGCGCAGAATCCACGGGGGTTTGCCATTTTGATTTCCATGCTGTGCCTCTCTTAGCGGATTGACGAGTGGGGTTTGACGACGATTTTCTATTGCAGTGCAACGGCCTGGGAGTCGGCGTCCACCACATTGATGATTTCCACCTGAAACGTGAGATCCTTACCGGCCAGGGGATGATTGAAATCCACCACCACCTGCTGCTCCGTGACCGACTGAATCACACCGGGCAGCTCGGCTTTGCTCTGGTCTGCAAAGGACACCACCACACCAGGCTCCAGTTGCATATCTCGCTGGAACAGGCCACGGCGCATGGTCTGCACGTTGTCCGGGTTGTAAGGGCCGAAGGCGTCTTCCGCCGGCAGCAGGATGGAGCGCTTGTCGCCGGCTTTAAGTCCGAAAATACTCTGCTCAAAGCCGGGCAGCAGGTTGCCGTCCCCCACGCTGAAGGTGGCCGGTGCCCGCTCCCGGGTGGAATCCACCACCGCTCCGTCCATCAACAGCACGGAAAAGTGCAAGGTGACCCGTTTGCCGGGACCAATTCGGGATTCACTCATCGTTGTTCACTCATGTTTGCTTACCCGGATTGCGCAGCATGTCCAGAATCATCATGGCGGCGCCCACGGTAATGGCGCTGTCAGCGATATTAAAGGCGGGGAAATGCGCCCCTTGCCAATGGAAATCCAGAAAATCCACCACATGGCCGTAAGCAACCCGATCATACAGATTCCCCAGGGCGCCCCCCAGAATCAGGGAGATGGACGTGGCCGACCACCAGTCCGTCTTCGGCAGCTTGCGCAGCCACAGGGTCAACATGATGCTCACCACCACCGCAATGGCAGTGAAGAACCAACGCTGCCAACCGCCGGCGCCCGCCAGAAAGCTGAAGGCCGCACCTTCGTTATAGGCCAGGGTCAGATTAAAAAACGGCAGGATTTCCAGGCGCTCGTATTTCTCGAAGCTGCCGTCCACCGCCAGCTTGGTGATCTGATCAATGATCACCACCACCGCCGAAAGCCACAGCCATTTCAACATGCCGACGGCCTGCTCACGCTTGTCATTGATTGCATCTGTCATGCTGGTCACTGTTTATTGCTACCTTGGTACTGAAACCTTAACAAAATTCACGGGGCTCACCACCGCCGTCCACGTTTTCCACACAGCGCAAACACAGTTCCGGGTGCTCTGCATTGGCGCCCACATCCTCCCGCAGGTGCCAGCAACGAACGCACTTGGGATGCTCGCTTTTCTTCACCTCCACCCGCAGGCCATCCACCTCGGTGATATCGCCCCCCTGGTTCCACTGGTGCACCCGCACTGCACTGGTGATCATGGCAAAGCGCAGTTCGTCGCCCAGCTGATCCAGATCCTCTTTCAGATCGGAGCTGCAGTGAATATCCACTTCCGCTTCCAGACTGCCGCCCACCACACCGTTCTTGCGGGCGTCTTCCAACTGCTTGTTGACCGCCACTTTCACACCCTGGATGGTCTGCCAGAAATCGGCGCTCATGGCATCCCCCAGGGGCAGCTCGAACAGTCCGCTGTACCAGGTTTCCAGATGCACAGATTCGCTGCGCTCACCGGGCAGGAATTCCCACAACTCATCGGCGGTGAAACACAAAATGGGGGCAATCCAGCGCACCAGAGCCTCGGCAATGTGGTACAGGGCAGTTTGCGCCGAGCGGCGCGCCACGCTGTCCTTCTGGCAGGTGTACTGACGATCCTTGATCACATCCAGGTAGAACGCCCCCAGGTCCACCACGCAGTAGTTGTGCAGTTTCTGGTAGATGGAGTGGAACAGGTATTCATCATAACACTCGATGATTTCCTGCTGCAGTTTGGCCGCCCGGTGCACCGCATAGCGATCCAGGGCCAGCATGTCTTCCGGCGCCACCGCATCCACTTTGGGATCAAAGCCGTTCAGGTTGGAAAGCAGGAAACGGGCGGTGTTGCGGATTCGGCGATAAGAATCGGCAGTGCGCTTCAGGATTTCATCGGACACCGTCATTTCACCACGGTAGTCGGTGGCCGCCACCCACAGGCGAATGATGTCCGCCCCCAGGGATTTCATCACCTTCTGCGGAGACACCACATTGCCGAGGGATTTGGACATCTTCTTGCCCTGGGCGTCCACCGTAAATCCGTGGGTCAACACGGTTTTGTACGGCGCTTCGCCACGAATGGCCAACCCGGTTTTCAACGAAGACTGGAACCAGCCACGATGCTGGTCAGAACCTTCCAGGTACAGATCCGCCGGCACCCGCAACTCCGCCCGCTGTTCCAGCACGGAATAGTGAGTCACACCGGAATCGAACCACACATCCAGGGTATCGGTGACCTTGTCGTACTGGGCAGCGTCATCCCCCAGCAACTCCGCCGGGTCCAGGTCGAACCAGGCATCCATACCTTCGGCTTCCACTTTTTGCGCGACCGCTTCAATCAGCTCAGAGGTGTTGGGATGCAGCTCGGAGGTTTCCTTGTGCACAAACAACGCGATGGGCACACCCCAGGTGCGCTGACGGGAGATACACCAGTCCGGGCTTTGTGCCAGCATGCCGTCGATGCGGGCCTTGCCCCACTCCGGCAGCCATTCCACTTTGTTGGCAGCTTTTTTACAGGCCTCCAACAGGCCGTTTTTGGTCATGCTGATAAACCACTGGGGCGTGGCCCGGAAAATCAGCGGGGTTTTGGTGCGCCAGCAATGAGGATAGCTGTGGGTAAGCTTGGCCTGCTTCAGCAGGGCGTGGTTTTCCTCCAGCAGATCCAGGATGCGGGGCTCCACTTTATAAACATGCTCGCCCGCCACCAGGGGCGTGGCTTCCACATAAGTGCCATCGGCACCCACATAGTTGAGGGTTTTGATGCCGTACTTCAGGCCCACATTAAAGTCATCCAGACCGTGGTCCGGCGCGATGTGCACGGCACCGGTACCGGCGTCGGTGGTCACATGATCCCCCATCACCACGGGGACCTGACGTCCGCTGATGAATGGATGCTGCAGCAACAGGTGTTCCAGGCTGGCGCCCAGCGCAGTACCCACTACTTTGAAGGCTTCCACCCCGTAGCGTTTGCACACCGGCTCCACCAGGTCGCTGGCCAGCAGTACCAGCTCATCGCCTGCGCCAGCATCCAGTTGTACCAGGCTGTATTCCAGATCCTTGGCCAGGGCCACCGCCTGGTTGGCGGGCAGGGTCCAGGGAGTGGTGGTCCAGATCACGACGGCCACCGGCAGCGCGGAGGAATCCAAACCGAACCGGCTGACGAAATCCGCCGCGTCCACCGGAGTAAAACGGACGTCCACCTGCGTGGAAGTCTTGTCCTGATATTCCACTTCCGCTTCCGCCAGGGCTGAGCCGCCCACGACACTCCAGTACACCGGCTTGAAACCTTTCACCAGATGGCCGTTATCCGCGATGCGTCCCAGTGAGCGTATGATGTCCGCTTCGGTTTTGAAATCCATGGTGAGATACGGTTTTTCCCAATCCCCCAGCACTCCCAACCGGATGAAATCCTCACGCTGGCCGTTCACCTGCTGCATGGCATATTCACGGCATTTCTTGCGGAACTCGGAATGGGGCACCTTCACACCGGCCTTGCCGATTTTCTTCTCTACATTGTGCTCGATGGGCAGGCCGTGGCAGTCCCATCCCGGCACATAGGGCACATCGAATCCACTCAGGCGCTTGGAACGCATGATGGTGTCTTTCAGGATCTTGTTTACCGAATGGCCGATATGAATGTCGCCGTTCGCGTACGGAGGGCCATCGTGCAGAATAAACTGGGGCCGGCCGGCAGTGGTTTGCTGTACTTTCTGGTACAGATCCATTTGCTTCCAGCGCGCCAGCATCTCCGGCTCCCGCTGAGCCAGGTTGCCGCGCATGGGGAAAGCGGTATCCGGTAGGTTTAATGTCGCTTTGTAATCGGCCATGGAGTTTAACTGCCCTTCGCTTTTGGTTTCGCAAAAAACTGCTTTGCTGTTTCAATATCCTGGCGGATGGCATCGGTCAACGCCTCCAGCCCGTCGAATTTTTTCTCATCCCGGATTTTGTGCCGGAACATCACCCGCAGGTGTTGGCCATACAGGTCACCCTGAAAATCCAGCAGATGCACTTCCAGTCTTACCTGCTCACCCCCCAGGGTGGGCCGGGTCCCCAGGTTGGCGACCCCCTGCTGGACCTGATCCAGACCACGCACCTCCACCGCAAACACGCCACTCACCGGCGTGCGCACCCGCTTGGGCAACAGGTTGGCGGTGGGAACGCCAATGGTACGCCCCAGTTTCTGACCGTGGATCACCCGGCCGGACATGAAAAAGGAGCGACACAGCATGACGGAGGCAGAATCGAAGTCGCTGCGCTCCAGACATTCTCTGACCCGGGTGCTGCTGACCCGTTCCCCGTGCCATTCGAAGGTGTGGGTGTTTTCCACGGTATAACCGTTTTCCTCACCCATGGTCTGCAGAAAGCGGAAGTCGCCGGCGCGGTCATTGCCGAAACGGAAATCATCCCCCACCACCAGGTGACGGATGCCCATGCCCCGAATCAGGATGTTTTCGCAGAATTCCTGGGCCGACTGACTGCAAAAACGCCGGTCAAACTTTACGCACAGGACCCGGTCCACACCCAGTTCACCCAGCACCTCCACCTTTTCACGGAAGGTCATCAGCCGGGCCGGTGCTTCATCCGGGGCAAAGAATTCACGGGGCTGGGGTTCAAACACCATGACCGCCGAGGGCACCCCCAGCTGCCTGGCCTTGGCCGTCACCTGACGGATGATGGCGCGGTGCCCCAGGTGGATCCCGTCGAAGTTGCCGATGGTGGCCACACAGCCCCGATGTCGGTCCCGCAAATTGTGTACGCCGCGAATCAGCTCCATGCTTCTGCCGTCATGCCAAAAAGGCGAGCATTATAGCGGACTTGGCCGCGGGATATAACTGCTCGCTGCCCCCTATTCCCCATGCCGGGCACGCAGATCCCGCAGCCGCATTCCAGCCGCCAGCAGCACCCCGAAATAGGCCCCGGCCCCGGCCCCCACCAACAGGGCCAGATGGGCGGTACGCTGGGGCCAGCCCCAGGCCAGCCATTGCGCCAAGTCCTTGTTCAGCAACATGATCACCGCCACCATCAAGGCGCTGGCCACCCCCAACCGCAGCAGGAACCGCCACCAGCCGGGCTGAACCTGATACACCCCTTCCCGCCGCAGCCCCCGCCACAGCAGCCCGGCATTGACCGCCGCCGACAGGGTGGTGGCCAGTGCCAGGCCAACGTGGGCCAGCGGCACAATAAGCGCCAGGTTGAACACCATATTGGCCACCATGGCCTTGATCCCCACCTTCACCGGGGTTTTGGTGTCCTGACGGGCAAAATAGCCTGGCGCCAGCACCTTCACCAGCATGAAGCCCACCAGCCCACAGCCATAGGCCTGCAGGCTCAGGCTGGCCCGCTCCACATCCCGGGCACTGAACTCGCCATATTGGAACAGGGTCACCAGCAAAGGCGAGGCCAGCACCACCAGGGCCAAGGCCGCCGGCACCCCGATCAGCAGCACCATACGCACCGCCCAGTCCAGGGTTTGGGAGAAGGCCTCCGCCGATTGGCTGGCGTGTTTACGGGACAAACTGGGCAGAATGACCGTTGCAATGGCGATACCGAAGACTCCCAGGGGCAGCTCCATCAAGCGGTCGGAGTAATACAGCCAGCCCACGCTGCCATCCACCAGAAAGGAGGCCAAAATGGTGTCCAGCAGCAGATTGATCTGGGCCACCGAGACACCGAACATGGCCGGCAACATCAGGGTCAGAATGCGTTTGACCCCCGGGTCCCTCCACCCCCAGCGCGGCATGGCCAACAGGTCGATCCGGCGCACAAAGGGAAACAGAAAAACCAGCTGCAGCACGCCGGCCACCAGCACCCCCCAGGCCATGGCCATCACCGGCACCTCCAGCAGGGGGGACACCACCACCGCCGCAAAGATCATGCAAATGTTCAGCAACACCGGGTTAAAGGCCGGCATCGCAAAGCGGCCATAACTGTTGAGCACGCTGCCCAGCATGGCGGTCAGGGAAATCAGCATCAGATAGGGAAAGGTGAGCCGCAACATGTCCGACGCCAGATTGAATTTATCCGGCAGATCATAGAAACCGGGGGCAAACAGAAACGTCACCACCGGCGCAAACACCACGCACAGCAGGGTCACCCCGAACAACACGCCCCCCAGGGACCCCATGGTGTAACTCACCAGCAACCGCACTTCCGCGTGCTCGCGCTGGGCCCGATACTCCGACAGCACCGGCACAAACGCCTGGGAAAACGCCCCTTCAGCGAATAACCGCCTGAAAAAATTGGGGATTTTGAATGCCACGAAAAAGGCATCCGCCCCACCCCCGGCACCAAACAGATGGGCCACCACCACATCCCGCGCCAGCCCCAGCACCCGAGACAACATGGTGAACAGGCTGACAATGCCGGTGGAACGCAGCAGCCCGCCCTGCTTTTTGCCTGATTTTTCGTTCTTCATGAATGCATGCTCTCCAACCAAGGCGGCCATTATACGGATACGAGCCCAAAACCGTATCCCAGATAAATAGAACAGAGGCCTTGACAGTAGCCCCCTGGGTGGGAATAATCTTGCGTCCTCGAATTCAAGTCGCTTAGCGTCTGGTTATTCGACAATAGTGACTAACCTAGTTAGACGTTCAAGATCCAAAAGACGTTCAAGATTAAGTTAGACGTTCAAGTTTCGGCAATATACTGATTATCGTAAAGATAAGGAGCTAGACCTTGGCTAACATCAAATCAGCTAAGAAGCGTGCACGCCAGGCTGAAAAGCGTCGCAGACACAATGCCGGTCTGCGCTCCATGGTTCGCACATATATCAAGAAAGTGGTTAACGAAATCGCCACTGGCAACAAAGACAATGCCCAGAAAGCCTACCTGGAAGCGGTACCCGTTATCGATCGCATGGTAAGCAAAGGCATCATCCACAAGAACAAGGCCGCCCGCCATAAGAGCCGCCTGAGCGCTCAGATCAAGGATCTGGCCGCTTAAGCATTGCTTGAACCCAATGCTGTGGATGCAAAAAAACCGGCTTTAAGCCGGTTTTTTTATGGCTGGCTGGCCGCACCTGCAGCACTCTCCCGCCTAAAACATCACCATCCTAAAACACCACCATATTGTCCCGGTGGATCAGTTCTTTTTCATCCACATAACCCAGGATGGACGCAATGGCGTCTGAGCCTTTCCCCATGATACGACGGGCCTCGTCCGCCGAGTAATTTACCAGGCCGCAGGCCACTCGCTGGTTATCCGGCCCCACGCAGGAGACCATTTCACCGCGAGAAAAATTACCGGTCACATCCCTGACGCCCACGGGCAGCAGACTGACGCCTTTCTCCCGCAGCACCCGGGCCGCCCCCTCATCCAGGGTCAGCACGCCCCGCATTTGCAGGTGCCCGGCCAGCCACTGCTTGCGGGCCGCCATGGGACTGGCCTCCGCCGTCAGCAGGGTGCCTACGTCTTCCGCCTTGTAGATACGGGACAACACCTCCGGCAGCCGCCCACCGACTATGATGCTGTCGGCTCCGGAACGGGCGGCCAACTGGGCGGCCCGCACCTTGGTGGCCATGCCCCCCTTACCCAGCGCACCACCACTGCCCCCGGCCATGGTCAGCAACGCCGGGTCCGAGGCCCGCGCATGGGATATCAACGCCGCGTTAGCGTTATTGCGGGGGTCAGAATCGAACATGCCCTGCTGGTCCGTCATGATCACCAGCAGGTCCGCCTCCACCAGGTTGGTGATCAGGGCCCCCAGGGTGTCATTGTCGCCAAAGCGGATTTCATCGGTGACCACCGTATCGTTCTCGTTCACCACCGGCACCACACCATGGGCAATCAAGGCCAGCAAGGTGCTGCGGGCATTCAGGTAGCGCTTGCGGTCCGACAAATCATCGTGGGTCACCAGCACCTGGGCGGAGTGCACACCATGGGCCTGGAACGCCTGCTCCCAGGCCTGCACCAACCCCATCTGGCCCACCGCGGCGGCGGCCTGCAAATCGTGCATGGCCTTGGGACGCTGTTTCCAACCCAGGCGCGCCATGCCTTCCGCCACAGAGCCGGACGACACCAACACCACTTCAACCCCCTGCTGACGCAGCTTGACGATCTGCTCCACCCAGCCGGCAATGGCAGCCCGATCCAGGCCCTCACCATCATTGGTTAACAGTGCGCTGCCGATTTTCACCACCCAGCGCTTGGCGGCGGCCACTTCAGCCCGCAGTTTCAGACGCTCGTCACCTGACATAGAATTCGTGCTCTCCAGCGATCAATTGGGTGCGTACACCACCTCAACATCATGATCATCGTCGTCATCATCATCGTCTGCATCCGCAGCCCGCTGGCGACGACGCTCCGCCTTGTACGCCTGAATCTTGAGGCGGGCCTCCTCTTCCAGGCGCTGGCGGGCAGCACGCTCGGCATCCGCAAACGCCTCGTCGGCGGCCATGCGCTGGTCCAGTTCTTCCAGATGATTCATGATGGCAAATATCAGCTCCTGGGTGCCCACCCCATTGGCAGCCGAGATCTTGAAGACCGGACCGTCCCATTCCAGACCATCGATGATTTCCTGGCAACGGGCATTGGCTTCGTCCTCCGGCAGCAGGTCGGTTTTATTCAACACCAACCAACGCTCACGCTCCGCCAGGGCGGGGCTGAACAGCTGCAGCTCACCGGCAATGGCATCCACGGATGCCACCGGATCAGCCTGATCCCAGGGGGCGATATCCACCACATGCAACAGAATCCGGCAACGGGCCAGATGCTTGAGGAAACGGATGCCCAGACCGGCGCCTTCCGCCGCCCCCTCGATCAAGCCTGGGATGTCGGCCATCACAAAGCTGCGCAGGCGGTCCACTTTCACCACCCCCAGGTTCGGCACCAGCGTGGTGAAGGGGTAATCCGCCACCTTGGGCTTGGCAGCAGACACCGCGCGGATCAGAGTGGACTTGCCTGCATTGGGCATCCCCAACAGACCAATGTCCGCCAGCACCTTTAACTCCAGCCGCAAGTTGCGTTTTTCGCCTTCAGTGCCCGGGGTGGTCTTGCGAGGGGCACGATTGGTGCTGGATTTGAAGCAGGTGTTGCCCAGGCCGCCGCGACCACCCTTGGCCACCATGAACTGCTCACCTTCGCGCAGCAGGTCGCCCAATACTTCTTCTGTATCTTCGTCCACCACCGTGGTGCCCACCGGGACTTTCAGCACCAGATCGTCGCCACTGGCACCGGTGCAATTGCGGCCAGAACCGCCTTCGCCGCGCTGGGCCTTGAACATGCGCTCGTAACGATAGTCCACCAGGGTGTTCAAAGCGCTGTCCGCCTGCAGTATGACACTGCCTCCGGCACCGCCGTTGCCGCCGTCCGGACCACCGTATTCAATGTATTTTTCACGCCGAAAACTCAGGCAACCATTGCCACCATCGCCGGCTTCCACTCGAATGGCCGCTTCATCAACAAACTTCATGGTTGCTCCCGTGAATTGCCGTTAAATGTCGATTTGAGATTGTACTGCACTTTTATTGTCTGTGCCGGTATCGGGATTGTCTGTGCCGATATCAGGGGTCTGCACAACGCAAAAAGCCCCGCCTTTGGGGCAGGGCTCAGCGATCCTGGACGACAGCAGTGTCGTTTAGGCTACGGGCTCGATTGAAACGTACTTACGGCTGTTAGGGCCTTTCACTTCAAACTTAACCACGCCATCGGCTTTTGCATAGATGGTGTGATCTTTACCCAGGCCAGTATTCGGACCAGAGTGGAACTGAGTGCCACGCTGACGAACAATGATGTTTCCAGCCTTTACTACTTCACCGCCAAAGCGCTTAACACCAAGGCGTTTACTTTCTGAGTCGCGACCGTTACGGGTACTACCACCAGCCTTCTTGTGAGCCATTGTGCTTCTCCTTAACTAACTTAGGCGCTGATACCAGTGATCTTCACTTCAGTGAAGTACTGACGATGGCCCATTTGCTTACGATGGTGCTTACGACGACGGAATTTGATGATTTTGATTTTCTCACCACGACCGTGGGTTACCACCTCACCGGTCACTTTACCGCCTTCTACAACAGGTGCGCCGATTTTGACGTCGTCACCGTTGGCTACCAATAAAACCTGATCAAACTCGATGGCAGAGCCGGGTTCGGCTTCCAATAATTCCAGCTGAACCACGTCGCCTTCAGCGACTCGGTGCTGTTTGCCACCACTTACAAATACCGCGTACATAGCTGCTGACTCCAACCGCTTTATAAAGCATCAGAATAGTGTGTCTTGTTCCGACTGACTGCCGACGCATGCAAACGATTGGCGTCAGGTCACAGGGGGCGCAATTGTAAGGGAATCGGATTACGTGCGCAAGCCTAAACCACGCCACAATTTTCAATCCCCGCCGGTCGGCGGCACAGCAAGCAAAATCAAGTCTTTAGCTTGACACCCCCCGGACCCCGCCATAGCATTCGTGACAATTTCATGTTCATGTTCTTTTGGTGCGGCCACTTGTCGTGCCCTGTCCAGGTTGCTCATCGTATGGATTTTAAAGCGATTTCCGGCGCTGTCGGAACCGACTTCCAACAGGTTAACGACTTCATTTTCAAGCAGTTACATACTCATGTGCCGCTGATAAAAGAAATCGGCAACTATATAATCGACAGCGGCGGCAAGCGCCTGCGCCCGCTGGTATGCCTGCTCAGTGCCCGAGCCCTGGGCTATGAAGGCCACCGCCATGTGGAAATCGCCGCCGTGGTGGAGTTTCTGCATACCGCCACCCTGCTGCACGACGATGTGGTGGATGAATCCTCCCTGCGGCGTGGCAAACCCAGCGCCAATGAGGTGTGGGGCAATGCCCCCAGCGTGCTGGTGGGCGATTTCCTGATTTCACGGGCCTTCCAGATGGTGGTGAATGTGGGCAACATGCGCATCCTGCAGATCCTGTCCAATGCCACCAATCTGATCGCCGAAGGCGAGGTGCTGCAACTGATCAACTGCAAGAACCCGGACACCACCGAAGCGCAGTATATGGAAGTCATCCGCTACAAGACGGCCAAGATGTTTGAGGCCTCGGCGCAATCCGGTGCAGTACTGGCTGGCCCTTCCGAAGCGGTGGAGATGGCCTTTGCCCGCTATGCTGACCACCTGGGCTCCGCCTTCCAGCTGATTGACGACGTGCTGGACTACACCGGCAGCGCCGAAGAAATGGGGAAGAATGTGGGGGACGACCTGGCGGAAGGCAAGCCCACCCTGCCCCTGATCTATGCCCTGCAGCATGCCAGTGAGGCCGAGCAGGCGATGATCCGCACCGCCATTCAAACCGGTGGCCTGGACAAGATCGACGCCATCACCACTGCGGTGCGCAACTGCGGCGCCATCGACTACACCATTGAAAAAGCCAACGATCAGGCCCGATTTGCTAAAGAAGCACTTGGCGAAATCGAAAATTCCGTATATAAAGAAGCCCTGTTAGCGCTATGCGATTTGGCGGTTGCCCGTAATCATTAAACTGTCAGTTCAGTCGGAGTGTAGCTCAGCTTGGTAGAGCACTGCCTTCGGGAGGC
>NZ_RCHN01000011.1 GCF_003671495.1 Ketobacter sp. | reverse complement strand
AGTTGTGCCTGAATGCCGGAAACTGGCTAAATAATCGCCAACTTCGACCATGACCACTCGGATCTGGCACTACCAGGCTTGGTCTGCGAAGGTTGTTGGAGCACTATGAGAAATCCGGGCTAGCAACGCTGCCCCTGTCCAGACAATTTATGCATTATATTTGCAATAACATTGCATAATATATAACATGACTAACAAAGCGTCTTAATCCACTCATAAGAATGATGTTTTATGGATACCCGATTCAGCAAAGACCAGATCACCCTGCGCCAGGAATTACGTGACTACTTCAGCAACCTGATGAGCCCCGAAAAGGTGGCCGCCTGCATGGGCAAGGAAGGTGGCCCGGTGTTCCGGGGCCTGGTGGAGCAATTGGGCCGGGACGGCATGTTGACCCTGGGCTGGCCGGAACAATACGGCGGCAAGAACTACACCGCCATCGAACAGCTGATCCTGTTCGAAGAGGCCTGGAAAACCCACACGCCCTTCCCCCTGATCACCCTGAATTCGGTGGCTCCCTCCCTGATGGCATTTGGCACCGATGAGCAGAAAGCCTTCTTCCTGCCGCAGATTTCCGCCGGAAAATGCATCTTCGCCATCGGTTATTCGGAGCCCGGTTCCGGCACCGACCTGGCCTCCCTCAAGACCAAAGCGGAATTCGACGGCGAAAACTGGGTCATCAACGGCACCAAGGTCTGGACCAGCGCCGGTCACGATTGCGAATACATCTGGCTGGCGGCCCGCACCAGCAATGAAGGTAAACGGCCGTCAGACGGCATTACCCTGTTCATTGTGGATGCCAGCGACCCGGGCTACAGCCACGCGCCGATTCACACCCTGGCCGGTGTGGACACCAATATGACCTATTACGAGAACGTGAAAGTGCCCCCCAGCCGGGTGGTGGGTGAGGTCAACGGCGGGTGGAAGGTGATCACCTCGCAACTGAATCACGAGCGCATTGTACTGGCCGCCATGTCGGTGATCTCCCGCAAGCAGTACGGTTATGTGTTACAGGCCCTGTCCACCGCGGACGCCAACGGCAAACGTGCCATCGACGACCCGCTGGTGGCCACCAAGATGGGCGCCCTCTACGCCCGCCTGCAGGCGATGGAAGTGCTGAACCTGCGTAACGCCAACATGGTGGATGAGCATAAGATCGACGTGGGACTGGCCTCCGGCGGCAAGGTGTTCAATACCCTGGAGCAGATTCGTATTTTGCGGGAGCTGCAGGAACTGGCCGGTGAGGACTGCGCCGTGCAATACCCAAGTCCGGACGCCCTCTTCAACGGCCACCTGGAATACGACTATCGCGCCGCACAGATCATGACGGTGGGCGGCGGCGTATTGGAAGTCATGCGCTCCATGACCGCATCCTTTGCCCTGCGTATGCCCAACACCATTGTGTAATGGTGCCTGTAGCCAGTTAGAACGGAGCCAGCCGAGATGAATTTTAATTACAACGAAGATCAGCAATCCATTCAGGATGTGGCGGTGCGCATGTTCCGCGACCTGTGTGGCGACGACACCATTCGCACCCTGTATCAGGCAGAACAACCCCTGCACCGGGAGTTGTGGCAACAGGTGGCCCAAAGCGGACTGCTGGGCACCGCCCTGCCGGCGGCGGTGGGTGGATCGGACATGGGCATGACCGAGCTGTGCCTGCTGTTGGAACAGCAGGGCAAATCGGTGGCACCGATTCCGGTGCTGGAGAGCATTGTGGAGGCCGCCCTGCCCATCGCCCGCTTCGGTTCGCAAGACCTGCAACAGACACTGCTGCCCGGTGTCATCAGCGGCGAGACCATTCTGTCTGCAGTGCGCCCCTACCAGGGCCTGCAGGCCCGCACCCCGCTCACCGCCACGGCACAACCCGCCTCCCAGGCCAACGGCGGCGAGGAACACTGGGTGCTGAATGGCTACAGCAATCTGGTGGGCTATGCTCATTTTGCCCAGGGGTTCCTGGTCACCGCCACCCTGGCGGATGGTGGCTACTGGGTCGGTTATGTGAGCGCGGACAGTGCCGGGCTGCACATCACCCCGCAACGGGCCACCAACGGCGAAGCCAGCGGGCACATCCTGTTTGACCAGGTTACTGTGCCGGCGCACCACCTGATGGCCACTCACAATGAGGCTGAAACCCTGTTGCAATGGCAGCGTCAGCACACCTTTGCCGCCATGGCAGCGCTGCAATTGGGCGTGCTGCAGGAAGGCTTGCGCCGGGCCGCAGAATACACCACCGAGCGCACCCAGTTTGGGAAACCCCTGGCAGCGTTTCAGGCGGTGTCACAACAGGCGGCTGACGGCTACATGGCCATCGAAGCGCTGCGCGGTGTGTATTGGCGCTTGCTGGATATCCTGGATCAGGGTGCGGCAGATGACCTGGAAGCCAATCTCACGGCCCACAGCGTCAAGTACTGGATCTGTGAGTCCGGCCATATTGCCGCCCACATATTTCTGCACCTGCACGGCGGCATCGGTCAGGATCTGGATTACCCGGTGCACCGCTTTTTCAGCTGGGCAAAAAAGAATGAGACCTATCTGGGTGGAGCGGATCAACAGGCCGCGCAACTGGGCCGGCTGATCCAATCCAATCCGGCGGCACTGGTGTAGCAGAGGAAGGGCACGGTGACCGCGTGCCCTTCACTCCACTTCCATCAGGCCACTTTCGACTTTTTTGCGGTGTCTAGATCGAACTCCAGCAAGGTGGACTGACTGTCCTTCACCGCGGCAAAGAAATCCTCTCCCCATTGCTGGATATCGAAGTGGGATACGATATCGAACGCTTCCCGAATGCGGGCCCGCGCCTCATCCTTGTTCATGGTGAGCCCCAGATAACAGGCGTTGACCATTTCCTGCTGGTCGTAGGGATTGGCCAGCACCGCCCCCCTCAATTCCGCTGCGGCCCCAGCGAATTCTGACAGCACCAGCACGCCATTGCCTTCGGTCATGCCCTGGGCGGCAATGTATTCTTTGGCCACCAGATTCAAACCGTCCCGCAGGGGTGTGATCCACATGACATCGGCAATGGTGTAATAGGCCACCAGTTCCTCAAACGGAAACGCACGGAAGAAGAACTGCACCGGAGTCCAGCCCACTTTGGCGAAGCGACCGTTGATGCGCCCCACGGCCTGCTCGATCTGGGTTTGCAGCTTGCGGTAGATGGTCATCTCCCGCGCCGCCGGCACACAGACCATGAACAGGGACACTTTGGCCTGCAAGTCCTCGTGCTCTTCCAGCAGGCGCTCGTAGGCTTCCAGCTTTTCCAGAATGCCCTTGGTGTAATCCAGGCGCTCCACTGACAGAATCAGCTTGGTACGGCTGAACTCATAGCGCAGTTGTGCCATCCGCGCCTGGATTGCCGGATCGTTCAATGCACTGGACACCCGGTTCAGGTCCAGGCCCACCGGATGTGCCACCAGTCGAATCCGGCGATTATAGACCTGGATCTCGGAGGTCATTTCATCCAGTCCCACGGCACATCCATAAGTGAGGAAGCGCGGCGCACAGTTCACCCGCTCTTTCACATCCAGCGGCATCACGCCGCGGGCCACGTCCACAAAGTTCTCCGCCTGGCGGGGAATGTGGAAGCCGATCACGTCACACTGCATCAGGCTACCAATGATCTGTTTGCGCCAGGGCAACACGTTGAACACATCAGCGGAGGGAAAATAGGTGTGATGGAAAAAGGCGATGGTCACATCCGGGCGCAACTCCCGCAGGAACGCCGGCACCATCCACAGGTTGTAATCGTGAATCCACACGGTGGCGCCTTCGGCTGCCTCCTGGGCGGTGCGTTCGGCGAAGGCGCGGTTCACCTTGAGGAAAATCTCCCAATGATCCTCGCGGAAATTGGCGCGCTCCCAGAAGGTGTGCAGGGTGGGCCAGAACGCCTCCTTGGAAAAACGCTTGTAAAAAATGTCCACTTCTTTCTTGGTGAGCGGCACCCGCGCGGCCACCAGATGGGGATACTGTTCAGCATCCACTTCGGTGTGGGTTTCAAAACTGCGGCCCTTGCCTTCATGCACCGACCAGGCCACCCAGGACCCGGGCTTGCCGTCAGCAAAAAAGCTCAACAAGGTAGGAATGATGCCGTTGGGGGATTTCGGTCGCCGGCGGATGAGCTGCCCATCCTCTTCGATTTCCTCATAGGGCAGGCGGTGATAGACGATCACCAGATCCGATTGTCCGGGCTCCAGCACGTCGTGGGTTTCCGCATCAATACCTTTGGTGCCAAGAAAGCCGAAGTGTTCGATGGCTTCCAGAATACCACCACAGCCGGCAGCCTGGGCATGCAATACCTGGGTGGAGTGTTCGGTGGCGGCCAGCAGGCCTTTCTCGGAGGCGCCCACACACACGCCATGATAACCCAGCTCGAACAGGGACAGATCATTGAGGGTGTCGCCGGCCACCAGCACATGGCCTGCTTCAATCTCCAGATGCTCCACCAGTTTCTTCAGGGTGCGACCCTTGTTCACACCGCGGGGCAACACATCCAGGAACTTGTTGGAGGAATACAACAAATCACACTGCAGATCCTCTTCAACGATTTTTTTCAGTTCATCGCTGATGGCATCCGCACTGCAAAAATAGGAACAGCGCCGCTCCTGTGGCACCTCCTGCCGTTGCAACCCTTGCAGATGGGCAACGGCATCCTCCACCAGGCGTTCCCCGGGCCAGATGCTGTCGATCTCCCCCTGGATGGCCTGAATGGGCTGTTGGGTGTGACCGTCCACCACGGTGCCACCCACATCACAAATGATGTAATCGGGATGCGGCAGGGTGGGGTCCGCCAGCAACGGCAACACATTTTCCAGCCCGCGGCCGGTCACAAAGACCAGTTGAATTTCGGGGTGAGATGCGACGAGTTGATACAGCTTCAGACGACTATCTGGGTCACCTGCTAGAAAGGTTCCATCTAGATCGGTTGCTAAAAGCATTGTTTCCTCCTGATTGGGGGCACCGAAACCGGTGCCATTCAGCACTGATTGGTGTCAGGAGATTCTTAAAACGACGTGCTTTGTGCTGTCGAAAGCACGCAGAATGTAAACTAAGACAAGCGTTGGTTGGCTTCCGCTTTGGGCTCGAGCTCCAGACACTGCAACAAATTGTATTAAGCAATAAATGCACCATAACGGTTCAGCAGACAACCCTGAAATCGCCACAGGCCAGCACCCACGGGCGCCACAGCGCATTTATTTTTTTCAATCAACCGGATAACACAGCACAACGTATTGTGGTATATGCGACAGTTCGGTGCACTTTGTTGCCATCAGCCATGGAAAGTGTGTTCCGAGCCATCCTCCGGGTCAATATACATGATGGTGGAAGTATTAAAATTCAAGTCTACAAACAGATGACAATAGTATTCGCCGTGACGCCAGGCCATGGCCACACTGGAGTCATTGGAATAATTCAACTCAAACCGCCCCTGAAACGCCGGATAATTACTGCGGAACCGCATCAGTTTCAGCAGGCGCTGCACCACCGGTTTCTCGATGGCCTCATCCACTTCCTCCAGGGTGTAGAATTTTCGGTTGATGTCCCGCAGTTCACCGGTGCTTTCCATCAACTCCCGATCGTTCTCGCCGGCCAACAGGCCAACGTAGTACACCTGGGGAATCCCCGGCGCAAAAAACTGAATGGCGCGGGCAGCAATGTAGGCGTCATCGTTCTGCATCATGGCATCATAGAAGGTGCAGGTGAGCTGATAAATGGCGCCGACGCTGTGCACGTTGGCCGCCGAACGACGCAGAATCGGGTCCGCACTGCGGGCGTCGATATTGTCGATCAGGGCTTTGATTTTATCGTCCGGCAGCACCCCTTCCACATCGGGAATGCAGATGCCGTCGTGGGTGTCCAGCACCGTCACCATATTGCGGGGGCACATGCGCAGCCAGTTTTTCAGGTGCACACTGTTGGCATCCAACAGGGAATACAATAGCAGGGGCGGCAGGGCAAATCCGTATGGATGCATATTGCGGCGCGATATCGCGTATTGGTAGCTGGTGTGATCGTGCACTTCCGGCAAGCAGGCTGCGCCGTGCTTCTGTGCCACCTCGTTCACCCATTCCAGCAACCGGTACACATCCGGCTCCACCAGAAAACAACTGGTGCCGATTTTTTTGGTGGTGTAGCCGAACGCGTCCAACCGAAACAGGTTCACTCCCTTGCCTGCCAGGAACCGGATGTAACGTTCCATGAGCGCATAGGTTTTTTCAGACTGGTAATTAAGATCAATCTGGCGTTCAGTGAACGTACACCAGACGGAAGCGCTGCTGCCGTCGGCAAAGGTCACTTTACGGAACGGTTCTTTCTCTTTGCGGATATGAATTTTGGCCAGGTCGTCGGGGCTGATTTCACCCAGCTTCTCCACGTGGACAAACAGGTCCGCGTATTCGGACTCAAAACCCTTGGCAATAAAGTCCTTGAATTCATCGGACTCGTCAGAAATGTGATTCACCGTCAGATCTGCACACAGATCGTATTTACTGGAAATACGTTCGATATCCTCCCAGGTGCCCACTGCAGGGTCCACTTGCTCATGACTCAATGGTGAGAATCCACCATCTGCATTGGAAGGATAAAACGGCAGTATGTGCACTCCCCCGATGGCATCGTGCAGGTGTTTTTCAATCACCGTATGCAGATCACGAAGATTGTCACCCAAACGATTGGGGTAGCAGATCAGTTGTACGGCGTTGCGTAGTGACATGAAAGACTCCAATCAATGGCGATGCTTTTTTACCATACCGATTTCAATTCCAGTGTGCAAACCGGATCAGGCGATCCAGATCTGCTGGGTGTTGACGAATTCCCGAATGCCGTGGGGGCCCAGCTCACGACCATAACCGGACCGACCAATGCCACCAGAGGGCAAGCGGGGGTCGGTTTTCACGATACCATTCACTGCCACCTGGCCGGCCTGCAAGCTGGTGATGGCCGTCTGGATGATCTTGTCATCGCGGGTCCAGATGCTGGCTCCCAGCCCGTACTCGGTGGCGTTCGCCAAATCCAGTGCCTCGCCAAACGTCGAAAACGGGGTCACCGCCAACACCGGGCCGAAGGTTTCCTGCTCGAACACCGGCATACCCGGTTTCACATCCAGCAGCAACGTGGGCGGATAAAAATAGCCGGGGCCGGCAACCGGATCGCCCCCTAAAATACAGCGGGCACCTGCCGCGATACTGTCCATCACCTGGCGCTGCAACGCGTCCCGCAGATCAGCCCGGGCCAGTGGCCCCAATTGGTTGCGCGTATCCAGTGGATTACCCATAACGATTGCGCTGAAACGTTGCCGCAGCAGGTCACAAAAGCGGTCGTAGACTGAAGCTTCCACCAGCAGACGCTTGGCGGCGATGCAGGACTGACCCGCGTTGATCATACGCGACAGGGTCACCACGTCTGCCGCTTTGTCCAGGTCCGCATCGGCCATCACGATGCAGGGATCAGAGCCACCGAGCTCCAACACCGCCGGTTTCAAACCCGCCGCCGCCTGCGCTGCCACCCGCTGCCCCGCCACCGAGGAGCCGGTGAACGACACCGCCTTGACCCGTGGGTGGTCAATGGCCGCGCCCACATCGGCCGTTTCAATGGGCAGGTTATCCATAACGTCTGCGGGCAGGCCGGCGCTGTGGAACAGCGCCGTCAAGTGTTGGGCCGTGGCAGGTACGTGCGGGTCCGCTTTCGTTACGCAGGTGTTCCCCGCCATCAGGGCCGGCGCCAGAAAACGCAGCGCCAGCCATACCGGCGCATTCCACGGCAGTATGCCCAGCACCGTACCCAACGGGGGATATTGCACGTAGCTGTTGCTGGCATCCGAGGGCAGCGATTCCGGCGCCAGAAACGCCTCGGCCTGTTCGGCATAATACTCAGCGCAGAAGGCACTTTTCTCCACTTCTCCCAATCCTTCTGCCAGCGGTTTGCCCATTTCCATGGCCATCCGTTCGGCGAGTTCCTGTTTGGCATCCCGCATGGCCGCCGCCATGTTCATCACAACATCCGCCCGCTGCCGGAAGCTGCGTTGTTTCCAGTGAACAAAACCGGCCGCCACCCGATCGATTACCGCGGCCGCGCTGGCCGCATCCAGGCTCGGCACTTCCGGCAACGCAACACCGGTGGCCGGATTAACAGGTTTCAACATCGCTCGTTCTCCTCAGGCCGACGAGGCCGCTTGTTTGCGTTTCGGGTCTGACGATTTATTGCCCTTGATACCGCCATCGTCGGCCGGCTCTGTTTTGCGGGCGGCGGACAGATCGATACAGTCGGGGGACGCGCTTTCGCTTTTCACCGTGAAATCACGCGCCAGTGAGAAGAAGGAGCGGCATCCATCCTCCGTAATCACAATGGTGTCGGAGATACCGCAGGTTTTGTCGCCTTCGATGCCCCACATCCATGGAATCATATGGAAAGTCATGCCCTGTTTCAGGATGGCGGAGTTACCTTGTTTGAGGCTGATGATGTAGCCCTCATCCCAACTCGGCGGAAACGCAATGCCGATGGAATATCCGGAGCGGGTAATCAGGCGGGCACCGACTTCGTTGTCGGTAATGATGTTACGCACCAGATTATCCACGTCGGATACGGTCATGCCCGGTTGCACCATATTGTGAATGGCATCCAGCGCCCGCTTCATGGTTTCCTGGGCCTGGTACATGGCATCGGACATTTCCCCCAGGATCACCGTGCGCATCATGGCGGTGTGATAGCGTCGATAGCAGCCCCCCACTTCCAGAAACACATGCTCGCCGGGTTGCACCACCCGCCCCTCGAAGGTGGCATGGCCGATCATGGTGCGCGGCCCGGAGGTCACGTAGGGCATCACCGCCGGCGTTTCACCCCCGGCACGGAACATGGCTGCACTGATGGCCGCACCGATTTCATTTTCCGTCACGCCCGCATGGCAGGCCTCGATGCCGGCTTTCATACCCGCCTCGGTGGCGATGGCCGCTTTGCCCATGATTTCCAGCTCGACAGCGGACTTGCAGATCCGCCCCTCTTCCACGATGCCGAAACAATCCAGCAATTTTCCATCTTTGAGCGAGGTATGAATGCAATCCTGTTGATACGCCGGAAAAAAGTAACTGTTGCGTTCATAACCGATGCGTTTGTCCGCCAGGCCAAACTCCCGTAAGGCATCCACCAGCATCTGGATGGCATCCCCGGTATCCGGGTAAGGCCGCGTCAACTCCACCCAGGTGCGGGCAAATACATTGGATTCCTCCAGCGCCCGGGTAATCATGAAAGGCTCTTTTTCCAACGGCACCACCAGGGCCTGAAAAAACGAGTAACCGGTGGTTTGGTAATCCGTCAGATAGGTGATGTTCTCCGGATCTGTGATCACCACCGCATCCAGGTGACGCTCGGCAATGCGTTGGCGCAGCTCATGGAGGCGGCGCTGGAATTCGGAGAATGGAAACGTCATATCATCCCGTTCAATCATGCCGCTGCCTCCATTACTGAACGTACAGAGTTGATCAGAATGTCCAGGCCCTCCACCAGATCCTCCGCGGGAATGGTGAGGGGTGGAATCAGTTTCAGAACCCGCCCGCCGGTACCGCAACTGGCGATGATCAGGCCCTCGTCAAAGCACCGTTTCACAATCGCTGCGGCCCGTTCACCGTCCCCCACATCCAGCCCCAGGATCAGCCCTTTGCCGCGCAGCTGCAGGCTGTGGTCGGCATCCAGTAACGGTTGCAGTTGTTGTTGGGCAAGCAGGGCCTTCTCGGCCACTTCATCCATAAAATGGTGGGTCTGGAAATAACTCAGGGCCTCGGCTCCCGCCACAAACGACAGGTTCTGGCCACGAAAGGTGCCGGTGTGTTCCCCCGGGGACCAGTGTCGATCCAATTCCGGATGCACCAGATTCATGGCCATGGGCGTTCCCACGCCGCCGATGCCCTTGGCCAGGCAAATGATGTCCGGCTCAATACCCATGCCATCAAAACTGAAGTACGATCCTGTGCGCCCGCAACCCACCTGAATCTCGTCCACAATCAGCACCGAGCCCACCGCTTTCGCCAGCGCCGCCAGCTCACGCAACCAGGCAGCGTCCGCCACGTTGACGCCCCCTTCCGCCTGGATCACCTCCAGCAGAAACGCCGCCGGCGGCGTGACCCCACTGGACGGATCGCGATAACGGGAGGCCAGTTCCTGCAATGTTTGCGGGCAACCAAACTCTGCGTGTTGCACATGCAGCAACGGCACACCGGCGGCACCGCGAAAATACTGGTTGGCAGTGGCGGCAAGCGCCCCCAGGGTCATGCCGTGGAAGCCGTGGCAAAAGGCCACAATGTCATGGCGCCCGGTGGCGCGCCTGGCCAGCTTCATAGCCGCCTCCACCGCATTGGTGCCGGTGGGCCCCATGAACTGCATACGATGCGGCATGTTGCGGGGTGCCAGGATCACATCGGTAAACCGTTGCATGAATTTGGCTTTGGCGGTGGTCTGCATGTCGAGGCTGTGCAGCACGCCATCCTGCTCCAGGTATTCAATCATCGCCCGTTTCATGCGCGGGTTGTTGTGGCCGAAATTCAGCACCCCCGCACCGGCAAAAAAGTCGATGTACTCCCGCCCCTGATCATCCATCTGACGGGCATTTTTCGCCGTGGAAAACACCGCAGGATACATCCGACCATAGGCCCGGATATTGGATTCTCGCTGTTCAAAGATGCTCATGCTGTCTCCTTCTGTGGTGTTTGATCCGGTTTGGGCAAGCCGGCCAGTTGACAAAACCAGCGACACACATCCGCAATCAAACGATCGTTGAAATCGTAATGGGGGCTGTGACAGGGGATATGGTGACCGCTCCCGTCATCACTGCCGATCAGCGCAAAGGCGCCGGGAATTTCCTGCAGAAAATAGCTGAAGTCTTCCGATGCCATGATCGGAAGTGGATGACCGTGATCCAACATGGAGGCACCATACAGATCCTGCCAGGCCTGTCGGGCTAACGCCGCCGGCGCCCCGTGATTGATGGTGGCCTGATAGCGGGGCTCATGGCGCACTTCACAGCGGGCGCCCCAGGCGGCGGCCGTATGAGTGGCCACGTCGGTTATGAGTTGATTGATGTGGTGGCGGGTGGCTTCATCGGGAACCCGGATACTGCCCACCAGCTGGGCCGTTTCCGGTATCACCGTAGGGGCAGACCCGGCATCGAACTGCGTCACGCTGATGACCGCCGCGGCCTGGGGTGACAGGCGCCGGCTCACCAGTTGTTGCAGCGCCAGGGTTATGGCACTGGCGGCCAGGATCGGATCAATGCAGAGCTCCGGTTGACTGGCGTGACCGCCCTGCCCGATCACGGTGATGGTGAAGGTACCGTTACCACACATTACCAGGCTATCCGGGCAGGCGATGGTGCGGTACTTCAAGGCCGGCCAGTTATGCCAGCCATAGATGCAGGCAACATCATCAAGCGCGCCATCGCGAATCATTTCCCGCGCGCCATGAAAACCTTCCTCCGCCGGCTGAAAAATCAAAGTCACCGGCTGTGGCAGCAGGGATTCGTGAAGTTTGAGCCAACGGGCAGTGGCCAGCAGGGTCGCGGTGTGACCGTCATGACCACAGGCGTGCATGCAGCCGGGCACCTGGGATGACCAGGCTTTTTGCGTTTGTTCTGTGATGGGCAGCGCGTCCATATCTCCGCGCAGCGCGATGCTGGCACCCGGGCTCCCCCGGTTCAGCCAGGCTACGGTTCCTGTGTTCGCACAGGCGCGCCACGGAATGTCCATTGCGTCCAGTGCGTTGCGCACGGCCAAAGCAGTTTGGTGTTCCTGCCAACTGAGTTCCGGTTGCGCGTGTAGTGTTCTTCGAAATGCCTGCGCAAATTCGACGGTGTCTTGCCAATGGTCCGGCATTCAGCGTCTCCAGCCTGGTGTTCCCATGCCTGACGCAACACTCCCGTGAGCGCCCGGCGCGTTATCAGTGCGGCCGACTGATAACGGTGCAGGTGCAAGGGGCGTTCCACGTGCTTCAAGACAGCTTCAGGAAAAGCCGAAAAGGTCGGAAAAAAGCGCCGTATAACAGCAGGATAATAGGATCGGGTTTTTCCCGGAAGGAAGCGTTGCCAGTCAGTGCGCGCACCAGCATGCGGCAACTGTTCACATACTGGTGCGCTGTAAGACCGAAACTACACAGCGGACGAGGAGCGGGATGCCTCTGTGTTTTTGTGGCGTTCGTAGGCCTTTTTCTTTTCTTCAATGCGCCCCAGTTCCTCCAGGGTCACCAAGCCTGGGCCGTGAATGCCCAGCATCACCAACAAGGCCACCGGGTTATAGCGCATGACCCGGGGCACCAGTCGCGCGTAGAGCTGCAGACGCCGACAGAGTTTTTCATAACGGGCCTGATCATGTGCACTCCAGGGCAGGTCAAAACGCTGTCGATAGAGCGGATGCAATTGACCGATCACCGTGAGCTTCATGGTGGGATACACCAGTTTTTGATACGCGGAATCGGCATAGGGCTGGGCCGCTTTGACGTACTTGAAGCGGGCCGGCAGCTCAATGGCACGGGTGGTCAGGTACTTCACGGTATCGTTGTACGTCATTTCCGTCATGATCAGATTTTCGTAGTACTCGTAAAAATCCTTCAGGGTGGGCTCGATGTCTTTTTCCTGGATCCCCAGCAACAGGCACAACTGCACGTATTCTTCATACAGGGTGGCCTCTTCTGCCGGGCTCAGTGGACGGCCCATGTCGCGCCGAATGCGAATCACGCCGTCCAGAAACGTATCCGGCACAATGCGAAAGGTTTTTGGATTGAGGGCAAAGTATTTGCGGCCGTCATCCAGGGTGCCTTTGATATTGGCATGCAACGCCCGCAGATCCTGGGCCTCGCGCCGGGCAAAATCCCCACCATCGTACAAAAACCGAATCATGGACCAGTTGGTCCGGCGGCCGCGGGCCTGGGGATCGGATTTGTAGATGCCATATTTGTTCACCGCGGTCCCCACCGCGGGCAAAGCGGACTGCATGATGGCAATGGGCGGCATCAGGGGCAGGTGCGCCATATCTGTCAGGGTATCCCACATGATGGAACCCCGGCCCGGCGCGCGGCCCTGGACATTGACGCCGGCGATGGCTCGGGGCGTGCCCCGGGTGGGCGCTTCCGTTGGATGTGCCATTTGACCTCCTACTCTGGGGTGAACGATACTTCGATTATTCTAATGCGAGAAAACCTGGCTGACTCTCGCGTTTTAACAACGCGCGTTGAATCTGGCAATGTGTGTTAGAAGCCTTTTCAATCAATGAGTTAGTAACCGGCGCAAGGGACTCATCACGGTGACAGGCGCCCATCGCAGCCAATCATTCGTATTTTCAACACCGCTTACCGCAACACCAACAGGAGCCCCCGTTACCGCCATGAGACGCAAGATCAGCCAGCGCCGCAAACCCAAACAGGCCCGCGCCGTGCAGAAGTACAACGAGATTCTGGATGCTGCCGCCCGGGTGTTGGTGTTGTTGGATTACGGCGACACCACCATGAGCGAAATCCACCTGGAAAGCGGTCACCCCTACGCCACCATCTACCAGTATTTCGGCAACAAGGAGGACATCTACCTGGCGTGGATCGAGCGCTTTATGGACGCCGCCATCTTCGAATTGACCGATCGCATCCGCCGTACTGACAGCCGTGATTTTGAATCCCGCCTGGAAATCAGTGTCCGCTATTCCCTGGAGCAGATTGCGTCTGAACGCCAGGTACTGGGAAAATTGCTGAACGGAATGGCGCTGGTGTCATCGCGCATGGTTGAGCACCTGGAGGAAAAAACCCGCCACTGGATACTGCAGGCCTTTGGCCCGAAACTGCAATTGCCCCGCCACCGCGAACCGCTGGAAAAAATGTTAACCGCCGCCCGCGCCACCAACGGCTACTGGTTGATGTTGATGCTGAACACCCAGCAGGAGATCCACATCCAGGAGGAAACCCGCCGGGTGAGTTCGCTGATCAAGGCGCTGCTGGCGTAACGAAAAAACCGACAGGCGTTTGACCTGCCTGTCAGCCGGAGCGGTATTTGGAGGCATCCGTGGTGTATTCCGGATGCCCGTACTCCACCAACAGTCGATTGATCTTGTTGATCAGCACCTGATCCACCATTTGATCCACAACGGGTATCCGCTGCGCCACCCGGGTGGCAACCATCTGCGGCAGCACATACGCGGTGACCATGGCAAACGAAAGGTAATCCAGCGGCGAGGCCGCCACCCGCATTTTCCTGGCCAATGAGCGATTGCCTTCACTGAGGAAGACGCGGTTGAAAAACACCTTGGAAAAGCCTTTTTCCACTTCGTTGTACAAACGGCTTTTCAGGGTTTTGTCGCGGGGGCGATAAGCCCCCATGGTAGCCCGCACCAGGGCGCCACAGGTTTCATCGTCATAGCCATCCCGCAGGGTGCCGGCGTAGGTCATCATCACATCGACGATTTCCTGCGGGGTGGCTGGCAACAGCTCTTCCGGCAATCCCAGCAGATAACTCTGGTAGCGACACAACTCCACAATGGCCCGCTCTTCCGGGGTAAATTCCGGCTTTTTTCGGCCAATGGCGGTAAAGGCCGTGAGGAAGGCGGGAATGGTACCCGCCGGCATCTGATCCACCTGGGGAATCGGGATACCGTACACCGCCACATCCCAACGTTCGGAGCGGGTCAGCAAATTGAAGCGCACCATGGAATGCATCAGCCGCACCATGGCCGCGGCCTTGAACCCGACGCCATAACGACGCAATGCTCCCGGCAGGGTGGCCGTGGTGAAGAAGCTGGCGGTTTCATTCACCCGCTGTACCGCTGCCTCCCCGGACAGTGCACCGGTGAGCGCCATGGGTAGCCCGGAATACTGGTTCATGAAGGTGGCAATGAACGTGCCACGGATGGCAAAGGGCACCAGGTTGGCCATCTGGTTACGGCTGATGCGGGCGCCTTTTTCCACCAGGTCCAGATCCACCCATCCGGGCACCTGTTCCATGGCCTGGATAAATTCCACCAGTTCCCGGGGCGCATCCGGCACCGCATCCAGCCCCTGGTCGCAGGCCAGTTTCAACATGTTAATCAACGGGCGAAACCCGTAACGGGGCATCAGGGCTGCATAGGCATCGGCGACGGAATCCCCCAGCAGCGTGTAAGCCCGGGCCCGCTCCACCCGTTCCCGGTCCGCCAGCAGGTTGTCCCGGAAGCGCTTTTCCAGACGCCGGGGCAACTGGCTTTTGACCTGGGGATCATCGGTAAAGCGAAACGGGGTCTGCTCAAAGTCCACCGCTCCATACAAGGAGGGAATGCGGGCTTTTTGGGCGTGCACTTGTTGTTGTAATTCTTGTAAGGTGATCGTCATCGTGCTGACCTCTTTTGCAGTCCGTATCGTTACAGTATAGCGCTGACTTCAACCGGTCTGTGATCGCATCCACACCGCCAGGCCCTGGGCGTTCAGCTCCATATCCATGCCTAATACCCGCTGCAGAGCATCAGTATCCAGGGTGCAGCCATGGTGGCCGGCGCGGGCAAAGGTGTAGTCCGTCAGCTGTTGCCGCAAGAAGGGTTCCCACTGTTCCGTTGGCTCCCTCCGCGCCCGCGCCGCTATCTCAAGATACGCCCCGATCTGCTCGATCAGTGCCGATCCCAGCGGTGCCGGATGCTCCACCACCCCATAGTGGGTCAGGAACATGCGTTCCGGTTGCAGCGCCAGCAACCGTTTGATGGACTGCTGCAATGCCTGCGGATCAAACTGCACCGGCGTGGTGGTGGGAATAATGAAAGGGCCGGCCGCTGTGGCCAGCTCGGGGTAGGCCAGACCGAAGGTATCACCGGTGAACAGCCCATTGGATAAGGCATCCTGGACACAGAAATGGTGGCGGGCATGACCGGGGGTATCATGGAAGGTCAGCACCCTGTCACCCAGATTCACCTGCGCCCCATCCTCCATCGCCTGCACCCGGTCAGCGTCGACCGGGATTACATCCCCATACACCCGGGCGAATTGATCCGCACCGTATACGGCAATGGCGCCGGCTTTAAGCTTTGCGGGATCGACCAGATGACGGGCCCCCTTGGGATGGACCAGCAGGGTGGCGTCGGGAAAACACTGCATCAGGCCACCGACACCGCCGGCGTGATCGAGATGTACATGGGTGGGGATGATGTACTTCAATTGCGGCGGTGCAATGCCCCGTTGTTGCAACAACGCCTGAATGGCGGGAATGCTGTGATGGGTGCCGGTTTCCACCAGGGCGCATTCACCCCCACTCTGCAGCAGGTAGAGGGCCGCCAGCCCTGGCCGGATCATACCGCTGTCGATACGGGTTATGCCGAAGCCGAGATCGTCGTAGTCCAACGTTGCGGGAGCGTTTGCTGATGTCATGAGTATCCTGTTTTTCAAGAGGACGAGCGGATGTCTTGGCCCTGCAGAGCGCTCGTCATCCAACGGAGAACGCCAACAGGGGACTCAGGCTCGAGCAAACCGGTTCGAGCACAGGGATCGGTTTAGATTACACGCCGGTGTCTGGTCAATAAACAGTAATGCTACCTTACGCTAACCACTGCGGCTTTACTGTACTGGAATGATCGGGTTTTTTGCATATTTATCAACCATCTAGAACCAATCAGTGTCGAAAATATTTACATGCTTTGTAAATGTCGACTCAATCCAAAAGTGAATAATTTAATAAAACCATAAACCGACCTTATGATATAAAGACTCCATGGTTAGCAGCCACTTAGACATAACAGTATTCCCATTTGGTATATGGTTTGCTTAATAAAGTTACCTTGCAAATTACTATCCTCACTGGACCGAGGTATTCATGAAACTGGCGTATAAAATTCATTCCAAATTAGCCGTATTGGCCCTGACTTTGACATTTTCCTCTTTATCCCAGGCTCTGACCGAGTATCCGCGCTGGTATGATGGCACCTTCGATTCGGTCACCGTGTCGTTCGGGGATCTGGAATGGCTACGTTGGGATCAGACCCTGAGCATGTCCATCAATGAAGCCCTCACCACCTTTGAAAGTGAAGGCTGGCGCCTGGCCACCAACGAAGAGATGGCTGATCTGCTGAACAGCTATTTCCCCCTGACGGACGAGACGTTTGTTTACGGTGCGCCCTCCTCAGATCCCAGCAAGGTGTTTGACGCCAATGAAAACGAAACCTACCAGTCCTGGGATCCGGCCACCCACCCTGGTTACGGTCGATTTGAAAGTGACTTCGGGCTGACGGACTTTGCCTGCGACCCGTACGAGTACTACGGTTGTGAAGCCCATGCTGCAGCACTTTTCGGCGGCGATGCTGACGGTGACAACCAATACAATATTGCCAACGTCTACTACACCTACTATTCGGACAACTCCTATTCCACCGTGGAAACAACCCGTGATCGCTATAGCGCGGACTACGCCCCGGATGGCCTGGCCGATAGTGAATTCTTCACCTACGCAACCGGGGTCGCGCTGGTACGCAACTCCGCTGTCAAAGTGCCCGAGATAAACGGCAATGGTACAATGATCGCCCTGGCCTTATTGGGTGGTTTGCTGCTGGTATACCGGGAGCGCCGCACTGTTTAGATTTAAGCATCCGGTTTGAGGAGTAACCTCAAGCGCAACCAGCGCTGATGTCCAGACCAGAGGAGGAAGCTCAAGGCATTCCTCCTTTTTTTTGCGCTGTGAACTGACGGCTGATCAGGCCTGCACCGGCGTACCGGTAAATTTCAATTTGGCCATGGCCACCTTGATAAAGCCGCTCATGTTGTTGTCGTCGTCCACGGTGGCGGTGTATTTGAGGGTCAGCTTCATGGGCTTGGTGGTTTTGCTTTTCCAGGTGAGTGTCTCACCATCGAACTTGCCGTCTTCTATTTCCTGAACACCATACTCCTCGCTGTTCATGGTGCCGGTGAGGGTTTCCCCTTCCGACTTCAGGCTGACGATGCTTTTTTCCTCTTTCCCGCCGGGGGCTTTCACCACAAAATCCCAGGTGCAATCGATTTGTTTGGACATGGCTGCTCTCCTTGTGTGCTGTACTGCTTTGTTGTTTTTAAGGCTGCTTCTGTTTGTACTTCTTATGCTTCTGCTTTTGCTTGGAATCTTGTGCTGCGGTTCTCATCCGGTGTTCTATTCCGGTGTCGGCTCGAGATCGTGGAACACCGTGGTTTCCGCCAGCCCGGCCCGTCCGATGCGGGCATTGTTGATGGGGTCGCTGGTGTCCTCATAGCCAAAGGAAATACCGAACAGCAACTTGTGACTGGCATCCACCTCCAGCACCTCCCGCACGGCGTCGGCATGAAAGCCCAGTGACGTTTGCGGGCAACTGCCCAGGCCGTGGGCGGTCAGGGCCAGCATCAGGGTTTGAGCATACATACCCACATCGGCGGCTTCCCGCAGACCGAAATGTTCCGGCAGAAACAGGAACGCCACATGGGGTGCACCAAAGAAGCGATAGTTGCGCATAAACACTTCCAGTCGTTCTGCCTTGTCCTTGCGCTCCAGGCCCACCGCCCCATACATCTGATTGGCCGCATCAAACTGCCGTTCCTGATACACCCCGTGATATTTGGGTTCATAGGGAAAATCCAGGGTCATGCGGCCGCGCTGGGTATTCAGGGGCAGGATGTCCCGCAGTTGTTCCAGCTTGCCGCCGCTGACCACATGGGTGGTCCAGGGCTGGGTGTTGCAATTGGACGGCGCACGGCTGGCCAGCGTAAACACATGCTCGATCAAAGTCCGTGGCACCGGCGTATTCAAAAAGCCGCGCACCGAGCGGCGTTGGTTGACCACCGCATCAAAGCATTCCGCCAAGGTGGCTTGTTCCAGATTCATCGTTGTTCCCCCTACAGAAAATCGCACTCAGGAACGACCATAATAATATACCTGACCGATCAGTTCCCGTTTTGTGCGCCCCTCCGCCAGCAGGTAATGAAGATGCGCCACCACCTCCCCCACCGCCAGAAAATTCTGGAAGGGTTCCAAAGACTTATCGAACAATTCTGTGGTCAGCGCCTGGGCTGACTTGGGGCGGTCCATCAACGCCAGCAAGGCTTCCAGCCGTTCCCGGTGATGCGCCACCACCTCCTGCAAGCGGCCGTGCAGTCCCGTGAACGGCAGTTGATGGGCCGGCAGCACCAGCACCGAATCCGGCACCCGTCGGGCCATGGTGGCGTGGGCCTGCAGCCAGTCCTGCAGCGGATTGTCGGCAGGCGCTGTGGGGGACACGCTGACGTTGGAGGTGATCTCGGGCAGTACCTGGTCACCGGAAATAAGGATGTCCAACTCCCGACTGTACAGGCACAGGTGCTCCGGAGCATGACCCCGGGTGGTGATGGCCTCCCACTGCTGGCTGCCAATCTGCAAACGCTGCCCATCCTGCACCCGGTGGTACGCAGTGGGAACAGAGGACACCAGGTGGTTGTAGTCTTTGTTGTCAAGCAGCGCATTGCGATCGGTGTCGGATATGCCGGTCTGGTTGAAATAGCGGGTAACTTCCCAATAGGGGCCCTGACGGCTGGCATCACCGGAGGCGCCGTTGAGCGCACAGGTGTAGAGATATTCTGCTTCCGTTGTAAACAGTGGCACCCGGTGGCTGTCGCAGAGCCATCCCGCCAGCCCCACATGATCCGGGTGATGATGGGTGACGATGACCCGGGTGATGGGTTCGCCATCCAGCTGGGATTCGATGACATCCAACCATTGCTGACGGGCAGCGTCGCCATTCATGCCGGTATCCACAACACACCAGCCACCCGTGTCCCGCAACAGATAGCAGTTGATGTGATTGAGGGACATTGGCAAGGGGGAACGCAGCCATCTTACATAGTCATTGATGGCAATGGCTTCCCCCTGGCCGGGCGCCGTTTGCAGCGGGTAGCGTTTGGCGGTATGCGAGTGGCTTATGGGTGAGTGGCTCATAGACGTTTCGCCACTTCGCCGTACATCACCTCCGTGGCGCCACCACCGATGGTCAACACCCGGGCATCGCGGTACATGCGCTCAATCACACTTTCCGCCATAAAGCCCATGCCGCCGTGCAGTTGCACACAGTCGTACATGACCTCGTTGGTGACTTCGCAGGCCCAGGCTTTGAGGCCGGACACTTCCTTGATGCAGTCGTGACCCTGGGCATCCAGCCAGGCCACGTAGTAC
The DNA here is from genome assembly GCF_003671495.1 of Ketobacter sp. Taxonomy (GTDB): domain Bacteria; phylum Pseudomonadota; class Gammaproteobacteria; order Pseudomonadales; family Ketobacteraceae; genus Ketobacter. Next base: position 43,041 of record NZ_RCHN01000011.1, on the reverse strand, counting down.
AGGAAATTGCGGGCCGCATCCACCTTGGTTTGGGCCTGTGCCAGTTTCAGGCGCACAACATCTTTGTCGAACAGGGCGCCACCGAAAGCCTGGCGCTGCTTTACGTTTTCAATGGTGAGGTCCAGCGCTTTCTGAGCTTCTCCCACCCCCATGGCCGCCAGCATAATGCGTTCATGCTGGAAATTTTTCATCACGGCATAAAAGCCTTTGTTTTCTTCCCCCAACAGATTTTCTGCCGGCACCCGCACGTCCTCGAAGAACAATTCTGCGGTGTCGGAACTGCGCCAACCGTGTTTTTTCAGGCTGCGACCGATGCTGAACCCCGGCGTGCCCTTTTCCACAATAAACATGGAAATACCACGGGAACCCTTTGCGTTGGGATCGGTTTTCACCGCCACAAAATAAATATCGCCCTGCACGCCATTGGTGATGAATATCTTGCTACCGTTGATGATCCAGTTATCCCCGTCGCGCACGGCCCGGGTTTTGATGCCTGCCACATCGGACCCGGCGGCAGGTTCGGTCACACAGACTGCGGTGATTTTTTTACCCTGGATGATGTCCGGCAGATATTTCTGCTTTTGCGCAGGGGAACCCGCCAATGCCAAATGCGGTGAGGCCATATTAGTGTGTACCAGCGCGGTGATGGTGACGCCGGCAAAGGTACAACGGCCCAGCTCTTCCGCCAACACGGTGGCCGCCCGCACATCCATGCCACTGCCACCGTAGTCGGTGTCATGGGTCAGTCCAAGGAATCCCAGTTCCCCCATTTTCAACAGCAGTGCGCGGGGCACACAGCCGACCTGCTCCCAGGCATCGCCATTGGGCAGGATTTCTTTTTCCACAAACCGCCGTACCTGCTCCCGCAGCATGTGGTGTTCTTCCAGAAAATACGGTGTGGGCAGCACGGATCAGTCCTCAGTTGCAGGTTCGATGGTAATCAGCAGGGCGCCATCTTCCACTTTGTCACCGGCAGCCACTCTCACCTCCTTCACCACACCGCTCACCGGGCAGGGCAAATTATGGATCAGTTTCATGGCTTCCATCACCGCCGCGGTCGCACCGGCGCTGACCACATCACCGGCCTGCACCAACACGTCGGTGACCAGGCCGGGCATGGCGGCGCGCACTTCGTTGCCGGCATTCTTGCTGCCGGCGACCGCCCCCAACTGGCTCTCCTCCAGGCCGACAAACTGATAGCTGCGGCGCAAACGTGGCGAGCTGAGCGAGACATGCCGATCACGAATCACAATATCCAGGTTGCGATGGGTGCCCTCCAGCTCCACCCGCCATTGACCGGAGCTTTGCTGCGGCGAATTCAATTGCGGTGGATACAGCAGAACGGGAAAACTCACCCATTCCACCTGCTCATCCTGGCCTTCCTGCAGACTCACCTGATAATGGCCCTGCCGTCCCTGAATCCGAATCTCCTGTAACCCGGCCGCACTTTGCAGCCACAACCGACTGGTGGCCGGAGTGCCACTCAACTGTGTGAGACGCCACGCCCCCATGGACTGCCAGGGTGATCCGCTCAACGGGTCAGCGCTGTGCAAGGTTTCCTGCTGCAGGGCACAGGCGGCTGCGGCAATCGCCGCGTGCATGGATTCACCCCAGGGCTGCCAACCGTTGGGAAATTGTTGCGCCAGGTATTGAGTACTGAGTTCCTGGTGAAACGCCGGCCGGGTAATGATGCTGGTGAGGAATTCCTGATTGGTTTTCACGCCGCCGATGGCAAAGTGGTTCAGGCCCTGCAGCAGGCGTTGGGCTGCCAGCCCCCGGCTGCCACCGTGGGCGATGATCTTGGCCACCATGGAATCGTAAAATGGGGTGATCTCGGAGCCCTGGGCCACACCGCTGTCGATGCGCAGCCCTTCCGCCACCGGTTCGCGATACAGCGTGATGGTGCCGATCTCCGGCAGGTAATCATTGGCGGGATCTTCTGCATTGACCCGGGCTTCAATGGCATGGCCATTGGCATGGATAGCGTCCTGGGTGAACGCCAGGGGCTCACCCCGGGCAACGCGGATCTGCCATTCCACCAGATCCAGTCCGGTGACCATCTCCGTGGTGGGATGCTCCACCTGCAGACGGGTATTCATCTCCAGAAAATAGGCAGCGCGGCTGTCGGCATCCAGAATAAATTCCACCGTACCGGCGCCCTGATAATTCAGGTGCTGGCCCAGGCGCACGGCACAATCGAACAGTTCCTGGCGCACTGATTCATCCAGGTGGCTGACCGGCGCTTCCTCAATCACCTTCTGATAATTGCGCTGGATGGAACATTCCCGATCCAGCAAATGCAGCACATGGCCGTGATGGTCACCCAGCAACTGCACTTCAATGTGACGGGGACGAACGATGTATTTCTCCAGCAACACCCGATCATCGCCAAACGCGCTCAGGGCTTCCTGGCGCGCCTGTTTCAGCGCGCCTTCAAACTCGCCGGCCGCATGCACGATGCGCATGCCTTTACCGCCACCGCCGGCACTGGCTTTGATCAACAGAGGAAAGCCGATGCTGTGGCCTTGATCGAGCAGGGTTTCCAGATCCTGAGCCTCACCGTTATAACCGGGCACCGTGGGAATATCCAGGGATTGGGCGATGGCTTTGGCCTCGATCTTGGACCCCATGGCCGCAATGCTTTCCACACTGGGGCCGACAAAAATAATGTCCTGCTGCGCGCAGAGGGAAATCAGCGCGGTACTTTCCGACAGGAAGCCATAACCGGGGTGGATGGCATCGGCACTGATTTTGCGGGCGGCCGCAATGATGGCCTCTGCATTCAGGTAACTTTCATTGGCCGCCGAGCCGCCGATGTGCACGGCCATGTCCGCCTGCTGCACGTGCTGGCTGTGACGGTCCGCATCGGAGAACACCGCCACCGATTCAATACCCAGGCGCTTGCACGCCCGGATCACCCGACAGGCAATTTCACCCCGGTTGGCCACCAGCAATCGTTTTATGGCACTCATTTCTGTCTCCAACGGGGGGTTTCCTTATTAAAAAAGCAATGGATGCCTTCCTGCCCTTCTTCCGATTCCCAGGTGTCCGCCAACAGGTTCGCGGTGTAAATCAGGTTGGTGTCAGTATCGTGGCTGTCCACATAAAAAATCAGTTTTTTGGTGGCGGCAATGGCACCGGGCCCGCACTGCAATACATAGTTGAGCTCTTCTTCCACCGCGGCATCCAGTTGATCGTCCGGCACCACTTCATCCACCAAATTTAATTCCTTGGCTTTGGCAGCGGTGAGCGGGCGGGCATTAAGGAATGTGCGACGGGCATTGGAGCGGCCCATTTTGGCCACCACAAAGGTGGAGATGTTGGCGGGGGTCAACCCCAGACGCACCTCGGTGAGGGCAAAGTTGGCAGACTCCACGGCGATGGTGATATCGCACACCGACATCATGCCGGTACCGCCCCCATAGGCCTGGCCGTTGATGCGGCCAATCAGGGGCTTGGACAGTTCGTTCAGGGTGCGCAACATGCGCGCCAGTCGGGCGCTGTCTGCCACCCGCTCGGCACGGCTGGCGTCAAAGATGCCCTGCATCCATTTCAGGTCGCCGCCGGCGCAGAAGGATGCGCCCTGGCCGGTCAACACCACGGCCCGTACCTGGGGGTTGTTATCCAATGCGACGGCGGCTTCGGTTACTTCCCGAATCAGTTCATCGTTCATGGCATTGTGGCGCTCAGGCCGGTTCAACAACAGCGTCGCCACGCCGCGGGCATCGATGGTCACTTGAATGGTGTTGTAATTCATCTTTAGTTCACTCGCTTTCAGAATCGGGTACGGTGACGCAGGAAGGTGGAAGTGCGGTTTGGGAATCGCTGCAAGCACATCCCTGTGCGCTCGACAGCGGCCGTCCATGGCCGCTGACGCTCCCAAACCGCACTTCCACCTTCCTGCATCCCCTCTGTGCCATCCTTCTACATCCGGTACACGTAACTGCGCTCGTCATCTGCAGGCAGCGTGGAGGCTACCGACAGGCACAGCGCCAACACATCCCGGGTTTGTTCCGGCTCAATGATGCCGTCATCCCAGATCCGCGAGGTGGCGTAGTAGGCATTACTTTTTTCGGCGTACATGGCGCGGGTTTCCCGATCCAGTTTTTCTAGGGATTCCGGTGTCGCCTTATTGCTGATGCTGGACCTGGCCAACTCCATCACCACGTTGGTGCCAATGTCGGGGCTCATGGTGGCCACCACCGAATTGGGCCAGGCAAACATCAGGTTCGGTCGAAAGCCCCGCCCGCACATGCCGTAGTTTCCCGCACCGTAGGAGCCGCCCACCACAATGGTGAAACGCGGCACCCTGGCACAGGACATGGCATACACCAGCTTGGCACTGTGCTTGGAAATCCCCCCCTGCTCCGCCGCTTTGCCCACCATGAAGCCCGGCACGTTTTGCAGGAACAGCAGGGGGATGTTGCGTTGCTCACAGAGGGAAATAAAATGCGCGCCCTTCACCGACGCATCAGCAAACAGCGGTCCGTTATTACCGAGAATGCCCACCGGATAGCCGTCAATGTGGGCGGTGCCACAAATCAGGCTGGTGCCCCACTGGGGTTTGAATTCCTGGAATTCACTGGCATCCACCAACCGGGCAATCACCTCCCGAATGTCGTAGGGCTGGGCAAAATCCCGGCTCACGATGCCTTTCAACTCATCGATGTCGTAGACCGGCGGCTTGCTGTCTTTGCGCCGTTGCTGGCAGGCCGGCTTGCGATTCAGTCCCGCCACAATGTCCCGCATGCGGGCCAAGGCTTCCTGCTCGGTTTCGGCAATATAGTCCGACACTCCGGATACGGTGGTGTGCATCTCGGCACCGCCCAGCTCCTCCGGACTGATGTCTTCATTGATGGCGACTTTAACGATGGAGGGGCCGCCCAGGTGGATGGTGGCATTGCCGCGCACCATCACCACTTCATCAGATAGCGCCGGAATATAAGCCGCACCGGCGGTGGAGACACCGAATACCGCCGCCAGTTGCGGCAGACCCCGGGCCGACATATTGCATTGGCGGAAGAAAATATTGCCGAAGTGATCCCGGTCCGGAAACACCCGGTCCCATTCATGCAGGTAGGCACCACCGCAATCCACCAGATAGATGCAGGGCAGGTTGTGCTTATCGGCAATTTCCTGGGCGCGGATGTGCTTTTTTACGGTCTCCGGATAATAGGCGCCGCCTTTCACCGTGGAATCATTGGCCACGATGACGCAATGGGCTCCATGAATCACACCGATGCCGGTCACCACACCGGCACTGTGCACCCGCCCACCGTACTGCTCATAAGCTGCCAGGGTGGAGAACTCCAAAAACGGCGTACACGGGTCCACCAACAGGTCAATACGTTCCCGTGGCAGCAGCTTTCCCCGCCGGCGATGCCGTTCGATCAGGTGATCCCGGCCACCGTTGATGGCCTCTTCCATGCGACTGCGGAGTTGCAATGACAACTCAGTGTGATACGCGTAGTTATCACGGTAGGCGTCGGCATTCTTGTTGACGTTGCTCGCTATTCTGCTCATTCAGATTTCCAACTACTTAGTTCGGCCTGTGCCTTCCCAGTACGGCGCACGAATCAGTTTGCGGCTCATCTTGCCCACCGGGGTGCGGGGTAAGGGTGTGGTCTGGATTTCCACCTTGATGGGCTTTTTGTATGACCCCAATTCCTTGGCACACATTTCAATGAGTTCCTGCTCGGTCACCTGTGCCGGGTCATCCACCATGACGATGGCATAAGGGGATTCACCGAAGCGTTCATGGGGCACACCAAAGGCCACCACCTCAATCACCTGTTCATGGGTGGCCAACACATTTTCCAGCTCCGTCGGCCAGATGTTGAAACCACCGGAAAGAATCATGTCGTCTTTGCGGTCGAACATATACAGGTAACCATTGTGATCCAGGTAACCTACGTCTCCGGTGTGAATAAAGCCTCGCACCACGGTCTTGGCAGAAGCTTCCGGGTTTTCCCAATAACCACTCATCTGACCGTCGTTACGGAAACAGATCTCGCCCTCCTCACCATAAGGCAGCGCCTGCTGGGTTTCCGGATCGCGAATTTCCACTTCACAGAACGGATGCACTTTGCCCAAGGACCGCAGTGGATTGGAACCGGCCACCTCCGTCACCCACTCTGATGCCATGGTCATGGTGACCGGCACGCCTTCCGACTGACCGTACAGCTGACACAGCGCATCGCCCCAGATGCCATGGGCTTTGCGCACCGAGGCTTCGGTAATGGGCGCCGCACCGATCATCAATACCTTCAGGCTGGAGTAATCCCGCGTCTCCACGCCTTTGACGTGCATGATGTCGTTCACCATGGTGGGTGCCACAAACATGTACGCCACTTTTTCGTGTTCCATCAGATCCACCACCGCATCGGCCTGGTATTTTTCCACCACCAGGTTGACACCCCCCATCAACCAGATTGGCACAAACATATAACCGGAGGCGTGGGAGATGGGTGCGATGTGCATGCACACATCCCCGGGGGAAACCGGAGGCAGGGTGAAAAACCAGTTGCGACCGATCTCGAGCCAGGAGCGGTGGGTAAAGGCCACCCCTTTGGGTTTGCCGGTGGTGCCGCCGGTATGGCGAATCACGTAGTTCTGTTCCGGCTCCACCGCCACATCGGGGTCCGTATCCGGAAAGCTGGCCAACCAGTCCTCGTAACCGCTTTTCTGCCGCACGATGATGTGCTCCAGTTCTGCCAGCTCGTGGTTCATGCCTTCCAACTGATCTGCGTAATGTTCGGCCACCACCACCGCTCGACAATGAGTGTGTTCCATCATGTACTGGTGGCTGCTGCGGGCGTTACGGGCATAGAGCGGCACCCGCGTGATGTTGGCAATGGCCGCCCCCAGGAAGAAGTCCACCGCCTCCAGAGTATTGTCCTCCAGCGACGCCACCGCATCGCCGGGTTTCAGGCCCATGGACAACAACAGGTTCGCCATGCGACACCCCCGCTGCCAGGCCTGGGCGAACGTCAATCGTGATGTGCCGGCAATGATGGCGGGTTTATCCGCATGGAACTGGGCTGAACGACGCATCATGTCTCGAATATTCATCGTATATTCCTCGTTGTAATTATGTCTGTCCCGGTTAATCTGCGTGCCATACCCACTGCAATGGCGATCTGGTTATTACTGTCTGGTTATTACTGTGCGTCCACCCCGTGCGCTGCCTGATCGCGAAACCCCCGGCGGGGTGCGGGCGGCATGCCGTCCACATAGGCCGGATACAGGGCCTGCATCACACCATCACGCTCAGCCACCAACCGCCGGGCCTCCATATGATCGCTGTGTAGGGCTGTGGCCATATCCCGAACCACATTGAAGCAACACGCCACAGGATCAAAACGCGCCTCGCATTCCGTCACCGTGAGCTCGGCAAAATAGCGCTCCAGTTCTGACTGCAATGCGGTTTGTGGTAACGGGTCGTGCATGCGCGCCAACCATTCCGGTCGGCCTGCCGCCTCACAGAACGCCTGCCAGAATTTCGCTTCCACCGCCCCCAGCGCCACCCGTTGCCGGTCTTTCGTCTGATAGGTGCGGTAGCGGGCTGCCCCGCCGTTCAACAACGCTTGGGCGCGGGGCATTCCGGAACCGTTCTGCTGTGCGTCCACCAGTGAAAACGCCATCAACGGCATCACCGCATCCGCCAACGCCACTTCGATGTGACAGCCTTGTCCACTGCGTTGCCGTTCCAATAAGGCGGCCAGGACACTGCTCAACCCGAACAGGGATGCCGAGCAATCCGCCAACGGCGGCCAGGGTGCTATCGGTTGGTCTGCGGTGCCAGTCCCTTCCAGCACGCCATTCATGGCCAAGTAGTTGATGTCGTGACCCACGGCTTGCTGCAGCGGCGATTGCGTGCCGTAGCCATTGAGGGAACAGATCACCAGTTGCGGATACCGTTTCCGCAAATCCGCCACCGACAGATCCAGCTTATCCAGCACTCCGGGGCGGAAGGATTCGAACAGCACATCCGCATCCTGCAACAACTCCGCGAGCCTGGCCTGGCCTGCTGCGGATTTGAGGTTTAACTGCAACCCCACTTTGCCGCCATTCACCGCATCAAAATAAGCGGAATGCCCGTGCTCACCCGGCGGCCCGATGAAACGCAGCTCCTCCCCATCTGGGGGTTCCACCTTGATCACGTCCGCCCCCAGGTCCACCATCATCAACGTGGCCAGCGGGCCGGGCAGGTGGCGGCTCAAATCCACCACCTTGATGCCCTGCAGGAATTGATTGATGCGACTCATGGATGCTCCGCGTGGGCTTGATTGCGACCTCAGGTGAAGGTCACATCCAGTCCCAGTTCCTTGGCAATGATCATGGTCTGGATCTGGCTGGAGCCGTCGCCAATGCGGGTAATGCGGGTATCGCGCAGATAGCGGGACACCGGACAATCATTCATAAAGCCATAACCACCGTGCACCTGTACGGCCAGATCGGCCACCTCCGATGAGGATTCGCAGCAGTAGTACTTGGCCATGGCCAATTCATAAATACTGGCGGTGCCGGCATCGGCTTTCATGGCCGCGGAGCGTGCCAGCATGCGCGAGGTTTCCACTTTCACCGCCATGTCGGCAATCATCTTCTGCACCAGTTGCAAACCACCCAGGCTGCGGCCGAAAGCCTGGCGCTCTTTGGCGTAGGCAATGGAATGATCCAGGCAGGCCTGGGACAAGCCCAAGGCACAGGCGGACAGGAAGCAGCGGGCGGATTGATAGGTTTTGTGGACGATGTAACGGCCATCCCCTTCGTTGCCCACCATCATTTCGTCGCCCACTTCCGCGCCGTCCAGATAGATAGGGTGCGTGTCGGAGGAACGCCAGCCCAGCTTGTCATAGGACTTGCCGATGGTGACACCGGGGGTTCCTGCGGGCACCAGGAACAAACTCATTTTGGTTCGCTCTGCGTCTTTCGGGCTGGTCACGGCCCCCACCAGGTTATAGGCGGTAATGTCCGTGCCGGAGTTGGTGATAAAGGCTTTCTCGCCACTGATGGACCACTTGTCGCCTTTCTTGTCGGCACGGGTGGTGAATCCGGCAGTCCAGGACCCGGCCTGGGGCTCGGTACCGGCAATGGAACCCACCGCTGTTCCGGCGACGATACCGGGCAGGAATTCCTGCTTCTGCATGTCACTGCCGAACGTCTGCAGGGTCAGGCCGGTGGCCACCGCCACCATCACCGACAGGGCAAAGGTCTGATCCGCCCGCGCCAGCTCTTCAATGGCCAGGGACATCTCCAGAATGCCCAGCCCCAAACCCCCGTGTTCTTCTTTGAACGGAATGGCGCAGACGCCGATATCCTGATTCATTTTCAGGTAGAGGTCGGTGGGAAACTGGGCTTTCTGGTCCAGTTCATAGGCGATGGGGGCCAGCTCGGATTGGGCCCACTCCCGGACGGTGTGTTGCAAGTTCTTCTGGTCTTCCGTCAATTCAAACATCGTGAGGATTCCGTTATTGGTTCGGCGTTGAAATCATTATGCGGACAACCCCCTGGGCACCCATCGTCCAAGTGGACTAGGACATTCCAAAGCACCTGCAATACCTTTTGAATCCAGCTTTTAGCCCCAAAAAACCATAACAATTCATAACCAATTACAACAACAGAGGCTGACATGCATTCACGGTGGTTCCTGCACCTGATAACGTCGATAACGGTATTGCTATCCGGTTGTTCGGTCCGGGACATGGCCGCCTCGGGCATGGTCTCTTTCGGCAATGAGTACATCAGCCCCTGGTTTATGGCATCCGACGATACCGACGTCATGTGCGCCATGGGGGAAGGCATGGGCGCCATGACATTTCCGCTGGGGCCTAATGTGGACCCCATGATTCCCATGTTGACCCTGGCGTCCGGCATGTGCGCGGACGAGAAAGCCAAAGAGGAGGAACTGCGTTTTCTGCGCGCCATGCGCAAGAACGACGTGGCCACCGCCCAGGATGCCCGCACCCTGCAAAAACGCTGGACCACGCTGGCCGCCCGCCGCCAGTACATGGGCTACCAGGCGGTGGTGCGTTACTTCGGCGACCCCACTGACGGCTGCCCGCAGTTCGACGACCGGCACGAAGAAATGAGTTATCTGTTCGGGATGTTCGGCGGGCTGCAGGCATTTCAATCTGACCTGAACACCGGCGGTGCTGCCGGCGTATCCCTGGACACCATGCCGAAAGCCCTGGCGGGATTACAGTGCGTGAACAGCGATGCATTCTGGGGCATCCCCAATGGGGTATTGGCGGTGACCGACATCACCAAAGCCAGGCTGGACAATAACACGGCGGCCGAGCAAGCCGGCCTGGCGCGCCTGCAACAGGCAGCGGCCAGCGGTGAACAGCAAGGGGTACGGATGGTGCACCTGCTGGAAGCCACCCTCTATGCCAGCCAGGGGGACGAAGCCAACATCAAAGCGGTGGTACGCAAGCACGTTGCCGTCAAACAGGAAACACCGGCCAACCCGGACCTGAAACTGCTGGATGAAATGACCACCCGCGGCATCCGCCTGATCTCCGACAAACTGTGGACCGCCCACACCGGACAACGCACGCCGTTCGGCAAGCTGGGTACGTTCTGGGATGACCCGGCCATCCCCAGTGACGCCATGGACATCGACGATCTGCTTTAAAATCCGCCCAACCTCGCGAGGACATCAGCATGACATTCAAACCAAGCAAGCAAAGCCTGTTGCGGGGAATGGCCAGCGGCGGCCTGCTGCTGATGCACAGTCTGCTGCAGGCCGCCGAACCGGTTCCCCTTACCATGTGCGGTTTTATGATGATGGGGGAAGGCGGGCCGGAACACCAAATGCTGCTGGATTACCAGACCGCTGCGCTCAACTGGGGCGTAAAAGTAGAGCTGAAACCCTACAGCAACGAGAACATCGTAGCCGAGGAGTTGAAATCCGGCGTCTGCGACCTGGCCAACATGTCCAGCCTGCAGGCACGCAAATTCAATAAGTTCACTGGCACCCTGGACGCCCCGGCCTCCATGCCCACGTACGACCACTTGCACACGGTTCTGCAAACCCTGGCCAAGCCCTCTGCAGCCAAATACATGCGCAATGGTGAGTTCGAAGTCATCGGCGTACAACCGGCCGGCGCAGTCTACATTTTCAGTAACGACAACCGGGTGCGCAGCCTGTCCGATTTATCCGGCAAGCGCATGGGGGTCATGGACAGCATGCCCGAGATGCGGCAACTGGTGGTGGATCTGGGCATGACGCCGGTGTCCTCCACCCTCACCAACCTGTTCCAGAAGTTCAACAACAAAGCCATCGACATCACCGGTGGCCCGGCCATCCTTTATGAAATGATGGAACTGCACAAAGGGCTGGAGCCCAACGGCGGCATTCTCAACGAACCCATCCTGCAGGGCAATTCCCAGTACATTGCCCGCTGGTCACGATTACCGGAGGGCTTTGCCCAGCACTCGCGGGAATATTTTATCCGTAATTTCAACCAGAGCCTGGAGCTGATCCGCGCCGCCGAGGATAACATTCCCAAAGACCTGTGGATTCCACTGGCCGAGGACAAGCGCGCAGAATACAACGAGCAAACCCGCAAGCTGCGATTGTCGTTCCGGGATGACAATCTCTACGATGCCCGCATGCTGACCCTGTTGCGCAAGGTGCGCTGCAAAAAAGATCCTACCCGGGCCGAGTGCACCGACCCCAATGCCGAATAACCTCAACAGGGTAACCATGTGAAAGAGTTGTCGCTGCAATCCACCGCCCACCCCGTCAAAGACAGCCTGCTGGAACGACTGCCGGTGGTGGCGATTCTGCTGTTGCTGATTTTTGTCATCTTTGCCCGCACCGGTGAAAGCGTGCACGGGCAAATGACCCAGCTGGGTGCCTATCTGTGGGAGGATTACTTTGTGCTGCGGTCCGAGGTGAGCACCCCGACCTGCAATCCGCACATGGACATTGAGCAACGCCTGCAGCAACTGGAAGCCGAAGCCGGTGCCGACGATTTCGACTTATTTGATGACGCGCTTGATGATGGCTTTGATCGCGATGCCGCCCGTACCTCACTGGTCAAACAACAACAGCAATGTGCGCTGGCCCATGAACAGGCCGCCCGCTACCTGGCGCAACTGACCCCAGCCTTGGAGCTGTACCGCTCGGTGGAGCATGTGTTTTCCCAAGCCAGTATTTTTTCCACCGAACACCAGACGTTGCTGCTGATGGCGCTGCTGTTTATCTCCGCCGGGGTGGCCACCGGCAAACGCCATCACATCAGTTTCCGCCCCATGCTGTCGGCGCTGGATCACAAACTCTCCACCACCCTGCAATTGACCGCCAACAGCGCCCTGGCGATCTCGGCCTGGTTCTTCCGTCACAATGCCCTGTCATCCGACATCGCCGCCACCAATCCGGAAATCATCAACGGCCTGGTGATCGGCTCCACCGCCCTGGCCCTGTTGTCACTGTATCAATTGTTGACCCTGCCCAAGCACCTGCCGCAACAGGGCTCCCTGACCCACGCCCTGCTGTCGGTACCGCTGTACACCATCGTCATGCTGCTGTTCGCCGTTATAGTGCTGGTACACCAACAGCATACGGCCGGTTTATCCCTGTATTTCAGCGCTTTCTTCGACCACTCCGGCACCTACATTGATGTGGCCCTCTATCTCTGGTGCGGCATGCTGCTGAAGCAAACCCAACTGGGGGAACGGGTGTTCAGCCTGTTCACACCCTGGAAACTGCCGCCGGAACTGCTGGCGTTTGTCGCCATTGTGGTGATGGCCATGCCCACGGCTTACACTGGCGCCTCCTCCATCATTATCCTGGCCATGGGGGCGGTGGTGTATCGGGAGTTGCGCAAGGTGGGCACCCGCCGGCAACTGGCCCTGGCCGCCACCGCCATGAGCGGCAGCTCCGGCATTGTATTGAAGCCCTGTCTGATCGTGGTGATCATTTCCATTCTGAATAAAGAAGTGGTCACCGACGATTTGTTCTACTGGGGCATCCGGGTGTTTCTGCTGACGGCGTTTGTATTTTTCGTGTATGCCATGATCACCCGCCGCGATCCCCTGCAGATCGCCACAGCACGGGATGCCCTGCCGCAAATGACCGGCAACGCCAAACCCCTGCTGCCCTATCTGCTGGTGTTCGCCCTGGTCACCGGCGCCTATCTGTGGATTCTCGACGCCAGGCTGGATCAGTTTTCCGCCCCCATTATCCTGCCGGTGATCATCTTCTGGTGGATTGTATTCGAACGCAAAGTCAGCCGAGCGCCGGCGCTCTACCATGAGCCCGAGCGGCAGGACACATTAGGGGGCTCACTCACCTATTCCATGACCGATGCCTCCATTCATATCGGCGGACTGCTGATGATGATGTCCACCTTTATGATCATCACCAGCCTGGGTGGCAAAACGGTGTCTGCCAGCTTCCTGCTGGATGTCAGCAATCCGTTCTGGGTCATGGCGGCGCTGATGGCAATGTTCGTTCTGATCGGTATGTTTATGGAATCCATGGCGGCGGTGGGTCTGGTGTCGGTGGCCATTGCCCCCATTGCCTATCAGCAGGGTATTGATCCTGTGCACTTCTGGATGACGTGCCTGGTGGCACTGGAACTGGGATACCTGAGCCCGCCGGTGGCCTTAAGCCACATCTTTACCCGGCAGGTGGTCGGTGAAGAGGAAGCCACCCTGGCCGCAGCGGAAGGCGACAGCTTTTACTATCGGCACGAGCGGTTACTGCTGCCGCTGCTGGTGATGTCCACCACGTTGCTGCTGGTGGGATTCGGCCCGCTGTTGGTCGGTTATCAATAGGGTTTATTGTTGATAGGGCTGGGCATCGTGCCAGCGCACCCAGCGGGCTTCCAGGGCCCGCAGGTCCTCATCCTGGGGATTGATCTGCAATCCCCTGGCAATCAGCTCACGGGCGGTTTCCAGATTCTCGTCATCCAGATAATGACTGCCCATTTCATAGTACGCATTGGCATAGAGATCCTGTGCGGCTTTCACCTGCTCATCCGCCAAATTCAGCTCCAACACGGCCATGTAGGCGGCGTAGGCGTTATCCATGTCCACCATGGATAATTTTTCCTTGCGCTTCAAGCGGGCCAGCCAGCGTTCCAATCGCTCGGTCAGCTCCAGGTTTTTCAAGCGGCGAATCACCACCAGCTTGTCTTCCACCTTGAGCTCATATTCATAGTCGACCTTATCCCGGGCTGCCACCAATTGCGCACGGGCAGCATAGGTCTCCGCCTGATCCAGTTCGCCTTCGTTCAGATGCTGGCTGGCAATGGCCAGGTAACGGTCCACGATGCGGCCCAACCCGGCTTTGGCGGCGGCGTGGTCCGGGTCCCGCTCGAGGACTTTCATGTACAACTGATACGCGCTGTTTTCCATGGGCTGCATCAGGTGGTTGCTGTACATGGCGTGATTGGCGTCAGCCAACAGGGCTTCTATTTCCGCGGCGGGCGATGGCTCTGCTGTTTCGGCTTCCAACACCGGAGCAAGCGCCATCGTATCAGCGTCGGTGGGCTGTGCCTGTTCTGGGAGCGTGGTCTCGATCCGTTGCGGAGCCTCTGTCGGAGCAGTCAGTACGGCTTCATGCCCAGCCTGCGTCAGGTCGGCTGCAACATCGGCCGCAGCCACAACCTCTGTCATCGGCGCCGGCACCGGGTCGGTTACGGGTTCCACACTGCTCAGGGCGGCGTGCTGCTGCAGTGGCGTCTGCGGCGGCGGGTTAGGCTGGCTTAAATTGGCTTGCGCCGTATGCGATGGAGAGGCTGCATTCGCCAGCGGTTGTGGCACCCGGCCACTGCCATCCATACCCAGGAAAAACAACAACAGCACCACCGATGCCGCACAGCCAGCCAGAACGATCTTGGCTTTCATCGTCAACTGATCATCCCGGGCGGCGTCCGGGTAAGGGTATGAGTTGCTGGGTGAGTTACTGGATTGATGGCCAGGCGGATGAGCGGCAGGCAGGGTCAGGCTGCGGGGGGACACCTTACCCAGCGGCACCCGAATGCTGCCGCCCTGACCGGCGGCGCCTGGTGCCGGCTTGCTCCCGGTCTTTTTGGCCTGGGGTTGGGTTGTGGTTGCGCCGGCCTCCCCACTCTCAGCCTTACCGAGCGCTGGTTTGCTGTGCGCGGCCTGTTTGCGCATGACCGCCGCCTGAATACGACCGCCGCCCTGCTGCGGAGCCGCCATGCCCTCGGCTTGGGGAACACGGGCAGGCATCACGACGGTATCTTCGTCAGTGCCGCTGCCCTGCTCTGAAACCGGATCGGACTGCGCCGGGCTGACTGGCTTGGCACTCACCTCAGCCTGGGCAACGGGCACTTCCGCGGTGACGGGGGGCGCCACCACTGCGACCCCGGGCTCTGCAGTAGAGGATCCTGCAGTAGAGGGCTCTGCAGTGGCGGGTTTTGCTACTTTTGCTACTTTTGCTACTTTTGCTACTGTCGCCTGCTGCACCGCATCCGCCAGCGCCTGTCCGCTTTGGAAACGGTCATCGGGATTTCTGGCCACCATTTTTTCGAACAGGGGCTGCAGGTGGGCAAAACGCTCCGGCAATGTCGCCGCCGGCAACGCTCCATAGGCACTCTTGATGACGGAAAACACTGTGGAGTTGGCCGGGCGCAGAGGCTCCCCGGTCAACATCTCGTAGAATACCAGCCCCAGACTGTAGAGGTCTGAACGCGCATCCGGCGCCCGCGCCAACGCCTGTTCCAGACTCAAGTAAGGTGCGTAATAATCCAACACACCCGACGAGGCGCTTTCACTGAAAGATTCGTTGATCACCCTGGCCATGCCGAAATCGCTGAGCACCACACTGCCGTCTTCCCGGAACAGGATGTTCTCCGGCTTCACACAGCCGTGGATAACGGCTTTGGAATGGGCGTAGTCCAGCGCCAACGCCAACTCCACCAGAATCCGGGTGGCCTGCTGCAGTGCCAAGCCCTGACCGATCCGGCTGCGCAGATTCCCGCCCGGCAGGTATTCCATGGTGATGTAGAAACTGGCATCAGCATCGCCATCGGAGTATCCCGCGGTATAGATGGGGGCAATGCTGCGATGGTTAAGGCGCGCCGCCCCCCGGGCTTCCCGCAGGATATCTTCGCTGAAACGGGCATCGCGGCCGTACTGCGGCAGCAGCACTTTCACCGCCGCTTCCCGGGCGATCTCGCGTTGCAGCGCCAGGTAGACTTTGGTGACGCTGCCACTGCCGATTTCTTTGATTAATTCAAAACCTGGAATCGTCTGCGCCATGGTTTTACTGATATCCGTAACACGTTCCTTGTTCATGTGATTTTCAAGTTCATGTCAGTTGCATGTACGGGCAAGAGTATCAGTAAAAGCGGTCCATAAACCACTCGTCGCCATTTTTCTTACGTTCCCAGCGGGCATTCAGATCCTGCAGCTTTTCGTGTTCGGGATTGATCTCCAATCCTTTGGTAATCAGGTCGCCGGACACCTCCAGATCATCGGATTTAAAATAGCGCTTGCCGAGATTGAAGAATGCATTGGCATACACTTCGTGGGCCACAGACACTTTCGGATCACGGTAATTGTGATTCAGCACCGACATGTAGGATTCATAGGCACGGTTCAGGTCTTCCGGTGTCAGGTTTTGTTTCTGTTTCACAACAGAAATCCAGGTTTCCAGTTGCTCCATGACCTCCAGGTAGCGCACGCGCTCGATGGTGCTCTGCATGCGCCCCACCTCCTGCTTTTGCTCCGCGGACACACCGTCCAATGCTGCCACCGCAGCGGCCCGATCTGCATATTCCTGCGCCTGGTCCAGCTCACCCTCATTCAATTGCCGACTGGCCAGCACCAGATACTTGCTCACAATGCGATCCAGGCCCTGGCGTGCTTCCGGGTTGGTGGGATTCAATTCCAGCGCTTGTAAGTACAGGGTGTAGGCGCTGGTTTGTTTTGGCAGCATCAGGCGGTCCCGGCGCAGGGCCTCCCGGGCCTGCCCCAATAAACGTTCCAGTTCCCCGCTGCTGGAGCCGGTGCCGTCGATGGGTACCCAATCCGGCTCGGCATCCGAGGCATTGGTGGTTGCGCTGTCGGTTGCGGTTTCCAGCAACGCCAATTGCAGGGTCTGCTGCTCTGCATCCTGCTCCTCCGGTGCGGCCTCGGCGGTGGCGATGATGCCCACGGAATGGGCTTTTTGCTCCGGCTGCGGTGGTGGCTCCCGCGGTGGCGCAGCCTCCTCAATGACTTCCGGCGGCGTGGCCGGGCCCGCACGGGTATCCAGGTCGTCCAGATAACTGGCCAGCACATCACCGGAATCCGCCTGCCCAGATGGCGGATCGGTTTGTTCCTGTTGTGTGAGCTGTTGTGTGAGCTGTTGCGCGGGAAGTTCGACTTTGGATTCCTCAGCGTTGGAAAGCTGTGGCGTATCCTCTTCCAGTACTGGGCCGGGCGCAGGATCAGGCGCCATCACCGGCGTCTGTGCCACCGGTTGCGCTGGGGACGGCAACTCATCTGCACCCCGGTTGGACAGGGTCAACCCGGCCCCCACCAGCAACACCACAGCCGCCGCCATGGCCCCCTGTTTTCTGCGATCTGTCAGCATGCCGGAGCGCAGGTTATGCAGTCGCGCCTCAATCTTGTGCTCAACCTGGATCGCCGCCTCGGACACCCGGCTGCTGAATTTGGCACGGCCCGCATCCCCTTGCAGCGAGGGCGCAGCCGCTTGCAACGAGGGCGCTGCCGCATGCCGACCGGTGGGCATCGGGGCGGGCGTCGCCACTGCCGCCCGATGCTGACCCGTGGCCGGTACCATGATTCGGGTGCCGCCGTCGGTTTCACTGACGAACGCCTCCTGCACAACGGTATTCCAGTTTTCCGGTGCCGCCCGCAAATAGGGTTCCAGGGCAAACGCCACTTCACCGGCGGATTGATAGCGGTCTTCCGGAGCCTTTGCCACCATTTTTTCCAACAGCGGCTGCAGATAGGAGAAAGTCTCCGGCAGTTGGGGAATCGGCTCGGAGATGTGCTTGATGGCCGCCGCTACCGACGAGTTGGCATCATATAAAGGCTTGCCCACCAGCACCTCGTAGAACACAACCCCAAGGCTGTAGATGTCGGAGCGGATGTCGATTTCCCGGGCCAGTGCCTGCTCCGGGCTCATGTAATGGGGGGAGCCCACAATCATGCCGGTGGACGTCATATTGCAGTCGGATGTATCGAGGGCTTTGGCAATACCAAAGTCAGTCAGCACCACGGTATTGTCTTCCCGGAACAAAATGTTTTCCGGTTTGATATCGCGATGAATGTAGGATTTTGAGTGGGCGTAGGCCAGGGCAGTGGCGATCTCATAAATCACGTGCAGCGCTTCTTCAGCGCGAATGCCCTGCTTCAGGCGTTGTTTCAGATCGCCGCCCGGCAGATACTCCATGGAAAGGTAGTGATGGGGCCCGGCCCGCCCCACATCAAACACCGGTACAATGTTGCGGTGATTCAGGCTGGCGATGATGCGGGCTTCGCGGAAGAAACGCTCACTGAATATCTCATCGCCGGTCAGGTGACGCGCCATGATTTTCAGCGCCACCTGGCGATTGAAACTTTCCTGCACCGCCACATAGACTGTGGCCATGCCGCCCTTGCCGATTTCTTTGACTATCTTATAGCCAGGTATTACCACTTCCATTGGAATACACCACCCCTCGTACTGTGCTTGACCCCGATGACTGAATAACGACGACGGTTGGGAGAGACCAATATTCTTGTGCCCTTAACCTGCGAATGTCCAGAGCCTGTGGGGCCCTCTGTGAAAATTACGGCTTTTTGTCCGGCATTGCCCCAAAAACTGATTGATCTTCGCACTAAGCGGGTTTGTATGGGGTGCAGGGACAAGCCGTATCTGGCCGAATGTGACGGAATTGTTGCCAGCCGCTGGACACTGATAGTAGCCTTGAACCAAGCATCAGCCTTGGGGAGCCTGTCGATATGTCGTTATTCGTCAAAGCCGCGGAAGTCTGGCAACCGGATCTGAGCGGCCAGTTTCTGGTCCTGGCCTCTTCACACTACGGCGATCTGGCGCAATTTGCATCCGCCAGCCAAGCCATGGCATTTGCCTTCGCAGAGGGTATGCCGGGGCGAACCTGGGCCGAGCGCCGCCCTCTGATCTGGACCGACCTCAGCGGGGAGGATTTCAAGCGCAGCCAGCTGGCCCAGGATGCCGGCCTGGCCTGCGCGCTGTCGATTCCGGTGTTCGCGGGTGACTTCCTGTTGGGCGTGGTGGTGTTGTTCTGTGGTGCCGGCAGCGACCTGTCCGGTGCTGTCGAAGTCTGGCATAACCCTTCCGGCAGCAGCAATGAACTCAAACTGGCGGATGGTTATTACGGACAGCTGGAACGATTTGGCTGGATCTCGCGCCGCCTCACCATGTTACGCGGCCGCGGTTTGCCGGGGCAGGCCTGGGATCAGAACCGGCCGGTAATGATCAATGACCTGCCCCATTCCAACAGTTTCCTTAGGGCGCGCAACGCCGAGGAAAGCGGCATCACCAGTGGCCTCGCGATCCCCTTCAGCTACGCCGCCAAGGATGTGCGCATTGTCACCTTCCTCTCTACACTGTCCACCCCCATCGCCAAGCGCTTTGAAGTCTGGGTGCCCGACCGGGATGACCGCTACCTGTTGTTACGCACCGGCTTCTGCTCAGAGTCCAGCGATCTGGAGCAACGTTATCTGGATACGGCCTTCGCCCGCGGACAGGGCGCCCTGGGTGAAACCTGGCTCAGTGGCCGCCCCCTGGTGGAGGAGTGTGATCACGCCAACCATGAGCGCTGTGTCTTTATCCCATTTATCGTGGAGGGCAAACTGCACTCCATCATTACGCTGGTGTTTTAAGGGTCCGCAAGCGGCCAACACACCAGCACCAGTTGTTCCGGTGTATGGCAACGGTCGGCGTTGCAGGCTCGCACTGTCACGCCCACTTTCAACCCGGCACCCTGCGTATGGGGCAGCGACAGCGTCCAGGTCCACTCCCAGACGGTCGCAGCAGGGTCATTCACGGTGTTTCCCAAAGACAACGGTATGGCCTCTGGTCGCTGGTCCGATCCATAATGCACGGCGGTTACCTGCCGGGGATCAATGTAAAAGGGGCTGCGTCCACGGATTGTCAGTTGTAAACGCTGCTCGCCATTCGCCTGAACACCCCGCCATTGTAAACGGGCCCACAAGGCACCCCCGGCTCCATACTGCAGCCCCTGGGCACTACCCTGTTGCCTGTGCACAATACCCTTCACCAGCATGGGCGAGGACAGCGGCGCCTGGTTCACGGAGGCCGCAAAGGTTCGCAGCTGGGTGTTGATTTTATCCCGCAACAACCACTCACCAGTTCGATCCTGCAGCTCCTGTAAAACCGTCAACATCAAGCCATTGCCACAGACGGTGGCGGAGTCCGCCACATTCTTGCTGCGCACCGGCAACGGCCCGGACACCTGCTTACCACTCACAAAGAAGCCACCCTGCTCCTTGTCCCAATATTGCTCCATGAGGGCACAGTAAAGTGTCATCGCCTGCTGTAACCACTGCGGATCCTGGGCCACATCATACAGTCGCAACAGGGCATCCAGCAGATGGGCATAGTCCTCCAGCAAGGCTTCCTCGGAGCCCTGCCCGCCCAGGCTCAGGCGCCAGAGGGCACCACTCTCTCGGCGATGCACGGCCAACAGAGTGGTGGCCGCCTGGCGGGCAATGTCGTAATAGTCCGGCTCATCCAACAGCCGCGCGGCTTCCGCATAGGCCGCAATCATCATGCTGTTCCACTCGGTAATCACCTTGTGGTCGGTCAAGGGTGGCTGGCGCAATGCCCGGTGTCGGTACAGGATCTGGCGGATTCGTGCCAAGCGCTCCACCAGTTCCGGATAGGGTACCTGCAGACGGTCGGCACAGGCCCGCAAATCCGATTGCAGGTTCAACACCAAGCGCCCCTCGAAGTTGCCCTGTTCTGTGATGGCATAACAACGGGTCAGCAGTTCAAACTCCGCCGGCTCCAGCAGCATTTTCAGCTCGGTGTGACGCCAGATATAAAACAAGCCTTCCTCGCCTTCGCTGTCGGCATCGCTGGCGGAAAAAAACAAACCCTGCGCGTCACGCATTTCCGTGCTGACATAGGCCAGGGTTTCCACCGCCAGACGCCGGTATTCCGGATTACCACTCAACGCAAAAGCCTGGGCATACACCCGCACCAATTGCGCCTGGTTATACAACATCTTTTCAAAGTGCGGTACTTGCCAACCCGGGTCCACCGCGTAACGATGAAAGCCCCCACCCACTTGATCGTAAAGGCCTCCCTGCAGCATGGCGTCGAGGGCACCACTCAGCATCCGCCAGAGTGGATTGTGCGGCAGCGGGCACTGAACATCCCGTGCCACCTGGTCCAGCAGGAACAACAGATACGGTTCCTGGGGAAATTTAGGTGCCTGGCCAAAGCCGCCGTGTTCTTGATCCTGCAGTTTGAGCAGGTGTTGACTGAGCATTTCCGGCAGCTGCGGGTCCGGTTGCTGCGGCTTCAGAACCGGTTCCAGGTAGCCTTTGACTTGCGCCAGCAGTTGATCAGCCTGCTGCATCAACTCCGCCTGTTCCTCCTGCCATAACAGGTGCACCTGTTGCAGCACTTCGATGAACTGGGCCTTGTTGTAATAGGTGCCCCCAAAAAATGGGGCGCCTTGCGGCGTCAGGAACAACGACATGGGCCAACCGCCACTGCCACGAATGATCTGCAACGCCGTCATGTACAATTCGTCCAGGTCCGGGCGCTGCTCGCGATCCAGTTTGATGGCAATGAAGTTCCGGTTCAGGTGCTCAGCCACCTGCAGGTCATCAAAACTTTCTTCTTCCATCACATGGCACCAGTGACAGGTACTGTACCCCACTGACAGGAACACCGGCTTGTTCTGCTCTTTGGCCAGCTGCAATGCGCCGGCATCCCAGCTGCGCCATTTCACCGGGTTGTGGGCATGCTGCAACAAATAGGGGGAGGATTCCCGAATCAGGTGATTCACGAAACGTGGATTGCCATCGGCATCCCGATGCCGGGTTCGAATGTCGTATTGCCCACGTTTTTGTTCCTGGGCTGCCTGCAGGCCAATACTGCGGATCATGGTTGGATGGTGACTCCTGATGCCTGTCGCAAACATGACAATGTCATATAGCAGTCAACCGTTTGGCCCTGCAACGGCGCTGACACTGTCGCCTTGAAACGCAATAACCATCTGTTCTAGCTGCAGTTATCGCTTCAACACCGGAACTCACTGGAGGCCGTCCGGATGGTTCGGGGATTGCAGATTCCATTCCAACAGAACGTCATCCGTACCCTGATGGAGGAACCGCCATGTCCATGGAACAACTCGCTGTCAGCAATGATTACGACTCCGTTGCCGATGCTGTCGATGACAGCCGTCAATTGATTGTGGCCTTCGCCTCTTCTGACGGTGACCTGGTGGATCAGCACTTTGGCTCGGCGGAAGCGTTTTATGTTTTCAGCATCAGTGCCGACACCGCCGACCTCATCACCCACAAGGATTTCGGTTATGAGAAAAAAGACGGCAACGAGGACAAACTGAAACCCAAGCTGTCCTGGCTGGTGGGTGCGGACATTGTTTACTGCGGTTCCGTGGGCGGCTCCGCCAGTCGCCAGTTGATCGCCTTGGGCATTACCCCCATGAAAGTCACCGGCGGGCCGGATGTGGAGGAACTCATCGCCGGCATCCAGAGCGAGTTGCAGGGTACACCGGCATTCTGGCTGGCCAACATTCTGAAGAAAAAACAGGGGCAAAGCGAAAGCCGGTTTGACGCCATGGACGACGAAGGTTGGGACGGCTGATCACCCGCCATGGATACCCTGAATTTTATTACCCAACTGGAACGCAACCTGAAAGCCCACATCCGCCTCAACCCCGACCCACAACAGAACGCCAACTGGAATCTGGAAATCCAACTGTTTTACCAGGGTCATCCAGCCGGACGCACCAGCTTTAATCTGCACGGTTATTCCCAGGCGGAAGCCGAAAACATCGCCCGCACGGTGAAGGACAATCATTTTATGATGCGGGAGATCGATGAATACCTGTGGGGCGAAAGTGATTGAGTCCGGTGGCTGTGACGCTAATTTGACATCACCAGACTCTTGAAAATGCGATTGGCCAGGCGCAGGTGTTCCGCCAACACCGGTTCGGCGTCGTAGTCCTCCCCCAACAGCTGCATCTGCATACCCCGGGTGGAAAAGATTCCCAGGATCAGGTTGGTGCAGGTGATCATGTTGGCCACCACCTGGGTTTTGTTGATCCTTGACCTCTCCATACCGGTTTTCTCAGGCCCTGGTGTCTGCGACCGGGCACTGCCTGTCAGCGCGCCGTCCGGCAGACCTTCCATAAAGCGCTGCGACTGCGCCACAAACTGTTGCTGCCATTGCAGCACCTGCGGGCTGATGCGCGCCGGCGGACTGGTGAACTCCCGATGCAGGATCTGGGCACTGTACGGGTGGCGGGCGTGCAACTGCACCAGCCTGGCAGGCATGTCGAACAGGGTTTTTACGGTCAGTTCCGAGCGGTTCCAGTCCTGCAGCAGATCACTGAACGGGATCAGGGCCCGATCAATGACCGCCGTGTAAATGGCGTCCTTGCCGGCAAAATGGGTGTACAGGCTGGGTTCACGAATGCCCACCAACGCTGCGATTTCCCGCAGGGTGGTGCCTTCAAAAGCCAGTTCCGCAAACAGTTGCTCTGCCGCGTCCAGAATCCGTTCCCGGGTTACCTCCCCTTTACTGCGGACGGCGTCCACGGCTGCATTCATATCCACTCCTCTTATCGACAATCCATTTTATAATCATTTTGCAATATATATTGCATTTATACGGATCATACTTTACCGTTCAGAAAAAAACTAATAATTGATAGGAAGAATCATGGCTTCCGCACACAGCAATTCTCCATCCCATACTCAACTTCAGGCTGCACAGCCCCTGCAGGACAAAGTGGCCCTGATCACCGGTGCCGGTCAGGGCGTCGGCCAGGGGATTGCCCTGGCGCTGGCCGAGCAGGGTGCGCGCATCGCCGTGGCCGGACGCACACCGGACAAGCTCCAGCACACCTGCGACCTGATCCGGGAACGGGGTGGCGAGGCGCTGGCCCTGACCTGCAACGTACTGGAGGCAGCGCAACTGGAACCGCTGGTGCAGCGGGTGTTGGACGGGTTCGGCCGGCTCGACATCCTGGTGAACAACGCCCAGGAAATGTGCCTGGGCAACCTGTTGGAGTTAAGTGACGAACAACTGGAGCGGGGCTGGCAGTCGGGCCCCATGGCCACCTTACGACTGATGAAGCTCTGTTATCCCCACCTGAAAAACGGTGGCTGCATTGTCAACCTGGCGTCCACTGCCGCCAAACGCTGGGACAGTTCCGGCTATGGCGGTTACGCTGCCGTGAAAGAGGCCATTCGCGCCCTCACCCACAGCGCCGCCTGCGAATGGGCCAAAGACGGCATCCGCAGCAATGTGATCCTGCCCCTGGCGGCCTCCCCCGGCCTGCAATGGTGGATGGACAACAACCCGGCGGAATCCCAGGCCTTTATCCGCTCCCTGCCCATGCAGCGGGTGGGCGATTGCGAGCAGGACATCGGCCGTTTTGTGGCCCTGCTGTGCAGCGACCAGTGCGCCTACATCAATGGCCAAAGCATTGCCATCGACGGTGGCCAGGCCTATATGGGATAGCGGTGAAGCCTGATGAAACTTGCCATCCGCCTGTTGAATCGATTCCGTCAGATCACCCTGTGGTGGCGCCAGCTGCGGGGGATCAGCGCCGCCTCTGTGGCCGAGCAACGCATCCTCTCCGGGCAGAGCTGGGAAGACTTCTGTGACACCCTGAAAGCCGCCGGTGCTGCCCTCAGTTTTCCCGGCACACCGCAGGATGCATTCAACCAGGCGGAGGGCTATCGCTACCTGACCCGCCTGACCCGCGCCGGCCTGATGGCGTTTCTGGAACACGCAGACCCCAAAGCCCCTGTGTTGCATCGTGTGGTGCACGAGACCGTCAAAATGGGGGCGGACAACCCGGACAATTTCTACCAGACCGCCTGCATCAGCGGGGCCTACGACTATCGCATCCGCGGCCGCCGCAACAGCGTGAAGTACCTGGGCTTCGGCACCCAGATCGGCCACTACGGCCAGGGCGGCGGCATGCCCCCTTCCGGTTACCTGGAAGCATCGCTACTGGAAATCGACGCCGACGGCAACTTTGACATCATCGTCAGTTGCCGGCCGCATCCGAAAAACTGGCTGCCCATGCACGCGGACAGCGGCAACCTGATCGTGCGGCAAACCTTTCTGGACCGGGAGCGGGAAATTCCCGCCGAGCTGCACATCGAGCGGATCTGCGCCGACGGCGAGCACTCGGGGCCTTCCCCCCTGACGCCCCAGCAAGTGGACGCAGGCCTGAAATCCACCAGCACCCTGGTGGCCGGTGCCGCCTTGTTGTTTGCCAAGTGGGCGCGGGATTTCCAGCAGCACAGCAATCAGTTGCCCCAGTTCGACCCGGCAACCTCCACCGCCGCCGGCGGTGATCCCAACATCATCTATTACCACAGCCACTGGGCCCTGGCGCCGGATCAGGTGCTGCTGATTGAGGTCACACCGCCGCCCTGTGAACACTGGAATTTCCAGCTCAACAATTACTGGATGGAATCCCTGGATTACACCCATTACCGCATTCACACCAACAAACATCTTGCCCATTACGAAACGGACGGATCGGTGCGCATTGTGGTGGCCCACCAGGACCCCGGCCTGCCCAACTGGATCAACACCACCGGACATGAGAGCGGCACCATGTGCTTTCGCTGGATTCGGGCCCAGCACCACCCGCAACCGCGCACACAGGTGCTGAGCCTGCACCAGCTGCACGCCCTGACACAGCAACAAAAACAACAACAAAAGACCACAACAGCATGAGTACCGATCATGGGGAAATCCACACTGCAGACCGGCAACCGCTACGATAAACCTTATCGTCCGTTGCCCGTTGCCCTCTTCAACCGGGCCGGCCGGGCGGCGCAAAAACTGGGCTGGGGGCACGACTTGAATTGCCGGCAACTGATCGCCGCGGCCCGGCAGAAAACCGGGCTCACGGATTTTGGCGATGAGTGGTTCCTGGAACCGTTACAGGTATTGGTGGATTCCATCAACCAGGAGGCGCAACTCACCCCGCTGGGCCGACTGATTCAGAAAAACCGGTTGGAAAGCGCGCTGGCAGTGCGCCTGCGGGTGCAGCAATTACTCAAAGAGCAGCCGCAGATTCTGCAGCTGGATCTGGGCAAAATCATCATTATTGCCGGCCTGCAACGCACCGGCACCACCACCCTGCACCGCCTGCTGGCCGCCGATCCCAATATGCGCGCCCTGCTGTCCTGGGAGGCCCTGAACCCCCTGCCGTTGCCCAAGGAGCCATCCGGCAATCCCAAAAAACGCATTGCCATGGCCCGCACCGCCGAGAAAGGGCTGGCGTATCTGGCACCGGAGTTTTTTGCCATTCATCCGGTGGAGCACGATGCCCCGGAAGAGGACGTACTGTTGCTGGACCTGTGCTTTATGAGCCAGTCCCCGGAGGCCACACTGCATGTCCCCACCTACGCCCGCTGGCTGGAACAGCAGGATCACACCCGCGCCTATGAATACCTGCGCACGTTGCTGAAGATCCTCACCTGGCAACGCCCGGCCCAAAACTGGGTGCTGAAAACGCCCCATCACATGGAATACCTGGATGTCATCCTCAAGGTCTTCCCCGAAGCCAGCATCGTGCAAACTCACCGCGACCCGCAAAAAACCACCGGTTCCTTCTGCAGCATGGTGTCCCATGGCCGCGGCGTGTTCAGCGATCAGGTGGATGCTCACGAAGTCGCGCGCCACTGGTTACGCAAAGTGAACCGACTGATGCAATTGTCCATCAACGTGCGCGAGCAATACGGCGAGGAACGTTTTATCGACGTGTCCTATTACGATCTGCTGCAGGACCCTGTCGCCCAGGTGGAACGCATTTACCGGTTTGCGGGTCTTGCGTTTGATCAGGCCATTGCCACTGCGGCCAAGCACACCAGCCAGCGCAATGTGCAGCACCGTTACGGCAAACATGTGTATCGCCTGGCGGACTTTGGTCTGACCCGGGATGACATCGAACGGGAATACGCCTTTTATCGCCGCCGCTATGGAATCCCCTATGAAAATGAATAACGTCGGTCACAAAGGTGTGGTGTCCGCGGTGGTCACCGGCCTGCTGGATCTGTTCAGCCGCCAGGATCAGCTGCCACCCCTGGACCCGGGGCTGCGCCTGGACGGTAAAGTGGCTCTGGTCACCGGCGCCAACAGTGGTCTGGGCAAGGCCGTCGCCATTGACCTGGCGCGACGCGGTGCGCACCTGCTGATGGTGTGCCGGAGCGGCATTCCCGACGCCGGTGAAGCGGTCAAACAGGCCTCCGGCAACCCCAATGTGGAAATGCTGCAGGCCGACCTCTCAGACCTTGCTTCAGTGGCGCAACTTTGTGACCGGATGCAGGCCCGCAACATCCGTCTGGACATCGCCGTCATGAACGCGGGCCTGATGCCGTTGCACGCCCGCCGCACCCCCCAGGGTCACGAAGTGATGTTCGCTGTGCACTTTCTGGCAAACCGTTTACTGATGGCACGCTGGCTCGAAGACGGCGTGATTCCGCGCGCGGCGAATCGCACTCCATCCGCATTGCCCCGGGTGGTGTTTGTCTCTTCAGAGGCGCACCAGTCATCGCCCCCCATTGATTTCAACCGGTTTGCGGCATTCCAGGATTACGGCATCAAGCACGGCATGAAATTTTACGGGCTGAGCAAACTGCACCTCACCACCTTCGTGCAGGAACTGGAGCGGCGCGTCAATGGCAACGGCCCACCACAGGTTCTGTTCCACAGCCTGTGCCCGGGCCCCATCGCTTCCAATATCGCCCGCGAATCACCGGTTTATATCAAACCGATTTTGTCCCCCATCATGAAGCTGTTGTTCCGGTCACCGGAACAGGCGGCCGAGCCGGTCATGTTGCTGGCCTGTTCACCGGACATGACCGAACACAGCAATGTTTACCTGCATATGATGAAAGCAAAACAGCCATCCCCCTTGGCGCTGGATGCCCTGAATGGAAAACAGTTGTGGGAATGCAGCGCCCCGTTAATCCAACCCTATCTCAC
Organism: Ketobacter sp.; assembly: GCF_003671495.1. GTDB lineage: Bacteria > Pseudomonadota > Gammaproteobacteria > Pseudomonadales > Ketobacteraceae > Ketobacter. The sequence goes on along the minus strand of NZ_RCHN01000011.1, from coordinate 14,846 downwards.
TGCAAACCGGAGGGAAACGGAATGCCTATGAACGACGTTCGAATCGCCATCACCAGCGTGTTACGACGGATTTTCAGCAAGCCTCCCATGGCGACGCCGGTGGACCTGCACCATAAAACCGTCATCGTCACCGGCACCTCACCCGGTTCCATCGGCTATGAGACGGCCAAGACCCTGGCCGCCTGGGGCGCCCGTGTCATCGTCACCACCCGCAGCAAAACCGATGCCTGCGTACAGCAATTACGGGCCGAGCTGCAGGCGGATGGTTTCCCCTGTGCGGTAGAGGGCCACCCGCTGGATCTGACCCACGCCGAGTCGGTGGAAACCTTTGTGCGCTGGTATCACAACAGCATCGACGCGCCGCTGCACATCCTGCTCAACAATGCCGGCGTGCACTCCGACATCCTGGGTAGCTGGACGGAGCCTCACCTGTCCGACGACGGCTTTGAAATCCATTGGCGCACCAACTACATGGGGGCCATGCACCTGACCCATCGCCTGCTGGATCGTCTGCAGCAGGCGGGCACCCCAATGGAGCCCGCCCGGGTGGTGTTCGTCGCCTCCCACCTGCATCAAAAAGGCCTCAACAGCGAGCTGTTTCATCCCAGCCGGCCTTACAGTTCCTGGCTCATCTACGGGCAATCCAAGCTGGGACTGGTGCACGGCGCCTTTGAACTGCAACGTCGTTATGCCGCCCACAATGTGCAGAGCTATGTTCTGCATCCCGGCTCCATCGCCACCAACATCGCCATCAAAGGACTGGAAACCAATAAGCGCATGCAAAAATTACTGCAGATCGTGAATCCCCTGCAGATGCTGTTTATGCTGAGCCCGTTGCAAGGGGCGCAAACCCAGATCTACTGTGCCACCCAACCGGGCCTGCAGGGGGGCCGGTACTTTGATCGCTGCGCAGTGGCCACCGCCAGCCCGGAAGCCGACAACCGGGTCGTGGCACAACGCCTGTGGGAGGAAACCCAGCAATGGATTGACGGGCTGCCAACACAGCCATCGGCACAACACCTTGCCACACCACCCAGCGCAACCCATTCCGGCGCCACCAGCCAGACAGCAGCGGGCACCGCCTGATGCTGGAGTTCACGGTGTATTCCGAGCGGGTGGAAATCCATGCCCCACAGACCACCGTGTGGAATATTCTGCTGGACGTCGACCGCTATCCGGAATGGAACCCGTTTACAGAAAAAGTCGTCACCCGTTTCGAGCTGGGCAGTCCGGTGGAATTGCATGTCAACCTGCCGGGGCGGGGCAAACGCCTGCAACGGGAATTCATCACCGGGGTGCACCCGCCCCACAAACTGGGTTGGGGCATGCACATGCTGCACGAGCGCCTGTTGCGGGCACGCCGCTGGCAAACCGTCGAAGCCCTGGGTGCAGACCGCTGCTGTTATCACACCGAAGATCACCTGAGTGGACTGCTCACTCCCCTGGTGCGCTGGCTGTATTTTCACTCCATGCAGGAGGGTTTCAACAACATGGCCTATGCCCTCAAGCAACGGGCAGAACAGGAGACGGCCCATGCCTGACAACCATCATCATAACCATAACCCACGCCACGCCCAGCCGGACTGGCCGCAACGGATGCAACGGCTGGAAGATATCGAAGCCATCCGCCAGTTGAAAGCCGCGTACCTGCATCATTGTGATCGCAAAAACGTGGACGCCATCGGCCAGTGTTTCGCCACACACGACGTGCTCATCGATTACGGTGCCCTGGGCGTCTTTACCCGGCGGGAGGATTTTCTCGCGCTGTACCGACAACTGGCCTGCCACGATCACATCATCGACATGCACCACGGCCAGAACGGTCAGATCCAGTGGCATTCACCGCAGCAGGCCAGCGCCACCTGGGATCTGTACTTTCACCAGATCAATACCCAGGCCAACACCCTTACCCAACTGGCCGGCTACTACCAGGATCGGTACATAAAACAAGCCGATCACTGGCGCATTCAACAGACCCTGTTCCGCGCCACCTCCACCTGCGTAGTCCAAATGGACGATAGCCGTCTCCAACTGCTGTTTGCAGGAGTCCAGGCACCGGCGCTTTAAAGCTGTTTATTTTCAGCCGGTTACCTGATACCAGGGGTTCAGGCTGCGGAATTCCTGAACAATCCGCCCAACGGGGCAAGACAGGCCGATGCCGCGGCCTATTGATGTGCGGCGCGAATGGGTATACGGTGTAAACCTTAGAGTTACAAAAAGCCAAGACAAGACAAAAACAACGAGAAATACTGTAGGAGAGGAATCCATGTACATTGGCAAAACCCTACCCGAGCGCCCCATTCCGTTTGAGCAATTCGATCCTGACTACCTGGCGAATTATGTCCGCGACAACATCCTGCCCAAGTGCGTTACCGAGCGTCAGAAACTGATCTGCCAGAACTTTGTGGATCACGCCTCCGCTGAGTGCAAAGGGGATTTCGAGACGCTGATGGCGTCCTGCTCCCGCCGCCGCCAGGACTATCGCCGCTGGGGTAAAGGCGACGACGGCCTGATGGAAGGCATCCAGCCCCAGTCCTACGACGAGCTGTGCGTATTCTATGGCAACCTGGTCACCTTCAACTTGTTCGTGATCCACCTGGAGCTGGAAAAGTTCATCGTCGGTGAAGACACCCTGGTGCTGGAAGGCAACGTGCACCAGATGTATCCCGGCGCCATGTTGCCAGTGGCCTTTGGCATTGAGCCGGATGACGAAGACGCCGTGTACATGCTCACCATCCGCATGGCCCTGTTCTTTATCTTCGACGAAGACGGCATGGGTTGCGGCGAACAATCCTACACCAATGGCGATCCTACCGAAGCCAGCTTTGTGAAAGTACCCAACGAATTCGTACCACAGCGTTTCTGGGACAACATGAAAAAACAACAGGAACTGCAGGACGCCGACGACTGATCCCGGCGTACGCCCACACCACCGCCGGAGCCGGTCTCCGGCGGCGTTGATACTCCCGCAACGCATCCAGGATACGGAGAATCACGATGACGGCCACCACCAATAAACCACAATTGCCCCCCGGCCCCAAAGACATGAAAGTGAAGCAGGCCATGAACATGGGATACGGCCTGTGGGATTATCTGAAACAACAGCAGCAGGCATTCGGTGACTATTTTACCCTGCGTTTGCCGGGCCAGGGCCCCATGGTGATCCTCAGCGACCCGCAAGCCATCAAGGATGTTTTCTCCCTCAAGCCGGAACAGTACGACGCCTCCAAAACCCAACTGCCCATGGATGTGGGCGAAGACAACACGGTGTTCCTGAATCAGAAAGCCCATCAGGATTCCCGCAAGATGATCATCCCGCCCTTGAATACAAACCGACTGAAAGACCGTGCCGGGGTGATGCATGAAATCGTCACCGAGCACATCAATTCCTGGATGGTGGGGGATGAGTTCAACATCCCCAGACTGGTGGGCGACATCACCCTGGACGTGATCTGCTACACCGTATTCAATCTGCGGCAGGGCGATCGCAAAGACAACTACAAGCGCCTGATGCTGGGCTGGCTGTTATCCGCCTGCAGCGATGCCAACTTTGCCATCGGGTCCATGATCGGGGCCAAACGCTACCGAGGCATGCTCAACAAACAATACCTGAAGCGCACCCAACAGCGTGATTTTGGTAATGGCGAAAAAGGGTTGTTCCCCTGGAAGCAGGCCATCGACCTGAAAGTACAACTGGCTGACCTGATCCGGCAGGATATCCGCGCCATTCGCAAACGCATGGACGCCAATGAATCCCACATGTTATCCATTGTGGCCCGCGCCACCGATGAAGACGGCAACCTGCTGGCGGAAGAGCGGGTGATTTCGGAAACCGTGGGGCTGCTCATCGGCGGCCACGAAACCAGTGCCGCCACTTCTGCCTGGTTTATGCTGTGGCTGCTGAAAAAGCCCGATGTTTTACAGAAAATCCGCCAGGAAGTGCAAGCCAGCATCGCCACCGAAGGCCATTTCGATCCTTTGAAAATAGCCGAGCTGCCCTACCTCACCGCCTGCCTTAACGAATCCCAGCGGCTCACCCCGTCCGCCGTGGGTACCGTGCGCTGGCTGACCCAGGACACCCGCATTGGCGACGCTTTCATTCCAGCAGGCGCCTGCGTATTCCCCTGTATTTACCTCACCCAGCGCAATCGCCGTGTCTATGGCGAAGATGCTGAGGAATACCGGCCGGAGCGTTGGCTGGAAGGAAACAAATTTGGCCCCAACGAATACTTTCCTTTCGGTGGCGGTCGGCGGGCCTGCGTGGGCATGAATCAGGCACGCCAGCAATTGCGCATCATCTTTGCGGAGTTCGCGCGCCGGGTGACCTTTGATTCCGTGCACGCCCATACCGACCAATGGCCCACGCCCCGCCAAATCGGTGGCCAGACAGAACCGGAAGCGGGCGTTATCGTACGGGTCACCGGGATTCGCCCGCACAATGCCGACTATCCCCATGCCCGCACCGAGCCCAAACTCGCGCAACCCGCCTATTAAAACGGCCAACGCCGCAAAAACTGCCAACTCTTCGCGCTTTCTTGGGAACAACGGTTGCAACTGAATGCAGCAGCCCCTATAACAGGGGCTCGTCGCATCAATGTTGCTTTAGTAATCAATTAATGCATGGAAGGCTTGAGAGTTAACCCCGCGACACCCCACTCCATTGCCTGATAAAAAACAAAAAAAGCATTGGCGTTAAAGGTTCACTATGAAGTCCGGCTCACACAATTCGATCCTCAACTGGATTCCCCGCATCATGTTCCTGTTCGCACTGGTGTTCATCAGTGTGATTTATGGCATGTATGCGTCCCTAAACCGCACCTTTCCCTATTACACCCTGATCGAAGCGGCGGAATCCCTGCGTTATCTCATGCCGGAAAACAAATCCCTGTATTGGTTCTACATCCAATCCCCGCAAACCGAGACCATCACCGTTAAACAGGTCGAACGCATGGCTCCGGGGCTGACCAAAACCGTGACCGTGGAGGGCGACCACACCCTGGCCGTAACCGTCATCGATGCGGATGCCAACCCGGTGCAGAGCTGGTCCATCCAGTGGTGGGATATCTGGCCTGAGCCACCGGCCTACCTGTACTGGATTGAAATTCCGAAGGACCGCCCCGGTACCCACATTCACGGCGCGGAGATTCTGTCCAACGGGGATCTGGTGTTTAACTTTGAACACCTGGGCCTGGTGCGGCTGGATGCCTGTGGCAACGTGGTGTGGCGCCTGCCCTATCGCACCCACCATTCCGTTTTTATCGACGACGATGAAACGATCTGGGTCTCGGCCCAGCGCAACCACACCCAGCCAGACCCGGATTTACCATTGTATAAACCGAATTTTGTCGAACCCATGATCCTGCAGGTGGCCGCCGATGGCCAGATACTGCAGGAAAAGTCCGTATTTGACCTGCTGCGGGACAACAACCTGGACGGCGCCCTGTACCAGACCAGCCTGGATAACTGGTATCCCTACAGCCAGGGTGACACCCTGCACCTGAACGATGTGGAAGTGTTCAGCCGTGATCTGCAGCCAGGGCATTTTGTGGCAGGCGACATCATGATATCCCTGCGCAACACCAACACGGTGCTGGTATTCGACCGACATTGGCAACTGAAATACAGCCTGAGCAACGAATTTGTGCGCCAGCACGATCCGGATTTTCTCGATGGCAATCGCATTTCTGTGTTCGACAATCACAACACATCACGACGCGAAGACGGAGACCACCCTGCCAGCCGCATCCTGGTGAAGGACGTCAGCACGAACCTCACCACCATCCCCTACCAAGGGACGAAGCAACAACTTTTTTTCACCAATATAATGGGCAAACATCAATGGTTGGACAACGGTAACCTGTTGATTTCCGAAAGCCGACTGGGACGTGCCCTGGAAGTGGATCGCAACGGTGAGATCGTCTGGGAGATGTATAACGTTGTCGAACCGGGCTGGCTTGGTATCATGGAGGAAGTTGAGCGCCTGCCGCCGGAAATGAATGGGGATTTTTTCGGCCGGGCACGCCAGCAATGCGAAGCCTCTTAGGCCGTCTCGATTCGTCGTTCACCATCATGCAACTCAGCAACATGAAATGAAGGAACACGCAACACTGAACCTGTTTAGATAAGCAGTTTGAAGTATTAAGCGGGGAAATACACAAAAGTACTTCGACCAAGGAGTTCAATAATATGAAAATTCAAAATCTGATCCCAATGATTCTATTGGCCGCCATCCCTTCACTGGCGAGCGCTTACGTCGGCCCAGGCGCCGGATTATCCGCTATCGGTTCGCTGTTGGCGTTGTTACTGGCCGTATTCGTCGCCTTTGTGGGCTTCTTCTGGTATCCCATCAAGCGCCTCATCGGTGGTCGCCGCAGCCCCGGCATTGAAGACGACGCAGTGATCGATGGCAACGATCAGGCGGAAACCCACACCCGCAACGGCTAATGTTGAGCTGGGTACTCGCCCTGTTATTGTTGGGCACCTTTATTTATCTGCTGACCCTGTTCCGGGTGGTGGCGGTAAGTCGCGAGGTCATGTCCCTCTCCCGCCAGGTGATGACCACGCTGAACAGCCGTGAGCTCAGCGACCTGGAAAAGGAAAAGGCCATGCAGGCTTTTTCTGTGCGCCTGTTCAAGGCGTTCCTGCTGATCATCGTGGGCAGTGGTCTGGCGTTACTGATTCCGGTGGCGGTGATCTGGGGGTTGGATCGTCTGCAGTGGGTGTCGCTGCAGGCCGTGGTCACCACGTCACTCAGCTGGCCGTTTCTGATGCTGAGCCTGGTGGTTGGCTGCGCGGCCTTTTACCTGCTGCGCCAACGGGCACGCTAGTGGATTCCAGCTCCGACTACTCCGCGTTGGATCGCTGGGTTCACAACATTGCGTTTGCCAGTCGCGGTGCCCAGGTGGCGCTGTCTGACCTTGAAGACAAACTGTTCGCCGGCGCCCTGCAGCCCATCACCCCAGAACGCCCCGTGTTCGTCACCGGCCTGCCCAGAGCGGGCACCACGCTGCTACTGGAAATGCTGGAAGCCAGCGGCGAGTTCGGTGTCCACACTTACCGCGACATGCCTCTGCTGCTCACCCCCCTGCTGTGGTCGAGGCTGTCCCGCTGGTTTCGCCGTGAAGCCACAATGAAGGAACGCGCCCACGGCGACGGCATGCTGGTGAGCGAGGAAAGCCCCGAAGCCTTTGAGGAAACCCTGTGGGCGGAGTTCTGGCCCAAACAATATCAGGCGCACTGGGTGGAACCCTGGGACCCACGCTTCACTCACCCCGAGTTCGAGCAGTTTTTTCGCCGCCACATCCGCAAGATTCTGCTGCTGCGCGCCACCGCCGAACGCCAGCCCCGCCGCTACCTGTCGAAAAACAACATGAACATTGCCCGCCTGCCCTATCTGGTGAAGCGTTTTCCCGATGCCCAGGTACTGGTGCCCTTCCGCCAACCATTGCAGCACGCGGCGTCCCTGCTGCGACAGCACCTGGGCTTCCTGCAACTGCATCAGAGCGACCCTTTTGCCCGCCGTTACATGCGCGGCATCGGGCACTATGATTTCGGCGCCAACCTCAAACCCATCAATTTTGGCAACTGGATGCAGCCCCAATCCCTGGATCACGCCGACAGCCTCAGCTTCTGGCTGCAATACTGGTGTGCCACCTACCGCACCCTGCTCAGCCAGCTCGAACCCCGCATCCGCCTGTTCAGCTTTGACCACTTTTGCAAAGCCCCCCACCACAGCCTGACCACCCTGGGGGCACTGTTGGAGTTGGAGCAACCCGCCGCACTTTTGGCCCAGGCTGAGCGGGTAAGCCCACCCAAAGCCCACGCCCCGGCCGGCACCGCCATCGACCCGGACCTGCTGGCGGAAGCACAGCAGCTCTACACCGAACTCTGCCGGCAGGCCCACAACGGGTAGCCAATTCCCGGTTCGCTGTATCCTTGACGACCAACCTCTGCGCGTTGACAAAATTCCAACAAAACGACGTCTATTGATACGACTTAGGCTAACCCTCTGTAATTACAGAGCCCGACAGCCGGATCACCCCATTTCACCCCGCTTTTGATTGATCAATAAGCCACCAGAAAATTGACAACACATATTGTCAAAAATATTATTAATGTCTGAAAATCAGGATAAACCACTGAGATTAAAACCAAAAAAGCATCCTGAGTCACAACAAATCGACAACACAAACAACAAAACAAAAGGGAAAGCAGCACCACCGGCGGTGGTAGCAGCGAATCTCTCAAGGGAAGTGCAGTAGCAATGAACAATAATTTCACCAAACCGGCAGCCCTGCTGTTGGGAACATTATTCCTGGGGGGAATGCTGGCGGCCTGTTCCGGCGGCGATGCCACGGAAACCAACTCTGGGTCGGTCCCTGAATCGACACGCGGCGCCGATAGCGGCAACGACGCGCCAACCTCGATTCCCGCCAGCGAGCAAATCATCCTCGACGAGCACTCCACCCCCCTGCTGGAAACCAGCGGCACCATCTATCAGCGCGCCGCCGAGTATCCCAAAGCGGTGAACCTGCCGTTGCAGTTTATCGACACCATCAATGGCAAAAAGCTGGGCGTGCGGGTTACCCTGCCGGCGGATGAAAACGGCAACCCGGCCCCGGGCCCGTTCCCGGTGATTCTTACCCAGTCCGCCTACAACACTAATCTGTTGAGCCTGATGCTGGGCAAGGTACCGGGCAACCTGATGCTGGGCGTTACCGACTCCTTTATTGTGCGTCGCGGTTATGCGCAGGTGGCTGTGGATGTGTACGGCAACGGTGTCTCCAGCGGCGGCTGGGACCTGCTGGGCCCCAATGAGCAGGCCGGCTACATCGACGCAGTGGAGTGGGCGGATTCCCAGCCCTGGTCCAACGGCAAGCTGGGCCTGGCCGGTGTTTCCTATATGGCCATCACCTCCCTGTTCACTGCGCAGCTGCGACCGGAACTGGTGGACGCCGTGTTTGCCAGCCTGCCCCTGGGGGACGCCATGCGCGGCACAGTGGGCATCGGTGGCATGCTCAATGGGCTGTTCATGGCCAAGTGGCTGCAACTGACCCACTTCACCGCCACCCAGAACGTGCCCACCGCCCTGCTGAACCCCAAGCACATGAACCACATTCTGGAAGCCACCGACGATCATGTACTGCAAATGCAGACCTACTTTCTGCCCATGATCAATTCAGCCCTCGACGGTGAACCCACCTATAACTACGAAACCGATTACTGGACGCTGCGGTCCCCCATGACCCACTTCGACAAGATCAAAGCGCCCACCTTCATGCTCGGCGCACTGCATGACCTGTTCCAGCGCGATGAGCCCCTGATGTACGAAATTCTGAAAAACAACAACGTGGACACCCGTCTGGTCATTTATGACGGCAGTCACTTCATCAACTTCGTGGCCACCCACATCGGCAACGAAACCGTGCCGCCGGTGGACCTGTTGTTGCTGCAGTGGTTCGATAAATATCTGAAAGGCCTGGACACCAACATTGAAGCCATGCCCAAGGTAGTGCAGCACGTGAAGAACTACCCCACCGCCAGCACGCCGGAAGCATTCCGCAACGATCACTATGCCACTGCAACCGATTGGCCCCACCCCCTGCTGGAACCGGAACGCTGGTATCTGCGGGAAAATGAAGGCCTGACCCGAACGCCACCCACCGCAGTCGAAACCGGCCCCCAGATGACCCAGCCGGAGCATCCCTATGGCTACGGCTATGATGCCAACGGCCTGCTGGGTATCGAAATTCAACTCAACGATGGGACCAAGTGTTCCCGCAGTTTCGACCAGTGGACTTTGGGCCTGAACCTGCCCAAAGCCTGCTTCAGCAACAGCGACCTGGTACCGCAACAGCGCGTCATTTTTGAATCCGAGCCCATGGCTGAGGATTACTACTTTAATGGTCCGATCCAGGCGGATATCTGGATTGAAAGCACCGTAACCGAAGCCGTTGTGTCAGTGCAGATTGAAGAGGTGTCGGCACGCCAGTCGCTGCCCATCACCAATGGACAATTGGCGGCAACCGGTCGTTTGGTGGATGAATCCCGCTCCCGTTTCATCAACGGTGTCATGATTCAGCCGTATCATTATTTCAAGGAAGAGACCAGCCAGCCGCTGGTGCCAGGGGAAGTGGTGAAAATGCAGGTGGAAGTATTCCCCACCAGCGCCATTATCCGCAAAGGCAACAAGCTGCGGATCTCCATCAGCCCCAGCAATCAGGCGCAGGCGGTACTCAATTATCCGCGCCAGGCCATGGCGGAAGGTGGTGTTACCACCATTCACATCAGTCCGGAATATCCATCCAGCGTGGTGATGCCCATGGTACCCACTTCGGCTCTGGACTGAGGCAATGCAACGAATAACGAACCACCTTAATCTCGCAAACTACTGGAAACCAAAGGAACAAGCATGAAAGCGGAGAAGAACCAACAACAGCCCGAATTCAGCCGTCGTAAATTCCTGGGCGGCGCTGCAGCCACAGCCGCCGCAACCACGCTGTTGCCCGGTTGTAAATTCGTTGCCGGCTCTGGCAGTAATACTATCCCTGAGCCGCCGGAATTTCCCGAAGGCATCGAGCTCTACCAGCAAACGTTCATCAACTGGGCCCGCGAAACCAAGATTTCGGGCGTCTGGTTCACTTCGCCCCGCAATGCAGATGACGTTCTCACCATCGCCAACTGGGCCAAGGATCATGGCTATCGTCTGCGCCCCATGGGCAGCGCTCACGGCTTTGCCCCCACGCTCATTCCCCGCGGTCACAGCGGCGAAAACATATTGATCGTGAACACCCACGAATACATGACCGACATCGTGGTGAACGCCGAGGAGAGCGTCAAATCCGTCAGCTGCGGTGCCGGCGCGTTTATTGAAGACATCTGTGCTGAGCTGGAGAAATTCGATCTCGGCCTGTATCACACCACCGCCCCTGGCGGCGTTTCCATTGCCGGTGTTCTGGCCATGAACGCCCACGGCGCCGCCGTGCCCAAAACCGGCGAAACCCTGCAACCCGGTCATTCCTGGGGCACCCTCAGCAACCTGGTACTGGAAATCACCGCCGTGGCCTGGGACGAAACCCTGGGTGAATATGTACTGCGTACTTACCAGCGCACCGACCCGGCCATCGGCCCCCTGCTCACCAGCCTGGCCCGGGCCTTCATCACTGCGGTCAAAATCCAGGTGGGCCCCAACCTGAAAATCCGCCTGCAAAGCCGGGTGGATCTGACCGCCGCCGAAGTGCTTGCGCTGCCGGAGAACGAAACCGAAAACTCCTTCTCCAACCTGTCGGATCAGTACGGCACCGTGGACATCATTTACTACCCCTTCAACCCGGACAATCTGGTGTGGTTGAAGACCTGGACCGTGACGCCGGAAAAGCCGGACCACGCCCGCGAGGTATTCGAACCCTATCAACTGTCGGAAGGGGTCAGCATGCCGGCCTGGCAGGCGGATATGCTGGGTTCCACCCTGCGCACCTTCCCCCGCATTGTGCCCCAGTTCAACAAGACCTCTGTGGATTCCCTGGTGAGCATGATGGCCAATGAAGACCCGGAGACGCTGATCAACGACCTGTGGGGTTCTGCCTACACCAACACGCTCTATGTGCAGCCCATGACGCCGCGCCTGACGGTGGCCGCCTGGGGCCTGATTGTGTCGCGGGCTAACCTGCAGCGCGCCCTGGCCGAGTGGTATGAGTTTTTCACCGAACTGCTGGCAGACTTCCAGTCCCGTCACGAATACCCTTACGTGGGGCCGGTTGAGATTCGCGCCCACGGCCTGGAGCGCACCGACGAAGTGCTGGTTCCCGGTGCGGTGGAGCCCACCCTGTCCGGCGCCCGTCCGCACCCGGATCACCCGGACAAGGACACCATCATCTGGTTCGCCATCAATAACAACCCGGATCAGCCCCTGGCAGCGGAATTCAACACCCGCCTGGAACAGTGGTTCTACAGCAATTACGCCAGCTATGGTTTGGTGCGTCCGGAATGGACCAAGAGTTACGCCTACACCGCTGACGGCCAGTTTGGCGGCGCCTGGACCAACGACGAAATTCTGCGGGAGGTGTACCCCAACACCTGGACCGAAGGCTATCCGGAGGACAACAACTGGCACACCGCAGCGGCGCAGTTTAATGCCATGGACCCTCACGGGATTTTCAGCAACAGCCACCTGGACAAACTGTTCCCACGGGAGGCCTGATTCGTTCCCGCCGAAACAACCAGGGCCTGCACAATGCAGGCCCTTTTTCGTTTCAGAAGCCGACGCCGTAGGCGGCTTTCAGTTCCCGCATGGTACCCAGCACCACCAACTTCAAGCTTTCCACCAGGGTTTCCTGGGGAATTTTGTAGCCACTCAACATCCACTGCACCGCGGTGGCCGAACAGGCGCCGTTGATGGCCGCCGACATGGCCTCAATGAAATCCGCTGACAGTTTCAGGTCCGGATTGTCCACCTTCAGCATGGTCTCCGCCAGGGACGATTGCGCCCGCACAATACCGTGCAGAATTTCATTGACGCGATCCGAGCCCACCATGCTTTCGATGTAGAGCACCCTGACCATGCGGTCGTCGCGCATCAGGGAGAAATACAACTGTAGACACACGCGGATACGATCTTCCAGAGGTTCCGGCAGGGAGGGTAATTCTGACAGGAAACGTTGGGTCAGAGAGCTGATCTGGCCGTTATACACCGCACAGTACAGGTCTTCCGTGTCGGTGAAGGATTCGTAGAAATAGCGCTCGGTGAGGCCGGCCTCTTTACACAGCTTGCGCACCGTAGCACCACGCATACCGTGACGGCCGAAGATCTCCAGGCCCGCTTCCAGAAAGCGCTCCCGACGCTCATGGACCCGCTCCGATTCACTCTGGCCGGCATAAACCCGTTTCGCTGATTTTTTGGTGGTTGTCGTGGTCATGAGTGAATTTCACTACAAAGCGACTGCGCAGTAAAGCATCAGCATGAGAACCACCGGTCAGGTTGTATTCACCGGCCAGAGTTACGTCGAACTGGCCGGTTTATTCCAGCGGTGGAAAATCAGTAGTCCTGCTGGGCGATGGTGACCTTCATGCCGTCCATGTCATCGGTGAGCGTAATCTGGCAGGAAAGGCGCGAGCTGTCCTTGAAATGTTCGGTGCTGCTCACCAACTGCATTTCGTCTTCACTGGGTGCGTGCAGTTTTTCTTTCCACTCGTCTTCGATATAACAATGGCAGGAAGAGCAGGAACAGACCCCGCCGCAAATCGCCAGAATGTCGTCATAGCCGTTATCCCGCAGAGCCTCCATCAGGGTTTCCCCCGACTTCGCCTCCAGAGAGGTAACATTTCCCGCTAAATCAGTAATCTCTAGTGTTGGCATCTCTCTCTACTCCTGCATTTCTTGTTATCATGTCCCGGTTGCTAGAAAACCCTTTAGGGCATAGGGTCTGAGGCCCCTGTCCCCTCTTGGATGGAGTTAGTATACACAGTATACTAACAACAACAACAGCTATTCATTTTTCAATATTTAAAATAAAGGCAGTCCGAGGGATAACCCAATGAGTGAAGAACAAGTCTGTATCATCATCGGCGCGAGTCACGCCGGTGCCCAATTGGCCAATAGTGTGCGCAAGGAAGGCTGGGAAGGCCGTATTCTGGTGATCGGCGACGAGCCCATCGCCCCCTATCATCGTCCTCCGCTGTCAAAAGCCTTTTTGATGCAAGAGAAAACCGCAGACCAATTGGAGATCTTCAAACCCTCGGTTTACGAAAAAGCCGGCGTTGAATTCAAGCTGAATACCCGCGTCAGCAAGATCGATCGCGCCAACAAGAGCATTACCCTGGACAGCGGTGAGACCCTGCCCTACACCAAACTGGCCCTGTGCACCGGCGCGCGGGTGCGCAAGCTGGACATCCCCGGTGCAGATCTGCCGGGGGTTCACTATCTGCGGGATCTGGCGGATTCCGAAGCCATTCAGGGCAGCGTCAAGGAAGGCGGCAAAGCGGTGATCGTGGGTGGCGGTTACATCGGCCTGGAAACCGCAGCATCCCTGCGCAAGCTGGGTATGGACGTGACCGTACTGGAGATGATGAACCGGGTTCTGGAGCGGGTTACCGCCCCGGCGCTGTCTGAGTACTACACCAAACTGCATGAAAGCCACGGTGTAAAGATCATCACCGACGCCCAGGCCCAGGCCATTCTGGGTGAAGGTCAGGCGCAACAGGTGCAGTGCAACAACAACCTGACCCTGGATGCCGACCTGGTGATCATCGGCATCGGCGTAATTCCCAACACCGAGTTGGCCGCGGAAGCCGGCCTCGAGATCGAAAACGGCATCGTGGTGGATGAATTTGCCTGCACCCAGGACCCGGATATCGTGGCAGCCGGTGACTGTACCTTCCACCCCAACAATCTGTTGGGCTACCGCCTGCGCCTGGAATCCGTGCCCAATGCCATGGAACAGGCCAAAACCGCGGCGGCGTCCATCTGTGGCAATCAGAAGGCCTATCACGCCATGCCCTGGTTCTGGTCCGATCAGTACGACATCAAACTGCAGATCGCAGGCTTCAACAAAGGCTATGATCGCGTGGTGTTGCGGGGCAATCCGGATGACAACCAGTTCGTAGCCTGGTACCTGCAGGGGGATAAGATCCTGGCCGCCGACTGCATCAACAGCCCCAAGGAATTCATGCAAGCCAAGAAGATCCTGGCGCAGCAGCTGTCCATCAGCGCCGACGACCTGGCGGATACCGGCAAGGATCTGGTGCAACTGGTGCAGGCAGCCAGCGAAGCTGCGTAAGCAACAAGCCGCTTTGATCACCAGAACCGAGCGGAACATAAATTATGCATTATATTTGCAAATATAATGCAT
>NZ_RCHN01000010.1 GCF_003671495.1 Ketobacter sp. | reverse complement strand
GGTTAGCGCTTTTGTACGAAAACCTACACTTGCAAGGACTCAAGAGGACTGAAACCGCAGGATCTGATTCTGACCAATAAACGACCATCTGGCTGTTTAATGAAGTAATCGTTGCCGACCCTCCAGTTGTAGTACAAATAGGACCGCAGGTTTATCTGATGCCTGTTTTTCCCGATGCGCTTCTGTATTCTTGCTGTGGCGGCATTCTCTGCAGAAGTGTTGTCGGGGGTTCATTCTCCATCCTTGGTACCCTTTCCGGCATTTTTCCTGTAAACTTAGCCAGTTAACAAACCGTGGTTGACTCGTATACCTGAATTTCCGTTAGTCGTTTAAATATGCCGTGCGTCGGAATATCCTTGACACTACTGCATTATACTGATCTTTGATTGGGGCATGCAAACTCGCACTTTCAACTTTTCTATTTCTTTTTCATATTCCGCAAAATGCCCCAGAATGCGTAGGTTTTGAGTCCTGGGTTTCGTCCGCCGGTCCGGTCTTTTTTCAGAACCCTATATATCTCTGTTTTTACGGGCTTTGTCGTGTGGATCCAGCGGGCTTCCAGCGGCCGGCCTCGCCGGCGCCGGTGGCCCCAACATGCCCGAAAAACACCCGTTGTGATTCCGCGAAAACCCGGTAAACTCGAAAGAAATGCGGAATCCGGACCCCGCCAGGGGCCGGGTTTTCGCCCACGATGCAAAAAAGGAAAACAGGATGTTTACCCGCTATCAACGGATCTGGCAGTTCAATGTTGTGGTGGTCTGGCCATTACTGTGGCTGGCCTATACCGTGCAACACGGCGTCACTGCGGTCAGCACGGTGGGTGGTGTCCTGGTGGGGCTGATCCTGGTGGTGTCCGGACGACGGCTCATAAAAGAATGGCGATAGGGAGAAGAGGACACAGCATGAACCTGCCCAGCCGACCGGCCAATTATCCGCTGGCCCCGTCGCCCGACCTGTACGTGCCGGCCCCAAACAATGCCCCGGTGGTGATCGATTGGCACTACTGGCAGAAACGCCGCACGCTCATGGCCCAGGTGAATACGGATTTACCCCAATACCTGGTGTTGCCGGAGATTCATGTGGTGCTGGAAAAGGCCCTGAATCCGCAGCTGCATTTTTTGTTGAACCTGATGTGGCACACCGGCGCCCGGATCACCGAGGCGTTATCCGTGACGCGGGAGGATCTGATACTGGAAACCGTGCGCGACTCCTTGGTGATTCTGGCTAACTCCAAGCGCAGGGCAGGGCGGCCCCGCAAACGAACCGCCGCCCACAGCCCCAAACGCATGGTACCCATCGCCGATCCGGCCTTGATTGACGAAGCGAAACGCTACCTGGCCGGCAGCAACCCCAAAAAAGGGGAGCCGATCTTCAGCTGGGACCGGCATCAGGTGCGCTACCAGTTGAACAAGCTGGAGCGGGAGCACTTTTGGAATAAAGAAGAAGATCGCTCGATCCTGCCCGTGGAATCCCTGTCGCCGCATACTTTTCGGCATTCCTTTGCGGTAAATTGTTTGTTGCAGGGGCGGGATATCCGCACCATCCAGGACTGGATGGGCCACGCGGAGCTGGCCAGCACCGAGGTGTATTTGAAGGTATTGAGCGGGGAAACCCATCATCTAATGTACGGGATGCAGTTTTAGGAAAGGGGACTGAATTTGTCTAACGTAACGTTTGAAGAAGCACTGTCGGTAGGGGGAATAGAAAGGCACTTCGTAGATATGCAGGCAGTATTGGGTTTCGTTAAGCAGGAGCAAGACTTTCTAATTGCTTGTGATGCAATGGCCATTAGCTTCGAAGGGACAAACCCAAACAAACTGATAAATCAAATACACTCCGAGGCCAATCATTACCTCAAAGCTGAAGACATCGAAACAAAAGAACGTCATTTTGATAAAGTGAAGAATCTATTGCGAGGCTACAGGTGTCCATTATCTGAATCAGAGGAAGGCCACTTTTTAAAGCGACTTTCCCAGGAGCATCAGCAGTACGCTAAGCATGCGTTCCAGTATTTTATTCGCGGCCTTAATATACCAGAGGAAGACTATAAGCGTATTGCTGCAGCCAGAACTGCAGCGTTCAAATATCGAGATCATGATCCGAGTGGCTTAACGGAAAGCGCTTTAACTGACCTCGTTCGCCATGAAATGGAGACTTTGCGGAGCGCATTGAACCATACGCTCGATCTTAAGGGGCAAGCCTATCGCACTCATGAGCTGGTTTTGAAGCAGAAGGCAGAGCATAAAAAGCAGTTCAACGGGGCAATGGAATCCTTTCGCGAAGAACTTGAAGCGGAAAAGAAGAAATATCGTGAAGAGATTGCAGAGAAAGAAGCGGTTGATTATTGGAACGCGAAAGCGAAGACCCATAATAGGCGAATTAAATGGTATGTGGTTACTATAGTGCTACTGGCGGCATTGTTCTTCTTCTCAGGATATGAGCTTTTTGATTTCTTCCGGGAGGCCATCGTCAACGAAACTTCATCTAAGAACAGAGAGCTGATCTTTTCACAAGATGGGCAGATCCGGCATTGGGTGCTTTTATTCACCGCTAGTGCGGCCATGATAGTGATTTGGTTGATACGTATCGCTGTAAGGTTACTGTTCTCAAATATTCATCTTGCAGAAGATGCAAAGGAAAGAGCCACTTTGATTCAAACATACCTAGCTATGGAGCGGTATGAAAGTGTGCTAAAGCCAGAAGATAAAGAGCTTATTTTACCTTCTATATTTCGCCCGAGTTCGGATGGGATAGTAAAAGATGATGCTGCGCCACCATCTATGTTAACGATGTTCAATAGAACCCCAAAGTAATAGTGCCTCTTACTACTAATTAATCAGCGGAATTTAAGAAGCATGAAATAAAGGATTAAGACAATATGATAATTAGCAGATATTTTCTCCTTGCTTTGGCTTTCAACTTTGCGTTACCCATAACCGCTAATGCAGAAAGCTTCGAATTTAACTGGCTTCAAAGTGGAAGTGGACAAAAATCTGCCCTATCTGGTCGCTGTAGAACGATTGGTGAAAGTGATAGTTCATTAGAGTGCAATTTACGCCAAATATCGGCAGCCTATGATCTTGACCCGGATGAGCTGGATAACGCTCTGCAAAAGATTCGCACTGAACTCGAAGATGAAATGAAGAACAAATCTCCTGAAGAACTCGTCAAGAAATCTTTAGGAGATAGTTGCCCACTCATAAAGCAGGGTAAAGTGCCATTTGCGGACGCCCATAAAGAGCTATTAGTAATCATGAATCGGCTATGTGATAAGCCAACCAGGCAAGATATATACAGAATGGCCGAATATACTAAGAGAATTGAGTCACGAACCTGCAAGATGACGGAGTTCGACCTTGGAGATTTCAATTTTAAGAAGGTTCATGATAATAAATGGGTCAGCAACAATGGTCCAGTTGGCTTGTGTTCCGCTATTGTTGTTATGGTATTAGAAAGGCATTCCCAACACAGTTACTTATGGAGCTACAGTCAATCTAAACAGTACACAGATCTATCCACAGATATGTGCAAAGAACTTAATCGTGTAAATGAACCTCAGACATTCTCCTGGAATGCTCCGAAGCCTTTTCCAATGAAATGTGATTTCATAGAGTTTGGTTTATAGCGCAGAGCACAGTTTTATGTGAAGCCTACCTCATAGTGCTAGAATTGGAAAAGCAAAGAATAGAGGATGAATTATGCCAGTTCCCAACACGCTATTTTTGATTGCAAAGCACGGGCTCGAGAAAGGTTCGGAGCCTGGGTTGCTTGAATCATGGATGTGGAATCTGACTTCTGAAGATGAAAGCATGTCTTACGTTTCACTTCACAAGTCGAAAAGCGATCGTGCATACAAAGGTGGGTGCATAGTTGAAATTCGCGAAGTGAGTGATTCTGAAGTTGAAAAGCATCAAGAGTTACTCGAAAGTCTCGGCAAAGACCCCATGCAGGACACTGGAGCGAGAAAAATTATCGTTTTTAAAGTGGATCCAAAATGGAATAAGTTGTGGCCAAGGAATGCGAAATATCATCAAATGGCATATAAATCAACTGGCTATATTGAACCCGTCATATAGATAAGTTTTTATGAATGTTAGGGGTAACAAAAGCATGACGCTTGGCATGCGTGATGCAATCTCAGTGTTTTGCTTGCTTTGTCTAACAGCTTGTGCGGCCACAAATGTTAAGGAGCATCGCACTCCAAGCGGGATAGTCATGAAAACTGTTAAATGCCGCACCGACTCTTCGAAGTGCTTAACTGCAGCGTCAGTTAGTTGTGGCGACGGGGGATATCAGGTTTATTCTAGTGAAAGCCACGCTGGTGGTATGTTAGCAGATATCATACCCGGCCCTGTAACATGGTATTCGATGAGTTATGTTTGTGGCCCTACTGACGGAACGATTCCTGAATTTAGGTGGACTGGTCCTACATTTCCGCAATCTAATCCTTCACCTATGGTTGGCTCAAACAGCCCAGCTCAATCCGACAATGAACTGTCGCTTTTTGATAGAGATGGCAAGGCGGCTGCCTACGTAGCATTAGATGATGAGCTCACAATCTATCTTTGGGGTGGGGAGCCGGTTGCATATTTGGATGTGGACAACGCGGGGGGCTACCATGTTTATGGATTCAATGGTAAGCATCTGGGCTGGTTTGTAAACGGTGTGGTTTGGGCTCATGATGGAAACGCGTCTTGCGCGACTAGCAGTGTTCTTCGTACAACACAAGTAGAGTCATTCAAGGCTTTCAAACAATTTAAGCCCTTCAAGTCCTTTAAAGAATTTGCCCCTTTTCGTCCATTCTTAACTAGTTCATTTGGAGATACTCAGTGTATGCTTTTGCTGAGCGAGGGTCGAGATTGAAACAATGTACTAAGAAGTGCTAAGCAATTTTTTATTTGAGAAGAAATGTTTAGGTGGCTTTATCTGTCTCATACGAATCTGTAGTTTTGAACCCTCTTCAGCATGAAATGACTTTACTCTGTTTACTTTTCCATAAACGCTAAGCCATAGTTTATAAAATCGGATAGATCTGCCATCGTCAGGATATGCACATTCAAGCTGGTAGACCAAGGCTCGAATGATCTTCCTTTCTTTACTTGGAATGGTCGGCTTCTTTGTGTTGACGTTGAGTGAAGTAACCGACATGGGCATTTCTCGACTAACGATCTCATGCTTGATTCTTTTTGGCTTATACCCACAGGAGAATAGCATTGCGTAGATATTAGAGATGATAAATTGTTTATCATTCGAGGTAAGGTAGAATGGACTACTGACCGTAATATCATCAATAAAACGGCTATAAGACAGTCCTTTTTCTTCAAGAATCCTCACCAATTCAGGCTCTTTATCTATTAATGCCAAGTTCGCAATATAGCCACTTGCCTTCCAGCCTTGAGGTAATTCACCATTGAATGTGGTTAGCTTAGTGAGTAACTCTGATACTTCATCACCGAACTTAAAATGGTATTTCCATATTTTCTTTACAACTTCATATGAAGTGTTTGGGTAGAAGTTAGCTATATCCTCAGATATTAGAATCTTCTTTCCTGAATGTATTTGAGCATGAGTTTTACAGCTTCGTGGAGATTCTAGGTCAGAAATGCCCCCCAGCATGTAATAAGGGTAAACTACTTGCTTAAGTATTCGGTTTTTAATTCGAGCGTGTATTTGCTTCAACACAGGTTTTGCATCATGTGTTGGTCGAGGATCACCGTTTTTCTTCCTCATAATTTTGCCGGGTTTATAAAACTCATGCACGTTATCTGCGATATAGAACAATTCTTTTTCTGTGATTTCGAGCAGAGAAGCAAGCGAGGAGGTGTTTGCAATAGAGGGAATTTTTATTATGAGATATCTATCCCTTAACATTTACCATCAGTTCCATGATGTTATTTGAGAGGGCTTCAATATGAGAGACACTTAGTTCAATTTCCTCGTTTCTCTGGGACGCCAAAAAGATTAATACACTTAAAGGTAAGCCCAAAGCTTTAGAAATGGATTCTACGGTGTTAATACTTGGCTCTCGATTGTTGTTTTCCAACAAGCTTAGGTATGAAACCGAAATTCCGCATTCTTTTGATAGTTGTGCCAATGTAAGCTTTTTCACCTTGCGGCACTGTTTTATCGTTCCACCTAAGTCCATAACTAACCTTTTAAATAAAAGGGTTCGTTGCATTAGCCATTAAAAAACTCAATCAGCTTCGCTATGCTTGGTAAACAGCTAAAAAACTTACCAAGTACGTCCAGTGCTTTCACACAGACTAACTCACTATTTTCATCTTCTAAAATAACTTGGATTTCTGCAATCGCATCATCCAATTGCTGGCTAATACTTGGGTCCGCTGTATCACGTAATGTCACTTTCATCGCTTTAAGCGTTTCCAGCAACCTCTTAATAGACTCGACATTACTCATGTCAAATATCCTCATAGTAGATGGGTTTCAGTCGGCGCAATCGCGCCCGTCGCCAACACAATTGATGACCGAAAGAAACACAAGCGGAACCCACGAACCCTTACGTTATAAACCGAATTAAACGTGCTGCATTTCCGTCGCTCTGCTCAATAGCTCAGTGGCCGATCGCGTTGGGCTAAAGGCTCAACTTTGACAGCGCATGGCTACAGATCAGCGGTTGGGATCTGCGACATTTGTGCATCCGGTTAGATGCGTTTTAAACAACAAAAGCATCGACCAAACCGGTAAGGATAAGGTCAGTGTCTGGTACACCAATTCTCTGAGGATGAGTCTGTTAAAGAACGTCTGGACGATAACATCCAGTCGAAAACCATAATACATGGGTTTTACTTAGAGTCAATATTTTTACAAATAGAAAAAAAGAGGTTTTCTTCTGATCGGGGGCTGGCCAGCACCAAGGCAAGGGGTATTTACGAGAAAGTATGTCGAATACCTCCTAGTATTGGACATACTATAAGCCTGTGCCATGCCACCGAAAACCTGCTGTAATATACCTTATGTGCAATCGATACGTACCACCCGGCGAAGCAGAGATAGAACGGTTTTGGCATGTTGGGCGCTCAAGTCCTGGGCCCTTCTACCGCAGTGAAATATTCCCGCGATCGCAGGGGCCGTTCATTCGTTCCAGGAACGGCAACCGAGAATTGGTTGTGGGTCAATGGGGATTGATTCCCCATTTTGCGAAATCTCCCACTTTGAAATACAACACCAATAATGCCCGGTCTGAGGAACTAGCAGATAAAGCCAGCTATCGGACGCCGTGGAAGCATGGGCAGCGTTGCATCATTCCAGCAGAGTCCTTTGACGAACCCTGCTGGGAAACCGGCAAAAACGTCTGGTGGCGCTTTCGGCGAAGCGATGGGAATCCTTGGGGTTTGGCTGGCTTGTGGAACACCTGGATCGATAAGACCACAGGTGAATTGTTTGAGAGCTACACGATGCTGACGATCAACGCCGATCATCACCCAATCATGAACCGAATGCACAAGCCGGATCCTGCTTATGGTCCTGACGATCAAGACAAGCGATCGGTGGTGTCCATCGAGCTCGAAGATCTCGATACCTGGTTAACAGGAAGCATTGAAGAGGCGTCGCAGCTAATCAGGGTACCAAGTGTGGATTGCATTTCAGCAGAGCCATCAATTTCCTAACCACAATATTATGTTAAATAGAGTATGGCTGCAGCCCACGGCTGGCGCGGGCTCTGATTTCACATAAAAAACATTATGCCGAATTGGATTGTAGAAATGATATAGAAATGTCACTGGTTAGTTTTTTAGAAATGTCCCTCCTTGGGGGTCTAGGTACTTAGCCGCAAAATATACCGTAGCGGTTGGCCCCATCCCGTTCCGATAATTCGGCGATGAGTCTAACGAATTGAATTGGTTATTTTTTATCTGTTTTGTGCAATACAGAAAAATCACCTTATGGTTATAAGCAAAACCTATAATACTTCTATTTGGAATATTTGCCAAAAAACCAAAAATACGCTGGAGGCCGCGCCACACCTTGGCTGGAAGGGGTCTGTGGTATTTTTTGCGGCTAAGTACCTAGAACCCCATATACGTGAACAAACAGACAAAAGGGTCTCCGTTCCCCTCGGCGAAACTCTTCATTCCAATACACCTAGATGCAAGTAATTTTCTGTAGTGCTCAAATGAGCGTGACCGGCAAAATCGCGTACCCGAATAATCTCCCACTTATCCCGGAGCAGCAAGTGACTCAGTCGGGTGTGCCTTAACGAATAGGGAGACAGTTCAGCCCATTCTTTCTGCCAACTCAAATC
>NZ_RCHN01000001.1 GCF_003671495.1 Ketobacter sp. | reverse complement strand
ACCTATATCAAAATATTTTGATATAGGTTGGTTTGCTTGTGAACGGTTCTGCCTGTTGTGACCCTTGGAGGAGGCTCAGCGCGCCGCCTGCAGCGTAAACTCGCGCACAATCCCGGCACAGGCCTCCGGGATCTCCACCATGGGGATATGGCCCACGTGATCCAGCAGTTTGACCTGAATACTGGGGTTGGCCTGCTGGTACAGCGCCGCGTTTTCGGGGGCAATGATGCGATCCTGCTTGCCCCACACCACCAGGGTGGGGGCCGTAATCTGTGCCACCTGGGCTTTGGTGCTGGCGCTGGGGTCGGCGGTCAGGTCGTTAAATACCTTGTCCTGGGCCGGCCGCCTGGCAATGGCCTTGTCCACCAGCACCTGGTTGAAGGGCCAGTGAATGCTGATCTTGTCCGCCACCGCATACTCAAACAGAAAATCCAGGTCCGCCACGGAATTCACCAGCAAGGGGTTTTCCCCCTGTTCCAGGCGTTGCTGGTAATCGCTGCGATATTCCACGATCCCCGCCGGATTCAGCAGAATGGCGGAGCGTAACTGGTCCGGATAGGTACCGGCGTAGGCCCCGGTGATGCCGCCGCCCATGGAATTGCCGAGCAGGTGGAACGGCTCCAGATCCAGGGCGGTCACGAAGTCGTGGAGCAGTCGGCTCTGGGTGGCCAGAGAATAGGTGAGGCTGGGGTCGAAGCCGGAATCGCCGTGGCCCGGCAGGTCGGGGATCACCAGATGATAGTCGGCGGCCAGGTACTTGGACAGGGCGAGCCAGGTGTCCTTGGAGGCGCCGAAACCGTGCACCAGCACCAGGGTGGGTTGCTGCGCCTGGCGTTCGTTCTCCATATAGGACCAGAGCATGCCGTCCACTTCCAGGGTCTTGATTTGCAGACCCAGGGCGCTGGCGTTGCTTTCGATGCCGGACTGGTAGAGCTCGTGTCGGTAGTGGCTGGCCAGCAGGGCCACGGCGATCACGGCGGCCGCCACAAAGCCGACGGACAGATAAAGGGGGCGTCTTAAACTCATGTTATTCCTTGTAATGGTTGTCGGTGCAGGCGCCCGCTTCAGTAGTCCTCGGCGCTGCCCCGGCGCAGTTTTTTCAACTTGGCGCTCAGTCCGTGGAAGAAGCGGTGCTTGTTGTTGGCGGCTTCGCTGGTGAGGAAGTTGATCTGGATGGATTGGCGCTGGCCCTCGTAGGAGGGGTACCCGTGCCAGCCATTGTCGGTGACCTTGAACGCCATCAGGCTGCCCGGGCCGGGCAGGATTTCCTCGGCGTAGTCTTCCATGTCATCGGGGCCCCGCAGTACCCGCAGGCGGCCGGTTTCCGCACTCCAATCCTCGTTCAGATAAATGAGGATGGTGAGCACCTTGGTTTTGGAATCCGTATGAATGCGCCCGTCCTTTTTGCGGGAATAGCCGCGCAGGGTAATCATCATGGGCAGGTCCATGATGTCCACATCGAACTTGTCGCACAGAATCTTGCGGAATTCGGGAGTATCCAGGGATTTCAGGAAGTTATCGAACTCGGGGCCGTATCTGACGTCATCCAGGTTGTAGCTGCCACCGTCCTGGATTTTGGGGAAATCGCGGATGACGGCCCCCACAGCGTCCTCCAGGATGGAGTGTGACACAGTGAAATAGGGATAGGGTTCGGTGTTGAGAGGCGCGTTTTGCAGGGCCTCCAGATTCAGTATGTTGTTCATTTTTCGGTCAAAACCCAGTGGTGTAGCCAATAAGTCAGACAGTATAGGGTGTTTGCAGTTCGCCACAAGGGGTGCAGGCGGCCTCGTTGATCTCGGTTAATACTTTGCCGGACCTGGGGCCGATTTGCAGTATAATGCCCCTTTTGTGGAAGCTCAGGGCGCAAGTGAAGGCCCAGGGTGTGGCAACTATCCCACCGTCACATCTTCCCCTGGATACACTTACACAGACACACTTGCATATATAGAGTTACAGAATTCGTATACGAAGCATCAGGTTTTTGATTGTTAATTAGCTGGAGGCATCATGCAGCAACCCATTGTCAGTATTATCATGGGATCCCGATCCGATTGGCCCACCTTGAAGTTGGCCGCCCAGGTGTTGGACGAACTGAAGGTCCCCTATGAGACCCGCGTGGTGTCTGCTCATCGTACGCCGCAACGGTTGTATGAATTTGCCGAGCAGGCGCCGGAGCGGGGGATTCGCGTGATCATTGCCGGAGCCGGTGGCGCCGCCCATTTGCCGGGTATGACCGCGGCCCTCACCTGGTTGCCGGTGATTGCGGTGCCGGTGTCCAGCCGCCAGCTCAATGGCCTGGACAGCCTGCTGTCCATCGTGCAGATGCCCAAGGGCATTGCGGTGGCCACCCAGGCCATCGGTGAGCCCGGTGCCTTTAACGCCGGGGTGATGGCAAGCCAGGTGTTGGCACTGACGGACCCGGAGCTGAAACAGCGGTTCCTGGAATGGCGCGCCCGCCAGACTGACGCTGTGCCGGTGGAGGTTGAGTGATGCAGGTGGCCATTCTCGGATGCGGACAGTTGGCCCGGATGATGGCTCTGGCGGGTATTCCCATGGGAATGCGCTTCAGCTTTCTGGCGGAGCCCGATGAAGACGCATCACCGGTTAATGGCTTGGGCCCCATTGTCACCCTGCGGGAGGGGGTTGCCGTTGAGCAGCTCTACCGGGAGTTGGGCCAGCCGGAGGTGATGACCGTGGAACGGGAACAGATCGAAGTGGCCCGGCTGCAACCGTTCAGTGAGCTTTGCCCGGTGTATCCGCCGGTGAACGCCCTGTATCAGTGTCAGAACCGCTGGCGCCAGAAGCAGATGCTGATGTCCCTTGAGGTATCCCATACTCCCTGCGTTCCGTTGCGTGAAGCGGTGGACCTGAATACCGCCACTGACCGCTTCGGCTTTCCCCTGGTGATCAAGCACACTGAAGAAGGCTACGATGGCAAGGCCCAGTGGCGCCTGCACAACGATCAGGACGTGGCGGCGTTTGCCCAGCAGGCCCAGTGGCGTGAGGTCTCCTACCTGGCGGAACCCACCATGAATTTCGAGCGCGAGGTGTCCTTCCTGGCCGCCCGCTCCCCCCAGGGCGATATCCGCTTTTATCCGCCCACCGAAAATGTCCACCGGAGCGGGGTGCTGCTGCACTCGGTGGCGCCTGCGCAGGCCTTGCCTGCCTCGATTGCTGAACAGGCCCAGGCCGGCCTGGCCCGTATTCAGGAGCATCTGGAATACGTGGGGATGATGGCCATGGAATGTTTTGTGGCGGGTGATCAATGGTGGGTGAATGAGCTGGCCCCGCGGGTGCACAACAGCGGCCATTGGACCATGCAGGCCGGGCTGGCATCCCAGTTTGAAAATCACATGCGTGCCGTAGCCGGCTGGCCCCTGGGCTCGACCCGGTTACAGGGCGCTGCCGGCATGTTGAATCTTTTGGGGATTCCCCTGGATCAAAAGGCATTGCTGACCGATGACGTGAGCCTGCATTGGTACAACAAAAGTGTGCGCCCCGGCCGTAAGCTGGGCCACCTGATCCTGCAGGATGCGGATGTTCAGGCCGTGCGCCAGCGTTTGCTGGCGTTGAATGAGAAAATCTACGGGGATAGTTGAAGCGTGGTGCCCGGTGGATACCCTAGAGTGTGAGGCTGATGGTATTGTAGGTTACGTACAACATAAGCACACTCAACAGGATAAACGACGCCGACCACAACCACATCAGCATGCGCGATAATCGTTTACGTATGCGGACGAGGAAGGGGTCGGTGGCCGCAATCGGATGGCCAGGGCCCGCATTGATTTCACCATAGCACTGATCCTGCAGTTGCCCTCGGTCAGAGCGCTTCAGGGGCGTGCCCGTCATGCTGGTTGACGCCCGGGGGGATGACTTCCCAGCTGGCTTTGGAGCCCACGAAAATATGGCGGCCGATTTCGATGTTGGGGTCCTCGTTCAGGCATCCCAGGGTGATACCGTGCACCTTACCCAGGTGGAGGCCACACAGGGTGGAGCCGCAGCGACTGCAGAACTGGAAGCCATAGTCCGCCTGGCTCAGGTAGGTTGAGAGCAACTCTTTGCCTTGGAGCCAGTGGAACTGATCCGGGTCCACCAAGGCGTACGCCGATGCCTGGGCACTGAAGGCCTTTCTGCAGCGGGAGCAATGGCATGACCTGGCATCCCGCAGTGTGCCGTTGATTTCATAGCGGATGCCACCGCAAAAACATTCACCGGTGAGTTTCAATCTGTGCTCCTTTTTATCTCGGGTTAGCATGGCAGGTAGGGCCAAGGTGGATCAGGAAACCTTGGGTTCCGTGTTTTGTGCAATGCGCCACAGAACCCCACTGGGATCACGCAAGGTGAAATCGCGCATTCCCCAATCCCGATCCTCGACCGCCCCCAGCTGAATGTCGAACACATCCAGGGCTCCGCTGTCGATGATGCGCGTGTGCCAAGCCTCCACGCATTCTACGAGCAAGTGCATCATGAAGTTATGTGCGTGGGCTGGTTCATAGAAGTTTTGCAACAGAAAGCTGGCGTTGCCGGCAGCAAAATAGGCCAGATCGTCGCTGTTCCACTTTAATTCAAAACCGATGTGCTGGTAGAAAGCCAGCGCAAGACTGAAATCCCGGGCGGGTACAAACGATTTGATCTCGACCACATCGAAATTGGACATAGGCAATCCAGAGCCACATTGACAGATAGCCTATAGGAGCAAAACCGGTGACCGCTTGTCAATGTTCAGGGGTGATGATTGAATCAATCGTCATCGTCGTCATCATCCTCGTCCAGAACCCGGGTGATGGGGCGATAGATTTCTACGCGGTCGCCATCCTGCAGCGGGTTGTTCAGCTTGGCGAATTTTCCATAGATGCCCACTTTGTTTTTCTTCAGATCAATTTCCGGAAACTGCTGCAGCACGCCGGATTGCGCAATGGCATCCGCAACCGTGCAATGCTCTTCCACCTTCAGTTCCTGCCAACTGTTGGACAGGGCGCCTACGTACGCAACACTCACCTGCATAATGTGATCCTCCTCAACATCGGCCATTACTGGGTGACCAGGCCTGCCAGTGCGGCCCGTTCCTGGCGGGCTTTAATGCCCCGGTCGATCAGGCGTTTTATGGCAATCAGAAAACCCAGTGCCATGAAGGCGCCCGGGGGCAGGATGGACAGTAGTATGCCGGAAAAGTCCGGGATGACGGTTACCTCCAGCCAGGTGAAGTGATCGCCCAACAGCAGTGAGGCGTGGGCGAACAGGGTCCCGCTGCCGAGAACTTCCCGCATGGCACCAATGGCCACCAGCACCCAGGTGAAACCGATGCCCATGGCCAGCGCATCGGCCATGGCGGGAAGCACCGGTTGTTTGGAGGCGAAGGCTTCCACCCGCCCGAAGATGGCGCAGTTGGTGACAATCAGGGCGATGAACAGGCCCAGTACTTTGTACAGCTCGTGCATCCAGGCGTTGATGGCCATGTCCACCAGGGTGACCACCGATGCAATCAAAACGATGAACACCGGGATGCGGACCTGAGGCGTGACGATGCCGCGGATGAGGGATACCAGGGTGTTGGTGAGCATCAACACGGCCAGGGTGGCCATGCCCATGCCCAGGCCGTTGGTGGCGCTGGTGGTGACCGCCAGCAAGGGGCACAGTCCCAGCATTTGTCCCATGGCCACGTTGTTGTCCCACAGTCCATCGCGAAAAATGGTGCGGTAAGCGGGGGCTTTGGGGGTCGATGCTGTGCTCATGATCCTGACTCCTCTTTGGCACGGGTTTGTGCTTGGGCTTGCTGCCGCCAGTGCTGGAAACACTGCAGGCCACGATAGACCCCACTCACCAGGGCGCGGGGCGTGATGGTGGCCCCGGTGAATTGATCGAACTCGCCATTGTCCTTTTTGACCGCCCACTGGATGTGGCTGGTGTTGCTGAGGGAGCGGCCGTCGAAGCCGGTGATCCAGTCGTCTTTCTCCAATTCAATTTTGTCCGCAAGGCCGGGGGTTTCCTTGTGATTGATGACCCGCACACCCAGGACCTGGCCGCTGGCATCCACCGCCATGATGAAGTTTAGCGGGCCGCCCCAACCCTGCACCGTCAGATTCAGGGCGGCACCGGAAAATTCGTTGCCCAGGCGCGCTGGCAGAATTTCGATGGGCTCCTTGAACAGGTCGCGGTACTGGATGACCTGACTGTCGGCAACGGGATCGTTGTCGTACAGGGAATGGGGCATCACCTGATCCAACAGCGCCAGTTTGTCGTTCAGGACATGTTGGTCGATCAATTGGTGGGTGGCGGTGTTGCCGCCGATCAACAGCATGCTCATCAGGTAGCACATTCCCCCCAGTAGCGCAGCCTGATAACCCAGGCGTGATCGATAGGTTGGGTTGAGTATGGTGGCCATGCGCTCCTCCTAGGATGCCTTGCGGGCGCTGACGTTTTTGATGGGGTTGCCGCGCTGGTCGCGTCCGTAGGCGCGGGGTTTCACTACCCGGTCGATCAACGGTGTCAGGGCGTTCATAAAGAGCACGGCAAACCCCACTGCTTCCGGAAATCCTCCCCAGGCGCGAATGACGTACATCACCAACCCGCAGCCGGCGCCGAAGATCAGTTTCCCGGCAGTGGAAGACGGCGACGTGACGTAATCGGTGGCGATGAAGAAGGCGCCCAGCATCACGCCACCGGAGGTCAGGTGGTACCAGGGGCTCAGATACTGCGCGTGGCTGACCATATAAAACAAACCGGACAGCAGCAGGGTGCTGCCTAACATGGCCACGGGAATGTGCCAGCTGATGATGCGGCGGCGCAACAACCAGAGACCACCCAACAGAATCAACAGCTCAGAGGTTTCCCCCAGGCTGCCCAGGGTGTTGCCCAAAAAGGATTGTGTCAGGGAATAGTTGTCGGCGACCAGTTCTGAAATGGCACTGCCACCGTTGGCGGCCGCTTTGGCGGCACCCAGCAATGTGGCACCGGTGTAGCCATCGGGGATGGACTGCTGCTCAAAAAAGATGGCCAGGGACTGCAGAAGCCCCGGCGCCTGCTCGCTGCCCAGAGGCGTCACCTGCACCCAGGTGGTCATCTGCACCGGGAATGAGATCAACAGGGCCACTCGGGCCAGCATGGCCGGGTTAAACACATTCTGCCCAATGCCACCGTAGAGATGCTTGCCGATGGCGATGGCGAAAAAGCCGGCGCCCAGGCACAGCCACCAGGGGCACCAGGGCGGCATGCTCATGGCCAGCAACCAGCCGGTGAGCAGGGCGGAAGCATCGCGCAGGCGGCTGATGGATTGACCCTGTAACAACAGACATATTGCTTCCGTGGCAATGGCAGCCAGGCAGATGCTGACGAAGGTGAGGATGGCGGGAAGGCCAAACAGGTAGAAACCGAACAAGGTTGCCGGTGTCAGCGCCAGGCACACCTGCAACATGATGCGGTCAACGCTGGAGCGGTCGTGGGCATAAGGTGCGGCGCGGTGAACGGATTCACGGATGGCGTTCATGATTCTGCAGACTCCTCTTGCGCGGTTGCTGCCGGTTCAGATGCCGCTGCTTCAGATTGACGGGAGGGTTTTTTCTTTTTGGCTTTTTTGGCGGCCAGTTTGGCGGCCTTTTCCCGTTCAATGCGTTCGTTGCGCTGTTCAGTCAGGCGTTTGGTGTATTCCTGTTTATGCTCGCTGTTGCGGCGCTCTTTCAGTTCCCCTTTGGCGTATTCAAAGAACTGTACCAGGGGAATATGGGACGGGCAGACATAAGCGCAGGAGCCGCACAGAATGCAATCCCGCAGGCCGTATTGCTGGGCGTTGTCGAAGTCGTCGACCTTGGCGTGCTTGGCCATTTCCAGGGGCACCAGCCCCATGGGACAGGCGTCCACACAGCGACTGCAGCGAATGCAGGGGGAGGGGACGTGTTCGTTCACTTCCTGGCGAGTGAGGGCAAGCACACCGGTACAACCCTTGATGACCGGGCTGTCGATGGACGGGATTATTTGCCCCATCATCGGCCCACCCATCAACAGGCGGGCGGGGGTGGCATTGAGGCCACCACAGGCCTGAATGATGTCGCGAACCGGAGTGCCGATCAGGGCCTCCACATTGTGGGGAGACTGTACGCAGCCACCGCTGACAGTGACAATGCGGGAAATCAGGGGGCGACCGAAACGCAACGCTTCGTGAATGGCATAAACCGTGCCGACGTTGTGCACCAGTACGCCGATATCATTGCTGCGTCCGCCGGCGGGAACTTCCTTGCCGGTGACGGCTTGAATCAGCTGCTTGGCGGAACCCATGGGGTACTGGGTGGGCACGTTGCGCACTTCGATCATACCAAAGGGCGCGGCGGCTTTTTTGAGGGCGGCGGTTGCGTCCGGTTTGTTGTCTTCAATGGCGATGATCACTTCGAAGGCTTCGATGATATGGCGAATCATCCGCGCGCCGTCAATGATGGCCTCGGCCCGCTCCTGCATCAAGCGGTCGTCACAGGTCAGGTAAGGTTCGCATTCGCTGCCGTTGATGATCAGGGTTTTGATCTCAAAGCGCCGCCCCTGGCGCAACTTCACTGCGGCGGGAAAGATCGCGCCGCCCATACCGACGATGCCGGCGGCTTCCACTTTGTCAGCCAGTTCGTCGGGGCTCAATGCCAACGGGTCGTCCAGGGTGGGCAGTGTCATCCATTGATCCTCACCATCACTTTCAATGACGATGGCCACAGCAGGCAGGCCGGATGGATGGGGGGCGATAATGGGCTCAATGGCCACCACGGTACCGGAAGTGGGGGCGTGCAGGTTGGCGGAGAGAGGGCCTCCGGAGCGCGCCACCAGTTGACCTTTCAATACCCGATCACCTACTTGCACCTGGGCTCGGGATTCGATACCGGCGTGTTGTGACAGCGGCAGGTACAGGCGTTTGGGCAGGGGCAGTTGCCGGATGATGCTGCGCTCCGCCGTCAGGTCCTTTTTGGTCTCCGGGTGTACGCCACCCCGCATTGCGATACCGAACATGATCAGGCTGCCTCAGGTTTGGTCCAGTGCCAGGTGTTCAGGGTCAGTGGCTCCGGGTTCAGGGAGATGCAGTCTTCCGGGCAGACGTCCTTGCATTTGGAGCATCCGGTGCAGGCTTTGCTGATGACTGCGTGGATTTGCCGGGTGGCGCCAACGATGGCATCCGTGGGACAGGCTTTGTAACACTTGGTGCAGCCGGTACACAGTGTCTCGTCGATGGTCGCCAGTTGTGGAACCGGCGCATCCCCCAATGAGTTGAGGTCGATATTCAACAGTTCCGCCAGGCTTTCGGTGAGGGCACGTCCACCTGGCGGGCAGCAATTGACGGCGGCGTTACCTTCCACCATGGCTTCGGCAGCAGCACTGCAACCGGGGAACCCGCATTGGCCGCATTGAGTACCGGGTAGCAGGGCCTCCACTTCATTGACGATGGGATTCTCCTCCACGGCAAACACTCTGGCCGCCAAACCCAGCAACCATCCCAACAGTAAACCCAGTGCAGTCAGTACAAGTGTGGCAACAAACATCTCGGTCTCCTCAGATCATTCCGCTAAAACCCATAAACACCAGTGACAACAGCCCCGCCGTCACCAGACTCACCGGCGTACCGGCAAAGGTGGCCGGTACGCTGGCCATGGCAATACGTTCCCGCAAGCCGGCAAAAATCACCATCACGATGGAAAAGCCCAACGCCGATCCCATGCCGAACACCAGGCTCTGTACCAGGCTGTATTCCTCCCGCACGTTGAGCAGGGCGACGCCCAGGACGGCGCAGTTGGTGGTGATCAATGGCAGGAACACGCCAAGATTTTTGTGCAACAGTGGACTGGTCTTGCGGACGACGGCTTCGGTGAATTGCACCACCGCTGCAATAATAAGAATGAACGACAAAATGCGAAGGAATTCGATGTGCAGTGGCACCAGCAACAGGTGTTCAATGATCCAGCTGGCCAGGGCTGACAGTGTCAGCACGAAGGTGGTGGCGAGGCCCATGCCGAAGGCGGCGCTCAGGTTATTGGAAACGCCCATCAACGGACACAGCCCGAGAAATTTCACCAGGACAATGTTGTTGACCAGAACGGTTCCGATAAATAGCAGTAGGTAATCCATAATCCTTCACCCGTCTCGTATTAATGGCGCCGGTTTTGTCGCGTTTGTTGCGAGGGAACCCGGGCTGCAGGAGAGATTGCACGATGTATGCCATGGAAAAAATGCGACAAGCCCGTGGTGGGCTTCCTGAATTGTAGTTGTGCGGAGTGCCCGGAAATTATTGATGTGCGGGCGCTCGCCCTGTGTTAGTGCATGCCAGTTTTGCACCCTTTGTCGTGTTTCCGACAAATGTATTGATCCCGGTCAAGTCCGAATTGTTTGCTTTGCGACAAACGCGACAATGCAGTCCTACAAAAGCCTGTGGTTACGGCTTTTTGCGGGCGGCACGCATCTTGCTCAAGACCCTGTACAGCGATGATACGGTAATGACGGTGCAGTGGTGCCGTTCGGGGTGAAACATGAGCAAGAACTTACAGGTGGAATCACAGGAAGCGGGGAATGAGGAAGCCGGGGGCGTCAGTGTGAATGAGACGCTGCTGAACGACGAGGTGTTTTTTCAGGCGGTGGAGCATTGTCCGGTGGCCATTTCCATTACCGATCTGAAAGCCAACATTCTTTATGCCAACAGGGCCTTCACCCAGGTGACCGGTTACAGCAAGGAGGAAGTGGTTGGCAAGAACGAATCCATTCTTTCCAATCACACCACCCCGCGTCTGGTATACCAGGCGCTGTGGGGGCGGCTGGCGCAGCAACGTTCCTGGACCGGCATGTTGTTGAATCGGCGCAAGGATCAAAGTCTGTATCTGGCCGAGCTGATGGTGGCGCCGGTGATCGACGAACACAACAAAACCGTGCACTACCTGGGCATGCATCGGGACAGCACTGAAGTCCATGAGCTGGAACAAAAAGTGCTGAACCAGAAGCTGATGATTGAGGCCGTGGTGAATTCCGTGCCGTCCGCCATGGTGCTGCTGAATGAAAGTGGCCGGGTGGTGTTGGCCAACCCGAGCTTTAAAGCGCTGGCGCGGGAACTGGCCCCGGATGAACCACTGGAATCCTTCCTTGAGGTGCTGGATCTCAACATGGAAGGCTGCATCAAGTCTTTGATGGAAGACCGCAAATGTTTTGACGGTGCCGAGCTGAGCATTGACCTGGGGGGTGGTTCGCCCAAGTGGTTCTCCTGCTTCGGCACCTGCATTGATGTGAAGAATGAAAGTGCCGATGGTTTTTTTGAACAGGTGATAAGCCACTATTCCCTGTTAATGATCAACGACGTCAGCTCCCTGCGGCGGCGTCAGCAGGAGACCCACCTGAATTCCCTCAAAGCGTTGATGACGGAGGAAGACATGGTGCAGGGTATGCGGGAAACCGTGAACGGGGCCATTCATCAGTTACAGGGCCCGGTAAACTTGCTGTCAGCCGCGGTGAACATACTGCAGCGCCGGGGGGAGGATAAACAGGATGAGGCGGTGCTCTCCGCACTGGAGGAAGCCCTGCTGGCCGGACAGCAAGCGTTGGATAACCTGGAGGAATCGCTGCCCGCGCCGTTGCAGGAAACCAAACAGCCGGTGAACATCAATCAGTTGATCCGGGAAGTGATTTCCATTGCGGCGGAAAAACTGTTGGCACAGGGGATCACTGTTGAATGGAATCCATCATTGCGACTGCCGGCACTGATCGGCCGGGAGCGACGCCTGCGCTCCATGTTCAAGCAAATTTTTGATAACGCCATTGACGCCATGAGTGAGCGCTCGGTGAAAGAGCGGGAACTGACCATCGTAACCCGATCCGAAAAGGAAATGGTGATCATTGAAATCAGTGACAGTGGACCGGGCATCCCCGCCGATATGCATGTGAAAGTGTTTCAACCCTTCTTCAGCACCAAGATCAGTGGGCAGGGCTGCCGGGGAATGGGGTTACCGATGGTCCAGGAAATCGTGTCTGACCATTCCGGAACGGTCTATATCGATCCGACTTACCGGAATGGTTGCAGAGTGATTGTGCAACTGCCGGTGACATCGGCCGGTTAACGGGCAGCGAGAGTAGTCATGAATACGTCAATTATGTCCAAGCGTGGGTTAAGTGTGGGCAGTCGTGCCGAATTGGTGGAGCGACAGTTCAAAGCGTTGTGCCATATTTCGCAGATACTGTGCCGGGCCAAGAACATAGAGGAGACCCTGGACGGCATCCTCGCGGTTCTGCACAAGGAGTGTGGCTTACTGCACGGCGTCATTTCATTGTCCGATCCTGAGCATGCGGTGTTGCAGGTGGGGGCACTGTACAGCGAGTCGGAGTCGGTGAGTAAAGCCTCGTCGGCGGTACGTTATCAGGCCGGTGAAGGTATCACCGGGCGCATACTGCAACACAATACCTCCATTGTATTGGGCCGTATTTCGTCCGAGCCCCGTTTTCTGGATCGACTGGCGTTGTATGACCTGGAGCTGCCGTTTATCGGGGTGCCGATCCGGGGCGGGGACGGGTCGGCCATCGGAGTGTTGGCGGCGCAGCCGGATGTGCCGGCGGACGATTATCTGCCGGAGCGCACCGCGTTTATGGAGGCAGTGGCGGATCTGTTGTCGCAGACCGTGCGTTTGCTGGTGAATGTGGAAAAAGGCCAGACACTGGCCAGTGAACGGGATGAACTGCGGCGGGAAGTGCGCGGTAAATATGGCTTTGAGAATATGGTGGTGGGCCATTCTGAAGGCATGCGGCAGGTATTCGATCAGGTGCGCCGGGTAGCCAAGTGGGACAGCACGGTGTTGATTCTGGGGGAATCCGGAACCGGTAAGGAATTGATCTCCAGTGCCATTCACTATAACTCGCCCCGTGCTCACAATCGGTTTGTGCGCTTGAACTGTGCCTCGTTGCCGGAAACCCTGTTGGAATCGGAATTGTTCGGCCATGAGAAAGGTGCCTTCACCAATGCGGTAAAACAGCGCAAAGGGCGTTTCGAGCAGGCCGACGGTGGCACCTTGTTCCTGGATGAAATCGGAGAGATTTCCCCCATGTTCCAGGCCAAATTGCTGCGGGTGTTGCAGGAAGGTGAGCTGGAACGGGTGGGCGGTGGTCAAACAATCAAGGTGGATGTCCGCATTGTGGCGGCCACCAACCGCAACCTGGAAGCCGAAGTGGAAAAAGGCAAGTTCCGGGAAGATCTTTATTATCGCCTGAACGTGATGGCAATCCGGATACCGCCGTTGCGGGAGCGCCTGGTGGATGTGCCGGAGCTGTCCAAATTCCTGATCGGGAAAATCGCCAAGCAGCAGGGCCGTGAATTGCGCCTGACCGACAACGCGGTACGGATGCTGATGGGCTACGAGTGGCCGGGCAATGTGCGTCAGCTGGAAAACTGCCTGGAGCGGGCCTCAGTCATGAGTGAAGAAGGCATCATCGATTGTGATGTGATTGCCCTGCCGGATAACTACAGCGGCAATGCCATCATGCCTTCCACCATCGCGGTGCAGGAGGTGGATCTGAACAATCCGGAAATGGATGAGCGTGAGCGCCTGATTGCCGCGCTGGAACAGGCCGGCTGGGTACAGGCCAAGGCGGCACGACTATTGGGTATGACGCCCCGCCAGATCGCCTATCGCATTCAAACCATGAAGATCAACGTGCGTAAAATCTGACGCGCGTTGGTCTCATTCCCTACATCGCACTGCCGCGATTGGTTGTAACAAAACCCACAACACACAAGCCTGGTTGATATAAAAGTCTGTAAAAACAGTCAATTAAGAGTAGGCATGGGCATTGCAATCCTGCATTTACACTTTGGGTGAAACAGCAAGAGGAGTTCTCGCGATGGAGCTGACAGTGCTAGATCAGGAAACGAGTAACGAAGGGGCCAGTAGCTGTGCGTCTGGGTCCTGTGGTAGCAGTAATGATCAAATGAGTCACCTGGCGGATGATATCCGGGAGAAAGTACAGAACCACCCGTGCTACTCCGAGGAGGCGCATCACTACTTTGCCCGTATGCACGTGGCAGTGGCGCCAGCCTGTAATATTCAATGTCACTACTGTAATCGTAAATACGATTGCTCCAATGAATCACGGCCCGGGGTGGTTTCAGAATTACTGACCCCGGAAGAAGCGGTGATGAAAACCAAAGCGGTGGCGGCCACCATACCGCAGATGACGGTATTGGGTATTGCCGGCCCGGGCGACCCGTTGGCGAACCCGGAGCGTACCTTCAGTACTTTCCGCATGCTGAGCGAACAGGCGCCGGACATTAAACTCTGCGTGTCCACCAACGGTCTGGCCCTGCCCGAAGCGGTGGATGAACTGGCCAAGCACAACATCGATCACGTCACCATTACCATCAACTGTGTGGATCCGGAAGTGGGTGAGAAAATCTATCCCTGGATCTACTGGAACAACAAGCGTATCCGAGGCAGGAAAGCCGCCAAGATCCTGATTGAGCAACAGCAGAAGGGACTGGAAATGCTGACTGCCCGCGGCATTCTGGTGAAGGTTAACTCGGTGATGATCCCTGGTGTGAACGACGAGCACCTGAAGGAAGTAAGCCGTATCGTCAAGCAGAAGGGCGCCTTCCTGCACAACGTCATGCCGCTGATTGCGGAAGCCGAACACGGCACCTTCTATGGCGTCATGGGGCAGCGTGGTCCGGAGCCGGAAGAGTTGCAGGTTCTGCAGGATGCCTGTGCCGGTGACATGAATATGATGCGTCATTGTCGTCAATGCCGGGCCGATGCAGTGGGTCTGCTGGGCGAGGATCGGGGCGAAGAATTTACCCTCGACAAGATTGCGGAAATGAACATCGATTACAACGCTGCGATGGTTACCCGCAAAGCCGTACACGAAGGCATCATTGAGGAACTGAATGAGAAGCAGGCCAAACGGGATCGCCTGGCCGCCGTCAGCATTCCGGAACCGAAGGACATCATCGATCCCAAATACCGGCCGGCTCTGATGGCGGTGGCCACCAGCGGTGGCGGTCTGATTAACCAGCACTTTGGTCACGCAACCGAGTTCCTGATCTATGAAGCATCCCCTTCCGGTGTGCGCTTTATCAGTCACCGCAAGGTGGATCAGTACTGCATCGGTGGTGACACCTGTGGTGAGAAAGAATCCGCCCTCAGTGGCAGCATCCGTGCGCTGAAAGGTTGTGAGGCGGTGCTGTGTTCCAAAATTGGTTATGAGCCCTGGTCGCTGCTGGAAGACGCCGGCATCGTTCCCAATGGCGAGCATGCCATGGAACCCATCGAAGAAGCCGTATTGGCGGTCTATAAGGAAATGATCGCAGCAGGAAAACTGGAAGAGGCGGCCCCGGCAGAAGCAGTACAACAGGTCAGTGTTGGCTGAAGCCACAGTGCCCAGGCCGGACTTCGCACCTCCGGTTTGGGCACGTACCGCGTCACTCTTGCAAGAACAATGGGCAAGAACCAAGGGCAAGAACCAAGCACCACCGCTATTCATCGAGACACCAGAGAGGATATGGTCATGGCACTGAGTATTGTGGAATCCTGTGTAAACTGTTGGGCGTGTTACGATGTTTGCCCAAGTAATGCCATCTATTCCAGCTCCCCCCATTTTAAGATCAACCCGAAGAAATGCACCGAATGTGAAGACGATTACAAGCATCCCCAATGCGCCAGCATTTGTCCGATCGAAGGTGCCATTCTGGATGCGTCCGGCGCCGAGATGAATCCGGCCGGCTCCCTGACCGGTATCCCGCCGGAACTGCTGGACGAAGCCATGCGCGAAATCCAGGCCCGGTAGCTCAGCATGAAAGGCGTGGTGCTGGATTTTTACGAGAAGCCCGGTTGCATCAACAACCGCAAGCAGAAAGCCCTGTTGCAAGCAGCCGGCTTCGAGTTGCAGGTGCATAACCTGTTAACCACATCCTGGCACGCAGACGAACTGCGGTGTTTCTTCGGCGACCTGCCGTTGCCGCAGTGGTTCAATCCCAGCGCGCCGCGCATCAAACAGGAAAAGATAAAACCCTTCCTGCTGACAGAGGCAGAGGCGCTGGCGGAGATGGTACAGGATCCTCTGCTGATCCGCCGCCCGCTGATTGCCCATGGCTCGCGGAAGCAGGCCGGCTTTGATCTGAACACCTGGATGCCACTTTTGCAGGGCACAGAAGACTGCGCGCCGAAGGTGCCCGACGATATTGAAACCTGTGCGCGGCAAAGCCGGGATGTGGGAGGTTGCAGCGTATGAATGCACAGGCAAAGTGGGTGGTGAATGCCGCTCAAAGCCTATCGGTGAAAGATATGCCTGAGCCGGGCGCGTGCCCCATTGGCCAACTGCAACAGGCGCGCCTGCTGTCCCAGCTGGTGTACAGCCAGCGGCAGGGTAAAGGCTGTTTGCCCTACTGTCTGGGATTGATGCCGCTGGATTTTGTCTGGTTGCTGCATCAGTACCTGGCTGACAGCCCGTTGCTGGAGCGGTTGATCGACCCGACCCATCCGGCCAATGTGTTGGCGTTGGAAAAAGGGGCGATGCGCCAGGATCTGATGCAGTTGCGCCAGGATGAATGGATGGAGGTGCGGGATTTGCTGTTGTCCGCGCGGGCCGGCGACAGTGAATTTGAGGTGCCGTTGGCGGGAATCCTGGCGGCGGGTTGCCTGGGTGGCGATCACCTGTGGCGGGATTTGGGGCTGAAATCCCGCACTGAACTCAGCGAACTGATGGCATGCCATTTTCCAGAGCTGGCGCAGCGCAATAGCGGCGACATGAAGTGGAAAAAGTTCTTTTACAAGCAGCTGTGTGAACAGGACGGTGGGTACGTGTGCCGGGCCCCCAGTTGTGAGCAATGTGCTGCCTACGATGATTGTTTTGGGCCGGAAGAATAAGCGGGAGTATCCAGTATGAAAACCTATCATTGCATTTCGGTAGACGATGCGGAAGACCTGATCCTGAGCAGCCACCTGCTGATTCTGGATATGCGGGATTACCGCTCTTATGTCACAGGACACCATCCCAAAGCGCTGCATCTTACCGACAGTAACCTGCGCTCGTTGCTGAAGCATACCGCCAAGCATGTGCCTATCCTGATTTACTGCTATCACGGTCATTCCAGTCAGGATATGGCTCGCCTGTTCGCGGATTTTGGATTTGAAGAGGTTTACAGTCTGGATGGTGGCTGGGAGGCCTGGTTCCAGACCATTACGCCGCCCACGGAGCCTTTGAGCGACAGCCTGACGGAATGGCTGCAGTCACACCAATATGATGTGGATAACCTGGATGCCAAGGGTGCCAACCACCATACGGCACTGATGACCGCGGCCATGGAATCCAATCTCGAAATCTGTGAGGAACTGCTGAACAAGGGTGCCTCCGTACATTTGTTGAATAAAGATGGCAACAACGCGCTCTGGTTTGCCTGCGTGGTGGGTAATCCACATTTGATTCAATTGTTGATTCACCATGGCGCGGACATCAATAACCAGAATGACAACGGCGCCACTGTGCTGATGTTCGCGGCGTCCAAAGGTAATGCGGAAATCGTCAAGTTGCTGGTAGCCCTGGGGGCGAAACAGGATCTGGTCACACTGGATGACTTTAGTGCGCTGGATGTGTGCGCCGATCTGGAAACCCTGAAAATACTGCGGGCGGCGCCCCAAGCCATTAACCGGGTTGCCGTCTGCTAACCGGCACCACTTTTTCATTTCCAGATCAATCGATATCAGGAGACCGACATGACCACCAACAATGCCAACAGTACTGAGGCCGTCATCAAGAAGCAGTTGGCCGACAATCCGGTGATTCTGTACATGAAAGGCACACCGGAAGCACCTGAGTGCGGATTTTCCGGCGCGGCTGTCGCCGCCCTCAAGCAAACCGGCAAGCCGTTCGCGTACGTGAACATCCTGCAGGCCCCGTTCATTCGGGAGCGCCTGCCCAAGGTTTCCAACTGGCCCACCTTCCCGCAACTGTTCATCAACGGTGAGCTGGTGGGCGGTAGTGACATAGTTGTCGCAATGGTGGCCGACGGCAGCCTGATACCCATGTTGGAACAAGCCCATGCTGGAACAAACTGAGGTGGTATAAATGCAGACTGAACAGGTAGTAGCCCGCATCAGCGCAGCGTTGCCGGGGGCAGAGATCAGCGTGGACGGAGCCGACTGCAGCTTTTCGGTGGTGGTGTTGTGCGCGGACTTTGCCGGTATGCCAGTGGTTCGACGCCAACAGAAGATATTGTCGGCCTTCAACCAGGAACTGCAGACCGGGGAATTGCATGCGTTGAGTGTCAAGGCACACACGCCGGAGGAATGGAAATCGTTCCAGCAGGTTGGATTAACGCAGATCGAGCTGTGAAATGCCACAGGGGAGGTTAAACGGATGAGCGATGTACCGAATCTGAGCCGCGATGCGGCGCTAAGAATTGCCCTGGCGGCCCGGGTACTGCCGGGTGTGGATGTGGGGCAGTTGCTGGACATTCTGCATCGCCGCATTCAGGGTGAACTGAATGAGGAATCCCTCACCACCATCACGGTCACTGACCTGAAAACCGGGTTTGGCAGTGCCGATGGCGAGGAAGACGGTGAGGACATCAGCGTTGGATTGCCGGCCCTGAAAGAGGCAGTCCGTATCCTCTGGGGCGAGCAGAACGATGAGCACCTGCCGCAGGTTGTGCAGGCTGCAACGCCATTGCCGAACTCAATCCGGGTGGCGGTGGCGTCCAACAGCGGTGAAACCCTCAACGGGCATTTCGGCTCCTGCATTCGCTTTCTGGTGTATGAAATGAACGCAACGGAGCTGCGCCTGGTGGGAATTCGCTCCGCTCTGGAAGCGGATTTCTCCGATGATCGTAATGCTTTTCGAGTCAACCTGATTCGTGACTGCCAGGTGTTGTACGTGGTTTCGGTGGGTGGACCGGCGGCGGCGAAAGTGGTACGTGCCGACATCTACCCCATTAAACAGATTGACGGTGGGGAAGCACGAGACGTTTT
The DNA here is from genome assembly GCF_003671495.1 of Ketobacter sp. Taxonomy (GTDB): domain Bacteria; phylum Pseudomonadota; class Gammaproteobacteria; order Pseudomonadales; family Ketobacteraceae; genus Ketobacter. The sequence goes on along the minus strand of NZ_RCHN01000001.1, from coordinate 68,515 downwards.
GAGCAAGCTGCAACAGGTGATGGCGGGAACACCGCCACCCTGGCTGGCAAAAATACTGGGTGTCAAAGCGGAGGATCGTGTGCGTTTCAATCGTGAAGATGCTCAGCTGACGGGTTGATGCATTGGACCCTGTAATCGCATGACGCCCAAACAAAAAGGCATGGAATGACCATGCCTTTTTTGTTTTTGAAGGACGGTGTCAGGCGCGGAGCAGGGCTTTCGCCAGGCGCTCGGACAATTGGTCTTCAGTGAACTGAGGTTCGTTGGGCGGATACAGTGAATCCTCATCAAACTCGAAACCGTTTTCCCGTGCCAAAGCGAACATATCTTTCATTTTGACACAGGCTTTGAGTTTATCCGCCAATTCCGGTTCGGCTTTCGCTTTAGCTGAAAAGCCAGCAATTGCTTTAACTGACATAGTGGTGATCTCTCTTTGAAGTGTGTTGTTCATAATGCACAAAGTCAGTAGCACAAACCGAACCAGTTTTCGCCAGGCTTTTATATTATAACTGATTGATTTTTCGAGCTCTGTAGCAGGTAGAAGGCGTAGGGGGGTGTCGGCTTTGCGACAGCCATGGGCGGTTGTCGCAAGTAACACCAGGTTGGGGCTGGCGTCAGGCTTTGGCGCAAGCCCTGCCAGCAGGGAGGAAAGACTGTATCGCATGAATAAGTAAACCGGTCTGTATTGTGAATAAAGCTGGTTTAAATCTTGCTCCACATCAATGTAATTGCGGAAATTGATGGGTTTTGTGCGAAAAGCTGTGGCACATAACACAATTTCATGCCGCTTGGTAATGAATGCTTCAATCTTCTGCAATGAATGAAATAGAACGATTGATTGAGTGGAGCGTAACGCATCGCGCCAAACGAACGTATCACCCCTAGAGAGAGGGCAACATCATGGCTGAGTTTTATATAGAAACAAACGAGAAGGACACCGGAACCCACCTGATTCATTTCGCCAGCTGTGGCGCTTTGCCGGCCAAGCAAGAGATTCGGTACCTGGGCTCTATTGCCAGTTTTGCGAGTGCGAAAACCGAAGGCGAAAAAATCTATCGTCACGTCGGTGCCTGTACCGCATGCGCCTCCCAATACGCGGCGGCCTGAGCGGGGTATTCAGGCCGGGATTCTAGCGGCTTGGATCAATCAACAGCATGTCGGCCCAGGCGTTGCTCAGGCCGGCATGCTGTTGGCCCGATCGATCCGGTCGGATCGGGCACGCTCATCAGGCCACGCTGGTGAGACTGGACTTGTCCACCGTCAGCAATGCAGTCCAGTCTGCGTCGATGATCTGCAGGTTCTTTTTCTCACAGAAGCGCTTTTCCTTGTCATTGGCATCGGGCAGCATAACCCAGCCGGCAGGAGACCCCGCCCCATAGATAATATCGCTCAGCACCATGCGCTCGGTATCCCGGTTCATGCGCAAACCCATAAACAGGTATTGTTTGTCTTTGCGGTATTGCTTGAGAAACCCTGGGATGGCAAAGCCGCCCATCAGTTCAGTGATGTAATCCACATAGTCGGCGTCCGACGCGACATAGTTCGGCTCCGGCAGCGGTGTGCCGGTGGGCTTGAACAACACCGGCAGGGCGGTGTCCACGGCGTCCTGAGTGATTTCCCGATAGCCATTGCCATCATGGTGATAAATCTTGAAGCGAAAGTCGGTGCCGGCGATGCGGGCCATGCCAACGATCAGCGTATGGGGTGTGCTTTCATACAAGGCCTGGATCTGGGTGTCACGATTGATGTCCACAATGTAGTTGGGTTGCAGTGAGACCAGCCACTGGTGAAATCCTGAATCGGTCCATTGTGTTTCCAGGTAGGTTTTGGTGAGAAACTTCTCAATAAACTTGCGACCCTTTTTGTTTTCCAGATTCATGGCCGCCCGAGGGAACTCATACATCAGGCGTGGTGCCATGGGTTTGCCATCATTCATCGCCAGGATGAGGCTGTCACTGTCGGCGGGAATGGCCGCACCACTGTCCGCATTGACAACACCTTTAAGAACACCCGGGCCCAAGTAGGGAACAATGTTGCCTTGTGTAATGCCGGAAATAAGATCCGCTAATAGTTGGGAATCTGCCATGACCTTGCCTCTCTTGGTTTTGTGGAATGTGCATTTATATAGAGAAGCATGGCAAGATCCAGGCCATTACTAAGTCGCTGATTTCGTGATGGAAAGCGTTGTAAAGGTCGTAACATTGTCATACTGCGCGGAAGCCTGGGCCGGCGCTTTGGCGTGTTTGCGACAAATAAACACGCACATCAACGCCGGGGATTGACCCAAATCAATTTGTACCTATCACCTCGAAAAATTTGTTGTTATTACGACAGCCAAACCGTTTGTGTAGCCTACAAGACTACCACATAGCCTACGTAACACGATCAATTAAACCCGAAAAAACAGCCACATACGTTCAATGCAGTCAGCTGGCATAGTGCCTGCACTTGGTTAGACGTGTGCAGGCATCCACACCATTCACTCATTGCAACGTTGTCTGCCGCACAAAGTTTCTATAGGCCAACTACATGCCTGGAAAAACCTAGAGGAGAACAATTATGGCAATGCGTCAATGTGCAATTTACGGAAAAGGCGGCATCGGTAAGTCAACCACTACTCAAAACCTGGTGGCTGCTCTGGCAGAAGCAGGCAAGAAAGTGATGATCGTGGGCTGTGACCCCAAAGCTGACTCCACCCGTCTGATCCTTCACTCCAAAGCTCAGAACACCATCATGGAGATGGCCGCTGAAGCCGGCACCGTGGAAGATCTGGAACTGGAAGATGTACTGAAGTCCGGTTATGGCGACATCCGTTGTGTTGAGTCCGGTGGTCCTGAGCCAGGTGTTGGCTGTGCCGGCCGCGGTGTAATCACCGCCATCAACTTCCTGGAAGAAGAAGGTGCGTACGAAGACGATCTGGACTTCGTGTTCTATGACGTACTGGGCGACGTTGTATGCGGTGGTTTCGCGATGCCTATCCGCGAAAACAAAGCACAGGAAATCTACATCGTGGTATCCGGTGAGATGATGGCGATGTACGCTGCCAACAACATCTCCAAAGGTATCGTGAAGTACGCCAACTCCGGCGGCGTGCGTCTGGCTGGCCTGATCTGTAACTCACGTAACACTGACCGTGAAGACGAGCTCATCGAAGCACTGGCCGCCAAGCTGGGCACTCAGATGATCCACTTCATTCCCCGTGACAACGTGGTACAGCGCGCTGAAATCCGTCGTATGACTGTGATCGAGTATGACCCGAAAGCCGGTCAGGCTGACGAGTATCGTGCTCTGGCCAACAAGATCATCAGCAACGAAAAGCTGGTTATTCCTCAGCCTTGCACCATGGATGAGTTGGAAGAACTGCTGATGGAATTCGGCATCATGGATGAAGAAGACCTGAGCATTGTTGGTAAGACTGCTGCTGACGAAGCCTAAGCAGTCTGATCCTGAGTTCGCTCAGGGTGGCTCGGGATAGGGCAGATTGGCCCTATCGAATTCGGCGGCGCAGTCAGGTGGTCGCGCCGCCGTGATTCGCGACCCGTAAACCTAAATAGAGAGGAGACTGACCATGTCTGTCATGTCACGCGATGAAGTTGAATCCTTGATTCAAGAAGTACTGGAAGTATATCCCGCGAAGGCGAAGAAAGATCGCACCAAGCACCTTGCTCCAAACGACCACGAACTCGAGCAGTCCAAGAAGTGCATCACCTCCAACAAGAAGTCCTTGCCGGGTGTGATGACCATTCGTGGCTGTGCCTATGCAGGTTCCAAAGGTGTAGTGTGGGGCCCCGTCAAAGATATGATCCATATCTCACACGGCCCTGTGGGTTGTGGCCAGTACAGCCGTGCTGGACGCCGTAACTACTACATCGGTACTACCGGCGTTAACGCTTTCGTAACCATGAACTTTACCTCGGATTTCCAGGAAAAGGACATCGTTTTCGGTGGCGACAAAAAACTGGCCAAACTGATTGATGAGATCGAAACCCTGTTCCCGTTGAACAAGGGTGTCACCATCCAGTCAGAATGTCCGATCGGTTTGATCGGTGACGACATCGAAGCGGTTGCCAAGAAGAAAACCGCTGAGCATGGCAAAACCGTTGTGCCGGTACGCTGCGAAGGTTTCCGCGGTGTGTCCCAGTCCCTGGGTCACCACATCGCCAACGACGCCGTTCGCGACTGGGTGCTGAGTGCCCGTGACGAAGATGACAGCTTCCCCACCACACCGTATGACGTTGCCATCATCGGTGACTACAACATCGGTGGTGATGCATGGTCCTCCCGCATTCTGTTGGAAGAAATGGGTCTGCGTGTTGTTGCACAATGGTCCGGTGACGGCACTATCTCTGAAATGGAGCTGACGCCGAAGGTTAAATTGAACCTGGTGCACTGCTACCGTTCAATGAACTACATTTCTCGTCACATGGAAGAGAAGTACAAGATTCCCTGGATCGAGTACAACTTCTTTGGCCCCACGAAAACGGTTGAGTCTCTGCGCAAGATTGCTGCACATTTCGACGAAACCATCCAGGCCAAGTGCGAAGAAGTGATTGAGAAATACCGTCCGGAATGGGATGCGGTAATCGCCAAGTTCCGTCCGCGCCTGGAAGGCAAGCGTGTTATGTTGTACGTCGGTGGTCTGCGCCCACGTCACGTGATCGGTGCCTATGAAGATCTGGGTATGGAAGTGGTTGGTACCGGTTACGAGTTTGGTCACAACGATGACTACGATCGTACGATCAAGGAAATGGGCGACGCCACGCTGCTGTATGATGACGTTACCGGTTATGAATTCGAAGAATTCGTAAAAGCGGTTAAGCCTGACCTGATTGGTTCCGGTATCAAGGAAAAGTATATCTTCCAGAAAATGGGTGTGCCGTTCCGTCAAATGCACTCCTGGGATTACTCAGGCCCCTACCACGGCTTCGATGGTTTCGCCATCTTCGCTCGCGATATGGATATGACCCTGAACAATCCTTGCTGGAAAATGCTGCAAGCACCCTGGAAGAAAACTGAAGCCGCCGCTGCTGATTCCGCAGTTGCCGCATCGGCCTGATCCTTAAACCCCATACTCATATTACCCGCCGGACCACAGATTAGTGGCGCGGGAGGAGGCTAAGACCATGAGTCAGCAAGTTGACGACATCAAACCCAGCTACCCCTTGTTCCGTGATGACGAATACAAGGACATGCTCAAGAACAAACGTGAGAACTTCGAGGAAGTGCACTCTCAGGAACTGATCGACGAAACCTTCCTGTGGACCACTACCAAAGAGTATCAGGAACTGAACTTCCAGCGAGAGGCGCTGACCGTTAACCCGGCCAAAGCCTGTCAGCCTCTGGGTGCGGTGCTGTGTGCCCTGGGCTTCGAAAAGACCATGCCTTATGTGCACGGCAGCCAGGGTTGTGTTGCGTATTTCCGCACCTACTTCAACCGTCACTTCAAGGAGCCGATTGCCTGTGTATCCGACTCCATGACCGAAGATGCGGCGGTATTTGGTGGCCAGAAAAACATGATGGACGGGCTGGAAAACTGTAAGGCGACTTACAAGCCGGACATGATCGCTGTATCCACCACCTGTATGTCGGAAGTCATCGGCGACGACCTGAATGCGTTTATCAACAACTCCAAGAAGGACGGTCACGTTCCTGAAGACTATCCCGTACCGTTTGCCCATACCCCCAGCTTTGTGGGTAGTCATGTGACCGGTTGGGACAACATGTTCGAAGGCATGGCCCGTTACTTCACCTTGAACTATATGGAAGATAAGGAAGTCGGCAGCAACGGGAAAATCAACATCGTTCCTGGCTTCGAAACCTATCTGGGCAACTTCCGTGTGATCAAGCGCATGCTGAAGGATATGGGTGTGGATTATTCCATGCTGTCCGATCCTGAAGAAGTGCTGGACACGCCAGCGGATGGTGAATTCCGTATGTACGCCGGTGGCACAACCCAGGCGGAAATCAAGGACGCACCGAATGCGCACAACACATTCCTGCTGCAGCCTTGGCATTTGGAAAAAACCCGCAAGTTCGTGTCCAATACCTGGAAGCACGAAGTACCTAAACTGAAGATCCCGATGGGTCTGGAAGGGACCGATGCCTTCCTGATGAGCGTGAGCGAAGTCACCGGTAAGGAAATTCCGGAAGCACTGGCCAAAGAGCGCGGACGTCTGGTGGATATGATCACCGACTCCCACGCCTGGTTGCACGGCAAGCGTTACGCGCTGTGGGGCGACCCTGACTTTGTCCAGGGCATGGTCAAGTTCCTGCTGGAGCTGGGCTGTGAGCCGATTCATATCCTGTGCAACAATGCCAACAAGCGTTGGAAGAAGGAAATGGAAGGCATTCTGTCCGAATCACCCTACGGAGCCAACAGCACTGTGCACATCCAGAAAGACCTGTGGCACATGCGTTCCCTGGTATTTACCGACAAGCCCGATTTCATGATCGGTAACTCTTACGGTAAATTCATCCAGCGTGACACGCTGTATAAAGGGAAAGAGCACGAGGTGCCACTGATCCGAATCGGTTTCCCGATCTTTGATCGTCACCACCTGCACCGTCAAACCACCATGGGTTATGAGGGCGCCATGCAGATCCTCACAACTCTGGTGAATGCGGAACTGGAGCGCTTGGACGATGCCACTCGTGGCATGCAGACAACAGACTACAACTACGACCTGGTTCGTTAAGTACGTACTCTCCCAGAGGTTGTTTGTAAACTCGTCCTTTTATTCCGCAGCGGGAATTCCCGCCCGCTGCGGAACTTTTTAAATCGCAAGACCAGTGAGGTGCAGTGATGCCGAACGTGATGATTCGCCAGGACCAAAGCGGCAAAAAAACCCTGTATGTCGCCAAGCGTGACCTGGAAGAAGATATTGTATCCATTGAATTTGAAGCCGCTGATCGTTGGGGAGGTGACATTACCCTGGCGGACGGCTCCACCTACTATATTGAGCCACTTGATGTTGCTCCCGATCTGCCGATCACCATTCGCGCCAAACGTGGCGGGGAGGGGTAACCATGTCCTCGCAAGCTGTTAACGACGATGTCGCTCTGCGCATTGGTCTGGCAGCACGAGCGTTGCCGGATGTGGATGCCAGATCCTTTGTTTCTGTCCTGATTGCTGCCGTAGGTCAACCTATTACGGTGGCAAAACTGTCAAAATTACGCCTCAACCGATTGAAGCAGGCTGGCAGTGGTGCTCTGGATGTCATTGACGAGCATGACCTGAAGCGGGCGCTGTCGTTTCTCAAGGGCCGTGGTATCAAGCTTGAAGCTGAACCCCTGCCCGCGGTGAGCGACTATCAGCCTGGTGATATGCCCGGCTCCATTCGCGTGGCCTGTAGCTCGGACAACGGCGACAAGATCGACGGCCATTTTGGTTCCTGTGAGCGCTTTCTGATATATCAGGTGGCCGCAGGGGAAGTGCGTCTGGTTGAGATCCGATCCATCCCGGAAATTGATCCGGATGCGGATAAAAACAAGGCGCGGGCCGAATTGATCAACGACTGTCACGTGCTCTGCACCACCTCCATTGGTGGCCCGGCCGCGGCCAAGGTGATTCGCGAAGGGCTGCACCCCATCAAGCTGAGTTCAGCCGTGGGGGCTGTGGAGTACATGACGGAATTGCAAACCGTGTTGCGATCCTCACCACCACCCTGGCTGGCCAAGGTGATGGGCGAGAAACCGGAACAGCGCGTTCGATTTAACCAGGAGGCTGCATCATGATTAACCGACATTCCCTCAAAGCCATTTTGGAATTTGTAGATCAAAAAGGTTTAAGTGAACAAACGTTAATGGAATTGCGAAGTGAATTTCCTGATTGCCACTTCACCTATTGCATGGATGATGATGTGATTTTCTCCAAAGCCTATGCGGAGACCAGTGCCTATAACGTGTACCTGGTGGATTCCCGTGCCCACTGCTCCACTTTGACCGATGATGCGGATGTGGCGTCCGGCGTCGTGTTCGGTGAAGTGATTGCAGACGAAGACGAAGCGGCCTGAGTGACAGCATCATGGATTCCCGTTGCGATGATGATCTGACCCCAATCGCGGACTGCCGGGTATGTCAGTTCCGGCGCACGCTGCTGTTGTCCGGCCGCTGCAATCCCGGCGACAGCTGCGTGGTGGTGGACAGCGGGCGTCAGATCGATCGCTTTTTTCGGATGAATCCGGAACTGGCGCCTTTGTATATCCAGGATAAATTCTGGGAACGGCGTGCGGTGGCGGCTCGTTACCTGCCGGTGGCACGTCTGCCGGAATTGATGAACGACCCCGACGAAGCGGTGCGCCGTGCGGTGGCCTATCGCCTGCCCCGGGAACAGCTGGTGGCGTTGATCGATGATGAGGACCGTGAAGTCCGGATTACCGTTGCCGACCGTTTACCCATTGAACAGTTGGAACGCATGGCCGCCGACCCGGATTATCTGGTGCGGGCCTATGTGGTGCAGCGTTTGCCGGTGGGGCGGCTGTTCCGCTTTATGCGGGATGCCGATCGCCAGGTGCGCAAGCTGGTGGCAAAGCGCTTGCCGGAGGAAAGCCTGGGGTTGATGGCCATGGACCCGGAGCCGGAAGTGCGTCGCATTGTGGCGTCCCGCATGACCGGGGATTCCGTTAAACCGCTGCTGGAAGACAGCGATTGGACGGTGCGTCTGGCAGCGGTGATGAACGCGCCCCTTTCGTTGCTGGCACCATTGATGGAGGATGCTGATCCGGAAGTACGGGAGGCGGTTCAGGAGCGATTGAAAGAAAACGCCTGAAGTAAAAAAGCGCTATCGTTTTTTGGTCCAGCATACTGTCCTGATCCAGATCAGCTACGTCACTCGCTCTTCCCATGAGCGTCACACAACCGTCACCGCTTTTTTGTAGCCTGCAAATGCTTCCCATCTTTATTTCTTTTATCACCTACAACGTTTGCGGGATACCCGTTATGAGCGTGACGACCCATATACCCGAAGATCATGTACCCGAACATCAACGAGCCCAGGTGGCCCAGGGCCCGAACTGGATGAAGTGGCTGCAGATTGCCGGCTTGGTGTACCTGCTGCTGGTGGCGGTGTCGCTGATCGGTGGTGGCTTCAAACTGGCGGCGGGGGATCAAGCCAAGGAACTGTTCGCGTTTGCCAGTAATCCGGTGGCGGGGCTGGTGGTGGGGACAGTGGCCACCGCGCTGATTCAGTCCTCCAGTACGGTGACCTCCATTATCGTCGGCCTGGTGGCCGGAGGGCTGCCGGTGGGCATCGCCATACCCATGGTCATGGGCGCGAACATTGGCACCACCATCACCAATACTATTGTCAGCCTGGGTCATGTGCGCCAGGGTGAAGAGTTTCGCCGCGCCTTTTCCGCGGCCACGGTGCATGATTTTTTCAACCTGATCTGTGTGGTCATATTCCTGCCCCTGGAAATCATGTTTGGCCTGCTGGAAAAAATGGGTGCCATGGCATCCCAGTGGTTGGTGGGTGGGGATTCCATGTCCATGAACGGATTTGATTTCATCAAGCCGTTGGTGAAGCCGCCGGTTAAGTTTTTGGAGAACACCGTGCTGGGTGGTCTGCCCGAAGCGGTGGCGGGTACGTTGATGATTGCGCTGGGGATCGTCACCATTTTCATGGTGATTACCCTGATTGGAAAACTGCTGAAATCGTTGATGGTCGGGAAAGCCAAGCAGATCCTGCACAGCGCGGTGGGCCGGGGCCCGGTGTCGGGCATCGCCTCCGGCACCGTCATTACCGTACTGGTGCAATCCAGTTCCACCACCACCAGTCTGGTGGTGCCGCTGGCGGGCAGTGGTGTGTTTTCATTACGCCAGATTTATCCCTTTACCCTGGGCGCCAACATCGGCACCTGTATCACCGCCTTGCTGGCGGCCACCGCTGTCACCGGCGCCAATGCTATTTTTGCGTTGCAGGTGGCGCTGGTGCATTTGATTTATAACGTACTGGGGGTTGTGGTGGTGTACGGCATTCCCTGGTTGCGGGAAATCCCCCTGGTTGCGGCGCAACGTCTGGCAGACGCCACCGTGCAAAACAAACTGTATGCGGTGGCTTACATCGGCCTGGTGTTTTTTGTGGTGCCGCTGCTGTTGATCGGCGGCAGTAATCTGATGGGCATCTGAACGCCCGCTGAGGTTAAATCATGAATCCAAAAAAACGTGAATTGGAATCCAGGGTCACTGAACTGGAACAGGCACTGCAGGAACTGAAAACCCAGTTGAGTCAGATTGAATCGCAGGAGCAGCACGACGCCATCGACCATCTGGACGAGTACCTGCAGTCCATGGACAACAAATGGGAGAACGTCCGCTCGTTCTGGCCCATTGTCCTGGCGGAATTACGGGAACTGTTCGGCAACAAGAACAGTTCCGGCAAGGAGTGAGTCATGGCCACAATGAAGCGTAGTGTGGCAGTGGCGTGGGCTTTCGCGGTGGGGTCTGTCGTCGCGGGGGAGTCGGTGACGATTGAGTTGCAGGCGGTGCCGGAGCCGATCCTGCAGGCGGCCACCCGCGCCATGCCCAACGCCCGCTTCCACTCCGCCAACACGGAACAGGAAGCCGCCGGCCTGGTGTATGAAATACAGGGTAAGACCGCCGACGGCCGGGCGCTGGAAGTGGACGTACTGGAATCCGGCCAGGTTGAGGAGATCGAGGTGGAGTTCACCCGGGATCTGGTGCCCGGTGCGGTGCTGAAGGCGGTGGAACATCAATATCCCGGGTTCAAGATTGAGTTTATCGAGGCCAGCCACTCGGCCAGCAAAAAGGTCATCCAGTATGAGTTTGTGGGCACAATGGGAGGCAAGCAGCTTGACCTGGAAGTGTCCGCCGACGGCCGCCGCATTGTGGAGGCGGATGATTAGTGTCGGGCTAACTCAGTTTGGAAAGCCAATCCTCTGATCCAGGTCAAGTGGCTGGTGGCCCCGAAACGGGCGCTCTGATCGGCCCTTATATAGTTTAAAAAACAATACGTTGTGCTTTTCTTGCTGAAATATTGCTCATGCCTCAGATCATTTTTTGACCGAAATATAACGGAAACATAAGTGTAATGATTCGGGTTTGGTGGTAGGTTACACGCATTTTGTGAACCACCGACTTTTGAACCACCGAAATGAGCACCCGAACATGTCCAAGGAAACGGTCCTGACCGCCCCCGCCCCCGATCTTGTTGACAGCCGTGTGGCCGAACTGGCCCAAGGGCCCACCTGGTTGAAATGGATTCAGATTGCCGGCTTGGTGTACCTGCTGCTGGTGGCGGTGTCCCTGATTGGGGGGGGCTTCAAACTGGCGGCGGGGGATCATGCCCGGGAGCTGTTTGCCTTTGCCAGCAATCCGGTGGCCGGGTTGGTGGTGGGCACCGTGGCCACCGCACTGATTCAGTCCTCCAGTACCGTGACCTCCATCATCGTCGGCCTGGTGGCCGGTGGCCTGCCGGTGGGCATCGCCATTCCCATGGTGATGGGCGCCAACATCGGTACCACCATCACCAACACCATTGTCAGCCTGGGCCATGTGCGTCGGGGTGAGGAATTTCGCCGGGCGTTCTCCGCCGCCACCATTCACGACTTCTTCAATATACTGTGTGTGCTGATTTTCCTGCCCCTGGAAATTATGTTCGGCCTCCTGGAGCGACTGGGGGGGTGGGCGTCGTCCTATCTGGTGGGGGCGGAGTCCCTGTCCATGAAAGGGCTGAACTTCATCAAACCCATCGTCAAACCGCCGGTGGAATTCATCAAAACCGCCCTGGCGGGGTTACCGGTGGAGCTTTCCGGCGGCATTATGATTGCGTTGGGTGTGCTGGCCATCTTTGTGGTCATCACCTTTATCGGCAAGCTGCTGAAATCCATCATGGTGGGGCGCGCCAAGCAGATTCTGCATTCGGCGGTAGGGCACGGACCGTTGAGCGGCATTGCCTCGGGTACGGTGGTCACTGTACTGGTGCAGTCCAGCTCCACCACCACCAGCCTGGTGGTGCCCCTGGCCGGCAGTGGCGTGTTTTCGCTGCGGCAGGTGTACCCATTCACCCTGGGGGCCAATATCGGCACCTGCATTACCGCCCTGTTGGCGGCCACGGCCATTACCGGTCCCAACGCGGTGTTTGCCCTGCAAATTGCCCTGGTGCATCTGTTCTATAATGTGTTGGGTGTGGTGGTGATTTACAGCGTACCCTTTCTGCGGGAACTGCCCATCAAAGGCGCGGAGAAGTTGGCGGATGTGGCGGTGGGTAACAAGCTGGTGGCGCTGGCCTACATCGGAGGGATATTCTTCCTGGTGCCGTTTTTATTGATTGGCCTGAGCAATTGGATGTTGGGCTGATCCGCCTGTGGAGTCTTGATCATGAGTGCAAAACGTCGGGAGCTGGAACAGAAGATTGGCGAAATGGAAGCTGCCCTGGCTCAACTGAAGCAGCAGCTGAATCAGGCGGTGGCCGAGGAACAACACGAAAGTATCGATCACCTGGATGATCACCTGCAGGAAATGGATCACAAGTGGGAAAACATTCGCGATTTCTGGCCCATCGTGGTTCAGGAATTTCGCGATCGCTTCGGCAAAAAATAACCCTTTCACCACTCTTCTTTCACGTAATCCGGTACGGCTTTCAAGTACTGGCAAACCTTTTGCAATTCCCCTTGAGAGCACCGCCGGTGAATCCGACGGTGCTGACGGTCTTATTGACAGTTTTATTCCAGCGACGTGCATCAAGATCACAGCCCGATGGGCTGTATCTATCTGAATCTGAACGTCCTGCAATCACAGGGAGCGCCAGTATGATGATGTTATGGTTACTGATCGGGTATCGTGTGGGTTATGTCGGTTTTGCGACAATTGAGGAGGGCGTTCAGTCATGAGTCTGCGACATGTACACAATGGCGACGCGGTTTTCGCGGCCGTGCGCATCGTGAATGACGGTTCTGTACCGCATGCGGATGAGAACGAGATTTTTGCCGAAGTGGGCACCATGGGGATGTTGATCAACACCGGGCATTTGGAAGAGAACCCCAATGAGGAGCTGTTCCTGGTGAGCTTTCAACTGCCCAACGGCGAGCTGGGGCCACCGGTGACCTGCCTGGAGCATGAACTCAGCGCCACGCCCATTGTGCCCTACAGCCATCATGGGTAGAGCGGCTGGATGAGCCGGTCGCCGCTTCGCATCGTTCTGGATTACCACGACCGCACCAAGCATCGCCTGGACGGCTATGCCCAGGGGCCGGACACTCTGGACTGGGATGCGCAGCCGGACCCGTTCCGGCGCTATGACGAGGCCTCTCTCATCGATCTGCCCCTGTTGGCGGATCAGCAGACGCTGCCCTACCGTGCCCTGAGCGAGGCTGCGACCATCGCAGCGCACCCGTTGACTCTGCACAATGTGGCCGTTCTGCTGGAGACGTCGGTGGCGTTGTCGGCCTGGAAGCACTACGGCACGGCTCGCTGGTCGTTGCGGGTGAATCCGTCCAGTGGCAACCTGCATCCCACGGAAACCTATGTTGTGGCTGTGGGTGTGGAGGGTTTGCGGGACGGTGTTTATCATTATCGCGCGGATCTGCATGCCCTGGAGCAGCGTTGCCGGTTTGATGCCGGTAGCAATGCGGAGCCTGCTCTGCACATCGGATTCAGTTCTGTACACTGGCGTGAAGCCTGGAAATATGGTGAGCGGGCTTTCCGTTACTGCCAACACGACGTGGGGCATGCCATGGCGGCCATCAGCTATGGGGCCGCGGCGTTGGGTTGGAGCGTGGGCACCGAGCTGCACTGGGGTGACGCCGCATTGGCTACCCTGTTGGGATTGGATCGGGAGGCGGATTTCCAGCAGGTGGAACAGGAACATTCCGATGTGCTGCTGAGGGTACACACTGCTCAGACGTATTCAACACAACCGTCAGAGGCTCTCGAATTGTTGGCGTGGGCGCAAGGGGGGCACTGGCAGGGCAAGGCCAATCGGCTGGACCCCAAACCGCTTTATCATTGGCCGGTCATCGATGAGGTGGCGGCCGCCAGTGAGCGTCCAGTGCCGACCGATATGCAAACGGAAACGCAGATCCCGCCTGTCATGGTGGAGTCGGTCCCGATGCTGGCCTCCGCGTGCACCCGCAGCGCTGCCGAACTGTTGCGTCGACGCCGTTCTGCCCAGGCCTTCGATGGGACCACCTGGCTGCCGCTGGATGCGTTTCTGCGGATGCTGGATCAGCTGGTGGCACGGCCCCGTTTTGCCCCCTGGAATGCTTTGCCCTGGGCGCCGCGCCTGCATCTGGTGTTGTTCATTCATCGGGTGGAGGGGCTGGCGCCAGGGTTGTATGCGTTGCCCCGCAGTGAACACGGACTGGCCTTGATGCGAGATCAGATGCGTGCCGAGTTTCAGTGGCAAACGGTCAGCGCAGCACCGGACACGGTGCCCCTGTATCAACTCCTATTGGCCCGAGCGGAACGTACCATCGCCAGGCTCAGCTGCCAACAGGCCATCGCCGGCGACAGTTGCTTCAGTGTGGCCATGCTGGCGGAGTTCGAGCCGGTTCTTGCCGCTGGCCCCTGGCGTTATCGGGAGTTGTTCTGGGAAGCAGGCAGCCTCGGCCAGAGCCTGTATCTGGAAGCGGAAGCCGCTGGTGTACGTGGCACGGGCATCGGCTGCTATTTTGATGACCCCGTGCACGAGCTACTGGGCTTAACCGATCACACCCTGCAAAGTCTGTATCATTTCACCGTGGGGGGTCCGCTGGTGGACCATCGGATCACCACGCTGCCGCCGTACCCAGCCAAACTCCGCTGATCTTTTATTTTCCGCGAGCGGGTAAAAATACACAGAACGGAGCGGCAGCCTGTGGTGTTTTCATCTGCCGGGGTCCGCCTATAATGGGGCTCGCATTGTTCATCGCCGCCGGAGACCCTGTTATGCGTGTTCTGCCTGCCGTTCTGTCTGCTTTACTGCTGAGTTGTTATGCTTCCGTTAGCTTGGCGCTGGAGTTGCTCGATCCCATAATCGTTAAACCCATCTATCGTCTGGAACCGGTGTTTCCCACCGGCCGGGCCGGCTTTGCCATGGTCAACGTCGATGCCACCACCGGAGCGGAAACACTCCAGATGGCGAGGCTCACCAGCCTGTCGCCTCAGCGTGCAACCCTGGTGAACTCGGCCATGGCCACCTACGACGGTTACTCCGAAAGTATTGTTTCCCTGATACCCTCGCCGGACAATCGCCTGCTGGCGGTATACAGCTTTCAATTCAGTTCCACCTTCTTCGATCACAATGTGCGTTTGTATCGGATGTCCGATGGTGCTGCTATCAGTGGTGGATTTGTGAATGAGCATGCTTTCAGTGTCCTGGACAAGACGCAGTGGCCGTCGCAAATCATGGCCGATTGCATGGAGTTCGAGCGTGAATTCGGGGTGCCGGAAGAAACCCTGGCGGAAATGGATTACCAGCTGGATGTGGACAGCGCCGGTCACGGCTATACACCGGTGATCCGCTGGCATGACAACCGTACTCTCAGCATCACGGTGGAACCGGAGGTGAACGTGATGTACGGTGACAGTGGATTTCCGGTTTGCAATGGGGTGGAGGCGTTCACTCTGTACCTGGACGTGACGGCAACGACGGCGACGCGGGATCATTTTGGTGAACTGACGGCGGCAGCCTCCATTCCCTGGATTTATCGCCTGGAACCGGTGAGCGCCGCCGTTGCAGAAAATATCACCCTGGACGGTAGCGAAATCGACTTCGAATACCGATTGTATTGGAACGGCTATTTCTACAACCTGTATTTTCCCCGCAGTGCCAACCGGGTGAAAGGCAACATCCCCCGCCTGTATCGCCTGGTGACGAACTAAGGCCCTTTTCTACCCGCCCTTTACTGCCCGCCCTGCTAAGGCAGGGCTAACGCGATCATCTGATTCACTTGCGGATCGCCCAGGGTGAGGTAGCTGATGATGACGATCCACATCAGCACCGGTTTCAACAATGTGTGAGCCGGTTTGGTTCGCATGTCAGACTCCTGCATGTCAGACGCTTCTGGATCAGCGGTGCAAACCCTGTGCCCTTGTCCCTTGCTGTGTGTGCAGCGTTGGTAACGGCTTTGCTTTCAACATCTTAACCGCATCCGCGTGCACTGTGGCGCGGGTCCGGAGTCACCTCCCTGTATCGTATTTGTCGCAAACCCCACAGAAACTGAAGGGCCAGGCCCGCCAACGCCAGCCATTCTGTCGCAGACCCTGCAAAGCCCGGCGCATTGTCGTAATGTCGACACAGCCAAAGGCGGGCTAAGCCCTTAAAAATCAGCGTTTTATCATCTGGTATGGCGGTTGCAGCCAAGCTGTTTGCGGTTGCTGTTGTCAGCCATTACGAGAGGTCGCGTCATGAAAGCCAAGGATATTGCAGAACTGTTGGATGAGCCCGCTTGCGAGCACAACAAGAAGGAGAAATCCGGTTGTGCCAAACCCAAGCCCGGTTCCACCGCCGGGGGTTGTGCGTTCGATGGCGCCCAGATCGCGTTGCTGCCCATCGCCGACGTCGCGCACATTGTGCATGGCCCGATCGCCTGTGCCGGCAGTTCCTGGGATAACCGGGGAACCCGCTCCAGCGGACCGGATCTGTATCGTATCGGCATGACCACCGACCTCACTGAACAGGACGTGGTCATGGGGCGGGCAGAAAAGCGTTTGTTCCATTCCATCAAGCAAGCCATCGAAGATCATCAACCGCCGGCTGTGTTCGTCTACAACACCTGCGTGCCGGCGCTGATCGGCGATGACATCGATGCGGTGTGCAAGGCGGCGCAGGAAAAGTGGAACGTACCGGTGGTGCCCATCGACGCCGCCGGCTTCTATGGCACCAAAAATCTGGGCAACCGCATCGCCGGTGATGCCATGGTGCGCTATGTGATCGGCACCCGCGACAAAGATCCACTGCCGGAGGGAACAGAGCGCCCGGGCATCACGGTGCACGACATCAATCTGATCGGGGAGTACAACATTGCCGGGGAGTTCTGGCATGTGCTGCCCCTGTTTGACGAGCTCGGTATCCGGGTGTTGTGCACCTTGTCCGGCGATGCCCGCTTCCGCGAAGTGCAAACCATGCATCAGGCGGAAGTCAACATGATGGTGTGTTCCAAAGCCATGTTGAACGTGGCCCGCAAAATGGAAGAACGGTATCGGATTCCCTGGTTTGAAGGCAGTTTTTACGGCATCACCGATACCTCCCACGCGCTGCGGGAAGTGGCCCGCCTGATCGGCGACGCTGATCTTACCCGGCGCACCGAAGTCTTGATTGAGCGCGAAGAGAAACGGGTGCGGGCGGCATTGGAACCCTGGCGTGAACGACTCAATGGCAAGCGGGTGCTGCTGTACACCGGAGGCGTGAAATCCTGGTCGGTGATTTCGGCCCTGCAGGATCTGGGCATGAAAGTGGTGGCCACCGGAACCAAAAAATCCACTGAGGAAGACAAAGCCCGTATCCGTGAACTGATGGGCGACGACGTCAAAATGCTGGATGAAGGCAATCCCAAAGTGTTGTTGGACACCGTGGCGGAATACAAAGCCGATATCCTGATTGCCGGCGGCCGTAACATGTACACCGCGTTGAAAGCCAAGATTCCCTTCCTCGACATCAACCAGGAGCGGGAGTTCGGTTATGCCGGCTACCAGGGCATGCTGGAACTGGTGCGGCAATTGACCCTGACCCTGGAAAGCCCGGTGTGGGCGGCAGTACGCCGACCAGCACCCTGGGCCACCACGGCCGGTGAGTTATTGACGGTGAACGGATAACAGGAGCCCATCATGCCGGAAATCATCAAACGAAAAAAACCTTTGTCCGTCAGCCCGCTGAAAACCAGTCAGACCGTGGGCGGTGCCCTGGCGTTCCTGGGCATAGCGCGTTCCATGCCGCTAATGCATGGCTCCCAGGGCTGCACGGCCTTTGCCAAGGTTTTCTTTGTGCGCCATTTTCGCGAGCCGGTACCGTTGCAAACCACTGCCATGGATCAGGTGAGCTCGGTGATGGGCGCTGATGGCAATGTTACTGAAGCCCTGAAAACCATCTGCGAAAAAAGCAATCCGTCCATCATCGGTTTGGTCACCACCGGGTTGGCTGAAACCCAGGGTGCAGACATTAAACGGGGTGTCTGGGATTTTCGCCAGAAGTATCCGCAATACGAAAAAACCGCTGTGGTGGCGGTGAACACTCCGGATTTCTCCGGCAGCTTTGAAAGCGGGTTTGCCCTCGCGGTCAAAGGCATTATCGAAACACTGGTGCCCGACGACAAGTCCCGCAAAGGACTGCGTCAACGCCAGGTGAATGTACTGTGCGGGGCCAACCTCACGCCGGGGGATTTGGAGTTCGTGGCGGAAAGCATTGAAAGTTTTGGCTTGCGCCCGCTGCTGATTCCGGACCTGTCCGGTTCCCTGGATGGCCACTTGGATGACAGCCCGCACAATCCGCTCACCACCGGGGGCGTGTCGGTTGCCGACATCGCTACCGCCTGTGAAAGCATCGCCACGCTGGCGGTGGGTGAGAGCCTGTTCAGCTCGGCGGAACTGTTGCGCAAGAAATGCGATATCCCTGCCTTTCGTTTCGGCCACCTGATGGGATTGGATGAAGTGGATGATTGGTTCGCCACCCTGGCCAACCTGAGCAACAATCCGGTGCCGGAGCGTTGGCAACGACAACGCAAACAGTTGCAGGATGCCATGCTCGACACCCACTTCATGTTGGGCCATTCCCGCGTGGCCATTGCCGCCGACCCGGACATGTTGGCCGGCTATCATCGTTTGTTGAAAGGCATGGGGGCAGAGACGGTGGCCGCCGTGGTGCCGGCAAAAGGCGTGGCCATTAGTGATCTGGACATCGAACAGATTCATATCGGTGACCTGGAAGACCTGGAACAGGTTGCTGCGGAAAAGCAGGCGCAACTCTTGTTGGGCAACAGTCATGCGGTGGCCAGTGCACGCCGCCTGGGCATTCCAATGTTGCGGGTGGGTTTCCCTCAATACGATCTGGTGGGGGGATTCCAGCGCTGCTGGTTTGGCTATCGGGGTACGGCCCAGGCCTTGTTTGACCTGGCCAATCTGGTGATGGCCCACCACCAGGAAACGGCACCTTACTATTCCGTTTATGCCCAGAAACAGGATTCACCCCAGTACATTGAAAACCGGCAGCAGCAGTGGAGTCACTAGCATGGCGGGGCCGACACGGCAGTTAAGAGTGCTGGACGACAGTCAAAGTGCCACCCTGATGAAAGTGGCGTTTGCGTCGTCGGACCGCAAAGTCGTGGATCAGCATTTTGGTTCGGCCAGCTCCTTTGTTATTTACGGCGTGGATGTGGGGCAAGCCCAATTGTTGACGGTGAGTGAATTCGCAGAAATCTCACCGGAGGATACCGAAGACAAACTGGCGGGCAAGTTGGCACTGTTGCAGGGATGTATCGCGGTTTATTGCCGTGCCTGTGGTGCCTCTGCGGTACGGCAATTGCTGGAGCTGGGCGTGCAACCGGTCAAGGTCACCGAGGGCGCCCGCATTGAAGATCTGATCGAGAGTCTGCAGCAGGAGCTGAGAGAGGGGCCATCCAGTTGGTTGGCTAAAGCGATCCAGCGCGGTCGGGCCATGGCGGCGGACAAATTCGATGCCATGGATGCAGAGGGCTGGCTGGAATGAAAGCACTGTTGACACATTAATAACCTTGGCATTTGTAACCTGAGTAATAGAGAGGCATACCATGACTGACGCCGTTGTTGAAGAATCCAATCCACTCATGACCCACCCCTTTGTCAAGCAGGTGGTGACCCAGCTGCGGGCAATGGACAGCTACGGTACCTACGATACCTGGAGCGATGCCAAAGTGCTGGACCCCATGATCCTGACCAAAGAGCGACGCCGGGAAATTCCGGTCGTGGGCGATCCTGATGAGACCACCATCTCGCGCCTCAAAGCCTATTACAACGCCATTGCCTCCACCATTGAGCTGGAGTGTGGCCTGATGGCAGTGCCCATGGTGAATCTCACCCATGAAGGATTCGGCCGTGCCATCGTGGTGGTGGGCAAGTTGATTGTGGTGGATAAAACCCTGCGTGACGTGCACCGCTTTGGCTTTGATTCCCTGGACAAGCTGATTGCCGAAGTGGACAAGGTCACCAGCAAAGCCATTACCTTGGTCAATGAACACCGCGACGTGGCCAAGCTTTAACGGACCATTCAATGGGGGAGCAATCCAATGACGGATGATGAGTTGAAAAATCTGAAAAAAGAAGTGAGCAGTAAAAAGCGTATTGCTACGGACTGGGCTTCCAAAATCCACGATGTGGTGGAAGACAGCCTGTGGAGCGACTACCAGAATCTGCCGGAATTGGCCGCGCAGGCAGTAGCGGCCTGTGAAGATTGGGCCAGCGCCAAAGCCCGTTACGAAGCGGCGGAAAAAAGCTGAGCGCAGTGCCAGCGCCAACCTGCAGTGAGTCAACACCGGGGAGAGGGGTGTGGCGACGATCTGATAACGAGCGTCCTGTAGAGAGAACCTTAAGAGAGGTGTGTCATGACAGAAGGTGTAATAGTCGGCCGAACCCGCGGGGGTGAGGAATGGGTACCGGAATTCGTCACGGAGTTGAATGCATCCACCTGCATTGGGTGCGGGCGCTGCTATAAGGTCTGTCCCCGGGACGTATTTGAATTGGTGGAACGGGGAGAAGAAGTCGATGACGACGACGATTTCTATGATGACGACGACGAGATGATGGTCATGAGCATCAAGGACGCCATGGACTGCATCGGATGTAAGTCCTGTGCGGCCGTCTGCCCGAAGAACTGTCACACCCACGAAGCATTAGCGGGGTAACCACACATGCCACGTCCTGAGTATCATGTTTTCATTTGCGGTCAGCAGCGTCCAGCCGGTCATCCACGCAGCAGTTGTACTGAGAAAGGCGCCGACAAATTGATGCCGGCATTTTCCCAGGGGATTATTGCCCGCAATCTGTTCAACAAGGTGTCCCTGGTGCCCACAGCGTGCCTGGGCCCCTGCCAGGCCGGCGCCAACGTACTGGTGTTTCCGGGCGCCCACCTGTACATGAATGTGCAGCCAGAGGATGTGGATCAGATCATCGATCAACATCTGGTAGGGGGTGAAGTGGTAACGGAAAAGCTGGCCCCTGAGCAGGTGTGGGGTTAACCGCGATGAACACGACGGCCAGCCGGGAGCAGGCGGCGCTCGCCAGTCTGGAACAGATCCACGCCGCGTTGGTGGCGGAACTGGAGCGGGCCGGATTGGGTCACTTGCAGAATCGCATCCCGCCACAGCTGTCCAGTCATCAGATGCAAACCGATCCCTTTGACGGCAGTCAGTCCTTCGCCGGAGAGTGGCGCAATGCGGCCGGTACCAAACTGGGCAGTGTGTTGATACATCAGGGTGGCCAGGTGTTTGCGGAATTTGATGTGCTGGTACCGCATCCCACCGATGGACGCTGGTTTGTGGAAGGGGTGACCACCTGGGGTACCGCACAGCAGTTGAAATCCGAACTGAAACTGCTGCCAGCCCTGGGCGCCTGATGCCCGTGCACGCTGAGACCTTGTACGGGCTGATCATGGATCGGGCCCGGCGTCCCGCGCGGGTACAACAGCTGGCGTTGGGGTTGGCCTGGTCGTTGGCACGGGTGCAGGCCGAGGGCGCAGACCAAGCCGGCGTAGGCTTGTGTTTCAGCCCCACGCAGGCCCCACGTAATCTGCCCTGGTCCGGAAGCCTGGCGGGGCGCCCGGCGGATGAGTTGATTCCCTGGTTATGCAGTTGGAACAGCAGTGAGGCTGTGGTGGGGGCTACTGTAGTGAATGCGCTCATCAACCACACATCGCCGCTGCCGGCCCAAGCCCGATCCCTGGCGTTCGATCCGGCACCCCATCTTGCGGTTTTCGAGTATTTCAAGCCCCAGCTCAAGCAGGCCAAGGTGGCGGTGATTGGTCGTTACCCGGGCCTGGACCGTTTTCGTGAAGACTTTGACTTTACCTGCATTGAACGCCGGCCTGGGCCTGGTGACCTGCCGGATGCCGCCGCCAACTGGATACTGCCGCAGGCCGATTGGGTGTTCATTACCGCCAGCAGTATTGCCAACAAAACCCTGCCCCATTTACTCAGTCTTTGCCCGCAGGCCCAGGTGGTATTGATGGGGCCCAGTTTACCCTGGCTGCCTGAGTGGGCTGATTTCGGTGTGAACTACCTGGCCGGTGTGGCGGTAAACGACCCTGATCTGCTGCTGAAAGTCCTGCTGGAAGGGGGTGGCACCAACATCTTTGTCGAGTCGGTGAGCTACCGATTGTTGCCTCTCTGACAATTGTTAATCCGCCGGCAAGTACTGGCCTGTCGCGATTGCGACAAAGCCCGCTTCCCGTGGAGTTTGCGACAGGGCTTTAGAGCAGGAATAAAACCATAACCATAAGAAATCTATAACAAAACCCGGTTGGCAAATTCGCTGGCACATGGCTTGCAAAATCTCTCGGGAACCTAATGTATCGATTCCCAAACGCTTTAGCTACCGGAGAAACCACCATGATACACCTCACCGACAACGCCGTATCCGCTGTAAAACGTTTCATTGATTCTGCAGACAAACCCATTGCCGGCTTGCGAATTAAAGTGGAAGGCGGTGGTTGTTCCGGATTCCAGTACGGAATGCGACTGGAGGAAACCCCGGCGCAGGATGATGAGGTAGTGGAGTTCCCCGGTATCAAAGTTCTGGTGGACCCAAGCAGTGCGGCCATGCTGGTGGGTGTCACCGTGGATTTTCTGGACGGACTGGAAGGCAGCGGTTTCAAGTTTGAAAACCCCAATGCTGCTGGTAGCTGCGGTTGTGGCAAATCCTTCAGTTGTTAATGTCGATACCCGACCCCGACTAAACGAATCGCACCAGGAGAGCTGAGATCATGTGGGACTACTCAGAAAAAGTGAAAGAACATTTCTACAATCCGAAAAATGCCGGCGCCGTGGCGGACGCCAACGGAGTGGGCGACGTAGGTTCCATCAGCTGCGGTGACGCGCTGCGACTGACCCTGAAGGTGGACCCGGAAACCGAAATCATTCTGGATGCCGGCTTCCAGACCTTTGGATGCGGCTCGGCCATTGCCTCCTCGTCCGCCCTCACGGAAATGGTGAAAGGCAAAACTCTGGATGAAGCACTGTTGATTTCCAACCAGGATATTGCGGATTTTCTGGATGGCCTGCCGCCGGAGAAAATGCATTGCTCGGTCATGGGGCGGGAAGCGCTGCAGGCGGCCGTGGCCAACTATCGGGGTGAAGAGTGGAGCGACGACCACGAAGAAGGTGCGCTGGTGTGCAAATGCTTCGCCATCGATGAAGTCATGGTGCGTGATACCATCAAAGCCAACAACCTGAGCAGCGTGGAAGAGGTGACCAACTACACCAAAGCCGGTGGTGGTTGTTCCTCCTGTCACGAAGCCATTGAGAACCTGTTGACGGAAGAAATGGCAGCCCGGGGCGAAACCTTTGTGCCGGCGGCCTCCGGCAAGAAGAAGGCGAAGAAAGTCGAGAAGAAAAAGCCCGATCTGGTGGAAATCGAAGCACCGGTTGCCAAGCCTGCCGCAGCGAGCGCTGGCCTGACCCTGGTGCAGCGCATCCGCAAGATCGAAGACGTACTGGAAGCCATGCGCCCAGCACTGCGCGCCGATAACGGCGACGTGGAACTGGTGGATGTGGATGGTAAAACCGTCTACGTCAATCTGGTGGGTGCCTGCAGCGGCTGCCAGATGGCAGCCATGACCCTGGGCGGCATTCAGCAAAAACTGATTGAAGCCATGGGTGAGTTCATCAAGGTTATCCCCGCCAGCGAACGTCCCGCAGCCTGAGGAGTACAGCATCATGAGCGATATCTATCTGGACAACAATGCGACCACCAAAGTGGACCCGGCGATTGTCGAAGCCATGCTGCCGTTTTTCACTGAGCAGTTTGGAAATCCTTCCTCCCTGCACAGCTTCGGCAACAAAGTAGGGATGGCGTTGAAGAAAGCCCGCGGTCAGGTACAGAAAATTCTGGGCGCGGAGCACGATTCCGAAATCATCTTCACTTCCTGCGGCTCCGAGTCGGATTCCACTGCGATCCTCTCAGCCCTGAAAGCCAATCCGGAACGCAAAGAGATCATCACCACCGTGGTTGAGCACCCCGCGGTACTGAATTTGTGTGAGTATCTGGAAACCGAAGGCTACACCGTGCACAAATTGAAAGTGGACAGCAAAGGCCGTCTGGACCTGGATGAGTACGCCAAGCTGTTGAGCGACGACGTGGCGGTGGTCAGCGTGATGTGGGCCAACAATGAAACCGGCACGATTTTCCCAGTGGAAAAAATGGCAGAAATGGCGGATGAAGCGGGCGTTCTGTTTCACACCGATGCGGTGCAGGCCGTGGGAAAAATTCCCATGAACCTGCAGGACACAGCCATTCATATGTTGTCGCTCTCCGGCCACAAACTGCATGCACCGAAAGGGGTGGGTGTGTTGTACCTGAAGCGTGGCACCCGCTTCCGTCCGTTGTTGCGCGGTGGTCACCAGGAGCGGGGGCGCCGTGCCGGTACTGAAAACAGCGCCAGCATCATCGGCCTGGGGTTGGCCTGTGAACAGGCCATGGAACACATGGAATTCGAGAACGTGCAGGTGAAAGCCATGCGTGACCGCCTGCAGGAAGGCATTCTGGCTGCCGTGCCCAATGCGTTTCCCACCGGTGACGTGGACAACCGCCTGCCCAATACCCTGAACATCGCCTTTGAGTACATCGAAGGGGAGGCCATCCTGTTGCTGATGAACAAGATGGGCATCGCGGCCTCCAGTGGCTCGGCCTGCACCTCCGGTTCCCTGGAACCATCCCACGTGATGAAAGCCATGGGTATTCCCTACACGGCAGCCCACGGCACAGTGCGTTTCTCCCTGTCCCGTTACAACACCATGGAAGAAATTGAGCGGGTCATTGAAGCGGTGCCGCCCATTGTGGCCAAACTGCGTAAATTGTCTCCCTACTGGGGAGAAAACGGCCCGGTGGAAAATCCGGAACAGGCGTTTGCACCTGTCTATGCCTGACGCTCAATACAACAACGGTCATCTGAAAAGGTAGTGCTTATGAGCCAGCAGCAACCTCGGGTCGTGATCAACGATACCACCTTGCGGGATGGTGAGCAAAGTGCCGGAGTCGCCTTCACAGCGGAGGAGAAACTGGCCATCGCCCAGCAGTTAGCCAACATCGGTGTGGGTGAGTTGGAAATCGGAATACCCGCCATGGGAGCCGAGGAGCGCGAGGTAATGCAGGCGATTGCCGATCTCAGATTGCCCTCCAAGTTGATGGCCTGGTGCCGGATGTTTGAAGCAGATCTGCTGGCAGTGCAGGATGTGGGTGTGGATATTGTGGATTTATCCATACCGGTATCGGATCAGCAGATTCTGAACAAACTACGTCGGGACCGGGACTGGGTCATCACCCAAATACAGCGTATGGTTCGCGCCGCGCTGGACCTTGGGTTTGACGTCTGTGTCGGCTGCGAGGATGCGTCCCGCGCCGATATGGATTTCCTGCGGCGGGTGGCAGAAGTCGCCCAGCGTGCAGGGGCCCGACGCATCCGTTTTGCCGACACCGTGGGCATCATGGAGCCGTTTTCGGTGATGCAGAAAATGCAACAACTGCGCGCCGGCACCGATCTTGAAATCGAAATGCACGCCCATGACGATTATGGCCTGGCCACCGCCAACACCCTGGCGGCGGTGCTGGGTGGCGCCACCCATATCAACACCACAGTGAACGGTTTGGGGGAGCGGGCCGGCAATGCCGCCCTGGAAGAATGTGTGCTGGGCCTGAAGAACCTGCATGGCATCGATACCGGTGTGGACAGTTTGGGCGTGCCCGCGCTGTCGAGTCTGGTGGAGCAGGCCTCCGGTCGTTTGGTGGGTTGGCAGAAAAGTATTGTGGGGCAGGGTGTATTCACCCACGAAGCAGGCATCCACGTGGATGGCCTGATGAAGGATTCACGTAACTACCAGGGTCTCGATCCCAGTGAGTTGGGCCGTGAACACAGCATGGTGCTGGGTAAGCACTCCGGCAAACACATGCTGATCAAAGCCTATCAGGATCTGGGTGTGGAACTGGCGGACTGGCAGGTGCCCATCCTGCTGCAACAGGTTCGTCACGAGGTGACCCGCACTAAACGCAGCCCGCAGCCGAAAGACCTGCTGTTGCTGTATGTGGCCATCGTTAACAACGCAGCGCTGACCGGGGCACGCCAGCCGAATCAACGGGGAGCAGAGTCATGTCAAACCATGCCAGTCGTAGCCGCGGTCCAGTGATCGAGCGCGCGGCCCACAGCCGAAAGAGCTTGTATCAACAGCTGAAAGACGATATTGCCAGCGTCTTTCAGCGCGATCCGGCAGCGCGTACCGTGCTTGAAGTGCTTACGACCTATCCCGGCGTCCATGCAGTGATGCTGCATCGGATTGCCAGTCGGCTGTGGTTGAAAGGCTGGCGTTACCCGGCCCGGCTATTGTCCTTCATCGGCCGTTTTATCAGTAATGTGGATATTCACCCCGGTGCCAAAATCGGGGAGCGCTTCTTCATCGATCATGGTGCCGGTGTGGTGGTGGGCGAAACCGCCATCGTCGGCGACGACGTCACCCTCTATCACGGGGTGACCCTGGGGGGTACCAGCTGGAACAAAGGCAAGCGCCATCCCACCCTGGGTAATGGCGTCATGGTAGGTGCCGGTGCCAAGATCCTGGGCAATATCACCGTGGGGGACAACTGCCGCGTGGGCGCCAACTCGGTGGTGGTGGAAGATGTTCCCACCGGGTGCACGGTGGTGGGTATTCCCGGCAAGGTGGTGAAGTTGCGGGAGGTGGGAAAACTGAATCCCTACGGCATTGACCTGGACCACCATCTGATTCCAGACCCCGTTGGCAAAGCCATTGCATGTCTACTGGAACGGATTGATGCCCTGGAAGGGCAATTGAATACCGGACTGGCCGCCACCGGCTATGCAGCTTGTGATGTGGATAACCAAGTGTGCGAAAGCGATTACCCCGGTGGCAAAGTGGAACGCGCATTGAAGCGGGTGTAATCGGCAGCTTGATGTATCACCGGCTTAATGTATAAAAGGGAACGCCTCATGGATTTACAGGATTTTGAAGGGCAGAAACTCTATTTTGATGACGACATGCCCCAGGATGTTGCAGAGCTGATTCAATCTGCCTCGGAGCAATATTCCGATGGCGGTGCGGAGGAATGCCTGCTCAAGGCCTACGCCATCGCACCGCTCAACCTTTCTGTGTTGGTGGCACTGTACCGCTTTTATTACTACCAGCACCGCTATCAGGATGCGTTGAACGTGGCCTATGAAGCGATGGCCGCGGTGGCGGGCGAGATCAGTTTTCCTGAACACTGGCGGCAGCTGGAATTTGCGGATCTGGCCAATGGCGTTATGCAATCCTTCACCATTGTGCGTTTCTATCTGCTGGCGTTGAAAGGCGCCGGCTACCTGAATCTGCGCATGGGTAATATCCAGGAAGGGGTCGCCATGCTCAATAAAGTGATCGAACTGGATAACAACGACCGTCTGGGCGCCCGGGTATTGCTGCAGGCGATGGGTCCGGCGGTAGTGACCCGGGCCGGTTCCGCCAGTGAATAAACCAGTGTAAACGTAAGCCGCGCTCCCACTCAATCTCTGTGAGGTAAATGACATGAGTACTGAAACCAAATACCAAGAGGGTGAACTGGATGATCTGATGGAGGAACTGAGTTCCGCTGAGGATTTTTTGCTGTTCTTTGACATCCCTTTCGATGCCAGTGTGGTCCATGTCAATCGCCTCCATATCATGCAACGGTTCCATGATTACCTGAGCCAGAACCAGGCAATGGTGACCCAGTATGAAGGCAACGACGACGCCATGGCGGCCTTGTACAAAGCCCTGCTGACGCAGGCTTACCAGGATTTTGTGGAGTCGGATGCCCTCACTGAAAAAGTGTTCAAGGTATTTAAAATGCAAGGTCCGCAAACCACATTTGTGTCCGTGGACAGCCTGTTGAAATAATCCGGTTGTCCGTAATCAGTAGTCGAGGTGTTCCATGAAGCCTGCCTATGAATATGGTGAAGAAGTCCGTCTGACGCGCAACGTACGCAACGACGGCACCTATCCCGGTATGGAAGTGGGGGAATTGCTGATTCGGCGCGGTGCCATCGGTTGTGTCTATGATGTGGGTACCTATCTGCAGGATCAGTTGATCTATCGGGTGCACTTTCTGGACGAGGGCCGCACCGTCGGCTGTCGGGAAGAAGAGTTGATCTCGGCCACCGCAGAATGGATTCCCAATCGCTTTGAGTTTCGCGACAAGGTGATCACCAGGGTGACCCTGGCCAGTGGCGGGCAGGTGATTGCCACCAAGGGCACGGTGGGGGAAATCCAGAAGGTGGTGCGGGAGCCGGGCACCATGTATTACCTGGTGCGTTTTTCCGGCGACGATGAACTGTATGAGATTCCCGAGCAGGCCCTGGCCGGGGAACAGGATGAGCAGGACCATGGCCATGCAAGCTGAGATGGCACGCACCGACACCATCAACTACCGATTACTGCGCATTGCCAGTGAGCGCTTTGGTACCAATCCCGATGGTATGAGCCCTCAGCAGACCCGCGAAGCCACCGACATCGCCCGGCGCGAAATGTTCATGGAAGGGGCCATACTGCAGCAACCGGAAGCGCGCAAAGTGATGGTGCCCCAGGCGGAACTGGATTCAGCGGTGCAGATGATCCGCAAACGCTATGTATCGGATGAGGAGTTCGAAGACGCCCTGGCCGCCAATGGACTGGATGAACAGACCCTGCGTTTTGCCGTGGAACGGGAATTGCGTGTGGAGGCAGTGCTGAACTATATCAGCCGCACCGTGGACACGGTGGACGAAACCGAAGCCCGCTTGTTTTATTACCTGCACCCGGAGAAATTTGCCAAAGAGGAAACCCGGGTGGTGCGCCATATCCTTATCACCATCAACCAAGAATTTGCTGAGAACACCGAGGCCAACGCCCGCGCCCGTATTGAAACCATCCGCGGGCGCTTGAAAAAACACCCCCATCGTTTTGAGCAACAGGCGTTGCAGCATTCCGAATGCCCTTCCGCTCTGCAGGGTGGGCTGATCGGCGAGGTGAAGCAGGGCACGCTGTATCCCGAACTGGATGCCGTCCTGTTTCGCATGGACGCCGGTCAGTTGAGTGAGGTGATCCAGACCGATAACGGTTTTCACATCCTGCTGTGTGAAGCCATTAAACCCGCCAGCAAAGCGCCATTGTCGGACGTATTGCCTGCGTTACAGGAACAGCTGACGCAGCGGCAGCGAGTGCGCGAGCAGAAACGCTGGCTCAAGCAAGTGCTGAGCACCCCCGCAAACACCACGGCGGAATGACTCAGCCCGGAATTGGAGAAAGCAGTCATGGCAGAAAACGCACCTGTTGAATCGCTGGTACCCGCCTGTTCATTTTGCGGGGTGGAAAAAAGCGCGGAAGTGCCGCTCATTGCTGGCAACGATGGTCACATCTGCGAGCAATGCGTCAAACTGGCGTTTCAGGTGGTCAGCAGTTGGGGCCGCAAAGCGGTGGCGGTGGAGCCGGAGTTGAAGACCCCGGCCGCCATCAAGCATTTTCTGGACGAGTACATCATCGGCCAGGACGAAGCCAAGAAAACCCTGTCGGTGGCGGTTTACAATCACTATCTGCGTTTGATGAACCAGGGCGCTGCCGCCAGCATTTCCCAGCTGGACGCCGAACAGGTGGAGTTGGAAAAATCCAATGTTCTGATGGCCGGGCCGTCCGGGACCGGTAAAACCCTGCTGGTGAAAACCCTGGCCCGCATCATCGGCGTGCCTTTTGTGGTGGGGGATGCCACCTCCCTGACCCAGGCTGGTTATGTGGGGGATGATGTGGAAAGCCTGCTCAAACGCTTGCTGGAAGCAGCCCAGGGTGATGTGCAGCAGGCCCAGTGGGGCATCGTCTACATCGACGAAATTGACAAGCTCGCCAAGCGCGGTACCGGCGGGGGCGCGGTGCGGGATATTTCCGGTGAAGGTGTGCAGCAGGCGCTGTTGAAAATGGTGGAAGGCACCGAGGTGCACCTGCCCAAGTCCGGTCGCCGTGATGGCAGCAGTGAGGAAGTCATTCTCAACACCCAGAACATCCTGTTCATCGTTGGTGGTGCCTTCCCAGGGCTGACGGAAGTGATTGGCAAGCGGCTGCGACCACCGAACACCGGCATCGGTTTCAGCGCGCCCATCAAGCAGGACGACGAGTTGTCCAACGATGAGTTGCTGGCAGGCCTGCAACCGGATGACCTGCAACAGTTTGGCTTGATTCCGGAGTTCATCGGCCGCTTTCCCATCATCACCTTCCTGCATGAATTGGATGTGGCGAGTTTGAAGCGGATTTTACTGGAGCCCCGCAATGCACTCACCAAGCAATACCGGCAGTTGTTCCTGTTCCAGAATGTGGACCTGGAGTTCACCGAGTCGGCGTTGGATTACATCGCCGGTCAGGCGGTGAAACGGGGCACCGGTGCCCGCGGCTTGCGCGCCATGCTGGAATCTTTGCTGCGCACCACCATGTTCGACCTGCCATCCCGGCAGGGTCTGCAGAAATGCATCATCACC
The DNA here is from genome assembly GCF_003671495.1 of Ketobacter sp. Taxonomy (GTDB): domain Bacteria; phylum Pseudomonadota; class Gammaproteobacteria; order Pseudomonadales; family Ketobacteraceae; genus Ketobacter. The sequence continues at coordinate 37,881 of NZ_RCHN01000001.1, read as the reverse complement.
GTCGAGGGTGAAGGTGAACTGGAAGACCAGGAGCTGGTGGTGAAAGAAGTGATCGGTGATGTCAGTCTGAACCGTGATGCATCCAGTGACGCGCCTAAGGAAGCGGTGCCCGCGCTGTCGTAATCCTCAGTGCCGACCGCCGGTCTTAAACAGAACAAGATCACCTCGGAGCAAGATCACCACAAAAAAAGGAGCTGCCGGTCAGCTCCTTTTTTGTGGCATCCAGGCCAGCACTACAGCGGCAGATCGAATGCCGGCGCAATGATGCTGAGCCAGGCATCCAACCGCGCCTCTGTCTGTGCAGACTGGTTATCCAGATCCAGGGCCAGCCCCAGGAACTTGCCGTCCACCACGGCTTCAGAATGCTCGAACTCGTAGCCGTCGACGGGCCAGGCACCAACCACTTTGGCACCCCGCTCGGTGACAAAGTCATACAGCTCCTTGATGGCGTCCACAAATTCATCGGGGTAACCCACCTGGTCTCCCAGACCGTAGATGGCCACTGTCTTGCCAGTCATGTCGGCATCTTCCAACTTGGGCAGGAACTCTTCCCAGCTCTCCTCCTCACAATCGGAAGACAGTCCCGGCAGCTCACCCTCGCCCATGGTCGGGGAACCGATAATGAGAAAGTCATAACTCAGGAATTCTTCCGCTTCGACGCGATTCACATTGACGGGCTTTGCCATCACTTCGTCATCAAATTTCTTTTTGATCATCTTGGCAACCTTGCGGGATTTACCGGTGGTGGTGCCAAAAAAAAGTCCGACTCGGGCCATAATACGACTCCTATAACGTGCTTGAACTGGAAACGCCTGGCCTGTGCGGCCTTGCTTGGGCGCGATGCTGGGCGCAATGTTGGGAGTGCCCCCCTGATTCTTAAGTGCAGAGGATGTGCCAGCTGGCAGGGGGCGGCTTGTTATGCCTAGAGCTTTGATAATACGGCGCTTTTTTAGATTTTGTCAGAATCCGCCAGAAGCGCTTGTCGTTAATCCGACAACGCCGCAAATGCCCAATTCCGGGGATTGTGAGAAATGCGACAGGGGTGATGGCATTGTCGTTCTGGGGTGGGGCGCCAAGTGGGCGACCCTATGGCGCGCGTGTCGCAAACGGCACAATCGGGTTCAGGGCGCGGGCCAGAATCCCTCTGATCTGGTATCCTGCCGCTTTGATTCCACAAGCGGTTTTGCCACCGAATGAGTTCAGTTCAATCCAGTTCCGCCCAGCACATCTTGCAGCACGTGTTTGGCTACGACGCGTTTCGTGGCCAGCAGCAGGCCATCATCGACACCCTCATCGAGGGCGGCGATGCCATGGTCATCATGCCCACTGGGGGCGGCAAGTCCCTCTGCTACCAGATTCCGGCCCTGGCCCGGGAGGGTTGCGGGGTGGTGATTTCGCCCCTGATCGCCTTGATGCAGGATCAGGTGGACGCGTTGCGCGCCGCCGGGGTGAAAGCGGGCTTTCTGAATTCCTCCCTGGCGCCCCAGCAGGCTGCCGAGATCGAGCATCAATTGCTGAACGGTGAACTGGAGCTGCTGTACATTGCCCCGGAGCGGCTGATCCAGCCCCGTTGCCTGAATCTGCTGCAGCGGGCGCGCTTGTCCCTGTTTGCCATCGACGAAGCCCATTGTGTGTCCCAGTGGGGCCATGATTTCCGCGCCGACTACCTGCAATTGAGCCTGCTGCACCAACAGTTTCCCCAGGTGCCCAGAGTGGCGCTGACGGCCACTGCGGACGAGCGTACCCGCCAGGAAATCGCGCAACGGCTGGACCTGCAAGCGGCACAGCATTTCATCAGCGGCTTTGACCGGCCCAATATTCAGTACCGCATCCAGTTGAAGGACAAACCGCGGCAGCAACTGCTGCAGTTTCTGCGGGAGGAGCAGTCAGGCCATGCCGGGGTGGTGTACTGCCTGTCCCGCAATAAAGTGGAAAAGACCGCGCAATGGTTGTGTGATGAAGGCTTTAATGCGCTGCCCTATCACGCCGGGTTGCCGGCGGAGCTGCGTCAGCACAATCAGCAGCGTTTCCTGCGGGAGGATGGCATCATCATGGTGGCCACCATCGCCTTCGGCATGGGCATCGACAAACCGGACGTACGCTTTGTGGCGCACCTGGATCTGCCCAAGAGTGTGGAAGCCTATTATCAGGAAACCGGCCGTGCCGGTCGTGATGGGGAACCAGCCACCGCGCTGCTGCTGTATGGCCTGGAGGATGTGGTCAAACTGGGACAGATGGCCGCCACTTCAGAAGGCAGTGAGCAGTTCAAACGCCTGGAACGGCAGCGGCTGGATGCCATGCTGGGGCTGTGCGAAATCACCAGCTGCCGGCGCCAGACCCTGTTGCGCTACTTTGGTGAAACCCTGGATCAACCCTGCGGCAATTGTGATTGCTGCCTGCAGCCACCCATTACCTGGGACGGTTCCGAGGCGTCCCGCAAACTCTTGTCCTGTGTCTATCGCACCGGCCAGCGCTTCGGCGCCAACCATGTGATCGACGTGTTACGGGGCAGCACTAACGAGAAAGTGCAGCAGTTCCATCACGATCAACTGTCCACCTACGGCATTGGCCGCCATTTCAGTACCAATGAATGGCGGGCGGTGGTGCGCCAGCTGGTGGCCCGGGGTTACCTGCAGGTGGATGCGGATGCTTATGGGGCTCTCAAGCTCACCGAACGCTGCCGACCCCTGCTGCGCGGTGAGGAAAGCATTCAGTTACGCAAGGCGCCGGAAAAATCCGCCGGCCTGACCCAGCGCTCCCGTACGGTGGAAATCGACGAGCGGGATCTACCCCTGTGGAACGCCCTGCGGGCCTGCCGTAAAAAACTGGCGGAGGAGAATGGCGTGCCCCCCTACGTGGTGTTCCACGATGCCACTCTGCGGGAGATGGTGCAGCAGCGGCCCATGACCGAGCGCACCTTACTGAAACTGTCAGGCGTGGGGGACAGCAAACTGGAGCGTTTTGGCGCGGATTTCCTTGAGGTGATTCGCAATCACGAGTATCCCGCCCAGTAACCTGCCTGCCCGAAACCCAGTTGGACGTCGCGGTACGATCGTCCTATGCTTGTCAGTACTGGAATGTCCGCAGATGGATTTTGTATCGGGTCGTTATAACAATGATAAAGGGACCGCACCGCTTTTGTGCCGCCATCACACTGCTGCCTGTTCTCGCTGTGGCGGACAGTCCTCCGGATCTGTTCAGCTATTCGCTGGAACAACTCATGGAACTGGAAATCACCGATGTGGTGACGCACGTTGAGAAACGCGAGTCGCTCGCGCAAAAGGTGCCTTTCTCCCTTGCCGTGCTCGAACCCGTTAATTTGTATTCCCCGTTGCTCGACTCGTTGCAGATGGTGGATCAACGGGTGTCGGGGCTGGTCATTACTGAGTACAACAAGGTTACACCCCAACTCTACATCCGTGGCGTGGGCTCCAATGTCTCCGGTGCCGGCGACGATCCATCGGTCGCCTACCTGGTGGACGGGGTCAGCATCGCCCGCCCTGGATTGCAGAACCAGCAGCTGTTCGATGTACAGCAGATCGAAGTGATGAAGGGGCCGCAGGGCACCCTCTATGGCAAAGGCGTGATTGGTGGCGCCGTTAATGTGGTCTATCGCAAGCCCGAGCTGGCGGATTACAACAGCCTGAGCACGGCGGTGAATCAGCGGGGCTGGGCGCTGCAGAACATCAACAATCAACAGGTTGGCCACCACAGTGCCAACCGGTTCAGCCTGAGTTACCGGGAGCAGCAGGGTTACCTGGAGAATGTGGTGACCGGATCGGAACAGGGTGAATTCGAAGAGTTGATTGCACGGGAACAATGGCACTGGCAAGGCTCGGATCAGGCCCTGGGGCTACTGCTGGAATACAGTCGATACCGGGGGTTGGACCCGGCCCGCACGTACCAGGGGGAAACGCCTCTGCCCGCATTCGGTGGCAGCGCTCTGGTGCCCTATGCCAATAATGAGCGACGGGTGGCCATTGCCGGTGATGGCACGACGGAGCGGGACACCTACAGCCTGATGGTCACCTATCAGCTGGAACAGGATTACGGTACCTGGGAATCCCGCACCGCCTATGTCAGTGGTGATTACGAATTTCAGTTGCCGGTGCTGCCGATTTTGTTTCCCGAATCCACCAATGGCGCCCACGAGAAAAGCTGGCAGTTGAGTCAGGAACTGCGTTTGCAGCAGAGCTGGCAGGATTGGCAATGGCAGAGCGGTGTGTATCTGTCCCAAGAGCAAACCTCCCGTGATGAACTGGGGGATCTCACCGGGCTCATGCAATTATTGGGGGCCGGCGCCCTCCTCACCGACGAAACCCCCGGAACCACCCGCTATGATGCCGTTAGCGAGGTTTCCAACTGGGCTTTGTTCATCCAGTCGCGCTGGAACTTTGCGGTCGATTGGTCTCTGCACCTGGGGTTGCGGGGCGATTATGTGAAAAAGGACTTTGACCTGTCGGTGACCGGTGGTGATCCATTGGATGTGGGGCTCATCAACAGCGAGGACTTCGGGGTGGAAACCGGGGATCACTGGCGGGAGTTATCCTATGCCCTGTCCCTGGAGTATCAACTGAATCCGCAGGTGATGCTGTACGGGCGCCTGGCCACCGGATTCAAAAGTGGCAGCTTCAACATGCTGGCGATTTCCCCGGACTCGGCCCTGGCCAGCGCCGAACCGGAGACGGCACTGAACACCGAACTGGGCTGGAAAGGGTATTTCTTCGATCAGCGGTTGCAGGTCAACGGCGCCCTGTTCCAGCTCGACTACGATGAGCTGCAGGTCTACGCCGGTCTGGAATCCGGCGCCAATGCGCCACGGGCCCGCATCCAGGGGGCGGAACTGGATGTCCGGTTCAAACCCCTGCAGGGCCTGGAGCTGGCGGGCAACTATACCTACCTGGATTCTGAATACCTGCGCTTCTCCTCCCCCGGCAGTGGACAAACCCTCACCGGGAACCGGCTGCCCCGGGCACCCACCCATGAGCTGGCCCTGAGTCTGAATTACTCCTGGGAGGACACCGGGCAGAACCGGTATCGCCTGGAATGGCAGGGCAATTACACCGGGGCCTATTCCATCGTGCCCCAGGATGCTGACGGGGACAGCGTACCTTCCCGGCAGATCTCCAATCTGGCGCTGTACGCGCGGCCCCGTGGCAGTGCCGCCGTGCTGAGCCTGTGGGTGCGTAACCTGTTCGATGAGCAATACCCTTTACATGTCTTCGGGCAGGGTGTGTTTGGTTATACGGAGAATGGCTCCGCCTGGAACCTGGCAGAGCCCAGGACCCTGGGGATGGGGATGACTTGGACCTTTTGACGCATTGGATTTGCTGACCGCCTTCCTTTAAGCGACAATAGCGCCCCCTAAAATGGGTACCGTAAACTAAATTACTTAGGAGCATCCCCCAATGCCCACCCGCAGTGAACTCGCCAATGCCATTCGCGCACTCTCCATGGACGCCGTTCAGAAAGCCAATTCCGGACACCCAGGTGCCCCCATGGGCATGGCGGACATTGCCCAGGTACTGTGGGGCGACTATCTGAAGCATAATCCGGGCAACCCCAATTGGGTGGATCGTGACCGTTTTGTGCTCTCCAACGGCCACGGTTCCATGCTCATCTATTCCCTGTTGCACCTGACCGGCTATGACGTCTCCATCGACGACCTGAAAAACTTCCGCCAGTTGCACTCCAAAACCCCGGGCCACCCGGAATACGGTTATACCCCAGGGGTGGAAACCACCACCGGGCCCTTGGGGCAGGGCATTGCCAACGCCGTGGGTATGGCCATTGCCGAGAAGGTACTGGCGGCTCAGTTCAATCGTGGCCCCTATAATATTGTTGATCACAATACCTACGTATTCATGGGTGATGGCTGCATGATGGAAGGTATTTCCCACGAAGTTTGCTCCCTGGCCGGTACCCTGGGCCTGGGCAAGCTGGTGGTGTTCTACGATGACAACGGCATCTCCATCGACGGGGAAGTGGAAGGCTGGTTCACCGACGACACCCCAAAACGCTTTGAATCCTACGGCTGGCACGTGATTCCCAACGTCAACGGCCACAGTGCTGAAGAGCTGATCGCCGCAGTGGAAATGGCCAAGGCCAACCCCGACCGACCCACCCTGATTTGCTGCAAAACCGTCATCGGTTACGGCTCCCCCAACAAGCAGGGCAAGGAAGAATGCCATGGTGCCCCGCTGGGGGCGGACGAAATCGCCCTGACCCGGGCGCAGCTGGGCTGGAACCACGCTCCGTTCGAGGTGCCGGCCGAGATCTATGCCGGTTGGGATGCCAAGGAGAAGGGTGCCCGGGCCGAAGCCGACTGGCAGCGCCTGTTCGACAACTATCGCAACGAATACCCGGAGCTGGCAGCGGAATTCGATCGTCGGATGAAAGGCGAGCTGCCGGAAGACTGGGACGCCAAAGCCACCGATTACATCCAGCAGATCCAGAAAGCCGGTGAGAAAATTGCTACCCGTAAGGCATCCCAGCACTGCCTGAATGCGTTCGGTCACATGTTGCCGGAATTGCTGGGGGGCTCTGCCGACCTGGCGGGCTCCAACCTGACCCTGTTTAAAGACGCCAAAGGCGTCAGCGCGGAAGCCGCGGCTGGCAACTACCTCTACTGGGGTGTGCGCGAATTCGGGATGACGGCTGCCATTAACGGCATCGCCCTGCATGGTGGTTTCATCAGCTACGGCGCCACCTTCCTGATCTTCATGGAATACGCCCGCAACGCCATGCGCATGGCGGCCCTGATGAAGCAACAGAATATCCAGGTGTACACCCACGACTCCATCGGCCTGGGGGAAGACGGCCCCACTCACCAGCCGATCGAACAGCTCACCAACCTGCGCACCACGCCCAACATGTCGGTGTGGCGCCCCTGTGACGCGGCTGAATCCGCCGTGGCCTGGAAAGCCGCCATCGAGCGTCGTGACGGGCCGTCTGCCCTGATCTTCTCGCGCCAGAACCTGGCACCCATGGCGCGCAGCGACGAGCAGCTGAGCAATGTCGCCAAAGGGGGTTACGTGTTGAAAGCCGTGGCCAGTCCGGATGCCATCATCCTCGCCACCGGTTCCGAAGTGGAGCTGGCCATGCAGGCCGCAGAAGCCCTGGCTGCCAAAGGCAAGCAGGTGTCGGTGGTGTCCATGCCCAGCGTGGATGTGTTCCTCAAGCAGGATGCGGCTTACCGTGAATCCGTTTTGCCGGCCTCCGTCCGTGCCCGGGTGGCGGTGGAAGCGGGCATGAAAGATTACTGGTACAAGTTCGTGGGCCTGGATGGCGCCGTCGTCGGCATGGAAACCTTCGGCGAATCCGCCCCGGCCGGTGAGCTGTTCAAACAGTTTGGTTTCACCGTGGACAATGTGGTTGCCACCGTGGAATCCGTTATTCGCTGATATGCCGATCCGGGTCGCCATCAACGGCTACGGCCGTATTGGTCGCAACATGCTGCGGGCGTTGTATGAAAACCTGCAGCAGGGTTGCAACCGCCAGATCCAGTTGGTGGCAATCAACGACCTGGGGTCACCGGAGTCTTTGCTCCATCTGACCCGTTACGACACCACTCACGGCCGCTTTCACACGCCGGTCACTCTGGCGCAGGATACTGTGCTGCAGGTGAATGGGGATTCCATCCTGTTGTTGCAGGTGGCGGACCCAGCCCAGTGTCCCTGGGGGGAGCTGGCCATCGATGTGGTGTTGGAATGCACCGGCGAGTTTCGCGCCCGGGCAGACGCCAGCCGCCATCTGCAGGCCGGGGCCAAGCGGGTCATCATTGGCGCTGTAGCCTTCGATGAGGTGGACGCCACCATCGTCTATGGCATCAACCATGGGCAACTGCAGGCACAGCATCAGGTGATTTCCAGCGCCTCCTGCACCACCCATTGTATTGCGCCCCTGTTGCAGGTAATGGATGATCATTTCGGCGTCAAGCAGGCCTTTATGACCGAGATCCACTCTTACACCAGTGACCAGGTGTTGCTGGATCATGTGCACCGTGACCTGCGACGGGCCCGGGCTGGCGCGCAGAACCTGATTCCCACCACCAGCAGCAGTATCGGTGCCGTGCAAAAGGTGCTGCCGCAGCTGGAAGGCAAAATATCGGGTTACTCCATGCGAGTGCCCACGTTGAATGTGGCGGCCGTGGATTTAACCCTGATGTTGAATTCAGCCGTGAAAGAGGTAGACCAGATTCACCAGGCGATGGAGCAGGCCAGTCAGGGCCAGCTCAGCGGAATATTGGGGTATTGCCGCGAGCCTCTGGTGAGTGTGGATTTTTTGAATCGCACCGAATCCGCCATCTACGATGAAACCCAGACCATCGTCACCGACGGCATGATCAAAATCGTCGCCTGGTATGACAATGAAACGGGATATGCCCATCGTTTGCTGGATCTGGTGGAAATTCTGATTTAGTTGGTTTCAGAAAACAGTGGGGCAAGACCAAGAATGCGGAAATGGAATGTATTGCTGGTGGCCAGTCTGGGATTGTGCGCCTGCGGGGGCGGAAGCTCCGGTTCCGATGACCCTGGTGGGACCTACAGCTCGGGCCCGGATCTGGAAGGCACCTGGATGCGAACCCAAAGGGATTACTACACCGCAACCGGGGAAACCTACTCCATTCATCGGCAGACGGTGATCGTAACCGACGAAGGCAAGTATCTGGATTTCACAGATTGCCTGTCCGGTGATACGCTCATGGCCAATATCGATCACGATGTGGTTGAGTTCTATGCTGCCGGAGTATCCAGTTTACACATCATTGACGACACTACGCTGACGGTGAACCTCAGTCACGGCTCTACGCAAACCGAGTTGCTTTTCAACAAGGTCAGTGATGATGTGTCTGCCGTGTTGGCGGATGTGTCCGTTACCCTGCCGGTGGCGAACGCCGCTTGGGAACAGGTCTGTGTAGAGACCAACCTGAGCCAAACCGCGGATGACCAATTCCAGCTGCAAGCGATCAACACCCGCAACGACATTCGCCTGACCCTGAATGTTGTGTTCGATGGTGGTATCCGGGCCGCGGTGTACGATTTTCCGGTTGGAACCAATGATGCGGATGGGGTTGTGGACGCGCCGTCCCTGGAATCTGTCCTGATCAATCCTGCCGGCACCATTGAGGTATCCCAAGGCACTACCACCACCATGGCAGTGGATCTCGAATTTGAAGACAGTGTCACCCGTGCGCTGCAAATCCTGCGCGGAACCATCGCGCTCGACACCGACTGGCTTTCTTTTGATTAACCCAACGGAGAATACCGATGCCCGTAATTAAGATGACCGATCTGGACCTGGCAGGCAAACGCGTACTGATTCGCGCAGATTTGAACGTGCCCGTTAAGAATGGCGAAGTGACCAGCGACGTGCGCATCCGCGCCTCTCTGCCCTCCGTGGAGCTGGCATTGCAACAGGGGGCATCCGTCATTCTCATGTCGCACTTGGGGCGACCGGTGGAAGGTGGTTCTGCCGAGGAGAACGCTCCCTACACCATGGCACCGGTGGCCAAACGCTTATCCGAGCTGCTGGGTTTCGACGTGCCCGTGGCGGTGGACTGGCAGAAGGGCTTGAACGTGGCACCTGGCAAGCTGGTGTTGCTGGAAAACGTGCGCTTCAATCCGGGTGAAAAGAAAGATGGCGAAGACCTGGCCAAGGCCTATGCCGCCCTGTGTGACGTATTTGTGATGGACGCCTTTGGCACCGCGCATCGGGCACAGGCCTCCACCCACGGTGTGGGCAAGTTTGCGCCGGTGGCCTGCGCCGGCATCCTGCTGGCGGACGAACTGGATGCCCTGGAAAAGGCCCTGGCGGCACCCGCGCGCCCCATGCTGGCGATCGTGGCCGGCTCCAAGGTGTCCACCAAGCTGGATGTATTGAATGCCCTGTCGGAAAAGTGCGATCAGCTGATCGTGGGGGGCGGTATCGCCAACACCTTCCTGGCGGCAGCGGGTTACAACGTCGGTAAATCCCTCTGTGAACACGACCTGATTGACACCGCCAAGGCCATTGCCGCCAAGGTGGAAGTGCCCCTGCCCACTGATGTGGTGGTGGCGGAAGTCACTGGCCCCATTGAGGATTTCATGGATTTCGTGAGCAACGCCAAGGCGGTGGTGAAAGCGGTGGCGGAAGTGGGCGACAACGATATGATTCTGGATGTTGGCCCGGACACTGCAAAGCAATTTGCAGACATCATCCTGGCGGCCAAAACCGTTTTGTGGAACGGCCCGGTGGGCGTATTCGAGGTGGATCAGTTCGGCGCCGGCACCCAGGTTCTGGCCCAGGCCGTTGCCGACAGTGCCGCCTTCTCCATCGCCGGTGGGGGTGATACCCTGGCGGCAGTGGACAAATACGGTGTAGCCGATAAAGTATCCTATATCTCTACCGGTGGCGGCGCCTTCCTGGAATATGTGGAAGGAAAGGTCTTGCCGGCGGTGGCCATGCTGCATGAGCGTGGCCAGTAACGGAATTGGCACGACATTCATAGAGCGGAGCAGTGTCGGGTTGCAGGGCGTCAGCGGCCATGGACGGCCGCTGTCGAGCGCACAGGGATGTGCTGGCAGCGACCCTGCAACCCGGCACTGCTCCGCGACACACTGACAACGAAGATGCTTAACAGCACGTAAAAGCACAACACGACAAGTTTCCCGACATTCACGAACTAAAACGAGGCACTGGAACATGGCTCTCATCAGTATGCGACAACTGCTGGATCACGCCGCCGAATACGGTTACGGCGTGCCCGCATTCAACGTAAACAACCTGGAACAAATGCGCGCCATCATGGAAGCGGCGGATAAGACCGACAGCCCGGTGATCGTGCAGGCCTCGGCCGGCGCCCGCAAATACGCCGGTGCTCCTTTCCTGCGTCACCTGATTCTGGCGGCGGTGGAGGAGTTCCCCCATATCCCCGTGGTGATGCATCAGGATCACGGCACCAGCCCAGCCATCTGCCAGCGCTCCATCCAGCTGGGCTTCAGCTCGGTGATGATGGACGGCTCCCTGGGTGTGGATGGCAAAACCCCCACAGATTACGACTACAATGTCCACGTCACCAAAACCGTGGTGGACATGGCCCATGCCTGCGGTGTGTCCGTGGAAGGCGAGATCGGTTGCCTGGGCTCCCTGGAAACCGGCATGGCCGGTGAAGAAGACGGCGTGGGTGCCGAAGGCGTACTGGATCATTCCCAGTTGCTGACCGATCCGGAAGAAGCCGCCCAGTTTGTGAAGGATACCGGCGTGGACGCCCTGGCCATTGCCATTGGCACCTCCCATGGCGCCTACAAGTTCACCCGTCCGCCCACGGGCGACATCCTGGCCATCGGCCGCATCAAAGAGATTCACCAGCGCATTCCCAACACCCATCTGGTCATGCACGGATCGTCTTCCGTGCCCCAGGATTGGTTGGCGGTGATCAACGAATACGGTGGCGACATCGGTGAAACCTACGGTGTGCCAGTGGAAGAAATCGTCGAGGCCATCAAGTACGGCGTGCGCAAAGTGAACATCGACACGGATCTGCGGCTGGCGTCCACCGGTGCCATCCGTCGCTTTATGGCCAATAACCGGGCTGAGTTCGATCCCCGCAAATACCTGAAAGAAACCGTAACCGCCATGCGGGATATCTGCATTGACCGTTACGAAGCCTTTGGAACCGCCGGCAATGCCAGCAAAATCAACCCGGTTTCCCTGGAAGCCATGTTCCAGCGCTACGAAAAAGGCGAGTTGAACCAGGAAGTTAAATAAGTGCGGCAACCCCGGCAGCGCACCTGAGCGAAGCTGGCACGCAAAAACAGAGCACGTAAAAAAGGGAGCAGCACTGGCTCCCTTTTTTATTAAATTCTATAATGCCCAGAACCCACCACAGTCGCGCATGGAGTGCAGGTTGAAGTTCATCCCGGTCGAATTACGCCAGAAATTGCCGCCGTTTTCCCTGGAAAACCGACGCAGCCTTCCTGAGCCGATCCAGGCTTACCGGCGCTTCTATGGACTGGATTTCGAAAAACGCTTCAACGATCTCAAAGTCTATATGGGCAAAACCCGGGCCTCGGGTTTTGACATCGTGGTGCAGGCCTACGTGCCCCTTTCCCCCAAGGGCACCGTGTTTGTGGTGCACGGTTATTACGATCATGTGGGCATTTATAACCACCTGATCAAAGCGCTGATCCGCAATCGCTATGCGGTGATTGCCTTCGATTTGCCGGGCCATGGCCTGTCCTCCGGTTCCCGTGCGGCCATATCCTCGTTTCGCCAATATGGGCCGGTGTTAAAACAGGTGCTGAGCCTGGCAAAGGATTATGCGCCGCACCCCTGGCATGCGGTGGCGCAAAGTACCGGTGGTGCCGTGCTGTCTGAGTATCTGTTGCAGTTCGGTGGCCTGGAAGAACGTATCCCGTTCTCCGGTGTGGTGTTGTATGCGCCCCTGATACGCCCGGTGCACTGGTTCCTCAACAAGCGACTGCACTCTGTGGTGAGTCCGTTCCGGGACTTTGTGGCCCGCAAATTTTCCGACAACAGTAATGACCCGGAATTCGCTCGCTTCATCCGTGAGAAAGATCCACTGCAGCCGCGCTATTTGTCGGCCAAATGGGTGGGTGCACTCAAGCAGTGGATTCCCTACATCGAGCGTCATCCACCGGTGGAGTTTCCGCTGTTGATCATCCAGGGGAAAAGTGACCAGACCGTGGATTGGCAAGCCAACATCCCCCAGTTTCAGCGTGTATTCAATGGCACCGATGTGATCTATATGCCCAATGTGCGTCATCATGTGGTGAACGAGCTGGAGCTGTACCGCCGGGATGTCTTCGCCCGTACCCTCAAATACCTGGATACCTTTGCCGCCCAGGCTCAGCTGGCGATTAAATAAAGCCCTCTGGGTTCTTCCACTTTGTCGTTGTTGTCTTCCACCCGATAGGCCATGGCTCGGGGCTGCACCACGCTGCTGAAGGGGCTTTTCACCGCGTTTGCGCCCCGCTCCAGAATATGGGTGTAAATCTGTGTGGTCTTCAGATCCTTGTGCCCCAGTTGCTCTTGTACCGTGCGAATGTCGTAACCCCGTTCCAGCAGGTGTGTGGCAAAGGAATGACGCAGGGTGTGGCAGGTGGCGGGTTTGGCAATGTCGGCAGCCTGCACAGCCAGCTTGACCGCCCGCTGCAATAACTGTTCGCTGATGTGATGTCGGCGCCGAACCCCGGAGCGTGGGTCAATGGATTCCGCTGCCGCCGGGAACACGTATTGCCACATCCACTCCCGACAGGCGTTGGGGTATTTGCGTTCCAGGGCATAGGGCAGGTACACCTGGCCGCCACCGCGGTTCAGATCCTGCAGATGCTGGTTGCGCACATGGGCCAGGTGAATGCGCAGGTGGGGACGCAGTTGCTCATCCAGGGTGACCACCCGATCCTTGGCGCCTTTTCCGTCCCGGACCACGATGGCACAGCGGTTCAGATCGATGTCTTTCACCCGCAACCTGACGCATTCCATCAGGCGCAAGCCGGAGCCATACAGCAGTGCAGCCATGAGCCAGTCACGGCCCTGCAATTGGCAGAACAGGCGCTGTACTTCTTCCTGGGTGAGCACCACTGGCAGGCGTCGGTTTTGCTTGGCCCGGGTGAAATCAATGTCCTCCGGAAAAGGTTTGTGCAGGACGTGCTTGAACAGGAACAGAACCGCATTCAACGCCTGGTTCTGGGTGGAGGGGCTGACTTTTTCATTCACCGCCAAGTGGGACAGGAAGGCGTTCACGTGGCTGTCATTGAACTGCTCGGGATTGCGGGCGCCGTGAAAGAAGATAAAGCGGCGCACCCAATAGCAGTAGGCATCTTCGGTGCGAATACTGTAATGCCGCACGCGCACGGCGTCCCTGACCTGATCCAGAATCTTCATGGGGTTGCTTCCTGCAAACTGACCAAATATCTGTATATATTTACAGTGTTGCTGCGGCGAGTCAAGCGTTGGTCGCGGGGATTACATCACCTTCTGCTGCTTCGACAGATAATGTTTGAGCGAAGACGGCAGCATGGACATCACCTGGGTCAGGCCCTGGTTGACCCGGCCGGGCACGTGCACCGGCTTGCCCTCCATTACGGCATCAAACCCTTCCTGGGCCACTTCTTCCGCGGTCATCCACAGGAAGCGGGGCAGTTTGCTGACCTGGCCCCGGGTGCCCATGACGTCGTGAAATTCGCTGAAGGTGAAGCCGGGGCAGAGCGCGGTGCAATGTACGCCGTGGGGGTGCAGCTCCAGATCGATTGCCTGGCTGAAATCCACCACAAACGCCTTGGCCGCGCCGTACAGGTTGCCTTTCAATTGCGGCGACCAGGCCGCCACCGACGCCAGGTTGATGATGCGGCCGTAGCCCCGATCCTTCATGGCGGGGGCGAACAGGTGACAGAGCTGTACCACGCTCACGTTCAGTACCTGCAGAAAGTCCAGGTGGGCCTGCCAGGGGGCCTCCAGGAACTCGTTGTGCAGGGCGTAGCCGGCGTTGTTGACCAGAGCATCGACGCTGATCTGCTGCGCCTGGCACCAGTCAAAAATGCGTTGCGGTGCGGCGGGGTCTGCCAGGTTTTCAATCAGCACATACGCCATCTGGCCGTATTGCTTTTTGATGGCTGCCGCCACTTCGTTCAGCTTTGACTCCCGTCGGGCCACCAACACCACATCAAAGCCGTTGGCGGCGAACACATGGGCCAGGGCCTTGCCGATGCCGGCGGAGGCTCCGGTGATCAAAACGGTTTTGGGCAGTTCAGCTTCAGTGCTCATGGGGGCTCCTTGCGGGTCAACAGCGAAACGCCGACCACTATGCCATGAACTCATTGCACTTTAAACTCACGGCGCGCTTTGCAACCGATGAAATAGCCGATGCGGACACTAGGATCTTGCACTTAATCGCGTTAGCCTTAGTGCCCATCAGAGTGATTTTCAAACACTAACCAGAGGCTGCACTATGGCGTATGACAACCAGAACATTTTTGCCAAAATTCTGCGTGGGGAGCTGCCCTGCATCAAGGTCTATGAAGACGAACTGACCCTGGCGTTCATGGACATCATGCCCCAGGCGGATGGTCACACCCTGGTGATTCCCAAGGTGGCGGCGGAAACCCTGTTCGAATTACCGGCTACCCACTATGAAGCCTGCTTTGCTACCCTGCAGAAAGTGGGGAATGCCCTGAAAAAGGCGTTTTCCACGGAAGGCATCATGATGTTCCAGCTCAGCGGTGCCGATGCTGGCCAGACCGTTCCCCACCTGCATTTCCATTTGGTGCCCACGTCTATTCATACCCTGCGTACCCGCAAGCACGCGGCGGAAATGGCCGATCAGGCGGTGTTGCAAGGCTTTGCCGAGCGCATCATTGCGGCCCTGGACTAACCGGCCAGCAATTCCTGTTGCCGGAACTGGGTGGGGGAGCACCCGGTCCAGCGCTTGAAGGCGCGGGTGAAATTGGCCTGCTCCGAAAAGCCCAGCAGGTAGGCTATCTCGCTGATGGACAGATTCTCGTCGCGGATGTACTGGTCGGCGAGTTTCTGGCGGGCGGTTTGTAACAAACCCTGAAAATTAATCCCTTCCTCCAGCAGGCGCCGTTGCAGAGTGCGGGAGCTGAGCCCCAACTGCGATGCAATGTCCGCCTCTTTCACGTTGCCAGAGGGTAGTTGGTCCAGAATCGCCAGCTGCACTTTGGTGGACAGATTGTCCGGTTGCAGATCCGCCATGTGCTTGAGAATAATCTGTTCATGGGCCTGGGTCAGCTCGTCGTTGCCGCTGGGCAAGGTGCGCTCGATGTCCTGACGATCAAACACCATCTCCAGATAATCCTGATCATAGCGTATGGGGCAGCGGGCAAACTGCTCCAACAGAATCGCTCCCCCGTTGGGGGGATGGCCGCAGGTGATTTCGACGGGGCTGAAATCCTCCCCCAGCAACTGGCGACACATTTTCAGCAGTGCGACCACCCCGGCATCGGCAGAGGGGTCAGAGCGTGGGAACTGCTGCTCCGGCAGCTGCGCCGGGTCACGACGGATGCGGAACCGGTAACGGATCTGCTCGGACGTCAGGCTGTAGAGCAAACCGTCATTCAGAAAGGCCCCATAGCGGGACATGCGATGCAGGGCTTCGCCCAGGGAGTTGCTGGCCAGCCAGGCAAAGCCCAGGGCGTGGAACGTCGTGGCGTTCCAGCGCTGCCCGGTGGCAACACCAAACCCGTCGTCACCACTGGCTTCCTGCGCCAGTCGCCACAGCTCAATCATGTTCGCCACGGGAAAACGGGCAACAGCGTTGCCCAGCTTGGCGGGATTCAAACCAGCCTGGCGAAAGATGGCATTGGCATCCAGTTGGCGGGCGTTCAATTCTTCCCATACCAGACGGGCCCAGGAACTGAGAGTTGAGGCTGGCACCGTGCGTAACTCCTTGAGTTTTCTGCCTGTGGCGTGTGAACAGGCCTTAGGATAAACGGTTGGCGGCAAATGACAAATGGTTTACCTGAGGTTGGCGGGGAGGGACCAGTGGCCGGGGGCATGTTTTCGTAATCTGAACTCAGTGAAACACAACGAGGAACTGGTTATGAAAACTTCAACGCGAACCCCCTTTTATCAGCATACCCTGTCCGGTCCTGTGCATTTTGTGGGACGCGGTCTGCATAACGGCAAGCCTGTGAGCATGACGCTGCTGCCGGCAGAGACCGACACCGGTTATGTGTTTGAACGCCTGGATGCCGACCCCGGACAGCAGGTAATCGCGGCCCGCTGGCACGCGGTGACCGATACCCGGCTCAGCACCACCGTGACCAACGGTTTTGGCGTGTCGGTGAGCACCATTGAGCACCTGATGGCCGCCTTGAGCGCCTGTGGGGTGGATAACTGCCGGATACTGTTGGACGGCCCTGAAGTGCCCATCATGGATGGCAGTGCCCAGGGATTCATGACGCGCATCCAGGCTGAGGGCCTGTTGGTGCAGAAACGGGAGCGTCGGGCGCTGGTGGTCACCAACCCGGTTTGGGTGCAGGAACGTAATCGCTACGCCGGTTTCCTGCCCTGCCCACGCCCCTGGTTCGATGTGACCATTGAGTTTGAATCCAAGGCCATCGGCAAACAGAACTACTCCATGCCCCTCACGGAGGAAATGTTTGACACCAACATCGCAGCCGCCCGCACCTTCGGCTTCGAAGACCAGTTGGCCACCTTGCAGGTGTTGGGTCTGGCGCAGGGTGGATCGTTGCGCAATGCCATCCTGGTGGACGGCGATCGGGTGGTGAACGAAGAAGGTCTGCGCTTTGAGGATGAGTTTGTGCGCCACAAGCTGCTGGATGCTGTGGGCGATTTGTCCCTGGCGGGCGTGCCCATCTACGGACGCTTTGTCGGGCACTGCAGCGGTCACCATTTGAATAATCGACTGCTGCGCAGCCTGATGCATAACGCCGGTTACTGGAGATTGACCACCGTACGGGAAGCCACCGAACAGTGGGGCTGCATGATTGACGACACCACCTACGAGGAGATGTTGGAATCGCTTTAGAATCCTTGTGATTCGGCCGGGCGCTTTGCGCCCGGTTTTTTATTTTGGATGGTCCTGCCCAGGCTAGTGTCAGCCGATCCCGGTAATCTCATAATGGGCTGCTTTGCCGCCGATATTCACGGTCACCTCATCCCCGATGTGGGATTTCAGCAGCGCTTTTCCCAACGGCGCAGAGGGGGTAATCACCACCACTTCGTGGCCAAGTAATCGAACTTTCACGCCCCCGGCAGCGGGCCCCAGAAAAAAAATCTGCTGCCGCCGCTGGTCATCCATCACTTGCACCCATGCCCCGATGCTGATCGCATCCTGCTCACCAAAATCTTTCGGCGTCAGCGCCCTGAACTCGGTCAGGTCGGCATTGCATTGCGCCAGACGACGGGCTTGCCCCTGGGTTAAGTAAGAGGCCTCCAGACCCAGGGTATCGTATTTGTTTTCGGCAATGTTTTCTTCGTGGGTGGCGGTTTCATAGGCGCGATCCACGGCGGCCTGGGCGTTGTCCACCAGCCCTTGCAGGGCGCTCAGAATCACCCCGTGGAGTGCGCGTTTATCAAAGATATTTGGCATAGATTGGCGACTGAAGTGGTGTTATCGAACGTAGCCGATGATAGCAATAAAATGAGCACTGGAACCCACCAACACAAAAAAATGCCAGATGCCGTGAGCGTGGGTGAGCCGGTTCATTTTGTCGAGCACATAAAACACAATGCCGGCGGTGTAGGCGATGCCACCACTCAATAGCCAGAAGAATCCGTCCTTTGGGAGCGCTGCCTTCAGGTTAGCCATGTCCAGGGAGCAGGCCCAGCCCATGGCCAGGTAAATCACCATCTGCCCCACTTTGACCGCTTTGCCTTTCAGCAGCACTTCGGTGAGGATGCCCACCACCGCCAGCGCCCATACCAGCGCCAGAATCCACAGGCCATTACCGGCCCGCGTACTGACCAGCATAAACGGCGTGTAGGAACCGGCAATCAACAGATAGATGGACACGTGATCCAGCACTTTGAAAATGCGCTTCAGGTGCGGCGGGTGAAAACTGTGATAGAGGGTGGACATGGTGTAGAGCAACACCATGCTGACGCCGAACACCGTAAAGCCGGTGATCAGCCAGGGGTCACCGCTCTGGATGCTGACGGTGAGCAGGGCGCCCAGGGCCACCAGGGCCAGACTTGCCCCCACCAGATGACTGATGCTGTTGAGTCGTTCACCGTAGTACATGTGAGTATCCTGAATAAAAACGCCATCTTACGCGGATACACCCATACAACCAAGCGCAGGGGACTGTGCCTGGTTGTATCAAGGAGGAAGTAAAAGGGGTTGAGGCAGAGGTTGAGGAGGGGTAACCGATCAAGCGGATCAGGCGTGAATCACCTGATCCGGGGCCGGGGTCGCGGCGCGGTGTTGGATCCGGTTCCACACTTTTTCGTGGAAGTAGTACGCAACCGTGTTGCACATGGGTTCAACCAATGCCAGGGCGCCGCCCACGACGATGTCTCCGGTCATAACGTAGCCCACGGTGAAGGCCACACCCATGTGAATCACTGCGAAACTGATAGTCTTGGTCATGGTGCACCTCCTGAGGTGATAGTGAGTGAGTATCAAGTTCGTGGAGGTAATAATTGCAAATGATTCTCATTAAGTGAAATGAATCATTTTAACGATTTTGATAGATTAAGGCTATCGCCCGTTGGTAGGTCAGGGCAGCGGATCCTGGTCGCCTTCCCCGCTGCGGCCAGGTGCCATCTCCAGGGGGCATACCGGGGTGATGTCGTCAAAGGTCTTCAGGTAATGCTTCTGTACCCGCTTCATGTCCACCATGGAGAGGCCGTTGGAAAAGCCGAACCACACGTAAAGCCCGTTTAAGTCCCGGAACATCTCCGGCATATAACGGGGCGGTTCCACGATGCCCTCCAGATAGGCCTCATACAGCACCGGTATGTCTTCCAGGGTGATTTTACCCACGAACAGCATGGGAATCAGTTCCGGCAGGCCGGCGCCAATGGCGCTGCGGATGAAATTCACGTTCTCCACAAAGCCTTTCACATAAGATAAATCCTTGGTGAACACCGAGCGGCCTTTTACCATGCCACCGCGGAACACCCGTTGGGTGGTGGTGTAGGCGTCGGCGTCCGGCAGGCCGCGATCCCGCAGGTGATGGAAGGTTTCCACAAAATCCGCCCCCTGTTCCGCCACGTGAATGGCGCTGACCCGGTCGCTGACCCGGCGGGCGCGAAACGGAAAGCTGCTGAAGGTGAGGGTTTCCATGAGCAGGGCCAACCCTTCCTGAATGGCGGCGATGCGGGGGGAGCCCACGCTCAGCCAACTGGCGTAGGGCTGGCGACGTCCGTTGAGGGTGGTGCCCACATGCACCCAGCCTTCGTGTACCTCCAGCACCCGCAGATCCCGCTCGGAAAAGTGGGAACGGGAATTCATCTTGATGCTGTCACCGCCGGCGGCGGCGTCGGAAACGATACCGTCGGACAGGATCACCTTCAGCTCGCCCTGGGTGAAGTAGCGGTTAAGGCGCTTTTGCAGAATCTCCACTGCCGCCGTGGCGTCGTATTGCTTGGGTTGGGCAAAGGCGATGTGCTGGGCCGCCGGTTGTGAAAAGATGGCGCAGAGCTGTTCCCCCACTTCCAGCAGGGAGCGCTTGTCGCCGAACAGGTGATCCTGGGCGGAACCGTACAGCTCGGTGCTGAAGCGGCCAAAGTCTTTTTTGCCCCGGGCCTTCAACAGCTCAATCACTTTGATGTACTGTTCAGTGGTGGTGGTGAGCAGCTTGCCCAACGGGTCCTGCTTGCCCAGCTTGCGTTTGATCTGCTTTTTCAGGGCGCGGAATTCTTCCTGCTTGTCATCGGGATTGAAATTCAACGCCAGGGTCTGGTAATAGGCCGCGTCGGCATTCGGTAACCAACGCATGCCAGAATCAAAGAATTGCTGTCGCCACTGGTTGGGCCACTTGATGCTGTCCAGGATGCGAATGGGCGCCTGCACGGCAATCAATTGATCGGACAGGGTCTTCAGGTTGTCGAGGTAAATCTGGCGCTGGCTCATGATATCCACATTGGGTACTGATAGGCCTGAATGTAGGACCACGGCCAGCGTCTGGCAATGATTATTTACGTAACGAATTGTTGGAGTGGTTGTTTGGGAGTCGTTGTGCAGCACGAGCGTGAAGGGGTGAGCCTGAAACAGGCATTCGGCTATTGGTTGAAGCTGGGATTCATCAGTTTTGGTGGGCCCGCCGGACAGATCAGCATGATGCATCAGGAGCTGGTGGACAAGCGGCGCTGGATTTCGGAACAGCGTTTTCTGCATGCCCTGAACTATTGCATGGTGCTGCCCGGGCCGGAAGCCCAGCAGCTGGCCACCTACATCGGCTGGCTGCTGCACGGCGTTAAAGGCGGCATCATGGCCGGTGCGCTGTTTGTGCTGCCGTCGTTGTTGTTGCTGATGTTGCTGAGTTGGATCTATCTGGCGTTCGGCGATCTGCCCCTGGTGGCGGGGATTCTCTATGGCATCAAACCGGCGGTGACCGCCATCGTCCTGCTGGCGGCCTGGCGCATTGGTTCGCGGGCGCTGAAACATTGGTATTTGTGGGGTATTGCCGGGCTCTCGTTTCTCGCCATGGCGGTGTTTCAGGTCCCGTTCCCGGCCATTTTGCTGGGGGCGGCTCTGCTGGGGTGGATGGGTATGCGCTGGCTGCCCCATATTTTTCAGGCAGCTGTGGCCCATGGCCCCCGGAAAAGCAACGGCGTGGTGGATGCCCTCATTGGTGACCACTCCCCCGTGCCCGAGCATGCCCGCTTCTCTCGCCAGCGCCTGGTGATGACGGTACTGGTTGGATTGGGGTTGTGGTGGCTGGTGATGGGGCTGTTGTGGGCCACCGTTGGCCCCGCCCACGATCTCAGCCTGATGGGCTGGTTCTTTACCAAGGCGGCCCTGCTCACCTTTGGTGGCGCCTATGCAGTGCTGCCCTATGTGGTGCAGGGTGGGGTGGAGCATTACGGTTGGCTGTCGGCCACCCAGATGATGGACGGGCTGGCCCTGGGGGAAACCACACCGGGGCCGTTGATCATGGTGGTGGCCTTCGTCGGGTTTGTGGGGGGCTGGACCAAAGCCGTGCTGGGGCCGGACGCCCTGGTGCTGGGTGGCGCGCTGGCCGCCTGTGTGGTGACCTTCTTTACCTTCCTGCCCTCGTTCCTGTTCATCCTGCTGGGCGGTCCGCTGGTGGAAGCCAGTCGTAACCAGTTGAAGCTGACGGCCCCCCTGACCGGGATCACCGCAGCCGTGGTGGGGGTGATCCTCAACCTGGCCCTGTTCTTTGGCGAGCATGTGCTGTTCCCGGATGGGTGGGGTAATGGGGCCTTATATGGTCTGGATGTGCCGTCCCTGGGCTGGGGAATCGTGTGTGTGGCCCTGCTGTATTCGTTGCAGTGGAGCATCCTGCGGGTCATTGGCCTGAGCGCCGCCGCGGGTTTTGTGTATACCTTTCTGTGGGGGTTATAGCTGGCATTTGCTGACAACGGTCAACGGATTTGAGCAACTTGGTCATGGCGGGGTGACTGTTTGGTCACGTATCATCGGACGGTTTGGGATACGTGCTAACGCGAGGGAGGGGCTGACATGACCACCGCGAATTCCGTGGCTCTGCAGAAGCCATTAGAAGAACAAGAATCAGAACAAGTGCTTAGGGAAAAAGCCGCGCTGGCGGAATTGCGTCGCAAACCGCTCCTGGCCTGGCCCACCTTCGGTCTGCTGATCATCACCCAGATCATGATCGTGGCGGTGTGGATGGCCTGCCTGAATGGGCACTTATCCCTGTGGGCCGGTTGCCTCATCAACATCATCGCCTATTACGTGCAGTTCACCCCCGCCCACGATGCGTCTCACAATGCGGTGTCGCGTATTCCCTGGGTGAATAAATGGGTGTTCTTCCAGATGATGCAGACCTACCTGCCCGGCAACAGCGGCAAGATGTTGATGGTCATGCACATGCAGCATCACCGCTTTGCCAACGAAGAGCTGGACCCGGATCACGGCGTGGCCTGCTCCTTCAAAAACGCCGCGTTCCTGTGGTTCTTCTGGGATTTCCGCTATCTGTTTTTCTATTTCAAACACAAAGAATATTATCCGGACCTCAACATCAACCGGATCTTTTTCGAGATGGCCATGGGCTATGCCATCATCGGCACCGTCGCCTGGTTCTTTCCCCTGGAAACCCTGATCCTCTGGTTTATTCCGTCCCGGGGTATGGTGTGGCTGGTGTGCTTTGTGTTCATGTACCTGCCCCATGTGCCCCACGTCTATACCCATCGCGAAAACCCCTATCAGGCCACACTGATGCGGGAAGGATGGGACCGGGTGATGAGTGTATTAATGATGTATCAGAACTATCATCTGGCCCATCATCTGTATCCCACCATTCCATTCTATCGCTACAAAAAAGCCTGGGATGCCCGCAAGGATTTTCATGAGGCGCACAATCCCGCCAAGGTGAAACCGTTGGCGTTGTATCCGTATAATCTGGACCTGCCGAAAGGGTAGGGGGGGACTCACTCCACCAACCGCTCCATATTCTTCTCAATCAATACCCAGTCGCCCGGGGTGCACGTTGCGCACACGGTCTCCGAAGTTAATTCCAGATAGGATGCTTCATCACCATCAAGGGCCAGGTTCATCCAGTTGAGGGCGATATCGGCCACTTCTTCCAGAATGGCAACGGTGGTGGACACGGTAACATGGCCGCCGCTGACGCGCTGTACCAGCATGGCCGAAGCGTCGGCCGGCAGGGCATCAAAATCCGAGCGGGCCGGTCCGCCGGCGATGTCGGTGGGGCCGCCGGTGACGTAACCGACGGGCACGTCAATGGCCTGCATGATGGATTCACTGGTGGAGCCGATGGCACTGGAGCCGGACAGCACGAACACGGCCGCCACCCGTGCGTCCACCGCCGCCAGGCCCAGCGCGGTGACGCCGCCGCAGGAGTTGCCGGCGGCCACGACTCGGTGGGCGTCTATCATGTCTGCGTATGGGGACTGGGTCAGCGCCCAGTCAATGAGTGCGCCGTGGTCCTGTACGTTGCTGGTGCCCAGCGCGCCGCGGCCGGGTTCTTCTGCCATGGCCAGCACCACATAGCCTTGCGCGGCCCAGCGTTTGAACAGGGGTTGCCAGGTGAAGTTGCTGCGCAGGCAGCCCCCGTTGGCCCAGACAATCACCGGCAGCAGCTGGCCGGATTCGTTCACTACCGCCGTCAGGTCCAGAGGGCGAAAAACATCAAACCAGGGTTCAGCGTTGGGGTTTTCCTCAACGATGGCATAGCCGTCGCCGCTGTATGGGTATTCGCAACCGTTGAGCCACAGTACCGCCAACAAAGTCGCGGCCAGACGTAAACAACGCATGTTCTTCTCCTTGTGCTCAGCCGAACTGAGCGCGGTGTTTATTCGGGAATGGTCTTTGACATCGTGCGCGATGCCTGGCGAATTTTCTCGGCGTCGGCCGGTCGCAGAAAACCCTGTTCCAGTGAGCGCACAATGGATTGTTCCACCTGTTGCAGGTAGTCGTCCCGGGATGCATACATCTCGGCCAGACGTTCCGGGCTGAATTTTTCCATGGAGCCGAAGATCATGCACATGGTGGAGCCGCTGCCGATGCCACCGAACCGGGCCAGGGGAGCATCCACGTACGGTGAGCGAATGCCCCCCAGGGTGTTGCCAAATTCGTCGGTCACGTATTGCGGTGGGCTGCCTGCGACGGCCAGACGATCCGCGATGGTGGGCGCAATGCCGCTGCGCAGCCAGGTGTCCAGGGCATGGAATGCGGCGTTAACGGTAAAGTGATGAATCGGATTGCCGTTGACCGGGGCATCGCAGGGTGCAATCAGGGGGATGGCGTAGGAAACCGACACCAGTTGCGCGTAGTAGGAGGAGACGCCTCGATCGAACAAGCCAAGGGTGTTATAGGTGTCCGCGTGGGCGGTGCCCGCCACTTCCCACAGGCGGAAGAATTCGGTGTCGTCCTGACGGTTTTCATAGGCATTGCCGGGCAGGAAAGTCTCCACAAATTGATCGGTCTCGGTCTGCAGTAGCATGACCGGTTTGTACAGGTCTTCGCGAATCTTCACGATGGCTGGGGGTTGGGCTTCCGGCAGGGGGCTTTCGGAAATCGGTGCACTGGAACCGAAGCGGCTGTGCACGAAGAAGCCGTCGAACACGCCCTCTGCTTTACCGAATAGATTGATGTAGGTAATCATCCGCGCGGCGGACTGGGATTCACCGGCGCCAATCATGCGTTGCACCTGCAGGCCCTGCAGGTAATCCACGGCTCCAGATGCGCGAATTTTTTCGGCGATCTGGTGAAACATGCTGTAGGAGAAGCTGTCCCCCGGGTGCACCAGTTTGTCGTAGCGAGCCGGGTTCAAGGCCTTCAGGGAGGCGTTGAAGTTCACCAGGCTGATGTCGCCCACATTGTCGATGCCCTTGCGCTGGGCGCTGACCCCCACCCAGGCGTACCCCTCCCGGATAAACTCCGTGTGGGCGGCGCTCCATTCGGCCGGTGCGTCGGTATTGCCGGACACGTTGTTCCACTCCACCACCACGGTACCATTGAAATCCTCGGCCTTGATGGGGCGTTTCACCACGATGCGGGTAAGATAGTCGGCCTGTTCATGCTGCACCGCTTGCCATTGGCCGTCGCTGCTGATTTCCCCCACCGGCAGGTAACTGTGGGCGGTCCCTTCAATGAAGAATTCCTTGCTCTGATAACCCAGCGGGCGCAGGTCGAACAGGGTGCCGAACAGTACGGTGGTGTGCTCCGCCACTTTGCCGCAGCCGGCAATGGATAGCATCAGGGTGAATAGTATCAGGGTTTTTTGCAGGGTCCGGTTGGGGGTGGCGTCAGTGGCGTGCGCCTTGATGGAATTCTTCACAGAACGTCTCTCTTGTTGAATTGTTTTTTCTTTTTAGAGTACACAGGGGAAGGCAGAGCGCCAACGGCGAAGGCTTTCGAATATCGGAGATTGAGTGATGAGTTTCGGAGTTGGTTTTGAGGAGGGGCAGGTTAGGGTTTCTTCCTTAATGCATTGGGCGATTGCCCGGTTGCGGCACGAAAGGCGGAGGAAAAACTGTTATAGGAGCGGAAACCCAACCGGAAGGCGATTTCCTTTAGCGGCAGGTCGGTGTCCAGCAAATAGGTTTTGGCCCTGGCCACCTGAAAGGCCTTGATGTACTGGGCCACAGTGCATTTCTTTTCTTCGCGGAAGAGCTTCAGAAAGTGGCGCTCACTGAATCCACACGCCTTGGCCATATCGGCTACGCTGGGCAATTTGCCGTGGGTGCTGTTAAGGTACTCCTCGATGATGGCGAGGTGTTTGGGGGTCAGCTTGCCCCGTACGTCCGCAACCGGCTGAGTTGAATTCAGCCAGTGTGCGCATTCCACCAACATGGTTTTGCCGCAGGCATCCACCACCGCGTCGCTCATGGTTCCCGGATGCATCGCCTCCTTCATCAGGCGGAACAGCAGTGAGGTGATCAGGGAATTCTGCACGCAAAGCGCACGTGTTAACTGATCGCTGGTGAGTTCGCCCAGTGTGCCAAACAGGGTTTCCGCGTACGCCGTATCAAACGATACCATGATTGAACGAAACGAGCCCGCGCTGCCGTGGCCGGTGATTTTCCTGCCGGGCACCAGGAACAGTGTGTTGCCGATGGCCGCGGCGGTATCCTGTTCCTCTTCATAGCCGTATTGCACCGAAAACAAGGGTGAGGCAGACACCATCATGGAAAAGGCGGGCCTATCCGGAACCAGGGATATGGAGGTAGGCTCGTTCCAGCACATTTCAGTGACGGCGACACAGGTTGTCGTCGTTTCCAAAAGAATCAGCGGCTCACGCAATTGTTCCAGCAATAAGGCGTCCGTATTCTGATCGGGGTTGTCGATGTAGATGCGCGACTCAAAATCCTGGGATGAATCGTGCCATTGCACCGAAAAGTCAGGATGCTGTTTTGATTGGTTGTTCATTATGTTGATTTGTTGTGAGTGACGTTTAATTCAATCCGGATTGATACAGCAGTATATACCATTGCCGGGCAGATGAACGGGCAGATGAACGAATAGGAAGGTGCTGGCTTTCACGGTAGCGAAACATGAGCGTCTAAATAAATTTACATAATAAAAATAGGAAGTGAACGGGCGGTCACGTAGTATGGCAGCGGTCATTTTGACTTTGCACGCAGGAGGATGCTCACCCGTACAGCATATAAACGGATTTATATCGACTACACACTAATAAACATAAAAGGATTTATGTATGCCTTACTCCTTATCGCACAACGATACGGCCAGTGACCGTTTGTTGCGTCAACAAGAAATCAGCCAGTCGAAAACCACCTATCGCTACAGCCAGGCAGAGGCTGACGGCAGTCACATCCGTGCGCCACACAGTCTGCCAGATGCAGAATCCTTCGGGAATATGGTGGATACCAGCACCGGCTCTGCGATCGAGTACCAGCCCCAATTGAACAGTGCAGTGGGCAAAATGGCCGCCAACGTGCTATTTCATTCATTCTTTCTGACCCGTAACTACGCCAAGGTGCGCCATGATACCTTGGGGGACCTGTTGGCATTGGAAGACCAGTTGGCGGATGATCCCACTCTGGACAACATCAGTGCCTATTACGATGGTCTGGCGTCGGTGGTGACGTCGGCGGGCACCAGCAATGACACCAAGGAATACCTGGATCTTTATCAGAACTGGTCCCAGGCCGGCGTGCGGGGTAAAGGGTCGGAGCTGTACAGTGATACGGTGTTTGCCAACCAGGCGGTGGCGGGGCCGTGCCCCACGGTGATTCGTAAGGTGACCATCCCCATGCTGGACGCCTATCGGTCCAATGGCCTGCCGATTACTGATGACATCTTTCTGGCGGCCTCGCCCTTCACTCAGAACGGCGACACCAACCTGGAAACCATGGCGGCAGAAGACCGTCTGTACGTGCAGGATTTTTCCATGTTGTCGTCCCTGTCCAGCGGACACACGGGTGCGGGGTCGGATGAAAAGCGCTTTGTGTTTTCACCCATCGCCTTGTATGCCGTCACCGCCGACAGCAACCCGCGCTTGCTGCCCATTGCCATTCAGATGCGGCAGAATGATCGTAATCCGGATCACTGGGACCCCATCTTTGTGCCGCACATGCCCAATGCCATGGTGTATGGCGGCAACGTGAATACCTCCGATTGGAGCTGGATGGTGGCGAAAACCTGCGTCAGTTGCTCCTCGCAGATTTATCACGAGTACTTTGAGCATCTGGGGCGTGCGCATTTCCTGGTGGAATCCGCCTCCATGACCACCAATCGTTGTTTCTCCAGCAGGCATCCGGTGTACGCCATTCTCAAGCCGCATCTTGAAGGCACGCTGGCCATCAACGACTTTGGCCGCGACACCCTGGTGAATAACGGCGGCACGGTGGATCGCTATATGTCCTGCCGGATTGAGGATTTCCGTCAGTCCGCTGCCAAAGCCATCTATCAGACGGATTTGCTGGCACTGATTCCCCCGGTGGATCTGGCCAATCGCGCGGTGGATGCACTGCCCTACTATCCCTATCGCGATGATGCCGTACCGCTGTGGAACGCGATTCACAGTTATGTGGGGAATTTTCTGAGCGTGTTTTACCCCACGGCCGCGGATTTGCAGAGTGACCTGGACCGCGCCAATGGCGGTGAGCTGGGTGACTGGTGGTACGAGCTGACCACGGATCTGGATCTGGGTAGCTCCGTGGGCGTGTTGAAGGGTTTGAACCTGGGTTCACTGCAGACCTTTGATGACCTGGTGACGGTGGTGGCGTTCATCATTTATACCTCGTCGGTACACCATGCGGCGGTGAATTATCCCCAGGGGGATTACTACTCCAACGCATCGTTGTGCCCGGCCACGGTGTCACGGCCCACACCCATCCCCGGTGAGACCAACAAGGCCTATTACATGGAGTTTCTGCCGCCGGAGGCCCAGGCCACGTTCCAGATGAACCAGATGATGATCCTGGCGTCGTTCCAGTTCACCCGTTTGGGCCGGTTCGAAGCGGATGCCTTTTCTGATGCGCGGGTGGATTCCGCAATAGCGCAATTCCAAAGTGATCTGGCGGCCATCGGCACCCAGATTGAAAACCGTAATGCCGCGTTGCCCGCGGGGCTGCGATACCACTATCTGCACCCCAACAACATCCCGCAGAGCACCAATATCTGAGCATCCACTTCTCATCAAGAGGCAACATTATGTCGATTAACAGACGATTATTTTTGAAAAGCAGCTGCGGTGCCGTGGTCGCAGTGGTGGCTTCCCAATCCCTGTTCAGCCAACTGTTTTCTGAAACGGACTCGCTGGTGTCGTTGGTTCG
Organism: Ketobacter sp.; assembly: GCF_003671495.1. Classification (GTDB taxonomy): domain Bacteria; phylum Pseudomonadota; class Gammaproteobacteria; order Pseudomonadales; family Ketobacteraceae; genus Ketobacter. The sequence continues at coordinate 8,982 of NZ_RCHN01000001.1, read as the reverse complement.
GGATACGGTACGCAAGCGCTTTCCCAGGGAAACTCTCAATGAAGAGGGTGTGCAACAGTTTGCTGAGCTGATGGCCCGCCGTGGCTTTTCCCGCGCCGGCACCTCGGGCACGGCCTTGGCGGACATTATGGATGACGGCGTACCCACGGTGAGTTTTGATCGCTATGTGGTGCGGGAGTTTTTGTTGAACACCAATTACCTGGAGCAGCGGGCGCAGGCCGGTGGTGTATTGCAAGTGATTCCTTTCCGAGCCGCCGCGATGGCGTGATACCAACCTGTGGGCACCCGGGATTATTCATCGGGTGCCCACTCAACTCTTCGCGGATTCAATCAGAATGCGAGCAGGCGCGCAAATATCGTGCTATTCGGTTCATTCAGTTGGTTTTTTTGTTGTAGACTGACTGCATCAAAAAAACCATAACTTGCAAGCACGGTGAGGCTGCTCGATGAGAAAATTATGCGCGTTGTTTATGTTGGTCATCCTGGTGGGCTGTAATGAGCCCAAGATCCAGGAATATGAATTGGATATGTTGATATCGGCCATGCGATCGGCGGTTGAGGAGAAAGATGCAACCTTGCTGCGTGCGCAGTTCACCGACGACGCGGTCATTGAAATTGCGTTCCCTGCCCAGCTGGGTGGCAACAAGCGCTATAGCCTGGATGGATACATAAAAGATGTGGCGGCCGGCTGGCGCATGGGCATCGATCAAACCTATCGGGTGGAAGATCTGCAGATGCAGATCGCCGACGATGGACAAACGGCCGTGATCACCGACGTGGTGTATGAGGATGCGATCCACAAAGGCCAGGTGGTGATGTCCAGCAAGTCGGCGGAACGGATTGAAGTGAAGCGGGTGGACAAGGCGCTTAAAATCACCAAGATTTTCGGCGACGTGGAACTGCTCTAGCTTTCTGCCACCAGTGCAACAGCCCGGCCATGAACAGCACGCCGGGCAGCAGGCCGCCGATCAACCACAGGACACGCCCGACCAGGCCCAGGGCATCGGCGTTGTGCAACGGAAAGGCCCAGGTGAGCAGAGTGTTGCCAAGCGGCAGATTGCCGGCATCCCAGGTGCCCAGGACCTGAGCGTCGTAAGGGTTTACCCACACCACGCTCGCGCCATGGTTGCTCCAGCTTTCACTTGGTAAATTGAATCGTACCTGTAGCGGGTTGGTGGAATGTCGCGGCAGAAAAACCCGCTTCAGGGTGCCGTTGGGATAGGTCGACTGTGCGGCTTCCACCAGGCGGTCCAGGGGCAGGTGCTGGCCTTGTGAGTGTACGCTGAAGCTCGGTTTGGATACTACCGGTGTCACTGAGTTGATGGCGGCCTGCAGCGGTGAGTAGAACACCAGTGTGATCCCGGTCAGGGCGCTCACCAGCAGCAGGGGCACGCTGATGACACCAATCACTTGATGCAGCTCCCGCAGGAAACGGATGGTGGGGCGACGCCGGATGCGCAGCCCGTTACGAATCGTGGTGCGCCGTGGCCACCACAGGTACAAGCCACTCACCAGAAAAAACAACAGCACAATGCCGAGACAACCCACCAGGGTTTTGCCCGTGTTGCCGGCCAGCAATGTGTAGTGCAGGCGGTATAGCCAGCTCATGGGGTACTGGCCCCATTCCCGTTGGGTGAGCACACGGCCGGTAGCCGGGTCGACACTGACTTCCAACACACAATCCCGAGGGGGGTGGCAGTCGAAACGCACCGTATGCGGTGAGCCCGGCTGGCGCGCCAGGTCGATGCGGGTGGCCCGGGTGTCGGTGGGGGCAGCCTGCACGGCTTGATCGAGTACCTGATGCAGTGTCGCCCCGGAATGATGTGAAAGTGAACGCAGCTCGGGTGTGAGCCGCTCATCCAGAGCGTGATCAAACACCAGCAGGCTGCCGCTCAATCCGATCAGGGTGAGCAAGGCCCCCAGCAGTAGCCCGCTGTATTTATGTAGGGTGCGCAGCATTAGCCGCGCACTTTGGTGTGTTGGACTTCGGTGTGTTGGCACGTTGTTTCAGTGGATCAGTTGAAGTCTTTACTCCAGCCCAGTGTAATGGCGCGGCCGCGACCGGCAAAGTAGGTGGAGTCGTTGACGTAGGTGAGGGTTTGCGAATAGTAAGTGATGTACTCTTCGTTTAACAGGTTTTCCACGCCGACGGTCAGGTTACCCAACTGGTCATGGCGGTAGGAGACGATCAAATCCACCAGATCATAACCGTCGAAGTTGTGTTCCGGTAAGCCGCCGTCGAATTTTCGATTCAGCAGTTTGGAATACTGGATACGGGCAAACAGCGAATCGGTCAGCGGCTTTTCAGCAAACAGATTCACCCGGTTCGGGCCGATGTTGCGTCCATCCAGGTCTTTATCCAGCGATCCATCCTGATCACTGTCGTAGCGGCCTTCAAGCTTGCTGTACGCAATACCGGTCACCAGGTCAGATTCGAAGTAGTAGTTCGCGGCCAGTTCAAAGCCTTCGATTTCGGTTTTCTGCCGGGTGATCTCACCAATGCCGTTCACCACCAGAATGCGGGAACCAAAATCCGAATCCGACCAGAAATAACTGGCGGCCAGATCGAAGTTGCCGTGCCGCAGATTGAAGCCGATTTCCGTGTTGTCGGCGATCACCGGTTGCAGGTCCACCAGGTCATCCACCGATTGGCCAGGGGTGTTGACGCCGCGCAGGATGAGGCCGGCATCAGGCATATCAAAACCTTCTGAATAGGAGGCGAACACGCTGAGTCCTGGCTGCACTTCAAATACGGCACCCAGGTTCGTCAGCCAGTCGTCAAAGGTGGGCTTGCCTCCTTGCACAAAGGTGTTCCCGGCACTGGCAACGGTAGTGAAATCAGGCACATCCAGTTCCACGTTCTCGTAGCGGCCGCCGGCGGAAAGACGCAAACGATCGTCCATCAGTCGTTGCTCAACCTGCACGAAGGGGGCCCAGCCCTTGAAAATCATGTCGGGTACCCAGATGCGCCCGGTTTGCGCCAGCTCCTGATAGGTTTTGTCGCGCAGATAATCCAGGCCGGTGGCCACCTGGAATCCCTGCCAGAAGGTATTGTCCCGCACGTAGGTGAGTTTGGCGCCGTACTTTTCGGAACTCAGGGCCGATTGGTCATACAGGGTTCCATCAGGGGCGATGGATGGGTCCTGGAACGTGGCAAAGGTGCCGCCGCCGTAGAGAGCGTAAAAATCGTAGTAGAACGTCTGCAGGGTGAGTTTGCCTGCCCCCAGATCGTCGTGGGTGTAGGTTAGGGAGAGGTTCTTGGCCTCGTTGTAGGGGGCCTCACCTTCACCCGGGCCCTCGGCGGACGTGGCGGGAACACCGGCAGCCACATCACCGGGTACCACATGGTAGTCCCCGTCACCGTCCATATCGAAATAGTTAGCCATGATCTCCAGGCGCTGATGTTCGTCCAGGTCCAGGCCGCCTTTGGCAAACAGGTTCCAGGCGTGGCTGTCCATGATGTCCCCCTGGATCGGGTCCACCGCAATGGCTTCACCATTGCCGTCGTAGTACAGATCCTCCACTTGGTAGGACGCGCCAAAGACAAAATCCGTTTGCTGGAATTTCTTGCCGGTCAATGCGCTGGCTTTGTAGTGGGTGCCGTCGCTTTCGAAGTTGTCTGTGGTCAGTTCCAGGTTCACCCGGTTCAACCAATCCCCCGATTGCGGCGCGTCCACGGTAACGTAGTTGATGACGCCACCGGTGGCGCCCACCCCTTGGATCGCATTGGCACCATAGATGACTTCCACCCGCTCAATGAACGCGGGATCGATGGTGAAGGCGCTGCGCTGGCCGTTGCGCAGGGGGGTGGATTGGGAGATGCCGTCCAGCATGTAGAGCGGGGTACGACCCCGTAAGGTCACACCGTTGCTGCTCATCTTCTGATGGGGCGGGGTCAGGCTGGGCACCAGAAAGCTCAGGCTGTCCAACAGGCTGGTGCTGACCGCCAGTTGCTGATCCAGTTGCTCTTTATCGATGACCTTCACCGTATTCGGGATCGCGGTAATGGGCTTTTCAGTGCGGTCCGCGGTCACGGTCACCGGCTGTAAGGAGGTGGTGTCTGAAGCTCGCAGGTCGGCTGCGACCGTGCACAGCACAACGGAAGGCAGGATCTGGTGAAGTTTTGGCATGATGTCTGGTGGTCCCCGGGTTTGGCAATGCAGAACAGAAATGATTCAAAAAGAGGCACACCATACCGATAATGATATTCAAATGCAAATAGGAATAAGTGCTATTTGCGGAGCGTACGAACCGGCTTTTGCATTTTGGCTGTTGCGGCTGATGCTGGGTCGCTCAGCTTTGTGTGCTGGCTGTCTATTTTGTGGATCTTCCCTGCTGCGGAAGTGGGTTCGGCGTTGTCCAAACCTTGATGTTGAGTCTTGAATGTTTCATGAAAACGGGAGCTTTTTATGTCTATAAAACACGCATTGCCAGGGTTGGCGTTATTGGCCTCTGCCTGCACAGTCACCCCGATCAAAACCGTGGAGCCGGTGGCATCCACCGGGATCTGGAAAAACGGGGTCATGTTCGTTGAATCCCGGCAACCGGATTCCGTGGTGTTGGTGGGCTATTCCCAATACAGCAAAGACGGCTACGCCTTCGAGGCCGTGATCACCAACAATGGCCCGCAACCGGTGCTGTTTGAACCCGCCAATATTCAATGCCGGCAATTCAGCGACACCGATGAAATGGTACGGGAAGAGCGGGCTCTGGACCCGGAACTCAAGATCGCCCAACTGACCCGTGATCTGCAAAGTGAGGAAGAAGAGCCACTGGGCTTTGCCTTGCTCAATCTGGCGGATTCTACGGTGGATCTGTTTGATGGCCCGGACACGCCGGAACAGGCGCAGGCCAGACTGGAAGAGGAACAGTTTGAGGCAGAGCAGGAGGCCCGCATTGCCAGGCTTAAGGCCGAGCAAGAGAAATACAGGAAAGAGCTGCTGCGTAAGCATCAACTGGAACCGGGTGAAGTGATCGTGGGAAAACTGGTGTGCCCCGGCTTGAGCGCCAAAGCCAGCAAGCTTCAGTTGCAGATCCCGGTGGGGGATAGCCGCCATGAAATCGATTGGCGTACCGCGGTGAAAAGTTCATAGGTGCGAGAGGCCCGCTGTTCGCGGGCCTTTTTATGATCGTTTATTACAGAGTGCGGCACGTCATGGCTCTACCCTAACCACTCCCCCTGCTGTTGCTCAAACGGCACAAATTCCAACCCCGGATAATCTGCAGCCTGGTGGCTCAGGTAATTGGTGTTGAGAATAAATTCCCGCATGATGTAGCGTTCAAAGCTGATGGTGGGTTCGTTGGTGTCAAAAATTTCCTGCAGGGAAAAGCTGGACGTACCGGTGCGAATCACATCCTTGTGTACGATCATATTGGCAAACTGCTGCAGTGCGTTGCCGCTGAAATCAAACGCTGGAAAACGTTTGCGGATGGTGTTCATCACCAGCGTGGTGCTGGAGCCCGGGTTGTCGAAAAAGTGGGAAAAAACCAGGGGTGACGCGGCTATGGCAACCACGGCGCCACAACTGCTCTGCAGAAAAAAACGTCGGTTCACTGACATGGTGGCCTCCTAAATTCTCAAGCCTAGATATTGGTGCTTTGCGGAACCAGGTCCGGGTGCAGGTAATGGTACTGCTGATCCGGGGGCAGATGACCATTGCGTTCTTCGATGCTAATCCGGATTGCTTCCAGTGCCTGCTGAAAATGCTGGATGGCCGGTTGCACGCGGGGATCGTCGAAGGCGTCGTCTGCGAAGCGGCCCAGCTTGGTGAAGTGAATGGAGGCCAGCACCATCATCACATTCATCTGCATCATGGCCTGGTGTTTGGGCGGCAAAAACTCCATGAAGTAACCTTTATTGGTGTTGCCGGGTACCGGTGTGGGCCGTGATACGGTGGCGGGGCAGATGGTGGCGTTGGAGTAATAATGCCCCTGAGGAAAATTCACTGCAGCGTGATGAACGGAGGCGCTGTAAATGATGTAGGCAATGATATTGGTCAGGTCATCCAGGCTGTTCAGTGTGCCGAAATTCAGGCCTTTGATGCTGCCGGGGCTGGTGCCGATATCCAGGTCACCGGTGAGTTCGCGCCACCATTCCCCCAGCTCGCCACCGTTGTCCGTGTCCAGATCCTGGATCAGGTCGGCGTCGGATGCATAGAACACAGACAAGTACTCTTGCACGTATTGGTGGATGGCATCCCAATACAACACCACGTCATCACGATACGGATAATAGGGCAGGTCGGCCACATCGCGGTTGGCCAGATCCACTCGAGGCATGCGCGACAGCAAATCCGTTTCATAAATGGATTTGGCGGCGGCCTGCCGGAAGGCTTCAATATCGCTGGACATGTACTGATCCAGGTTGCCCAGATTGATCACCAGTACCTGACGGGCAAAATTATTAATGGCCAGGGTGCCCAGCAAATGGGGCGCCAGCAGAGCGTGCACCGGATGCTGTTGGGGCAGGCAGCGCTGGGTGACCATGCTGACGGTTTCCATCAGGTAGTGGGCCAGCCCCAGGTGCTCAAAATGTTCATGGTAAATCTGGCTGGAACAGCCGACAGCGGCTTTCGCCACTTCCCAGCTCCAGTCGGCACTGGATTCGTCTGCACCCGGCGCCATGGCGTTGGGCATGTGGGGTACAAAAATCGGGTCCCAGTGCTCGGGGTTGCGATCGTTCTGCCGCATCTGGATGGCAATGGGCAGCAGGCGCGGGTTGTCATCGGCGGTGACCGCATACAGGCTGATGGGGGCAAACACAAAACGCTTCTCGAAGGAAAACGCGCCGGGGTTGGCACCGGGAATGTGGGCGATCATGGAGAAGTCCTGCACATACAGGCGGTGCTCCAGGGCCATGGTGTCCAGGCTGGTATCGCCCATGAGGGTGAAGGGGGAGTTATCCAGAAAGATGTCATCGGTGACCGGAAAGCCGTGGTTGCGATATTCGTTCAGCAGGTTCAGGTCCACCCGTTTGATGACGTTGGGGCAGGGGCCGGCCACCGCCTGCCGGGCAAAAAATGCGTCGCTGAACAATTCATCGCCCTGGCCCCGTACGTCCTGGTTGGACCAGTTCTGATACAGGTCCAGGTATTCGCTAATCTCGCGGGTGGCGCCGGACTCGGATACCACGGAACTCAGCTGTGCGTAGTATGCGCTGATGTTTTCCATGGTGGGGTCGTCCGCCAGCTGGTCCTCCAATGCCCAGAGATCCCCCAGGGTATCCCGACGTACCTTGGCCACACGGGTTAACAGAAACGAATTGTAGAAGATGTTGGCCGCGAGCTTGGCAACCCGGTTGAGCAGTTTGGGTTGGTACTGGCTGGGCGGGGTCAGGGACCTGTCTTCGATTCGGGAAAAGGCTTCACCGAGGGGAAGTGCGCGGGGCGCCCGGATGTGCTGGGTTTCTCCGATGCGGGTGTGGTATTGGTAAATCTGTTTGGATTCGGTTAATTGTGCCTGACGATCGGCGCGCTCCAGGGCGGATGCCTGGTGGGGTAACGAATAGGGCATCATTCAACTCCATGACTGCATGAATGTACAAAATCCATATCGGTTGCAGAGCCATGGTAGTAACGGAGTGACTAAGGGGTCAATGGCAAAAAGGTTTCAGTGAAGGGTCTTCGCGATCAAGAAAGGCCACTTTGCCCGGGTTGGGTCAAAGTGGCCTTGGGGTGTAGCAGCGCTATTCAGCCCGTTGAAGCTTAATACAGCACGCGGCAGCGTATGGTGCCTTCCACTTCTTTCAGTTTCTCCAGTGCCAGTTCGCTATGGGCTTTGTCGATATCTATTACCACGTAGCCGATCTTGTTGTTGGTTTGCAGATACTGGCCGCAGATGTTGATGTTGTTGTCGGAGAACAGGCGGTTGATGTTGGACAACACACCGGGCACGTTGTGGTGAATGTGCAGAATGCGGTGCACGTTATCGTGAATCGGCAGCGCCACTTCGGGGAAGTTTACCGCCGAAATGGTGGAGCCGTTGTCGCTGTACTTGATGAACTTTTCCGATACTTCGCCACCGATGTTCACCTGCGCTTCCAGGGTGCTGCCGCCGATGTGCGGGGTCAGGATGACGTTGTCGAATTCGCGCAGGGGTGACACAAATTCTTCATCGTTGCCGCGGGGTTCCACCGGGAACACGTCGATGGCGGCGCCCAGGATTTTTTTGTCACGCAGGGTTTGTGCCAGGGCATCAATGTCCACGACGGTGCCGCGGGAGGCATTGATCAGGATGCTGGTGGGCTTCATTTTGGCCAGTTGGTCTTTGCCGAACATGTATTTGGTGGCGGCGGTTTCCGGCACGTGCAGGCTGACGATGTCCGCCTGTTCCAGCAGTTCGTCCATGGTGTTTACCTGGGATGCGTTGCCCAGGGGCAGCTTGGTGACCACGTCGTAGAATTTCACTTTCATGCCCAGGTTTTCCGCGATGACGCTCAGCTGGGAGCCGATGTTGCCGTAACCGATGATGCCCAGGGTCTTGCCGCGGATTTCAAAGCTATTGGTGGCGGTCTTCTGCCAGCCGCCCCGGTGGCACACGGCGTTCTTTTCCGGAATGCCGCGCAGCAGCAGGATGGCTTCCGCCAGCACCAGTTCGGCCACCGAGCGGGTGTTGGAGAAGGGCGCGTTGAACACCGGAATACCGCGGGCCAGGGCGGCACTCAGATCCACCTGGTTGGTGCCGATGCAGAAGCAGCCCACCGCAATCAGCTTTTGCGCCGCTTCGAAGATCTCTTCGGTGAGCTGGGTGCGGGAACGGATGCCGACAAAGTGAGCGTCAGCAATCTTCTCTTTCAGCTGGTCTTCCGGCAGGGAGGTTTTCAGGTATTCGATGTTGCTGTACCCGGCCCGCTCGAAGTTCTCAACGGCTGATTGGTGGACGCCTTCCAACAACAGAATGCGGATTTTGCTTTTATCCAGAGAAGTCGTGCTCATGCTGTTTACTCGTATCAAATGGGGGTAGCTTTGAGGGCGGCTATGGTAT